>CAZTUB010000001.1:0-727541 GCA_964615905.1 uncultured Clostridia bacterium
GCTGACCTCGACCGCCGACGCGAACCAGAACAGGTCAGGGTCTATGTCGCCCGCGCGCGCGCGGCGGCGAGCGCGGCGCGCGGTCCGAATCGATGTAAAGATTATCCAGACGAAAAGGATCAGCCCGAATATGCCAAGCTCTGTCGCGACCTGGAGGAATGTGTTGTGCGGCGAGATCGTCAGCTCCGTCTGAGCGAACTTTCTGTGCGCGTGCTGAAACCCCGCGATCCCTACGCCCGTCACCGGGTAAGTAAAGAAGATTCTAATGCCGGTCCCCCAGATCATCAGCCGGCTATTATCTTCTTTCATGTTGAAGTTGTAATCCTGCTTGTAGTTGTAGATTGTGCTGATCCGGTCCCAGTAAGTCTTCGGCGCAAAGCACAAAAAGAGCAGCACGCCGACGGCCATCGTCATCAGCGTGTACTTGCGCATCTGTTTTGAGCCCCTGATAAAGATCAGGCTGCTGATAAGGATCAGGCCTAAAAACCCACCGCGCGAGCCTGTTTTGACCATACCCGCTAGCATCAACCCGATTCCGGCTATCAGCAGCACGCGGCCCGGCAACCTGGCGTCTTTCAACATGAAGAAGGCGAACGGTATTGTGATGACGAAAAGCAGCGCCAGATCGTTCACGTCATAAGTGCCGCCGACAGATACCCGCCCCGGCTCGAACTTGTTTGTCACAAGCGGCCCGAAGCGGAGCAGCATCGCAAGCACGAGCGCCGAGCACCCCGCGACGAGCGCGCCCGCGACCACTCGCGCGTCGCGGTTGGTCCTGACCGCCTGAACGAGCAGGTAGACTATGATTATGTTCCTGGTGTAGATGTCGACGATATAATCAAGGCTGCCCGAAGGCCAGAACGAGATGGGGACAAGCAGGGTCGCAATCACGAGCATCAGGAGCAGGTTTCTTAGCTGCGGGATGGCGCTGATTCGCACGCGCGAGTTGATAGCTTCGCGCGACTGCAAGAAGACGAGCGCAACGACGAGCACGACAAACTTGGCTATGGAGAGGTCCCTGATCGGCGGGATGATCTGGAGCACCTGCGTCACGAAGATTAGCGTGAGCGCGGCGGCCCCTATAAGCATCAGCGGCAGCCGGCGGCGGCGGGGCCGCGCAGCCGCTTTGTCGATGTCGCCGCTCAGCTCAAGGTCGAATGGTTCTGTGTACGCGCTCGCCATAACTCTTAACCGACGGGGTCAGGCTTCACCCTTCGGCCTTCACCCTCTGGTTGACGGCCCATATGTCTCGCTTGCCGCGTATGAAGTAGAAGAGGCCGACGAGCGCGGCCGCGTTCATCATCGAAAATACGTACGCGAAATTGAGCAGGCGGACTTTGCGATTGTGCCTCGACAACCACCCGCCCGCCAGCACGCTCGCGTAAAAGGCGACCTGCGAGGCGAGGCTCGCCTGGTAAAGCAGCCCGTTTGCGCTCAAAGCGAACCCTTCGGTGATTCCGAGAGTCGCCACGACAAAGACGTTTGCCGAAAACAGGACCAGGAAAAAGAGCGGCGCGGCAAGCCTCAAAAGCTTGTGCGAGTAGAACTGGAAAAGCAGCGCGGAGGTCGGCAGGAGCAGCCGGGGCATCAACTGGCACAACTGGTAATTGCCCGTCAGGGTGCGGACCTTGCGCGAAAACTCGCGCGATGTGGTCGAGTCGAGGTAATCGTATGCGAGCGCGCGCTCCTCGAATATCACGCGGCGACCGCCGAGCGCAATCTGCATAGGCGTGTAGATGTCATCGAGGATGGTCGAAGCCGGAAGCGGCTTCCAAAGCTCGCGCCGTATGGCGTAGATCGCGCCCGTTGCCCCGATGACGGAGTTGAACCGGCTCTCGCTCTTTCTTATCCACTTCTCGTATTCCCAGTAGACCCCTACGCCCGCGCTCACCGACGAGTTGTCGCGGTTGTCGATCATCAGCTCGCCCGACACCGCGCCGACCGATGTGTCGGCGAAATTGGCTACAAGCTCTTTTATGGCGCGCGGGTCAAACGACTGCCGCGCGTCCGCAAAGACGACGATGTCGCCCGTGGCCATCTCCATACCGACGTTGAGCGCTGTGGCTTTTCCCATGCGGCGCTCGTAACCGAATACGCGTGTGCGGCCTCCTGCGAGACGGCGGGCCGAAGCGACGGTTTCGTCCGTCGAGCCGTCCGATACCACGATTGTCTCAAGCAGGTCGGGGGGGTAGTCGGATTCTAGTATGTTTGCGATCCTCGCTTCGATCCTGCCCGCCTCGTTATGGCAGGCGATGACGACCGAAACGCGCGGCGTGATCTCGCCTTTGTTGACGCTTCGCGTGCGCACGCGCCCGACTATCCATATGACGAGCGGGTAGCCCGCGTATGTGTAGAGAATTGCTGCGATTGATACCCAGAAAAGGGGCTCTGCTATATGCATCAACTGCCTCTGCCATCAAAAATCCTCTCAACCGGAGTGAAATGCCTAAAGCCTCAACAATTCCAGGCCCGAACCGCCCGGGTTATTAAAGTCTTCACATTCCCCGTAAAGGGTGGTATAAGTGTGCCTGGATTGGCGAAGCCCGCTCGATTAAGCTTGCCGGGTCGTTTCGCCTTCAAATGCGATAGGCCGAGCAAGATTAGAGCTGACGCGCGCTCCCGACCTGTTTTGCCTCCAAAGTTTTGAATCAGCCTTTACGGGTAATTTAGCCCGGACGCGTTTCAGAATTCGCCCTCTCGGGATCTTGTCTGGTTTAACCGCTAGCCTGTATTAGTACAAAAGGCGAAGCGCGGCTCAAAGACCGCGCCGGTCGAGATTCCTCGAACGTTTCGGGTTAGGATCGGGCTTTAAGTGGGAGATTGACAGATGGCCGATACAAAGTGGGCTGATCTGCTGTCGGAAGAAGACGTAGAAGGGCTGTGGAATGGATTGTATCAGCTTATATCCGGACACGCGGCGGTTCGTCCTCTACACTTCGCAATTGACGGGGCGGCCGTAACCTCACAGATAGAGATCAACGCAGACCTGACGCAGGAGCTGTTCATAGAGCTTTTTCAAAAGCGGCGGTTCGACCATTACAAGGCCAATCGATACACGAACAGCGACATAGACAACGAGCTTGCGCACATCGAAATCCCGAACATGGTGGGTGCGCGGCTGCGCAAGCGATACCCGGAATCTTTCAGGATGGCCCGCCGTGTAAGCTCGCTGCTAAAGACGAGCGGCCGCTTTCGCAGGTTTGGCGAGCCTGAAGAAACGGGCGATGCGGCACAATCTGCCCCACGGCGGCGGGGCCGCCCTCCTAAAGCTAAGAAAGAATCACAACCCGACGGCGAGTTGCAAAAGCAGACCGCGCCGCGACTTCTTTCGGAAGCCGACGCCGATCTTGAGGCCCTCGACGAGCTGGCCGAAGACCTACAGGAACCGGGCAAGCTAAAACGAAGGCGCATGGTCAATCAAGTCTTCGGTCTGAGAAGCTGGCCCGGATCAAAAGCGGTCCGAGACTCAGGCCATTTTTCGGAAATGCTCAAAACGGTCCCCATGCGACGGCGCGACACGCGCGTCGTGGGCAGGTCGGGGTCGTCACAACTGATAATCTCGAACCCGGACCTTGAGAGTTTGATAGTCGAAGTTTTTGAAGCGATAGATTCACCCGCGGACGTGCGCACCATTCGCCAGCTTGTGCTGGCAAAGATACCGCTACAGGATTACAACGTCGCGTCGCTCGACGAGGAGCTGAGCGCAGGCTCAAGCGGGTCGGTCTTGCGCCGCGACCCGAGCGACACGCGGGCGACGCCCGAAGCGCTGTTGCTGCGCGAAGAGCAGAACCGGCAGACGGCCTGCCTTGCCGACGAGTTCCTCCGCTCGCTCAAGCACGCGGTCAATAACAACGAGCGGCGATACCAGCGGCTGCTGCATACGCTCTGGCACTGCTATTATAACCCGCAGGGCCCGTCACAGATCGAGATAGCGCGGCTGCTTGGGATAAGCGATTCGCTTGTGAGCGATAACCGCCGCCTGATCGAGCACGAGTTGAGGAAATTGAAGCTGACGGTAGAAGACGGGGCGATCTTTTCCGAGTCGTTGCAGCGATTGATCACGCATACGGATTCAGGCTCTTACCATATGGCGAGTTAGCTTTTCGGGTGAGATGACGGGTCGGTCCGCCGCGCGGAATTCGCCCCTCGATTTGACACCGCTTTCCGGCTTCGGCTAGACGACGCTCGTTCCCGCGCCGGAGTTCGAATAGAACCGCCTGAGCAGCTCGTCCACCTCTTTTTTGCCTATGACCTCAAAGACAACGCTTGGCGGGACGTTCAACCCATCGGCCAGTTTGAGCGCCGTCTCGACGTTGAGCGTGTTTACCACCGACGACAAAATCTTTGACAACAGACCTTGATCGAACCCTGTCTGGCGACAGAAATCGACCTGCCGTAATCCCTTGTCACGCAATCTGGTGCTGACAAGAACCGCTAAAGGGCTGCGTCGGTATTCGGTTTGAACGTCAGCGGCTCCCATATCTTCAGAGGAACTAAATATAGGCTTTGCCATTTAGGGGACCCCTCGATCTATCATTCTTTGTGCGGAATGCCTGCCACGTCGTTCGAGTCCTTCGGGCCGGTCCACTCTCCGGCTAAGGCTCTACTGCGTTCCCCCTCGCGAGAGAAACGAGATGAAGTTCGTGACACCTAACATGCTTGTTATCTTGCCCAGCTTCTTGAAAGTATTGCCGTGTACTATGATGGTATCGCCCGCCCTGAGGTATATGTTCTCTTCAGGGTTGGCCTTGCCCTTCAAAATCTTCTTCACGTCGACTTTCAGCATCTGCACGCGCCCGTCTTCGAACTGGCGAAGCACGGAGACGTTGCTGCCGCTGCCGGTTTCCGATATTCCGCCGGCTTCGCTTATGATGTCGAGCACGCGCATGGGGCGAGTCAATATCTTGACCCCGGGGTGGCGCACGTCGCCGAGCACGCCGATCTTTGCGCTGTGCGCTTCAAGCAGCGCTATGGTCACTCGCGGGTCTTTGATGAACTCGGAGACCGCCGCCGTCAGGTGCGCCTGTATCTGCGGGACCGTCTTGCCTACGACCGTCACGTTTCCGAGCAGCGGGTAATAGACCTGGCCCACGGGCGAGACGACCGTGCGATCAACAGAGTCCTGCGGGTGCTTTTCGACATAGATTCCGAGCACGTCGCCCGGCCCCAGCCTGTAAGAGTTATAAAAGCCCTCGTAGACAGAGCTGATCTGAGACTGTATCGCCGCTTCTTCCGCAGGGTCTGCCTGCTCTAAAGCGGCGGCGGCTGACGAAGTCTTTGAATCCTTCTCGGATATTTTCTCAGAAGCTCGGCGCGGGCGGTCCTCCTGCGTCTGGGCCGAAGCAATCGCCTGCCCCGCGCAGACAGCTATCATCGCCGCCGCCACAAAGCTCATCACCTTTTTAGTCAGGCTTTTCATCGATACTCTCCTCGCTTAACTCTGCCGGCCTATCTCCCGCCGCGACCGAATAGAACGGTCTTGACCGTTTCAAAGATTATGATTGCGTCCAGCCTGAACGACTGGTTCTTGATGTAGTAGAGGTCGAACCTGAGCTTTTCGATAGAGTCCTCGACCGACGAGCCGTAAGGGAACTTGATCTGCGCCCACCCCGTAAGCCCCGGCTTCACCAGGTGGCGCTGCGTGTAATAGGGTATATCCGCGCTCAACCGGTCTACGAATACCGGCCGTTCCGGTCGCGGGCCGACGAAGTTCATGTCGCCTCTGAGTATATTTATAAACTGCGGCAACTCGTCCAAGCGGAGCTTGCGGATAATGCGACCGACTCGCGTAACGCGGGGGTCGGAGGCTTCGGCCCAGACGGGGCCGGAATTCTTCTCCGCGCCCGCGGTCATCGAGCGGAACTTGATTATCTTGAACCTGCGGCCGTTCTTGCCTACGCGCTCCTGCGTGTAAAAGACGGGGCCTGCCGAGTCGAGTTTGACCGCGACGGCGACGATTGCCATGATCGGCACTGAAAGCGCGAACCCCAGCGCCGCGAGCATCACGTTTATCACGCGACGAAGGTGGTGCGCCACATCCGAGAATCGGCTGCCTCTTGAGAAGATCAGCCAACTCGGCCTCAGCATCTCTGTCGCGATCTTGCCCGTCAGCCGCTCGTAGTAGCAGGCGCTCTCTTCGACGGCGACCCGCCCGCTCAACGTCAGGTTCAAAAGCTCTTCGGTGGGGAACTTGCCGCGCCGGTCTTCTACGGCCACGACGATTCGGTCTACGTGATGCGCTTCGACAAGCTGCGTTATGTTTTCGGTCAACCCGAGCACGGACGGGTTTATAAGGCTCTTGCCGACAAGCTCAGGCCGGTTGTCGACGAAGCCGACCACGTGAAACCCAGCGTTGTGCCGCTCAAGCGTAGCGCGTGCGATCTCGACCGCCTGTTCGCCCGAACCGAGTATCATCACCCGCTCGCGTATGCCGATCTGCGGGTGGCCCTGGCTCCAGGCAACGACTATCCGCCACAAGGCGACTGTGATAAACGTGATGGCGAGCTTGACCAGAAAGACGCCGCGACCCAGTTCCATCGTCGGGACGGCATAAAAGAGGATTGAGAGCAGGACCGTAGCCGCGCCGAGCGACTTGCCGAGATTGATAAGGACACGGCGGTAACTTCTGGTCGCCGGAAGATCGTAGAGGTCAAAGAGATAGAACACAAACTGTATGACCGATGTTACGATCAGCAGCTTTATCCAGCCACGGTTGTATACGACCTCCCACGGAGCGTCCGACCCCACGCGCGCGTAAGCCGCCGCAAGCCCCGCGAACAGGAGCAGCACAGTTTCTGATGCGATCAAAGAAATACGTCTCATTTAACTCTCTCCCCGGTTGCTCCACTCGTACAACCGCAACTTCGGGGTCATCCCACTTTCGAGCAGGCGGCTCACCGAGCCTTCTTTAAAAGCGACCTGACGCCGCCTTTTTTCTTCTTGTTATAAGCGACCTCTTCGCCGGTCTGCGCCTGGTTGAGCACCACGCCTACGCGGCGCTCTTTGGGCACGAGCTTCAAAGCGTCCGTAACGGCCGTGTGGTGCGTGTGGGTTGCTCGCACGACCATCGCCGTTCCGTCGACGATTGACGCCAGACGCTGCGCATCGGCGAATTGAAGGATGGGGGGGGCATCTATGATTATGAAATCGAATTGCTGCTCCAGGGTCTCAAGCAACTTCTCTACCCGCGACGACGTGAGGGCGTGAGCAAGAGTCGCGCCGTCGGAGTTATACTCTTCGGCTTCTCCTGCGTCGCCTTTCGAAGCGGAGGCCGCAAGCACGTAAAGCCCGTTCGGTTCGAGGCGCACTGCCGTATCCTTAAACGACGCGCGGTCTTCGACCACGTCTAGCCATCCGCGGTCGGGTTTGACGCCGAGCATACGAGCAATCGAGGGGCAGCGCAGGTCAGCGTCTATCAAAAGCACGCGGCGCTCGCCGGGCTTTGCCATAATCCAGGCGAGGTTTGCGGCCACGGTCGTTTTGCCTTCGCCTGCGTGCGCGCTCGTGACGAGCAATGTCTTCAGCTTGCGGCGCGTCGAAAGATTGAGCAGGCGAACGGCCAGCGTGCGGTAACGCTCGGAGGCGAGAACGTCGCTTCCGGCGATTGCGGCAAGGTGCGGATCGACCGAGAGCGTCGCTACGTTTGTCGACTGGCGAGGCTCTTCGAAGACCTGTGGGGGCGCGGGAGCGGGAGCGACGCGCAGGCGGGTCGACTGTGCAGGCTCAGGCATCGTGGCCAGCAGTTCCGCCACGGCCTGGTCGAGCACGAACGAATCCGACGTTACCGGCTCTGCGTCAATCGCCTCGAACGGCTGTTGAAAGTTTGGAGAGATAAACCCGTCGACGTGCCGGTTTATATCAAAGTCTAAGAATGCGTCGGCCGCGGCCGGCTGCGCCTTGCTCTCCGGCTGGACCTTTGACGCCTCGTTCGGAGCGGGGCGGCCTATCGGACGCTCCGTCTCTTTATACCGCTCGGCTCTCATCAATGCGTTGTAGACTCTGCCCATTTAATCGCCTCTAATCGCTGATCGGAACTAAGACTTTCTGGTGACGCGAACGCGCGAGAAGAATTTCAACGCGACCTCTTCGCCCATCGAATCGTTATTGATCGCAAACTTGAATTTGCGCGCGGTCGTCTCGTCGTCCTCATCGCGTCTGATGTAGCGGACATTTTCGCCTGACTCTGCCGCACGAACGGCTTCGCGCCCTGCGCTGTCGTGGCGCGCGGCGGCCGAAGCGGCGGTCACGGGAGAGCTGACTTCGAGCGGCGTCAAATCGAGCACGCCTATCACATCCTCTATGATCGAGCGCGTGATGCGGCGGCTCTGCTCGCTAAAGCCCGTAAGCAGCGCGTTGTCGCAGATGTTGTTTATGATGCGCGGTATGCCGCCGGAAAACTGGTGGATCATCCTCAGCGAAGCCGGGTCGAACATGTTCTCGTCGCGCGCGCCTGCGACCCTCAACCGCCACCCGATATACTCGGCCGTCTCGTGCTGGCTGAGCGGCTGGATCGAGCACTTGAGGCTCACGCGCTGCTTGAGCTGGCGCAGCTCAGGTTGCGCGAACAGGTCGTGAAGCTCCGGCTGGCCGCACAGTATAACCTGAAGAAGCTTTTCGCGGTTGGTCTCGAAATTAGAGAGCAGTCTTATCTCTTCGAGCAGGTGGTGCGGCAGAAGGTGCGCCTCGTCCACGACGAGCACTGTCCTGAGTCCCTGCGCGTGTCTCGACATTAGCAGGTAGCCGAGCATTCTGAGCATGGCCGCTTTCGACGCCTGGGGCTTGAGGCGGAATTCGCCCGCTAGGAGGTCGAAGAACTCTCCCGTAGAAAGAATCGGGTTGAAGATATAAGCGGCGAGGATCGAGCGGTCGAGCGATTGAAGCATCGAGCGCAGGATGGTCGTCTTGCCCGTGCCGACTTCGCCCGTGACGACGACGAGCCCCTTGCCGTTTTCGATCCCGTACTGGAGGTTGGCAAAGACTTCGAGCAGGCTGTCTGTGCGGAAAAGATAGCTTGGGTCCGGCGCCAGGCTGAAAGGTATGTCGCGCAGTCCGTAGAATTCCTGATACATAATCTCTCCCTGTTCTTTCTCGTTTGAATTAAATGACTAATGGCTCGATCTTTCTAGTTTTTAGGCATGCTCTTTTACTTCTTAACAAAGAGCGCGAACAGGTCTGTTATGATCAATATCTCTGTAAGCGCGAACGTGGCGACGACCGCCGCGACCATCCCGAAGGCCAGTCTCATTCTCACGCGGGCGTCGGCGCGGTTGCGTTCTACGGGCGTCACGGTCTTAGGTATGGCCGCAAGAAGCGGGAGCCGCGTGTAGTGCTCCACGTCTTTGACATCTTGAATAGAGGTGAAGCGGCGGAACTCTATGACGAAGGCGAACAAAGCGCCGACGACAAGCCCGAACCCGACCGATATGGCAAAAAGCAGCTTGCGGTCGGGCCAGACGGGGACTTGCGGCAGGTATGCTTCGTCGAGCACGCGGAACTGCTCGACTTTCTGGCTGCCGATGGTCTGGCGTTTAAGCTCGGCGTTCTGTAGTTTGGCGAGCGTCTCTTTATACGTCTGCTTGAGGCCGAGATAATCCTGAGCGAGGCGTGCCGCTCCCACATCGCGCAAGGCAGGCGACGTGGGCGGCCCGACAGGGCCGGACGGGGCCACGCGCGGCGGGTTTGCGATCTGCCGCTCGGCAGCGCGGTTGGTCACTTCAAGCTCTGTCTTGAGCCGGTTGCGCTCGGATTCGAGCGCGCGCAGCTCGCGCATCTCCGGGGTTTGCGAAACAGAATTGCCCCCCTGCTGGCGCGCTTCATTGATGGCGCGATTGACGGCGGCGATCTGGTCGTTGACGGCGATCACGCGCGGGTGTTTGTCTGTAAGCTCTTGCTGGTTTACAAGGTTGTCGCGCTGGCCTTGAAGCTCTGCGCGCTTGGCAATCAGAGCGCCGAGCGTCGGGTTGTCTCTTACCGGCGCGGTCGTCTTCTGCTGCTCGACGACCTGCCGCTGCTCGGCTATGCGCCTGTCAACGTCTGTGATCTGCTGCTGTAGCTTGTACTGCTGGTCCCTGAGGCCCTCTATGCTCATCTGCTGAGCGCGAACGGCGTCGAGCGACGGGCCTGTGCTGCGCACGCCTGTGCCGGGGGGCGGAGCCAGGGGAACGTCCTCCTTGAGCGTCATAAGCCAGGGGGTCTTCTCTTCAAGCTGGCGAAGCTCGCCCGATAGCTCCGCGGCCCGCTGGCGCAATACGTCCGCTTCGCCCGAAACCTGCGACTCAATCGCCTTCATATTCTCGCCGATCAGGTGGTTTGCAAGCTCGGCTGTCACAAGGCGCGCGGTCTCAGGATCGTGCGCGCGGTAAGAGATCGTAAAGGCGTCGGTCGAGTCTTCGCGGCTCTGATTGACGCTTACGCTTATGTTTCCGCGCATGCGGTCGACGAGGTTTTCAACCGGCGAGCCCTTCTCGATCTCGGCCTTGAACAGATCGTTTTCGGTGATGATCGCTTCCAGACGCGAGCGGCTTGTGACCTGCTGCTGAATGCTTGCGAGCCTTCGGTCGAGGTCCATTTCGGAGTAATCCTTGTTCTGGCCCGACTCGACGATGATAAAGGTCGACGACTCGTAAGTGTTCGGCATGCGTTTGATCGCAATGGCCGAGGCTACTGCGACAACCAGCGCGGGGATAATTATCGCCAGCTTCTGCCGGCGCAAGGAACGAAGCACGTCTGTGAGGTTACGGGGTCTTAGCGAATCCATGTACTCTCGCTCGCTGCGGCCCGAAGGCCGGGGTTTAGTCTCTTTATTAACTCGACAGGCTGGCCTTGTCCCACCGCCGCCCGTCCGTCCAGTTAGCAATATTTATGAAAGTATCAATTATGCGTTCTTTCCAGGACCGCCTGCGCCTGGGCCGCCAAGGAGCGTATTTGCCCGTCCTCTTACCCGTTCGGGTAAGGCGCAACCCACCTCGCAGGTGGGCGCGCGGGTGAGGCCAATCGCGGTTATTAAAAGTGTTGACAACCCTCTGGGCGTGCCTTATAAGTGGCGCGAAGCTTGTTTCAGACCCGTGTGAACCGAGCCGACGGAAGCCAGCCGAGCCGGGCCATACGCCAGGCGGGTCGAGCTTGATTCACGCTTTGCTCTCGCCAACTGTCCAGCCTCCCTGCCCCTAGAATAAACGTCGCGCTGCCTGAACGTGAGATTAGTTTGCTTAAAATCAAACACAGGTCTCGCCCTCCCAACGGCAAGCACAAAAAGAGGAATTCTTCTATGTTCGCTCATGGGTCTTACGCATCCGCATCAGTTGAGCCGCCGCCCGCACACGGAACCGATAATCTATACAGCCTGGCGACAGTGCTGGACGAGATCAACGAGGGGGCGATCTTTCTGAATGCCGAAGCGCAACTGGTCTGGCACAACCGCGCGTTTGACAAGCTGCTGGTTGAAAACCGCGAAGGCCACCTCCTGGTGGCGGCAGTAATAGAGTTTGCCGGGGACATATTCCAGGATCTTTACACGAGTTATGACACAGCCCGCACGGGAGAGCGGAGCCTGGATTCGATCATACGCGACGTGACCGTAGGTCGCATCGCGCACGAACTGCACGCGACCTTTATGCCCAAGGGGATGCTCGGCCCGGAAGGCTACCTGCTTTGCCTTGTGAAACGGTCCGCTTCGAGGTGGTCGAGTTATCAAGAGCACCTGCGCCAGGAATGGGGGCTTACCGAGCGCGAAGCGCAGGTGGCCGTCGAATGCCTCAGAGGCAAAAAGAACCTTGAGATTGCCGATCAGCTCAGCATAAGCGTCGAGACTGTCAACAAGCACCTCGACAAGGTCTATCAAAAGGCCGGCGTGCGCGGGCGCGCAGAACTCGCCTCGCGCATGCTCGACAGCGGGCTGTGATACGGTTAAGGCTTGCGCGAGAGTCCGGCTAGGGCTTATTTTTATTCCGATGGAGATAGAGAGATCATCTCAAACCGTGTTCACCCCGCTCGAAGGCGGAACCGGGGTGCTATTGAATCTGGATACGCTGCTTTACTACAGCCTCAACCGCACGGGCTCGCACCTATGGCGGCATATCGAAGCGTCCGAGCGCGTGACGATTGACGAGCTTGTGCGCGTGACCTGCAACGAGTTTGACGTAGACGAAAAGGGCGCGCGACAGGCGCTCGCGCCCTTCGTCGAACGCCTGCGTGAGCTGAAGATGGTCCGCATACTTTAGCCGCCCGCGCCCTTTAACCGTACCGCCCGCTTTGAGCCTCATCCAGGTTTCAACCCTCATTTTTCATGCCGCCCGTGACAGTTGCGCTTGACGCTATTTGTCATAAACGGATACCGGATTTTGTTACCCGTTCAGGTGAGCGAAAGCACCTCGCGACGAGATTCTAACGACTTACCGTCACACAAGCACCGTCGACAATCTGGCACGGGCTTTGTTAGGTGAAAGACGCGGCTCAAAAGGCTGCACACTTGTCGGGATCACGGGGGCGATGCCGGCCGGTGTAAAACCGAGAGAAGCGACCGAAGTAGCTATGAGCCACAGGGATTGGGGTGACGGGGGCCACACCAATTTTTGTGGCTCGACTCTTCTCCGCTCAGTTCATAGAGAGTTTTCTTTCGCTTAACCTATCTGTAAACCGCGCGGGCTATATTTTTATCGGAATAGATCATAAAAGATTCGGGATAAGTAAGAAGGAGGATCGGTTATGTTAGCAGCCATAGAGACGTTCGGGCCCGGTCAAAACGTAAAGACAAACTTCGGCACGGGCGTGATCTCATCAATTAGCTATGTAGATTCGATCATTTATGTTACATTGTCGAAGCGGCCCTCTGCACTTTACCTTTTCCGCCCCGAACAGATCGAAGCTATTGCCCCACTGACATTGGAAGAAGACGAGCCTGAGCCGTAATCTTATGAGCCGGGCGCGGAGGGTGTTATGGAATTTATGACCATAACAGGGATACTCGACAGTCGGCGATATATCGCTATCTATCGCAAATGGTTTAATGAAAAGCTCGGAGCGTGGGAATTAGAGATGGTCGAGGGCACACTTCGCTGGATCAACTGATAAAAGACGCTCTCAGGATCGCTAACCTTTTCCAAAACCCGAATGGCGGACCATAACGCGGCTTGCCCGCACGGTCTTTCTCTATCTGTACGGCCTACTGATCCTCTATCTCGAAGAAAGCATCAATACTTTCCAGCAGTTGCCGCTTTATCTGGTCGCGCGTGCCTTCTATCGTGTACATAGTGACCTGGCGCGTCTGCCCGCTCTCCATCAAAACTTGCGCGTGCTCGACCGCCGCAGGCTCTTCACCCGCTACCATCCTCATCCCGTAAACCAGAGTCATTTTTTCCATGGTTAAGCTCAATAATCAGGCAAGTTTAGGTGCGCTGTCGATTTTTTGCTCAGTCTGTGGAAAATGCTAAGTGTTAAAACAACAGGAGTTCGCGGTAAATCTCGAAATTATTGCGGGATCTTAATAATTTACTTTAACTTTTTGCTTGCATCCTATTGAGAGGTATGGTACAAACTCTCCCCGTAAACAAAACCGCTTTAAGTTCCTGCCTTAAAGCGGTACTGTTTTGGCGGTGCGCTGGGATGGAACATTCAGCTAGGGGGCTACTGGATGTTCAAGGGGGCTTGTCGATTAGACTACCTGGCGCACCGCTCCATAATACTCAATTACTCCTTTCAAGTCAACAACTTCTTTATCAATAAATCGCTTTGCCGTAGCATTTGTTGTAAAGCTCACGCCTGTAGGCGATGATTGGGCGCCGGTTCGTTTGAGCTTCGATTGACAATGCTTTAAGCGCTATGCTAAAAGCATCTGCGGCAAGTAGCATTATCAGTATTCAACCGGCAGCATCTCTTTTCATTAGAAGAAGAAGTCAAGAGCGATCTAAAGGTCTCAGCGCACGCGAGGTGCGTCTTTTACTGGCGCGCGATGTTCGAGTCAATCAGCCTTGTGAGTCGATCAAATGGCAGACGAAGATAAAGAGACACCGCAGGATCAAATCGACAAGCCCCCTGCGCAAGACAAAGCTCAGGATAGTGCGCAAGAGAAAGGCGCGACCACGGGCGCAGATGTGCCCGCTCAGGCGCAGCCTCTCCCGCCCGAAGCAGGCACGCGCGACCCGGCCGCGGAGATAGAAGCAAAGGTAAAGGCCGAACAGCCAGCGGCAGAGAAGCTGAAGACGGAGGCGAAGGCGGAAGAGGCGCTTCCCGGGGTCGAGAAGCCTTCGATGACCCCGGTGACCGAAGGCGCGTCGAGAGAGGGCGAGCCTGCCGCGCCTGAGAAGGCCGCGCCGCCGCGCCCGCAAGAAGGGGCAGCGTCGGCCAAGCCCGCGCCGCCGCCGCGAGCGACCCCTGCCGCCCCCCCGAAAGCGCCGGCTGAGGCAGGGCACAAGCCCGCCGCGCCCGCAAAGAAAGGGCCTGTCGTCACGGTCGATATCACAGACGACCCGCTTATCGACCGGGTCAAGCAACGCTTCTCCGACGCGATTACCGAGACGGTCGCCACGCTCGGACAGCAGATCATTCGTGTAAAGAGAGATTCCTACGTAGAGCTTTGCCGCTACCTGCGCGACGACTCCGAAGCGATGTTCGACATGTGCACGGACCTGACGGCGCTTCACTGGCCGGACCGGGCGGGTGAAGAGTTTGACGTTGTCGTGCTCCTCTACTCGGTTGCGAAAAACCGCCGCCTGCGGGTCAAAGTCTCTGTGGCCGACAAAGAGGCTTGCCCAAGCGTCACTTCCGTCTGGGAAGGCGCGAACTGGATGGAGCGCGAAGTCTACGATATGTTCGGCATACACTTTGACGGCCACCCGGACCTCAGGCGGATACTGCTGCCGGAAGACTGGCCGGGCCACCCGCTTCGCAAAGAGTACCCGATTGAATACCGCGACAACGAATGGACAGACAAGCACCTTGAGTACCGCGAAATTGACTATGACACGAGCTTGATTGACGTGAAATACGCCGAAAGGAGATAGGCGGCCCCGTCGGGCCGCTTGCACGTGATGCAAGAGCAAGACGCAGCAAAGCCTCAAGAGACGCTCTTCGACACCGAAGAGATGGTGCTCAATATGGGACCGCAGCATCCTTCGACACACGGCGTGCTGCGGGTGCTCTTGAAGCTCGACGGCGAGACGGTCATCGGTCTCGATTGCGACATAGGCTATCTTCATAGGGGCGTCGAAAAGATAGCCGAGCACGACACGTACGCGATGATCACGCCTTACTGGGACCGGCTCGATTATGTCGCCGCCGTCTCAAACGACCTTTGCTACGTCGAGGGCGTAGAGAAGCTGCTTCAGGTCGAAGTGCCGCGCCGCGCAGAGTATCTCCGCGTCCTACTGACGGAGCTTCAACGGCTCGCCTCTCACCTGCTGTGGCTCGGCACGCACGCTATGGACATAGGCGCGGTCACCGTGCTGCTTTACGCCTTCCGCGAGCGCGAAGAGATTCTAAAGATATTCGAAGACTTCATAGGCGCCAGGCTCACCGCTCACGCCTTTCGCATCGGCGGCCTCTGGTGGGACGCTTACCCGGAGTTTGTGGCCCGCGTCCGCGACTTCCTGAAGATTCTGCCGGGCCGCATCGACGAGTACGAGACGCTGTTGAATGCCAACCGCATATGGCTGAGCCGCACCGTAGGGATAGGCGTGATATCGGCCGAAGAGGCGATTGCGCTCAGCCTGACGGGCCCGGCGCTGCGCGGTTCGGGCGTGAGCTACGACCTGCGCAAGGCGCAGCCTTACTCGGCTTACCCCGAGTTCGATTTTGAAGTGCCCGTCGGTGAAAACGGCGACACCTATGACCGGTACCTCGTCCGCATGGAAGAGATGCGGCAGTCGATCAGGATAATCGAGCAGGCGTTAGACGGCCTGCCGGAAGGCCCCGTCATGGCGAAGGTCCCCAAGGTCATAAAACCGCCCGTCGCCGAGATATATCATTCGATAGAAGCGCCTAAGGGCGAGATCGGCGTATACCTTGTGAGCGACGGGACGGGGAAACCCTATCGCATGCGGATTCGGCCGCCGTCATATATCAACCTGCAATCGCTCAAGCGCATGTCGATTGGCCACCTGGTGGCCGATGTCGTCGCCATCATAGGCACGCTCGACATAGTGCTTGGCGAAGTGGACCGTTAACAACGGCGGCCAGGCAGAACTCTGGTCCTGTCAGTCAGGGGCTTGCGAATTGTCGAGTACAACTATGCCAGGCATACTTACAGTCTTGCTGCTAGCAGCGCCTCAATGGGTCAGGAGGATGTTGGGTCCGGGCAACAGCTTCTGGGCCGAATACATCGTGTGGCCGGCGATTCAGATCATAATCGTGCTCTTCGTCATCCTCACGCTTGTCGCCTACCTGGTCTATGTCGAGCGCAAAGTCTCTGCTTTCATACAGGCGCGGCTCGGCCCTATGCGCGTGGGGCCGTGGGGGTTGCTTCAGCCCGCCGCCGACGGGCTCAAGCTCCTGCTCAAAGAAGACATCGTTCCGCTGAAGGCCGACAAAGCCGTCTTCATGATAGCGCCGGTCATCGCCGTGTTCGCGGCGCTGACGGTGCTGGCGGTCATACCCTGGGGCGCGGCGTGGGCGACGATTGCCAACATCAATATCGGGCTGCTCTTCATCCTTGCCGTCTCGTCTGTGAGCGTGCTGGGGCTTGTGCTGGCGGGCTGGTCGTCGAATTCAAAGTATTCGCTTCTGGGCGCGTTGCGGTCGTCTGCGCAGATGATCAGCTATGAAGTCGGCATGGGGCTATCGATCATCGGCGCGCTGATGTTCGCCCGGACGCTTTCGATGTCAGGGATAATCGAAGGCCAGATGGCGGACGGCGTATGGTATCTGTTTTTTCAGCCCGCGGGTTTCATGATCTACGTCATAAGCGCGCTCGGCGAGACGAATCGCGCGCCGTTCGATCTGCCGGAAGCCGAAAGCGAGCTTGTCGCAGGCTACCACACTGAATACTCAGGCTTCCGGTGGGCGCTCTTTTTTATGGCCGAGTACACGGCGATGATCGTGACGTCGGCCGTGGCGGTCACGCTCTTTTTAGGAGGCTGGTATTTTCCGGGGCTCGGTCTGGTAAAGAACCAGACGCTTTATGTCGTGCTGAGCGTTGTGATCTTCGCCCTAAAGATCGGCTTGTTGATCTACGTCTATATGTGGATCAGGTGGACGTGGCCGCGCTATCGTTACGATCAGCTGATGGAGCTTGGCTGGAAGTGGATGATACCGGCAGGGCTTGCTAATATCGTATTGACAGGCATCTGGTACGTTCTCGCATTGCCGAAAGATCGAGGCGGAGTTTTCGGATTCTTGCAGCCCAACGAAGGCGGGCGACTCGTGCCGACGGGCGCGGGCAAGATCTACTTCATAGCCACAGGTCTGGCCCTGACGCTCCCTTTGATCTGGTTTTTGCTTGCGACGATAAACCGCCGCACGCGCGATTTCAACTTGCACGACCAGCGCCAGCTTCAGATAAGCCTGCGCCGCGAGAGGCTGCAAAAGATCGGGGAGCCGCAGGCGGCAGAACCGCAGGCGTAGGGCGAAAGAGGATTTATGTCAGCAGCAAAGGCATCACCGAAGAGGCGAACACTGGGGGCCGTAATCAAGCGGCTGTTGCTCGTCGATCTATTTAAAGGGCTCGCTTTGACGTTCAAGTACAACGCACGCGCCTTGTACGAGCCGCGCGACGGAGGCGACCCGAACCAGGCGATCTACACGGAGCAGTACCCGCTTGAGCCTGCGCGCGTGTCGGAGCGCTTCCGGGGCGCGCCGCGTCTCAACCTCGACCCGGAGACGGGCGGCACGCTATGCATAGCGTGTGACTTGTGCGCGCTGGCCTGCCCTGTCGATTGCATAGAGGTCGGCTCGATCCGCCGCGAGGTGCGCGACGGCGCGAAGGTAAACAAAAAGAAGGTGCTGACGACGTTCACCTTCGACACGTCGCGCTGTATGTTCTGCAACCTCTGCTCGGAAGCCTGCCCCACGGATTGCCTTGAGCTGACGCAGAGCTTCGAGCTTGCGGTCTATCATCGCTCAGGCTTCCGCTGGGACCGCGAGATGCTTGAAAAAGGGATCAACTACGTCCGATACACGAAGTAAGACCGGAGGGCCGAATGCAGCTACAAGGTTGGGAGGCAGTCCTCTTTTATATACTGGCGATTCTGACGCTCGTCATGGGCGTTCTTGTCGTGACGGCGCGGCTCGCGGTACATTCGGCGCTGTTTCTCATCTCGGCGCTCGTCAACGTGGCCCTGCTCTTTATACTGCTGCGGTCCGAGTTCGTAGCGGGCGTGCAGATACTCGTCTACGTCGGCGGCGTCATGGTGCTGTTTTTGTTCGTCATCATGCTCGTGCAGACGCGCGCGGAGGAGGAGGCGAAGGTCAAGCTCTACACGGGGCAGATGGGCTGGGCCGTGGTCATCTCCATACTGCTCGCCTTCTCGGTCTTTTTCGCCATACAGCCCGCGCAGGGGGCGTTCCGCCCGCCCGAAGGCGGCGTGGCGCGCGTGACCTCGGAGCCCGGCGAGCGATCCACATCGGGCGCGGGCGCGGTCTCAAACGATACGCAGAGGGTCGGCGAAGCGCTCTACCGTCAGGCCGCGCTTCCGTTCGAGATAGCGTCGCTATTGCTGCTCGTGGCGATAGTCGGCGCGGTTCTGCTCGCGCGCGGAACCAAGCAAGAGAAGCTTTACGATTAGAGAACCGATTGCGAAATGAGCGGCGTGACCGTTAGCAGCACGAGTCGCTCGATTTAAGTCTCAACTCTTTCGATAACCCCGGAGGACGCTCTTGATCAGTTTCACTACCGGTGCGTTTGCCTGCGTCACCTGGCTTCTTTTTCAAGCGCAGGGGCAGCCTTTCCTCAAGCGATTCGAGCCGACGCTTATAAACTTTTTGATGCTCAGCTTCCTGCTGTTCGTCATAGGAGTGGCGGGCGTGCTGTCGCGTCGCAACATCATCATCATCTTCATGTCAATCGAGCTGATTTTGAACGCGGTCAACCTCAACCTCGTGGCCTTCTCGCGCTATCTTCAGCTCAACCAGGAAGCGCTCCAGGCCAAGGGGCTGATGGTGAACCCGCTTTCGGGTCCCGTCTTCACGATATTCGTGATCGTCGTCGCCGCGGCCGAAGCGGCCGTGGGGCTTGGCATAGTCATATCGCTGTTCCGCAATCGCGAAACAATCGCGATTGACGAAATCGATCTGCTGAAGTGGTGATGACCGAGTCACCAGCTGTCACCTGTGATTCTTATGCTTAAACTGGTCTGGCTAATCCCAATCTTTCCGCTCGTCGGTTTTCTAATAAACTTCTTTCTGGGCCGAAAGCTGCGCCTGAGCGAGCGAGCCGTGGCGGTCGTAGCCTGCGGCGTGATACTCGCCTCGCTGCTCTTTACGCTCGGGGCCTTCTACGATTACGCTGCCAACTATGCCCCGGCGCATGACGACAAGCCTTATGTCACGAGCGAATCGGGCGGCTTCCCCCACTCATTTACGTGGCTGCCGGGCGGACGGGCGCAACTTTCGCACGGCGAGGGCGCGGGCCGACTCGCCAGCTTCAACATCGAGTGGAGCTACCAGATAGACCAGCTATCGCTCGTGATGATGTTCGTCGTCACATTCGTCGGCTTCCTCATACACGTCTTCGCCGTAGGCTACATGCACGGCGACACGGGATTCTACAGGTTCTTCTCCTACCTCAACCTTTTCATGTTCATGATGCTGCTTCTGGTCATGGGCTCGAACTTCATGATCATGTTCATCGGGTGGGAGGGCGTTGGCCTGTGCTCATACCTTTTGATCGGGTATTACTTCGACCGTCGCGAAGCGGGCGACGCTTCGAAGAAGGCGTTCGTCGTCAACCGCATAGGCGACTTCGGCATGGTGCTGGCCATATCGGGCATCTTCGCCACCTTCGGCACGCTCCAATTCAGCGACCTCGCGGAGCTTGCTTCACGCTACCCTGTCGAGCCGCTCTGGCAATTCGGGTTGATGTCGTGGCTCGCGCTCGGACTTTTCATCGGCGCTACGGGTAAGAGCGCGCAGATACCGCTCTTCATCTGGCTCCCGGACGCGATGGCCGGGCCCACGCCCGTCTCCGCGTTGATACACGCGGCGACGATGGTGACGGCGGGCGTCTTTATGGTCACGCGCACGAACTTCATCTTCTCGCGGTCGGTCACTATGCTGATGGTTGTAGCCCTCGTCGGCTGCCTTACGGCTTTCGTCGCCGCGACCATCGGCGTGACGCAGACGGACATCAAGAAGGTGCTGGCCTATTCGACCGTATCGCAGCTCGGCTACATGTTCCTGGCCGTAGGCGTCGGCGCATACATCGCGGCGATCTTCCACGTCTTCACGCACGCTTTCTTCAAGGCGTTGCTCTTTCTCGGCTCAGGCTCTGTCATACACGGCATGCACCACGAGCAGGAGATGCCGCGCATGGGCGGGCTCCAAAAATACATGCCGACGACCTACAAGACCATGCTTATGGGATGGCTCGCCATATGCGGCATCATCCCGTGGGCGGGCTTCTGGTCAAAAGACGAGATACTGTGGAAGACCTTCGACACCCACATATTCGGCGGCGGAAAGATATTGTGGGTTCTCGCCTTCTTCACGGCCGGGATAACCGCGTTTTACATGACGCGACTCATGGCTCTCACCTTCTGGGGCGAAGAGCGGTTCCGCCGCACACACGCCGGAGGCGAAGCCGACGAAGCGCACGCCGCCGCGCACGATAAAGACCGCGCCCCGCACGACGCCTTGACGGCGGCCGAAGGCGACCGCCCGCACCACCAGCCGGGCGAGCACGTCGGCGCTCACGATACCCGCGACGCGCACGACCCGCACGCCCATTTCGAGCCGCACGAGTCGCCGCGCGTTATGACGGTGCCGCTCATAGTGCTCGCGTTCTTCTCGACCTTCGTGGGCTTGATAGGCATACCGCACGCCTTCCCCGCCCTGTTCGGGAGCCACGCAAACATCAACCTGTTCGAGCGCTGGCTGGAGCCGGTCATCGCAAAAGTGGGCGTTGACGCTCACGCCGCAGACGCCGCGCACGCGGTCGACCCGCTTGAGTACCTGCTGATAGTGCTGTCGCTTGCAATCGCCGCGCTCGGAATAATTCTCGGTCGCGTGTTTTACTTGAAGCGGACAGACCTGCCTGGCCAGTGGGCCTCGCGACTGCGACCGTTCTACAAGCTGAGCCTCAACAAGTGGTACTGGGATCACCTGCTCGACGTAAAAGGGGTCGAGGCCGCCAAGCACATAAACAACGGATTGTGGCGGGTCGACGCGAAAGCGGTCGACGGCGGCGTGAACGGAGCGGGCTGGCTCACGCGAGCCTCTGCGCGCGTGTCGGGGGCGTGGGATAAACACGTCGTGGACCGAGCGGTGAACTTAACCGGATGGACCATGCGCATCGGCTCGTGGCTTTTGCGCGCGCTGCAAACAGGGTTCTGGCAGAACTACGCGCTGATCTTTGCGCTGGGGCTGTTCATCATACTGGCTATCTATATCTATCCGGCAATCAAGACGACGTTTGGCGCGTTTGGCGGAAAGTAAGCTGCGCTTATAAAGTTAAAGGAGACTCTGGCTATGCCCGGTCAAATCGAATTCTTCGGGATAGGTATCCTGTCGTGGGTTACCTGGCTGCCCGCGCTGGGCGGGATCATCCTGCTCTTTTTCAATCGAAACAAGAACAACTCCATACGGTGGTTTGCAAACATGTGGATGGGGCTCAGCTTCTTGATTTCAATCCCGCTTTTGACGGGGCTCGGCGCGGGCCGTCCGGGTTACGACCGCGCGCTCGGCGGTCTGCAGTTCATCGAAGATTACGAATGGATACCACTGATAGGCGCGCGCTATCAGCTTGGCATCGACGGGCTGTCGCTTGTGCTGATAATCCTGACGACGCTGCTCGGCGTGATAGCCGCCGTCTGCTCGTGGGACTACATCCGCGAGAAAGGGCGCGAGAAAGAGTACTACATCATGTTGCTTCTGCTGCAAAGCGGCATGATCGGCGCGTTCGCCGCCGCGGACCTCTTCCTCTTCTTCATCTTCTGGGAAGTGATGCTCGTGCCGATGTACTTCCTGATAGGCATATGGGGCGGCAAGAACCGGCTCTACTCTGCCATCAAGTTCTTCCTCTACACGCTCGTAGGCTCGGTAGTGATGCTGCTGGCGGTCTTGAAGCTATTTTTCGTATTTCCCGAAGTCGTGCGCCCGCAGCAATCTGTCGTGCAAGCGACCGCGCGCCAGCTCTCGACAAGCCCCGTCACCGGGCAGGTCAACCAGCCCATGCTGATTCTGGCCGACGACGCGATCAAACGCGCGACGAGCGCGAGCTTGCCTTCTGGCTACGTCAACTCGTCGTTCAACATACTCGCGCTTACGGCGGCAGGCCCTCACATCAAGGCCGTCTTCGGCCTCGGCCTTGTGATATGGATGTTCATAGGCTTCGCCTTATCGTTTGCGATCAAAGTGCCGATGTTCCCGTTCCACACCTGGCTCCCGGACGCGCACTATGACGCGCCGACGGCCGGGTCCGTCATCCTTGCAGGCGTGCTGCTCAAGATGGGCACGTATGGATTCCTGAGATTTTCGCTTCCAATCTTCCCTGACGCGGCGACTCACCCCACGGTCCGGCGTGTGATGATCGTGCTGTCGATCATAGGCATAATCTACGGCGCGCTTGTGGCTATGGCGCAAAAGGATGTCAAGAAGCTGATAGCATACTCGTCGGTATCGCACCTGGGCTTTGTGATGCTGGGGCTTTTCGCGCTCAACCCGAACGGGATCAACGGCGCGGTCATGCAGATGATAAATCACGGCATATCGACCGGGGCGCTCTTTATGCTCGCGGGCATACTTTACGAGCGGCGGCACACTTACGAGATAGCGGAGTTCGGCGGGCTCGCGACCGTGATGCCCGCCTTCTCGACGATCTTTTTGATCGTCACGCTTTCGAGCCTGGGGCTGCCGCTTATGAACAACTTCATCGGCGAGTTTTTGACGATCCGGGGCGCGCTTGAAGCGCAATGGGTGTGGGCGGCTTTTGCGACCGCGGGCATCATACTCGGCGCGGCCTACATGCTCTGGCTATACCAGCGGGTCTTCTTCGGCCCGGTAACGAACAAGGCAAACGAGAGCTTGAGGGATTTGAACGCCCGCGAGATGTGGCAGTTCGCCCCGCTCATCTTCCTGATCTTCTGGATAGGCGTATACCCGAAGCCGCTGCTCTCTTACATCAACCCGCAGACCGAATCGGTCGTGGCCCAGGTCAGGCCCGATTACTTTAAAGCCGCGCCTGCCGAGCAGGTGGCTGAAGAGAAGCAAGACGACGCGGCTGAGACTTCAGAGCCCGCCGAGCAGCCGGGCCAGACGCGTTGATCCGTTCGATACTGACCGGGTGAGCTTACAGGCTCGCCCGGTTTGAAAGCCCCATTTAAAGGTCAAGATGCTAGCATTTATTCAAGCCGCCACAGACTTTCAGCGCATCATCGACGATGCGCGGCAAATACTGATGCCCGAAGCCCTGCTGACGCTCTTTGCCTGCGCGGCGCTCGTCTTAGACGTTATGCTCCCGCGCGCGCAAAAGCGCATAGTCGCCTGGGTCAGCCTCGCGGGCATCGGCTTTGCGCTCGTCTCGCTCGGCCTGATGTATTCGCAGATGGCCTCGCGCGGGATCATCTCTGCGCGCACAGGCTTTTACGGGATGATCGTCATAGACAACTACGCCGTCGTCTTCAAGCTGATGTTTTTGATAGGCGCGGCGCTCGCCATACTGCTGTCGATCAGGTACCTGGACGAAGAGAACGAGCAGCGCGGCGAGTACTACGCGCTGATACTGTTTGCCGTGATCGGCATGATGTTTATGGCGTCGGGCGTGGACCTGTTGACGCTGTTTATCTCGCTTGAGCTGATGGCGGTATCCGTATACATCCTCGTAGGCTACCTGCGCCGGGACGTGCGGTCGAACGAAGCCGCGATGAAATACTTTCTGCTCGGCGCGTTCTCGTCGGGCGTGTTGCTCTACGGCATCTCCTTGATCTACGGCCTGACA
Organism: uncultured Clostridia bacterium; assembly: GCA_964615905.1. GTDB lineage: Bacteria > Acidobacteriota > Blastocatellia > UBA7656 > UBA7656 > DATLMR01. The sequence continues at coordinate 24,080 of CAZTUB010000001.1, forward strand.
GGCTCGACGAACCTTGCCGCCATAGCCGAGGCGCTGCCGAAAATAGCCGTCTCGAACTATTCGCTGTACGGCGTAGACGGCGCGAGCGCAGATATGCGCTATCTCGTGCTGCTGGCGATGGTGCTGATGTCCGCAGGCATGTTCTTCAAGGTGGCGGCGGTCCCGTTTCATATGTGGGCTCCCGACGCTTACGAGGGCGCGCCGACTTCGATCACCGCCTTCATGTCCGTCGCGGTGAAGGCGGCGAGCTTTGCCATGTTCGGCAGGCTCTTTTTGTACGGGCTCCCTGATCTCAGAAGCTCGATGGCCGGCGACCCGACGACCGGGGCGGCGGGCCTGCCTGGATGGGCGTTGCTTTTGGGCGCGGTCGCCGCTATCACAATCGTCTGGGGCAACCTCGGCGCGCTCACTCAAAACAACACAAAGCGGCTGCTGGCTTACTCTTCGATCTCGCACGCGGGTTACACGCTGCTGGGGCTTATAGCCGGAAACGAGACCGGCTACACGGGCTTTATCATCTACCTGTTCATCTACACGATTATGAACCTCGGCGTGTTCGGCTGCATCATCGCGCTCAGGAGGCGCGGGATACAGGGCGACCGTATCGAAGACTTCAACGGGTTGATGCGCAAAGCGCCGTGGCTGACGGTGATGATGACAATCTTTCTGCTGTCGCTCGGCGGCATCCCGCCGACCGCAGGGTTCATCGGCAAGTTCTATCTCTTCGCCGGTCTGATTGAAACCGGAAACCCCTGGCTCGTCCGGCTGGCAATACTTGCGGTCTTGATGAGCGCGGTGTCGCTCTACTACTACATACGGTTCATACGCGCGATGTACATCGAAGCGGAAACCGAGCGGCAGCCCGTCAAGCTCGCGCCCTCGCTTCAAATCGCGCTCGGCGTAGCCGCGATTCTGGTGCTGCTGATAGGCATATTCCCCCAGCGCCTGATCGCCATCACGCAACGCGCCGCCGCATCTCAGGGGTTGAAAGTCCACGAGCCGGAAAGGGAGCAGGTGCCCGGCGCGCCTGCGACCGCGCCTGCACCGGGCAGACCTTCCGCCCCCCCGCAGCAGCCGCCCGCGCAGCCGCGATAAGCCATGTCTTCAAAGGACAACAAGAAAAAGGGCGAGATAAACTGGCGGCAGGCGACAACGACTATAGGCCTCGCGCTCGCCATCCCGTGGATGATAGGCGTGCCCGCAGTCATCGGCTACTACATCGATCAAAGCTACGGCACAAAACCGCTCTGGTTCTTAATAGGGCTGGCGGTAGGGTTGATAGGCACCGCGCTCGACATATACAAGCTGCTACAACGACTCGGCCAGTTCAAATAGGTTCTAATCCGCGATATTGAATGTCCCTAGCAGCAGCCAGCGGCGGGCCTCGCTCTCGCGCCCGCGCTTGGCTTTGAGCGGAGTCGTGTAATGCCAGAAAGGCAGTTTGTACACGGACGCCGCGCCTTGCAGGTTTATGTCCACGATCTCCGACAGGTGCCAGTTCTTCTGGTAGACGAGCCAGTGATGATCGACCGCCTCGTTGCTGAACATGACGTGAAAGTCTATAAAGCCGTCCCTCGTCCCTTCGGTTTCGGGGTGGTGATCGTTATGAGGCCCCGCGTAATCTCCGTGCTCGTAGCATATAACCTGCGACTCCGATTCGTAATAGAGCCGGAGCCCGCTCACCACCTCCGCGAACCTTGCGAAACTTTCCGAGCGCATCATCTGTAGCAGGTTGATCTGTTCGGCCTTCTGAAAAGATTTCGCGTTTTTGCGCTTCAAGTAAGCGGTCTTCGAATGCATAACCTTGGGCAGAACTTCCGTGTAGTTGCGCGTCATGCCTGAGATGGATTCGGGCGGTATCCTGTTTCTGAGCGGGACTAGATGGTCGCGCAGGTGCAAATCGAGCAAGCGCGCGCAGTCACGCGCGGTCTTTTTCTCTATGACGTTCGGCAGCACGACAAAGTAATCTTTCGACTTGCGAAACAGGCCGCAAGCCGAGTCGACTCTCCCTGCCAGCACACGCCTGCCGAAGGGCGTAAGCAGGTCCGCAAATTCGTCTGGGAATCTGTCCATCTCAATATCTCTGTGGTTGCCGAGTTCTCTATGCACTATATGACGGAAAAGCGCGGGCTGATGATTCTCATTTCTTTACCGGAAGCGGGTCAAACTTACTATCGCCGCCCGCAGGCGAGAAGGGCTTCCCGTCTCCGTCCACGCGAAGACTACGCTGTCACGGGCGAGAGCCGCTTGCGGAAACCCGCTCGCCCGCGCGGCGTTCGATTCGGCAATCGTGACCGACGGCCCGCGCTCGCCGTTGGGCGCGATCTTTCGCGCGCGTATATCCGCGCCCTTTTCGGTGCGCTCAAGCCAGGTGACGATGGCCGAGCCGTCTTTCAGCATCAGGATATCTACGCGGCCGAGCGGGCGAGAGTCGTCTACTTGAACAGGCTTGCCAAAAGTCGCGGCTGCGTCATTTGAAAATGCGACCTTAACGCTCGGACGGTCCGCAGCGGCCGTAAACCAGGCCACGCCTACCCGCCTGCCGCTGGCCGAAACTGAAGGGCCGTTGACGGGACACCCTTCTATCTTCCAGTCGTCCGGGTAAACGGGTTTCGGCTCGGACCAGCGCCCGCGCGTGTGACGAACGACGCTTATGTCGCGGACCTCTTCTTTCGAGCGGTCGCGGTAGACCACAACCATCCCTTCCGAGGTCATCGCGGCCGATGTCTGGCAACACTCGCATACGCGCGCGTCGAGTTCCGCCTCGCGCTCCAAACGATTGCCGCCCGTCATCTCCGCGTAACGCAGCGTCATCTCGCTGTCGCTCGGACCATGACCGTGGCCGCTGTGCTCGCCTGTCTGAGGCTTGAACTTGCGACCGTCGAGCCAGACGACCATCAATCGGCCAGCTTCTCCGAGCATGGAGACAAACCCGTGCTCGGTCTGAGTCCCGTCCGTGTGAGGCCGGATAGGCTTCGTCCACGTCTTCCCATTATCGAACGAGCGCGAGATGACGACGTCGTATGCGTAAGTGCCGTCGCCGTTCTTTACAAGCCAGTGCGCCGCCAGCGACCCGTCCGCAAGCGCCACAATCGAAGGAAAGTCTGCCCAGTTGACGAACCAGTTATCGCCCGAAGCGACGGTTCGCGGCTCGGACCAGCCCTTACTGCTCAACACAGAAAACCGCAGCGTATGCCGCTTCTCTACGGATGTCTCGATCCAGCTCAGATAGACCTCCCCGCCGGGCGCTGTAAACAGGTTGGGCACGCTGCTGCCCGCGCTCGCCGGCGGGTCGCTCGCTTGAATCTGCCCGAACGCCGTTGTGGTTATGGTCAAGGCGGCGACCACCAGGCAGAGGGACAATAGAAGCTTTCTCATCAAACTACCCTTTCAGAGGATGATCGACGACCTTCAGCCTGCGCTCGTCGAAATAGAGCACGCGCCCTTCGCGATAGGATTGAACCGACATCCCTATCGCCGCCATGGCTTTGAAAGCCGTGAGCGCGTCGAGCACGGGCGTTTCGCGCGTGCGCACGCAGCGCAGGAAGTTCTCCATGTGAGACTCTCGCGGCTCCGTCTTGATGGCGACTTCGGTCGCGCCAAACTTCTCCTCGAACTTCTGTTTGTATATGAACTGGGGCGTCACTGTAATCTGATCGACGCGGCCCTCGAAACGGCCTTCCGGAACGATCATGATCGTCCCTTCGTGGCCCCTTATCAAGCCGGGGACGTGTGTGGTATTCGTCAGCGTCGAGCTCAGGACGACGCTGTGCTCTTTCGGATAATCGGCCACGAGCGTGAAGGTGTCCGGGACCTCGCGCCCGTCTTTAAAGATGTAGATGCCGCCGCTTCCCGTCACGCGGTATGGAAACTGCGCCTCGCCCCAGCAGAGGTTCAACGGGGCCATGACGTGATAAAAGAGGTCGGTGGCGATTCCGCCGGAATAGTCCCAGTACTTGCGAAAGCGAAAGAAGCGGTCGGCGTCGAACTTGCGCTCGGGTGCAGAGCCCAGCCACATCTTCCAATCGATAAAGTCGTCGCCCTTCGATTGCGGCCCCGCTTCCGGGTCGATCTTCCAGTTCCATTCGCCGCCCGTGGAGTTGCGATGATAAGACCCCTGGCTCATGACGAGCTTTCCGATCATCCCGTCTTGAATCGCCTTGCGCGCCTTCCACCACTGGTCCGAGCTTGTCGTTTGCGAGCCGACCTGCAAGACGCGATTGGTCTTCTTGACCGCCTCGTAAACTTTGCGCGCTTCGTCTACGGTGTGGGTCATAGGCTTTTCGAGATAGACATCCTTGCCGCGATTCATAGCCTCGATAGCCATCCGCGCGTGCCAGTGATCGGGCGTGGCGATGATGACCGCGTCGATGTCTGATCGCGCAAGCAGCTCGCGGTAATCGAGGTAGCCGTCGCACTGCGCGGTCTCTTTCGCCACGCGCAACCGCCTGGCGTAAACGTCTGAGACCGCGACCACGCGCGCAGGGGTCGCAGGCTTCTGACCCGTCTCTATAACCCACTTCAGCAGGTCGCGGCCTCGGCCGCCCACGCCGATCAAGCCTATGTTCACCTGATCGTTCGCGCCTAAAATGGTGCCCTGAACCGACCGCGTGCTCGTGAGCGCAACGCCCGCAAACGCGGCGGCGGCGGTTGTCTTAACAAACTCTCTTCGGTTGATCTTTGACACAAGCGCCTCCGCGAGCGCCCCTGCTTCGACCTTGAAAGCGAGGCGCGCTTCCGTTTCATCCTGTTGACTGTTGAAACTGACCGCTCGATTGACAATTTGAAATCGTGCGGCACATGTATACAGACACGAGCGCTTAACATCAAGCCCGCGCACTTGCTCGAAACCCGTAAGGTGATAAAATTGCGAAGTCTTGGAAAATTTCCCGGAGGGCGGCAGATGAAAAACTTGAGCGACCGCGTGGCGATCATAGGAATGGGCTGCACAAAATTCGGCGAGCACTGGGACAAGTCGAGCGAGGACTTGATTGTCGAGGCCGCTTACGAGGCGTTTGAGGACGCGGGGATAGAGCCTGCGCAGGTCGAAGCCGGTTGGGTCGGCACGCTCGTGTCGGGCATATCGGGCCAGGCGCTCTCGCGCCCGCTGAAGCTCCAGTACATCCCCATCAGCCGCGTAGAGAATATGTGCGCAACGGGCCAGGACGCGCTCCGCAACGCAGCCTTCGCGGTGGCGGCGGGCGCTTATGACGTTGTGCTTGTCGCAGGCTTTGAGAAGCTGAAAGACAGCGGGTATTCCGGTCTTCCCGGCGCTGCTTCGAGCGTGATCGGCGCGGGCAACACCGCCCCCGGCGCTTTCGCTCTGGCCGCCAACCGCTACTTCCACCGCTACGGCATCGGCAAAGAGGAGCTTGCCAAAATATCTGTCAAGAACCACTACAACGGCGCGCGAAATCGCAAGGCCCATTTTCAAAAAGAGATCACTTTGGAGCAGGCGATGAAAGCCCCTATGATCGCCTCGCCTTTAGGGCTGCTCGATTGCTGCCCGACGACCGACGGGGCGGCCGCCGCCATCATCACCCGAACGGAGCTTGCGCCTCGTTTCAATAAAGACTTTGTAACGATCAAGGCTATGGGTCTGGCCGTAGGACCGGGAACGGGCCGCCTGGACCCGGACTTCGACTTTACGAGCTTTCCGGAGACAAAGGCCGCCGCAAAACAGGTCTACGATCAACTAGGTATAAAAGACCCGCGCAAAGAGATAAGCATGGCCGAAGTCCACGACTGCTTCTCGATAACGGAACTCATAATCTACGAAGACCTGGGATTTTCAGAGCCGGGCAAAGCGAAGGCGGACATAGATTCGGGCGCGTTCACGCTTAAAGGCGACCTGCCAGTGAACACGGACGGAGGGCTCAAATCGTTCGGCCACCCGATTGGCGCGAGCGGCCTGCGCATGCTCTACGAGATCTACAACCAGCTTCTCGGTCGCGCAGACGAGCGACAGGTAAAGGATATGAGACTCGGCCTCGCGCATAACCTCGGCGGAAACCCCGGCTCGTTCACCTGCTCGATCATCGCGCTCGGCCACGCTTGAGACGCGGCTTGAGATACGGGCCTGAGAAACTTGCGGGCTCGTTCGAGCGTAAGTAGAAAGCGGGCGAGGTTCTTTCATTGGAGCGTCGGCTATGATGAACGCAGGGGGTAGTAATTACTACGAACACCATTTTAAGAGGGTGATACCTGGCGACATAGAGAGTGTCCGGCGCAGGCTCTCCGACGTGCTGGAAGATTTCAACTATGCCGTGCTAAACGAAAACCCCATCCAGGCAAAGCGTGATCGTCACAAAAGCATCTGGGTGGCGATGACGATAGAGTGCCAGATAATTCTCACAATAGCCTTGAAGCCCATAAGCGCGGCCTCGACCCTTGCCACATTCAATTACGCCGTCGAGTATCTCTTCACAAACGGCGACTGCCAGACCCTTGAACGCGAAGCGGACGCAATCATCGCGCTCGCCACCGCGCCTTCGATGACGGTCGTCTGCCCGGCTTGCAGAGCGGAGACTGCTGGTGCGGGCCGCTTCTGCCGCGTCTGCGGAACGCCGGTGGCGCGAAAGAACCTCCCGCTGGAATTCGAGGTGTTGCGGCTGACCTCAGGCGCGAGCTCCGCGCAGACGGAGATAACGCTAGGGCTGATCCTCGCGGTTATAACGCTTGTCATCGCTCTTTTGCTGATGTACTCCAACAGCACCAAAGCAATAACAATAGGGTGGATTCAGCTTGCGATTGGCGCGCTTGTGAGCGGGTTCTTTCTCGTGATGGGGATGCGCCGCCTGCATCGAACGATCAACCCGCAGCCGACAGCGGCCGAAGACGGGCAAGCCGATATGATGCGGGGTCTTTCGGCCCACGAGAGGGCGGCGCTCCCCGCGCAGCCGCTGTCTGTCACCGAAGGGACGACGCAGTTGATTAACCGGTCCGAAAAGGTTCCCGCCCAGGTTCAAGCGGCAAAAGATACAGACTCGTTGCCGTAAAAGATTATGGCATACACTCTCAGCGAAGAAGAGCATCTGGTGCTTGAGACCGTAAAGCGGTTTCTTGAGCGCGAAGTAGCGCCGGTAGCGTCGCACCTTGAGCACCGCAACGAATACCCCACAGAGATAGTCGAGCGGATGAAGGAGATCGGCCTGTTCGGCGCAAACGTCTCTGAAAACTACGGCGGCCAGGACTTGAGCTATACCGTCTACGCGATGATCTTTGAAGAGATAGCGCGAGTGTGGATGGGGCTCGCGGGGGTGATAGGCACGCACTCCGTGCTTTGCGATGTGATCGAGCGGTTTGGCACCGAGCGCCAGAAGCGCCAGTTTCTGCCGGAGCTTGCGAGCGGCGAGCGGCGCGGCGGGATATGCCTGTCGGAGCCGGACGCGGGGACTGACCTCCAGGCTATTCGCACTGTGGCCGAAAATCGCGGCGATCATTATCTGGTCAACGGCTCGAAGATGTGGGTGACGAACGGGCGCTACGGCGACACTTTCCTGCTGCTGGCAAAGACGGACAAAGCCGCGCGCCCGCCGCACAAGGGTATGAGCGCCTTCGTCATAGAGAAAAGCCGTGAAGGCGATACACAGGGGCTTACGGTCAGCCGTGACATCGAAAAGCTCGGTTACAAAAGCGTCGAGACATGCGAGTTACAGTTTGACGATTTTCGCGTCCCGGCCGCGAACCTGATAGGCGAGCGCGAAGGTGAGGGCTTCAAGCAGGTGATGACAGGGCTTGAGTCCGAGCGCATAAACGTCGCCGCTCGCGGCCTGGGCGTGGCGCGCGCGGCGTTTGACGAAGCGATCAAGTATGCGCAGGCCCGGCAGGCTTTTGGCAAGCCCATCTCAGAGCACCAGGCTATACAGATAAAGCTTGCGGACATGGCCACGCGGATCGAAGCGTCGCGCTTGTTGGTGTACGCCGCGGCTGAAAGGAAAGACCGTGGCGAGCGGTGCGACCTCGAAGCAGGCATGGCCAAGCTCTTTGCGACCGAGACCGCGCAGGAATGCGCGCTTGAAGCTATGCGCATATTCGGAGGCAACGGCTACGCCACGGACTTCCCTGTCGAGAGGTTCTACCGCGACGCGCCGCTCTTAATCATAGGCGGCGGGACGAACGAGCTACAGCGGCTGGTCATCGCGCGCAACCTGCTCAAGAAGTATTCGACCGGCGACGGTTAAAGGTGAGTTCAGTCGAAAATATCTTTGACCGCGACGGAGAAACCGGGGACCGCGTCGTCAAGATCAAGCCTAGAGCCTTCGTTTAATATGATTATCGCGTTGAGGGAGCGGTAGACGGTCACGGTCCGTTTGCGCGGGTCGAGAACCAAAACCATTAAGGCTCCGGCTCCCAGCCATTCGGTCGCCTTCTCTTCGACCTCGGCATACGCGTCTCCCGGCGACACGACCTCGACGGCAAGATCAGGCGGACCCGGCCAGTACCCTTTCGCTTTCCCGGTCTCTTCAATTCGCTTTCGATTCACAAACCCAACGTCAGGGGCTCGCACGGTGTCCGGGTCGGATGAGAGCAAGAAGCCCGTTTCCGCCGCATAAACGGCTCCGAGGCCGTTAGCTTCTACGTGCTGCGCCAGCCGCCAACCGAAGTTCATAGCGACTCTGCCGTGCTCGTGTCCAGCCGGTGCCATTTTCCTCAGCTCTCCATTGACTAGCTCATAGCGGAAACCGTCGTCCCGCATATTGAGCAGGTCATCGGCCGTTGTGAGATGTGTGGTAGTAGTCATAGGAACACCGGGGGTTCAATAATACCATAGCCTCGCCAAATCCATACCCGGCTTAAAATGATCGTACTGGACATGTTAATTGACACTACGAATCGTGTGCCGTAACCTTCTTCAGCTATGCTTAAACAAAGGGTGCAGTTGCTGATCGCGGTGGTCTTCTTTCTCGTTACGGTCTCGGCGGCGCGGGCTGCCGAGACGGGCTCTGTGTCGGGAATCGTGCGGGATTCATTAGGCGCGGCGGTTGCCGAGGCGGACGTGTCGCTGCTGAACGCGCGGCGCGCGACCGTCGGGAACGCCAGAACGGATGCGGACGGCCATTTTGTCATACGAAACATTCCCGTCGGAGGCTACCTGCTCGTCGTCACTTCGGCGGGGTTCACGGAGCGGCGTATCGCCGTCGATCTTCGCGTCACAAACGGGAACCCTATCGAGGTGACGCTTGAGCCCAGGGCCGCGAGCGAAGAGGTCAGCGTTACGGCAAACCTCGGCAACGTCGAAAGCGTTGAGACAATATCGCAGCAGGTCAACGTCATCGGCGAGCGCGACATCGATGAGCGCGCCAAGACGGTCGTTGCACAGGTCGCGGCCGAAGAGGTCGGGATTCATTTGCAGCGGACCAGCCCGACAATCTCAGGCATAGTCGTGCGCGGCGTTACGGGCAACAAGGTGAACGTCTTTGTTGACGGCGTTCGCTTTTCTACTTCGGCGCAGCGTGGCGGCATCTCGACATTTCTGAACCTGCTCGACCCGTCCTTCCTGCAAGCCGTAGAAGTGCTTCGCGGGCCGAACAGCGCACAATACGGCAGCGACGCCATCGGAGGCAGCGTTCAGTTCCTGTCGCGCGCGCCCGTCTTTTCGCCCGGAGGCGACAACCTGCACGCGCGGCTCGGCGTATTCTTCAACAGCGCCGATGTAAGCTTCGGGTCGAATCTCTCGACCACTTATGCGACAGAGAATTTTGGGCTGCTTGCGTCCCTCGCGGGTCGCCGCGTAAACACGCTCAGGCCGGGCGGCGGCATCGACTCTCATAATGCGGTGACGCGTTTCTTCGGGCTGTCGTCCGATCTGGTCATCGACAATCGCCTGCCCGACACCGCCTTCACTCAATACGGCGGGCAGCTAAAGATGAACTGGTCGCCCGCTCCCGGCTCCACTTTTATAACAAGCTACATGCGCTCGCAGCAGGACGGCGGCAAGCGATACGATCAACTGCTCGGCGGCGACGGCAACTTTATCGCCGATCTTAGAAACCTCATGAGCGATCTCTTTTATGTGAGGTATGACAGGGTCGGCGCAGGATGGCTCGACAGCTTTACGCTCACATACTCGTTCAACTCGCAGCGCGAGGAGCGCGTCAATCAGGGAGGCAACGGCAACCCGCGCGCGTCCATAAATCACGAGTACGAGCGAATAAACGTCAACGGCTTGCAGGTTTCGGCAAACAAGCTTGTGGGAGCCCGGCAGAACATACTGTTTGGCGCAGAGGTTTACAACGAGCGCATGCACGCGCCCGCGTTCGGCGTGAACCCCGTAAGCGAGGCCGTCACCCTTAGACGCCCGCGCATACCTGACAACGCGCTTTATAAGACCGGCGGCATCTATATACAGGACGTCTGGGAAGTGATGCCTAACCGCCTTCGCTTGATGGCCAACGCGCGCTATAGCGCGGCTTCCTACAGGTCGCGCGCCGAAGACTCGCCGGTCGTCGATGGGCAGAGGCTCTGGCCCGACGACTCGCTCAGAGTTTCGAGCTTCACATATCGCGCCGGCCTGGTCTTTATTCCTGTTGAAGGGCTGAGCCTTCTTGCGAATATAGGCCGGGGGTTTCGCGCGCCTCACATGACCGATCTCGGCGCGCTCGGCCTTGTCGGCACCGGGTTTGAAGTCTCCGCGAGCGAAGTCGCGGGGCTTAACGCTACCATCGGGACAACGGCGAACGAGGAGGCGGTATCGACAGATATTCCCGTAGCTCAGATCAAGCCCGAAACGAATCTGAGTTATGAATTCGGCGTCCGTTATTACACGAAGCGGTTTGACACGGACTTCGCTTTCTTTGTAAACGACATCAGCGACAACATCGTCAAGCAAGCATTGATACTGCCGCCCGGCGCTATTGGGCTCAGGCTCGGCAGCGAGCGCATAGTCGATCAGACCACGGCGGGCGCGGTATTCGTCGAGCCGTCGTCCGGCCCCGTGCTTGTGCGCGCGAACTTCGGCAGGAACCGCATATACGGACTGGAGCACACGGCCGATCTGAAAGTGACGGACGAGTGGGCCGTGAGCACTGTGATGACATACCTGCACGTTCAGGACAAGAACGGAACGCCCGCCCCTGACGGATGGCTCAAGCTGCGCTACGAGCCGCGAGGCAAGCGGTACTGGGTCGAGCCTTACATCCACGCGGCGACGCGCCAGCACAGGCTTTCGAGCATAGACCTGGCGGACCGCCGCACGGGAGCCGAGCGCACGCGTTCGAGCATATCGAACTTCTTCTTTAACGGCGCGACCGCGCGCGGGCTTGTCAGCGCGGGGCCGGACGGCGTGCAGGGCAACGCGGACGACTTTCTTATCGCGACGGGCGAGACCCTGGCAGAGATTCAGCGCCGCGTGCTCGGCCCGACGCTTGAGCCATCTTCGCTTTTCACGTACGTCCCCGGTTATGTCACTTTCAATCTGCGCGGCGGCTATCGGTTTGGCGAGCGGCACGACATCGTGTTCGAATTTGAAAACATAGGCGACCGCAATTACAGGGGCGTTGACTGGGGTGTGGACGCGCCGGGTCGCGGGATTTTCGTCAGATACAATACAAGATTTTAAGAGGTGACAAGTAAACAGTGACAAGTGACAAGAAAGAGTGAGCCAACGTCTCGTTTGATCCATCTTGTCACTTGTCACTGTTTACTTGTCACTGATAAAGGAGCGTTCGGATATGAACTTGAATAGGAGGCGTCCGCTTGCCCTCGTCATATTTGCGGCGCTGATTGTCTTCGCTTTCGCCCCGCATACGGAAGCGCAGCAGCGCGCAACAGATGAAGCTCTCTTCAAGAATTTACAGTGGCGACAGATAGGCCCGTATCGCGGGGGTCGCGTGACGGCGGTCGCGGGCATTAGCAGCCAGCCTTTCGTCTACTATTTCGGCGCGACCGGCGGCGGCGTCTGGAAGACGACCGACGGCGGGGTCAACTGGGTCCCTGTTTCCGACCAGTTTTTTAAGACAGGCTCGGTTGGCGGAATCGGCGTTAGCGAGTCCGACCCCAACGTAATTTATGTCGGTATGGGCGAATCGCCCGTTCGCGGCAACGTGTCACACGGCGACGGCGTTTACAAATCGACCGATGCGGGAAAGACGTGGAAGCACGTAGGGCTTGGCGACACTCGCCACATCGGGCGCGTGCGCGTCCACCCTCGCAACCCTGACATAGTCTACGTCGCGGCGATGGGCCACCTGTTCGGGCCGAACGAGCAGCGCGGCGTCTTTCGATCCGTCGACGGCGGCAAGAACTGGCAGAAGGTATTTTACCGGAGCGACAAGGCGGGCGCTGTCGATCTCGTGCTCGACCCGACGAACCCTAATGTTTTGTACGCGGGATTCTGGGAAGTAAAGCGCACGCCTTACAGCCTTGAGAGCGGGGGGCCGGGCGGCGGCCTTTTCAAATCGACGGACGCGGGCGATACCTGGACAGACATCACACGAAACCAGGGCCTGCCCAAAGGGCTTGTCGGAAAGATCGGCGTCACGGTTTCGCCTGTCAACCCTGAACGGGTGTGGGCCATAATCGAGGCCGAAGACGGCGGCGTCTTTCGCTCGGATAACGCGGGGCAGAGCTGGATAAAGGTGAACGAGCAGCGCAACCTGCGCCAGCGCGCGTGGTATTACACGCGCATCTACGCAGACACACAGAACGCCGATTCGGTCTACGTGCTCAACGTGGGCTTTTACAGGTCGAACGACGGCGGCAGGACTTACACGAACATCAACGTGCCGCACAGCGACAATCACGACCTGTGGATCGCTCCGAATGACGCGCAGCGCATGATAAACAGCAACGACGGCGGCGCGAACGTAAGCGTCAACGGCGGTCGTAGCTGGACGGAGCAGGACCAGCCAACCGCGCAGATGTACCGCGTGGCGGTCGATAACGATTTCCCTTATAACGTCTATGGCGCTCAGCAGGACAACTCGACCGTCAAGATTGCCAGCCGCACAAACGATTTTGGTATAGACCGCATTCACTGGCACGACGTGGGAGGCTGCGAGTCGGGGTGGATCGCTCCTCACCCGAAGAATTCAAGCATAATCTTTGCCGGATGCTACGGCGGATTCATCTCGCGCTATGATCACCGCACAGGCCAGCAGCAAGACGTAAACGTATGGCCGGATAACCCGATGGGCGCGGGCGCGGAAGCGATGCGTTACCGCTTCCAGTGGAATTTCCCTATACTCTTCTCGCCGCACGAGCCGCACGACCTCTACACCGCGGGCAACGTGCTTTTCAAATCGACAAACGAAGGCCGCAGCTGGCAGCCGATAAGCCCTGACCTGACTCGCAACGATAAATCGAAGCAGGGACCGTCGGGCGGCCCGATCACCAAGGACAACACGAGCGTCGAGTATTACGACACGATCTTTACCGTGATGGAATCGGCTTTGCAAAAGGGGGTCATCTGGACGGGCTCGGACGACGGGCTGGTCTATGTAACGCGCGACGGCGGCAAGAATTGGGACAACGTAACGCCAAGAGGCATCCCCGAATGGATACAGATTAACTCGATTGAAGCGTCGCCCCACGCGGTCGGCACAGCCTATGTCGCCGCGACCATGTACAAGTCGGACGATTTCCGACCCTACCTTTACAAGACGTCGGATTTCGGTAAGACCTGGAAGAAGATCACCACGGGCATACCCGACGGCGCGTTTACACGAGTCATTCGCGAAGACCCGGGTCGCCAGGGTCTGCTCTACGCGGGAACCGAAACAGGGATGTATGTCTCGTTCAACGACGGCGAGGCCTGGCAGTCGCTCCAACTGAACCTCCCCGTAGTGCCGATCACGGACCTTGTCCTGCACAAACGCGACAAAGACCTCATCGCGGCGACGCAGGGCCGTTCGTTCTACGTGCTCGACGATACGACAGTGCTTCACCAGATGGCCGACGTGGCGAGGGCGGACGTTTACCTGTTCAAACCCGAAGACGCATACCGCACGCAGGGTTTCGGCGGGCCGCTTCCGGCGGAAGCGACCGTTGGACAGAACCCGCCGAACGGCGCGGTGATCTACTATTACTTGAAGGAGAAGCCTAAGGGCGAGGTGTCGATTGAGCTTCTGGATTCTTCGGGCAAGCTGGTTCGCAAGTACACTGGCAGGGCCGACGCTCCCGCGCCGGCGCAAGGCCAGGGGTTCGGAGGCGGGCAGCCGCGCGTCGGGGTCGAAGCCGGGTTGAACCGCTTTGTCCTCGACCCAAGGTACGCGGACGCCGTAGGGTTCCCCGGCTTGATTATGTGGGCAGGCACGCTTCAAGGACCGCGCGCGGTCCCCGGCGCATACCAGGTGCGGCTGACGGTTGACGGCAAGACGCAGACGCAAACTTTCGAGTACAAGAAAGACCCGCGCCTCGACGCGACTGCTGCGGACTTTGCCAAGCAGTTCGATCTGCTCATAAAGATTCGAGACAAGGTGACAGAGACTCACCAGGCGATACTCGAAATCCGCGACGTGCGAAAACAGGTCGAAGAGATCACCAACCGCGTGAAAGACGACCCCAAAGGCAAGGCGATAGCGGACGCAGCAAAATCGCTCAACGCGAAGATGACGGCGGTCGAAGAGGCTCTGTACCAGACGAAGAACCAGAGCAATCAGGACCCGCTGAACTACCCGATCAGGTTGAACAACAAGATGGCCGCACTGACCGGCGTAGTCTCAAGCGCCGACGCGGCCCCGACCGAGCAGGCTTACGCCGTTTACGAAGACATCGCGGCAAAGATCAACGCGGAGCTTTCAAAGCACGACCAGATCATGAAGACGGATTTGCCCGCCTTCAACAGGCTTGTCCGCGAGGCGGATTTCCCGGCGGTGATCGTGAAGCCTAAGCCCGCGACGGGCGCGACCCGCTAAACCGTATGGGGCAGGCAAGAGCGCTGCCCCATACAATTATTTCTCAAAGTGGACTAATCGCGGCGGATTTTATAAGGTGTAGATTATGGCACAGCAGAATACATTCGATGTGGTTTCTAAAGTTGATATGGCCGAGGTGAAGAACGCCGTCAACCAGGCCCTGAAAGAGGTCCAACAGCGTTACGATTTCAAAGGCACAAACTCCGACATAAAGCTCGACGAGAAAGATCACAAGATAACGCTTGAAACCGCGAGCGAGTTTACCTTGAAGTCGTTAAATGACGTGCTTCAGCAGAAGATGGTACGTCGCAACGTATCTTTGAAAGCTCTCGATTACGGAAAGATCGAGCCCGCCGCTAAAGACAGCGTTCGCCAGGTGGTCACTTTGCAGCAGGGCATCCCGATGGAGAAAGCGCGCGAGATCGTAAAATATATCAAGGATACGAAGCTGCGGGTTCAGGCCGCGATCAACGGCGACTTTGTGCGCGTGACGGGCAAGGACCGCGACACGCTTCAAGAGGTCATCGCCGCGCTCAAGGCGAAAGATTTCGGCATAGACATGCAGTTTACGAATTATCGCACGAATTAACTATCGGCCTTCTCGTTAAGACTAAAAGCTCAGGAGACTTTTCACATGCGAAGATCGTTCGTCGTTCTTTGTTTGCTCGCCGCTCTGTTGCAGGGCCAGGTTTACGGCCAATCGCAGCCCACGCCTGTCCCGGCGCAAGACCCGAAGTGGTCTGTCGACGACGTGATTATGGTAGAAAACGCGGGCGGGTTTCAGATTTCGCCCGACAGCCGCTGGGTGGTCTGGGTCAAGAGCGTCCCCGATAAGGAAAAGAACGGCCGCATACAAAACCTGATCTTATCGAGCCTGACAGAGAAGAAAGAGATCGAGCTGACGCGCGGGACCGAAAACAGCTTCAACCCCAAGTGGTCGCCCGACGGACAGATGATAGGGTTTATCTCAACTCGCCCTTCGCCCAAGGCGAAGCCCGCCGCCCCCGAAGGCGCGACAGAAGAAGGGCCGCGCCCGCAGGTGTGGCTCATCAACCCCTCAGGCGGCGAAGCCTGGGCCGTGACGGAGTTTGTGCGCGGGGTGTCAAACTTTGAATGGATGGACGGCGATACAATCGTCTTTGCCGCGCAAGAAGACCCGTCGCTTTACGAGAACGTCATCAAGGAGAAGAAAGACACCACTGTGCTGGTCGAAGACGAGCAGCACGCGCCGCCTGTCCGGCTATTCAAGTTCTCGATAAAAGCGAAGAAATTCACGCGCCTGACCGACAACGCAGACCGCATACAGTATTTCAGCGTATCGGGCGACGGGACGAAAGCCGTCACGGTTCACGACCGCAGCCTGCGTTATGTTTTTGACAACAAGGTGAAGCCGGTCGTCTTTCTTTACGACCTTCGGACGGGCGAGCGCAGGCAGATATTCGAAGCGCGCACCTTTAACGTCAGCAGCGTGCGCTGGGCGCGCAACGGGCGCGGATTCTACGTGACGAGCGAGTTTACCAATCACCCGGAATATGTGAACGCGACCGTGACGCACCTGTACTATTACGACCTCGCTACAAACGCGCCGTCAAAGATAGATCTCGATTGGGAGAACGGGCTGGCAAGCGATATGGATGTGACCGCAGACGGGTTTATCGCGTTGATGGCGGCGGGCGCGCGAAACAGGCTCGCTCGCTACAGGAGAGACGGCAACGCGTGGCGGCGAGAGTGGGTGACGGGCGACCACGCCGCGAACATATTCGGCATCGAGATGGGCAAAGACAACCGGACGCTTGTTTACTCTTACTCGACCGCCTCGACGCCTACGCAATGGTATCGCGCCCGGCTCGCGGACAGTCGCATAGAGACGCCAGCGCAGGTGACGGAGATCAACCAGCACTTCAAAAAGAAGACCATCGCTAAAACGGAAGTCGTCAGGTGGAAGGGCGCGCTTGATGAGGAGGTCGAAGGCATACTCTATTACCCGCACAATTACGAGGCGGGCAAGAAGTACCCGCTTGTGGTTATGATTCACGGCGGACCGGCGAGCCTCGACATGGACGAGTGGGACGAGTCGTTTTATTACCCCGCGAACATGATGAACCAGCGCGGGGCGTTCGTGCTGAAGCCCAACTATCACGGCAGCTCGAACTACGGGCTGAAGTTTGTCGAATCAATAGGCGGCGGCAAGTACTACGACCTTGAAGTGCCCGACATAGAAAAAGGGGTAGACTGGCTGATCTCGCGCAACCTTATCGACCCGGACAAGCTGGGCGTAATGGGGTGGTCGAACGGCGCGATATTGACGACGGCGCTGACCGTAGAGACTACGCGGTACAAAGTGGCGGCGGCGGGAGCGGGCGATGTCGAGTGGGCCAGCGACTGGGGTAACGCGCACTTCGGCGCATCGTTTGACAACTACTATTTCGGCAAGTCGCCGCTCGAAGACCCGCAGCTTTACATAAACAAATCGCCGTTTTATAAGCTCGACCGCGTTCGCACGCCGACGATAATCTTCTTTGGGACCGAAGACACGAACGTGCCGACGCAGCAAGGGTGGATGCATTACCGCGCGCTTCAACAGCTTGGCAAGACGGACGTGCGGTTCCTGCTCTTTCCGGGCGAAAAGCACGGGCCGCAAAAACTGGTCCATCAACGGCGGAAGCTCGAAGAGGAACTGGCCTGGTTCGACCGCTACCTCTTCAAGACTTTGAAAGAAGAGAACGAAGCTTTCAAGCCGGACTCGCCGCTGGCAATCGCGCTCAGGCTGAAGGCGGCGCGGGCGGACGGCCTGAGGTACGGGCGCGTCGTAAAGGGCAAGCTCATCCCTGAAACGGTCAAGCAAGGCGCGGTCGAGCTTGGCCGGTTCGAGGTGACTCGCGCGCAGTATGCGGAGTTTGACCGGAGCTACAAGGTCGAGCCGGGCAAAGAGAACTTCCCGGCAAACAACATCACCTTCGAGCAGGCGCGCGCCTACGTGGACTGGCTCGGCAAGCTGACAGGCGAGCCTTATCGTCTGGTCACAGAGGGCGAAGCCGATCAGATTTACGCCACGCCCGCCGGGCCTGAAAACACGCTCGACTACTGGGCGGGTTATTCGGTGAACCCGGACGACGCGGCGCGGCTCAGAGCGAAGATCGCGGAGCTTGGCAACACGGCTTCGCTTCTCAAAGAGGTCGGCAGCTTCAAAGGCACGGGCTCGGATGAGATGGTCTTTGACCTCGGCGGCAACGTGGCCGAGTGGGTCGTGGGCCGCGACGGGGCGGGACGCCTTGTCGGGGGGAGCGCCGACACGCCCGTCGATGCAAAGTTCCGCAACCAGCGCGTGGGCGACGACTACAGAGGCTTCCGCGTGGCGAAGGGACCTGCTAGGGTAAACAGTGACAAGTGACAAGTGACAGGTGACAAGAAAGATAAGAGGCGAGGCAACGGTCTAGCCTTCCTTGTCACCTGTCACCTCTTAAAGGACACACCAGATATGACTACTCTCAGAGGTGACAATCGACGAATCGGGATAATCCTGCTCTGCGCGCTTGTGGTTGCCGCGCTCGCCTGCCGAAGCAACCAGACCGCCGCCAACAACTCCGCTGGCAACAACGCGAACGCCGCGAACGCCAATTCCGCACAGGCCAACCAGAACGCGGGCCAAGACCAGACAAGCCAGAACCAGGCAAATCAAAACGCTTCGCCCGCCGACGCAAACGCTGGGCCGGGCGATCCTTCCTCACAGGAGTTTGAAGGGACAGCCGGGGTAACCGAGAAGCGAAGACAGGACGTAGGCCCCGTGGTGCTCAGAGCTGTCCGCCTTGCGAGCCACCCCGGATTTGATCGCGTGGTATTCGAGTTTGAGGGAGGCAACTTGCCCGGCTACAAGATCGAGTACGTAGACAGGCCCGTCCGCCAGTGCGGGTCGGGCGACGTTGTGCGGGTGGCCGGAGACGGCTGGTTGAGCGTGCGCCTGACTCCCGCTCAGGCGCACACGGAAGCAGGCAAGCCGACCGTTACGGAGCGCAACAAGCGCCCGAATCTTCCCGTCTTAAAAGAGATGAAGATCATATGCGACTTCGAAGCGGACGTTGAGTGGATACTCGGTCTGGCCTCGCCCAACCGCTACCGAGTGCTCGAACTCAACGGTCCAACGCGGCTCGTCGTCGACATTAAACGCTGACCGCCGGTCGAGATTTTTTTATAACCGAAATCACAAACAAGTGATATAAAAGACCGTGAACCGTGAACCGTAAACCGTGACAAGAAGGAGCGACCGGCCAAACCCCGGTTCGCTCTTTCTTGTCACTCGTCACTCGTCACTTGTCACGGTTTACTCTCCTCTGACTTGTCACGGTTTACGGTTCACGGTTCACGATCTCATATTTCAGGAGGATACGAAACATGGCTTTACCTATTAAATGGATGGGCAGCATACACAAGCGAAAAGGGAGGGGCGGGTTTCGCCCTGAAGCAATCGTCATCCATATTATGGAAGGGTCGCTCGGAGGCACGGATTCGTGGTTCAATGACCCCAAGGCGAGCGTCTCGGCGCATTATGGCATCGGCAAGAACGGGGCTATTCACCAGTACGTGCTCGAAACGGACACGGCCTTTCACGCGGGACGCAGATCGACTCCCACCTGGTCTTTGATCAAGGATGACGTGAACCCTAACCTCTACACTATAGGGATTGAGCACGAAGGGCGCGGCGACTCCGAATGGCCCGACGCCATGTACAAGTCGAGCGCGGCGCTAATCAAAGAGATTTGCGCGCGATGGTCGATCCCGATAGACAGGAAACATATCATCGGCCACCGCGAAATTTATGGAAAGAAGACCTGTCCCAACACTGTGGTCGATCTAAACAGGCTGATAAGCCTCGCGCGTGACGGGGCGATGGACCCGGAAACTTATAACTTCATAAAGAAGGCGGGCAAGGTCAAGACCCGCACAAAACTCAATACGCGCAAAGGCGCTCCGACAACTACCGCGCCTGTCGCGAAGACGATCAGTGCCGGAACCGAGCTGGCCTACGAAGGGTGGACAAGCAACGGCGAGAGCGTAGGCGCGAACGCGCACTGGTACAAGGACGCGGACGGAAACTATTTCTGGGCCGGCGGGACCGAAAAGCCTGTCCCCGGCACATGATGATTCCGTGAGAAAGAGGTCGGCTCTCTAACCCGGATCGCCCGGCGCTAGTCGGAAGCGCCTTCGGCAATTACGCTATTGATGTGTGAGTCGCGGGCGGCGCGCAGCCTGTCGTATTCCGAGGCCACGTCTTCATCGGCCGCGCTCAACGCTTCCACATCGACGCTTGCAAGCTCGATGATGCCCATGTCTGTGAACGCTTTTTGAATCTTTTCGCCCCACAGGCCAATATCTCGGATTGTCGGAACGATCCGGGTAAACAATCTCTTTGTGTATTCCGCCATAAAGGGCGACGTGCGCGTGTGGGCGATACACTCCTGGCGGTTGAAGCCGAGCCTGTCCCATATCTCTTCACCCATGAAGCGGTCGCGCATCAGGTAGCAAGCGTCTACGACAAACTCTTCGCGCTCCCGGCGTTCCCCCTCTGAAAGCTGCGGGTAGTAATCGCGAAGCGCCAGGCGACCGAAAGCGACGTGGCGGGCTTCGTCTTGCATTACGTAAGCGTTGATCGCTTTGCCGAGGGGCTCTGTGGCGAGGTCGCGGATCGTGCCGAAGGCGGCCAGGGCGAGGCCTTCGATGATGATCTGCATGGCGAGGTATGTGAAATCCCAGCGCGAATCTGTGATCGCCTGTTCGAGCAGCGTTTGCAGGTGGACGTTGATCGGGTAGGCCATCTGAATCTTCTCGCGCAGGTAGCGTGAATAGACTTCGACGTGGCGCGCTTCATCGATGACCTGTGTGGCGGCGTAAAACTTCGAGTCGAGATCGGGCACAGTCTGGACGATCTTCGCCGTGCAGATGAGCGCGCCCTGCTCGCCGTGGAGAAACTGCGAGAAGCGCCACGCTTCGAGGTGGTGGCGCACTTCCGCCCTGCCGCGCTCGTCGAGCTTTTCCCACGTGGGCGAGCCGTAAATCGATATGAAGAAGTCGGGGAAGCCTAGCGGGTTCGACAGATCGACTTCCTGCGACCAGTCGATCCTCTCGTTAGCGTCCCACTGCTTGCTCTTGCCTTTCTCGTAAAGCCCGATCAGGCGGTCGCGTCCTTCGTCATATTGCCAGTTGAAAGTGGTGACGGTTTGATCGCCGCGAACCTGCCATTCGGTCTGGTCCACAGGCAGGGCGTAAATGCGTGTGCTCATTCTGCGCGCTCCTCTAAAGGGTGATGAATCAGGTGGAGCGTATGCGGTTCGCGCAACCAAGTCAAGCTTCTTGAAGTAGAAGCGACATCATCTTTCAACAGACCCGCACAGGTAATCTCGGCAAGCTTGCGCTTGATCTCTTAGCTTCTCGATGCCCCGGCAATCTATGGTATTATCGGGCTGTGAGGCTGGCTTATGGCTACTAGAACCCAGGCAACAATCGAAGACCTCTACAACCTGCCCGAAGAGGGCAAGGCCGAAATCGTCGGTGGAGAGATTGTCAAGATGTCGCCAACAGGGGATATACCTGCGCGCGCCGCTTTCAAAGTGGCGATGAGTTTGAGCCGGATGGAAAGTAAAATCACAGGCCGAGCATACCCCGACAACGTCGGGTACAGGGTTGCTTTACCTAACCGTGAATCTTTTAGCCCCGATGCTTCTTTCTACACGGGCCCGTCCACGGGCATGAAATTTCTCGAAGGCGCGCCACGTTTCGCCGTCGAAGTCAGAAGCGAAAATGATTACGGCCCTAATGCGGAAGACGCGATAGCGAGGAAACGCGGCGACTACTTTGCCGCAGGGACCATCTGCGTATGGGATGTCGATCTGCTAGGCGCGGATGTGATAAAAAGTTACTTCGCGCACGACCCTTCAAAGCCTGTGGTATTCCGGCGCGGAGACGTGGCCGACGCAGGCGAGGCTGTGCAAGGCTGGTCATTCGAGGTTGATGAACTATTCCCGAAAGATGAATCAGAGCAGGCTGTCTGATCTAACAGGCCCCGGACAGCAGGCCCGATAAAGGCGTTCGACCATCTCACTTTTCAACGGGAGGCTCTATCGTGGTAAAGCCGCTGCGGTTCGCGCTCGCCTTTCTTGCTATCGTCGCGCTCCTCACACCAGTCTCTCAAGCAGTACAATCAGTGGCTCGGACGGCAAACAGGCGCGCAGCCAACGGGCCGGACGCGAACTGGCCTCTATACGGCGGCACGCTCGACAACCAGCGATACTCGCGGCTCACACAGATCAACCGCGCCAACGTGAACCGCTTGCAGGTCGCCTGGACGTTTCAAACAGGGTTCGCCACCCCGCAGACCTCTTTTGAATGCACGCCGGTCGTGGTCGACGGGGTCATGTACGTCACTTCGTCAAAAGCCGATCTTTTTGCGGTCAAGGCCGACACGGGCGAGTTGATCTGGCAGTTCGATCCGAAAGTCGATCTTCAAACTCTCAAGCTGTGTTGCGGCATAATAAATCGCGGCGTGGCGGTGAGCGCGGGCCGCGTGTACCTTGCCACGCTCGACGCGCGGTTGATCGCGCTCGACGCTCGGACAGGCAAGCCCGTCGAATCGTTCGGCCAGTCGGGCGAGGTGCGGATAGCCGATCACACGAAAGGCTACAGCGAAACGGCCGCGCCAATCGTCTATGACGGCAAGGTGCTGCTGGGAGTCGCGGGCGGCGAGTTTGAAACGCGCGGCTTCTTTTCGGCTTACGACGCCGAGACGGGAAAGCTTCTGTGGCGGTGGCACACGATCCCCGCGCCGGGTGAGCCGGGCGGCGACACCTGGCCCGACACGGGAGCTTACCTGAAGGGAGGCGTTACCGCATGGATGACCGCGACCGTTGACGAAGCGAACCGCCAGGTCATCTTTGGGACGGGCAACCCCAATCCCGATTTTGACGGGCGGGCGCGACCCGGCGATAACCTTTACGGTTGCTCGATAGTCGCGCTCGACTTGGATACGGGCAAGCTCCGCTGGTACTTTCAACAGGTAAAACACGACCTCTGGGATTATGACCAGTCGTCGCCGCCCATCCTGTTCGATTCCGTAATTGGCGGGCGGCGCGTCCCGGCTGTCGGCGCGGCGGGCAAAGTGGGATGGTTCTATATCCTCGACCGCAAGACGGGCAAATCGCTTCTAAAGATGCGCGAGATAGACGTTCCGCAAGACGAGCGGCAGGCGACGGCGCGCACGCAGATGGTTCCCGTGGTCCCGCCCTTTGTCGAGCATAAGAACATATTCACGCCGCCCACGAAAAAAGGGGTGCTGATCTCGCCGGGCTTGAGCGGCGGCTCGGAATGGAGCCCGCTGGCCTACAGCCCGCAAACGGCGATGGTCTACATAGCCGCGGTCGAAAAGCCTATGCTCTATGTGATCGAGTCGCTGTTGAACCCTTACCCTGAGATGAGCCTTGGCGGGATAGCGATAGTGCCCGACAGTGTTACCCCGACTGGCGCGTTTGTCGCCATAGACGTAAACACCGGTCTGGTTAGATGGCGCACAAAGGTGAGCCCGCACCCTGTAGGCGGGATACTCGCGACGGCGGGCGGGCTTTTATTCGCGGGCGAGTCGGCGGGCAAGTTCGATGCTTTAGACGCAGAGACGGGGCGCGTGTTGTGGCAGTTTCAAACCGGCGCGGGGGTCAACGCCGCGCCGATGACCTATCAGGTAAACGGCCGTCAGTACGTAGCCGTAGCCTCCGGCGGCCTCGCTATGGAGAGCCTTACAAGCGGGCAGGCGGGAGCGACGAACTTTCGTCGCGGCACGACGCTATTTGTCTTTGCGCTGCGCTGACAGCTATCACTCTTTAGCCCTCCTCGATGCTACGGCGGCAAGCAAAGCTATGCTGGCCCCGGCCAGAGCGAGAAGACCGCGATTCTTATTCGCCAGCCACTGAAGGCTGTGACTCTTCGAGCGGTCGTCGAACTCGCCGTGCGCGCCGTGGTCCCCTTCGACAGGCTCCCAGAGATTGTGCTGGCGGTCCGGGTCAACCGGCTCATCTTGCTGCTGAGATTCATAACCGAAGCTGGCAAGGTAATGGTCTAACAGGCCCGGCGCGATCTTATCTCCCACCACCGCCTTTACCGTCGGCCATCCGACGTAGATCTCGCGCCGGTCGTGGCGCGCGGCGTACAAAATGGCTTCGGCTGCTACTTCGGGCTGAAAGATAGGCGGGACGGGCTGCGGCTTTCCCGGCAGCCGCGTCTTGACCCAGCTAAACTGCGGGGTGTTTAGCGCAGGCAGCTGGACCATGCTGAGCCGGACACGGCTCTTGTCGTGAATAAGCTCGCTGCGCACCGATTCGGTGAAGCCTTGAACGGCGTGCTTCGCCGCGCAGTAGGCAGATTGCAGCGGGATTCCGCGATATGCGAGCGCCGACCCGACCTGCACTATGACTCCGCGATCACGCGCGAGCATGCGTTTCAGCGCCGAGAGAGTGCCGTAGACCAGCCCCAGGTACGTTACTTCCGTCACGCGGCGGTACTCGGCGGCAGTCATCTCGCGGGCGGGTGAAAAGACCGACACCATCGCGTTGTTGATCCATACATCAATCGGGCCAAGCTCCTGTTCGACCCTGGCGGCGGCGGCTTCGACCTGATCCGCGTCGGCAACGTCGACCGGAATAACAAGCGCGCGACCGCCCTCGGCTTCAACGTCTCTTCGCGCGCCTTCCAACCCGTCGCGCCCTCGCGCAAGCAGCGCGACCCCTGCGCCTTCACGCGCAAACAATCGGGCCACGGCTCGACCGACCCCGGCCGATGCTCCCGTGATGACAACGACCTCCGGCTTGCTCGACTTCGTCATGAGAAGTTCCTCCTAAGGCAAAAGGCTTGTGAGCGCGTCTTTCAATCTCTCGGCGAAGCTCGCGGTAAGCGACCACGGACTCGCCTGTCTCAAGATGTGAAGGCTGCCTCGCTTATCGAGCACGTCATAGCTCGACTGCCCGTCCTTCTCTCTGAAAAAACGTATCGTCGCGTGCGCTTCGCCCACGCGCAGGTTAGAGAGCGTTATCTCCGGCAGCCACTCCGGCAGGCGCGGGTCGATGAGCAAAAGGTTTAGCGGCGCATACGGGTAGAGCCCGAGCATCGCCTGAACCAGGCTGAAGACCGCCGACGAGGACCACGCCTGCGGCGAGTTGGCCTGCGGGTAAAAGGCCGGGAAAGGGTGGTCCGGGTCGCGCTGGTGGCCGCTGAATAATTCAGGCAGCCGAAGATGGTCGAACAGCGTGGCTACTTCGAACTGCGAGCGGCAAATCCGCTCGACTTGCTCGTGCAGCCCGTAGCGAAAAAATGCCAGCGCGAACGTTCCCTGCTCTACAGGCCATATGGAACCGCGATGGTAGCTGTAAGGATTAAACGCCGGGTGTTTTGAAGAGAGCGTGCGGATGCCCCAGCCGCTGAACAGGTCGTCGTTCATAAGCCGCGCGGCCACGGGCGCGGCCAAATCTTGATCGACAATCGCGGCGGCGAGACAGTGGCCGGGATTCGAGCCTATAGACCTGATCTGCCGCTTTTCGGAGTCGAGCCCCATGGCGAGAAAGCCTTCGTCTTCCATCCAGAAGGCTTCGTTGAATCGCTTCTTCAACTCTGTGGCTTCGCGGTAGAGCCGCTTCGCCTCGTCTTTTTCATCAAGCCACCAGAGCACTTCCGACATTTGCAGCTTGGCGATGAAGGCAAAGGCCTGCTCTTCGCAGGTGGCGATGGGCGCAGCGACCTGCGATCCGTCATCGTAAACTATCGCGTCGCCCGAATCTTTCCATCCCTGGTTCGTCGTCCCGTGCTCGGACCGCGTGAGGTACTCGTAAAACCCGTCACCGTCGAGGTCCGAATACCTGTCGAGCCACGCGAGCGCGTCGAGCGCGGGCTTGACGAAAGGCCGGACGATCTCTTTATCACCCGTCCAGTGCCACAGCTCCGAGACGACCACCGGGTAAAACCCCGAAGTCGTGGCCGCGCCGTAGTAGCGCGCGCGCGGGTTGTAGTTAAGCATCGCCAGCGGCCCCGTGTGCGCTTCGTGGAGCATGCGGCCCGGCTGCTCGTCTCGCCAGTCGTTGACCTCGCGCCCCTGCCACGCGGCAAGCTCGGCAAGCGCGCCGCGCATCATGTCAGGCCCGGCCAGCGCTGCCTGCCACCCGGCCGTCAGCACGTCGCGCCCGTAAAGCGCGACGTAGATAGGCAGCCCGGCCGCCACTGTCCACGCGCGCTCGCTTATGTCGAGATCATAAAGCCTGAGCGACGCAAGATCGCGCTTCGCCTGTGTGAGCGCGCCGACCACGACCGGCGCGAGGGTCGGGCTTTCGGGGGTCGAAAAAGAGCTGCTCTCGTCGAGAAAGATTTTGCGCCGTTCGTCGTATATATTCAGCCCGCCGCCGAACGAGCGGCAGCCGTAAACGGGCCGCATCGTCTTGCCGTCGATGAAAGGGATAAAGTTGAGGCAGGCGTGCCACGTGCCGCCGGGCCGAAGCTCTATACGAAAGTTTATCCGGCCATCTTCGAAAGCCGCCGGTGAGTCGGAGTGCTCAATCTCTATGGTCAGCCCGCGATGAATCTTTTCGACGCCTGAGCCTTCCTGATTATTGAATGCGTGCTCGGCGCGGTAATCGAAGACAAGCTGGCGCGCCGATAACTCTTCCGCCCGCCACTCGTGCGTGAGCTTCCCGCACTGTTCGCGGCCTCGCTTTGTCTCGACCGTGTCGGCGAAATCGGCATCGGCTTCGATTGAAAACAGAAACGATGTCGATTGCTGGGTGAAGTTTGTAAAGTCGAGGTCTTCGTGTATGCCTTCCCCGACGTAGCGGGAGACGCGCAGTTCGAGAGTCTGCTGCGAAATCCCTTCCATCATCCCGCTGCCCCGGTCGGGCTCGCCCGTCTCGATGCCGGGCGGCAGCGCGATGTAGTAGCCGAGCCACGAGTGCTGCTCGACGTTCGAGAGCGCGTTTGCCACCGGCGGCTGGCCATCGATCAAGTAGGCGTATTTTGAAAGCAAGCGCGTCTGGTGGACAAAGAGCCCGTGTTCGGGGCCGTTTTGTATAAGCCCGTCTCGCTCTGTGGCAAGCACCGTGCGGCTTCGGCTTATATAAAGCGTGTCGCCTCGAGGACGCAGGCGGACCAGGTTATCTCGGATCATTACCCACCTTGTTCAGAGTCGCTCCACATCGGCTCGAAAGACTCGCTCTTCGATCAGGGGGGCGGCGTGCGCAGTTATCGCGGCGAGCGCCGGGTGGTCGAAGGCGTTTTCGTTTGGGAACAATCTGTAGCCCGCGATTGACGTGAGGACGGCGGCGGTCGCGTCGCCAGACGGAGAGTCTTGAAGCCGCGCGGCCGTCTCTGCCATCCATCCCACTTCGAGCAGCTCGCCCATACGGTCCACGAGCCTGCGCGCGTGCGCCTCGGCCCATCGCCGGTCGGATAACTTCTCTTCGCTCAAGGCCGAGACGGTTTGCTCGAAGACGCGCTCGAAAGCTGACCTGGTTGATTCAAGCAAGCCGGCGGGCCACGCATCGAGCGAGGCCTCGATTGCCGCGCGCCATCGCGGGACCAGCGGCGAGCGCCGCGCGTCCCGAAGGATTTGCAGGCAGAGCGTGTTGTGCGGGCCTTCCCACGTCTCGATGATGAGCGTGTCGCGCAAAAGCCTTGGCAGTATTGTGAAGTCTTCGACGATGCCGTTTCCGCCGAGCACAAGGATCGCTTCCCGGATCGAGTCCGCAAGCGTCACGCTCGTACGGTACTTGGCGAGGTTGAGCAAGAAGCGTTGCCACATGCTCTGCCCCGCGTCTTCAGGCGCTATGCCGTGACGCTCGATAAGCGCGATGAGCTTGAACGTGAGCAAGCGGTTTCGCCACAACTTTTCAAGCATCCCGACGAGAGTCTCCTGGATGAGCGGGTACTCGATCAGCGCGTGGCCGAACGCTTCGCGCTGCCGCGCATAGTTGCGCGCCTCAAGAAAGGCGCGGTGCAAAAAGCCGCAGGCGTTGACGGCGTTGTGCGTGCGCGACGCGTTGATGACGTAGCTCATCAACGTCTTGAACCCTTCGGTCGTATCGCCTATGGCGTACCCGACGGCGCGGTCGAAGTCTATCTCGGCGGTCGGAAGCGAGCGCGTTCCCAGCTTGTCTTTTAGTCGCTTGAAAGAGATTCGATTCACCTCGCCGTTCATCATCACGCGAGGGACCATAAAGACCGCAAGCTCACCGGTGCCGCCTCGCGCGCCCGAGGGACGCGCCGCTACGAGGAAGAACTCGTCGGGGTTTGAGCAAAACCATTTCTCGCCCGTGATGGCCCAGGTGCCGTCTTCGTTTAAAGCGGCGGTGGATTCAATCGCGCCGACATCGGACCCGCCCGATTGCTCCGTCACAAACTGCGCCCCCGCAAACGGCGTCTCCGAAGATAGAAGTCGCGGCAGGTACTCTTTTCTGAGGAAGTCGGAGCCGCGCGCCTCTATCGAGCGGATCAGCCCGTCCGTGCAGCTTATCCCGCAGTTGAGCGACGCCTCGCCGTTGTGCGCGAGCAGATAGATAAGCGCGAACTTATGAATCTCGTTTCGCGCGCCCGTAAACAGGCCGAACTCAGCGACCTCGCGGCGCAACTGCCTTGTGAACGGGCCAAAATCTACCCGCTCAATCGGTCTTCCGACAGGGTCTTGCTTGATTATCTTTGGCAGGTTCTCGTTGCGGTTTGCTTCGCGCGCCAGATCGTTCCATCGGCCCGCGACGAGGCCCCCGCACCGCGCGAGCGATTCGAACACCTGTGCGCGGTCTTCTTCTCCGATCAACTCGTCGAGCAAGAGGTGAAACCCACGGTCCTGCTCAAAAAAGTTTGTGCCGTCGAGCCCCTGAAACTCTCTCAGCCGCGCCATATCACCCTCCGCCGAGACTCATGTCATCTGGCGCGATACTAACAAGCGGCGGCAAGCTGGCGCAAGATTGGGCGGCGCGGCTGTGATGCGTGAGCGGAACAGCCAGGCGTGGCGGGATTCGAGTGAAGAGGATTCCGGGACGGCTCACGCGGCCGCCCCGGCAGTTTACACCTACTTCTTGGTAGCTTCGGCGACGATTGCTATGGCGGCCTGTTCGACGAGAGGCGAAAGAATATCCTCCCCGTCGGACTTGGCTTTAGCTTTCGTTGTGTTGGTAAGTCGAGGCGTGGCGCTCCCCAGAGCGTGGAGCTGGTATTCGAACGTGATCTCGTCTTTTGCCTTAATAGAGCTTGCGACATCGGCCGCAGTGTATGTGGCCGACGTGGCGACCGACCCGGCTACGCGGCCCGCGTGAGTGTCTGCGTGGCTGCCTGCAATGCCGACAGCGGGCGCGGCCTTTCTCATAAAGCCGCCCAGACCGCCTCCCCCGCCGCTTTGCTTATGCGTGATGCTCGAATAGAGGATCAGGTCGCACTCTTTTTGTTGCGCTTCGGCTTCGATCTGCGCGGGGATTCTCGCCGTGAGCGGGGTTACTTCGAGAGTCGGCCCGCTCAAGTAGCTGATGATCGTGTTTCGAAGGGGCTCGGCCGCCTCTATGCCGTTATAGCTCTTGCCCATCTGCGCCTTCGGCAGCACAACGCCGATGCGGATAACGCCGGGCTTCTTTGGCCCAAGAGCGGTGACCGACGTGGTCGCAGGTGTGGTAGCGCCTGCGGTCGAGCCTGCCGGCGCGGGCTGGCTGTTGTCTTCATTGGGATTAGCCATGCGAGCGCCCGCCATGGCGAACTCCTGCATGTTTTTAGCCTCGGTATAACCGGCGGGAATCTCAAACAGCGCGGCGTCGAGCGTGGCCCTCGACAGCTCCTCGACCTCCATGTTGCTTGTGAAGGCCTGCCTGCCGTCTTCGCCAAAGAAGGTCGTGGTGACCATCAAAGGAAAACCGAGTTTAGCTGTGCCGATCTGCTTGAAGCGATGCTCGTCCGCGCATTCCGGGCGAGAGCCCGATGCCATAGCAGCCGCTCCCTGGCCGTCGCCGCACGAAAACTGGTATTCCAGGTCTATGTACCAGCCGTCGGTTTCCATGCGGGTCTTTGACGGGTTGCAGGCGTCGGGTGTCGATTCAGTCACCATCACCGTCTTGATGCGGCGAGCTGTAAAACCCATGATCTCTTTGCGCTGCCCTGTATCGGTGACGGTGCTCGTCGTCGTGACGATGCCACCTTTGCGAGTCTTAACGGGCTGCTGCGGCTGTTGAGGAGTTGCGGCTGTTGCCGTCTGCCCGGCAGCGCTTCCGTCCATAGGCATGATCAGGTAAGTCCGCGCTTTGTCGTTGAGGTAGACCATACGTTTGAGATCGCACTGCGTCAGTATGGTCGCGCCCTCGCTCTCCATGCGCTGTCGAGAGCCCTTGATGTACATAGTGTTGCCCTTCGTGCTTTCGCCCGATTTCATCTTCAGCTTTATGTCAGCCGAAGCCACCGAGGCGGCGGCCAGCATCACTACCAACACGCTTATCGTTTTCCCTATCCCTTTTCTCATAAAAACTTCCTTTCTGATGCCTGCTGGAATATGAGCAGGGTTGATTATTACGGTTGAGGTTGATTAGTAAGGTTAGCTGATGTGACCTCGAAAGACAACAGGAGGCTTTTGGGGAGTGACAAGTGACAAGAAAGAAGAAACCAGGCAGCCGATTCTCCCCTTCTTGTCACTTGTCATTTATCACTTGTCACTGTTCACCTTCCCCAGGCCGCTTTCTCAATCCTGTCTTTTCCGCCTGGCGTCGAGCAATCGACTTGCGAGCGGCGACGCTTCCCTGTCTGCCGGAACGGGCGAGCTTTCGGCCACAGGCTTCGCGGCAAGGGGTTCTCTAGCCACAGGCTCTTTAGTCACCTCTTTGATAAAGGGCTCGCGGCGCGGCGCTCGCTCCTGAGCTACAGGCTGCGGGCCCGGTTTTTCGCTCGTCTCAATCATAGCCCCGCCGCCCAGCCGCACGCGCGAGCGCGAGGCTTTTAACTTGATCATCGCGGGCGCGGTTTCGGCGACGGGTTCGAGCGCGACCGTGGGCTGAAGCCTTGAGGCTATCCACTCGCGCGCCTCTTTGATCTGTTCGCGGCCTATGTTCAACCGTCTCACGCCTACGTCAAAAGGCAGCATCAGCAGAGCCGCGAGTAACAGCAATTCCCATATCTCGACCGGGCGGGTCTTTGTCGCTCGCCGCTCGAACAGGTTAATCTGTGAAGCGGTATCCGCATCAACGCCTGCCGCGCTGCCTCCCGTGGCCTCGCTTACGCGCGTAAGCAGGTCCGCGTCCGTCGCGGCGATGGCGTATTCAGGCGAGTAAGAGTTGACAGCGCCGGTGACGGGAGCAGTCTCGCCGCCGTCTTCGCTCACGCTCACAAGATAAGCGCCGCGCTCGACCGCGGGGAAATCGGCCTCATAGCGGCCCGCCGCCGTCTGCTCAAGCCTGATGTCGCTGGACGAAAAGTCCGGCGCGATGACGTGCGCCCGCAACCTCAAGTTGTTCTTGAATCGCCCGTCGGGCGTTATGGCTTCGACAGTGATGTGGCCGCGCCCGGCGGCTATCTCGACTCTGGGGTTGAGGTCGCTCGCGCCCTCGCGCCTGAGCGTATCCCTGAAGACCTGCGTCCAGAATTGACCGAACCCCGACCAGTTCATCCACCCGGAAGCCCACCTCGCCTTCGCATCCGATGTGAATGCGCCCGCGCGCCCCAGACCGTACTGCCACACGGCGTAGACCGGGTCGTCTTTATCGCTCACAAGCGAAGTGATGGCGGGCGATTGAAGCGAGTCGCGCTCGGCTGTGCCTACGTACCCGCCAAGCTGCGGCGCAGTTGTCCAATCGAGCCCCGACGTCGCCTGCGTCGGTCTCACGAGCCTGGGGACGAAGGGCTCTTCGATGATCGTCTCGCGTGATGCGAGAAAAGCTTCGCGGGTGAAGATGCGAGGGAGGCTCTCGGCGGATTGAGCGACGTAAAAACGCCCGCCGCCCATCTCTGCAAGCATCTCAAGAATATTCTCGTCGGCGTCGGTCCCGACCGCTACGCTCGACAGCGTGATGTTCGCTTCGCGCATTTTTTGAGTCAGCCCCGCGTAATCGCCGTCTTCGCTCTGCCCGTCCGTAAGCAGGATGATGTGCTTGATCTGCGCTTCGCTTGCGGTCAGTTGTTCGGTAGCCATAAGCAGGCCGGGGTAGATATTGGTCCCGCCGCCCGCCTGGATGTTCTTCACCTTTTGCGTGATCGCGCGCTTGTCTTCGACCCGCGTCAGATTGACCACGGCCTCAGCGCCGCTGTCGAAGGCGACGACGCCGACCCAGTCGCGCTCGGATAAAAAGTCTACCGTCGCGCTCGCGGCCTCCATCGCAAGCTGCATCTTTTCGCCTATCATCGAGCCGGAGCGGTCCATCACGATCACAAGCCCCAGGCTCGGAAAGTGCTTCTTCTGGCGAACGTCTAGCGATACGGGCAGCGTCTCTTCGACGGGCGTCTTGTAGTAGCCGCCGGGGCCGAAGCTCTGGTCGCCGCCGATCATCAGGAACCCGCCGCCGAGGTCCTTGACGTAAGACTGCACCATCTTCATCTGCGCTGTGGTGAGCATGGTCGCAGGGACGTTATCAAAGATTACGAGGTCATAATCTTGAAACCCCGCGAGCCTCGTGGGCACGTTCGCCGCCGAGCGTATGTCGGCAGCGAAGCTCCCTTCAGCGAGCACGCGCGCGATTCCTGGCGAAGGCTGCGCGTCGCCGTAAAGATAAAGGGTCTTCGGGCGGCCTTCGACCATCGTGAACGCCTCGCGCGAGTTGTTCTGGACAAAGCCGTCCTGCTGTATGGCTTCGATCTCCGCGCGGTAAGTGTAAAAGCCCTTCTGCTCGTTTCGCTGCGGCAGCACAAAGACGTTTTCGCCGCCCCCCGAAAGCTCGACCGGTCGCTCGGCCACAAGCGAGTCGTTTCGAAATATGCGAAGCACCGCCGTGGTATCGCGCGTGCTGTCAATCGAAGCCTTCAGGTCGAATGCCTCGCCTTCGGCAGTCATCTCAGGCGCAGAAAGCTCGCGAAGGCTCACTTCGCCCTGGCGCTGTGCGTCCGTGCTCGCCGTAGCAATCGCGCGGGTGTGAACCTCTATGCCTTCGGCTTTGAGCAAGCGAGCTTCTTCGACTGCGCTTTCGAGGTTTTCGTTGCCGTCAGAGATAAGCACAAAGCGCCCGGCCGCTGCCTCAGGCACGAGCGCCGTCGCCAGGCGAAACGCTGCGGCGACATCCGTGTAATCCCTGGGCGGGTTTGAATTGATCTGGGTTAGCCGGTAATCGCCGAGCAGCTCTTTGCGCGTCGGGGCAAGCTCGACCGCAGCCTCGCGGCCGAAGGCTATAACCCCGATAAAATCTCTTGCGTCGGCGCGCTCGATCTCGCCGTTGATAAGCTCGACGGCCTTCTGATGCTCGGCCGGGGCCACGCTTGCCGAAACGTCTACGAGAAAGATGAGCGCGATGTCGCGTGACGCAAGCTTTATCCTCAGCCCCGCGAGAGCGAAAACGACCAGAAGCAGTATGAGCACGCGCACGGTGAGGCTTGCGCGTGCCCGCCCGCGCGATAGATTTGCCAGACTATTGCGCGACAAATATAACGCTACAGGCGCGAGCGCGAGCAGCAGAAGCGCCAGTGGATTTGTAAACTCTATCTGCATCTGAGCGGCCCGCGAGCGTAGCTTTAGCTCAAGCCGCAACCCTCCTGTGATAGACCCACCATTCGAACGCAAGCAGCGCGAGCGCGGCCACAACGAGCCACCGCCACGCCTCGCGCTCGGAAGAGAAACTCTCTTGCTGGCCGGTTACTTCGCCCGACCGCGTCTGTAAAACGTCACGCGGCGCGTTGTCGGATTCGGTCTCGCTCAACAGCGTGACGGCGAACCCTTCGGTCCCCTCGACCGCGTAAGCCCCCACGCGCAGGGTATCTGCAAAGACCGCGCCGCCCGCTTCGGCAGGCAGTTCGCTCTCGCGCCCGTCAGGGCCGGTCACAGTTACTGTGCCGGGAGCCTGACCTGTCGCAGGATTGGTCGCGGCATTTATGGTAACAGGCTGCCCCGCTCGCGCGACCCGCTCGCTCGTCATTTGATCTCGCCCGGCAAGCCACGCGACCGAGTTGGCAAGCAGTATCGGAAATTCAACCTTGAGCGGGAGGTCGGATTTCGCAAGATCGAACCCGACCAGCACAACCCTCCGCCGCCCGTCATCGCCTGCCCATATCAACCCGCCGTCGGCGCTCCCGACTACCGGTCGCAGCCACGGGGCGACGTCGCGCTTTGCCGCCGTCTCAATATGGAGGTCCGTGTAGCTCAAGAAACTGTTTATCGGGTGCGCGGCGTCGTGCGCGCTTATCTCAGGCCGCTCGCGCGCGCCTGTCGTTTGCCACAGACCGCCTACGTCCGGCGGGTTGATTACGAGCAGCGGTCGAGAGCTTTCAACAAATGCGGGGGCCGTTTGCCCTTCGCTCACGATGCAGTCGAACTGGTCTGCCTCGGCGCTGGAATTTATTCGCCGCGCGTCAAAATCATTATTGACCGCGAGCGCCTGAAGCAGGAACGGATTCTCGCCCGCCACCCCGACGCGCAGGCGGCGCGCATCCTGTATAAAAGCGTATGCGACGTTATCGGCCGCCAGGTCGTCGTCGACCGCGACTTTCAATTCAGCAAGCCCGCCCGATTGCGGCAGCGAATCGAAGATCAGGCCGGTCTGCTCGTTTGCCGCCGCTTCGATTGTGCGGGCGTCGATGAGTTTGCCGCCGAGCCTGAGTTCAAGGTCGCATCGCGCATTGGAGTCTGTGAAATTGGCAATCGAAGCGAAAAGCTCGGCGCGCGAGCCGCCTTCGGCCGGGCGCGAGTTCATCGCCACTATACCGATGTTTTCAGACCGCTGGCCGACGCGAACGAAGCGAAGCGGCGCGGCGCGAGTCTCAATAGCGGTCTTTTGAGCCGGGTCAAACGTCGCCCCCCCGCCGTCTCCCAGAACTACTATGCCTGTGTCGCGCTCGGCCTTTGCGATCTGCTCTGCGAGCAGGAGCGCGTCGGCAAGGTTGCCGGGCGTATCGGTTTCGGTGATGTTTTCGATGGCCGAATTGAGCGCGGCCCGGTCGGATGTGAGCGGGCTTCTGACCGTAACGCGAGCGGACGATTCGATGACGGCCGCGCGGTCGCCTCCAAGGCTCGCGACCATCTCGCGCGCAAGCTCGCGCGCGCGATCAAGCCGTGATCTTCCGTCTTCGTCGCGTGTGCTCATGCTCGCCGTCGAGTCGATAACGATGACCGTGCTGCCGGATGCGAGCGAGCGCGTGGTGACGAGCGGGCGAGCAAGCGCGAAGGCGAGCGCGGCGAGCGCCAGAAGCTGCAAAAGCAACAGCAGGCTCCGGCGCAACCGGCGAAACGGCGCGTTGGCTTCCATCTCTTCAAGCGCGCGCTGCCACAGGAATACGCTCGGCACGACGCGGCGATTGCGCTTGAGCTTTAGGAGGTAGAAGAAGATTATGATCGCGCCTAGCGCCAGCCACCATAGCGCGCCTGCCGAAAGAAATCTCATATCAAGTGCCTTGACCGCAAAAAAGCCCGATTGCCGATTATACCAAAAACAGCCGGCCGAAGTCGGGGGTCAGTTATCGATAGACATTCTGACCCACAACCCGCTGGCCACTGACCGCTCGTCTGGGCTACCATCTTTCTCATACGCTTGTTGCCGTTTTGAGGTTTAGATTCGTTGGTGACGCTAGATGGCTGAAGAGAGAATCGACCAGATTAAAGACGAACCCGCGCAAGAAGTATCGGCTGTCGCGACCGCGACCGCCGAGGTCACCGTCAGCCCGCGCCGCACCGTCAGGCGAGCATTCAGGGCCGAAACGGTCTTCGCCATAGGCCTCGGATTGTTCGCCGTACTCGCCGTGCTCGCTTACCGCAACGCCTATTTCGGTTGGGATTTGAGGGTTGCGACATACATTCAATCGATAACCGCCGCAGGGTTTAGAGAGCTGATGATCTGGGTATCCGTGCTCGGCAACGGCTTCGTCCCCGTAGTGTCGGTAGGCATAACCGGGCTGCTGTTGATCTTTTTGCGGTTCAGGATCGAGGGGTCTGTCTGCATATTCGGCGTGAGCATGGGCGGGCTGATGAACCGGCTGCTGAAAGCCCTGATCGCCCGACCGCGACCCGACGCCGATCTTGTGCAGGTGCTTTTTGAGGTCAGGCACGAGAGCTTTCCGTCGGGGCACGTCACATACTTTGTCGAGTATTTCGGGTTCCTCTTTTTTCTGGCCTATGTGCTGCTCAGACGCGGGCGGCTTCGCAAGGTCGCGCTTGCGGTGATCGCGGTCCCGATCCTGCTGATAGGCGTGTCGCGCGTTTATCTGGGCGCGCACTGGCCCAGCGACGTGCTGGGCGCATACCTTGCCGGAGGCATGTGGCTGATATTTATGATAGAGGTCTACCGCCGTTTGAAATCATCTGCGGTCTAGGGCTACTATTTACAAGGATCTGTGGACGGCTGATGGTCCGACAATAAACCTCACAATGCGTTCCGGTGTGTGTCCCCGTGCAAAGACGAACCTGTAACGTACCCACCTGGGAGGAGCTATGAATCGAGCAAAGACGGCGCTGGTACTGGTCGTTATCTTCAGCGCGATATGTCCCCTGGCCAGTCTGCCGGGCGTGAGCAATCGCGTCCGCGCGCAGCAGATAGACACGATAGAGCTGGAGCCGCTGCTATCGGGTTTGTCGAGCCCCGTATTCGTCACAAACGCGGGCGACAACAGCAACAGGCTTTTTATCGTAGAGCAACCGGGCCGGATCAAGGTGCTGCAACCGGGCACAGACGCACCCACGGTCTTTCTAAATATCACCGCAAGGGTGCTTTCGGGCGGCGAGCGCGGCCTGCTGGGGCTCGCTTTTCACCCGCAGTATGCCTCAAACCGGCGCTTCTTCGTCAACTACACGCGGGCAGGCGACGGCGCTACGGTCATCGCGGAATATAGAGCCTCGGCCAATAATGCGAACGTAGCCGATACGGCCGAGACCGTGATCCTCGTCATCCCGCAGCCGTTCGCCAACCACAACGGCGGGATGATCGAGTTCGGGCCCGACGGCTTTCTCTACATAGGCATGGGCGACGGGGGCAGCGCAAACGACCCCGGCAACCGCGCTCAGAATGTAAACGAGCTGCTGGGCAAGATGCTCCGCATAAACATAGACCAGGCCGGCACAGCCCCTTACACTTCGCCCGCCGACAACCCGTTCTTCGGCTCGACGCCGGGCAGGGACGAGATTTACGCAGTCGGGCTTCGCAACCCGTTCCGATGGTCTTTCGACAGGCTGACGGGCCAGTTGTACGCGGGCGACGTGGGCCAGGGCGCGCGAGAAGAGATAGACATAATCACACTCGGAGGCAACTACGGCTGGCGCGTTTTCGAGGGGACGGTTTGCACAAACCTCGGCCCGCAGGCTTGCAACGCGGTACAGGTCGTCCCTCCGATAGCCGAATACTCGCACGCGGGAGGGCGGTGCTCCGTCACAGGCGGCTACGTTTACAGGGGCTCGATGAATACCCTGCCGTCCGGGGCATACCTGTTCGCGGACTTCTGCACGGGCGAGATATTCGTGCTTCAAAATAATCAGATGAGATTACTGCTCGACACAAATCTGAGCATCTCCTCTTTTGGCGAGGACGAATCGGGCGAACTGTACGTGGTCAATCTCGGCGGCTCAGTCCACAGGGTTATTAATTCCGACTCGCTGCCGCCGCCGCCGCCGGGTGAGCTTGTCATAACCGGGGCAACGATCACTCACCGGGTGAAGCTCAACATTCTTGCCCCTGTCACGGTCAGGAATAACGGGAAGAAATACGAGATCGTCGTGCGGGGCAGGGGGTTTGTGGCCGGGAGCGTAATCTTGATAAACGGGCGCGAGATGAATAACACACAGCTTCGCCAGACGCCCACGGAGGTCCCTGTGCTGGTGGCGCGCTTGCGGCAGGGTACGCTTTCCGAGCCCGGCACGCTGACAATCGAAGTCGTCAACCCTGACGGTTCGCGCTCTAACCAGTTGACGATTGAGGTGACCGAGTAGCCTTGACTTGCCGATTCCGGATCGCAAGTCCCGGCGATCCGGAATCGGCAACCCGGAATCAGAATACCGATTGCCGCATCGCGGTCTAACAGGCTACTATTTCTGTCCGGGTTGTCCCAACAAACGACAACTTTAATACAAGCACGGGGGTTTTATTTTGCACCGGTCAAAATCAGCAATCATAATCAGCATAGTTCTACTCTTTGCGACGGCGCTCGCGTCGGTGAATCTGCCGAACGCGAGCGCCCAATTGAATTCCCTACAGATAGCGAGCGGCTACGAGACGATCAACCTGAGATTTGCCGACCCTCTGAACGTCCCGGAATTCGCGCGCGGGACATTTTCCGGGCCGACCGCGATCACCTTCGATTCGCGAGGCCGCCTTTTTGTCTCAACGCTCACGGGCAAGATATTTATACTGATCGACAACAATGAGGACGGACGCGCCGACGAGGTCAAGACATTCGCCACAGGGCTTGAGCAGGCGCTCGGATTGACGTTTCACTCGAACGGCGACCTCTACGTCACAAGCAATATCTTTCACAACAGGGGGCGCATCCTCAGGCTGCGCGACCTGGACGGCGATGATGTAGCGGACGAAACGACGGTCATAGTCGACAACCTGCCAAGCAAGGGCGATCACCAGACGAACCGCCCACGCTTCGGGCCTGACGGGCTGCTCTATTTCGGGCAAGGCTCGGCCACAGATAACGGCACGCCTAAAAGCCCGGGCGCGCCGTCGGAAGGCCCGCTAAACGCCGCCATCCTGCGCATCGATGTCAATGACCCGCAGGTCGAAGTATTTGCGACGGGGCTTCGCAACCCGTTCGGGATAACATTTCACCCCGAAAACGGCGCGTTGTTCAGCACAGACGGCGGGTCGGGTGAGATATGCGAGCTAGGCGATTGCTCAGGCGAAGATTTGTCGCCGCCCGAAGAGATCAACTGGGTTGTCCAGGGCGGCAACTACGGGTTTCCTGGCTGCGAAGGGACGCCCGACGCTGAAAGGCCCGGATGCGCGGGGGTGCGCGCCCCCGTCCACCAGTTTTCGCGCCACCTGACGCCGACCTCCGTAAATTTTTACACCGGCCCGCAGGCAGGCGCTTTTGAGAATCAACTGCTCGTGACGCTCTATAAAGAGGTCGGCGGGGACGGGGGCGACCTGCGCCGTGTGATGGTCGAAGGCGATCCTGTAAACGGGTTTCAACTCTCTGGAACCCCGGCGGACTTCATCCTGCGCATAAACCCCATAGACCCCGGCGACGGCCTTGTCGACGCGGCCATAGACCCCATAACCGGCGACATATACGTCGTAAGGTTCGACCCGATACCGCATCGTGACCCCAACGAGCATCACAACTTCATCTACCGCATGCGCCGCAAGGGAAGCGATGCGCTGACCTTTATCGGCGCGCCGCTGCCGTCGGCCGTGAAAGCGGGGACAGGCCCTGTGACAATAAGCATTTTTGGTCGCAGGCTGAAACCGGGAGCTGTCATATTTTTCGATAACGTAGCGGTGACGACGCGCGAAGGCGCGAACCAGTTCGAGTTGCTGGCCGATCTTCCCGCGAACCTTGTGGCGACCGAGCGTCTCTTTACAGTAGAGGTCCGCAACCCCGACGGCACGCGGTCAAACCAGCAGGAGTTCGCTGTAACGAAGTCAGGAATCCCCGACCCCCAGCCTAAAACGCCGCAGCTGAGTTCGATGTTTGTATACAAGAAGACACGTACGCAGGTAATCAACCCTGTGACCGCCGTGCGCAAGGCCAAAAAGTTCAGGCTCGTCGTAAACGGAGCAGATTTCGATGAAGGCGCGCAACTGATCGTGGGCGGGACCGCGCTTGAGATCGAGAGCCGGAGCGCGACAGAGATCGTGGGTCGATTCCCAA
Organism: uncultured Clostridia bacterium; assembly: GCA_964615905.1. Classification (GTDB taxonomy): domain Bacteria; phylum Acidobacteriota; class Blastocatellia; order UBA7656; family UBA7656; genus DATLMR01. Next base: position 63,910 of record CAZTUB010000001.1, read on the forward strand.
ACAAGATGCTCGTCTCGCCCGCAAGCTTCCCCGTACAGGTTCGCAACGAGAACGGAAGGGTCTCTAACACGCTGACACTGACAGTTCTTTAAGAGGTGACAAGTGACAAGTGACAAGTGACAAGAAAGAGATGGCGGGAGGCATCGGTTTTCTCCCTCTTATCACTTGTCACTTGTCACTGTTTACTTTTTACTTTCCTCAAGTCATTTTTTCCCGACTCCCGACCACTGCTTGTAAAAGACGGGGAACCGGTGGACGGTCTTGAAGCCGCAGGACTGGTATAGGTGGAGCGCGGGCAGGTTGGCCCCTGTCACAGCAAGCGAGACATGAGAGAATCCGCGCTCGCCGTATTCATTCACGGTCCCGGTCACCATGCGGCGGCCTATCCCTAGCCCCTGGTAAGCCGGAAGGATCGAAATCTGGCCGATGTGCCCCACGCCCGGCGAGATGCGTGAAGCGATCAGAACTCCCACGAGGCTGTTTGTCGCGCGGTTCACGGCCACGCGCGAAACCATAGGCAGGAAATCGCCGCACCAGATATGATCTGTCAGTATCGAGAGCAGCTCGGCGCATCCTTCTTCGGACCGGTACTGGCTGTTTATGCGGCTGTCGTGCTCGCCTCGATAAGACCTGTGGATGATCCGCGCGGCGTCGGCAAAGTCATCGTCCCGCCACGGCCTTATCGATATGTCGAGCGGATCGTTTTTCATGCGGTCCCTGGCTTGAAACTCTGCCTCAACCGCTCTCGGCCCGGAGTCGGCTCGCGCAAGCATGTAATGTCGTTCAAGAGAGTCGAAGTCCCGCGCCTTGAACACGTCGCCCGTGGCACGGTTGTCGATGCTGACGCACTGGCACTCGATGCGTCTCAGACGCGGCAGCGAGTCGAGCTTTTCGAGTATCGCCGTGACCATCCGCCCGTCGGCCCCGACATCGCGCGCATGCCTGGAAACGTATATGTCGCCTATTGAGCATCGATTCCCTTCTACGACATAAAACGCAAACCCGATGGTCGCGTCGCCTAAAGTGGCGACCACCCCGGAAAGCTCGCGCGCTCGCGCGACTTCGCGCACGAGACGGCTCGGCCCCGTGTAGTTCCACTTGAGCAGCGAGAGCCATTCCTCACATTGCTCGTCAAAGAGCCGTTCGAGCCCCGTGAGGTCTGCTTCCGCGAGCGGAATGATCTTTAAATCAGGTTCTTTGAATACGGCAGTCGCCATCGTGACCTCTACATGGTCAGAAGATGAGGCGCGGTATGAGGTTGTCCGGGAGATGAGCGGGCTGCCCGCTCATCTCCCGTGTTTCTGTTATTCGGTGCGCTTGATTATCATCAACGTCATGTCATCGACAGGCGCGGCCGTGCCCACGAACCGCGACAGCGCTTCGTCGATGCGGTCGCGAATCCCTGAGGCCGACCGTTGAATGTTGTTTCGCACAACTTCTATGAGCCGCTCTTCCCCGAACTCCTCTTCGTCGCGGTCGTTCACGGATTCCGTGATGCCGTCGCTGTAGATCACAAGCACGTCGCCCGGCTCGAACCTGACGCTGTCTTCGCAGTACTGCACGCCGGGCATCAACCCGACCGGCAGCCCGCCTTTGTCGAGCATGACGATCTCGCCCGTCCTGCGCATCAGGAGGGGGGTGTTGTGGCCGCCGTTGGAATAGCACAGCTCGCCCGTATCCGGGTCGAGGGCGCCGTAAAAGAGGGTCAGGTATTTGTTCGGCGGCGAGTTCTCGTATATGTACTGGCTGATCTCGCTCATCACCTCGCTTATCGAGGCGCGCGTCTGTGATTGCGCGCGCACGGCGGCGTGGAGCGAAGACATCAGAAGCGCCGCGCCCGTCCCCTTGCCCGACACGTCGCCCACGGCGACGACGAGGCGATTGTCGCGCTTTCGCTGTATGAAGTCGTAATAATCGCCGCCGATCTCGCGGCAAGGGAACGATACGCCTGTCATCTCCCAGCCCGAAATCTGGGGCGGCGAGACGGGCTGCAACCGCATCTGGATTTCAGAGGCGACTTTCAACTCCTCTTCCATCCTCCGTTTTTCGAGCCGCTCGTCTAACAATCGCTCGTGCTCGATCTTGATCGAAGCGACCGAAGCGATTGTCGTCAAGACGTTGAGGTCTTCTTCCTTAAAGCGATTGTGAAAAGGGTTGTCGACGTAGATGAGCCCGAACGTCTCTTCGCCCGACGCTAGCGGGACCGCCATTACCGACCTGATCTGCGAAAGCACGACAGAGTTCTGCGACTGGAACCTGGGGTCGTGCATGGCGTCGCTTGTAAGCACGCTCGCGCCCTCGCTCAAGACCTTGTTGGTGATCGAGCGGCTCAGCTGGACCTGCGACGCGGTCGGGAGGGCGTCGTTCGCCCCGCGAGCGATCTTGCAACTCAGCTCGTCGTTCTCTCTCAGGAAGAGAAACCCGCGCTCGGCGGGGATCGCCTGAAAGACGAGGTCTATCGTCATCTTGAGCGTGTCTTCGAGCGTAGTGCGCGGGAGCAGAGCTATGCCCACCTGCGAGACTATGCTAAGAAGGTCGCGGCCAGACGTCTCGGCGGCGAGCGCGGGCGACGCGCCCGAAGAACGCCGCGAGTCCGCTGCAATCTTTCCCGATTGAATCGACGAGATCAGGTCGGTCGTCGAGCGCCCCGGAATCGGCGATGTGATGGTGTCGGCGGGAAGCGCGGCCGCGGCCGGTCCCGACAGGTAGACGGTCGCGCCCGACAGCATATCCTTGGTCCCGGCTGCGTACTCAATCTCCGTCTCCCCGATTCTGATCAGGTCCCCTACTTCAAGCCGTATGGCCCCCGTCACTCTCTGGCCGTTGAGATATGTCCCGTTGGCGCTGCCGTTATCGACTAGCAACACGTTATCGCCTTCAGACACGAGCTCTGCGTGCAGCCGTGAAGCGAACGGGTCGCCGATGCAGATATCGTTGCGCGAAGACCTGCCGATGGTCAGTCGCATCTTGTCGAGCTTTACCGTGGACGGCTCGTAATCTTTTGGTCGAACGATGAATGTAGACATAACCGGTCCCAATTGAATGCGGGCGCGACAATCAGCAGGTAGTCCGCCCGCCGTGTTATCTGGACATTACAACTATCGTGCGCGCTATCTTGTCGTGCCACCCTTGCTGGCGCGGGTCCCACAGCATCCAGAGAAAGCCTAGAAAGAAGACCGCCATAGATAGCGGATAGCCCACGAGGTGGCGCAGGGCCGCGTCTTTTATCCTGAACGGACGCGCATCGACGCGCGCGATACGAATTCCGAGTATAAGCATTCCCGCGCTCTGCCCGCCGCGACCTGCAAGCACCACAAAGTTAAGCACAAAGAGCAGAGCCGTCAAGGAGGCGACTATCAACAAGTCCTTGTTCGAGCCTACGACGGACTGTTTGGTCACCGCCGTCATGATGAAAGTGAAACCCATGATGGCGATCATGGTTATCAAAAAATCGAACATCCACGCGCCGTAGCGAAGCCCGAACCCCGCCTGCTCCATAGCGCCTATGAGCGCGTGAGTCGGGGGCGCAAACCCGCGGGGCGACCGCCCGACGGTAGTCTTTGCGGCGCGCGCGGCCGAGTCTATGGCAGCGCGCGCGCGCGCCGCTTCCAGACGCGAGGCGCGAGCCGGGTCCGTCTCGGCGTGTGACGGGATAGCGGGCCGCTCAAAGCCGTGCGCGGGCGCGTTCGTCCGAGGAGCCGGAGAGGCCGCGTTGCCGTTCGCGTCGTCGACCGGCGCAGCCGATGCCGCTCGACTATCGGCTGCGCCGCGCGCAGCGCGAGGCCCATCCTCGACTAAGACGCCAGCCGCGCGGCGCGGCGGGGCCTTGCCGCAATGCGGGCAGAATTTCGACCGCTCGCTCAGTTGCTTGCCGCAGTATGGACAGAATTTCGCCATAAGACCGCGAATCAGGAATCAGGAAATAGGCGAGTCGAAGCCTGAATCCTGAATCCTGATTCTTGATTAAATTACATCACATAATCATGAATTTCAAAGTGGTTCCGCCGAGCTTGACTTCGTCTCCGGCCGAGAGCACACGGGGGGACTTGGTGTTGAGCCGTATCGAGCCGCCGCTGATCGAGTTGACGACTGTCCCGTTGACCGAGCCCAGGTCTTCAATAAGAAATTGCTCGCCCTGGCGGTATATACGCGCGTGGCGGCGAGAGACTTTCGTCTCCGGGTCGTACATCGTGAGGTCTATTTCGGGGAATATACCTGTGTGAGGGTCGGTGCGCCCTATCAGCACGCTCTCCTTGTCTATAGCAAACGGCTTGACCATGTCGGCTGTGCCTACGACGACAAGCTGCGCAGTCACGCGCGAGACGGGGCCGGAAGCGTAGCCCGATTGCGCCCCTGCCATCGGCTGCCGCGAGCCGCAGTGGGCGCAATAAACGTCGCCCGCCCCGATCTTCTCGCCGCAGTGGCCGCAAAATACCCAGTCGAGCGCCGAGCCGGTGGCCGAGGCCGAGTTTGCGGCGACGGGCGAGCTGGCAGAAGGCTGCGGGTTATAGGGCGAAACGCCCTGCGAATCCTTCGACTCGCGCTGGCTGAAAGCGCCTTGCGAAGCCCAGGGCGTCGGCCTCGATTGCCGCGAGACCTTAGTTTCGGGCCGTGTCTGCAAGTACGCGTAATGGTCTTCGAGCGCGCGCATAAGCTCAAGCGCCGAGCCTTGCCTGTCTTCCGGCTTATGCGCGACCATGCGCATAAGTATCGCCTCCATCTCAGGCGTGAGGGCCGGGTTTATCTGTGCCGGGCGGGGGTTCTTGCTGAAGTCGAAGATCAGCAGAGGGTTGTCCTGCGGGTCCGAGCCCGTCATCATATGAAACATGGTTGCGCCGAGCGAGTATATGTCCGAGCGCGGCTCGACCTTGCCCGCGAAAAGCTCAGGCGGCGCATAACCCATCGTGCCTATCGCGGTGACGCCCTTCTCAGTCGGCCGCACTATGCGGGCTATGCCGAAATCTACGAGCATGACGCGGCCCGTCTTATCGTCGAGCATGAGGTTTGCGGGCTTCAGGTCGCGGTAGATGATCGGCGGTCGCTGCGAGTGTATGAAGTGAAGCACGTCGGCGATCTGTATGGCCCATTTCGTTATGCTCGCCTCATCGACCACGCCGCCGCGCACGCGTATCTGCTCGGCGAGGTCGCCGCCGCCGATCCATTTCATCACAAGGTAATAGCGGCCGCCTTCGATAAAGTAGTCGTAGATGGTCGGTATCGACGGGTGTTCGAGCTGCGCGAGGACCTCTGCCTCGCGCTTGAAATCCTCCACGGCCTTCGTCCGCTGGCTTTCGTCCGCGAACAGCTCGATCATCTCTTTGACAGCGCACAATCGGTCCGCGAGCCGTTTGTCGCGGGCCTGGTAGACGCTCCCCATACCGCCGCCGCCGACGCGGTTGACGATCATGTACCTGTCGAGCAACAGCGTCCCAGGTTCAAGCTGGTTGGTGGCAGGTTTTTTAGGTTTCTTCGAGTCGGGCATACCTTCCTCGTCGCGTCCTTTGTGCGCTTCTACTACGATTGGCGGAGGCTCAGGCGGCGCGGGGTGCTGGCCCGCGCCGCAGTCTCCACAAAATGGTTCTCCCGGCTGCACACTTGCGCCGCATTCTGGGCAATACATAGAGCCCGTTTCCGAAGCCCACGCTCATACCCATACAGGGCAGGCCTCCAGGTCATCTGAGAATCTGAAACTTCAAAAAGGTCTTTCCCACGATCACCTCGTCGCCGTTTTGGAGCATATGCCGCTTGCCCGGCAGGAGCCTGCGCCCGCGATTGACAAAAGTGCCGTTGGTAGAGCCGAGGTCTTCGATGAAATACTGGCCGTTATGGTTGATTATGCGCGCGTGTCTGCGCGAAATCTTCGCTTCGGGGTCGTCTTCATCAAGGTCGACGTCGGGGAAGATACCGCTGTCGGCATCCCACCGCCCTATGTTCGTCTCTATGCCGGTGATGAGAAACTCTTTGCCCACGCGCCCGCCGCGCTCTATGACGAGCCTCGCCTCGGCGCTCGCCTGGCTTTTGGCGGGAGGGGCCGAGTGCTCGGGCTGGAGCCCTTCCGTGCGCCCGCGCGATGAGAGCACGAATGTCTTGCCTGGCGAGCCTGGCTCGGCCCGCTTGTGCTCAGGCTTATTGTTGTCGTTTGTCCCGCGCTCGACCGCGCGGCCTTCGGCAGAGCGACCTTCGGCAGGGCGGCCTTCGGCGGGGCGGCGTTCAGCGGGGCGGCGTTCAACGGGGCTCGGCGGCGCGGCCTCACTCTGCTCCCTGGGGTCGCGGCTCAGCAGTCGCCGCTCGGCAGGCTTTTCCGACGTGGACCTGTCGCCGTCGCGGTGTTGCGGGCGCGCGCCCTGCGCGTCCGAGCCGCGCTCGCGCGCAGGCATAGCCGGTTTCGGCACTGAAGTTGAAGTGGTAAACGAAGGCGGGGCAGGCAGCGGGCCTTCTATGGTTTTTGATGACACAGGTTCACTCTCGACTGCGCTCGGCGGCTTATAGACCGGCGGCTCGGTTGATTGCTCGGCGGCGGCCAGCTTCATGCCACACTCGTCGCAGTACTCGCTGCCGGCGATGTTATTAGTTCCACAATTATTGCACCTGATCATAAGGCTGGGCCTCCGACTGCTATCGTTACCCAGAGGGCATTTTAGCGGCAACCGGATTATACTGTACACCCCCGAAGGTCGCAATTCTTTGCTTGAAAAGCCCGCGCGATTCCGACAGCAGAGCGCGCAATCCCCCGACGGGCTCAAATACTGGGGATTGCCCTTTCAGTCTCTTCCTCGATTCTTTGATGATTGCTAAAAGCCGCTCGACAACACGGCTCTCCTTTCGTCCCGATAATATGACAGCAAGTGACAAGTGACAAGTGACAAGTGACAAGAAGGGGAGAAGATCAGTCCAGCCTGCCTCTTTCTTGTCACTTGTCACTTGTCACTTGTCACTATCCTCAAGTCGCCTGTCACGGCTCACGGCTCATTGCTTCGATCAGAATCTGAGCGACTTCGGGGCGCGAAAACTCGCGCGGCGGCATCTCGCCCGACGAAAGCATCTCGCGCACGCGCGTGCCGGAAAGCTGTACGTGGTCGCCTGAGTCGTGAGGGCAGGTCTTGTTTGAAGCCATCGCATCACAGACGCGGCAGTAGAAGGAGTGATCGAAAAACATCGGCGTGATCCCAAGCGCCCCCGCGTCGAAGTCGTTAAATATGTAATGCGCGTCATAAGTGCCGTAGTAGTTGCCCACGCCCGCGTGATCGCGCCCGACGATGAAATGCGTGCAGCCGTAATTCTTGCGAATGATCGCGTGAAAGACCGCCTCGCGCGGCCCGGCGTAGCGCATCGCTGCCGGGTTGACGGCCAGCAGCGTGCGCGTGCGCGGGAAGTAATTCTCAAGCATCGCTTCGTAACAGCGCATGCGAACAGGGGCCGGAATATCATCGGACTTCGTCTCGCCCACGAGCGGGTGGAGCAGGAGCCCGTCCACGGTTTCAAGCGCGCACTTGATTATGTACTCGTGTGCGCGATGGATGGGGTTGCGGGTCTGAAAGGCGACGACGCGCTGCCAGCCCTTCTTTTTAAACGCGTCGCGCGTCTCGGCAGGGTCGAGCCTGTAAGCCGGGAATGCCGAGTTGCGGGGGCGGTTTAACAGGCTCACGCGCCCGCCCAGCAGCCAGTCGCCCTGATCGTAAAGCGCGCGCACGCCCGGATGCTCGAGGTCTGTCGTCAGGTAGACGCGCTCGGCTTCGCGCTGTTTGTCGTAGCGGTACTTCTGGCTGAGGTGTAAAACGCCCAGCAAGTGATCCTCATCGGCATAGAGCGCGATTTCGCTCTCTTCCTTTAGCCCCGACGCAACTGTCTCCGTGGTCGAAAGCGTGACAGGGATGGTCCAGGGCAGACCGGAAGCAAGGTGCTTGTTGCCCCGGACGGACGTATAATCGTCCTCGCACATAAAGCCTTCGAGCGGGCTGAACGCGCCGTTGGCAATCATCTCAAGGTCCGAGACCTCGCGCGGGCGCAGGTCTATCCTCGTCATTTCGGGCACGCGCTCTAGCAACGTCTCGCGCTCGACGCCGGTTAGCTCGCGGTTTATAAGCTGCCCGCCGTGTGCTGATATTGTCTCCATCTCGCCGGATTCCTTTCCGAATATAAGAGCAAACGAGAAACGATACGCGGCGCGCGGCGGGCTGTCAACGCCGCGAAGCGGCGTGAACCGTGAACCGTAAACCGTGACAAGAGGGAAGAGATGCGCAGTCTGGTACTCGCTTTTGGCTTGTCACGGTTTACGGTTCACGGTTCACGGTCCACGCCCCCCGCAGTCGGTGCTTTTATCCTACAAACTTGTAGCCGAGGCCGTGGACCGTGACGAGGTATTGAGGGTGGCGGGGGTTTGGCTCAAGCTTCTGGCGGAGCCACGCTACGTGAACATCGACCGTTCGCGTCGAAGGCATGCGGTGATAGCCCCAGACTTCGTTGAGCAACTGATCGCGCGAAACGGCCGTCTCTCGGTGCTCGATGAAATACCTTAGAAGTTGAAACTCGCGCGCCGAAAGCTCCACCTCCGCGCCCGAGCGCGTCACTTCGGCGCGGCGAAAATCTACGCGCACATCACCAAACTGGTATGCGTCGATAGCGGTTTGCTGTACGGCGGGCGCGCGGCGCAACAGCGCCTCTATGCGCGCCAGAAGCTCTATCATTTCAAACGGCTTTGTGAGGTAATCGTCCGCGCCCAGTTTCAAGCCCACTACCTTGTCCGTGACCTGGCCTCGCGCCGTCAGCATGATGACGGGCGTCTCGATGCCGCGCTGGCGCAGGTCGCGGCACACGTCGAAGCCGTTCTTCTTAGGCAGCATCACGTCGAGAATGATCGCGTCGAAAGATTCGCCCGCCGCGCGCTCAAGACCCGACTCGCCGTCCACGGCCGTCTCTACCAGAAAGCCCTCGCTGCCCAGCCGGTCTGTAAGCGTCAGTATCAGCCCCGGCTCGTCTTCTATTAACAGTATGCGATTGGTCATAAGAGTGGCGCTTCAGGATCGTTGAGTTGCGCGGATAGATTGGGCGCTGTCGACTTCGGCCTCCGCGTCCTGGGCGGAGGGGGACGCGGCGGGCAGATAGACAGCAAAGGCGGTCCCGCGCACGCCGTCGCGGTGCTCAACGCTTTCAACGCTCACGCGCCCGCCGTGCGCTTTGACGATATGGCGGACGAGGCTCAGGCCCAGCCCGCTCCCCGGAATCTGAGCCGCGATTGCCTCGCTGCCGCGATAAAACGGCTCGAAGATGTGCGGCAGGTCCGAGGATTGAATCCCCTGCCCCCTGTCTTCAACCCGTATCTCGATTTCGGCCGGGCGGCCTGCGGGCGACCGTCGCGCCTTCACGCCTATCCACCCGTCACTGCCGCCGTACTTGATCGCGTTGCCGATCAGGTTTTGAATGACGCGACCGAGCGCGCTCGGGTCGCCCGACAGGTCAGGGAGGTGCGGCTCAATCTCTTTCTCTATTCTACAGCCGCGCTCCGTGAGCAAGCGGTGGCAATCCGCGACCGCGCGCTCTATGAGGTCTGCGACCGCGACCGGTCGCAGGTCATAAGCCTTGCGGCCCGACTGTATCCCCGCAAACTCAAGCGCCTGTTCTACAAGCTCCGACAAGCGCCGTCCTTCCTTCTGTATCAGCGAGCCGTAACGCTCGATCTGCGAGCGGTCCGCGATCACGCCGTCGGCCAGGTTTTCTCCCGCGGAGCATATGACGGCGAGCGGAGTTCTTAGTTCGTGAGAGACGCCGGCAACAAACTCCATCTGCTGCCGCGCCAGCCGCTCGGCCCTGCGCGTCGAGACTATCATCATCAAGACGCTCAGGCCGAGAAGCAGAAGGATACCGAAGCTTATGGTCAGGTTCCTGCGGCGAAGTCTCTGGACGACGGAATCGAGCGAGCCCTCGCGGTGGTTTAGCAAGAGCTTCCACCCGCCCGCGTCTTCGGCCACCTGCGCGCTGGCAGCAACGGGGTCCGAGCCCGTCCCCTTGACTATGCGGACCGTGAGCTGGCCCACCTTGCGCCGGGGGTCGCGCGGCGCGCCGGACCCGCGAGTCTCTTCTTCCCTGAGCACGCTGTTGAACTCTTCGAGCCCGAACCCTAGCAGGTTGGCCGTGGCGTCGTTTGAAGCGAGGTTGGCGGGCGCGGCCGCCGGGTCGGATTGGTATATGACCTTCTCAGGGTCGTCGCTGATTACGATGGAGAGGTTGTAATCAAGCCCGCCGCTCACGGAAAAATATCTTTCGGCCAGCCGGGGAACCATCTCCTGTTTGATGTAGTCGAGGTCGAGCCTGATGATCGTATAGCCGGTGATCGAAAGCGGTATGAGCGCGTCGCGACCCGCCCTGTGATGCATGGACGGGAGCGGTATCACCAGCGCCGGTATCTCTTCAAGCACTGGCCCCGGAACTCCTTCCCTTAAAACGTTCTCTGAAGGGCCGGTTTTTTTTAAGTCCCGTTCCAGGTGCTGGCGAACCCCTTCGAGCGGCGCGGGCCAGTCAGTCACCTCAAGTTTGCCCGCTGAAGGGTTGAACCGCTCAAGCGGCGCGAGATCGGCCCCGTTGACTTCAACCCAGTAGACATCGCCTAGCAGTCCCGGAAACTCAGACTTCGCAATCCAGTTCGCGTACCGCTCGCCAAGCCCTGCGCCCGCGTCGGCGAGAAGCGCCGGGTCCATCTGAAAGCTGAGATAAGCGCGGGCCACCTCGCGGTTGAAATCGCGGCTGAACTTCGCGGCCTCAGCCCTGACCCCTGCTTGCAGCCGCTCGCGCTCTGCCTGGCTCACCTGACCGAGCCACCTGTATTGCAGCACGGCAAGGAGCGGCAGCATGACGAGCATCGCTACGACGAGAATCTCGATCAGAGACGGCTTGCGTTCCGGCAACCTCATGCGACCGATTATAACACCGCATCACGAGCCGCAGATCGGCGGCCACTCAGATTTTACATTCTTAACAAAAGCGGTCGCGGCTATGGTCTGGCTATTCTTTGTAGGTTACGACTATGGTGGTTTCGCCGCCAAGGCCCGTCACGACGACGTTAGTAGTTCCCGTGGTCAGGACTGTCGTGCCGAGTATGCTGACCTTGTCGGTCGGCTTGAGCTTTTCGGTGTACCACTCGGCAACCTTGCTTGCGGGATCCATTGTGCGCAACCGCAGCATGTGATCGCCGTCGCCCTCGATATGGCTCTCGGCGACTTCAGCGCCCGGATAGATCAAAGCGGCGCTCGTAGCGCTCGTGCCGGGCTGTCCGCCTACGGCCGGAGGAGGAGGCGGCGGCGGCGGTATTGCCGGTATAGGCGGGACGGGAGGAATGGGTCTGTCCGGCGTCGAGGCGACAGGGCGCGGGACAGGAACCTGCCGGTTTAGGGAGTAGAGGCCGAGACCAATCAGCAGCGCCACCGACAAAATAATCGCCCCGATCACGCACACGACTATCAACGCAGTATGTTTTTTCCTTGGAGGCTCAAGCTCGTTCGTAGCCTGACCGTACGCGTGCATGCCTTGCGGGGTCGTCGCGTTCGGCGGCATGTACGAAGGCATAGTAGGCGCGGAGTTGACATAACTCGTCGGCGCTTCAAACCTCGGAGGGTCATACCCCGTGGGGTTATCGAAGCTCTTCGTCGTCGCCTCCAGAAAGCTCGAAGGATGGCCGCAGCGACGGCAGAATTTTGCCGTCTCTTCCATTTCTGAGCCGCAGTTGTTGCAGAAAACAGTGGCCATAATTGATTCTAAGATTAAGTTAGATTGGTGGCTTAATGCAAGTCGGGTAATATGAAGATTGTGCGCCACGAGTGTGCGCCGTTTTGAGATTGAGAGCTATGACTATAAGGAGAGTGAACGCGACCAGATACGTCACGCCTTTGCGCGAAGGCGGGTCGCTGCCCGCGATAATCGAAGCCGATGACGACGGGCTTTACGTGATGAAGTTTCGCGGCGCGGGCCAGGGGCCGAAGGCGCTCGTCGCAGAGCTTGTAGCGGGCGAGATCGGTCGGGCTCTGGGGCTTCCCGTCCCTGAAATAGTGCTTGTCGAGATGAACCCTGTGATGGGGCGAACAGAGCCCGACCAGGAGATTCAAGATTTGATTCGAGCAAGCGCGGGGCTCAACCTCGCTTTAGATTATCTGCCGGGCTCGATCAGCTTCGACCCCGTGATCGATAAGATTGACGCAAAGCTCGCAAGCGAGATCGTATGGTTTGACGCATACACTACAAACGTAGACCGCACAGCGCGCAACACGAACCTGCTTATGTGGCACGGCCGCGTGTGGCTTATAGACCACGGCGCGGCTCTATACTTTCACCACACCTGGAAGGATTATCTCGCGCGCAGCCGCGACCCGTTCGCAATGATAAAAGAGCACGTCTTGTTGTCGTCGGCCGACGCGCTCGCCGCAGCGGACGAGGAGATGCCCGCGCGGCTCTCGCCGGAAGCGATTCACCGGATAGTCGAGATGATACCCGAAAGCTGGCTTGCGGCTGATATGAGTTTCGCGAGCGTAGAGCGACAGCGCGCGGCTTACGAAGAGTACCTGAGCAAAAGACTGGAAGGGCCGCGAACCTTTGTCGAGGAGGCGATCAATGCCCGAACGGTGCTTGTTTGATTACGCGATCATACGAGTAGTCCCACAGGTAGATCGCGAGGAGTTTATAAACGCAGGGGTGATCGTCTCTTGCCCCTCGCAACGCTTTTTGAAAGCAAAGGTCGAGTTTGACCACGCCCGCGCTCGCGCACTTGCGCCCTCGCTCGATACCGAGCAGATTCAAAAGCACCTCGACGCCATACCCGTCATCTGCGCGGGCGGGCGAGAAGCCGGGCCCATCGGACGGTTGTCTCAGCGCTCGCGCTTTCACTGGCTCGTGGCCCCGCGCAGCACGATCATACAGACCTCGCCCGCGCATTCCGGCCTGTGCGAGGACCCCGAAGCCGCGCTCGATTACCTGCTCGACAAGATGGTCCGCCTGCCTTACGTAAACCGTGAACCGTAAACCGTGACAAGTCAGACCAGACGCGGGCCTGTGGTGAAATGGCAAACACCGTGGTCTGTTGCGTCTATCGATAAGCGATAAATCCGTGCGCGTGGCGAGACCGGGGAATGGTTCGCTATGGCAACGGCTCAGATGCTATTATGACATTCGAGTCTGTAACCTATCCCCGGCTCGCATGCCTGCGACCTCACTGCCGGCGCTCTTTCATTAGATGGGCGGTCACACCAGGGCTGTTTTAAGTACGAGCACAGATAATTTAAGGTGCGTGGGGTTAAGCCGAAAGGGTGTGGTTGGAGACGGCGAGATTGTATATCACCGCTTCGCCGCCGGGTTGCGAAATAAGATGGGTTTGAAGACATTCCGCGCTCCGGCGCCGAACGAAAGTGGGCGGGCAATGAAAGGAACAGATTATGAATCTCGAAGGAATCTTGAATCAGGCTCTTAATGTCAACACGATCAGTCAAATGAGTCAGGCGCTCGGCACAGACGAAAGCACGACGGGCAATGCCGTTCAGGCAGCCTTGCCTATGTTGCTTGCCGCTATGACGCGCAACAGCTCGACACCCGAAGGCGCGGCGTCGCTGGTGTCTGCCCTCGATAAGGATCACGACGGAAGCGTTTTGAACGCGCTGGAGGGGTTACTCGGAAGCCACAACGAGGGGCCCGGCGCAGGCATACTCGGCCATGTGTTCGGCGACAAACTCGAAACTGCCCAGAGCAGTGTGAGCCAGGCGAGCGGGCTCGACCTGGGGCGAGCGGGGTCGCTGCTGATGATGCTGGCCCCTATCGTGATGGGCGCGCTCGGTAAATCGCGCGCGCAGGGCCAGATAGATGAGAGTTCGCTGCCCGACGTGCTTGGGGGCGCGACCCGGCAGGCCGCTTCGAATTCGCCCATCGCGGATATGCTGTCACAGGTGCTTGATAGCAACCGCGACGGCTCTTCGATAGACGACATCCTGAGGTTGGCGGGAAACTATTTCGGACGGCGTGGGAATTAAGCTAACCCGGCGAGCTGACGACGCGGCGGGTACTACTTTCAGCGGTTGATTCGAGCGAAGGGCGGGGTGCATTGCTATGAACTTTCGCCTGAGCCTCAGCCCTCAGAGGCTCGCTCGACAATCGCCGAGGAGTCGTTGCGACGCGATGCGGGAAGAGCCTTACAAAACTCCCTCGCCGCGCTCCTGCGCACGCGGTTGTTAGAGACCGGCCCGCACCGTTGGCTCATTCTCTTTTTTGGGAGAATATCCATTCGAGAAAACCGGGCTCATTAAAAGCCTGCTCCCACGCGTTGTGCTCAACCTCCTTGTACTCGGTGTACTTCGGTTTGCCCCCTGCCCTTTCAACCGCCGCAACCATTACCCGCGATTCTTCTACCTTAACCAGCTCGTCCTTCTCTCCGTGAAACGCCCATATCGCCGTCCTGGCCATGCTCGACGCCTTTGCCGGATTACCGCCCCCACATATCGGCACTGCCGCCGCAAAGCGGCTCGGACGCCGGGAAATGATGTCCCACGTCGCGAATCCACCCATTGAAATCCCTACCACATAAATCCTTTTCGAATCGATGCTGAACTCCGTCTCGATGCTGTCGAGCAGATCGAGCACCAAACGGAGCTGGTCGAGAGGCCGGTCTGAAAAAGGGTCGGCCCATTGTTTTCCAGCGGGACATTGAGGGGCAAGCACAAAGCAAGGGTGACTTGATTGATTGTCCGGTCGAGCGAAGTACAGAGGCCCATGCTTGTCGCCCCACGACAGTATGACTTTAGGGTCGTCACCGCGAGCGCCGCCGCCATGAAGCCAGAGCACTAAAGGATATTTCTTGCTTCTGTCATAACGAGCGGGGGTGAAAAGCATGTAGCCCAACGTGTCGTTGCCGGCACCGACAAACCTTCTTTCTACAAATTTCCCCGCGCCGCCATTGACCTGACAAGCGACAGACGAAGGAAGCAGTAGCATCGAACTAAATATGGCAGTAACGTAGACCAGCCTGTTCCGGGCAGGGTTCATATCGGTAGCACTCGCCGCGATAAATTTGTTTAAAGCTCCGCCGGATGCCTTTATGACATTGCCAAAGATTATTCCGGCACGAAAGCTATCGCCCGCCTGTTGGACTTCGCCGCGCAGTATAACATGCGCTCCCGCCGGCTTATGCAGCCTCTCGCCGCACAATCTCCGATGGCCCACGGCTACTCCACACCGGAAGCCCTTTTGTGTCTGAGGACGGAGACTGAAAGCGGCCGGGATATTTTTTACATCCTTAACAAAGGCTTGTTTCGCAAAACCTTCGCCTTCAAAGAACTTAACTGACCATTTCGCTCTTTTGGGTCACAAATAGGTCACAACTGCCTAATATCTCCGCCGCCAGTATCTCCGTGCCCTCCCCGATGATCTTGTTGTCGAGATGCACGTAGATGTCTGACGTGGTAGAGATGTCGGCATGTCCAAGTGTGGCCTTTCTTAGATTGTCACCGTTTGACTGAGTTGCTTCTATTATTGCAACAGGAGTCGAATCGCGCAACTCAACATAATCTATATCACACAGATAAGAGCTGTTAGACAATGCGTAGCGATGCCATGAACTATATCCTTCTATTGGTCCTTCAATACGCTGTCCTGTTTTTCGCTTAGGGTCATACTCCCATCGTTGTCTTATTATAGTTGCTGCAAAATCGGGCGGAGTTAATTGTCTAAATTGAAGAGTATCTGTGTTCAAATCCTGTACGAAAAATGTACTAAGGTGATAGTCTGCCATGGCGTAATAAGCGGGTATTCTTAATTTTGCGCCAATATCTTTATATCGTCCAAGCTGGATTGAGTTCTCCGCCTTTACTTCGACAAATCTTTCTTCTGATAAATTTTCTTTTTCACCGATTACATAAGGGAAGATCAAACAATGCAAGTTGCATATAAACTCATCTCTAGCACCAGCACTAGTATATTCAATATAAGTTAATGGGGTAAAAGTGTCACCAGGAAGCTCTTTCAAATCTATGCGCCAATTGTCATAAGCTTTGACCCGTCGCCCCGTAGCTTCAACATTCTTTGATAGTGCCATGCGCTAAACCCTGAATCGTTCATTGAAGATGAATATTACAATCCTTGACTTCCAAATATACATATATAGTCAACCAAAAGAGAAATGCCCAAGAACGATCAACTAGCGGCTTATAAAAGCGTCTAACTATTAGATGGGCCGGGTAAAGGCTTTAGCATAATACGGTTTTATCTGATCTGCCCAATTAATGTATACCCTACATCATAGCTTAAATCACATAGTTTACATGAGGTAGATTATACCGTTAATTCTCACTCCTCGATTTTCCTTTTTGATTCCTTCTTCCCTGCATATTTACCTGCTGCCCACCATCAGCGGCAAACTGCATACTTCCATGACCGCATTGAGAGGCCACAAGCAGCCGCGCATATCTGGGAACGCGGCGGGAATGGACAGTTCTAAACTACCACAAGGGGCGACCTCTCAAGATAGCTGTTCGGCGGCGTTCTGTCGGCCAGTTTGTAGTTCAAGTAGTTGGCTATTGCCTCCGAAAAGAAGAAATAGGCGATTGAATTGAGTCCTAAAAATGTGGTGCGGTACATCGTCAGCAATTCTGAAGTGACTTGATGGCATTCCAAGATCAGTTACAATCAGTAGCCAAATCTCATCGCAGCGTTTTCGGTATTCAGAAACCCTCGCATCTTTTGCCTCGATGATAGTTTTGACTTCATCAATATAAAGGGCAGGAACACCATATCCATAACTTGGACCCCAAACTTCCATACCTGGGTCGTTCTCAACTGTATAGTGAATTGCTCTGATGCCTCGCGGAAAGGGCAATTTCCTACGATGAAATTGCCAAGATTCTAGATGCATAAGGACTTTCGGCTGAACAAGCCTCCTATTGTATTGCAAAGCCGTAAGCATTGCCTCTGCCAATTCCTTAGCAACTTCGTCAATATCCTTTGTTCTATAATCGAATGGCTCTGTAAATGTCACGCTAAGCCAAAGTGAAATTGATGATTTCTGTTTAAAAATAGAATGCGCTAGATCAAGTATACGAATATGAATCTTCTCTTGAGGTCTGCGTTGTCTGCCCCATGCTAAAGATGGATTCTTGCTATAGACGCGCGTATGTTCGACACCGACGATATGATCTCTGTATTGCACAAGTAAGTCTGGAACATCGGTAAATTCACACTCTGATTCTTCTATTTCTCCAAAGACCGTTAGAAAGGCTCGGAGATCATTATCTTGCGCTGTGGTCATGATTGTAATCAATCAACCGCTGTGCTCCGTGAAGCCGCCGAACGTCCGAGTTCAGCGGGGCCGCGCCGAACACTTAAAGTTACCCTTCAAAACGCGCTTCGCGGCCTCCGCTTAACCGTTTGTAAGGCATATTTATATGCTACGACAACCGTTAGGTATCAAAGAACCCTGGGTCAACGAGCCCCAAATTCGGATCATCAACTTTTGTGTTATAGTCAGATAAGTACTGTCTAGCTACCTCCTGCGCTAAGTCAGTAACATACCTTTTCATCTGATCTTCAGTTGTACTGGGCCAGAGAAATTCACGTTCAAGACCCAGAATGGTATCGGCGCTATGATAGAAATGGAAACCCTCGAAATCTGGAGCACTCTTCAAATTATTGACGGCAACTATATCCTTGATAGCTACCAGGTCAGGAATACCATAATACTCTCCAGGCCAATGTGTTGGAACTAATGAGATAGAAGTTGGCCGAATACATCTATGCCAAATAATCGGATACATAAATCCGCCTTGTTGATTTGCTAATCGGCTTCGCGTGAGTTTGGGCTTGTCTTTTGCGTAACGGCGTCGGAGCGATTTATATAATTTCAATACTGCCGAACAATGTAAACGATTGTGAGTTGTTTGCATGTCAGCCTCAGTTGCACCGTATGTCTCAAAATACAGGGAAAGTTGCTTGAGTGTATCAACGTCATTCTTGTTAGCCAATGCGGGGAGAGCAACACGGTTCTTAAACCAAAGTTTCTTTATTACCGAATCGTAATCAAGACTCATTATGTGCATTGTAAGTTCCAAAAACTCAAGATTACGAGGAGGCGGCCACTTCCTGAACCGATAAATGACACCTGTTGGATTCTCAGGCGTGCCTTTATAATGAGAATAATAAGGATAGCTTCGTGTAGCAAAGAAGGCCGCGATCTTTGGGTTGTCTGAAATATCGACCGTCTCAGAAGCGAGTCCGTACTGCTGTGCAATTATATTTCCAATGCCTTTACCAAGTGACCGCATTAAGGCACTTCGGACCATCGCTTTAGCACGATCTCTATCTGACAAAGTTAAATTATAATGGTCATTTGAGATCGGAACCCATCCATCCATTTGACTTATGCGAGTGAGACCTTGTCGAAACATAGATGGAATAAGAAATTCATAGTCTTTCGTTTGACCTCGAAAAATATAATCTTCCTGAGAGTCTTCAGACAAAAAGCGAAGCAATTCGTAGATTGATCCTGCCGGATGTTTCTCTGTGAACTTTTTCAACTGATTCATTGCTTTGGAACCTTTTAGTATTATTTCTGTTTGCTTGGCGCCCCGCTTCACCTGGCCCGTAGCTAACACCGCGGAGAACCAAGCGAGATTAGGTTGCGTACTAGGTGATAGTTAAGCGTAGCAGTAAATATCTTTCAACTTTGCTAGCGTATTTGTGGCGTTCCTACCATTCTCAATTCAGAAACACTGATTGATTTCTCCGCTGTGTGGCTGAATTTTCTCTTGTCAAAATATTGAAACCGACAATGCAGTATTAAGAATGTAGCTTGTTTAGGGACACGGGCAACGTAAGAATATTTCCCCTTAATTCCAGGGTCTATGAAAAAGAAATCCCAAGTTTTAGGAAGAAATGAACCCTCTGCAACTAAATGAGGGAAATGAACCTGGCCTCCCCATTCATCCTTAACGTCAACTTGCTCACCAGAGAAGATCGCGTTCAAATCAAATTTGAACTCTTTCATCTTATGTTGGACTTTACCTTTATTCTCTATAAGTCCAATAAGCTCAATGATGATCCAATCTGCTTGCTCACCAATGAAATTTATATCTGCTGAGAACTCGATATTCGGGTAATTTTCCTGCTGACGAATGTATCTTCTATAGACCCAAACGCCACCAATAATAAACGATATTATTGTTGCAAATGACTGAAGGGCACTCGCAAAATCCTTAAATTCTTGATAAGTCATCCATCTCATAATCTTTTGTCCTCTTCCTAAAAGATTAGCCCACAACCCTGTGCTTAGTGACCCCGCATCACCCAGCCCACATGATATTTGAGCAACCTGCTTATACTGGACTATTGATAACAGGTCAATATGTTGTTAAAGATTGATCTTGGATTTCTTCTTGTTAGACTTTAGGGTAGGTTTTATCCTTATTCTCTCTTCTGACGATTTGGGGCTAAGTTGCCTGTTTGCTTTAGCATCTGTTTTACTGACCTCTTGGCTTGCTCTTGTATTTTTTTGCCTTGCTGACCTCTTTCTATGCTTATGCACATTCACCTGCTGCCCGCCTTCAGATGCTATATTTACCTGCCCAGCATTCTGCACTATCACCGGGCTTGAGTACCGCCGCCAATCCCTGAGCTGCCTCACCCCTGCGAAGAACTCTCGCCTGAACCTATCTGCCAATTCTGCCGCTTGCTGGATTGCGTCTGCTTCCCTCTGATACGGCAGGTCCCAATAACCATCATAATACTGCTCTGAGTATTTCGTTTTGTAAGTCTCTCCATTCCTTGACCAGTGCTTGAATTGCCGGTCCCACCACTCTTTGTAGTCATTGCTTACATACCTAGCATCCAGCTTTGTTCGCTTGTTATGTTCCCCTGTCCAGTACAAGAACAGATAGAACGCGACCGCCATCGTGTCTATCATACATAGCTCTATCTGGCCTCGCGGCTCCCACTCTGCGATGAAACCATCTCGTATGGCCTGAAACTCCGCTCGCTGCCAGGGCTTGCTCATCCAGTCCGTGTGCTCAAACACGCGAGCTAGGTAATGCCCGCTCTCAACGTCCTTCCTTGCCACTTCCTTTATGTCCTGCCAAAAGTACTCGGCAGCCTCCGGGTCGCACAGAAACAGGTCGTTAAGATCGTGCCAGCTTATATGATCCGGCGGCCTCTGCTTCATTTTCCTGTATAACCGCCTTGCCTCTTGCGTGCCTTTGATCTTCACGCCTGCCAGCCTGATTGCATCCTCAATTGAATTGTTACCCCCTTCCGGCTTCATATAGAACATGACCATGTTGAAATAAGCCTTCCGCAGCTCACGCAGCAATGAGAACCGCTCCAGGCTGAACCGGGCTAGAAGGCTATCAGGGTTGAACCGCTTTACTTGCTTATGCGCTCCTACTTCCTGCTGGTGTTTCTCCCTGAGCCAGTTATGCTCTGCCTCAGTGAGCACACTTTTTAGCGTCGGCCTCAACTCGTCTTCAACCTTTTTGGCCTTCTCTAAGGCTGCGGTGGGCGGCTCGCTGCCATCAAGACTTACGACCACGCCAGCCTCGGTAACGCGCCAGATAGTGCCTTCCCCAGCTTCAGCCTCAGTGATCGGCGCATAGACCACATCGCCCACTTCCTTCATTTCCTCTCGCACCTTCTCAGCGTACTCGTCTTGATAATCAGCACTCATCACAAGCCTCCATTCAAGCCAGATTTAAGCATATTCATTTGTTCGCGGCGTATCATCTTGAGCATTCTAAGCAGATCATTGCCGCGTCCGCGCTGCATGCGTCTAGATTTTCGCTTCTGTTTGAAGGCAGAAATGCCCTCTTTAACGTCTGCAATATCAGCTTTTCTGACGTATTTTGAACGCCTGTCGCCACCTGCAAGCCATCTGCGGCAGAAGTACGGGCCATGCAATTGGCCGTTTGCGCACTTACAGTTAGGCTTACCGCATGTGACGTACCGAGCTTCAAGAAAGCCAGTAATAGGCTCAATCTTAGTGGTATTTTCTTCAGATTTTTTTTGCCTCACCTGGGGGGCGCGGTCTTCTGAGGTAGTATCTTTTTTCTGTTCGCAAATCATAGAAGAAACTCCTTGCATCTATAACAATGCGAGTCCCAAAGCCAATGCCCTGCGCTCACTTCGGCCCACTCACGCGCAAGGCGCTCGATCTCTGCCATCTGCTCTTTGGTAGTAATCTTCGATCCTCATTCTTTAGCCCTATGACATTCCTATCAGGTCACAAAACAGGTCACAAAAGCGTGCAAAACAATCTAAAACTTTCCGTCCTTTTCCTACGCTATCTAAGGGAAACACAAAGCGAGCAATGCTTCTTTTTACATCCTTAACAATCTCTTTGCCTCGTCTTAACCATTCAAGCGGTGATCTATGCGTTAATCATGGCGGGCGAAAATACTTGATTCAGGAGGCTATGGATTTATGCAACCCGTATTAGCAGTCGTGCTGGCGGCTCTCCTCGGCGTGTCGGGGATAACCTTGCGCTTAGAAGATAACGGAACGGATAACTCGCGCGCGCGCGCGCTTATTGAGCAGGCGCGAGCCGCGCTCGGAGGCGAAGCGAAGCTGAAGGCTGTCGAGAGTCTTTCGGCTACGGCGAGCTTTCGACAGATTCCCGAAGCAGAAGCTCCCGAAGTTGACGGCGAAGTCGAGCTGAGCTTCCTGCTGCCGGACAAGTTCATGAAGACAGAGGTATCGAGCATCGGCGGAGGCATAGCTGAGCTGACGCGCATCACAGGCTTCAACGGCGACCAGTTGTTTACAGACGCGCGCTCGACAGGCAGCGGCAGGGTCATGGTAAGAACGCCGGGCCCTGACAACCCGCAGGCGCAGGCCAACCAGTTGAGACAGGCTCGCGCAGAGGCCGCGCGCTACCTGATCGCGTGGCTTCTCACGGCGCCGGAAAAATCGTCCGTCGAGTTTAGCTATGCTGGCGAAGCCGAAGCCGATAACACGACCGCCGACATTCTTGAGGCCAGAGGGCCCGAAGGCTTTAACGCGCAGCTGTTCATCGATAAAAAGACGCACCGCCCGCTTATGCTCAGCTATCGCGCAGTCGTCCCGCGCATGGTGATGAGGACAAGGCAAGGCACGCAGGCTTCAAGAGATGAACTCGAACGAGGCGCGAGGGAACCGCAGGCCGCCGCGCCGCCTCCACAAGAGTCCGACGTGCATCTGTACTTCTCCGACTACAGAGACGTGGACGGGATAATGCTGCCGCACCGCATCACACGATCCGTGGACGGTCGCACGAGCGAAGAGTGGGAGATGAAACAGTACAAGATCAACCCGCCTCTCAAAGCGGAACAATTCAAGAAGTAACAGGGGAAGGTAAACAGTGACAAGTAAACAGTGACAAGAAAGAGATGAGGCGAGGCAACCGTTTCTTCTTTCTTGTCACTTGTCACTGTTTACTTGTCACAGAAAGAGGATTTTTATGCTCAGACGATATCATTGCGCGCGGGCGTTAAGTTTGGTCATATCGCTTGTTCTGGCGGCGGGCCAGTGTTTTGCGGCGCAAGCTCAATCCAGTTTGCGAATAAAGGTGCTCGACCCGAAAGGCGCGGCGATCATTGCAGCCGAGGTGCTGCTCAAATCGGCCTCCGGGTTAGAACAGTCGGCTCGAACCGGTGAAGACGGCGAGGCCACGTTCGCGCGCGTCGCGCCGGGTCTTTATCATCTCTCGATCATCGCAGAAGGGTTTGAGTCGCACCTGGCCTCTGACATCGAGATCAAACAGGGCGTCAATCACAACGAGGTAAGGCTTGAGGTCGCACGCGTAAGCGAGGAGGTAGCGGTCAAAGAAGACGAGCGCGAGCGTGCGCTCGATCCTCGCGGCAACGCTTTTTCGACCGTGCTCACTCAAGAGCAGATAGACCAGTTGCCCGATGACCCGGAAGAGCTGGAACAGGCCATCAGGAGGATGGGCGGGCCGGGCGCGCGCCTGCGGGTCAACGGATTTTCGGGCGGCAAGCTCCCGCCGAAATCGCAGATTCGCGAGATCAGATTTCGCATGAACCCTTACGCGGCGGAAAACCACGACCAGGGGTTTATGAGCATAGATGTCTTTACCAAACCCGGCATTGACACCTGGCACGGGTCATTCAACATAGCGCTTCGCCACGACCTGTTCAGCGCGCGCAACCTGTTTGCCCCCGTACGCCCCGACGAGCAGAATCGCCGGTTCGGCTTCTCGCTCGACGTGCCCCTCTGGCGCAATCACACGTCGCTCTTTCTTTCAGGCGACCGAACCGATTCCTACGACTCAAAGACGATAGTAGCGGCGACGCCCGAAGGCAATTTCACAGACCTCGTCCGCCGCCCTGCCGACTCGCTCAACTTGCAGGCTCGATTAGAGCATTCGCTCACAAAGACTCACACCTTGCGCGCAGAGTACCAGCGGTCGTCCTCGTTGCGCGAAAATCTCGGCGTCGGGGATTTCGATCTTTCCGACCGCGCCTTTTCGACAGACCAGACCGAGCACATCCTGCGCGCCAGCGATTCCGGCGCTCTCGGTTCGCGGCTCGTAAACGAGTTCAGGTTTCAAGCTCGCTGGCAGCAGGTAGACTCGGCCTCCCTGAGCGATGCGCCGGCGGTGATCGTGCTCAACGCCTTTAACACGGGCGGCGCGCAGCTAGACGCAAGCCGCCGAACGCGCGAGTTCGAGTTCGCGGATAACGTCGATTTTGTCTTTGGCAAGCACTCGATGAAGGCGGGTGTGATGTTTGAGGCGGGGAGCTACGAGAGCCGCGAGCTTAGAAATTCGACCGGCACATTTACTTTCGCAAGCCTCGCCGATTTTCGCGCGAACCGCCCCGCCATATTCACGCGCAGAGGCGGCGACCCCCTGGTCGAATTCGACCAGTATCAGTTCGCGTGGTACTTGCAAGACGACTTCCGTTTGAGCAAGGCGGTCACTTTGAGCCTGGGGCTGAGACACGAAACGCAGACCCATCTGAAAGACTCGAACAATTTCGCTCCAAGGTTCGGGCTCGCCTGGTCGCCTTTCAAAAGCGGCAAGACTACCTTCCGCGCGGGCGCAGGTATCTTTTACGACTGGTTCGCGGCCGAGACTTTCGAGCAGAGCTTGAGGGTTGACGGCAGCCGCCAGATCGACACAGTCGTATTAAACCCAGGCTTTCCCGACCCGTTCGGCGGAGGCGCAGAAACTGTGCTGCCGCCGAGCCGCATCGTGCGGTCCGACGACCTTCGCATGCCTTACACGGCGCAGGCGTCTGTCGGCCTGCAGCAGGAGTTTGCGGGCGGGTTCCGCGTCTTTGCCAACTATTTCTACCAGCGCGGCGTCCACCTGCTGAGGGGCCGCAACATCAATGCGCCTGTCGAGGGGGGCGAGCGGCCCGACCCGACATCAGGCAACATCACAGAGATTCAATCGACCGCCAATTCCACTATGCACGGGCTCAATGTCAACGTGAGCTTTATGCGGCCACGGCAGGGGTTCTTTGTGACAACCGGTTACTTCCTTTCGAAAACAACCGACGAGGCGGACGGCCCTTTAAGCCTGCCCGCAAACAATTTCGACCTTCGAGCCGAGCGCGGCCCTTCCTCGCAGGATGTGCGCCACAGGGTCTTTGGGATGATGAACACGCGGCTGTTTATGGGGTTCAGGCTTGGGACAGTCTTTAGCTTCAGCACCGCAGCTCCTTACAACATCACCACGGGCTTTGACGACAACGGCGACAGCCAGCTAAACGACAGGCCCGCAGGCGTCGGTCGTAACAGCGCGCGCGGAGCGGTTCAATGGGATGTGAGCGCGCGGTTAAGCTGGGGGTTTGGCTTTGGCAAACAGCCCGAACAGACTGCGCGCGGCGCGCGGCCTGTCGTGCGCAGGGTCTCAAACAGCGCCGACGCGCTCGACGTGTCGCGCATGCCCGGAGCAAACGACAAGCGATACCGCATGGAGTTTTACCTGCAATCTTTTAATCTCTTCAATCACGCGAACCGCATAAACTTTTCAGGCGTGCAGACATCGCCTTTCTTCGGCCAGGCTACGGCAGCTCAGCCTGGGCGGCGCATCGAGACAGGCATGCGGTTTACTTTTTGATTACAGGACGCGCCGTCGTGTAATATCCCTGTGATGCACGAGACATTAAAGAGGATTTACGCGGCGGCGGCGGTCATCATCTTGTTTGCGGCGACCGGCCAGGCGGCGGACTGGAACAGGGGCGTCGCGCTCTACAACAAGAGCGAGTATCGACAGGCGCTCGCGGAGTTTCAGGACATTGTTCGCGACAGGCCAGACGTTGCCGGGGCATGGTATTACATCGGCCTGTGCGAGTTCCGGCTCAAGCGGTACAGTCGAGTCCAGTTGCCGCTCGAACGCGCAATCGAGCTGCTTGAGATTCAATCCCCGTCGAGCGCAGACATAGCCGGGGCGTGGTACACAATCGGCTTCTCGCATTACCTGATGAGCGACTACGAAAAGGCCGTCGAGCCGCTCCGCCGGTACCTCGACCTTGCGGCAAAGGAGAAGCGCGAAGTCGATCAAAGCGCCCGCACGGCGCTCGGTCGCGCTTACTTCTTCCTGGAGAAGTACGACGACGCTCTGGCGGTGCTGGCGACAACCTCGACCGCTTCACCCGCTAAAGAGACTACCGCGAAGGAGACGGCCGCAAACGCTTATTACGTCGGCGTGATCCACTTCAAGCGCGAAGACGACGACCGCGCGATAGCTGCGCTTCGTGAGGCGGCCAAAGCAGACCCCCAGGACCTGGGGCCGCTCGACCTGCTTGCCGAAAGCCTGCTTCGCAAGGGGCGAAAGACGAACTCGGCTCAGGTCTGGGCCGAAGCCGTCGAGGTGAGCGAGCAGATAGCCGCGCTGCGCGACGACGACAAGACCGCAAACCTTCTGGGACGCGCTTACCTGGGCGCGCAAAAATTCGACCTCGCGGTCAAACCGCTCGAAAAGCTTGCCCGCGCCAACAGGGAGAACGGGCAGGCCTGGCTTTATTACGGGATCGCGCTTTCGCGCAGCGGGCAGATGAGAAAGGCTATGGAGGCGCTTGAGATAACGATACAGTTATCGCCTGAATCCGCGCCCGCGCTGCTTGAGCTTGGTTATGTCTACGAAACGGACAAGCAGTACCAGCAAGCTCTGCGCATCTATGAAAAGGCCTTTGCGGCTACTAACGACCCGGCGATCAAGGACTCTATCGAGCGAGTCCGCCAGCTAGCCGCGCAGCAACCTTAGAAGCGGTCTTGGCTCTTGAACCGCGAGTTCAGGCGTTCGATTCCGAACCCGCCGCGGGCTTGTAAGAATCGAGCGCTTCCTTCTCGTTTTCAAAAGTTTCCATGACGGTGATCAGTTTTGTTATGGCCAGCAAGTCCTGGACCCGCTTGGTCAGGTTGACGAGTTTCAACTGCCCGCCTTCGCGCTTGGTCGTCGTGTAGCTGCTGATGAGCGCGCCAAGGCCAGCCGAATCGATGTAGCTCACGTCGCCAAGGTTCAGCAGTATTCGCCGCTGTCCGTCTGCGAGCAGGTCCTTGATGCGGTCCTTTATCTGCACATCGCCTTCGCCGAGCACGATCTTTCCGCCCAGGTCCAGTATGCTGATCCCGTCAACAACTCTTTCCTTAATATCCATCGCTGCCTCCTGATCGTTGTTCCAAGTTCGTGAAATTACCACAGCAAAACGGCAGTTACAAGGTGCTATGCAAAGATGAGGCGCGCCGCCCGGCTTGACATCGCCCGGTCGTAAGATAAGAATCCGTCGCGGCTGAACTAACAATTAAGGAGAGTCCGGTAATTATGCGCGCATTTGTGCTGGCCATACTTCTATCACTCGCTTTCTTTGCCGAAACCAGTCGAGCGCAAGACTTAGTCTCGACTCGCGAGATGGCGGACATCAACTGGATGGAGTTCAACGCGGCGGTCCCGTCAAAGATAAATACCGTCATATTGCCCACGGGGACGCTTGAGCCTCACGGCGTCATAAACAACGGCGCGGACATAACCGCCCCCGTAGCCATCGCGCGCAAGATCGCCCGCGAGGTGAACGCGATGATAGCTCCCGTGGTCCCTTACGGGATGACCGGCAGCATGGACGCATACCCCGGCGCGTTTTCGATCTCGGAAGCGGCCTATCGCGCTTACATGCGCGACATACTCGCGGGGCTTGCCAAAAACGGTTTCCGCAACATAATAATCGTCAACGGCCACGGCGGCCCGCAGACGGCTGTGCTCACACAGGTCGCCGCAGAGGTAGGGCAGGAGAAACGCATCCGCACGCTGGTCGTCAACTGGTGGAGCTACGCGTCGGACGTTACGCTAGAGGTATTTGGCGAAGACGGCGGGCACGCGGGCTGGAACGAAACGGCCTTTATACAGGCGATAGACCCAAAGCTTGTTCACCCGGAGCGGTACTCGAAAGATATGGTCACGCCCAACCCCGCGCCCGGCACCTATTCCGCATACCCCTCGCCTTCATCGATCACGCTTTACAAAGAAGGCCAGGGCTATCCTCGCTTCGATCAAGCGAAAGCTGACGAGTATTTCAAGAAGGTCACAGAGAAGATAGCGCGGCTCGTAGTCGATACGCGCCGCAAGTGGGACATGGCCGGGCTGTAGACCGGGCACGAACCGTCACACAAGGCCATGCCTTATAAGAATTGGTTGACATGATCGCGTCTCAGATATTAGTCTGCCAACTGTTCGAATTCCTTTAAGGGTCGGGAGAATAGCTTTTATGCAGTGTCAAAAGTGTGGGGCTGAAAACCGCGAAGGGTCGAACTTCTGCCGCTACTGCGCGGCCCCGCTCACAGCTTCCGGCCCGACGGGCAATTCCGGCTACATCCCTTCGGTCCCGCCGCCAAACGCACAGCCGAACGCACAGCCGAACCCCTCGGCCAATCCTGAAAATTACACGCCGCCCTACCCTGTAGCGCCTTACCAGCCGCCGCGCCCGGCGTCGCTCGCGCACGTCGGCCACATCATCTGCCCGCGTTGCGGGTCTAACAACGTCGTCAAAGGGACCACGCCGCTGTGGGCTATCCTCACGGCCATCATCGGGTTCTTTATCGTCTGCCTGTTCTCGCTCTTTTTTCTGCTCGTCAAAGACCCGAATAAGTGCCTCAACTGCGGCCTCGAATTCAAATAAACGCCCGCCCTTTCTTCATACGACGGTCGATTTCGGCAGGTTACTCTTCTTAACCCGTCGCCCGAACCGCTCGCCTGACCTAACCCCGGAGAGATATTCAAAAATGTGTATATAAATCCATTAAATCGTAGAAAATAAAAGGGGAACTTCTCTTCCGGGCGATACGTTTGGGGTTATGTTGATAGGCTAAATATACAAACTTTAAGGAGTGTATCATGAAGAAATTTGTGAATCGTGTGATGATTGCCGTCGCCGTGTGCGCGTTGACAGGGGTATTAGCGTTTGCCGAAGGAAAGTCTGGCCGCGTGACGTTCAAAAGCGATGTCAACGTGAGCGGGACGGTTGTAAAGAAGGGGACTTATAAGGTCAAGTTTGACGACAAGACCGGCGAAATCGCCATCATGAAGAACGATGAAACCATCGTCAAGACGGCTGGCCGCCTTGAGCAGATCGAGAACAAAGTCCGTGATACGGAAATCCGTTACATGGGCAGCGGCGACAGCAAGGCGCTCTCGCGCATAATCTTCGCGGGCGATAACCAGGCCCTCGTCTTTGGCGACGCCCAGATGGGCAAGTAAGCCGGGCAAGTAAGTCAGTGAAGTAGCCTGCTGATGATTCTCTTCCAGTCTCTCGCGCCCCGGCTCCTAAAAAAGCCGGGGCGCAAAATTTTTATAGCGATTGTTTTTTGCGGCTAACAGTCTTTCCGGCTAATCCTGGCCGCTGCGTCTGATCGTGACCCCGCCGTTCGTAGTCACTGCTCGCACCGTAGGCCCGCCGCCGCCCAGGTCGACCGAAATCTCTTTATTGATGCGGCCCTGCACGGTGACAGGAAAACCTAGCGTCATCCCGCCGTGGACCGTGCCCGATTCCAGCCGCGCAGAGTAGTTTTCGGGCACAAGAATGTTGACGCCGCCGTTTGTCGTCGAAACGTCCAGCCCTTCGCCTTCCCACGTTGAGCCGTCGAGCAGGACCGAAAGCCCGCCGTTTGTGGTGTGGCCGCGCACGCTGCCGCCGGCGCGCTTGATCGACACGCCCCCGTTTAGCGCCTTGAACTCTATGCGACCGCGAACATCCGTCAGGCTGATGCCGCCGTTGAAGGTCTCAAGCGAAAGATCAGAATTGCGCGGGACAAAGATCTCGTAACTCGACGACCACGAGTAATTGTCGCGGTCCTTAGGCCCTTCGGCGCGTACGTTGCCGCCGGTCGTGATTACCTGAATCTGGCCCGCCACCTCGCGCGCTTCCGCGACGGATTTGCCGTGCGTCTGAATCTTTGAGCGGACGAGTATTGTCTCCTGGTCCCAGCCCTTTATCGAGATGCCGCCGTTTTTGCCCGCGTTTACGGTCAGGGCTCCGCCAGGCGCGGAGATGGTCTGCTCGCGGATCTCGCAATGCGTGCTGCCGCGCCCGTCGTACCAGCCGTCGTTGCAGCTCATCATCTTGCCTTCCTGGCCGATGTATATGGCCGATGCCGACGCGGTTGTAAAAATCAGCGCAAGCGTTGTAAGCGCCAGGTACTTAAATATATCTCTTGTATTCATGATCCTTCTCCTTATTGCTATTATGCGCTAAACGAGACTCTTCCGCAGCTTAAGACGCGGGCGTCGCCTGAAGCGTTAACACGCTCTGGTTTAATCGATTGTGCTCCGGGCAATAAAAAGGGGAGGGCCCCGTAGGACCCTCCCCTCGAAAGAGACTACCTTGCGGTAATGTCCCGGTTAGAACAGGAAGCGGATACCGAGCCGCATGGTGCGGTTGCCGCCGTTGTTAAAGCCGGGGTTGTTGTACGTGCTAACGGTCAGGCCGTTGAACGCATCTTCGGTTATAGGATCGGGAACGCCGAAGTTCCTGCGGTTGAAGATGTTGAAGGCTTCAACGCGGAATTCGAGCGACTTGGATTCCGACAGCTTGAGGTTCTTGAACACCGATGCGTTGACGAGATAGAACGCCTCGCCAAACAGCGTGTTGCGACCCACGTCGCCGTACGGAGTCCCGAACAGGTTGAACGCTTCGAGGAACGGCAGGATCTGGTCGGCCGTGAAACCCGCAGGAGCGAA
Organism: uncultured Clostridia bacterium; assembly: GCA_964615905.1. Taxonomy (GTDB): domain Bacteria; phylum Acidobacteriota; class Blastocatellia; order UBA7656; family UBA7656; genus DATLMR01. Next base: position 94,085 of record CAZTUB010000001.1, read on the forward strand.
TACGTTCGAGTAGGTTCCAAAGTCGTTGTAGATCAAACGCGCGTTCTGCATGGCTTCCTGAGTCGAGGCGGCCATGCCTGTCGAACCCGGCTGAAGCGTGTTGAAGATGACAAACGGCGAAGCGCCGTCGGTCCCCGTCTGATCGTCAACATAGCCGAGAACGTTTTCAGCCGTGAAACGACCGTAGGCGATTGTGCCCTGGCCCGCTTCGGGGTTCCCGTTGAACGGGCGAAGCACGCCTGAGCCGACAAATGCCGTCTCGAAGTTGGGGTCGACGCGCCCGAAGAACTCGTTGGGCGTGTACGGGCGTCCCGAACCCATGCGGATGATGCTGTTGATCTGGTATCCGCCGAGCAGCTTGCCTAGGACGCCGCGCTGCTCTGAGAAGAACGGCAGGTCATAGATAAGCCCGGCAGAGAAGTTATGCTTCTGGTGGAAGGCAGAGTATCCGCGCTCGCCGTCGTTTGTGTCGAACGGGTTTTGCGAGACGGCTACTGTCTGACCGCCGCCGAGCGATCCGAAGATCTCAGAAGCGTTATCGAGCGTCTTGCTGAGCGTGTAGTTCATGTTCAGCGTCAGCGCGTTGCGTATGCGCGTGTCAAAGCGCGTCTGAAGACCGTGATAGGTCGACGAAGCGCCGTTGATGCGCGTGCGAACCGCGCCGAAGTTCGGGTCCAACCTGCCGTTGCCGAGCGTGCCCGGGCGGTTGTTGAAGTCGTTCGCAAGCGTCGCCCCCGGAGCGATGCGACCGCCGGTGAAAGCGCCCGGATCGTTGCGGAGGAACTCGCCTGCGCGCGCAAGGAAGCGCAGGTCGGGGTTGCCGTTTATGGTCTGGAACTGGCCGACTATGCGCGAGCCTACGTAGCGGACCTCAAGCACGCCGCCACGATACAACTCCTGCTGTATGCCGAAGTTGAACGACATCGTGTAGGGGTTGTAGAGGTTCGGGTCAACGCGCGTCTGGTTGAACAGGCGCGGGTCGCCGCCGTTTGTCCCCGGCGTCAGGTTGAGCGTGGCCGTGTCGTTCGGAAGGAACGGGAAGTTGACAGAGCCTGCCGCGCCCGGCGTCTGGCTGAGCGTTCCGGCGGCTGCGAACGGAGCAGCGGTCACGGTGTTGTTGACGATGTTGATGAACGGCGGGTCATAGGCTATGCCGAAGCCCGCGCGAATAACCGTGCGGCCGTTTGTGAAGCGCTCGCCGAGGAAACCGAAGTTCGGCGACCAGGCGAAGCCCACGCGCGGGCCGAAGTTGTTCTTGTCAATCGGAAGCTCGTTCGCGGTGCGGAATTCGAGCGGGAACGACGTGTTGAAGATCGCCGTCGCCGGGTCCGATTCGCGCTCGTTGAGCTCCTTGATGATCGGGTTGAAGAAGTTTGTCGATACTTCGTAGCGGAGACCGAGGTTCAAGGTCAGGTTCGGCCTGATTCTCCAGTCGTCCTGAACGAAGAAGAAGAAGTCTTCCTGGGTCGTCTCTCTGCGCGCAGGCCCAAGCGCAAAGTTGATCTGCGACGGGCGGCCGAGAATATAGTTCTCAAGCGCAGTGGCGGTCGTGCGAGCGGTCCCGTTCTCGTTAAAGAACGTGTCCGCCGGGAGCGCGCCGCCTGCTCGGAATATGTACGAGCCGAGGAAGTTCGGAAGGAAGAAGTCCTCCGATGCCTGGTGACGAATATCCGCGCCGAACTTTAAGGCGTGGTTGCCGAAAGTCGACGAGACGGTATCCTGGAACTGGTACGTGCTGACGACGCGCGACTGCGGGAAGGTGTTGGGCGTGCCGAATGCCGGCAGCAACGTGCCCGACAGGTTGCGCGTGCCTCCGGCGAACTGGATGTCGGGACCGGGAGCCGGGCCGTCGGGATCGCCGAATTTCACATCGAGAGTCGAATAGTTGAAGCGCGCTTCGTTTACGAAACGCGACGACAGCGTCTTTGTGTAGCTCAGACCGAGGTTGTGATTGGTCGAAGGAACATCGAACAACGCGCCTGAAAGGAAACGTCCCGTTACGATTGGGAAGTCGTCGTTGTCGTAGATGTAACGGCCAGTCAGCCGGTCATTATCCGAGAAGTTGTAGTCGACGCGGGTAATGAACGAGTGGAGCGTGGCGTCGGAATTTACCAGGCGCACGGCTTCGCCGCCGAATATGGTGCGGCGCGCGCCGCCCGTTCCTACGATGGCGAGCGGGGCGAGATTGCCCGGTGTGCCTTCAAACGCGAAAGCATCGACGACACCGTCGCCGTCTGTGTCAGCAAGCGGAGGCGCGATAAGGAACTCGCCCACGCCCTCTGCGAAGGCAGGGCCGCCGCCGATTCCCGGCGAGATCAGCGCCGCCGTGGCGGCGTTGCCGAACCTCTGGTTCAAAAAGGCCGCGTCTTCAGGCCTGACATATGTCTGAAAGGCATTGAAGTTGTTAGCCGTCGTCTGTCCTCGGATGATGTTGGCCTCGTAGGTCGCAAAGAAGAATGCCTTCTCTTTGATGATCGGGCCGCCAAGCGCTCCGCCGAAACGGTTGTCTGTAAAGACCTCAGGGCCTTTGTAACGCTCGGCCAGACCTGAAAACTGCGGGAAGCCGTTTTCTGCGAGGAACTGATAGCCCTGCTGCTCGCGTTTTTCGACGTTGTCACGAGCATCAAGCGCGGAGTTCTGAAGGTACTCGAACAGCGAGCCGTGGAAGTTGTTCGTTCCGGGCTTGGTGATGACGTTGATCTGCGCACCACTGTTGCGTCCGAACTCGGCTGAGAACGAATTCGTTATCACCTGGAACTCGCCGATGGCTTCGTTGTTCGTGATCGTCAAGGCAGGACCGGTAACGGAGTTGTCGTTGTTGTCCTGGCCGTCGATCTGGAAGTTGTTCGACCGGCCACGGTTTCCGTTAGCGGAGATGCCGACGCCGTTTGCGAAGTCCGAATCGCCGGGGGTGACAACGCCGGGCGTAAGGAGCGCGAGGTTGTCAATCGAGCCGACGTAAGGAAGCTGCGTCAGCTGTTCCGGCGTGTAGTTCGTGGAAAGCTGGCTTTGATTGCTTTCCAGCAGCTGCGCGCCAGCCGATACGTCGACTACGGCTTCCCCGCCCGTCACATTGAGTTGAACGGGCGCGTCGTTTTCAACGCCCAGCCGCACGGGAACTCTCTCAAGCGTCTGAGGAGCAAATCCCTGCGCGGTGACTTCTACGCGGTAGTTGTCACCGGGGATAAGGTTGGTGACGCGATAGAACCCCTCTTCATTAGTTGTGGTTTCGACCGTTCGGCCAGTATCTGCGTTTGTGATACGAACTGTCGCGCCAGAAACGACCGCACCTGTCGGGTCGGCGACGATTCCCTGCAAGTTGCCCGTTGTCACCTGCGCCATTGCCATGGGCGCGGCAAACAATTGTAACTGCATCAGGACAAGGGAAAAAACCGCTAACGAAGCCAGCTTTTTCATCTTGCGCAATTGATTCATGGTTCAAATCTCCTTAAATTTCCCGTGATGGGGCGCGATAGTGCCGAACACGGTTGGCACTTCGCTGATTGCTTCATGGTCGGTGATGTGAAACCGGCAAGGCTCAGACGCGAGCGATAGGCTCAACGCCCCGAGGCTTGCTTACCTAAAACGTGGTTAATGGTTTCAGCATTCACTCTCACAGGTGGGCACATTGCAAGTAAGAACTACTGATTCTGCCAAAGCTCAAAGGCTGCTATTTATTATTTGCACATCGTTGTGCAGCCTGGACATTTAAGCTTCAACAGCACTCGTGTCCGGCGAGACTGCTCGCCAGAGCGGTAATTATCAGCCAGTTTTTTATACGAAAAATAGAGGTTTGGTACTAACGGGCCGAACTGTGTTACGAGTCGGCCCTAATCTGGGATAAGACGGAAAATGGCCCGCCACACGGCGTAAATGGCCGATTTGGTTCAAAAAGCGGCGACCGAAACCCAAAATAAAAGGGGCAAGCCGTCGGGCTTACCCCTTCTCTTAAGCATCTTTAAGGTGTGCCTGTCTTAAAAGATGCTCTTGAACCAGCCGCCGACTTTCTTGAACCCGCGACCGATCTTCTTGAACACGTTGCCCGACGCGTCGCCCGCGTCTTCGACCTTATCGCCCGCCACTCGGACTACCTTCTTCGTGCCCTGGACGGTGGCGTCTTCAACATCTTCGGCCTTGTCGGCCACAGTCATCGCGCCGTCTTTGGCAACATCGATGCTCTTTTCGGCCACGTCTTCGGCCTTGTCGGCCACTTTCGAGCCTACTTCCTTCGTCTTGTCGACGGTCTTTTCGGCCACGTCTTTAGTCGTGTCGACTACTTCCGAACCTACTTCTTTTGTCTTCTCGGCGGTCGTCTTGACGCCTTTGATGGCAGCCTGACCGACATCCTTCGTCGTATCGACAGTCTTGTCTAAAACGTCTTCGGACTTGTCAGCTACTGTCTCAGCAACTTCGCCTGTTACGTCTTTCGTAGCTTCCCAGGCGCGAGTCGAGGCCGCCATGAGAACGTCGCCCGTGGCGTCCATAGCCTGTTCTATGTCGTTTTCATCTTTAAGATCGGCCGTGCGCCCGTCTCGAAACTCGACCATGACGACGCGCGTGCCGTCCATGTTGGTCGTGCGTGTGACGCGGGCTACGTCGCCCGTCTTGAATGTCCGCACCTCTGTCTTAGTTCCATCTTCGGCGACGGTAATTTCGACCATCGAGCCGTCGCTCTTAGTTATCGACTGCGATTTGTGATGCCCGGAGTGTTGGTCCTGCGCCGAGGCAAAGGCTGCCGGGAGCAACATAGCAACCGATAAGATCAATACGAAGAATTTCTGCTTCATAACCTCACCCTCCATCCTTTATCCGTAAATCAATACCGCTTATTGATCGGGCAACCGCCGTGCCATGGGTAGAAGGCGTTAATGGTGGTCTAGACCGCGCCTGGATAAGCCGTTGGCGGGATTTGCGGGCCGGTTACAGACCGTCCAGTTATCGTTTAATACAGCACGTATTGAATGAGAACGGACAGAAAAAACCGGGTTTAGGCAAGAAAAAAGGCCGGTAACAGGCTTACCGGCCTTCATGGATCGATTAACGAAGCGGCTTACTCAAAGCTCACGGTCGCGAAAAAGAGCCTGCCTTCGGTCTCGATCTGAAGCACGATCTCTTTTTCACCCTGAAACGAGTTGAGCGCGTTGATCAACTCCTGGCGGTTGGTCACCGGCATACGATTAACGCGGTGAATGACCATGCCGCGACTGAGACCCGCCTCTTGAGCGGGGCTATCGGCCTCGACGTTTTCGATGATGACGCCCGTCTGTATCTTGAGCTTCATCTGAGCGGCGATCTGAGGCGTCACGGTTGAAACCGATATGCCAAGCCTGCCGCCGTCTTCGCCTTCTGTCTCGGCAGGCGGCGGCTCAGGCGCGCCCGCGCGCGGGCGCTCGGCCAGCGCTATTGTTGCTGTCTGCGGGCGACCGTCGCGTATGAACTTGACCTCGACGCGCTTATCGATAGAGGTGTTGGCAACCGCCTCTGTAAGCTGCTTGGACGAGGTGACAGGCTTGCCGTCGAATTCGACAATGAGGTCTCCGCTGCGAAGTCCCGCGCGCGCCGCAGGGGTTGCCGCGCCGCTCAAGTCCTGTACGAGCGCGCCGCCCTTGCCGTCATAACCGGCCGTGCGCGCAAGCGCCGGGGTTACGTCGCTCAGAAATACGCCCAGGTATGCGCGCGTAACCTTGCCGCCTTTGACAAGCTGCGCATAGACCTTTGACGTGATGCTGGACGGGACGGCAAAGCCGATGCCTTCGCTTCCGCCCGAACGCGAAAAGATCATGGTGTTGATGCCTATGACCTCGCCCTGCATATTGACGAGCGGGCCGCCGGAATTACCGGGGTTGATAGAGGCGTCGGTCTGTATGTAGTTGACAAACGGTCCGGCTCCGGGAAGGTCGCGGCCCGTGGCCGAAACGATTCCTGCCGTCATGGTCTGCTGCAACCCGAAGGGGCTGCCGAGCGCGATGACCCATTCGCCCTGCTCAAGCGCGTCGGAGTTGCCGAGCCGCGCGAAGGGCAGGTTCTGCTCGTCGATCTTTATTACGGCGAGGTCCGTCTCAGGGTCCGTGCCCACGCGGCGAGCCTTCAGCTCGCGCCCGTCGGCAAGTTTCACCTTGATGACGTCGGCATCGCCCGCGACGTGGTTGTTTGTAAGGATAAAACCGTCGGAGCTGATGATCACGCCTGACCCGCTGCCTTGCTGGCGGCGAGGCTGCGCATCGTCAAAGGGCGGAAAACCCGGAATCTGCGGTATGACCTGTTGACGGCGCGAAGTGCGGTTCGATTTCTGCTCCACCTCTATGTGGACGACGGCAGGCTTTACCTGCTTTGCTACTTCGATAAAAGTGCGGGATAAATCCTGAGGCGTGGGCAACTGCGCTTGCTGAGCAGTGGCCGGCTGCTCAAACCCGAAGCCTATCCCGGAGGCGACTGCGAGCGCCAGGGCAAAGACCAGGGCTCGCGCGCGACTAAAAATCTTATTCCTTCTTGAATTCACATCCATCTGTTCTTACAACCTCCTTTAAACTACCTGTAGCAACGCAATCATTTCTACCCGCGTTCCAAAACCTTTGCGCCGGACCCGTTTTTGCGGTCTTACCCGGCTTTGTCATCCTTAAAATCCGAACCTTTGAAGGGTTTGCTGCCTGAGCGGCTGACCGGGCGGGATTGCCCGGTCAACCGGCCTTTTACGCTTAGCTTTCGCGCTCGATGCGCAGGTTGTTTGTTACGGAAAACGCGCCCGGAACCTGGTTTGCCGCCATGTATGCGAGCTGCGAATCCATCTTCGAAGATACTACGCCTTCAAGCGTGATGTGCCCTCGGTTTACGACTATGTGTATCGACGGGTTTGCGCCCATCGCATACCGATAGAGACCGCCCGAGCGGAAGATCGCGCGGTAAGCGCGCGCGCGCAGGTTGTCGTCGAAAGTCGAGAGCGGGAGCACCTCGATGTTATTGACGACGCGCTCGATGCCTTCGATCTTGGCCACGCGCCGCTCGGCGTCTTTGCGAGTCGAGGGCCGCGTCACCTGACCGTACAATGTCACTGTGTCGCCTTCCATCTTGAAAGCGAGGTTGTCAAACACCCCGTAATAAGGCAGCGTCACAAGCTGCTTGCGAATTCGCTCCTGCACTCGCCGGCTCTGAGCCGGCGCGGCCTCGACCGACGGAACCGCAAGGGCTGCGGCCGCTCCGAGCACGAGCGCCATCGCGAGGGTCATTACTCTGTTTTTCACCTTTGTCATTTTCTTGTACCTCAATAAGGACTATACGTACTCTACCAATGCGTTCGATCCTTTTATCTTCAGACTTGCTTGCCCGAAGATCGCGCCTGCTTTCGCGCGCGGTTGTCAGTGTTAGATGCAGGCGGCGGCTGTACGGCTGTCTGCACCTCGTATACTTCAAGGGCGTTTATGACTTTGCCCAGGGCCAGAACGACCGTCTCGCGGTCTTCGTCATTCAAATTCTCTAACGCGCCGCAAAATATATCGTGGCGGCACTCGCGCACGCGGTTAATGGCTCGCCTTCCCCTGCCCGTCAACTGTACAAGCACCGAGCGACGGTCTCCGTCCGCCTGACGGCGCTCGATCAGCTGCTTGCGCATCAGACGGTCTGTCAACTGCGTAACCGCCGGGGCGGAGATCTTCAACTCGGCAGCAAGCTCGCCCGTGCACAACGGGCCGTGACGAAGCAGCCTGAGCGCGTGCGCTTGCGGTATCGTCAACTCCAGCTCAGAAACGTGCCGCTGGTGATGATCCATCATCAGCCTGAACATCGTTTCAACAAAGCTCTCAAGCACCCGCTCGGCTTCGTCACTGGCTCGGTTTGCCATTCGCCCCCCTTAAGTATACTTAATAGTTAATCGACATTAAGTATTATAGAAGCCCGGGGCGCAGCAGTCAACAGCAAAAAGCCTTGTCCGGCGATCAGTTGCGGCTCTCGTCGATGGGCATGCCGGGGCTGTTTGAGAGCAGGTTTCTGAGGTTTTCAAGCTCGTCGCGCTCGCGCTCAAGCTCGCCGAGCCGGGCTTCGAGCGAAGCGCGTCTTTTGCGCAGCTCGTCAAGCTGGGCGGGGCTTACGAGTTTTCGCCGCATCCTTACGAGTCCGGCTAGGATGGTGGCGGCAAGCGTGAGGTAAAAGACCCAGCCGCCGAAATAGTCTCTCGCCACGGTTGCAAACAGGGCGAGGACAGATATGACGAGCATGAAGACGCCAAAGAAGGCGCAGCCGGCTTGAAGCGGCCCGGCTTGCTCGCGACTTTTTACCGCCTCGACCTCAAGCCCCGTAGCCTCTATCTCTTCGTCAAGCTCGGCAAGCTTCGATTCGATGCTCGCCACGCGCCCGCCTCCGGCCGCATCAATCGAGCGGGCGCTATTTGCGTCGATGATCGACAGGTTGATCGCGCCCCTGTACTGCCGCACGCGGTAAGCAGCGCCACAACCGGTGCATATGACATTGTCGAAGTCCTGCGGAAATTCGAGCGACACTCCGCACGACGGGCAGCTGGTCTTTATGATCTTCATAGGCGGCTCGACGAGCCATAGTAGCATTTCCGGCGACTGAGGACTAAGGAGTGAGGACTGAGCCTGCGGCCAGGGCGTTGAAAAGATCAGTCCTTAGAGTTATGATTCGTGCGATTCCACAATCCTACCTTGTGGTTAAAAATGTCATCCCGCCCGGGATGGCAATTTAAGGGCTCGAACGGCCAGGGACACCGTTCGAGCCTTGCTTTTTACAATTTTTAACATCTTCCCGCACGGCTCGGGCGCAAAATAGGGATTCATTGACATTCAATGGGTGCGGTCATAGAATGGTTCGCATCCATCTAAGCCTGAGAGGCAATCGCTTGACCGTCGAAGAGCTACAGCAGACCTATATCGAGAAACGTAAAGAGATAAAAGGACGCCTCGCAGAGTTTGACGAGATCAGACGCGCGGCTTCCGATGAGCGGTTATTTGAAGAGCTTACCTTCTGCATATACACGGCCGGGTCGAGCGCGCGCATGGGGTTGCGCTCGGTCGAGCGTGTGCGCCCTGTGCTTATGACAGGGACCGTCGAAGAGATTCAAACGAGGCTCGAAGGCGCGCACCGCTGGCCTGTGGCGCGCGGCGCTTACGTACACGAGACGCGCGAGTACCTGCGCGAAGTCTGCGGGCTGCGGATGAGGGAGCTGCTCGAAGGGTTTCAGACCGCTGACGAGAGGCGCGATTTCTTTGCTGCCAACAAAGGGGTGCGCGGGCTAGGCTACAAGGAAGGCAGCCATTTCTTGCGTAATATCGGTTATAGGGGGTACGCTATACTCGACAAGCACGTCCTGGCGAGGCTCTCGGAATTAGGCGTCCTTGACAACCCGCGACCGCCTTCCAGCAAAAAGAGGTACGTCGAGACGGAAGAAAAGATGAAACTTTTCGCCCGGACTATCGAAATAGATTTCGACGAGCTTGACCTGCTCTTGTGGTACACGAAGACAGGGGAGATATTAAAATGAGCATCAATGGTATTGCGAAACGAACGCTTAAAGGGTTACGGTCCGGGGCCGTTTCTAGCTCGGCAGCGCTGCTGGTTTCGTTCGCGCTCCTTTTGTCGGCAGCCCTTTTGCCCGCGACCACGGGGGCCAGCGCCGTTCAAACTGCGCAAAGCGCTAGGGCGCAAGCGGCCCGCGCGAAGGATTCAAGGAATAAGCAGTACAACAGCGCGCGCAAAGCCGTTCGATCAGGCGACTACGAGAAGGCCGCGAAGATATACCGCGAGATTCTCGAACTGGACCCTCAAGATATACAGGCGCATCTCGGCATCGCTTACACTTATTTTAAAGACCTCAATTACCAGCTCTGTTTCAACCACACATCCGAAGCTCTCAAGATAGACCCGAAAAGCTCGCGCGCGCACGCTCTCGCAGGCATCGCCATGCTCAGGTCCGGCTACATTGACCACGCCATGCAGCAGATCGTCGAGGCGGTAAAGATCAACTCAAAAGAGGCGCTGGCCTACGGCGCTGCCGCGGAGATCGACTACCTGGAAGGGAGATCGAAAGACGCCCGCATAAAGGCGTTGCAGGCCATAAGCCTCGACTCCGACGAGCCGGATTATCTTATGACGCTTGGGCGAGCCTCCTCGCGCCTCGAACTGTTCAACGAGGCAGCCGACGCCTACGAGCGCTTTTTGCAAGTCGCGCCGCGCACAGACGACGAGCGGCGCGACCGCATAGAGGGGCTTATAAAATTTTATCGCCAGTTGTCGGGGCTTGAGATACACGAGATCAACGGGCCTCACCTCGCCGAAGTCCCCTTCCAGCTCGGCAACGACCGCAGGCCTTACATCCAGATAAAGGTCAACGGCAAGCCCGCCACGTTCGTCATAGACACAGGTTCGGGGTTCACGGTCATATCGAAGGAAGCGGCCAAGAAATTCGGCGTATCCGAGATCGCGCGCGGCGGCACGTCGCAAGGGGTCGGCGGCACGGGGAAGTTCGAGATCGTCTACGGGCTGGTCAAGAACATTCAGCTCGGCGCGGTGAAGGTAAAGTCGATTCCCTGCTTTATAAGATCGATACACGGGATGAGCGAGCGCCCCGTACAGGAGCAGGCCGACGGGTTTATCGGGCTATCGGTGCTCGCGCACTTCATAACCGAGCTCGACTATAAAGACCGCGTTATGAGATTGGACCGCTCGCACGAGATTCCGGTTGCCGAGGGAGCGGCCCCCGCGCCTGTCGAGGATACGACCGGGGTGACGATTATACCTTTTCGCACGACTCAAAACGGGCTGATAAGCATAGAGACGGAGCTTGACGGCAACCACCGCATAAACGCGATTCTGGATTCGGGGGCAAGCTCGACAGTGGTCTCTGCGGCGGCGGTCGAGCGGCTCAATCTCCACAACAGCATCATAAAAGGCCAGACCGTGCGGGTGACGGGGGCCGCGGGCGTCACGGACAACGTCGAGTTATTATTCCTGCGCAACTGCCGCGTGGCAGACCTTCAGCAAAACAACATGCGCGCGCTCGTTTTAGACTTCGACGCGATAAACGAAACCTCCGGGTTCGAGCAGAGCGGTATTTTAGGCGGCGACTTTCTTCGCAATTTCCGCGTGACCATAGATTTCACCCGCGCGCAGGTTGCCTTCCGGCCTCACACCAATGCGGTGATAAAACAGGACTGACGAGCGGGGGGCCGAAGGCCGAGCCGTAGAGCCGGTTTTCAGCCCCCCTTCCCGCTCGGTCCTCCGCACCTCAGTCCTGACTACTCCCCTTCGTCTGTGGTAAGATTACTCCGGCGCTGATGAAGAAAAGTATCTACCTTGAGACCTCTGTGATTGGCGCGTATCTCGACAACGGCGAGCCGTTTCGCCGTGACCTCACCATCAGGTGGTGGGAGCACGAGCTTAAGGATTACACGCCCTATATCTCGCCGCTCGTCGTGCGCGAGCTTGAGCGCACGGATGAGCCGAGGCGGTCGGCGTACTTAAAGCTGTTGAGCAACGTGCCGCAGGTCGAGGTGAGCGAAGAGGCCACGATACTGGCCGACGGGTACATCGAGCGCGGCATCTTTCACCGAAAATATCTCGGCAATGCGCTTCACGTCGCGCTCGCTTCCGTCAACAAGTTGGACTTGCTTGTGACCTGGGACTTCGGCTACATAGCCAACGTGCACAGGCAGTCTCGAATACAACTGTTCAACACCATGGCAGGTTTTTTTGTGCCGATGATCGTGACGCCGGAGTTTCTTATAAACGCCGAGTTTTAACGTACCGGACGCTTCATAGATGTATAGGACACCGAGATTTTTGGAAGAGCTGCACGCGATCAGGGAAGAGATGTCGCGCGACTGCGACTATGACATGGACCTGCTCGCGGAGATGATCCGCTCTGGGCAGCAGCCTCGATACGGCCCTGTAAGAAACATTCGCGGCGTGCGCGCACGTGTTCCCGCGCGCGACAAACGCGACAACCAACACCATTCAGGTCAAAGCAATGATTAAGAAGCTCTCCTCGATAGCATGCGCGTTTTCACTTCTGCTGCTGCCTGCGCTCGCTTACGGCCAGCAGGGCAGGACGATGGTGCTCGACATCCCCGCGATAGCCGAAAAGCTGAATCAGGTCGTCGTCAACGTCCGGTCTGTCTCCGAGTCGGGCGATAATCTCGGCAGCGGGTTTATCGTAGACCAGCGCGGGTTGATCGTGACCAACTTTCACCTGATCGCCGCATCCGAACGCCGGGGGCTGGCCCCTGCCAAAGACGGGCAAGGCCCGACAAAGCTCGTCGAGCGCGTATGGGTCACGCTCGACGACGGGCGTCAATTCCAGGCGTCGGTCAAAGGCTATGACGAGCCGACAGACATCGCCGTGCTTGAGATAGTGCCTACGGGCAAGCCTCTGCCCGTGGCGGAGCTTGGCGATAGCGACCAGTTGCGAGTGGGCGAGTGGGTGATAGCCATCGGCAACCCGCTCGGGCTCGATCATACGGTCACGCTCGGCATACTGAGCGCGAAAGGGCGCACGGCCTTTGGTGGGCAGTTCGACGATTATCTCCAAACCGACGCGGCCATAAATCCCGGCAATTCGGGCGGGCCGCTTGTCGACACTCAAGGCAAGATCATAGGCATAAACACGCTCGTGCTCGGAGGCACGCAGGGGCTGAGCTTCTCCATCCCTATCAACACGCTCAAGTCTATCCTGCCGCAGCTGATCGAGCGGGGCCGCGTGTCGCGCGGTTACCTCGGCATGGAGACGCGCGACCTTAACCCTGAGCTGCGCGGACAGCTCAAGCTCGCGCCCGAATCGCGCGGGGTGCTCGTAGAGCGCGCCGAGCGCGGGACCCCGGCGGCGCGCGCAGGGCTAAGGAAAGGCGACGTCGTCACGACGCTCGACGGCGTAGCGGTGACTTCATACGTGCAGTTCAACCGCCTGATCGCCGCAAAGCCGCCCGGCGCAAAGGTGACGCTCAAGATAATGCGCGACGGGCGCGAGTATACGATCAATGCCGAAGTAGGCGAAGAAACCAAAAGACCGTGAATGGTGAGTGACAAGTGACAAGTGACGAGTGACAAGTAAAGACCGGACCGGAGCTTGATCGTTCACTTCTTCTTGTCACTTGTCACTGTTTACTTGTCACTTCCCTCTTGCAATCCCTTATGGCTGAGCTATTCGACTCAATCGGCTTCGATATAAACGATGAGGACTCGTACAACCTGCTGGTAGAATGCGCGGAGGCGAGCGGCTCGCGTTCCGTCATTCATCGGGGCGACGCCTCGCTGCACGGGCGCTGCTGGAAGCTGGGTGGCGGGCTTGAAGTCTGGTCGGTTCTCTACGAGCGCAAAGGCGAGATGTATTACGCAGACTGCCGCCCCGCTTTTCGCAGCCGCTACGTTCAGACGATCCAGCCGTGGGAGCTTATCGAGTATGACGAAGACGGCGAGGCCGTAGTTCGGGGGACGACGGCTCCGGGCACAGGGGTGATCTTCGAGCTTCAAAACCTGACAGAGATCAACGCGCACGTCTTTCGTGAAACCCGGCTCCACGTCGCGCTTGCCGGTCTCGCCTACACCGCAAGAGCGCAGCCGCCTGCGGAACCGCTCGCTCAGAGGTTCGATCTGGCGGACCACTTGCCGGAAATGGCAGACGACGCGTGCGAAAACGATTACCTGATATGCGGGCGCGTGCTCGCCTGGCGCGAGGTGATAAACCCTGTCACGCACAGCGGGCTGCTGTGGATATATGTCGACGCGGCGAGCATGCGGCTCGAAGTAGTGATAAATTCAAACGCGCTGCTTGGACGGCTTGAGATAGGCGGATGGGTCGCAGCGACCGTCTGGCTGCAGGGGCATGTCTTGGAGCGGTCTGAAGTGCGGGCTCGTTATGAGGGCGTAGACCGCGAGTATGAGACGAGCGAGTTTTGGGGGCGACTCCGCCGCGACAATTGACGATCTAAGGGGAGAGCAGATTTCCGCTTTGTTCCAACTCCGTCCCGCTTGAATCACTCTGGCTGAATATGCGCAAAACTCTGATTATACTTTTGGCTCTCGGGTTGGTGGGCGCGGCGGCAGTTTTTGGCGCGTGGTATTACTGGACGCACCGCTTTGACTCGTTGATAGTCGAGGTGTCGCAAAAATACAGCCTCGACCCCGCGCTGGTCAAAGCGCTCATATACGAGGAGTCTTTCTTTAACCCGAAAGCGCAGAGCGCGCAAAAGGCTGTCGGGCTGATGCAGGTGACGCCGATTGCCGCTCAGGAATGGGTAGAGCAGACGCGCTCGCGCACGCTTGCCGAAGCGGTGGCGACTGTGTCGGGGATAAAGCCTGACGGGCGCGATCCGAGTTTTGAAGAGGCGCTTTCGGACCCTGTCGTGAGCCTCCACGTAGGGTGCTGGTATCTTCAAAGGATGCTCAACCGGTACAAAGACGAGCCCGACCCTGTGGCCACTGCGCTGGCCGCCTACAACGCAGGCCCCGCGAACGTCGAGCGGTGGGCCCCAAACTCCGAACGCGCACGCCTGTCGCGCGAGGAGTTCATTTCCCGCATAGAGTTCCCCGTCACGCGCAATTACGTTCAAGATATACTTGTCCGCTACGACTTCTACAAACGCGACAGGGACATTAAGGAGTAAACCGTGAACCGTAAACCGTGACGAGAAGGGGAATGCCAGAGGTTCGGGGCATTCTCGTCACGGTTTACGGTTCACGGTTTACGTCTTACTGTTCGCGTCCCTCTTTTGTCACCAATTTTCACCCTGCCCCGGTAATTGTAGGGTCGCGGCCCGGTCATAGTGAATGAAGCCGCGCGTAGTCGTCGGCCAGATTGACTGATATTTTTTGCCCGCCTTTAACCCTCTGCCGATTGGGCTCAAGCTAACCCTGGAATTTAAAGCATTGTAAAAAAAAGTCTGCCTTGCGTGCGTGCGGCACGAGCATTGAATAGATAGTCGGTGTGTTCGCGGCCGGGGTGTAACATCACGGCCACTGTTCGGACACGCTATTAACCTGTGCAGGGAATATCAACGGAAGAATTGAAAGGCCCCCATACCCGTAGCCGCTGCCGTCAAGGCGATGAAGGGTTAGCTTCATTCAAGGTGAGGTGAATGTGCAGCAAAGACCCGCGATACTGGCAAATCTGGTTTTGAAATCCGTCTGGCTCGGAGGTGGCGCGGCATTCGGCTACTCGACCTACAGGCTCTATTTCGAGCCGGAGCGCGCAGACTGGCTGTTGATGTTCATACTGGCGATGCTGTTGCTGACATACATCGGCTACAACACCCATTTGAGGAAGGTTCAATCGTCAAACAGGAGGATAGAAAAGCTCACGCGGCTGCACCTTGCGACAATAGAATCGCTCACCATGGCGATTGACGCCAAGGATGAGCTTGCGCGCGGCCACATCCGGCGAGTGCTTGTTCTGGCCGAAGGGCTAGCCCGCGCCGTCGGCTACGCCGAAGACCAGATGGAGGGGTTGAAGGCAGGGGCGCTGCTGCACGACATAGGGAAGCTCGCCGTGCCCGAACACATCCTCAACAAGCCCGGCAAGCTCAGCTCGGCCGAATACACAAAGATCATGATTCACCCCGTAGTGGGCGCGGACATTTTGAGCAACGTCGAGTTCCCGTACGAGGTGGTGCCTATCGTAAAGCACCATCACGAAAAGTATGACGGCTCGGGGTACCCGGCGGGCCTCAAAGGCGAACAGATTCCGCTCGGCGCTCGGATACTGACGGTCGTCGATTGCTATGACGCGCTCACGACGAGCCGAACATACCGCCCGCGCTTCCCGCGCCAGCAGGCGCTTGAGATGATGCAGCGCGAGAGCGGGCGCACGTTCGACCCGGCCATACTGGCAAAGTTCCTTGATATAGTCGATACGCTCGACATAGACCTGCCCGTGACCGACTCGCGGAGCGTGCCGAGCCTCGACCTGGACAGGCTGAACACAGGGCAGATGTTCGAGCCCAACCCGGCTGCGCTGCCAAGGGCGCGGACAGAAAAGGCGCTCAGAGACATCGCCGCCGCCCAGCGAGAAGTGCTGTCGCTTTACGAAGTCTCGCAGATGCTCGGCGCCACCCTGCGGCTTTCCGACGTGCTGCCGCTTGTGGCAAACAAGCTTGAGTGCATAGCCGATTTCACCACGCTTGTCATCTACCTGGCTGAAGACGATCACCTCGAAGCCGCGCACGCGCTTGGCAAGAACGCCGAGGCGATCAACGGCGCGCGGCTCGCTTTCGGCAAAGGCGGGGCCGGTTGGGCAGCCGCGCACCGGCAGGTGCTGATCGGCGGGAGCCAGCTTGCCGACCTTGAACCGTCGATTGGCGCGAGGGCCACGGCCTACCGCTCGACCGCAGTATTCCCGCTCGTGCGCGAAGAGAAGCTGATCGGCGCGCTTGCGCTCTACTCGGAAGAAGACCGTGGGTACTCTGCCGACGAGGTCAGGCTGTTAGAGACGATCTCGCGGCACGCCGCCGCCGCGCTCGACAACGCATTGACGTTCGAGCGGACACAGGAATTCGCGCTGACCGACACGCTGACGGGGCTGCCGAACTCGCGCTACATGCACAGCTTCTTTGACCAGGAGCGGGGACGCGCAGAGCGGTACGGCTACCAGCTTGTGGTGATGATGATGGACCTCGACGGGTTCAAAAAAGTCAACGACACGTTCGGTCATCACGTCGGAGACGAGATATTGAGAGGCCTTGCGCATATCGCGCGCGCGCAGCTTCGCACCGGCGACACTTTGATTCGCTATGCGGGCGACGAGTTCGTCGCCGTGATACACAGGGCGACGCCCGACACCGTCGCGGAGTTGAAGCTCAGGTTGCAGGCGGCGGTCGAAGAATACGCTTACGAGGCCGGGCCGGATCGCGTGGCGCGCGTCGGGCTCTCTATAGGCCACGCCACTTACGGCGAAGACGGCCTTTCGCTCGGCGAGCTGATGGAGACAGCAGACCAGAGAATGTACGAAAACAAGATATTACGCAAACGGGGGAGGACGACCGCCAGCCTTGCCGCCGCGCCGGGGACAATTGCGTGAGATTTGCCGGGTTGCTCAATATTATTGAATCTTATCTGAAAGCAGGAAGGGATTATGAATATCTATGAGAATGAAGTGACAACGGATCCTCAGGCCACGCCACCGCGTGTTAAGCTAAGAATGTTGCAGCAGATGGCCGAGGCGCTCGAAGACGAGGCGGCGGTCCTCAACCGCCGTGCTTCGGTCTTTGACGAAGATGAACAATCGCTCGTTCGTGAAATATCTGACCGTCAGACGGAGATCAACCGGCTCTCGCTAAAACTCGAAGCGTTGCGCTCGGAGCGAAGGGGGTTGACCGACAAGATTCAGGTCATACGAAGAGAGGCCGCGACGATCAGGGAAGAGGTGTTAGAAAGCGAGGAAGAGGTCGCGCTTCAAGCGATAGAGACTTCGCACAAGGCCGAGAGACAGGGGCGCTGGCCTGAGTCCGAGCCTGTTGTCGAGCGACACGGGTCCGTATTCTTCCAGCGAGTAATGCTGCCCGACTTGACCGGCTGAAACTTCGCCGCGTCTAGACCGGGGGCTTATCAGGTTGCTCCAAACCATCAAACCGCACAGTGTGCAGGGCACGGATTTGCTCAAAGGCAGAGCCGATAGCCGAGGCGACGAGGTAGCTATGTCTTCATGGGACGGGACCGAAAAACGCTCAACCGAAATAGACCGGCGCAAAGAGGAGCGGCGGCGCTCGATGCGCTACACCGCCGACACGTTGATCGTTATTGAAGGTGTTACCTGGATAGATAACGAAGGCACGGACCGCCGGCGCAAGGTCCGGCGGCGCTACGACCGCGAGCACATCGCAAAGAGAGTGCTCGAAGACTTTTGCGGCTGATACCCGGTTGTATACACTCGCGCGCCCCGGTTAAGTTTTCCGATTTAAGCAGTAGTTACGACACGCCCACCGATTTTGTCAGACATCCCTTCCCCGCGTCGCGATGATCCAGATCGCATGAACGAGGCCGGGTATGTAACCCAGTATGGTCAACAGAATGTTGAGCCAGAAATGGCCGCCCAGCCCTATCGTCAAAAAGACGCCGACCGGCGGCAGAAGAATTGCCAGTATCACCCGGAGTATGTTCATTCGCTCTCTCCTTCCCATCTTATAACGCAGCTTCGGACCGAAAAGTTGTCGATACATTAAAGCGACCCCGCCGCGTTGACAAGCCACTGTCAAAGCTGGAAACTTCAAGCCGTACAAGCCGACGCCTGAGGAGGACCGCATGAAGCTTTTATCAAGATTGACTGCCCTTTCGACGATAATCTCGCTCGCCTGCCTGTCGGTTCCCGCGCAGAGAGCGGAAACATTCCGGCCCGTGGTGCGCGGCAAGCGAGGCGCTGTGACGGGCGGCTCTCCGCTTTCGGTGGAGGCTGGTCTGCGGCTGCTCCAGCAGGGCGGGAACGCGGTAGACGCGGGCTGCGCGGCGGTCGTGGCCGCGTCCGTGATCGAGTTTTCGCATTTCCAACTGGGCGGCGAGGTCCCCATCATCATAAAACTCAAGAACCAGTCGCCGCAGGTCATAAACGGTCAGGGGACAGCGCCGCGACTCGCGACTCGCGAGTTCTTTCTGGAGCGCGCAAAGCGCGGCGACCGTGACTCGGAGTATGTCTCGATACCTTCGGACGGCACGCGCCCCGGCCCTATCCCCTCGACGGGCGTGCTCCCTGCGACCGTCCCTGCGGTGCTCGACGCGGCGGTGACGGCGCTCGACCGCTTCGGCACAAAGTCGCTCGCCGAAGTGATCCAGCCCGCCATCGAGCTTGCCGACGGGTTCCCCATAGACGAGCTGCGTGTGCGCTACATCGAGCGGACTCGCAAGCTGCTCGAACAGTGGCCGACCAGCGCAAAAGTATTTCTTCCCGGCGGGCGCGTGCCTCGCGTGGGCGAGATATTCTCGCAGCCCGACCTGGCGCGCACGCTTCGCGAGATAGCCCGCGCCGAGCGTCGCGCCGCGCCGAAGGGGAGACACGCGGCGCTTGTCGCGGCGCGCGATCACTTTTACAAAGGCCCTGTCGCCGCCCGCATCTCGGAGTTTTCCGAGAAGAACGGCGGACTGATTCGCGCAGGCGACTTCGCAAGCTTCAGCGCGCGAGTCGAAGAGCCGACGAAGATCACCTATCGCGGCTACGAAATCTACAAGACGGGCTTCTGGGCGCAGGGGCCTGCCATGCTCCAAACGCTCGCTTTGCTTGAAGGCTTCGACCTGAAGGCAAAGAAGCAGAACTCGGCCGACTACATACACACGCTCACGGAAGCGATGAAGCTGGGGTTTGCCGACCGCGACCGTTATTACGGCGACCCGGATTTTGCGCGAGTGCCTGCCCGCGAGCTTTTATCGAAGGCCTACACCGACGCCCGCCGCAGCTTGATCGACCCCGCACGCGCTTCGCTCGAACAAAGGCCGGGCGACCCGGTGAACCTTCGCCCGCTTCTCGAACAGAAGCCGCAGCCCGCGCTCACAGGCGCGTCTTCCGTGCCTGAGATACTGCGCGCCAACGACACGACCTGCGTCAACGTAATCGACAAGGACGGGAATATGTTCAGCGCCACCCCTTCCGGCGCGTGGCTCCCCGCGGTCGTGGCGGGCGACACAGGCGTTCTGATGGGTCAGAGGATGCAATCGTTTCTGCTTGAGGCGGGACATCCGAACGTGCTTGAGCCGGGCAAGCGGCCGCGCGTTACGCTCACACCCACGCTTGTCCTGAAAGACGGGAAGCCGTTTGTCGTGCTATCGACGCCGGGCGGCGACAACCAGGATCAAAGCCTGCTCCAGGTGCTTTTGAACATAATCGAATTTGACATGAACGTGCAGGAAGCTATAGAGGCTCCGCGCTTTCAGACGCTGCACTTCGTAAGCTCGTTTGACGATCACAGGTTCAACCCCGGCGTGCTCAACCTCGAAGACCGCATCGGGAAAGAGGTCGCGGCCGAGCTTCAGGCGCGCGGTCATAAAGTAGAGACGCAAGGAGCCTGGGCAAACCCTTCTGCCCCGACGGCGGTGTTATTCCGAATAGATTCGGGCGTGATCGAAGCGGGCGCGGACCCGCGACGCGGACGCTATGCCGTCGCGTGGTGATACTTGAAACTGAACGCTTAAACCATGAAAGAGGATTATATTTGATGACTGACCAGGATTGGAAAACGATGGCTTCCGAGCTCGACTCCCTGTTAAAGCTGCAATCACCGGCGCTGGCGATCACCTTTTCAAACGAGTCGCCCGAGGGCGTAGACAGGTTCGACGCGCCTATGCCCGAACCCACGCCCGACGGCCGGACGGGCCGCGTCCCGGCAGGCTGCGTCTTCTGGATCGAGGCGGCCGCGCGCACTTTCACGACCGTCGCCGAAGACCACGGCAATTGCAGCGTCGGCAGCCTCACACACGGTCTCAAGACGCTCGAAGAGGTCGCGGGTAATTCCGATGTCGCGGCGCTTCTCGAATCCGGCTGGGTGACTTTGGATGTCGTGCCGCAGATACCTGTCGTCAAAGAGCGGAGCAACTTTATAACCTACGGGCCGCTCGCGGAGACGACCGCGAACCCTGACGTCGTCTTTTTGCGGCTCAATCCCAAGCAGACGATGATCTTGAGCGACGCCGTGCCCGGTTTGAAATTCGAAGGCAAGCCGCAGTGCCACATCATCCCGATGGCTAAAGAGCAGGATCAGGTGGCGGTGAGTGTCGGATGCATGCTGAGCCGCGTGAGGACTGGCATGTCGAATAACGAGATGACCTGCGCCATTCCGGCGGCGCGACTTGGCGAAGTCATAAACGCTCTAAAATCGACGGCGGTCGCAGACACAGCCGTCGCGGCCTACGCGAGCCAGGACGCGAGCCGCTTCGGGCGCTAGACCGGCAGTCCGAAATCGAGATGTCTCTGCTCACTATCATCAAGCTGGTCGGCTTTGCCACCGGCGCGGCGCTTCATCTCTACATAGCCTGGCTGATATGGCAAAGGCGGCTCGGCGCGCGCCAGCGTCTCACGCAGGTCGAGCGCACGTTCATAGTGCTTGGGCTTTGCCTGGGCGTATGGTTCTTTGGCAACCTCTTTATCACGCTTCACGAACTGCTATTGGGCCGCGAGCGATGGACCGCCGCCTTGAGGGCGTGGGACGCGGTCACGATGATCGGGGTGGCGCTGTTGCCCGCCGCGCTGCTCCACGCGCACGTCGCCTTCCTGAGCCTGACGGACAATTACCGCAGGCTCAGCCAGCGGCGCGTTCGCGCGGTCGGCGCGGCGCTTTACGCGCCCATGATATTTCTCCCGCTCGCGCTCTACCTGATAATCACAGGCCCCTACAGGCCGTTTCTCATAAAGCTCGGCCCGCTGCTTCTGCCTTATTCGATATGGTACGTGCTTGCGCTGTGGATGTCGGCAGTGATCGACCTGCGGATAGCCGGGCGGCTCGACGCCCGCGCCACGCGCGAGCGCATGTTCTTCAAACGGCTGGCCGCGCTGTTTGTCTTCAACGCCATTTTCGAGTTTGTCGCCGTGGCCTTGAGAAACCCCAACCCGAACGATTACCTGTGGATCACCTATTGCCTGCTCAGCCTGCTGCCTACATTCTTTGTCGCCTACCACGTCTATCGCTACAAGCTCGTCGACGTAGCCATAAAAGACAGCCTCGTCTACGCGATATTCGCCGTAGTCTTTATCGCGGTCTACACCTACGGAATACGCAGGGTTGATCAGTTCTTTGTCGCGCGCTACGGCTCGCCGCCCGGCGTGGTCGAAGCGATATTGATACTGGGTATGTTCGCGCTCGCAGGGCCGTTCGTGCGGCTGACGGACAGGATGGTGCACAGGTTGTTCGCAAGGGAGATCGGCCTTTATCGAGATGTTGTGCGAAGGGTCACGGCAGGCGCGGCAGGGATCGGTGATCTCGACTCGCTTGTGCGCTACGTCGAACAGACTATCGCGGAAGGGCTTGAGCTGACGCGCGTACGCGTCGTCGCCACGGACCAGATAAGCGAGGACGGCCCCGAACTCCGCATCGCCGGAAAGATGAGCGAGCGCGAAGTCGACGTTATCGAATCGAGCGACGACCTTGCGACCGTTGGCGCGAGCGTCGGCTACGCGCTCAAGCGAGAAGAGAAGCTCGTCGGCATGATGTTTATATGGGCCGAGCCGCGCTCGCTCAGCTCAGAAAAGCGGGCCGTACTCGACGTGCTGGCCCGGCAAGTGGCGATGGAAGTCGAGTCGGTTCGACTTGTCGATGAAAAAGTTCGGCTCGAACGGAGGCTTAGCGAGCGCGAGCGGCTCGCTACGCTCGGTCAGATGGCTGCCACCGTGGCGCACGAGGTCAAGAACCCGCTCTCGTCAATAAAGTCGATAGCACAGGTTATGCGCGAAGAGCCGAAGCTTGCCGAGTATAACCGCGACCTCGATCTGATCGTGAGCGAGATAGACAGGCTTAACCGAACGGTGTCGCAGCTACTGGCCTTCTCCCGTCCGAGCGCGGTCGATTCGCGGCCTGTCCGCCTGTCGGAGATGCTCGATTCTATGATGAACCTGCTGGGGAACGAGGCGCGCGAGCAAGGCATAAACCTGTCGCTGAAATTCGGCGCGGACATGGAGCTTTCAGGCCCGCAGGCGGGCGCGTTGCGCGAAGCGTTGAGCAACCTGGTCCTGAATGCGATCCAGGCGATAAACCGGCCGGGCGAGGTACTGGTCGAGGCAAACGCGCAAGGCGAGTCGCGGCTGATCGTGTCTGTCACCGATACCGGCCCCGGCATCGCGGAAGACGCGCAGCAGCGCGTCTTCGAGCCTTTTTATAGCTCAAAGTCGCGGGGGACCGGGCTGGGACTCGCGATTGTCCAGCGCCGGATGATAGAACTGGGCGGGGCGGTTGAATTGATAAGCCCTGTCAAAGACGGGCGCGGCACTCGCTTCCGGTTAGTGATCCCGCTCGACTCTAAAAACCGTAAACCGTGAACCGTAAACCGTGACAAGAAAGAAGGGAGTACCGCGCCGAGCTTTTTCCCATCTTGTCACGGTTTACGGTTCACGGTTCACGCCTTTCTTGTCACTTGTCACTCGTCACTTGTCACTTCTCTCTTGAAATGGTGAAGGCCGAACGAGGCCGCGCACCATACAAGCCCCGATGTCGCCATCAAAGCCCAGCCGAAGTCTTCGACGACGGTGAGAAAACGGCCCGCGACGCTTGCCACCACCCACGCGACCACGAAGGTCAAGGCCGCAACGTGGCGAGCCCAGCGTATCTGGTTCGACACGCGTATTCGCCTTAGCTCGGATTCCAGGAATCCGTCGTCGCCCAGCAGCCGCTCGTAATATCGAGCCTCGCGCTCGGCCAGCCGCGAAAGCGCGCGGTCCGACACCGCCGAGGCGGCGTTATAAAAATGCGCGACGTGCGCGAGCTTTCCGTCACGAAGCGCGATCTCCGCAAGCCCTACGTTTGCGCGAAATCGCGCAGGGTCGAGTTCGAGCGCGCGGCGAAAACATTCGCCCGCGCGTTTGTAGTCGAGTCGCTCGAAAAACGATTCGCCGATACGTTCGAGCAGGTGCGGGTGGCCTTCGGCCAGGCGCGAGGCCAGTCGCAAACAGGCGTCCGATCTCTGAAGCAACCGCGTGTCTTCGGTCTGCGCGCTCGAATGAAAAAACCGCGACATCTCGTAAAGCAGCTCGGGGTTGCGCGGCTCCCTTTCATAAGCGATGCGGAAATAGCTCGACGCCTGAGCGAGCCGCCCCGCAAGCCTGAGCGAGTTGGCCACGCGCCGCACGAGCGGCACGGGCATCCCGGCTATCTCGTTTCTCAGCACGGGTGAATTCTTAAGCGCCTTCCCCGTCTCGAAATACTCGAACAGCTCGAACGAGCGCGGGTCGAGCTTGTCGGGCCCGACCGCGTGAAAAAGCTTCCTTATAAACGGCACGTAATTCGACCGCGCCGACTTTATAACAAACTCGACGCCCGCCCCCGTGATGCGCGTCTGGTAGCTGAGCCGCGCGTCGCCCCCGGAAAAGCTGACGCTCGTAGTCTCTGTGGTGATCGTCTCGATGTCGGAGATCGAAAGCCGCTGCCGGAAGCGCGCGCTTTGCGCAAGCAGCGAAGCAATCGGCCCGCGCCTCGTTATGGCGCGACCGTCAAAGACTACCTTATCGAACGCCCCCGCCACTATGACCGGCGCAAGAAGCGACCAGCAGGCGATTGACGCTTGAATCAAACCGTCTTGAAAAAAGGCGAGCCCGGCGGTTATCAGCACTGCCGATAAAAGCGCGTAGGGTCCGAAGGCGGGTCTTATGCTTACGCTTTCCATTTTGCAGGTTAAGATTATGCGGCCATACGCGGCGCAAGTCAAAAGTTGGTTTTCAGAACCAGCCGACGACCGCCGAGCGGACATCGGAGTTTGCGTCGAGCTCTGCGACCATCTGAAGGTTGAAGCGCAAGTCGCGCAGCGTAATCCTCGCCCCGTCGGACAGCTCGTCGACCTGGGCCGAGGCATAGCGCGTGAAGCTCAAGAATGCCCGCGCCCGTTCGTCGCGGCGAAGCGCGTCAATAAATTTGGGGTCGAGCGCAGAAAGCTCGCGCCACTCCGTCTGCGGGGTCAAAAGGTCCGCGTAGCCGGAATAAATTGACCTGTCCACGCTTGCCACGGTCTGCCACACCAGCGGGTTTGCCGGTGTAGGCCATGCGGCGACCGGGCCTGTGTGGGCCGAGGGAGGCGTCTGGGCCGCGCGACTGATCGCCGTCTGGTGAGCGAACCACATCCCCGCGTAATATATGCCCAGAAGGATCAGCGAGAGCCGGGCGAGACGCGCGCCCTTGCGCGCCCACCCGCGCAACGCGCCAGCGACGACCAGGGCCAGCCCTACGAACCAGACGACCCGCGTCATAACCGGTATCGACACGGGAAATTCGCTCGTCGGCTCGCGGAAAGCGAGCGCGACCAGAAGCGCGGCAGCCGCGCCTATCGCTATCCAGAAGACGGCTCGCGCGGCGTCTTTCATCGTAAGCCACGCGGCGGTCGACCCTAAGATCAGCCATATCCACGGGTCTACGACAAAAGCCAGGTCGCCGTAGAACCATCGCGCGCTGAAAGGCAGAAACGGGCGCACGCCGTATGAGTTTGTGAAGTCCATGACAAGATGGCCGAGTCCTCCGAGAAAGGCTAGCGCCATTACCCTCGCGGGTCTTATGGGCCGCCTGAACGGGTCGCGCCGCAGCCTGAACATGCGGTCAAGAAAGACCAGCAGCCCCGCGAGCGCAATTGACAAGACCGCGAGCCCTAGAAACGAGTGGGTGAATCCGCGATGGTGCTCAAGGTAAGAGACTGTGCCGCCCGACAGCTGAACCACTACGTCGATGTCTGGAAGGTTCGATGAGATGACAAGTGTCGCCGTCGCAAGCGGCGTCACGCGCTCAAGCCCGCTTTTGGCCATCGACAGACCGAGGAGTGTGTGCGCGAGGTTTTCCATTTACGGTAAGAATCAACAACCGGCAACCGGACCGCCCCGCGATTACGAAGCGGTAATCGCGGGGCGGCATTCACGCGCGAACGGGTTATCGGTTACTGAAGTCCGAGCGGAACGGTGCTGGGCGCGGGCAGTTCCTTCACGCGGCCGGGCGCGAGCACCGAAAGCCGCCTCTCTGCCTCAGATCCTACGCCGCTTGAGCGATCAAACTTGGCCG
The DNA here is from genome assembly GCA_964615905.1 of uncultured Clostridia bacterium. Taxonomy (GTDB): domain Bacteria; phylum Acidobacteriota; class Blastocatellia; order UBA7656; family UBA7656; genus DATLMR01. Next base: position 119,740 of record CAZTUB010000001.1, read on the forward strand.
CCTCGAAATAGCTGTCGACAGCCTTTTCGGCCTGGCCGGCCTTCTCGTAAGCGCGGGCGGCGGCGAACTGGACCGCCTGCTTTGGAACGTGAGGAGAGTTGAGCAGCTTCTCGTATTCGGAGATGGCCTTGTCCGTCTCGTTATTCATCATCGCCGCTTCGGCAAGCGCGAATCGCGAGAGGTCTGCCGAAGGCTGGTCGTTCGAGCCGGCCACCTGTTCGAGCATCGCCACGCCTTTGCCGCGATCAAGGTGGATGTAAGCGGTCCCTGCGTAGTAGCGGGCCATAGAGCCGTAGTAACCGGAGTAATCGTTGGCGACTCGCTCGAACGCGTCGGCGGTCTCCTGCCATTTGGTGTTCTCGTCCGAGTAGGTCTTGCCCGTAGGGGCGGTGGTCGTAACCGCGCCGAGGACCGGCGCTTTGTACTTCTCATAAGCCTCTGCGAAAGCCGCCTGCGCTTTCGATTCCCTGTACTCGAAGAAGTAATACCCGGCCGTATAGAGCAGGACCGCCGCCACGATTATCCCGGCTGCCAACACGACAGGACGGCCTTTCTCCTGTAGCCAGTCCTGCGTCGATTCATAGAAGCGTACCATCGGGTCATTGTTGAATCTCATCTCTTTGACCGGGATACGCCTGTTTCTCCTACTGCTTTTTGCCAAAACTTTAATGCCTCCAAAGGTGGTTCGGATCAGGTAGAGTAATGGACAAAATAGCCGCCGGGGCGGCGTATTGTCAAGAAAATCGGGCAATCCGAACCCGTTGCGCACGCGTCGAGCAGCGGGTTTAACTGTTTCGCCGAGCGGGTTTCGTGCTAAAGTTGACCGTGACCGGAACCTTTTGACCGCAGGGGTGTCTAACTATAGTGACAAGTGAGGTGAAGGGCCATTGCCCGTTCTGCTTGGAGCTATAACGGCGCTCGGCTTCCCGGAAGATCGAGCGATGGCCCCCTCCGACGAGCTGATCGAGAACAAGGAGCGCCCCGAATGTCAGCCGGAGACATGGCCGCACTGGAGCAAACAAGTTTCGCCCGACTGGAGCTTGACGCCAGGACGCTTGAGCACCGTCAGGAGGTGCGACTGCTCGACCGGCTGCGGGCACAGGACCTGACGGCCTTCGAGGAGATGGTTGCGCATTTCGAGCGCCCCGTCTACTCGCTCTGTTTTCGCATACTGAACGACTCGGAAGAAGCGCGCGACGCCGCGCAGGAGACTTTCTTGAAGGTCTATCGCGGGCTGAACAATTTTCGCGGCGAGTCCGGACTGAAGACCTGGATATATCGCATAGCCATAAACCAGGCGATGAATCAGCAGCGGTGGTGGCGCCGTCGCCACCGCGATGAAACCGTGTCGCTCGATCTCAGCCGAAAGGATTCCGATACGACGCTCGGCAACCTGCTGCCCGGCACAGGCTCGTCGCCCGAGCAGATGGCCATAGCCAACGAGCGCGAGCGGCGCATACTCGGCGCGCTGGCCGAGATCAAGCAGGAATACCGCGTCGCGCTCATATTGCGCGAGATCGAAGAGCTATCGTATGACGAGATTGCCGAGACGCTTGCGATCTCGATTGGGACAGTGAAGTCGCGCATCGCGCGCGGACGAGAAGAACTCCGCCGCCGCGTGAAGGACTTACTTTGAAGTGACCTGCGGCAGATGATTGATGTTGCGCAGTTTGATTCGCCTGCCGAACGAGGGTTGATTCGAGTGCTGTTATGAAATGCAAGAAGTATGAAATGACGGCTTCTGCTTATATTGACCGGCAGCTGGCCGAAGAAGAAGAGACGGAGTACCGCTCGCACCTGGGTATGTGCGCCGATTGCCGCTCGTATTTGACGGAGTTGCGCGAAGTATCGCTGCTCGTAAGCGGCGTTTCTCAATCCGACGCGCCGGGCGAGCTTCACAGCTACATAATAAGCGCGGTCAAGCGAAGCGGGGCGAGCCAGGCGGCCTCTCCCGCGCGAGTATACGAATGGCTGCTTAAGATGAACCCGCTTCCCATCTCTTACCTGACGGGGGCGTTTGTCTCCGTCTGCCTGTTTGCATTCGTGCTCTCAGGCTTCAGGCCTATCCCTGTGATTGGGGCGGACGGCAAACAGATGATCGCTATCCCCGTTACGACAGGGCCAATCGTCACCGGCAGCGAGCCGGAGTTCAACAGCTATAACAATCTTCCGCCCAACGCCGCTGCATCCGGCAACGAGCATTATTACGAGCTGCCGCGCGTGATCGACAACGGCTCGCTAGTCAGCTTCAGCCACATAGCTTATGAGCGTGTAGGCTCTGACGGCATGTCTGCGCTTGTCGAGGTTAGCCCTGACGGGCACGCCGAGCTTGTCGAGGTTTTAGACGAGCCTCACGACCCGGTCCTCGTCGAGCAGTTGTGGTGGTCGCTTTCGCGCCGCACATTTCAACCGGCGCGCGTCGAAGGTCGCGCCGTCTCAACCCGCATAGTCCTCGTGGTCGAAAAGGTGGACGTGGGCGGGTAGCAGCAATCTTTCGGGGCACATGCCAGTGCCCCTACTTCCCTTCTCTCGAAAGAGCGCCAGTAACAAATAACGATCAAACCAGAGCGCCCACGGGGCGGCATAACGCTTTAGCAGCGCGCGGCTTTTTAGCAAGTTTTTAGCAGGCGAGCGCTCGATAAACCTGTGCCTTGCCCGAAGGAGAAGGTTATGTTTGAACGACTCGTCGTATCGAGCACAAACAGAAGCAAGGGCAAAATCGGCAGGTACTTTTTCGGCACGTCGCTTCTGTATCTGGCCGCGCTCGGCGCAGCGCTGGCCTTATCTATATGGACCGCCGCGCCAAGGCTTGCAGATTCGAGCGACGGCGCGAGGGTGACGCGTCTCGCCGTTCCGCCTCAGCTCGGCAGCCCGGAGCGTGCGCCGTCCGCTCCGTCTGCGCCTGATCGAGCGGCTCCGAACCTCTCTAATTTCGCGCCGCTCGAACGGATACTTGATATCGCGCCCGGCCTCCAACCGTCGCGTTTTGAACCCATCGGCCCGCCCGCAGTCGGGCCGGTCGGCGACCCCGGCGGGGTGCCCGGCGGGGCAGGACAGATGCCCGCGCCGAATCTCGATAGAGGGTTTGGAACAGGGCCTTCGTCAATCGCCAGCGCGCCTGAGCCGCCGCCGCCTGTCGAAGTAAGAAGACCGGACACGCGCCCGCGCGAGCCTGAAAGAGTGAATCCCGTGCGAGTCGCCTCCGTGGTGCTGCAAGGCAAGGCGACCAACCGGCGCGTCCCCGCCTATCCTGCTATGGCCAAGAAAATCGGGCTGCAAGGACCGGTCGTTGTCGAGATAGTAGTCTCGCCCGAAGGGCGAGTCGAATCGGCCCGCGCGATAAGCGGCCACGCATTGCTCGTCAAAGCGGCGGTTGACGCCGTGTACGACTGGCAGTTCCAGCCGACTACGCTCAACGGCAGAGCCGTCCGCGTCACAGGGGTGGTGACTTTCAATTTCAAGCTGGACAATTAGGAGAGTAAACAGTGACAAGTGACAAGTGACGAGTGACAAGAAAGATATGTCGCCGGACTGGCCGTTTCCTCCTTCTTGTCACTCGTCACTTGTCACTTGTCACTTTTTCAATCGTTGACTTTCAAGACGGCAAGGAAAGCTTCTTGAGGGATCTCGACGCGCCCGACCCGCTTCATCCGTTTTTTGCCCTCTTTCTGTTTTTCGAGCAGCTTGCGTTTGCGGGTGATGTCGCCGCCGTAGCATTTGGCCAGGACGTTTTTGCCTATGGCCTTAACGGTCTCGCGCGCTATGACCTTGTTGCCGATTGCGGCCTGGATCGGCACTTCAAAAAGCTGGCGCGGGATCAGCTGGCGCATCTTCTCCGTAAGCGCGCGGCCTCGCTGGTAAGCGGTCTCCTCGTGGATGATGAGCGAGAGCGCGTCGACAGGCTCGCCCGCCACCAGCATGTCGAGTTTGACAAGCTTCCCTTCCCTGTAGCCCGTGAACTCATAATCGAACGACGCGTAGCCGCGCGAAAGCGACTTCAGCCTGTCGTAAAAATCGAGCATTATCTCTGCCAGCGGCAGCTCGTATGTCAGCAGCACGCGCTTCGGGGCCGGGTATTCGAACCCTAGCTGAGTGCCGCGCTTCTCTTCGAGCAGGGCGAAAAGCGGGCCGACATACTCGTCGTGGCTCATTATCATCGCGCGGATTATAGGCTCTTCGATCTTCTCGATCTTTCCGGGGTCGGGGAGCCGCGAGGGGCTGTCTATCTCAAGGACTTCGCCCGCGGTGGTCGTGACTCGGTACCGCACGTTGGGCGCGGTCGTTATCAATTCGAGGTCGAACTCGCGTTCGAGCCGCTCCTGGACTATCTCCATATGGAGCAGGCCGAGAAATCCGCAACGGAACCCGAAGCCGAGGGCCGCCGACGCTTCGGGTTCGTAAAAGAATGACGAGTCGTTAAGCCTCAGCTTGTCGAGCGCGTCACGCAACTCTTCGTACTTGTTCGACTCTATCGGGTATAGCCCCGCGAAGACCATCGGCTTGATGTGTTTGAAGCCGGGAAAAGGCGTCACAGTGGGCCTGGCGGCGTCGGTCACCGTGTCGCCTATCTCAACGTCGGCTACGGTCTTGATGGCGGCGGTGAAAAAGCCGACCTCGCCCGCTTGAAGCTCGCCTATCTCGCGAGGCTTAGGCGTGAGCACGCCGAGCGCGTCCACTTGAAACTCCTTCTCTGTGTTCATCAGCCTGATGCGCTGGCCGGGGCGTATCACGCCGTCGATCACGCGCATCAGCACGACCACGCCTCTGTAACTGTCGAACCACGAATCGAAGATCAGCGCCTTGAGCGGGGCTTCAGGGTCGCCGGTCGGAGGCGGGACCTCGCGCACGATAGCTTCGAGCACGTCTTCTATGCCGAGCCCCATCTTGGCCGAGATCATCAAAGCGTTGTCGGTGTCGAGCCCGATTGTGTGCTCAATCTCTTCGCGCACCCGCTCAGGCTCCGCGCCCGGCAGGTCGATTTTGTTTATGACAGGTATCAGGTGGAGGTTGTGATCGAGCGCGAGATAGGTATTGGCAAGCGTCTGCGCTTCGACCCCCTGCGAGGCATCGACGACTAGCAGCGCGCCTTCGCAAGCCGAAAGCGACCGCGACACTTCGTAAGAGAAATCGACGTGGCCGGGCGTGTCGATCAGGTTGAGGAGATAATCCTGGCCGTCGCGCGCGCGGTAGTTGAGCCGGACCGCGTGAGCTTTTATCGTGATGCCGCGCTCGCGTTCGAGGTCCATCGCGTCGAGCACCTGCTCGCTCATCTCGCGACTCGAAAGCGCGCCGGTCGCTTCGAGTAGCCGGTCCGCGAGCGTGCTCTTACCATGGTCGATGTGCGCGATAATCGAGAAATTTCTTGTTTTGTTGATGTCAGCCATTTAACTTCAATCTGCTTCCGAAGCGTAAGTATAGCACGCCTGACGCAACAAGGGCGACGACGCAAGCGTGCGCCATCGCCCCTGCTTTGGAATCCGATCCGAGCCCGTTTTGCTAAAGCGCCTGATCGCGCGCAAGCAGGGCCGCCCCGATCATGCCGGCCGACGGGCCGAGCTTTGCGATCACCATGTCGCAGCTGTTAAATGAGGGCGGGAATGCGCGGCGGCGCGTCTCCTTGATCGTAGGCTTCAGTATCAGATCGCCCGCGTCCATGACGCCGCCGCCCAGGACCACCATCTCGACGTTTAGCAGGTTGATGACGGCGGCGATGGCTATGCCGAGGAACATCCCCGTGCGCTCCATCATGACCTGCGCCATCTCGTCGCCTTCGCGCGCGGCCCGCGCTATGTCTTCGGCGGTAAACTCGCGGTCGCGCGGGATGGCAAGCCTCGAAAGCGACGACGTGCGGTCGCGATAAAGCCGCTCGCGCGTGCGGCGCACGATGTTCGGCCCCGATGCAATCGTCTCAAGACAGCCGATGTTGCCGCACCCGCACTCTATCCCTTCCGGGTCGATGGTCATGTGGCCAAACTCGCCCGCAAACCCGAGCGCGCCGCGATATATACGGCCGTTGATTATCAAGCCCGCGCCTATCCCTGTTCCGAGCGTCACAAAGAAGACCTCTTTGCGACCGCGCGCCGCGCCGACCTGAAGCTCGGCGTAGGCGGCTGCGTTGGCGTCGTTATCGAGGGTGACGGGCAGCCCTGTCTCTTGTGACAGCTCTCCTATCAGATCGATCTCGGAGAGGTTGGGCAGGTTCGGCATGACCTCTATGCGATTGGTCTTGCGATTGACAAGGCCCGGCACGCCTATTCCTATGGCCATCGCGCGACCGCTGGCGCGCTCGTCGTTTTTCAGCGTCTGAACGGCTTCTACAATTTGATTGAAGAGGTGCTGCGAGCTTTGCTGCTCCGTTTCGATGCGGATCTCGTAGAGTATCTCGCCCGTTGCGCTGACTATCGCTCCTTTGAGCGTCGTGCCGCCCAGGTCAATACCTATATAAACGGAGTCATTCCCGTGGCTGGTTGTCATATAGCAGTCCTTATTCGAGTGTTTGACTTATAAAGAGTGTTCCTGCTACTCAATAATCGATCACGCCCGAATTTTCAGAATAACAAAGGCGCGAAAGGACTGTCAATTTTACGCAAGTGCAGCTAAAATCCACCACGCCCAACGGAACTCGCGTTCAAGATTGAAAACCTCGCGGGAGGACCGAGTTTCTGGTTTGCTGCTCGGACGGCAGGGACCGAAATCAAAAGGACAAGGAGCGCGACCAGGAAGCCATAAGCTGCTGAATGTACGAACTACTGCAAGAGTACGGGTTGTGGGCGGTCTTTTTCGGCACGATGATCGAGGGCGACCTGACGCTGCTGTTTGCCGGGGTGCTGGCGCGAGCCGGGGTCTTTTCATTCGCCGAAGCCTTTGCCGTCGGGACCGCAGGCGGCCTCGTCGGCGATTCGCTCAGCTACCTTATAGGCGCGCGGTTTAGAGGGCGCGCGCATAAGCTCCAGTTCTACATGCGCGCACGCCCCCGCATCGAAAGGCTTATGGCCAAGTTCGGCGTGCTGACGGTCTTTATAGTCAAATACGTTTACGGGCTGCGGACGACGAGCGCAGTCTTCTGGGGGCTTGCTCACTTCGGCTATACGCGTTTCGCCGCGCTGACGCTGGTCAGTTGCGCCGCCTGGGTCGGCGTGCTTGCGGGGCTCGGCTTTACCTTCGCCACAGGGATCGAAAAACTGATAGGCGACCTGCACCGCATCCAGATCGTCCTGCTCGTCGTATTTGTTATAGTCGCCACCGTATACATCATCAGCCGCTTCGAGCGGCGCGTGATCGAGGAAGACAAAGAGTTTTTCGGCGACGAGGACGAAAAAGATCAAAGGAAAGACGAGTGATCTCTGAGCAAATCTCTCATTATCGCGTCCTCGCGCGTCTAGGCGCGGGAGGAATGGGAGAAGTCTATCTCGCGGAAGATACGCGGCTCGGCCGCCAGGTCGCTTTAAAATTCCTGCCCGCCTCTTTCCAGTACGACCAGGACCGGCGCTCGCGGTTTCTTAAAGAAGCCCGCGCGGCGTCTATGCTCCGCTCTCCGAACATCGCGGCCATCTACGACATAGGCGAGCACAAGGGCGCAAGCTACATCGTCATGGAGTACGTCGCGGGCGAGACGCTCGCCTGTAAGCTTGGGCGCGGGCCGCTTCACTTCAAACAGGTGATCGACATAGGCCTGCAGATTGCCGACGCGCTCGACGAAGCTCACCGCTTGGGCATAATCCATCGCGACATCAAACCGGCGAACCTGATAATCACGGAGCGCGGTCTGGTTAAGGTGCTCGACTTCGGGCTGGCGAAACTGACCGGGCCGGATGACGACTCGGACTCGGACCGCACGATGAAGCTTGGCGCGCAGACCGCTTTCGGCGTGGTGATGGGCACGGTCTCTTACATGTCGCCCGAACAGGCGCTCGCTCGGCCTCTCGATAACCGCTCGGACATCTTCTCTTTAGGAACGGTCCTCTACGAGATGCTCACGGGCCGCCTGCCGTTCGAGGGCCGCAGCTTCACAGAGATCGTCGATAACATCCTGCACAAGGAGCCGCCCGCCTTCACCGGCGCGATCCCCGCACGGATCGAGCGCGTAACCGCGCGCTGTCTTGAGAAAGACCGCGAGCGCCGCTACCAGAGCATGCGTGAGCTGCTTGAGGACTTGCAGGCCATCAAGCGCGACTGTGATTCGGGGGCGTTCGAGGCTCCGCCGTCGAGTTATATAACACGGATTTTTAATACCACAGAGCCGATTCAATCTACGGGGGGGGCCGAGACGGCGCAAAAGAACCCGTCCGCCTACACCGCCCGGTCCGGGGAGACGGCCCTGCTCGCCACCGCGCCGCGCAAGAGCCGCGCTCGGCGCAGTATTGACTCGCTCGCGATCCTGCCGCTTGTAAACGTGACGAACGACCCCGACACAGAGTACCTTACAGACGGCATAACCGAGAGCATAATCAACAGCCTCTCGCAGCTTCCGCGATTGCGCGTGATGGCGCGCAGCACAGTCTTTCGTTACAAGGGTAAGGAGATCGACCCGCTCGAAGTCGGGCGCGAGCTGAATGTTCGCGCGGTGCTGACGGGCCGCGCGCTTCAGCGCGGCGACACGCTCGTTATAAAGGCGGAGCTTGTCGACGCCTCGGACGGCGCGCAGCTCTGGGGCGAGCAGTACAACCGCAAGCTCCAGGACATATTCGCGATAGAAGAAGAGATCTCGCGCGAAATTTCGGAAAAGCTCAAGTGGAAGCTGAGCGGCGAGCAGAAGAAGCGGCTCACCAAGCGCCACACCGAAAAGACCGAAGCCTACCAGCTCTATCTGAAAGGGCGCTACTCGTGGAACAAGCGAACAGTCGACGGGCTTATGCGCAGCATAGAGGATTTCACTCAGGCGACACTGATCGATCCCGGTTACGCGCTCGCATACGCGGGCCTCGCCGACGCTTACAACATACTTGCGAGCTACAGCGCTATGCCACCTGCCGAAGCATTCCCGAAAGCGAAACAGGCCGCAGAGCGCGCGCTTGAGCTTGACGAAACCCTTGCAGAAGCGCACACGAGCCTCGCCTTTGTCAGGCTCGGTTACGAGTGGGACCGGCGAGCGGCCGAACGCGGGTTCAAGCGAGCGATAAAACTCAACCCCGGATACGCCACCGCGCACCTCTGGTACGCGGTTACGCTTGCGGCAATGGGGCGGACGGACGAGGGGCTTCGAGAGATCGAGCGCGCACGCGAGCTCGACCCGCTCTCGCTTCCGATCAACACAAATTTCGGCTGGCTCTATTACCTCGCGCGGCAATACGACAAGGCGGTCGAGCAGTACATGAAGACTCTTGAGCTTGACCCGAACTACGCGCTCGCGCGCCGCCGCCTCGGTCAGGCGTACGAGCAGCGGCGAGAATACGACAAAGCGCTCGCGGAGTTTGAAGCGGCGCTGGCGCTCTCAAAAGGCGACACAGAGACTATCGCCGCAATCGGCCATCTCTACGCGGTGTCGGGCAAGGAGGAGGAAGCGCGGCGTGTGATACAGGAGCTGGTCGACATGTCTGACCACAGGTACATCCCGTCATACTTTATCGCGAGGATACTGATAGGGCTTGGCGAGCGCGACCAGGCGTTCGAGTACCTGGATAAGGCATACGAAGAGCGATACGGCTTTTTGAGCTACCTGAAAGTCGAGCCCTTGTTCGACAGCCTGCGCGCGGACGAACGGTTCGTCGATCTGGCGCGGCGCGTCGGCCTGGATTCCTGAGCGCGTAAACGAGCCCGCCGTTACTCTTCAAGAGATTTTAGAACCGATTTCACCTTTTCGGGTTTGGCTCTCAGAAGGATCTGGACAATACGCGTAAGATCGGGGTTCGATACGATCTTCCCCATAGCCTTGAGGAGAATTTTCGACGGCCAGGGGTCACCGCCCGCAGCCTGTTTCTTTCTCGACGCAACGCCCCGGGCGACATAAAAGAGCTCGTCCTCATCAACCCCCAGCCCTGCTGCAAGCGCTTGCAGTTTGACGACCGAAGGATACCTCGCCTTTCCGCTCACAATCTTTGCAACGTAAGCGTCGGCAATCTTTTTGTTGCTGCGGGATTGAACATCGATAGGCTTCAGCCCCTTTTCGTGCATAACGCGTTTGACGTAGTCGGGTAATGATTCCACTTTCCTGGAGTGGTTCATGAGCGCTCCACGATACGGTAGGAAGCAACACAATGTGGTTGACATCCCTATGGACAGTGGTTTAATATTGCGCTCGGCCTACAATCGTAGGTTCGAGCAGCTATAATGGTAGAACCCGTTTACTGCTTGTTCTGCGTCCGAGGAGCCACCTCCTAAATCTTTGCGACAGATTCGTGCAGGAGTGACTGCTCCCGGGACGGCGTGTTTGTATCACATAACCGGCGGGGTACTCAAGAAGCGCGGGATGACCTCAATGCGCCTGAAGGCCACGCCGTCGGTTACACAAGCCATTCCGTACGTTTCTCCTTGAACGTTTGGCGGCTGAGAGGGAGCGCACGTAGCGTAGTTTGTTCGACCTGGGGAAACCGCCCTGCGCTGCGCCCCCTCTCTTTTTCATATGCCTTCTCAGTCAAAATCGGTTGCGTATATTCAATCTCTCTTATCGCAGCACAAGCTGGCAATCGCGCCCGGCATCCTTCTCATCGGTGAGGGGCTTCCGTGGAAAGTGTTTGAATACGAGGACCGTTACCTTGGGATAGATACTAACGGGGTCGTGTGGATCGGCCTGTATAGACAGAAATGGGACCGGCTTGGGGAATGCACGCTAAGCGTCGCGCTGCTCGCGGTACGGTTTCTTGTGACAGGCAGCCAGCTATAAAAACCGGCCCTGCGTCCAGGTCGCAGGGGTACTGCGCTCGGACGCAGGGCCGGTCACTACTTAAAGCTCGCGCGCTACTTCTTGATAAACTCGCGTATGTAGCCGTTGATAAGCTCCGGCTCTTCATGGATGACCCAGTGCGTGCCTTGCGGGATTCGCTTGATGGTAAGGTTTGGAACGAACTTGTCCAGGCCTTCAAGGTTTCCCGTCAGCAGGGCCGTGTCTTTTTCGCCCCAGATGACAAGCGTTGGCGCTTTAACGGTCATAGCCGAAAGGTCCGGGACAAAGCTTGCCGCCGGTTTGTCCTCGCCCGCGGGCGGACCGACGCGAGCGGCGCGGTAGTAGTTCAGCCCGCCCGTGAGCGCGCCCGGCTGCGACCACGCTTCGATATAAGCCTTGCGGTCTTCCTCGGTAAAGTGGCCTCTCTTTAAGCCTTCGCCTAAAACGATGTTGACGAGCGTGGCATAGTTATTGGCCGAAAGGATCTGCTCGGCCTGCGGGCTGCGAAACATGAGCATGTAGGAGCTTGCTTTCTGCTGCGCGGGGTTGTCGCGCAGTTCGCGCGCGAAGACGGCAGGGTGCGGTGCGTTTATTATGACGAGCCGTTCGAGGTAGCCGGGGTGCGCGAGGGCAAACGACCACGCGATTGCGCCGCCCCAGTCGTGCGCCACGAGGGTGAATTTTTTGTAGCCGAGGTGTTCGGCAAGCTGGCGCAAGTCTTCGATCATGTACTTGACCTGATACTGCTCGACCGCTTCGGGCTTCGACGAAAGGTTGTAGCCGCGCATGTCCGGCGCTACGGCTTTGTAGTCTTTGCCGAACTCTTCGAGCTGGTTCTTCCATTCGTACCAGAACTCGGGAAAGCCGTGAACGAACATGACGAGCTTCCCTGTTCCGGCGGTCGCGTAATGCAACCGGACTCCGTTCACCTCCGCGTACTCGTGTTTGATCATCGCCTTCTTCCCTTGCGTGCTTTTTTGCGGGCGCGTGGCCGCATTGGCCTGTATCGACAGAGAGGTCAAAACGAGGCAAGCTGCAACCAGCGCGGGTTTTACGTATCTCATCGGCGTCTCCTAATTTCCGGGCTGCCCTCGGTCTACTTCAAAGTCTTCGGGTGCAGGTATTCCTGAGGTGGGCCTTCATAAACGGCCGCGCATCGCTGGCAACGGTGAATAGTGTTTCCAGAGGCGGCCTGTTTGACGATCTCTGCGGGCGCGGTCAGCCACTGTTTCAGATGGCCCGAACAGTTTTCGCCTTTTTCGTTCTTCACCGTACAGACGGTCTGGCCCGGTAGAATCGGGAGGTGCGCGCCCGTACGCTCCGAGCCTTTCTGAATCTCTTTCGACTTGATGACAAATGGGGTCGCGTCTTGCATTCGGTCTGGCTCCTGACACGATTGTTCGAGTGCCGTATATTATGGCAATCTGAAGCGTTGGTCAACAACCGCTTCGCTTTTCGAGGCCGCTCTGGTAGTAATTGTGAAGCGCGAAGGAGCAGACATCATGATCGAATCTCGTATCAATACGGGCAGGCTGCTGACGGCAATCGCGGTCCTCGTCCTCCTGGGCTGTGCGCAGGGCTGCACGCGGCGCGAGGGCGCTCCTGCCAACAACCAGACCGCTACAGGGACAACCCCGGCTATGAATCGAATCGCTGAATCTTATGTAAAACTCGTGCTGGCAGTGGGCCAGCACGACGGCGACTACGTCGACGCTTATTACGGGCCTGAGCAGTGGCAGACCGAAGCTAAGGAGCAGCGCCGCCCGCTCGATCAGGTCAGGCAAGACGCCACAGGGCTTATAGCCGAGCTTGATAAGGCGGACGTTTCCAGCCAGGAAGAGATCGTGCAGTTGAGGCACAGGTATCTCATCAAGCAGCTTCAATCGCTGGTCGCGCGAGTCGAGATGCTGGGCGGCAAGAAGCTCACCTTCGACGAAGAGTCGCGCGCGCTTTACGACGCGGTCGCGCCCACTTATCCCGAAAGCCATTTCAAACAGATACTGGCCAAGCTTGAGCCTATGCTTGCGGGGAGCGGCCCGCTCGTCGAGCGGTACGAGCGGTTCAAGCGCGACTTCATCATCCCCAAAGAGAAGCTCGACGCGGTCTTCAAAGCGGCGATTGAGGAATCGCGCCGCCGCACGCGCCAGCAGATCGAGTTGCCCGCAAACGAAAGCTTTGTGCTCGAGTATGTCACGGGCAAATCCTGGAGCGGGTACAACTGGTACAAGGGCAACGCTCACAGCCTGATTCAGATAAACACAGACCTCCCGATCTACATCGACAGGGCCATTGACCTCGGTTCGCACGAAGGTTATCCGGGCCATCACGTCTATAACGTGCTGCTCGAACAGCGGCTGGTAAAAGATCGCGGGTGGGTCGAGTTTTCGGTCTACCCGCTCTACAGCCCGCAATCGCTTATCGCCGAAGGCAGCGCGAATTACGGGATAGATGTGGCCTTCCCCGGCGCGACTCGCATGGAGTTCGAGCGCGCGACCCTGTTCCCGCTCGCAGGGATAGACCCTGCAAGAGCAGAGAGCTACTACGCCGTGCAGGAACTTGCCAACCAGTTGAGCTACGCGGGCAACGAAGCGGCGCGGCGTTATTTGAACGGAGAGATCAATGCTGACCAGGCGGCCGAGTGGCTGGCAACCTACGCGCTCATGCCGACGGAGCGCGCTCGCCAGCGCGTTCGCTTTTTCGATCAGTACCGGAGCTACGTGATCAATTACAACCTCGGCCAGGACCTCGTTAAGAGCTATATCGAATCAAAGGGCGGCACAAGCGAGGAGCCGGCGAAGCGATGGCAGGAGTTCATGAGCCTGCTTGCCTCCCCGCGCCTCCCTTCGGGCCTGAAGCCGGCGGGGCAATAATCTGTGAGGCGTGATAGTATTCGGTTAGTGAGGCCGGGCTTATGACCACAAGACAGGCAAGCAGAATTGAAGACCTTTACCAGGCGCCGGACAACGGCAAGGCGGAGATCATAAATGGAGAGATTGTCCCTATGCCACCGACGGGAGATATGCCCGCACGCGCCGGAGGGTCTGTCTATGTCAGCCTCCGTTTGCACGAGGGGAAAGTGGCAGGCCGCGCCTATCCTGACAACACAGGCTTCCGAGTTTATCTGCCGAACCGCGAGTCGTTCAGTCCCGACGCCGCGTGGTATACGGGGCAGCCTTCCGGCATGAAGTTTCTTGAAGGCGCGCCGATTTTCGCCGTCGAAGTAAGAAGCGAAAGCGACTACGGACCGAAGGCCGAGCAGAAGATAATCGAGAAGCGCAAGGACTACTTTGCCGCCGGAACGGTTGTCGTATGGGATGTTGACTTGCTCAACCCGGATATAATCAGGTCTTATAGCGCGGACAACCCGGACAACCCTAAAATCTTTCGGCGCGGTGGAACCGCCGACGCCGAGCCGGCCGTGCCCGGGTGGCGATTTCCTGTAAACGAGTTGTTCTCATAATGGACGACAGGCTAATCAAATGCGCAGAGGCGGTGGGCGCGGACAAGATCAAACGGCACATATTCTTGTGCTGTGACCAGACCAAGCCGAAATGCTCGGACCGCGAGGCGAGTCTACAGTCCTGGGACTATTTGAAGAAGCGGTTGAAGGAGTTGAGCCTGACGGCAGAGGGCGGCGTCTATCGCACGAAAGCCAACTGCCTTCAGGTATGCCAGCAGGGGCCTATCGCGCTCGTCTACCCGGAGGGCGCGTGGTATCACTCCTGCACGCCCGACGTCATCGAGCGGATCATTCAGGAGCACCTCGTCGGCGGGCAACTGGTCACGGATCACCTGATACTGTGCCACCCGCTCGCAAGGCCGTAAGCCTTAGGCGTTCTCACCCTCAGACGTGGTATATTTCATAAGAATCCCGTGAACCGAATAGGCAGGAACGGTCATGAAAAAAATGCGCATTATTTGTCTGGCTCTGCTGGCCGCGTCGCTGGTCACGCCACTGTTCAATCCTTCGGCTCAAAATGATGAGTCGATCTTTGACACGATCAGGCGCGAGCACGAGTGGGTGGAGAAGAACCTGCACGCACGCGATACTCGTGAGCCCAACTTCACGGTTACGCAATCGGTTGCGCCGCAGCCTATCGACGTATTGCACTACCGCCTGCAAGTAGGGCTGACGCTCGACCAGCCGCGCGTCGCGGGAACCGTCACCATCGCCTTTGAGACGCTGGCAGAGGTCAACGCTGTAATGATCGACGCGTTTGAAAACTTGCAGATCGACGCGGTCCGTTTCGACGGCGCGGCGCGCGAGTTCGTGCGGGCCCGTAGATCGATTACGCTCAACTTTGCCAGCCCGCTCCCTTCCAACCGGCAGTTCACCGTAGCGATTGATTACCACGGCGACCCGACATCGGGCACCGACGAGATAGCGATGCTCACGGCGCGACACGGCACGGGATTCAACAACGCGCCCGTCATAGCAACGCTCAGCGAGCCTTACGGTTCGCCTTCGTGGTGGCCCTGCGTCGATAACCCTTCGGACAAGGCCACGGCGGAGATCGAAGCCACGGTGCCCCAGCAGTTCGTCGTCGCTTCAAACGGGACGCTGACCAGGACCGAGCCGGTCGCGGGCGATAAAGTGGCCTATTTCTGGCGAGAGGATTATCCGATTGCGACATACCTCGTCTCGGTAGCGATCACCAACTATGAGAAGTTCGAAGACAGCTACACGTCGCTCGACGGGCAGAAGAGCATGCCGCTGGTCTATTACGTATACCCTGAGCATATGGAGAAAGCGCAGCAGAAGTTCGGTGTGACGCGCACGGCGATGGAGATATTCGCGCCGCTGTTTGGCGAATACCCGTTTCTTGACGAGAAGTACGGCATGGCCGAATTCCCCTGGACCGGCGCGATGGAGCACCAGACGATGACGAGCATGGGCGCGGGGGTCATAAGCTCCGAGACGAACACCGGGCGGTCTATCATAGCGCACGAGCTTGCGCATCACTGGTGGGGCGACCTTGTGACGATGAAGACCTGGGACGACATCTGGCTCAACGAGGGGTTTGCAACCTACTCGGAGGTCCTCTTCTTCGAGCGGTTCCTAAACCTCGCGCCCGGCCAGATCATGAAGGAGAGTTACGACGACAACAAGGTTGACGGAAGGCTCGCGGGCACGGTCTACGCCGAAAACACGCGAAACCCGTTTGACGACACGGGGGCGATCTACGGCAAGGGCGCGTGGGTGCTTCACATGCTCAGGCATGTCATGGGCGACCAGAAATTCTTCGACGCGCTGAAGCTCTATGCGCAGCGTTACGCCTTCAGCAACGCATCGACGGCGGACTTCCGGCAGGTTTGCGAAGAGCTTCACGGCTCGCCGCTCGACTGGTTTTTCGAGCAATGGGTCTATGCGCCGGGGCGGCCGATTTATAGAGTATCGACGAGCGTTTCGGGTCCCGACGCGGGCGGCAATTTTACGGCTAAAGTAAACATCAAACAGAAACAGTCGCAGTCGATCCCCGGTCGCACAGGCGACACGGCGCGGGTCTTTATCATGCCGGTCGATGTGACGTTTCATTACGCGGACGGCACGAGCGAGACGCGCGTGGTGCACAACAACGCCCGCAAGCAGGAGTTTAATATAACCCTTGCAAAACGGCCCGCGAGCATTCGCATCGACCAGGGCAACTGGATTCTGAGGAAACTGAAGGGCAATTAAGCGCATGGACGAAAAAGAGGTGAAGCCGTACGGCTCGTGGAGATCGCCGATCACATCAGATTTGATCGTAGCCGGGAGCATAAGACTCGGCGAGGTGGAGTTAGCGGGCGAAAACATCTACTGGGCGGAAGGCCGCCCCTCGGAAGGCGGGCGAATCGTGATCGTCAGGCGCTCGCCCTCCGGCGAGAGTACAGACGTAACGCCTCCTGATTTCAACGTGCGCACCACTGTCCACGAGTACGGCGGCGGCGCGTTCGTGATCGACGGCGACACGGTCTACTTTTCAAACTTCAAAGACCAGCGCATCTATCGCCAGATGAACGGCTCTGCCCCGGCACCCGTAACAGCGGAGGGCAACTTTCGCTACGCGGATGCCTGCGTAGATCGTACCCGCAATCGCTTGATCACTGTGCGCGAAGATCACACGGCGAGCGACATCGACGCCGCGAATACGCTTGTCAGCGTCGCCCTCGACCCCGGCGGTGAAACGACGGGCGAAGTAATAGTTTCAGGCAACGACTTCTACTCGACGCCGCGTTTGAGCCCCGACGGCCAAAGACTTGCGTGGCTGACCTGGAATCACCCGAACCTGCCGTGGGACGGAACGGAGCTTTGGGTCGCGGAGCTAGACGATAAGGGCGCGATCCGAGAGAGCAAGAAGATCGCCGGGGGCAAATCCGAGTCGATCTTTCAGCCCGAATGGTCGCCCGATAACCGTTTGTACTTCGTGTCGGACCGAACGGGGTGGTGGAACCTCTACAGAATCGAAGGCGACATTGAAAGCGAAAAGGCCCGCCAGCTAATCGATATGAAAGCCGAGTTCGGCAGACCGCAGTGGGGCTTTCGCATGTCCACTTACGCGTTTGCCGACGCGAGCCGGATAATCTGCGCGTATAACCAGAAGGGCAAATGGAGGCTCGCTTCGCTCGACACAGGGACGTTGAAGCTCGAGCCTATCGAGCTTCCTTACACAGAGATCGGGTACCTGCGCGCAGCGGCAGGGCGGGCGGTCTTTTACGCGGGGTCGCCCGTCGCCCCGGCAAGCCTCGTGCGGCTCGATCTTGAGACGCGGGAGGTAGAAGTTTTACGCCGCGCGAATACCCTCCAGATCGACCCCGGTTACATATCGACTGCGCGGGCCGTCGAGTTTCCGACGACAGGCGGCCTGACCGCGCACGCATTTTATTACGCGCCGAACAATCGCGACTTCCGAGCAATTGAAGGAGAGCGACCGCCGCTGCTCGTCATAAGCCACGGCGGGCCGACAAGCGCGGCGGCGGCGACTCTGGAGCCGATGATTCAGTACTGGACCAGTCGCGGCATCGCTGTTTTGGATGTGAACTACGGCGGAAGTACCGGCTACGGGCGCGCATACCGCGAGCGGTTAAACGGCCAGTGGGGAATAGTCGACGTTGACGACTGCATAAACGGCGCGCTCTACATGGTCGAGCAGGGCGAGGCCGATCCCGACCGGCTGATAATTCGAGGTGGCAGCGCGGGCGGGTACACGACGCTTGCCGCGCTCACTTTCCGCGACGTGTTCAAAGCAGGCGCGAGCTACTACGGCATCTGCGACCTTGAGGCTTTAGAAGTAGACGGCCATAAATTCGAAGCGAGGTACAACCATAACCTGATAGGGCCTTACCCGGCAGAGCGCGAATTGTACCGCGCACGCTCGCCCATTCACTTCACAAACAAGCTGTCGTGCCCGATCATCCTTTTTCAGGGGCTTGAAGACAAGGTGGTCCCGCCCAATCAAGCGGAGATGATGGTCGAGGCTATGCGCGCAAAAGGGCTGCCCGTCGCCTATGTGCCGTTTGCGGGCGAGCAGCACGGCTTCCGCCGTGCGGAGAATATCAAACGCGCGCTCGATACCGAGCTGTACTTTTACTCGAAGGTATTCGGCTTTGACGCAGACGTTCAGCCCGATCCGGGCGACATAGCCCGCTTCGAGAACTTCGCCCAAAGGTAGCCCCGCCGGCCTGTCTAAGAGTTCAGCCGTTCACGGACAGATGAATATGGTCTTTGTGTCCGGGCACTGAAAAATCTGCGCCCAGTTTCTTCTTTAAGGCGGGGCCGAAGTTTTCCCTCCGGTCGGGAAAGCTTTCAAACTTCTGTTGGATCGCCTTCACAATAGCTTTGACGTGGGCATTGGAGGTGAATCCTACGACGATCTTGACCCCGTTGATCCTCGATATATCGACGGCTCTGCCTGTGTTGTGACGGCTATTATTAGGGTTTTGCCTCCGCGCTGAAGAGACAAATATAGCGTCGAGCTGATGCCCTGAAGCTACGTTTGGACTTATGCAATGGTTCAAGGCATCGATGACAAGCTGCTGGACATTCTTGTTCACAGCAGGGGCGAAGTTTACCGTCACCCCGTTGATTGTTGAAGGTATGTTAGGCATGTATCCTCCACCGATTATTTACTCTGCATCCTATTATGATTAAAGTGAGAAAAACATTTCGGATGGCGAGCGGCAAACGATCCGTTATGCTGAAACGGACTTTACCTGTGCGATGCAACCGAAGAATACTTTTATTGACTCAACCGAGAAGCGGTTCTATGATTACGCCTACGAACCGTGATCTGTCCGCAGTAAATTCGAGGCACTGATGTACAAAGTTTTTCATACGACTAAAAAGGGGCTGCTGCGCATAGCAGTTGTCCTGGCCGTTATAATTGCCTTCATCGCGTTCAACCGGCCGCAAGCCGAACGGGTGATAGCCGAGACCATACCGCCCGACTTTAAGAATTTTGAGAGCCCGCAAGTTCACCCCGTAACCCTGACGCCGGACGGGACCAGGCTGCTCGCGGTCAATAGCCCCGACCATCGATTATCGGTCTTTCAGTTGACGGGACCGACGCCCACGCTTATCGCGGAGATACCCGTCGGGCTTGAGCCCGTCAGCGTCGCCGCGCGCAACAACTCGGAAGCGTGGGTGACAAACTGGCTGTCGGATTCCGTGAGCGTCGTCGACCTTACAACCGGCAATGTCGTCCGCACGATTGATGTGGGCGACGAGCCGACAGACGTGGTATTTGCGGGCGGCGCGAACGAGAAGGCGTTTGTATGCGTGTCGGGTCTCAATCAGGTGAAGGTCTTCGACGCAGACGCGCCTGCGACGAGTCCTCAGGTGATAAAGATTCGCGGCAAGCAGCCTCGCGCGCTCGCTCGCGACTCTTCAGGGAGCCGCGTCTTTGTATCGGTCTTCGAGTCGGGCAACCAGACGACCATCGTTTCGGCGGAGCGTGTAAAAGATGCGGGCGGGCCGCCCAAGCCTTCTCCCAAAATGAAGAAGCTGCCGAAGGCTCCAGAGGTCGGGTTGATCGTCAAATGGAACGGCTCGAACTGGGTAGACGAGCGAGGCAACACGAAATGGAGCCAGTTCGTCACCCACACTCTGGCTGATGTCGACCTCGTCGTCATCGACGCCGTCGCGCCCGCTGCTCAAATCGAGCGGGAAGTTAAAGGCCTCGGCACGCAGATCGGCAACAGCGTGTACGACGCTGCTCGCGACCGCCTCCTGGTCGTAAACCTTGAGGCCCGCAACGAAGTCCGCTTCGAGCGAAATCTCAAGGGCCGGTTCATGAGCAGCCGCGTTTCGATAGTCGACTTTCAAACGACTGCGCCTGCCGCTTCTACAATAGATCTAAACCCGCACATAGACTTGAGCGTGGCCAAAGGATCGAGCGCGGAGCGGGCGGCGAGCCTCGCTCTTCCTTCCGACATCGCGGTCGGCGCTGACGGCGATTTTTATGTTGCCGCTACGGGGTCGGCTAAAGTCGGCATATTCAATCGCGCCGGCGCAGTTCTAGATCGAATAACCGTGGGCGAAGGCCCGACAGGGTTGACGATTGATGAAGCGCGGCAAAGGCTCTACGTCCTCAACCGCTTCGATCAGACACTGAGCGTAATCAATCTCGGCACGCGAGCCGAAACCGCTCGCCTGTCAATCGGCTTCAACCCCGAACCGCAGAGCGTTCGCGCTGGTCGCAGGTTTCTGTACGACGCGAGCCTCTCTGCGCACGGCGATCTGGCCTGCGCGAGCTGTCACATGAATGGTCATAGAGACGGGCTGGCCTGGGACCTTGGAGACCCCAAGGGCAAGATGCAGACTGTAGGGGGCGGCCTGCTCCCTTCAAACTTTCACCCGATGAAAGGGCCTATGACCACGCAATCGCTGCGCGGCATCGTTGGAAACGAGCCGCTTCACTGGCGGGGCGACAGAGGAACGCTCGCCGATTTTAACCCGGCTTTCAAGACGCTGCTCGGCGGGCCTCGCGAGCTTACGGCCGACGAGATGGCGGCTTTCACGGCTTTTGTTCAGAGTCTGACCTACCCGCCGAACCCGCTACAAAATCTTGACCGCACATTTCCCGATCCGCCAACCGGCCCAAGCGCGGAACGCGGGCGGCAGCTCTTTAATACGGCTCCGCTCGACGCAGGGGTGCTTACCTGCAATGTCTGCCACACGGGTACGAGTTTCAGGTCCGGTACCAATAACCTGATCATTCCTGGCATCGCGCTCCAGGAGTCGCAGGATTTCAAAGTGCCGCAACTGCGCGGGCTTTATCAAAAGCTCGGTATGGGTGACGCGAGCGGCGAGCAGCTGACCGGGTACGGCTTTATTCACGACGGGTCGGTCGACACGTTGATGGACTTCTTGCGGCTGCCGGTCTTCACCTTCAGGAATGACGATGACCGTCGCGACGTGGAAGCGTTCGTTCTGGCATTCGATAGCGGCATCGCGCCTGCCGTCGGGTTGCAGGTGACCATCACGGGCGACAACAAGGGCTCGGCAGCGGTCGGCGAACGCATCAACCTGTTGATGGCGCAGGCAAGCGCCGGAAACTGCGACCTGGTGGTGAAAGGTATTTTCCAAGGGCAGCATCGCGGCTTTATTTACGCGGGCAACGGAATGTTTCAACCTGACAGGCAAGGCCAGGCCCCGTTAACGCTACAGGCTATCGTGGGCGCTGCGGGGGCCGGGGCCGAGTTGACCTTCACGGGAGTGCCTGCGGGCAACGGTCGTCGCCTCGGTATTGATCGAGACGCGGACGGCTTACTCGACGGCGACGAATAGGCTGGAAGGCTGTTGCGCGCGAAAGCTTGCGGGCTGTTGGATTATTGACTACCTCAAAGGTTTAGAGCCGGTTTGGTCTGTCCACGGTGACAGGTCGTGCAGTTGACTGTCGGGTTCTGGCTTTTCAGGTTCTTGATGTTCTTCAACAGCCCTGTATTTATCGCCTGCACCATAGCCGCCATATCACGCGCTACCTGCTTTTCAGGCTTGTCGTCCTTCTCCCACTGACCCGGAATGTGACAGTGCGCGCAGTCCACCCCCAGCGATCTGCTGTAGCCGACCTCCATAATCCTGAGCAATCTACCGGCGGGCACGCCCCTGAGCGACCGGATGTTCTTAAAGACCTCTTCGGCCGGTCTGTTCTCCTGCCCTGCGATCTTCTTTCTCAACTCCGCAAGTTGCGCCTCTTTATCGGCGGTCGTTTGCGCCGGAGCCTGCTTGCCGCTCAAGGCGGCCTCGGACGTTATCGCCAACAGGCCCGCCATAAAAATGGTCGAGACGAGCTTCAAATATCTTCCCAGCATTCTTTTGGTCTCCTCACCTCGGTTTACCCTTGCGCCTGGGGTCGGACTAAAGAACGCGCGCTTTCTTAGAATCTTGCGCTGTTTCAACATTTAGCCGCCGTGTAAGAGTTTGTAAGACTTTTTCAAGCCCGGCTTCAGGGTTTGAAAAGACTAATCATCGGGGCCTGGAGTAATCTCCGGCTTGTAATCGAGGTCGGCCCGTACGACCGGTTTGAAAAACTTTGTTTAGGCATTAAAGGAGATCGTTATGAGAAAGTCATTTTTGAGCAAGATAGCTATGATCACTCTTTTTATCGCGGTTGCGGCCTCTGGCGTCGCGGCGCAGGCAGGCAGCCGTGTCGTGGTGAATATCCCGTTCGATTTCGTAGTAGGCGAAAAGACGCTCTCGGCGGGCGAGTACACGATAAAGACCATATCCCGCAATTCGAGCCAGGCGCTGCTGGTCCAGAGCGCGGACGGGAGCGAATCGGTCCTGACAATCACAAACCGTGTCGAGGCGCACGCGAGTCAGGCGAATTCGAAAGTCCTCTTCCGCCAGTACGGCGACAAGTACTTTCTTTCGCAGGTCTGGACACGGGGCTCGACCGCAGGGCGCGAGCTTCCCCGGTCGAAAGCCGAGCGCGATCATCTGGCAAAGGTCAGCGCGCGCACAGTCGGTATCGACGCCCGCTAATCTCTATCCAGGTTATCCCCGGTGAGCAGATGAGCCTCACCAACTCGAAAGCCGCTACGGTCTTTGCTCATAAAGACCGTAGCGGCTACTTTTCTTTTATGCTGCCGGGGGTCACTTGAAATTGTTTATGAGGACAACATCGTTTGTCTCGACGCCGCGCGTTACGGCCAGGTACTTGCCGTCGCGAGACCAGTCAAACCAGAAAATTCTGTCATCTTTGAAATTGGTGAGCTGCCGGGGCTGGCCCCCGTCGAGCGGCAGGCTCCACACGTTTGCGATGCCGCCACGGTTATCGACGTAAGCCAGGGCCCGCCCGTCGGTCGTCCATCGAAGCAGCACAGCGCCCTGCGAGCGAACAGCCGTCGAAGGCAGGCTGAAGGGCCTCCCTTTTTGATTATCGTCGACCGGAATGACCTCACGGCCCCACTGCGGGGGGTTGGTCGCCTCGTCCCAGTAAGAATAGGCAATGAACTTTCCGTCGGGAGATATGGCGGGCATGTAAGAATACTTTGTGGTCAATTGGACAGGGTCGCCGCCCGCGAGCGAGAGCCTGTAAATATTCTGCTTTCCCGCGTCCGACGACACGAAAATGAGCCAGGGGCCGGAAGGCGAGCAGTAGGGGGCCCACTCGCCGTTGCCGCGCGTCAACTGCTGCGGGTTGCTTCCATCTATATCCATCTTCCAGACGTGCGGGACCGACGAGCGGTTCGAAAAGAATATTATGTGGCGGCCGTCGTGAGTGATCGTAGGTCCGAAATCGCCTTGCGGATCGGAGGTCAACTGCTTTTTATTGCCGCCGTCCCTGTCCATGACCCATATATCGGCGTTGCCGCTCGCGCCGGAGACATAAACAATTCTGTTGTCATGCGTCCAGGTAAAGTCGAATCCTTCGTATCTGCCGGAGGTGATCTTTTCGGCGCGGTCGCTGTCCCCGTCGGGCACTACCCAGACGTTAGCGATAATGTCACTCTGCACGCTGACCATAGCTTTTGAATCGCTCGTCAGGCTCACGCCGCCGTACCCGTTAACGTCGTTTGTGATCTTTTGCGCCTTGCCTTCAGGATAAGAGAGCAGCCAGATTTGGAGCGGGCCTTGCGATTGATCGGTCGCGGTCATCACAAGCCCTTTGCCGTCTCCAAGCCAGGCAAGGCCGCCCACGCCGGGCCACCGGTCGGGGGAGATCTCTTTTTCCGTCCCCCCGTCGGCAGGGATTTCGAGTACCTGCATATAGCTGACGCCCTCATCGCCTACGCCGCCCGCGAGGTAGGCGATCCGCTTGCCGTCAGGCGACCACGTGGGCTGAGCGAACCATCCCTGCTGCCGGTTGTCGCGCGTGCTCAGTATAAGCTCGCCCGACCCGTCAAGGTTGGCGACCATCAGCGATTGACTCAGCGTTGAGGCGTAACCGCGTATGAACGCGATCCGCTTCCCGTCGGGCGAGATTGAAAGCGTAGGCATAACATCGGCTATCACGCGGGTCGAGAAGCCTCCGAGCACAGGGACCTGATAGATTACGCCCACGCTCTTCTTGTCCCACATGTTGTAGTAGATGTAGTTTCCATCAGGCGAAAACGTAAGCCCCTGGTAGCTGACATCGGCAGGCCCTACCACCTGGACATTGCTGCCCGTGGCGACCTGTTTGACCCAGAGCGATTGCTTGCCCGCTTCCTCAAAGACGTAGACCACGTACTTGCCGTCGGGCGATATGGCCGCATCAAGCGACCGGCCAGTGCTTGTAAACCTCGTGACGGTCATCTTTTGACCGGGCATATCAATCGTGTACCAGCCCGTGAAGCGGTAGGCCGCGTATGCAAGTGCGGCAAAGGCTATGGCCAGGATTGCGAGCACGAGCGCCGCGCTATGCTTTGCTTCGCTTTGTTTTGCTTCGCTTCGGCGGGTTTGAGCCGCCGCTTTCGCGTCTGAATCGAAGCCCGTCGAGCCAGGACCGCTGGCGGGTATAGACGAAAGCGCGGCGGTCATATCGGGCGTGTCGGAGAAGGAAGCTTGCACGGCGGTCTCTTCAAGCAAGACCTCTTCGCCCTGGATATGATCGACCGAGACCGGATCGACTGCGTCAGACGCGGTCACGACTTCCTTCACTTCGGCGACGAACCTGTAACCGCGTTTCGGGACGGTCTGTATGTACTGGTGATCGGAAGGCCCTTCGCCCAAAGTCTTTCTGAGCACGGATATGTTTCTGGCCAGGCTGCCTTCTTCGACAAAGGTGTCGGGCCAGACCTCCTTCATCAGCTCATCTTTTTCGACCACTCGCCCGTTGTTCTGAACCAGGACCGCCAGCGTCTCAAAAGCTTTGTTGGTCAAAGGCACAACTCTGCCGTCGCAAAGCAACAGGTGTCTTGCCGGGTCCAGGCGAAAGGGACCGAATTCGTAAACCTGTTTGGTCTGTACTCCCATAAACGGTGCAGCCACGTAGAAATAACGGCCCGGCACAATGCCGGGTTCCATATTATAGCAGGGTCCGGCGGCGGGCGGGTATCGGCCTTGACATCCGCTCAATTTAGAATTATTCTAAATCTTAGTCATGGGATTAACCAATAAAACAATCGGGCAGGCGGAAGCGGGCGCGGCGACTCATCTGACGCGGCAGCGGCAGGTGGTGCTCCAGGCCGTGCAGCAAAGCGAGCAGCATCTTACGGCCAACGAAGTTTACGAAGCCGCGCGCAAATTGCTCCCGACGATCAGTTTTGCGACCGTCTATAACTCCCTGCGCTATTTGAAGGAAGCGGGGCTGGTCAGCGAGCTTACGTTTGGCAACGCCGCCAGCCGTTATGACAGGGAGACTGCGCGACACGATCACGCCGTTTGCACAGCCTGTGGAAAGCTTGTGGATATTGACCTGCCGGAGACGGTTGAATTGATACGCGCGGCGGCGCGACGTTCAAAGTTCAAACCCGAATCGGTCCATTTGACGCTCACGGGATTATGCCCCGACTGCCGTCAGGATTAACGCGACAAGTTTAAGTTTTTGGACTCATCGGTCAGCAGACCGTTTTGGCGGCTGACCGGTACTTAATTTAGATAAAACCCAGGAGGAGATAATGTCAGCAACAGGAACAGCGATTGACAGGGCCATGGTAGGCCAGGCGGCCCCCGATTTTGATATGGCCTCGACCAAGAACGTCGAGAAGCTCAACGAGAACGTGAAGCTTTCCGATTACAGAGGCAAATGGCTAGTACTTCTTTTCTACCCGCTCGATTTTACGTTTGTCTGCCCGACAGAGCTAACCGCCTTCAGCGACCGCTACGAGGACTTTGAAGGCATCGGCGCAGAAGTGCTCGGCGTATCGACCGATTCGGTCTACTCGCACCGCGCGTGGCTCAACACGTCGCGCGACAAGGGCGGCGTCGAAAACTTGCGCTACCCGCTGGCGGCCGACTCGACCAAGAGCGTATCGCGCGATTACGGTGTTCTGCTTGAGGACAAGGGGATCGCACTTCGCGGGCTTTTCGTCATCGACCCGGAAGGGATACTTCGCTACAAGGTCGTCCACGACCTCAACGTTGGGCGCTCGGCCGATGAGACGCTCAGGGTCATCCAGGCGTTGCAGACAGGCGGCCTCTGCCAGGCCGACTGGAGACCGGGTCAGGAAACTTTAAAAGGCTAAGCGGAAGGATCGTAAACCGTGAACCGTAAACCGTGACAAGTCAGAGTAGCCGCGTTTGACTGTTTTCTTTCTTGTCACGGTTTACGGTTTACGGTTCACGCTCCCTGTAGTGAGGTGATAATTATGCCGATGAGGATCGGAACGGAGATGCCGCAGATGGAAGGGGCTACCGAGTGGATAAACCAATCGGGCGATGAGGCCGTGATGGACGCGAAAGGCCGCCCGACGCTCGTCCATTTCTGGTCGGTCAGTTGCCACATCTGCAAAGAGAACATGCCGCGCGTCAACGAATGGCGCGAGAAGTTCAAAGAGCAGGGGCTGAGAGTTATCGCGGTTCACATGCCCCGCTATGAGGCGGACACGGATATGAATGCTGTGCGCGAGGCTATCGCCAAATACGACATCAGCGAAGCCTGCGCGGTAGACAACCAACATAAGCTCCGCGACGCATTCTTAAACGACCAGGGCTACGTGCCTGCTTACTATCTGTTTGACGCTGCGGGCAAGCTGAGAAGCTTTGCGGCGGGCGAGCGTGGGCTGGACATGCTCTCGTCGGCTTTGAACCGTGTGCTTGCAGCGGCTCAAGAAGCTGCGACAAAGTAACTGCGACCGTCGATAAGAGACGAAAGAGGCGGCCCGCGCGGGCCGCCTCTTTGCTTTTACAGAATCAACATCGCATCGCCGTAGCTGTAAAATCGGTACCCTTCCCTGACCGCGTGGCGGTATGCGTCAAGCACAAGCTCTCGCCCGGCGAATGCCGAGACCAGCATCAGGAGCGATGATCGCGGCAAGTGAAAGTTGGTTATCAAACCGCCGAGCACCCGAAACTCGAACCCCGGATAGATGAACAGATCGGTCTCGGCGCGGGTGATTGGTGGCAGCCTGTGCGCTTCGGGCGCAACAGAGGTTCGAGCGGCGGATTCGAGCGCGCGCGTGGCGGTCGTGCCCACTGCGATCACTCGCCTGCGATCTCGGACCGCGCGGTTTACGGCCTCTGCCGCCTCGTCGGTTATAGTGTAGTATTCGGCTTCAACTTTATGATCTTCGACGCGCTCGACTCTCACAGGCTGGAACGTGCCGTAACCGACGTGAAGCGTGATCTCGACAATCTCTACGCCACGCGACCGCACTTGGTCGA
The DNA here is from genome assembly GCA_964615905.1 of uncultured Clostridia bacterium. Classification (GTDB taxonomy): domain Bacteria; phylum Acidobacteriota; class Blastocatellia; order UBA7656; family UBA7656; genus DATLMR01. The sequence goes on from CAZTUB010000001.1 coordinate 147,285, forward strand.
GCAGAGCGGGGCTGAAGTGCAGCCCGGCGGTCGGCGCGGCCACCGCTCCGCGCTCGCGCGCGAAGACGGTTTGATACCTTTCGGCGTCGAGGCGGTCTTCTTCGTCGCGCTTGATATAGGGCGGAAGCGGCGTGCGACCGACACGGTCGATAATCTCGTCAAGCCCGGTCGCGGCTTCAAACCGTATGATACGGCGGCCAAGCTCGCGCCACTCGACGACTTCTGCCGTAAGCCGCCCGCGCGCAAATTCTATGTGAGTGCCGGGCAGCATCTTTACACCGGGCCGGACGAGCGCTTCCCACACGAGCGGCTCGATCTGGCGCAGCAAGAAGACCTCTACGCGCCCGCCTAGAACGCTTATGCCGCGCGCGGTTGTCCTGAGCCGCCTGCCGATGAGCCGAGCCGGAAATACTCGCGTGTTATTTAAGACGAGCAAGTCATCCGGGTTTAGGTAATCGGGCAACCGCCTGAAGATTGTGTCGTCGAAAGTCCGGCTCGTGCGGTTGACGACCAGCAGCCGCGAAAGATCGCGCTCTGCCTGCGGCTCTTGCGCTATCAACTGTTCGGGCAGTTCGAAATCGAAGTCTGAAACAAGCATAAGCGGGCGCGAAGTTAAAACTCGATGGCCGGGAGCTCGTCCGTACCGGCTTTTTTGAATGACGCCTGAAAGAGGTGATCGCGATGGAGCAGCGCCGTGAACTGCGCGCCGTAGAGCATTATTACGCTCGACAGGTAGACCCACGAGAGCAGGGCCACCGCCGCGCCAATCGACCCGTACAACAGGTCGTAATGAAAGTATGGAAGCAGCAGCGCGAATCCAAACTTCGCCGTCTCCCAAAGCAGCCCTGCCACCACGCCGCCGAGCAGCGCCTCCATCACCGGGACCTTCGTGTTGGGCAAAATCCTGTAGAGCACCGTAAAGAGCACGATGGTTAAAACAACGCTTATCACGATAAAGAGGCTCTGCCAGGCGTAGCCGCCAAGCGAGGCGACTATAGGCCCCAGCCTGATCGGTATTCTTTCCGCCGCCGCCCTCACGCCCGAAACGAAAGCCGTGAGCACCGCAGATGCGCCGAGCAGGCCCCACACAAGGCTCATCAGGGCGATGTTGACAAGCCGCCCGTGAAGAAACGATCTTGGATATGTTCCCCAGATCCGGTTGAGGGCCTTCTCGATAACCATGAACATCCAGGATGTCGCCCACAGCATGACGAACAGGCAGCTCACGATCACCTCGGTGGAGATGCCCTGGATAGATTCGAGGTTCTTGCGGACGAACACCTGCGCGCCGGGCAAAAACGCGAGCACCTGGCCGATGACATATTTCTCTACGGTCGCTTCTCCGAGTAAGCTGTTGCCGATTGTGAGCAGCAAAAGCAGCGTCGGAAACAGCGCGAGCATCGAGAAGTAGGAGACGGCGGCGGCCGAGGTCGTCAGGTCATTATCCATAAACGCCGTGAAGCTCCGCGTCAGAATTTTTCTCGTTGGCGCACTGGTCATCATAGAAATTTGACGGGCTGCGTGCCCAGCCTAAATTCTAAGTGCAGGCTTGATGAAAGGCAAAGCAGCATCTAGCATCTAAACCATCCAGCTTGAATTTTTAGTCGGGTAATATATGTCAACTTACGACGTGGTGATTATCGGCGGCGGGGTGATGGGCGCGGCTGCGGCAAGGGAGCTTGCGCGCAAACCGCTAAGAGTGGCGCTTTTAGACCAGGCGGCGCTGCCGAACCCGCGCGGGGCCTCCGTGGATCATTCGAAGGTTTTCAGGTTCGCCTACCCCGACACGCTTTACGCGCGGCTGGCTATGGACGGGCTCAAGTTGTGGCGCAATCTTGAAGAAGAGTCGGGCGCGCGTTTGCTTACAGAGACGGGCGTGCTGCTGCTGGGGCACAACCGCCCGTCGTTTGAAACCGAGACCTTTGACGTTCTGCGCGGGCTTGGGGTCGGAGCAGAGATGCTCGCGAGCCGCGACGTCGCAGATCGGTATCCGCAGTTCGACGCGGGTTCTTTTGTTTACGGCGTATTCGATCCGAGCGGCGCGATCCTGCACGCGGAAAGCGCCGTCCGCGCGCTTATCGAGACGGCCCGGCGGCGGGGCGTTTCAGTGATCGAAACAGAGCGCGTGACAGGGATTGAGAAAAGCGGCGGCGCAATCCGTGTCACCACCGAAGCCGGGAACTCGTTTGAATCCGGTCGCGCTCTTATTACCGCAGGCCCCTGGACGCGGCGATTGCTGCCACAACTTTCAGACAGGCTCAAAGTGACAAGGCAGGAGGTCGCATACTTCGAGCCTTTGCCTGCCGACTGTTCAAGTTTTGAAGCCGAGCGGTTTCCTATATTCCTTGAGCTTGAGACAGGGTTTTACGGCTTCCCCATACATCATTCAGGCGCAATGAAGATTGCCAACCACCACAAAGGCCCGGCGGTCGATCCTTACTCTCAAGACGAGCCTGTGAGCGACGAGTTTATCGAGCAATGCCGCGCCTTCTTTCGCAAGTTCATCCCGGCGCTTGCCTCGGCCACGGTCAAAGAGACGCGAGTCTGTCTGTACAACAACACGCCGGACGACGATTTTATCATCGACTGGCACCCGGAGCTTGAAGGCGTTTTGATAGCGACCGGGTTTTCAGGCCACGGGTTCAAGTTCGGGTCGGTCATCGGCCGCATCGCGGCGGAATTGCTCTCTGAGGGAAAGAGCTCCTACGAGATTGACCGGTTTCGTCTCGACAGATTTTAGAGGGGTGACAAGTGACAAGTGACAAGATGGAGGGAGCGGTCAGCGCAGCTTCGGGGTTTCTTCTTTCTTGTCACTTGTCACTTGTCACTTGTCACTGTTTCCATCCTTATCTTTTCCTCGGCGATTTCCAGGAGAGGGCCGCTGCGAGCGGGCGGGCTTCGGGCGGCATAGCGACTGTGCCTTGAAACAGTATCGCGCGCGCGTCCATATCCATGCCGTAGAAGTCGCGGTTGTCGTCCTTGTCCTGCTTGACCACAGCGCCGTTGAGCGTGACACCTGCGAACAACCCCTTCGCGCGCGAGTATGTCAGTATCTGTGCGTCCATGCGGATGTTGGTTTCAGCCGAGGCCTGTCGCCCGACAGGGCCTGCCGCCGCAGACGCGTCAGCGCCCACGGTGAACTTATCCCCTACGAGCTTCTCCATCCCTTCGCGATTCATTATCAGCATCACAAGGTCTATCTGTTGAAAGCCGATCTGCAAGCCGATGCTGCCGCCTTCGACCGTAAGAAACGACGGCGCGCTCCAGCTGCGATTCGACTGCCGGCACATGACTACGCCTTTGCCGTATCGACCGCCGATGCCGAGGCCCCCTTTTTTCATCCCCGGCACGATGGCTACGCACTCGGCCTTGTCGAGCAAGTCGCCGGGGATCCCCTTATCGGGCGTGCGCATGATCTCTCGAAAAACTTCGGTGGCCCTCGCTAACCGCTTCAACTCGTCGTCTCGCTCCTTCTGCGTCCCCGCCGCCGCGCTTGCACACATAAACAGCACGAGCAGGAAAAATGTAAAAGAAAGCTTCATGGCCAGCTCCTTTAGTCAGTGGTTTTGAGCAAGATTGTAGAGCGATTTCGGGCTAAACAAAAGCGATTCACGGTTAAAGCTTCGGGACATCTTTTTCGAAGATGTAGCCGAGCGACTTATAGACAAGCTTTGCGGTCAGGAAATCGGGCGAGTTGTTGCCGGGCGTCGGAGCAAGCTCCGTCACGTCCATCCCGACGACGTTGCGCGAGCGGGCGACGGCGCGAACGATGCCTAGCGCGTCGTACCAACCGAGCCCGCCCGGTTCGGGCGTGCCTGTCGTCGGCACCAGGCTTGGATCGAGCCCGTCGATGTCGATTGTCAGGTAGACATTTTCCGTGAGATGCGAGATGGCTTCTTCGTGCCAGTCGGTGCGGCCGACAACGTCTTTGGCCCAGAATATCTTTGTAGGCGTCTGGTTGAGCCGCAACGCCTCGGCTTCGGAGATCGACCTGATTCCGACCTGGACCACAGGGCATACCTCGACCGCGCGCGCCATAATCGAAGCGTGCGAGTGGATAGTCCCGTCATAGCTTTCGCGCAGGTCTGCGTGCGCGTCGATTTGAAGCACGCTCAGCCGCTCGACCCGGCGGGCGAGCGCTCTCAATACCGGGCCCGTGATCGAATGCTCGCCTCCGAGCATGACGACGAACTTGCCCGTCTCGAACAACTCCTCGGCGCGGCGCTCGATCCTCTCCATCATCGCTTCGGGGGGATCGACGGCTTCCAGCTCGTCAAGCGTATGTATGCCGAGGCGATAAACCGAGCCCCAGATCTCTTCGTCGAACAGCTCCATGTTGCGCGACGCCTCGATGATTGCGCGCGGCCCGTCCGCCGCGCCGTGGCCGTAGCTCACTGTGCCCTCGTAAGGCACGGGCAGGACGAGTATCCGCGCGGCGTCAAAACTCGATAGCTCAGGCTCGGCTATACCGCCGAAGTTGAACGGCAAATTTTCAGATTCGGTCATGCTTAAAAGTTTATGAGGAAGGGTCGAGAGTGACAAGCCCGTGTAAAGGGCCGCGGATGGCGAGCCGCGACCCTTACCTCAAAGCCTTCTAGCTGAAGTTGACGGCGAGGTCGCGGCCAAAGGTGAACTGCGGGCGGCGGCGCTGCTTGAGGGCCTTTGTGCCCGTCTGCGAAAGCGCCGTCACAAGTATGGGCATGGCTATGGTCGGGTCGCACAGGACCGAGACGGTCTTTGCGTCCTTGGCGATGCGGCCCCAGGTTTGCGCCTCTTCAAAGCTGCGCCCCGACGTCGCGGAGGATTCGGGCAGGTCGAGCCCGATCTGGACCGCGTACTTGTGACCGCGAATAGACTGTTTGATTATCGAAGCGGTGACTTCGGTTTGATGGACGAAGCTCTTGGGGGTTCCGCCGCCGAACAGCACGACAGAGGTGTTAACCGAGCGGGCCATGACTTGCGCGGCCTCGACCACGTCCTGAATTATGTCGAACTGGAAAGGGTTCTTGCGGTTGATGCGCGAAGTGGCGATGCCTACGGCAATCGCGGAATCTGCGACGCCGGGGCAGTAGACAGGGACTTTCGCTTTATAAGCGGAGGTCAGGATGCCGTCTTCCGTGGCTATCTCGGAAAGCTCGCGCCCTAAAAGGTGGAGGAATTCGCGCGTCGAATAAGGCCGCGAGTGATCGACGGTGTTTGCGAAGTTGCCAACCCACTCGTCCGCCTCGCGGTACTCGTGGTCGGAAGCGAGCGTATCGTAATACCGACCGACCTGCGCCTCCTGCAACTCCGCGTCGTCGACATCGCCGGGAGACTGGTAATGGTACCGCCCGAGCGTTTCGTGCAGGTCGTGAAAGAGGTTCGCGCCCGTGGCGACGACCACGTCTACGTAGTGGTTTTTGATCAGATAAGAGATCAGCCTTCGCATCCCTGCGGCAACCAGCGCGCCCGATAGCCCCATAAATATCGTGGTGTTATCCGAGAGCATATCCAGCCACAGGTTGTGCGAATCGGCAAGCGCGCGCGCCTGAAATCCCGCGCCTTCCATCTTTGTCAGCAGCCCTGCGACTGAGCGGTCCCGGTCGATTTGCACCGGACGAGTCGGGGTAGTCAAATACTTGGTGCTTTTCTGTTTTCTCATCATTACGGTATAGCCTCTTAGGTAGCGAGCAGATCAGTTCGACGCCCGGCGATAGGCCGAAGCCGCATCCATTTGAAGCTTCGCCCCTTCAGCCCGCGTCCACCACCTGCCGCCTATTCAAGATAGGTGTATCTATTAATCTTCTCTTCGTACTGGTGCATAAGCGCGTCGGCGTCGTCCTGCGTCATCAGCCCCGCGTTCACGCGAGCCCGCGCCAACCTGGCGAAGCCTTCCCACGCCTGCTTTCTGTCGTAGCGGGCGAAGCTGATCATATCGCCCACGCGGCTGCCCTGCACGATCTTGGTTATGTGATAGCTGCCGTCTTTGTCTATCACGACGTGCGCCTCGTTGGGCTGGCCGAACAGGTTGTGATAGCTGCCCATGACTTCCTGGTACGCGCCCACGAGAAATATCGCTATGTAGTAAGGATCGCCCGTGAACGGGTGAAGCTCCAGCACGTCCTTTACGTCCTTCAGATCGACGAACTTGTCTATGTGGCCGTCCGAGTCGCACGTAATGTCGACGAACGTGGCGTAATCGGTCGGCTGTTCGTTCAGGCGGTGTATGGGCATGATCGGGAACAGCTGGTCTATCGCCCAGTGGTCGGGGACAGACTTAAAGACGGAGAAGTTGCACAGGTACTTCGACGCGAGAATCTTCTTCAGGTCTTCGAACTCCTCTTCCTGCACCTTCGCGCCGCGAGCGAACCGGGACGCGCGCGCGCAGACCTCCCAGAACAGGACCTCGCCTTTGGCGCGGTCTTCGAGGGTTATAAGCCCGAGGTTGAACTGCGTGTGCAGCTCGTCTTTGTGGTCGAGCGCGTCGTGGTAATACTCGCGATAGTTCTTCGCCGTTATGTCGTCGTAAAGCGCCTTGAGCTCGGTTATGACCTGCGGGTCGTCCTCCGATACGGAGACTTCGGGGCGGTCGTCTGCGAACGTCTCTATCTCGTCACGGATCGATGTTATAAATACCGCGTGATAAGCCGACATCACGCGCCCGCTTTCGGTCACAAGGTTCGGCTCCGGCACGTTTTCGTCTTCGCAAACCGATTTGATCGTGTAGATCACGTCGTTTGCGAACTCCTGCGGGGTGTAATTGACCGAAGACTCGAAGGTCGTCTTCGACCCGTCGTAATCGACGCCCATGCCGCCGCCTATGTCCAGGTACTCGATGTCGATGTGCAACTGCCGAATCTTTGCGTAGACGCGCGCCGCCTCTTTCATGGCGTTCTTGACGCGCTTGATGTCTGTGATCTGCGACCCTATGTGAAAGTGTAGCAGCTTGAGCGCGTCTTCCATCTGGTACTCGTGCAGCAATCGTATGCATTCGAGTATCTCGGAAGTCGTCAGCCCGAACTTGGCCGACTCGCCGCCCGACGAGGCCCATTTGCCCGACCCCTTGGAGTAGAGCTTTGCCCGCAAGCCTATCATAGGCTTTACGCCCGTGGCCTGCGCGCGCCGGATGATCATCTTCAGCTCGTTCAGCTTTTCGACCACAAGCATTACGCGCTTGCCGACCTTCGTTCCCATAAGCGCGAGGTTCACGAAGACCTCGTCTTTAAACCCGTTGCATATCAGAAGCGACTCGGCGGACTGCTCAAGCGACAGCGCCGCGTACAGCTCGGCCTTCGACCCGCACTCGACGCCGAAGTTGTACTTCGAGCCTTCGCGCAAGAACTCCTCGACGACCTCGCGGCGCGGGTTGACCTTCATGGGAAAGACGGCGAAGTGCCCGCCGGTGTATTTGAACTCGCGCGCGGCATCTTGAAACGAGCGGTGGAGCTTTTTAAGCTGGCTTGTCAGTATCTGCGGAAAGCGCAACAGGATAGGGAGCTGAAGTTTACGCTGCTCGACGAGGTAATCTATGAGTTCTTTAACATCTACGTAGCGGGAGTCGCCTTCAGCGGGGCGGACGGCAAGATGGCCTTTTCGGTTTACCTCAAAGTATCCCGCTCCCCAGTTCTCCACACCATAGGTCTGAATGACCTCTTCCAGTGTGACGTTCTTCATCTAGTGCCTTCCCTGCCTATCTCGTACATGCCAAGAAAACTGATGTAGTTACAAGCGAGTGAATTTAGCAGATAAAGCCGGGGGTGTCAAAAACTTTTTTTTCGCGCGGTTGCCAGCCGAGCCCCGCTTACACTAGAATTCTCTTTTCTCTCAAACCCTTTCATCTCGCCCGAAATAAACGGGGTTGGGGTATCAATTCGGAGGCGTTAAAACGATATGTTGAGGTTTTTAAGCAAACGGAAGCGCTCGCGCAAAGCGCTGTTATGGGTCTTCGTCGCGGTGCTTGCCGCAGGGCTTATAGGGGTCTTTACGCCGTGGAGCGGGCTCCAGGGCTCTGCCAGCGATGATACGGTCGTGGCAGAGGTAGGCGATCACGAGATAACTTTGCGGGAGTACCGCACGGGGCTGGCGGCATTTGGCCGCCAGATGGCCATGGGACAGGGGACGACGAACATGGCCGACGCCGCCACCCTCCACGCGCTCTACGGCCAGACAGTGCTTGACGGCCTCGTTCGCAGCCGCATAGTCATGCAAGAGGCCGACGACCTCGATCTTGACGCCACAGACCAGGAGGTACAGGATCGTCTCAAGCAGTTGTTCAACCCGTGGCCCGGGGCCGAGGCCTATCGCCGCCAGTTGCAGGGCGCGGGCACGACGCCCGTCCAGTTTGAAAAAGACCTGCGCACTTTGATCGCCGAAGAGAAGCTCAAGAGCTACATAACGGCTGCCGTGCTGGTCACGCCGCAGGAGATCGAAGAAGAATACCGCCGCAACAACACTACATACACGGTGCGCTGGGCAGATGTCAGGCCCGAAGAACTCCAAAGCAAGGTGCAGTTGACCGACGCGGACCTGCGCGCTTACTACGATCAGAACAAAGAAGAATTTCGCGTCCCGACCGAGCAGCGCCGCGCCAGCTACATATTCATAGACCAGAGCAAGACGGGCACAACCTTGCAAGTATCCGACGACGAGTTGAGACAGAACTTCAACCCTGAGCGCGGAGTGCAGGAGGTGCGCGTCAGCCAGATCGTCCTCAGCGCCCCGCGCGTCAGGACTGCCGCGAGCGATAACAGCAACACCGCCCCTAAGACTACAGAGGTCAGCGAAGAGGCTCGAAAGAAAGCGCTCGACATAGCAAACCGCGCTCAAGCGGCGGAAGGCAAGGCCCCGGAAGATTTCGCGGAGCTTGCGCGCACCTTCAGCGAAGATGCGAAGAGCAAGGCCGCGGGCGGAGACATCGGCTGGGTAAAGCGCGGCGACAAGCGCGAGGCGGATGACCCGCTCAACTCCGTTTTCAATATGCAGCAGGGGGACGTGAGCCAGCCCATACTGAAGCGCGACAAGTTTTACATCTTCAAAGTGACAGAGCGAAAGCTCCCGACCTTCGAAGAAGCGCGCGAGCAGTTGCTAAAAGAGGCGCAGGCCACGCGCGGTTACAGCCGCGCGGTCGAGATCGCCGCCGAAGCCGAGCAGAGGCTGAAAGAGACTAAAAACCCTGACGCGGTCGCATCGGAGATCAATAACAAACACGGCCAGGGCATCGCCTCCGTGCGCCAGACTCGCTTCTTTGTTCAGACGGAAACGCTGCCGGAGCTTGGCAACGCAAACGACTTTCAAACAAAGCTCTTTGAGCTTCAAAACACGGGCGACGTTGCCGAGCGGTTGAACGTAACGGGCGGGCTTGCCGTCGCGCAGCTTGCCGAAAAACGCGAGCCGAACGTCCCTCCTTTCGAAGATGTACGCGCGGCCGTCGAAGAGAGATACCGCGAAGTTAAATCGAAAGACCTCGCCGCCGAACGCGCGCGCCAGCTGGCAGCCGCGCGCACGCCGGATGCGCTAAACGCCGCGGCCGCCGCCATGGGGATAAGGGTCGAAGAGCGCGCAAGCCTGTCGGGCAACGACTCGATAGGCTCGCTTGTGACCGAATCGGCCCGCGAGCGCATATACAAGCTCAACCCGAACGAGGTCGTAAGCGAGCCTATCAAGGCCGAGCCGGGCGATTCATACGTAGTCGCTGCGCTCATCAGCCGCAAGGACGCAGACATGGGCCAGCCGTTCGAGCAGGAGCGCAAGTCAATCGAAGAGCGGCTGCTCGAAGCCAAGCGCGCCTCTTTCTTCGCCGCTTATATCGCGTCGAAACAGAAGACGATGAAAGATAAAGGAGAGGTTGAAATCTACCAGGACGTGTTAGACACGGCCATCGCGAGCGGCGCGGGAACCGACCCGATGAGGGGTATGCCTCGCGGAAACCCGCCCGCGCCTACGCGGACTGCGCCGCGCAGGACGCCGCAGGGCGCGGTGCCGTCGCAGCCCACTGCGCCTCCCCCTGCGGGCACGCAGCCTTAACTTTCTTAAAGCCAGCAGCGCTTAACCTAAAAGCGGGATTCAGGACGCGCGTCCTGAATCCCGCTTTTAGCTTTTCGCACGCCAATGTTGAAGGCTAGGTGGCGGCAATATCTCCGCTCTGCTCTTTCTGCCGAACGACTATCAGCACATCCGATTCGGCTTCATCGCCTTCAATCGGCCAGAAAGCGGCGTCCCAGTAAGTGAGCCCGCGTTCGGGCTGGTTTGGCGGAGTGTAGGGGTAGCGCGATATGAAGTAGGGCCGTCGTGAGCGGCGAACAACGTCGAGCATCTGTCCCGCTTCGCCTGAGACGTCCGGGAAGATGTCTGTCGCCTGTCGCCCCACAAGTTCCGACGCGCAGTAACCGCCCGCTTCCGCATAAGCCGGGCTCACGGCTTTGTAAAGACGGTCCTTGTCGATCAAGGCGGCGGCAACCGCCGCGTCGGTTATGATACCGGGCAGCATGGAAGAGTTGCGATGAGTTAGCTCCAAGGCCTTTTTGCCAAGCAGGTATTTTACGTTTTGAAGCAACTGGTCCGCGTCGGCGGGCTTGGTCATGTAAGCCTGCGCGCCGCTCTTCATCCCGCGTTCGACATCTTTTTCGTAAGCCGCCGCCGAGACAAACATGATGGGCGTGGTCATGTTGAACGTGCGTATCTTCTGGCAAAGCTCGACGCCGTCGCCGTCCGACAGCCTGACATCCATCAGGATCAGGTCGTAATTGGTCGAAAGAACTCGCGCCAATCCGTCGGCAACGGTCCCGACGTGCGTTGTAAGATAACCTTCTATCTGAAGCAGCACGCTGTAGACGAACCTTGTATCTTCGTCATCCTCTATAATCAGTATATGTGGGTTCTTCCCATCCATTGCTCGTTTCTCCTGCTTGACAATCAAACCCGTGGGCGGTTCTCGGACCGTGTTTTCAAGACAACAGCCGGCCGTTTTATCTTCTTACTTTAAGAACTGGGGGACCGATACGGTATAATCCGTGCTCGCCTTAGCTGTCAGCCTGAATCATCCTAAATGTGCGCCAGGGACCATACTGCTTTCCAACGCACAATGACATTAGCTGAAATCGATACACAAAGCAACGAAATTAACTGGCGCGGGCGGCTTCATAAAGAGTTTAAAACAGCCTGTCAACGCGCTTGAAATCTTTCGGCACCGTGAACAGGTCCGGCGAGACTTCAGTCTGGATATCGCGCCGCTCGGTTATCAGCTTGACCGGCCTCGTATCATGCACAGTCTCGCGCTCTATTCTGATGGCGAGGCCGTTAAGCTGCTCTGCCCGAAAGCTCCGCGTCACCTCTGTAAACCCGCCTTCAAAGCTCGCTCGCTGCTCGATCACTTTGCACACGTAATCGTTTATGATCTGGTCGGGGAGCGCGAGCGTCTTTACGTCTACGGGTTGAGCGCCGCCGTCTGTCGCAACATCTATAGCGCGCTCCATCGCATCGGGGTCTGGCGGCGCAGAGCGAGCGACCGTATCGCTCTCCGCGCCTGTTTGCGGGCTGCTTGAATCAGGCACCGGTTGCGAAGACCGCCGCTGTTCCGGAGAGCCGCCCCAGTCCGTCTCGACGTAGACGCGACGGTCGAGCGAGAGCAAGTAGCTTTTGCCGAGGTCGGGCCTAAAGATAAGAGCGCGCGACTCGCCCTGCTCTACCCATTCCTCGCGGCGAAGGTCGCCCAGCCGCGCCACCCGCGTCACGCTCAACTCGCGCATCTGGCCGTCGTCAATCGCTACGGCGACCGTCGCCGAATAACGCTCAGGCTCGGAGTCTTCGGCCGTGTAGCCGGAAACCTCGACCGGCTCAGGGTTGCTGCGGCAGGCCGACACCGTTGAGATCAACGCAAGCAACGCGAGCGACAAGATAGGCAGCTTCCGGTCAACAGAGAGTTTCTTCACGCGAGAATTCTATCATCTAATAGGGTCGATTTCAGTGGTAGGAATCGAGAAAGGGGAGGGGGAACCGGGCCGCTATCTCCTGTAAAAGGGAGCGGCAGCGCGACCCGGTTTCTAGCGGGGGGTTGTTCAAGGGGGAATGGGCAGCCTCAAAAGAGGGGGTGAGGCTGCCCATCGAACTGGACCCGCGAGCCGCGCTCTCAGGGCAGGCTAAGAGGGGGAGCGCCTTTACCTTGTGAGCACGGCTGTTCGGCCCAGAATTCCTGCTGTGCAGGCTTATTGCTCAGAGACTGTCACAGCAACAATCTATAGATGATGCGTTTCATCATCCCTTTCTCCTCAGTTTCGGGGCGAGGCCCGCGTCCACCTGACCTCGCCCTGTTCAGTTGACATCTCATAAATACAGGCGCAGTCTACATCCGATCCGGTCAGGTAAACAGGTTGCATCCCGCAATTGTTAGCGGGCCGGAATGCAGGCGCTACTGTGGGATTCCACAGTGCCAGGTCAGGGCTTTAATAGTATATGAAACCCGTGGAAACTCATCAGGAATTACTCGAAGGCATAATGCAGATAATCACGCTGGCCGAAGGCGAGCGCAAGCTTTTGGCGGCCGACCTGCACGATCAAACGCTGACCGATTTGAGAGAGCTTTCGCGGCTCGCCCGTCGGCTCTACGAAAAATCCGACGAGCGCATGCCCGACGACGTGCGCGAGGGGCTGGGGCAGATAACCACGGGGCTTGAAGCGGCGATGGACGAGGTGCGCAGGGCTATGGAATCGTTGAGCCCTTCGGCTCTCGACACGCTGGGGTTGCTGCCCGCTATCGAGGGCCGCCTGGCGCGCGCGCCAGCAAGGGCCGCGCGTCCTTTCGGCACGCGCTTCATCTGTCGGGTCGCGGAAGAGGAGATCACGTTGACAGATATCGAGCGGCTGCTGGTTTACCGCATAGTGCAGGAGGCGCTCAACAATATCTCGAAACACTCCGAGGCGCAGTTGTGCGAGCTTGTGGTCACGCGCGAAGGGCGCGAGCTTTTGATCCGTGTAACCGACGACGGGCGCGGCATGAGCGGGGCCATCGATGAGGGCGCGTCACGCGGGCTGACCAATATGAGGTACCGCGCGCGGTTGATCGGCGCGTCGGTCACGTGGGCTGAAGGCGCACAGGGGCGCGGCACGACGGTTGAGCTGCGCGTGCCGCTTAACGCGCAGCGCCGGGCATAGATCGATGAGTTTGAAGTCATGACGATACTTATTGCCGAAGACATGGCCTTTCAGCGCGACCACCTCCGCTCGATCATCGCGGACAACTTCGCCGCGTGCTGCCCTGTCGTCGAAACCGACGACGGCAACCGCGCAATCGAGCTTGCGCGCGAGCACAAACCCGACCTGATCGTGCTCGATATAAAGCTCGGCGGCCTTTCGGGCGTTCGCGCCGCGCGGCAGATATGGGCCGAGCACAGGCTTGCGCGGATACTCTTCTGGTCGCAGTACAAAGACGAGATATACGTGCGCGAGCTTGCGCGCATAGTGCCGGGCGAAACCGTCTACGGCTACGTTCTCAAATCGTCGGCTGACGAGAAGCTGATAGCTGCGCTTCGCGCGGTCCTTATAGACGAGCAGTGCTGGATAGACCGCGAGATTCGCACGGTGCAATCGCGCGCCGTCAGCCAGATGTCCGGCCTTACCGACATCGAGTACGAAGCGTTGATAGACATAGCGCTTGGGCTCACCGACAGGGCCATCGCGCGGCGCAGGTATCTTTCAGAGCGCGGCGCGCAAAACCGTTTGCGAGAGCTTTATATAAAGCTCTCGATTGACGTGGAGCAGATAGTCGACGACCGCTGGGGCAACACCTTCAGCCCGCGCGCGCGCGCCATCTCGATAGCCTTGCAGCGCGGGCTGATAAACGCCGAAGAGGTCGCGCGCGAAAACGAAGCCTTACAGCGATGGCTGGAGCGCGAAGGCGCGCTCTAGAAAAGCTAATATTGAATTTGCTACCTTCCGATGATAAGCTGCGCCCGTTGGTGGCGAGCTTCTCTTAATAAAGTTTGTGCTAGATTCCTATCTACTCGCGTGATTCTGAAACCCGGTACCATCATCCGACATTACATCATCATCTCATCCATCGGAGCGGGTGGGATGGGCGAGGTATACCTCGCCGAAGACACGAGGCTGGGCCGCAAGGTCGCGCTCAAGATACTGCCCGCAGACATCACGATAGACGCGGACAGGCTCGGTCGCTTCGAGCAGGAAGCCCGCGCCGCCTCCGCGCTCAACCATCCGAATATCATCACGATTTTCGAGATAGGCGAGACCGCGTCGGCACACTTCATGGTCGCGGAGTTCATCGAGGGCAAGACGCTCCGGCAACACATGTCATCTGGCCGCATGCCGCTTCACGAAGTGCTCGACGTTGCCATACAGGTTGCCAGCGCGCTCGCCGCCGCGCACCAGGCCGGTATAGTCCACCGCGATATAAAGCCTGAAAACGTGATGATCAGGCCCGACGGCTACGTCAAAGTGGTGGACTTCGGGATAGCAAAGCTGACCGAGAAATTCCCCGAACGCCAGACCGATTCCGACGCGGTCGATTCGAAAGGGATCGTCGTGGTCAAGACCGAGCCCGGCATCGTCATGGGAAGCCCGAACTATATGTCGCCCGAACAGGCGCGCGGTCTAAAAATCGACGCAAGGACGGACATCTTCAGCCTGGGGGCGATGCTTTACGAAATGGCAGCGGGGAAAAAACCCTTCGACGGCGCTACCGTGACAGACATAATCGTGGCCGTCCTCGACCGCGAGCCTCGACCGCTCACCGAAATCTCCGCCGACATACCGGAAAAACTGGAAAGGATAGTCACGCGCGCGATTGCCAAAGATAGAGAGGACCGCTACCCGAATATCGGTGAGATGCTGCTCGCGCTCAAGCGACAGAAACAGCGGCTTGAGATAGAAGCGGGCGTGGAAGAATCGTTCTCTCCAGAACGCGAACCTAAGCACGGCCGAAACAGGGGGGCGCTAAAAGAAGAGAGCGTCGAGACAGGGCAGCTTAAAGTGAGCCGCCCGACGACCGCGATGGAGTACGCGACCGCAGAGCTTGAGCGCTCGCGCAAGTGGAAGCTCTACGCCGCGATTATGACCGTTATCGCGCTCGCCCTTTTAGCGTATTTCATCTGGGGCGACAGGGGGGAACGTATAGATTCGCTCGCGGTGCTGCCGCTTATGAATATGAGCGGCGACCCGGCGGCGGAATACCTATCGGACGGAATAACGGAAAGCCTCATAAATAACCTGTCGCGGTCGCAAGGGCTCAAGGTCATGTCTCGCAACTCGGTCTTTCGCTACAAGGGGAGCGAGCCCGACGCAAAGACCGTGGGGCGCGAGCTTGGCGTGCGCGCGGTGTTGATAGGAAGGGTGGTCCAGCGCGGCGATAATCTCTCGGTGAACGTCGAGCTTGTAGACTCGCGCGACAACAGCACCATCTGGGGCGAGCAGTTCAACCGCCGCATGTCGGACCTGCTTTTGATTCAAGAAGAGATAGGGCGGCGCGTGGCCGAAAAGCTGCTGCCGCGTATGACCGGTGACGAGCAGGAGCGCGTGACCAGGCAGGCGACGGAAAACACCGAAGCCTACCAGCTCTATCTGCGAGGCCGCTACCAGTGGAACAAGCGCACGGAAGAAGACATCAAGAAGGGAATAGAATACTTCAACCAGGCGATAGCAAAAGACCCCGGCTACGCGCTTGCTCACACGGGGCTGGCGGATTGTTACGCGCTGCTGATCGAATACGGCTCGGCCCCGCGAAACGAGCTGTACCCGAAGGCAAGGTCGGCCGCGATGCGCGCGCTTGAGATAGACGATTCGCTCGCGGAAGCTCACACATCTCTTGCGGCAATACACGAGTACGACTGGAACTGGGGCGAAGCCGAAAAGCAGTACAGGCTCGCAATCGAGCTTAACCCCAACTACGCGACGGCGCATCACTGGTACGGGATATTCCTGGCAGGCACGGGGAAGTTTGAAGAAGGCGCGGCAGAGATCAAGCGAGGGCTGGAGCTGGACCCGCTCTCTTTGATAATAAACACGTCGCTTGGCCGCGCTTATTACTACGCGCGCAACCACGACCTTGCCATTGAGCAGCTTCGCCGCACGCTTGAGATGGAGCCGAAATTCGCGGAGGCCCGCTTCCAGCTAGGGCTGGTTTACGAGGCCAAGCGCATGTACGCCGAAGCCGAAGCCGAGATGCAAAAGTCGGCAGAGCTTTTCGCGGACCCTTTGATGCAGGCGTGGGTCGGGCGCATATATGCCGTGCAAGGGAAACGCGCGGAAGCCGAGCGCGTGCTCGCGGAGTTGCTTGAGATGTCGCGCCGCCAGTACGTGCCGCCCTACCTGATAGCGATCATATACACAGGGCTTGGAGAGAAAGACAGCGCCTTCGAGTGGCTCGAAAAGACGTACCAGGAGCGATCTTACTATGTCATCTGGCTCAAAGCAGACCCGCTGTACGACCCGCTGAGGTCTGACCCGCGATTTGCGAGCCTGCTCGAACGCATTGGGTTTAAGCCGTGAAGTAAGCCGTATCAAATCTGTTTCCGTCGGGGGTCACGATGGTCGAGCAACAGAGAACCAGGCACCTGGAAGAGCAGTCAGGGTTAGACCCCTGGATGCGCACAGAGCTACCGGCCCCGCCCGCCCCGAAGGGGCTTGCCTGGATAGGGGTCGTCGGTCCGGGCGTGATAGTGCTCGGCATGTCTGTCGGCAGCGGCGAATTCCTTCTCGGTCCCGCCGTATTCGTCAACTACGGGTTCGCGCTTCTGTGGATCACGACGGTCGCAGTCTTTCTTCAGACAATATTTAACACAGAGCTGATGCGCTACACGCTTGCGACAGGCGAGCCTGCGTTCACAGGGTTTATGCGCACGAGGCCAAACTCGACCTTCTGGGCGTGGTTTTACGTGGCGCTGTACTTTCTGCAAAACGGCTGGCCCGCCTGGGCAGGCGCCGCCGCCGCCGCGATATTTCTGCTGTCGTCTCAAAGACTCCCCGGCCCGTCGGATGCCGACGCCGTCTATGCGATTGGGGCGGGCACGCTGCTTTTCTGCGTCGCGGTCCTGCTCGTAGGCAGGCGGATCGAGCGGACGCTTGAATTGCTCAACTGGGTGATGATCACGTTCATCCTGGGCGGGTTCCTCTTGCTGGCACTGCTATTCGTAAGCCCTGAGACATGGGCTTCCGCCGTCGCGGGCTTTGCAGGTTTCGACACCGGTTCCGGCGGGTTTAACTTTTTCCCTTCGGGCGCGGACTACTTCTTGTTGGGCGCGCTGGCGGCATACTCCGGGTGCGGCGGAGTCGGCAACATCACGCTGACGAACTGGGCGCGAGACAAAGGCTACGGGATGAGCAAGGTCACAGGTTACATCCCGGCGCTGGTTGGCGGGCAGAAGGTCAACCTCGCGCACACGGGTTCTATCTTCACACCGACCGCCGAGTCTATGACCCGATGGGGAGGCTGGTGGCGCATCGTCAGGGCAGACCAGTGGGGAGTGTTTTTTACAGGCGCGCTGCTCGGCATGTTGCTCCCGGCGCTGTTGTACGTGACCTTTTTGCCGCGCGGGAGCGACATACGCGGGCTCGGCATCGGGGCGACACTCGCGCACGTAATGGCTGATCGGGTCGGGGCTTTAGCAGGTGGTGCCGTCGCCTTCATGGGAGCGTGGATACTGCTCAAGACGCAGCTCGACATTATCGAGGGCATGACGCGCGCCGTGACAGACATACTGTGGACGAGCAACAAGAGACTGCGAACATGGCGCGGCGGCGACGTTAGAGTCGTCTATTATTGTGTGCTGGGCGTGGTCGTCGTCTGGGGGCTGATCGCGTTGCGGCTGGCGCAGCCCATCATGCTGCTCCAACTGGGCGCCAACATGGGCGGGATAGTATTTATAATCGCTTCGATACATATCCTGCACGTCAATACAACGCTGCTGCCGAAAGAGCTGCGGCCTCCGCTCTGGCGTCGCGCCGCGCTCGTTTGCATGTCGATATTCTACGGAATGTTCGTGCTGCTGTGGGTCAGGAGCCTTTTAAGATAAGCCCGTAAGATGGGCCTGTAAGATTTGCCCGGCGAACCGGCATGCGAAATCATTCTCACTCGCGGATTCTGGCGCTCCTGATCACATCGACGCTATTGAACCTTCACTGCTCCGGTTCGACGCCAACGTCGCTCAGGCTAACCCTCCGGCCGCCCTCCCGGCTAACTGTTTACCTGCTCGACATCGACCCCTTCGACAAAGAGCTTTATAGCGCCGACCCGAAGTTAAAAGAGCTGGCCGTATTGATGAACGCTCGTCGACGGGAGGCATACTCACTGGGGCCGGACGTCTTCTTATTTCTGGATCAAGCGAAGCCCGTGTGGGAACCGCACGTCTCACGGTCCGTCGAAACGGACGGCGAGGGAAAGGCTATGCTCGACAACTTGAAACCGGGAATCTACTGGCTGATGGCTCGTAGCCAGACGCAAGATCGAAACACGCTCTGGCTACGGCAGGTGACAATCAAAGAAGGCGATAACGAGGTCAGGCTCGACCGTGATAACGCCCTCTACTTTAGCTTTATGGGGCGCTGTGACTTATCACAGCGCCCGGTTTAGCTTTACCTAGCTCTGCCTGCCGAAAGCTTCGGCGACCAGCCGCTGCTGCTCCATCTGGTGTATGGTGTGCGAGCCTGTCGCGGTGCTCGCGCTCTAGTTCTAACGACTTGCCGCCCAATCCTTCGCTTCAACACTAACTGACACGAAGCGGAGGAAATATGAATCTCGATCAAATCTTCCAGCAATTCCTACAGGAGAAAACCTACCTGCAAAACTGCTCCCGCAATACCATCAAATATTATGAGGGTTGCTTTATCGCTTACAGGAAATTCGTGGGGGCAGAGATGCCCACGAGAGAGGTTATAAACACCCTTATAATAAGGATGCGAGAGAGCGGCCTGTCTATCGGCGGCTGTAACACCTACCTTCGGGGGCTGAATACGGTGTTGAAGTGGATGAAAGCTTCTGAATACATAGAAGACAACATAACCATCAAACTGCTCAAACAAGAGAAACTCGTTATGAGATCATTCTCCGAGGAGGAGTTGCGGAGGCTAATCGCTTTTCGCCCCCAGAAGTTCGGAGAGAGAAGGATGCACACACTCATCTGCCTGTTGATAGATACCGGCGTGAGAATCGAGGAAGCTCTCACGCTCACAAGAGACAAGATCAACCTGGACAATCTCACAATGACAGTCTTCGGCAAAGGCTCAAAGGAGAGAGTTGTGCCGATCTCTTTGGAACTCAGAAAAATTCTGTTCAAGTATCTAAACACCCACAAGTTCGATCTGGTCTTCTGCACTAGACAGGGGATGAAGTTCGATTACTTCAACGCTCGAACAGATTTTCGACTGTTGTGTAAAAAGCTCCACATCCAGTCAGAGGGCTTCCACTGCTTCAGAAGGACGTTCGCCAGAAACTATCTGAAACGAGGAGGGAATCTGTTCTATCTACAAGCTGCGATGGGCCACAGCCGACTAGAAACCACCAGACGATACGTTGAAGTGGAATTGGAGGACTTGAAAAGGACACATACGAGCGTCTCTCTGTTAAGCCGTTTGCGTTAGATAGGTGCTGGTCATACTTGGGGCTGTAGTCATCTCTCGGCCCCCGTATCTTCTATCTGTAATATGGCGATCTTTCTCCTGCCGCCCTTTGGTTGGCTCGTCCAAACTTGCTCTGCAAGATTTGTACGTTAGATGTCCTGTGATGTGGTAGAAGGTGCGGCCTGTTCAACTTGTCCGAACACTTTCCCGATAGACTCAATTCGATATACAGATGAATCAGTGAGCCGCTTTTTCGACTTCCATTCTTAGTTCTCTCCACACAACTTTTTTCGCAAGTACCGCATCCTTCACGAGCTTCTGCTTATGACTGAGCCTACTGTTACTTGTCTTGATCTCAATGAAAATAAGTTCTTGTATGTTTTCATCACTAAGACCATCGAAAACCAAAAGGTCAATAGGGCTCCCGATAAAGCGAACGTCTTTGGGATTATATGGGAACATAGGCAGATAAGGCATCAAGTGTTCAGTGACTTGACCTGTGATTACTGCTCGACTTCGTGATATGGCATCTTGTCTGATAGACGTTGTGTTTTCAGCCTTCCATTGTTCGAGTAAGACGGCTGCTTCTCTACCTGCTGATTGCCTCTCTTGGATTCTTATTGACTCAACCTCCCTTTGCTGCCATTGGTTAAGTTCATTCTGCACTCTCTGGTTCATCTGCTGTTGAAGTTGATTGTATGCCTGTTGGATAGAACCAGCCGTTTGCTTGAGCGCACGACTCTGGTTGAACAACACTACCACAGCAATAATCAAGCCGATCACAATAAGCACCAAAAGCCCGTCCATCGTATGCCCTCCTACTTATTTTCAGAATGGGTGTGCAATCTTACAGTCAGAAGGAGTTTGAGGCAATAGCGGTTGATGTGTGTTGAATCTCTATTTATTGGCGTAATGGGATTTGCGGGTCTTTGTTATCAGGTGTATTTGGGGGTCGAATTACGTCTTTTACTTCTCTTTTCTCCGTCCCTTTTCATATGCTGGCATTACGGGAGTTACAGCACAATTAAGACGACAGGATTTTTGCCCCCAACGATGAAGAACTCGACATAGACAGTCTCCGCAAAAATGGTCTTCATCTGCGGATTCAAGAGAGCGGATTGACACTCAGACGAAGCAACGGGTTCAAGTTAGCCAATCGTTATTAGACGAAACGCAGAAGAACTACAAACGAAATTTAGGCTTGAACCTTCAATCCGTTTTGTATATGGGACTTGTCGCGCTTTCTGTAGATAGTACCAGGGAAGCTCAAACACCCTCTCAATGCCGTGTAGCTTCATCTGTTCTATTTGATGGGTTTATAACACTACTAAAATGACAGAGATTCCGGCCTCCAATGAAAAACAGTAAAGATCAATGTGAAACTCACTCTATTGCGTATAACCTCGTATCATTGTCATCAAAGAGAACTCATTAGCGCGAAGGCGACCAGTCAAAATTTTCACCCTCAAAACAGCCTCGATGAACGTATGTATGGCAAAAGAAGCGGTTGTCATATCTCTCTTTCGGTTTTAGTCGAAAATCGGCTGAAATTATCCGCGTACTTGGAGCGAAAATCGAGATCGGCTTCTTAGCCGCAACTGGGAGGCAGAGAGCGACATACCACCTTCTTTTTTACACATCTTAGACAAGCGATCATCAGCAGCTATAACGAGACGAAAGTAAGGAGGGGCTTCATATCAGCCCCCCTTCATAATGCAATTACCGCAAACAAACTGAAAGTCGTCTATCGTTTCTCCACAAGCGCACCTTCCGTCTTGGACTGCGGTTGTACTAGTAACCCGATAACCCTCGGTAACCTCCTGCGTATCTGCCTCAGACTGAAAGGGTTTTACAAGGTCATCGCTGGTAACTAGATGCGGTAACCGGATAACTTGGCTGTTCTGTTTGGTTATCGGGTTATCGTGGTTACCGGAGTTATCGTGGTTATCAGGGTTATCGCTTGTAGGTAGCTGCCCGTCCCTTCTCATCTTCCACAGCAGTTGCTTAATGGTGTTTACAGGCTTACCGAGGAGGGATGCAACCGTTATGACAGTCATCCCTGGTTTATATACTTCCAGAATTTCTCGCCTTTCAGGACTCAAAGGCTGCATTTCTTCTGGTGCGTCGTCTACTAAGAGCCAGCCTCCCGTATCTTTATTTCTCTCAAGCAGTAGCTCTCTTTCTTCAATGTCTCTACCTGTAACTGACAAAGTGGCGCGAGTAGCTCCCCTCTTTCGGCTCAATATGAGTGTTCCATCGACGGCTCCTGTTAGCCCAGTTGAGCCTGAAACTCTATCAAAAGGGTCTTCTGCGAGAGCCTTCCTCGTATGATGAACGACTAGGATGGTTACACGGTGTTTATGTGCAAGATCAGCAAGAGGAGCCAGTGCTGCATAGTCTTGTCCATAAATGCTCGACCCGTATTTCTCTCTAGGACGTACTCGCTGAAGCGTGTCAATAACAACCAGCTTCGCTTGAGGGTGGTCTCTCAGCCACTCTTTAATCTGGTCGAGGCCCCCATCATCAAACCGAGGCCATTCCGTTGCTAGATGCAATCTGTTTGAACCCGCATCGTCCATTATGAGGGCAAGCCTTTGTTGTAGCCGCCTCTCTCCGTCTTCCAGCGTCAGGCACAGAACATCACCGGCATCACCGGCATCTAGCTTGCCCAGTACCTTTTTGCCGAAGGCGACGGCGGAAGCTATGTCGAGGCTCATAAAGGTCTTTCCCGTCTTCGGTGGACTTGCCAATAAGAACAGCCCTTCAGGTAGTAGTCCCTTAACTGCATACCTCAACTCAGGAAAATCCTGCCGCAATAAAGCGTCGGCAGTGATTATCTTCGGTTTCCCCTCCGAAGGCGGAGCCTCGATTGTTTTGTTCGGTTTCGTGGGAAGGTCGAAAGACTCAAGAATCTTTTCAATCGAACAGCCCGCTTTGCAGTAGTAGGCCCCTGACGCTATGTTAAAGCTCAGACCACTTGGCCCTACCCCATTGTGACAAATACCTCTTGTCTCAACCCAACCATCTTTTGTGATCTTGTGCTCTTGCGATAGTATTTTTGCCCGTAGCGCTGTGTTTAGCTCATCCCAGTTGGCAAACTCCGTCTTCGGCTCAGAGTGAACGCCTCTTGATTCTTCGGGGGCCGGAGGGAAAGCGGTTTGCATTTGCTCGACTGTATATCGCTTGTCGGCATTGAACTGAACGACCACAACAGGCTTGTACGAGAAGCCGCCATCTTCCTTAACGGAGATATGGTTAAAACCAGGGAGCCGCATCAACCGTGAAGGGTTCTTGATTCGGTGGTCGCTCTTGAAGTATTCGATCAGTCTCCTCTGTATATCTTCCCACTGTTCTCTAGAAACGGCACCGTCCAGCAACCAGTAAGCGTGAACGGACTTCTTTGTCTCTACCCGAATACTTGTTGGCAGTGGAGAGTTGTCAAAGATTCTGTGCTGCTCCGCAAGCGATCTGTCGTCAATCTCAGCGAAGAAGGCATTGAAGCGGGTGATGCTCTTGTCATCTCCTCCACCGGAATTGGCGACGAAATACACTCCAAGATGCTCATTCTCTTTTTTTAGTCTGTGTTGAAGAAACTCATCTGCAATCTTCCTACGAGTAGTGGCTATAGAGCTAGAGCTTCCAGTCCCGCCTTTTGCCGGAAGCAGCCGCAAGTCTACTCGCTCGTCTTCGTCAGGGAAGAACGCCGATAGGAAAGTATCAGGCGTTACACTTAGGGCTTGATTATTGTCTGCTACGTGTAGCTGTGCTAGTATGCTCAAAGCAAATTCATCCTTTCGTCTGCCTGTTCGTTTCGACAGGCTTTTTCTTTTAGCCTCTCTTTTCGAGAGACAGTTGTTACTGTTTCAGCGATTCTTGTGGAAGTTGCGAAGATCAGCCTCTCGGTAATAAACCCGACCCGTTTTTTCATCGCGTCTGTAAGGCAAACCCTCCTGCCTCCAAGTATGAAGTGTGGTTCGACCTCTGCCGGTTATCGTATATGCCTCCGACTGGGAGACAAAAAACTCCTGTCCATCCATAAGGACACCTCCTCCTATTTAAGTTTTTGGGATGATAGTTTAAGCAGCAGTGTGGGGCCGCTACCGTTCGACCCACAAGAGGTCGGACAATGTTCAGTGTAGCAATTATCGGCTTAGTAGATCAATGGTTTCAGCCTACGAAATCTGGTAGCTATATTGGTTCTAGTGCCCTCTATTTTGTGCTTGTCATTAAATGGACGTGGAGCTTCTTGATGAAGGGATTGGAGTGTCAGAGACGAACTCCCGCAGGTTGCAGCCTCCTCATAGGAGGGTGTCATTCGGGTCAAAGTTCTTTTTCTGATTGCTCATAGCTCTCCTCTATCGATTCGGTGCCATAGGAATTGGTAAACCAACCAACTTCGTCAGCAGTAGCTCTCTCGCCAAGTCGGGCGATGAGTTGATCGAGCCGTTTGCGGTTGACTCCTGGGGCTTCGGCTCAAGGACTTTCTTCTTCATAGAACCTCTTTCGCGTAACTTTGATCGGGGGCTTATAGCTCACCAGTAGTCCCCGAATTTATCCTCTACCTGATTGTTTTTCAAACCAAGTTTTTCCTTCTTTACCTCTCGCGCTTCATATATCCAAAGACCGATGATGACTACAGAACTGATAAAGAAGTAGAACCAAGTGGGGCTTTCCTTATAGACCACTTTAGCCCTCTCCTTGAGGACATACGGTAGCGTGAAAAGCACCACAATTCCACTGCCGACACAAACAATGCCGAAGATTCCATTTAACAGTCCGTTATCTTGCCTTATTGCCTTCTTAAAAAGCAAATAGAACAAACCTGCGATCAAGCAAACAACAGAGATTACAATATATAATCCCCCAACGACCTTTACCGCTTCCAGAAACATATTTTGCGAAAGCCTCATCCTATATTGTAGGTTGTGATATTTTAGTTCTTGCGATTACAAAGTCAATGGCGAGACGGTAGGCATTATCACTCAGGCTGTTCGCCGTTCTCGCCTCTTGTGAGGATGTCGTTGACTTGGGAAGACTTACTCAAACGATTCAGTATTGAGGTACGCTGGTGAGTTTCTTTAAGGTCATCTATGTCAACCTCAACATACTTCTCAGTCGTCTCTAACCGCGAATGACCCAGGGCTGTCTTGAGAAATATGAGATTGCCCCACTTCTTCAAGTAGTTTCTTGCGAAAGTCCGACGAAAGGTGTGGAACCCACTAGGGACGACTCCCGATCTCTTGCACAACAGCCCTAGATCACGAAGGGCATTTGCATAATTCCACTTCGTCCCGTTGCTAGATGGGAACACCAGGGGGAAACTGTGCTGTTGAAGGAGAACAAGCAGTCCCTCTTTCAACTCGACACTGATTGGTATGACTCGTTCTTTCGCACCCTTCCCCACCACCACGAGCAACATACTATCGAGGTTTACCTTGTCTCTGGTAAGAGTGAGTAGCTCGTCAATGCGACAGCCTGTGTCAATGAGGGTGCAGATCAGCGTATGGAGTCTGTACTCAGTGAATGTCGTAGGCCAGAAAGAGACGAGCCTGTAAAGCTCTTCGTCGGTGAAGGCCCGCATTACCTTCTTCTCTTTCTTCAATACTTTCATCCTCAAAGGCTCCCCCAGGTGGCCGTTCTGATAGAGCCATACAAGGAAGGAGTTCATACCTTTGATATAGGCGTTACAGCCTCCTACAGATACTCCCCTCTGCCGCAATTCGATTATGAATTGGTTGAGTTTTTCTTTGTTCAGTATTTGGGAGGTTCCGACGATCTTCTTGTATGCTTTGAAGGTCTGCCTATACCAGCTTATCGTCCTCGGAGAGCGGTTTTCCAAGTAGGTCTTCTCAACGATGAACTTCTCGAACAGGCCATTAAGCCCCCTACTCGTTTTATCTTGTTTCACAGGCACACCTCTCCTTAACCGCCAAAGATTTCGCTTCCGAGTTGTCTATAGTGGTCGGGAGGTTATCACAGACCTGTTCGTCTGTAAATAGCTGAAAACAAAGAAGATTTTTCTAAGTTTTTAACTTAGAACCCCACAGTGGTCTTCCGCTTACAAGCCTGAACGAAGACTGCGAAAGTTGCCGGTGATATTTTTGCCTCCAAGATCAGGACAGCAGTAGGTGCCGCAGCCTCTCCACAGAGAAGTCAAATGAGTCCATCAGTCGCCTGATCTCCTCCACTGGTTCTTGTGGGTTGAACCCTGTACAGAGGTCGCGTCTGAGGTTTTCAATAAGGTCGTTGATCTCCCGATCTCTTGGGGATAAAACTATTTGTTCGAGGAGCCTTCGCTCTCCGACTCTTTCTCTGGTGTCCATATACTCCTCCATTAAAACAGAAAGAGGAGGCCACCGACCTTTAGCGATAGCCCCTTCTCCTGGTGCGTTCTTTGTCTCTCCTCAGTCGGAGCATCCGTCGAGTTTGAAGGCTGCGAAGTGTGCCACCGTCTCTCCACTCGCATTCAGTACACTTATGTCGGCCTGTTTGCCCCCGATCTCATTGCGGAAGCTGATCGCCAGTCGCTTCTCGCCTTTACCGTTTACGAGACTGAGTTCGAGCCGATTTGTCTCACAGAAATTTATCTCGATAGTTTTGGAAGTTGCCATCTTCGCTGCTCCGGTTGCGTTTCCGTTGTTCTGGTTTCTCATCTCTATCTCCTTTATCAGTGGGCGTAATATGCCAAGTAGAACTGTCTGTCGAGTTCGTAAGCTGGATTGGTTCGGACGTTTCGGAGGTTGAAAGCCCAGGCTCTTGTCACGGCACTCAGTCTCCCCCAACTGCGAAAATCACCTTGTCTGCTGTGATACTCGACGTGGCAAGACTCGTGGGCGGGTTCAACCTCAGTGCCGCCTTTGCTCTTGTAGATAGGGTGGTGGAGGTTTACAGCTTGATCTGCTGTGATCTGTCGTTTGCAGAAGTAGCAGGAAAGAGACTCGCTGCCCTCTGCGGCTGCCGCTTCCTGTAGTTCTCCTTCTTGCTCTTGGTGGGTATAGCCGGAATAGGTTTGCTGTCCGACTAAGGTCTTGAGGTCAGTACCGGAATCGGTGTATCCTCTCATTGGATGAAAGTCCTTTCTTCCCTGTGCAACCAGGGAGGTAAATCGGGGGAGTCTGATGGTCGCAACATCCGGCTCCCCTTCGCTATTAGTCCATCACTACCTCACCCTCATCTGTTCGTTCCCCCTATCACTGCCATTGCGTTCTTACTACCTATTGCCATAATCTCTATCCTTGTGGTAAGATATTTATATCAAAATCTCTTACCTTTTGTCAAGAGATTTATGGAGGCTTATGAAGAAAAAAAGACAAAACGATGAAGACCTGATAACGGTGCAGGAAGCAGTGGAGGTTAAGGGGGTTTCAAAAGCCAGAATCCATCAATGGCTCAAGGAAGGTCGTCTCACCAAAGAGGAGAGATACGGTAGAGTTCTTGTCCACCGAGAGGAGTTGCTCTCTATAGGGCCGCTACCAGCCGGAAGACCTCCCAAAGACAAGAAGTAACAGCATAGGTGCTATCTGTGGGGGTCAATAACACCATTTACACCACCAGTTGTAGCAACCCATAGTAAACACTGTCTACTGTGTGATAAAATGAGTTGTGTTGATCGGACTTGTCCCGGTCTGATCTTCCCGCAGAACTACCTTTTCAAGGAGTCTCATAGATGAACAACGAAGTGTTTATATCCGACATAGCCGCCAGAGAGCTTACAGGCCACTCGCGTTCCAGCCTGTTCAACAAGCGTCAGTCTGGTGTTTTGCCTTATCACCGTGACCACAAGACAGGTCGTGTGATGTATCGCCCTGATGATCTCCGCAGAGTCTTTGGCTTAGAGAACCTGTAACCAGTCCTCTCTCACCCTCCACCTTACATCCTGCCCGTCGAAAGTCCCTCCCGTATGAATCCAGTGCCCTCCTACATCCTTAACTATGTCGTTCCGCGAATTGTCGAACGGTTGAAGAAGCAACCTCCGGCGAAACCCGCTACAACTTTGCCAAGTGTTTCTCCCAATCCTTACGGCGTACAGGCACCTCCTCAGCCGATTTCTGTTGATGACATTCTGACTGCACAACGAGCGAGACAGACAGCACTTGATGGTATTGTGGGGGTCGCTTCTCCTACACCCGCACCTTCTCCGGCTGCTCTACCTTCGCTCTCTACGTCAGAGGTCAACGAAGTTCTCAACGTCCAGCAGCAAGTGGCTCCACAGCACATACAGCCATTCAAGCTGGAAGACTACAAGCCGGGGATGATTCCGGCCCTTGTGCCACAGGAGAGGCAGGTCATCTCCGATGCTGGAAGCGTCACAGCTACGGAGAACAGCTACAGAGTTGTGCCGCCTCAGCCGGTAAAGACACAGCAGACCGTCCAGTCACAGCTTCGGCAGCAGACCCCCACAGTCGCTCAACGTATCTCGACAAAGGCCGGAGTGAGGAGGGGTTCGGGGGCGTACTTCCCAGTATCAGAGATTGCTCAGATGCGAAGAAAGCGGCTGCCGGAAGCTGAGATACTGAGGCGCATACAAGATGCTGTAGCGGCTCAGATCGGCCTCACTCCCGAAGACGTTTACAAGCTCACACAGCGATATGGGCAGCACCCACTAGCAAACATAGTAGAACCTGGGAGTGACTCTCGTAGTTCTCTTGAGAGCATCTTCCGACAAGGCATCTCTGCCGGTGGTCGAGCGGAGTTCAAAATCACGCCTGAGTTGGTAGCCCTTCTCGATCAAGACAAACGCAGTTCGTTTCTTTCCCCCACCAGAGCGGCAGTCCAGCAGATACAAGATCAAGAATGGAAAGAGCATCAAGAGTGGCTCGACTCTATTGCCGGTAAGACGCAGCAGTTAGCCGCAGGTATAGGTCACGGAGGCTCTCTCGGACACTTCGCTGGTTCTGCTATGGAACATGGGAATCCTTATGCCGAGGCTGGCAACTTCATAGGCGATCTCGGAACACGTTCTCTTTTGCAAGTCGGGGGAGCTTTAACCGGGGGGCTGCCTGGGGGTGTCGCAGCCGCTATGCTACCTGCCCTCGTT
The DNA here is from genome assembly GCA_964615905.1 of uncultured Clostridia bacterium. Lineage (GTDB taxonomy): Bacteria > Acidobacteriota > Blastocatellia > UBA7656 > UBA7656 > DATLMR01. Next base: position 175,861 of record CAZTUB010000001.1, read on the forward strand.
CGTGCAAACACTGAGGGGGAGATTGAGTACGATCTCAACAGTCGTTTGAAAGAGGCTGCAGTTGCAGGAGCCACAGCAGCCGGAGGTAACAGGTTGATGGCTCCCTTCGCCGGAGGGGGTGCTGTCACAAGAGGAGTAGCGGGAGCAGTGGCGTATCCAGCATCGGGAGCGGTGGTCAACTCCGCAGTTACTCACGAGGCACCAGACCCCCAGGACGCGGCGTTACAAGCTGGTGTCGGACTGGCTATGGGAGTTGTGCCGCATCTCCTCTCTCGCAATCCCCGACAGCCGCAGACAACCGCACTCGCACAGAGGCCAAGAGTTCAATACAGCGTCATAGAGAATGAGTCGGTCGCTCCTTTGGGGGCTGGTCGTGTAGCTGTTGGTCAGAGGTTGCTTGCCGAGGGTGAAGGAGGTCTTCTCCCAGGTCAGGAGCTTTTTGGCCCCCCAGGTCAGCCCCGTCCATCTGGCCCTAGTCAGTCACTCCCAGGTGCGCCACCCCGTCCGATGCTTTCACCAGCTCAGGTCAGACCACAGATGCCTACGGAAGCTCCTCTCACTCAACTACCGTCTTCGGGAAAGATCACACCTCTCGATGGAACCGTGAGAGATATTGGCCTCCACCGAACAAGGGCACTTCACGACTGGAAAGCAACAAGGGAAGGCAGAGGCATCTTCCGTGACGATGGAGATGGAGTGTCAATCACCGACATAAACTCCTATGTTAGTGGTGACTACATCAAGAACGCCGGGGTGGTTCAACTCGGCCCCACGAGAATCTTCGGCTCCCCGTCCTTCTCTGCTGCCGTAGGAACTCTTTGGGGTAAGTCTGCGGTACTTGACGGAATAAACCTCTCAACGAAACAAGCGGTCGAACTCAGAAACGATTTTGAGAGAGTTCTGCGGTTTGGCAAACAAGGCCACAAGTACGAAGTCGGGGAGAACCTGGGAGTCAACGTGGAGTGGGACGGGACGAAGCCAGAGGTCAGAACGGCACTTGAAAACATCGTCTCCACTCTCGACAAGACAATAGCCTCAGCCCAGGGGAGAGACATAAGAGTCGTCATACCTTCTCTCGGAGACAAAGACCAGGTCAACCAGATCATCGGCACTCACTACCACGAGACTGCTCACGAGGTACAGAACTGGGCAGAACGGACGTTCGGCAAAGAGATAGACTACGACGCTCTGACAAAGAGTGTGAAGAAAGGCTCTCGCCTTGAAGCAGACTTGAAGGAGATTAACACCTATCTCAGTCAGGTTGGCTACCGGACACCGAAGCAGCACTACGAGGAGATTGACGCTCGACTTCTCGGAGGGCCGAGTGATTGGAAGACACTGGGGATTGACCCCAACACCAGAGAGGGAAGCAAACGAGCCTTCCGTCTTCTCGAATATGTTGATAATGCGTTAAAATCCACCTACAGCACCGAAGAACTGACACAGATAGACCGTAAGAGGTTGGAAGTGGCCCGACCGGGACGAACAAGAAAGTTATTGGAGGCTACACAAAATGTCCGATCAGCAAGAACAGAAAGAAGAACTGCTCCTCAAGTCAATGCAGGAGCTAAGGGCAGGAAACAGGGAGGAAGCGATCAGAGCCTTCTTCATAGCGAACGACTACCCGCCAGAGGAGATCGAGGAGCTAGTAAAAGAGTTGATGGAGGAAGAAGCGGAAGAACAGCGTCTTCTCAGCGACGACGAGTAGATCAAAAGAAGTCGGGACGGTTATTTTTAGCCCCCAAGAAGAAGCCTGCCAGTGATACAGACCTTGAAGACATCGGAGAATTCACTGGCCGATGAGACGACCCCGACTTCTAAAGAGTACCTCCACACCTTCGGAGGCTTCTATACAAGAGTCAATCTGCTCCTACCTCACGAGTGAAGACATCGAATACAGCATCACTGACGCTTCTGTACCCTATGTGAACAGCAAGCCACGAAAGGGTAAGGTGAAACCGGGATGGCCGGACATTACAGGAGTGATGCCAGCACATAGTTCCGAACCTGGGAGAGCGTTATTCATCGAGGTGAAGTCTAAGAGAGGGAGACTCAGGCCGAGGCAGATTGAGGTTATCGGCAGGCTGCGGGACAGTGGAGCAAGAGTGATTGTCGCCTTCTCACTTGAAGATATGATTGATGAGTTGTCGCCGCTTTTGAGTCGAAAGGTAGAGAGACTGGCAGCGTAAGGATTGAAGGACAGACCATAGGCTGACTTGGGGAGCTGATGCCTCCCTTTTCTTTTTGTGGAGTCGTAGGAACTACTGCATCTTGGGTCAGTGGGGATTTTTGGCCCCAGTCAACGACATTGACTTGATAGAGACGTTCAACTAAATTTGAATAAAAGATTATATGGGAGGTTATTCGCATTTATGTCACCAAATCCAGTAACCGATCTAGCTGAACGAGTAAGGAAATTCTATGCTCGCAGAGAATTTCTTTGTGAGGAGTTGTCTAACAGAAGGGTGTCCTTTAAAGATGACCCGCCTGCTATGCCACCTGATGATTATGAGCCGCTTGATAATCTTTACATAGATGCTTACGTGACTGCCTGTGCTACGATAGATGGACTTTCCTCAATATGGGAGGCTATAGCCAATCCATCTACCCAACCTTTGGGTAATCAGAAAAGGTTTACGATGTTCCTTGAAATGCTCAACGTCAATAGAGCGTTTGAACTCGTCTGTACTCCATTTCTTTTCTATGTACTTTCACAGCAGAATATCGAGCAGCCTTACCGCGATGAAATTTTCCGAAGATGGGTTGAAAGAGAGGATGAATACACCGGACACGCTGTCAACGCTGACCCTACAGTAGATGAGCTAAAAGACCTGTATCGGCAATTAAGTCGAGGTGAGATAAAAAATATAGATAAGACTCTATATCAGTTTAAATACTCATCTCTGGTATATAAGTATTATCGCTGCTCATTCATCCACGAGTTCAGGGCTTCACGTTATGTGGACTCATTTTCACGAGGAGAAGAAATATCGGTGAGACAGTGGACAAGTAAACCCCACCCACAGATAGATATTGGTTTAGGGGTTCTGACAAGGGCAATAAGAGTAGGTGCGGCTGAGATGGAGCGGCTAGTTCTCGAAAACAATTTAACCAGCATCCCGTATGGCCGAGATGACCTGATTCGTATTGAAACTAATTAACAGGCCAAAGAGCCAATGAAGACATACAAGGGGTTGGGGTGCTTGAGAATGATCTTTGCCTACAAATCATTAAACAACCCGCACCCGTATGGATTCATCGCTGCCGGAGGTGATTGTCTCAATATCGGGGGTGATTGACCTGAGCAAGCCACTCTACATCTTGTGGCTTCTCCTGCGATCTTTCGCCCCCAAATTACTCGCTTGATTTTCTTCGTTCTTGCTCTATAATCCTCCTGAAATCACCAACTGACGTGATGATTTTGAAGCGGAGATTTTGCCGCTAAGTCGTTGAAAATCAAGCTCTGCCGAAAGCTTCGGCGACCAGCCGCTGCTGCTCCATCTGGTGTATGGTGTGCGAGCCTGTCGCGGTGCTCGCGCTTGCGGGGCGGCCCGCGTAGCGAAGCGATTGTTTATCGGTCAACATCTCTCTGAGACGCGGCTCGACGAAAGACCACGCGCCCTGGTTCTGAGGCTCCTCCTGGACCCAGCATATTTCCGTTGTCGATGTATAGTCGGCCAGCTGGTCCTCGATCAGGTTTTTCGGGAACGGGTAGAGCTGTTCTAACCGCAAGATCGCTGTCTCTTTATCTCCGTGTTGCTTTCGCGCTGCGGCCAGGTCGTAATAGACTTTGCCGCTCGCGATCAGCACGCGCTTTACGCTCGCGGGCGAATCAACGGTCTCGTCGCCTATCACAGGCAGAAAGCCGCCGCTCGTAAACTGGTCCACAGGAGAAGCCGCTTCCGGGAGCCTGAGCAGGCTCTTGGGCGTGATGACGACGAGCGGTTTGCTTTCGTCCTGCCGAGCCTGTCGCCTGAGAAGGTGAAAGTACTGAGCGGCGGTCGTGCAGTTGACTACCTGCAGGTTGTAACCGGCGCAAAGCTGTAGGAACCTTTCGATGCGCGCGCTCGAATGCTCCGGCCCCTGCCCTTCGTACCCGTGAGGCAAAAGCAGAACAATGCGGCTGGTCTGATTCCACTTCTCTTCGCCCGACGCGATGAACTGGTCTATTATCACCTGCGCGGCGTTGGCAAAATCGCCGAACTGCGCTTCCCATAAAACGAGCGCGGTCGGGCTGGCCACCGAATAACCGTACTCGAAGCCGAGCGCGCCCGCTTCCGAAAGCGGGCTATCATAGATTTGAAACCGCGACCGCTCGCCCGCCAGAGTCGACAGCGGCGTCCACTCCTCGCCGGTCTTTGTGTCTGCGAACGCGGCGTGCCGCTGGCTGAACGTCCCGCGCACGGTGTCCTGCCCCGTCAGGCGTACGGCGGTCCCTTCGACAAGCAATGTGCCGAAAGCCAGCGCCTCGGCCGTCGCCCAGTCCACCGCAACGTCTCCGTCAACCATCTTTGCGCGCCGCCCAAGCAGGCCGACTATCTTTGGGTTCAGGTTGAACCCGCGCGGGACTGTCGTGATAGTCTGCGCGATCATCTTGAGCACAGGCTGAACGACGCCCGTCTCTTCTACTTCGATTGTCTCAGGCTCGCGCGGCGGATCGGGCAAGGTAAGCTCTTTGCCCCTGCGCGCGAGAATCTCTTTCGCGCCCAGCAGCGCATTCTCGTAACGGCGCAGCCGCTCGTCCATAAGCGACTGGACCTCCTGCTCGGTCATAACGCCTTCCGCGATCAGCCGCCCCGCGTACAACTGGCGAACGCCTTTGTGCTCGCGTATTCGCTGGTACATGACCGGCTGCGTGTATGTGGGCTCGTCGCCTTCGTTATGGCCGTGACGGCGGAAGCCTATCACATCTATGACCACGTCTTTTTGAAACTCCTGCCGGTAATCCAGAGCGATCTGGAGCACGTTGTAAGCCGCGTCCGGGTCGTCGCTGTTGACATGAAAGATCGGGACCTGAATCATCTTGGCGATGTCTGTGCTGTAAGTCGACGACCTTCCTTCTTCGGGCGGTGTGGTAAAGCCGAGCTGGTTGTTGACGATAAAATGGATCGTGCCGCCGGTTCTGTAACCCGGCAACTGCGAAAGGTTCAACGTCTCGGCGACCACGCCTTCGCCCGCGAACGCCGCATCGCCGTGAAGCAGGACCGCAAGTTTTTCGGGGTGGTCGCCGCTCATGTCCTGCTTCGCTCGCACGACGCCTTCGACCACGGGGTCTACGAATTCGAGGTGGCTTGGGTTTGAAGCGACAGCCAGAGCGACCTGCCGGCCGGTAGCGGTCTCGCGCGTGCCGGCCGCGCCCTGGTGATACTTAACGTCGCCCTGGTCGTGCGGGAAGTTCGGATGAATCGACCCTTCAAAGCTTGTGAAGATGCGCTCGCAGAATTTCCCGATCACGTTTGCGATCACGTTCAAACGCCCGCGATGCGCCATGCCGATTGTTATGTCGTTTATGCCGCGCGCGGCGGAGCATTCGATCAACTGGTCGAGCACGGCGACGACCGTCTCGTTCCCTTCAACCGAAAATCGCTTCTGGCCCAGGTACTTCGTTCCCAGGAACCGCTCGAAAAGCTCGGCCGAGATCAGCTTCCACAATATCTGTCGCCGCGCCTCGACCGGTACCGCTGGCTGGTCCTTCTCGATGCGTGCGCGCAGCCATTCCTTCTCTTCCGGCCCCTGGATGTTGCGGTACTCTATGCTGACCTTGCCGCAATAATAACGGCGGAGCAGGTCTATGATTTCGCGGAGCGGCGCCGTCTCTTTGTCGCCCAGGCCGCGCGTGATGAACTCACGGTCGAGGTCCCAGATCGTAAGCCCGTAGGTGGCTATATCGAGCTCGGGGTGATATTGAACCTCTTTCCAGCCGAGCGGGTCTACGTCCGCGACCAGATGGCCGCGCACGCGGTATGCGTTGATTAATTCGAAGACCCGCGCCTGCTTGCGTATCTCGTCGCGGTGGCGCTCTTCGCCAAGTATCGCCGGGTTCAAATCTATCGCCCAGCGGTAAGGTCTGTAGGCGATGCCGAGGTCCTCGAAAATCTCGTCGTAGAAGTCGTGCTTGCCGCGCAGCAGCTCGTCGATGAGCGCGAGGAACGCGCCCGACTCGGCACCCTGTATGATGCGGTGGTCGTAAGTGCTTGTGATCGTCATGACCTTACTGATGCCGAGACGCGAGAGCGCTTCGGGCGACATGGCCTGGTATTCGGGCGGAACCTCAATCGCGCCCGTTGCGACGATCAACCCCTGCCCGGCCATCAATCGCGGGCTCGACGCCGATGTGCCAATCGTGCCGGGGTTTGTCAGGCTTATGGTCGTGCCTTGAAAATCTGAAACCTGTAGCTTGCCGTCGCGCGCGCGCTTGACTATGTCGTCATAGGCCGAAAGCAGGCCCGTGAACGCGAGATTGTTCGCGCCTTTTATGTTCGGGACAAGAAGCGTGCGAGTCCCGTCCTTTTTAGTCACGTCGACCGCTATGCCGAGATTCACTTCCGCGTTCTCGACGCGGTATGCCTTCCCGTCGACGACCTCATACGAGTGGTTGAGCGAAGGGAATTGCTTGACAGCTTTTAAGATCGCATAGGCGATAAGGTGAGTGTAAGAGACTTTGCGCCCCGAAGGTTTAAGGTGCTGATTGATGAGTCGGCGGTTTTCATCGAGCAGCTTTAGCGGTATCTCGCGCATAGAGGTGGCCGTCGGCACACCGAGACTCGTCTCCATATTCTCGGCTATGCGCAAGGCAGGCCCGCGCAAGGGCGCGCGACCGGGGCGCGGCGCCTGGTCAGCTGCGGCCGTCGGCTCAGACGGTGCGGGCGACGGCGCAGCTTGAGCCGAACCTGCCTGAGCCGGCGCAGCTTGTGCGGGCGCGGCTTGAGTGGGGGCGGCTTGAGCCGGTGCCTGTTGAGCGGGGGCTGTTTGAACGGGCGCGGCCTGAGCGGGCGCTTGAGTAGCGGGTGCTGGTTGTCTGGTTTGCTCGGTCGAGCTTTCTGCTACAGCCTGGCCGTCGTCTTTGTAAGCGCCGTTATCCGTGAGCGAGTGAAAATACGAGCGCCACTCGTCTTCCACGGATGAGGGGCTTTGCCTGTACTGTTGTAATAGCTCAAGAACATAGTCTGCGTTCACGCCGAACTCGTCGGAAATAATCTGGTCAAGTTCCGCGGGGCTGGTCTGATTGCTTGTAGTCATTCTTTTTTCCTCTTGCATAGAACAATATAGTTTAATTCTTGAAGCAGCGGTTAACAACCGGACTGCTCAAATGTCGGCTAAATTCCGGCCCGTCCGACGGGCCTCTTGTTAACGGCTCAAGCCATGCGATAGACTTCTACAGATTCGAATTGAGCAGCGTCCCACGGGAGAATTTTGATGAAACGGATTTTTTTACTGGTCTGGTTTGTGGCCGCATTGTCGCTACAAGGTGCGGCCCAGACCGTGCAGACCGACGGCGGAAGCGAAAAAGCGCGAGTCGAGACGTTCGATATTGTATGGAGAACGGTTAAAGAGAAGCATTTCGACCCGACTTTCGGTGGCCTCGACTGGGACCGCGTCAGGGAGCAGTACGCGCCGCGCGTCTCTGCCGTCAAGAGCGACCGCGAGCTTTACGGGTTGCTTCAAGAGATGCTTGGCGAGCTGAAACAGTCGCACTTCAACATCATCCCGCCCGAAGCGGTCGTTGAGCCGGGCGAGGCCTCGCCCAAATTGGGCGGCGTCGGGGTCGACATTCAATTGATCGACGGGCTTGCGGTGATCACGCGCGTCGAGCCCGGTTCGGCGGCAGCTCGCGCAGGCTTGCGCCAGGGCTTCGTCGTCAAACAGGTAGACCAGGGCCACGTTACAGAGTTAATAGCCCGCTTCGCCAAGAGCGCGGAATCAGAGGCGATGAAGCGGCTCTACATCGCACGTACAATCGAAGGGCGCATCAACGGCGCGCCCGGCACGACCGTAAAAGTCGCCTACCTCGACGAGCGCGACCAGCAGCGCGAGGCGACGCTTACACGCGAGGCGCGTAAGGGCGAGATGTCTCCCGCCTTCGGGAACTTCCCGCCGCAGTATATGGAGTTCGAGTCGAAGCGGCTGGCAAACGGGATGGGCTACATCCGCTTCAACATCTTTGTGATGCCGCTTATGGAGAAGATCAAATCGGCCATCCGCAGCATGAACGACACGCCGGGCATTATCATCGACCTGCGCGGCAACCCCGGCGGGGTCGGCGGAATGTCGTCCGGGATAGCCGGTGTGCTTGAAACGAGGCAGGGGTCGCTCGGCACGATGAGGATGCGCACGGGCCATATCAACTTTGCGGTCTTCCCGCAAAAAGACCCGTACACGGGCCCTGTCGCCGTATTGATAGATCAGGGGAGCGCATCGACGAGCGAAGTCTTTTCGAGCGGGCTTCAGGAGCTGGGGCGCGCTGTCATCGTGGGCGAGCGCAGCATGGGCGCGGCGTTGCCCTCTTATTTTCAGAAGCTGCCCACGGGGGCGCTTTTCCAGTATGCCATCGCAGACTTTAAAACGCCGGGCGGCGTGCTGATCGAAGGGCGCGGTGTGATACCGGACATCGCGGTCAAGCTCGACCGCGCAAGCTTGTTGAAAGGGCGGGACACACAGCTTGACGCGGCGGTTGCCGAGCTTCAAAAACGGCGGGCCGCGCAAAAATCGAAAGCCGTCAATTGATCAAAGTATAAACCTCGCATTCGGCATTATCGACCCGACACGAAGCTTGTATGGAGATGTGCTCAGTGCTTAACCTGAGAAAGGATTTTCTAATGAAGCGAGTCTTATTTATTCTGTCGCTCGGACTATTCATAACAGCGCAGGCAATCGCGCAGCCGCAAACATCACCCGCAGCTCAAACGCCCGGCAAGCCCGCGGCGGCCGAGACTGTGCCCACTACGGACCAGATTTTGGACAAGTACGTCCAGGCCGTCGGCGGCAAAGCGGCCATCGAAAAATCGACCTCGCGCGTTGCCAAAGGGACGATTGAGATTCCCGCGGCGGGGTTGAAAGGGCCAATCGAAATATACTCGAAGGCCCCCGACAAATCGCTCTTCATGCTTACGATCCCCGGTTATGGCGTTACACAGGTGGGGTATGATGGAAAGACCGGCTGGTCGCAAGACCCATCGACAGGGATGCGCGATTTGACCGGCGACGAGCTTGCGACCCTAAAGCGCGACGCGGACTTTTACGGCACTCTCAAAATAAAAGAGACGTTTAAGGCAAAGTATCTCGGCAAGGAGAAGGTGTCGGGTCGCGACGCTTACGTGCTGGAATTGACGCCCGCGACCGGCTCGCCTGAAAAACGGTACTTCGACACGGAGACGGGACTTCTCTCGCGCATAGACGTAGAGACCGACAGCCCCATCGGAAAGATCGCGGTTCAGGTCTACCTGGAAGATTACAGGGAAGTCGAGGGCGTGAAGATGCCTTTCACGGTGAGAAGGACCAGCTCGGCGGGCGACTTCACCATGAAGTACGACGAAGTGAAGAACAACGTCGCGATAGACGACGCGAAGTTTGCCAAACCGGCCGGCCAGTAATTACCCTATCAGGTAATGCATCGCGAGGCGCGCCCGTATAAGCGCGCCTCGCGCCTCCCCCTCCCCACCCGCTCACCGCACCCGAATTTCCAGATTGGGCTTCATTAGTAATATTAGGATATTACTAGCTTGGCTCAGATTGGGAGCAACGGTGGCGGAATTCGAAATCAAACAAGCAGGTAGCGAAGACCGGCAACGGGTAATCGCGCTCGTTTCAAGGATGTGGGGCGAGGACATTTCCGCCCGCTACGACTGGTTATACGAGTCGAACCCTCACGGTCGCGCGCTCACCTGGATAGCGATAGAGGCCGGGACAGGCGAAACCGTGGGCTGCACTTCGATCTTCCCGCGCAACGTCGTCGTATGCGGCAACCTTAGGCGCGGGTCAATCGGCGGCGACTGCTACATCGAGCCTCGCGTCAGAAGGCGCGGGCTCGCTACAGACCTTCATCGCGCCAGCCTGCAAGGGATGCGCGAGCACGGCATAGATTTCATGTACGGCCCGCCGAACCCGAACAACCTCATAGCGCTTCAAAAGGCAGGCTCGAACGTCGTAACCACTTTCAAAAGATGGGTCCGCCCGCTCACCGGCAGCTCGGTCTATCGCGCGGCCTTTGGCAGCACGCCGTCGAAGCTCGAAGCGCGGCTTGCGAGTCTTCCGATACTCGTCTTCGACCGCCTTGTCCGCGCAAACATCTGCGGCGTGACGCTGGAACCCGTCGAGCAGTTCGGCCCTGAATTTGACGCGATGTTCGAGCGCGCGAGCGCGCAGTACCCGCTCGCCTGTGTGCGCGACAGCCGTTATCTTCAATGGCGATATTTTGAGGCCCCCGCGCGCCGCCAGTTCCCCTTCGCCGTTCGGCGTGACGGCGAGCTTGCGGGCCTGGTCGCGCTTGAGCGCGAAAGCGAGCAGGCGGCAATCGTCGATCTGTTTACGCTGCCCGACGCGAGGCTCACGGACGCGACGCTACAGCTTTTGATAGATCAGGTCGCGCCGTCAAGCTGCGCGAGCCTTGAGATAAGCTGCACGCCCGACCCGACGATCACGCCACGGCTCAGGCGGCTCGGATTTATAGCCCGCTCGGAACGCTACTTTCAAGCGGCCCTGGCCGACGATGACCCGCAAAAAGATCACCTCCTCCAGACAAACAACTGGCATTTCCTTGCCGCCGATCAAGACATGGACACCTTCTTTTCAAGCCTGCCGGAATAAGTGCTGTCTCGATAACCTACAGTCTGGTTTCAAATGTGACGCCCTGAGCGTTGCTCCGAGCGGTTTTAGCCGGTCAAGGCTGGCACGATCATTGCACTTTGATTACTTGAGAGATTGGAACGAGCAAGGAGGGTTAGACATAATGAAAGGCATTCGAAAAAGCTTATTGCCGCTGTTTATGATGCTGGCGATGGCTTCATTCGCTTTTGGGCAAGGTCCTTTACATAAGAGGGTAAACTACACGATCAACGTAGGCCACGCGCTTAGAATGGGCGACCATCTTCTCTCGCCCGGCCGATACGTTATCTATCAGGTCGACCAGAATGACCTGAATCTGTTTGCGCTCTATCCGGAAGACCTTAGCAATTCACCGGTGGCGATGCTCCGCACGACGCGCGTCAAGCACGATCTTGGCGAGGGTCCGTCAAGGACTTCGCTTGTGATCGAGATGGACGAATCAACGAGCGACACGCGACCCGTCTTACGCGGCTGGCAGATCCCAGGCATGGACGGATGGGAGATCATCAGCGTCGTGGCCAAGACGAGCGAGTATGTCACCCGGATCAAATAAGCGGTGACAAGTAAACAGTGACAAGTAAACAGTGACAAGTGACAAGAAAGAGGGGAGGCCAGCGCCTCGATTCCTTTTTCTTGTCACTTGTCACTTGTCACTGTTTACTTTCCCCCAGAAGCTCCGCAAGCTCTTGCTCAAGATCTTCAAGCAGCGCCTCTTTATCGCGGTCGCGGCGGCGCTCGATAAAACGCGCAAGCACAAACAGCAGCAGGCTTGAGGCGGCAAGACCCGCTGCCAGATATTGTAGCGTGCTGCGGGTGATGCCGAACGTAGACCACAGGTGAATCTTTCCCGAAAACAGATCGTACCCCGCCCCAAGCGCCAGCAGGAAGAGGAAGACAGCCCCGCCCATAGCCGCGCCCGTCTTCGCTTTGTGCGTGTCGATCTCTTGCGCCACGTCGCTTATGCGCGCGCGCAGATCACGCGTGCGATCTTCGGTCGAGGATAGATCGCCGCTATCTGAATAGGCGGGTTGTTTCATAAGCGTGAAGAGCGGCCACCAGACCGTCTTGAATGACCAGAAGCCAGCGTGCTCCTACTTGATAAACGTCCCGGTGCGGCTCCAGCGCGAGCGTGTGAAAAAGTCTGTGACCGGGTTAGAGCCGCGCTTATCTTCGCTCAAGTCTATCGACCAGTAGACGAACATCGCGCGCCCGACGACGTTGCCACGGGGGACAGTGCCCCAGAACCGGCTGTCGAGGCTGTTGTCGCGGTTGTCGCCCATGACGAAGTATTGATCGCCGTCGAATTTGCCGTCGCCGTTCGCATCATACATACGGCGGACCTGCGGGTTGTTCAGGTACTCGTCGGGAACCGGGTCGCCTTTGACAGGCACACGGTACGGCTGCCTGACGGCATAAGTCCCGCTCTCGTCGTTAAACGCCTGGGCTACGGAATCGCTGTTGTCTCGGTAAAAGTATGCGGTCCAGGCGGCCCCCGGCGGCGCATCCTGCTCTTGCACTGGCTCAAGCTCTGCCGGATCGTTCGGGTCTTGCGGCTTGACGTAGACGCGGCGTTCGGGCAGCTCCTGGCCGTCGATAAAGACCCTGTGGCCTTTATACTCGACCGTCTCGCCCGGCAGCGCAATCACGCGCTTTACGTAATTGACATCGGGCGTCTGAGGGTTTTTAAAGACTATGACATCGCCGCGCCGTACCTCGCGTTGCGGGAGCACGGGCAGATTGAGCGCATCCGTGGGGCCGAAGATAAACTTGTTGACGAGCAGGTGGTCTTGAATCCATATGGTGTTTTTCATCGACCCCGTAGGCACTTTGACCGCCTGGACAATAAACGTCATGCCGAACAGCGCCATGATCAAGGTCACGACCGCCGATTCGACGTACTCTCTGAGCGTGCTCTTTTTAAACGGAGGCTCGTGAGGGTGGCGGGGATCGCGGTCGACTGTTGCTACAACCGGCTCGACGGTTTCCCGCGTCTCGGCTGCCTCCAGGCGGGAAGCGTGCTCCTGTGATCGCAGATCGACATTATCACTCATAACGTTGTTTACCCTTCGGTCACATGGCTTAAAGCGTCCGCATCCGACTCGGCCTCGGTCGAAAGCGCAAGCTCGTCGCCGGACGCGGAGTTGTTTGCGCCGGCTTCAGCGGGCGACATTGTCTGTTCAAGGGCGAGAAGCTCGCCCACGACCTCCACGTTCCGGCTTTCAAGATCGTCGCCGTCTTCGGCCTGTTCGTCACGCTCGTTTTCAAGGCAGATCTCCTGGTGAAGACCTGTCAGGACCGTATCCAGATTTTCGGGCGTTGCGAGCGCGGTGCGCGCGGCTTCCTGCTGCGCGAGCTTTATCGTGCCGCCTTCGCCGGTCGCCAGAGCGTGTCCCGCCAGCGAAACCTCGACACGGAAAGTACGCCGGTGGTCCGGGCCTAATGTCTCAACGATGGCGTATTCGGGGACGGGCGCGCCCGCGGCCTGAAGCCTCTCTTGCAAAGCCGATTTGTAATCGTGCCCGATCATCGAGGCGGGATCGATGCCCGACATCTTTTCGCGCATTTCGCGGCGCAGGAACTTTTCGGCGACTTCGAGCCCGCCGTCTATGTAGAGCACGCCGATCAACGCTTCGTAAGCGTCGGCCAGAAGCGCGCGCTTCTGGCGGCCCCCGGTCTTCTCTTCGCCGCGATTAAGGAGGATGTACCGGCCAAGGTCTATCTCTTCGGCAAGCTCTACGAGGCTTGGCTCGCTCACAAGGTAGGCTTTCATCTTCGAGAGCTTCCCTTCCGAAAGGAGCGGGAACCGTTCGAGCAGCCACGCGCTGACGACGAGCCCCAGCACGGAGTCGCCGAGGAATTCAAGCGCCTCGTTGTGCTGGCAGTTCTCTGTAGCGTGCTCGTGCGCGAAGGAGCGGTGGGTCAATGCGCGATCAAGCAGTGCGCGCGAGCGAAACGAGCGGCCAATCTTCTGCTCAAGTTCCGAAAGTTGTTTTTCGCGCTCAATAAAAATCATAACGCGGCAAAGTCATAACGCGGATGCCACTGACAATATACCACACAAGATTCGTTATCGGTCAGCCCGGCGCGAGATACCTGCGGCCAAACGATAAGGAGCCGGTCCAACTGAGGACCGGCTCCTTGTTCAAACAATATCTCGCGGCTGATACTGGCTAGGGTTTGGTCGAGGCAGAGCTGGTTGCCGAGTTCCCCGAGGGGGCCGACGAGCGGTACTGCTCGATAAGCTTTTGCAGGCCGTCGGGCGAATCGGGATGGCGGTACTTGTAAAGGTCCGTGATGACCTTCTCCACCTGATCGCGCGTGGCAGTCTTGGTCGTCGAAAGGGCCACGAATTTCGCCCAGCAATCTATAACCTTGTCAGCGTGCGCGTTTGCTTCGGCAAGCGCGGCCTTCGCAGGCTCGCCCTCGCGGTCGGCTTCCGGGAACGCCTGATATTTCTGCACCGCAGCCAGGTACTTCTCCTGATGCAGACGCCCGCAGGCGAAAGAGAACGCGGGGTTGTTCGCTTCATAGCTCGACGCCTTCGCGTAAAGCTCTAAAGCGCGGTCGCTGTTCTTCTTCTGCTCTTCGAGGATGGCAAGCGTGTGATAAAGATAGGCAAGCTGCGCGTTCTGGTTCCACTTGGCCTTGTCGACGACGGTCGGGACGCCGCCCGCTTCGATCAGCTTGATGGCCTGCTGGCTGTAATCAGCGGCCACACCGGCATTCGAGTAGTTCGGCGACTGCGTCGATATCTCGTTCTGGCGGATGTTGACCGCGACCAGATAGATGTAATCGAGGTTTCCGGGTTTCTCGGCCAGCGCCTCCTGCGCTATCCGAATCATCTCGGCGGTATTTTTGGCCTTCATCGCCTCGTTGAACAGATACCCGCGAGTTTGCGGAAGCCACTTATCTTTAAGATACGCCGCATACTGACCGCTGGGAAACTTCTCAAGGTATGCCTTTGCCAGCGGCACGGCCTTGGCCAGGTCCTTGGCGGCGTTGGCGTCGTACCACGCCTTATAGGCGTCGGCTTCTTCCTGCTTGGGGTCCTGAGCAGCCGCCGCCGCGGGTTGCTCCGTCTGCGCTGAGGTAAGGGGCACGTACAGCGCCGTCATGAGTGCGAGCGCCGCTACCATCATCACATATCGTCTCATGAAAGAATACTCCTCCTAAACTATATTACCGAAACCGTCGCTAAATGACCGATCTCCACCAGATGTGTTGACTGAATTGCTGCAACTCTAGGATGCGCGCGGAGCAGTCGGAGTTGCTGTCCAGCGATCAAGGGAAAAGCTCCATTTTTATGCTCTCACGCTCGATTATTTCTTGTCAAGCATTGACCCCGTGGGAAGGCTAACCATAGCCTAAAACCGACCGCCGCTCAAGCGAAAAACTTCCCGCACAGCATAAAGAACAGACTATCTCGCGCTTCTTGCAAATATCACGGCGCGGCCGACGCGGCCGGCTGACCGGTCAGCTTTAAAAGGAACCTGTACATCTCAGGGTCGCGCGCCTGCAACTCCAGTCGCGTGTGGCGCGCGGTCACCCCTGCCGACGGCCGCTTGTGAGTCGATATGAAAGCTTCATAAGCCTGCGCGAAGTATTCGAACTCGTTTGCCGCCGCGTAGTAGTCGAGCAGCCGGTCTTGCTGCCTCGCCTTCTCGTAAAGAGCGGCGATCTGTCGCGTCTCTTCTTTGTCGAGTGCAACCATATGGACTTGATGCGCGAACTCGTGCGCTATCGTGTTGAACCCGCCGAGCGCGGCGGTCTCGATGTATTCGAGCCCCGACACGGTTACGCGCCCTCCGACCCCGCGCACGCTGGCGTAATATCGACCGTCGAAGGTCTTCTCGGCCGATATATCGTCGAGCCCGCCGATGTCTGTCACGCGCTGGTCGAACGGCAGTAGGTGATGACGCGCCCCGCCGCGAACAAGCTTCGGCAGGTAACGGCCAAGCGGCGATACGGCGCGGTCTATCACCTCGCGGTGGCGTCGCCCAAGCGAGCGGTAATTGGGGAAGACTTCGGCGGTCAATTGAAAAACCCGCACGCGAGGCTGTTTGTAAAACAACGCGCTGAAATCGGTCGCGCCTATCTCTATGCGCGACCGCTCCTGCAATCCCCAGTGCGAGTAGCTAAGTTCAAGATGCGCGAGCGCGCCTTCCGCGTCGACTTCCAGCGCGAGCCGCGCCGCCGTCGCCGCCCGCTCATAATCGCCCTCCCTGAGCCACACATCGCCTAACGCAACAAGCGCCAGGTAGTAGCGGGGCTCAATCGCGAGCGCGGCTTCTAGCTCTCGGACCGCCTCTATCGTGCGGCCTGCGCGCTTGAGCGATTGCGCCTGATCGACGCGTGTGCGCGCCGCCTCGTTTATGGTCTGCCTGTAGCCGACCTGCCCGTCGAGGTACTGCGACAGCAGCCTGCGGCAGCCGAAATTCAACGGGTCGAGCGCAAGCGCGCGGCGCGCGAGCGCGCGAACCTCGTCAGGCTTGCGCTTTGTCGCCTTTACGAAAGCGAGCGTGTAGTAGGCGTCCGTGTCGTACTCGTCGATTGCGAGCGCCCGTTCGGCGGACCTCTCCGCTTCATCGGCCTGGTTGGTCTCTAAAAGTATCCGCCCGCGCACGGCATAGGCTCGACTGCTGAGCGGGTTCTGCTTCAAGTAATCGTTGATAACAGAGTCGGCCTTCGCGTAATCGCGTTCGAGAAGGTAAGCGCCCGCCTGCCCCGTGATCGCCGCTTCCAAATCCCTGTCGAGATTGATGGCTTTCGTGAAATAGTGTCTGGCCCGCGCCGGGTCTTCCGCCGACAGGTAAACAAGCCCGTATTCGGCCGTCAGCTCTGCCGACAGGGGGTGCGCGGATTGCGCGCGGTCGAGCAGCCGGATAGCCTCTTTATACTCGAACCGCGCCCGCGCGATGCGCGCAAGACCGAGCGCGGCTTCAAGGCTTGTGGGCGACGCAGTTGCCGCTTCGCGAAACAGCGCCTCCGCCTCTGTGGTCTTCCAGCTTCGCCTGAGTTGCTCGCCGCGTCGTGCCGCGTCGCGCGCAAGCCGCGCCCCGCGTTCGCGCGCGCTCTCGGTTTCGCGCGGGATTACCTGCGCCTGAACGGTCGATACCAGAAACAGGCAAACCACCAGCAGATGCGAAAGATGAAAAAGATAAGTCATACGAGATTGCGCCCGAAGACAAAACCGCCGGGCTTCGATTACGGCCTCTTTAGTCCCACGTCGTCAGCTACCTCGCGCAGCGACTTTATTATGAAGTCAATATGCTCGCCCAGGTCTACTTTGAACTCTTCCGCGCCTTCGTAGACCTCGTCGCGGTTGACCGTGCGCGCAAACGCTTTGTCTTTGAGCTTCTTTTTGACCGAGCGCGATTCGAGGTCCCAGATGCCGTTTGGGCGAACAAGCGCGCAGGCGACCACAAACCCCGTAAGCTCGTCCGAGGCGTAAAGCGCGCGCGCCACAAGAGTGTCGCGCGGCGTGTTTGTGTAGTTGGCGTGCCCCAGTATCGCGCGGCGAATCTCATCGTCGTAGCCTCGGCTTGCGAGTATCTCCGAGCCTTTCAGCGGATGATCGGGCGGGTCGGGGTACATCTCGTAATCGAAATCGTGCAGCAGCCCGACCATCGCCCATCTCTCTTCGTCTTCGCCGCTCGCGCGCGCGTAAGCGCGCATCACCGCTTCGACCGCCAGCGCGTGTTTTCTGAGCGAGTCGCCTTTTGTGTACTCGCAAAGCAGGTTCCAGGCGTCTTCTCTAGTCGGCATAGCTCAACAAGAATAAAGCGCGGTCGAAGAAGTTTCAATTGCGCATTTCAGGCGACGCTCACTCGCCTTCGATCTCGGCAAGCTCGGCCCACCGTTCGAGGTCGCGGTCGAGGCTCGCGCGGAGCGACTCCAGCTCGTTATAAAGCGACTCGACGCGGCTTGAGTTGCTTGCGTCACGCGCCATCTCCGACTCTATCTCGCCCTTGCGCGCCTCCCCCTCGGCTATTCGCGTCTCAAGCGATTCAAGCTCTCGCCGCTCGTTGAACGACAGCTTTCGCGGGCGCGCGGGCGGCTTCGTCTCCTGGGGCGGCGCGGGCGGTTTCGCGACTTCGGCGCTCGCCTGAACTGCCCGTGCTTCGGACTGCTCGCGCTCGCGCGCCTCAAGAAACGCGCTGTAGTTGCCGGGGTATTCTCGCACTCGCCCGTCGCCTTCGAACCTGAAAAGATGATCGACGGTGCGGTCGAGAAAGTAGCGGTCGTGGCTGACTATTATCAAGCAGCCGCCGAAGCCGTCGAGATACTGTTCGAGCGTCTGGAGAGTCTGAATATCGAGATCGTTCGTCACTTCGTCGAGCATCAAGACGTTTGGCGCTCCCATCAGCACGCGAAGCAGGTAGAGACGCCGCCGCTCGCCGCCGGACAGTCGCCCTACCTGCGCGTATTGAGTCGCCGAGGGAAACAGGAACTTCTCAAGCATCTGGCTCGCGGTGATGACCGTCCCGTCGGCGGTTTCGATCTGTTCGGCCGTCTCGCGTATGTAGTCGATCACGCGCTGGTCGTCGTCGAGCGCGCTGCCCTCCTGATCGTAATAACCGAGCGACACGGTCTGGCCCTTCTCGATTCTTCCGCTGTCAGGAGTGACGCGCCCGGCGATAATGTCGAGCAGCGTAGATTTGCCCGACCCGTTCGGGCCGATTATGCCTATGCGGTCGCCACGCTTGAGTTGATAGTTGAAGCCTTTGATGAGCGGGCGGCCGTCATAAGATTTCGAGACGTCGTGCATCTCAAGAATCTTTTTCCCCATTCGGCGCGAGGCGACAGTGATCTCAAGCTCGCGCTGCGGCTTTTCGCCGGGCTGCGCGATGAGGGCGTTCGCGCGGTCGACGCGCGCCTTCTGTTTGGTCGAGCGAGCTTTCGCGCCTCTCCTCAGCCACGCCAGCTCCTGGCGAACCAGCGTCTTACGCCGCTGGTCTTCGTTCGCGCGGCGCTCGGCCTGCTCCTCTTTCTTTTCAAGATAGTAAGCGTAACTCCCGTTGAAGCTCTGAACCGCGCCACGGTCTATCTCAAGAATGCGGTTCGTGACACGGTCCAGGAAATAGCGGTCGTGCGTGACCAGGAGCAGCCCGCCCGTGTATGCCCCAAGATAGGTTTCAAGCCACTCGATTGTATCGGCGTCGAGATGGTTGGTCGGCTCGTCGAGTATCAACAGGTCGGGTCGCGTGATGAGCGCGTGCGCCAAGGCCACGCGCTTTCGCTGCCCGCCGGAAAGAGTCTCCATACGCGCGCTGGTATCGGTGATGCCTAGCCGCGTGAGCACTGTCCGGGCATCTGTCTCAAGCTCCCACACGCCTTCGCGCTCAAGCCTGTGCGTCAGCTCCGTGACCCGGTTTAGCAACCTTTCGTCCGCGCCTCCCTGCGCCGCGAGGTTGTGACAGGCGGCCTCATAATCTTTGAGCAGCCGCATCTTTTCGCCCGCCGCGTCAAACACCGTGTCGAGGACGGTCACACTCGGATCAAACGGCGGGTTCTGCGCCAGGTAAGCAACCTTCGCGTTTGACGCCAGTACGACGCGCCCTGTGTCCGGCTGCTCATGCCCCGCGATTAGGCGAAGCAAGGTCGTCTTTCCAGAGCCGTTCGCCCCGATCACGCCGACCTTGTCCGCCTCATCAAGCCCAAAGGTCACCGTCTCGAAAAGCGGGCGGTAGCCGTAGTTCTTGCTGACATTCTCAAGTGAAAGTATGTTCATCGCCGTAAGAATTAGAGGATACAGGATTCGCGGTCGAGTAGGAAAACAGAGTAATGAGCAGAGCGCCCTCACACGTGCCCTATCTGGACAGGCCGGACGCCAGACAGTATAACTTTTTCTATGAAGATGCGGAGTTCATCGGCCCCCGTCGCGGTCTTAATCATCTCAATTCTTGCGCTAACCCTGGCGGGGCAGGCGCGGCAGACGGCTTCGGCAAATCGCGAGGAGGCGTACCGCGCAAACAACCTCGGCGTGGCCCTGCTTGAGCAGTTCAAGTACGCGGAGGCCGCCGAGCAATTTCGGCGCGCGCTGAAGCTCGACCCCGCGCTCGGCATCGCTCGCGTCAACCTCGGCATCGCTCTGTTCAACGTGCCTGACCCGGCGGCGGCTTTGCGCGAATCGACCGCAGCCGCGGCCGCGCTGCCCGGTGTTCCGCAGCCCCATTACATACTTGGGCTGATCGCCAAATCTCAAAACCGCGCGGCGGATGCCATAGCCGCCTTCGAGCGAGTGCTTGCGTTCGATCCTGCGGACGCGGGCTCAGGCATAAACCTCGGCCAGCTTTACCTTCAGCAGCGCAAGTACCCGGAAGCCATAGCCCTGTTTCGCAAGGCGCTCGCGCATGAGCCCTACAACGTCACGGCCACTTATAACCTCGCCATAGCGCTCACGCGCGGCGGGCAACGGGAGGAAGGCGCGCGCGTCATGAGGCAGTTTCAAACTTTGCGCGAAGCCGGTTACGGCACGACCATCGGCCAGAACTATCTTGAGCAAGGCAGATACGCGGAGGCCATCTCGTCGACAGGAGCCGAAGCGGGGCTCGTTGAAACCGCGACGCCCGACGTGAAGTTTTCCGACGCCACCGCAACCGCGCTGTCTACCCCCGCATCAAGCGCAGCCTCGCCGGACGCGCCCGCGAAGACCGCCTCGGCGCTCGGTCGCACTTTCAAAGACGGAGAGTTTACAGATGAAGCGAAACGGCAATTGATTGCGAGCCTCGCGGGAGGCGTCACGCTCTTCGATTTCGACTCGGACGGCGACCTCGATCTGTTTGAAGTCACACCCTCGGCTCAAAGACTTTTCAGGAATGACGGCGGCAAGCTCGTAGATGTTACAAACCAGTCGGGGCTTTCAAACCCAAAACCCGGCAGCACAGCCGTAGCCTCGGTCGCGGGCGATTATGATAACGACAACCGCGCAGACCTGTTCGTGCTGCGCTACGGGCAGAGCGCGCTCTACCGAAACGAAGGCGGCGGAAAGTTCTCTGACGTTACGGCGACAGCCGGGCTTCCCGCATACACACACCTTGCGCTCTCTGCAGCCTTCATTGACGCGGATCACGACGGCGACCTCGACATTTTTATACCGGGCTTTGCGGACCTTTCAAAGACGCCCACAGGCGACGTGACCTTCCCCGGCAGCTTTGCCAGAGCGCCGAACCTGCTTCTGAGAAATAACGGCGACGGCAAGTTCACGGACCTGTCGACCGCGTCACGGCTTTCGACTCCGACCGGGCACGCGGTCGCGGTCGTGCCGACCGATTATGACAACCGCCGCGATATAGACATTGTGACCGTCAACTACGGCGAAGCGCCCGCACTCTTTAGCAACCTGCGCGACGGCACCTTCCGCAACATCGCTTCCGAAGCAGGGTTGGCGGCCAGGGGGATGTTTACCGCAGCCGCCGCGGCCGACGTCAACAAAGACGATTTCACAGACTTCTTTTTCGGGGACGCAAATGGGGCGGGAACCTTTTTCATAAGCGACGGCAAGGGGCGCTTCACCGCGCAACCCGCGCCCGCTGGATCGACAGGCGCGCGGGCCGCGCAGTTTCTCGATTATGACAACGACGGGCTGCTCGATCTTTTCATGCTCACCGAAGCCGGAGCGCGCGTCTTTCGCAATCTCGGCAACCGCTGGGAGGACGTAACAGACAGGGCCGCGCCCGCACCTCTTTTCGTAGCCGGTCGCGCGATGGCGTCGGGCGATATTGACGGCGACGGCGATACCGACCTGATTGCAACGAGCGAGTCGGGCGGGCTGAAGCTCGCGCGAAACGAAGGCGGCAATCGAAACAACTCTGTGCGCGTTACGCTTTCCGGCAAGGTCAGCAACCGCAGCGGCGTAGGCGCGAAAGTAGAGGCTCGCGCGGGGAGCTTGAAGCAAAAGCTCGAAACCTATGCGTCCGCGCCCGCGCCCGCGCCCTCGGACGTTTTGTTCGGGCTCGGCAAGCGCGCGGGCGTAGACGCTGTGCGAGTCCTGTGGCCCGCGGGCATCGTCCAGGCCGAGACTGAAATACCGCGACCCGATGGATCGAAAACGGCCTCGCGCATCACCGTTACAGAGATTGATCGCAAGCCTTCGTCGTGCCCATACCTTTATGCGTGGAACGGCGAGCGGTTCGAGTTCATAACGGACTTTCTTGGCGGCGGCGAGATGGGCTACTGGCTCGCGCCCGGCGTAAGAAACTATCCCGATCCTGACGAGTACGTGCGAATCGGCGGCGGCAGGCTTCGCCCGCGCGATGGGCGCTACGAGCTTCGCGTCACAAACGAGCTTGAAGAGGTGCTCTACCTGGATCGCCTGCAACTTATCGCAGTCGCGCACCCTGAGGGCACTGAGGTCTACCCGAACGAAGGCATGAAGGGCTCGCCGCGCGCTCCGTTCAAGCTCTACTCGACGCGCGACGCGCGACCCCCGCGCGCGGCCTTTGACGATCAAGGACGGGACATGCTCTCCAAAATCGCAGAGATGGACCGCAATTACGCCGACGGGTTCGAGCTTCACAAGATTCGCGGCTACGCAAAAGAGCACGCGCTGACGCTCGACCTGGGCGAAGCGGCGCGAGAGCAGACGCTTTTGCTGCTGACGGGCTGGACCGATTACGCCTTTTCGAGCGACAACGTAGCCGCTCATCAGGCAGGGCTTCACCTCAAACCGCCCGCGCTCCAGGTGAAAGACCGGACAGGCCAGTGGAAGACCGTTATTGATGACATAGGCATCCCCGTTGGCCGCCCGCAGACAGTCGTCGTAGATCTGACAAACAAGTTTCCGACTCCGAATAGAGAAGTCCGCATACTTACCAGTATGCGAATCTACTGGGACCAGATTCTTGTCGACACCGCAGGCGACGCTTCAAAGATTGAGATGCATAGGATGGACGCCGCGAGCGCGGATTTGAGATGGCGTGGCTTCTCGGCCGAAGTCACGCCCGACGGGCGCGAGCCGTTCGAGTACGATTACAGCCGAGTCTGTTTCACGTCGCCGTGGAAAGTGATGCCGGGCCGCTACACGCGCGAAGGCGATGTGCGAGAACTGCTCCGCCGCGCGGACGATATGTTTGTGATCTCAAAACCGGGCGACGAGATCGCGCTCGCGTTCGACGCGACGGCGTTGCCACGCCTTGGCGCGGGGTGGAAATATACCTTCTTGCTCTACTCGGACGGGTTCAGCAAAGAGATGGACATAAACTCCGCGAGCCCCGACGCGGTCTTGCCTCTGCCTTTCCACGCGATGAAAAGCTACCCGTACGCGGCGACGGAAAGCTACCCGCAGACGAGCGCGCATCGCGCTTACATTGAGCGGTACAACACGCGAGTAGTGGCCTCGCCCGTCCCGCCCATCGAGACGGACATTTTTCACCGAGCCGGTTCTGAGGGCGATAAGAGATAGCCAGAGTAGAAAGGTGGCCGAGGAAGTTATGGAACATATCAGGTATTCTGTGGCCGCGTGCCAGACAGACTTTCCAAATCCGATTGACCGCAGCCAGATGCGACGAAACACCGCGCGATGCCTGGAGATGATAGACTCGGCGGTCGCAGGCAGCGCGCCTTTTCTGCCCGTAAGGCTTCTGGTCTTTCCTGAGTTTGCGCACTCGGCCCCAGTCTTTGCGACGGTCGCTGAGTTGATCGACAAGCTCGCCGTCTCTATCCCGAACGAGCACACGGAACGGATAGAGCAGAAGGCGCGCGAGCATCAGGTCTATATCCAGACCGGGTCGATGATTGAGGTCGATGCGCGGTGGCCGGGCGTCGTCTTTAACACGACCTGCCTCATCGGCCCCGAAGGGATGCTCTACAAATACCGCAAGGTGAACACGTGGATTCCGTACGAAGTCCACGCGAGCCCGCATGACCTCGAAGGCTACGACGAGCCGCTCTTTCCCGTCGCGGACACTCCCATCGGGCGCATAGGCGCGGCCACCTGTTATGACTGGCTCTTCCCCGAAGCGATAAGACAGCTTGCCGCGAACGGGGCCGAAATCTTGATACGGGTTTCGGCTTACATGGACCCGTGGGGCGCGACAGAGCCTATGGATTGGTGGACGGTCGTGAATCGCTGCCGCGCTATAGAAAACATCGGCTACGTGGTGGCGGCAAACCAGGGCGCGAGCTTGAAGCTTTACCCGCCGTACTCGTGGCCGGGCGGCAGCCAGGTAGTCGATTACGACGGGCGGCTGCTGGCGCAGGCGTCGCCCGGACCGGGCGAGCGCATAGTCGTAGCGCCCATCGACATATCGGCCCTTCGACACGAACGCGCCACGAGGCGCGGTCATCACATGCTTGCGCACCTGCGCACGGAAGCCTACACGGTCTACTCAGGTCACGTCTATCCGCCCGCTGTCGAAGGCGACAAGGGGCCGACGGCTCATTCTTACGAGCGCAACAACGACTTGATCGACGAGGCGAAGCGCAGGCTGGTTGATTCAAACAGGGATTAGCCATTAACTTACCAGTGAGGCCGGGCGAGCATACCGGGAGCGGAAACAAGGGGGCAGGAAGTGACAAAGACTATAGGCGTTTTGACGGGCGGCGGCGATGTTCCGGGGCTCAACCCCTGCATCAAGGAGGTCGTTTACAGGGCCGTTGACGACGGCTTCAAGATCGTAGGCATTCGCGGCGGCTGGGCGGGACTTTTGAACTTCAACCCGAATGACCCTTCGAGCTTTGATAAAAACTTTGTCGCGCTCGATAAGAAATTCGTACGCACGATAGACCGGACAGGGGGGACCGTCCTGCACACGAGCCGCACAAACCCCGGCAAGGTACGGCTTGCCGACACGCCGGAATTCTTGCGCGACCCCCACCACCGGCAGGCAGAGGAGGAAGACAACCGCCCGCGCGATTTCACCCCGCACGTGCTCAACAACCTTGAGCGCCTCGGCATGGAGATGCTGATCCCGATTGGCGGCGACGACACGCTCAGCTACGGCGAGCGTCTGCACCGCGAAGGCGTCAAGGTCATCGCCATACCAAAGACGATGGACAACGACGTTTACGGGACCGATTACTGCATAGGCTTTTCTACGGCCGTGACGCGCAGCGTACAGCTCATCCACCAGCTTCGAACGAGCACAGGCTCGCACGAGCGCATAGCGGTCATCGAGCTGTTCGGGCGCAATTCGGGCGAGACAAGCCTTATCAGCTCATACCTCGCGGGCGTAGACCGCGCGCTGATCTCGGAAGTGCCGTTCGATCCCGAAAGGCTCGCCGAGCTTGTCATGCAGGACAAGCGCGCGAACCCTAGCAACTACGCGATGGTGACGATCAGCGAAGGCGCGCACATGGTCGGCGGCAAGGTTGTCGAATACGGCGAGGCAGATGCCTACGGCCACCGCAAGCTCGGCGGGATAGGCCTGATCGCGGGCGAGGCGTTAAAAAAACTGACGGGCGAAAACATCGTCTACCAGCAGCTCGGCTACCTTATGCGGTCGGGCGCGCCCGATGCTTTGGATTTGATGGTTTCGGTAAACTACGCACACATGGCTATGGACCTGACGCGCGAGGGCGTGTCGGGTAGAATGTGCGCGCTGCGCGACGGTAGCTACACACACGTCCCGATCAGCACTATCACCACGGGGTTGAAACGAGTCGACGTAGACGAGCTTTACGACGCCAGGCAGTACAGGCCCAAAGTCCGGCACGTTCTGGGAAAACCGATGTTCCTTTACTAGGTCAGCCGGATTCTCAAGAGTGGGGCGGTAAGGCGCGTTCGACCTCTTGACTATCCGCTGTTTGCGACACTTCTATCCCGCCTGTATAATTCCGCGACTTTTGACCGGGTGGTTCAATCCGTGCCTATCGAAAAAGCGAGGTGATCCGGGAATGAATAGATCAGCGAGGCTGTTTTTTGCCTTGATACTTATCTGCGCGTTACAACCGCTTGCGCTCGGCCAGCAATCGGCGACCGCAACGCTGAGCGGTCGCGTGATCGACAGAGCAGATGCGGTCATTGAGGGCGCGCGCATAGTCGCGACTCATAAGGACACAGGGGCGAGGCGTGAAATGAGCACAAACGACGAAGGGCTCTTTGTGATTACGGGCCTTTCGCCGGGCGTTTATGAAGTAGAGTCGACCGCTCAAGGGTTTTCGCCCAGAACTTTTAACAGAGTAGTGCTGCAAGTCGGGCGGGACACGCGGCTCGACGTTACTCTGGACGTTGCAACGACGACCGAAGTGAGCCACACGGATGCCGAGCTTGGCGAGACGCGCGTCAACGTCCAGTCGTCTATCGTTGACGGGGTGATCAACCGCAGGCTGATCGAAAGCCTGCCGCTCAACGGGCGCAATTTTCTTGAGCTTGCGCTACTGGTTCCCGGCAACGCGCCCGCGCCGAACTTCGACCCCACGAAGACCAACACGGTCTTGATATCGTCCGCGGGCCAGCTTGGGCGCGGCGGAAACATCACGGTCGACGGCGCGGACAACAACGACGACGTTGTGGGCGGGCCGCTTCAAAACATCTCGCAAGAAGCCGTGAGCGAGTTTCAAATAGCCACCAATCGCTTCTCCTCGGAGTTCGGGCGGTCGGCTTCGTCTGTCATCAATATCGTCACAAAGACCGGCACAAACGAGCTTCACGGCGCGGGCTCGATCTTTTTCCGCGACCGCAGGCTCCAGGGCCTGCCCGCCACTTTTGACCGGAGCAACGACGAGCCGCCCTTCGACCGCGAGCAATACGCGTTTGCGATTGGCGGGCCGATCAAGCGAGATAAAGCTTTCTGGTTTGGCTCGGTCGAGTACCGCAATCAAGACGGGGCGGTGCTCGTAGGCGAGCGCGACACGGCGACGCGAACGATCAGGCGAGGATTCGCGCCCGCGCCGCTCAACGACCTGCTCGGCACTTTGCGCAGCGACTTCAGCCCGACGCCCAACAACCGGTTAAGCGTTCGTTATTCGATAGAGCAAGCCGACGACGTTGCGGCAAGCACGCTTATTCGCTCAATCGGCTCTGCCTCACAACGACAGGAAAGCCGCAACGATTACCATTCTTTCCTGACCAACTGGAACCTGATCGTCTCGCCTCGCACGGTCAACAGCCTGACGTTTAGCTGGAACAATTTCACAAACGAGATCGAGCCGGTGACCGAAGGGCCGCAGCTTACCTTCCCAAGCCTTCAAGACGGCGCGTCATTTCGAGTGCCGCAAGAGACGAGGCAGAACCGGCTGCAACTGAGCGACACGCTCGCAACCGTTCGCGGCGCGCACTCACTGAAACTGGGCGGCGAGGTGCAGCGCGTCGACGCGAGCTTCAACCTTCGCGTCTTCCAGCAGGGGCGTATAGAGCTTGTTCAAGACTTCGCCGAATTCGACCACAACGCGGACGGCACAGTAGACGATAACGACCTGCTCTTTGCCGTGACGCTCAGGAGCGCGTTCCCGGACCGGCCGCTTATCATCGACGACGCCGACAACAACCACTTCGCCTTTTTTGTTCAAGACGACTGGCGCGTCCACCCGCAGCTCACTCTCAACCTCGGCCTTCGTTACGAGATCGACACCGATGTTAAAAACATCAGCCGTACCTCGGAGCTCAACCCGCTCATACTGCCTTTCTTGAGCGGCAAACGGGCGCGGGACAAAAACAACTGGGGGCCGCGCGTGGGCTTTAACTGGGCGACCGAATCCGGTCGCACAAGCATACACGGCGGCTACGGCATCTACTACGACCGCGTCACTTTACAGATACAATCGCTTGAGCGGGGGCTTGACGGTCGCGCGCTGCCAATCGAAGTGCGCGCGGGGAATGCGTTCTTCCTCGACCCGGAAACCGGCCAGTTTCCGCCAATCGCGCCTACGATCACCAGCCCGTTCACGGGGTTCATACTGCCGGGCGAAGGCGCGGGCGGGATAAACATAATCGACAACGGCCTGGAAAACCCTATGGTCCAGCAGATGAACATAGGCGTTCAGCACGAATTCTCCCACGGCTTTGTCGCGCGCGCCGACTACCTGCACAACTTTGGCACGCACTTCATCATAGGCCGCGCGATTGGCATTGTCTTCAACCCCGTGGTCGGCGGGCCTGACCGCGTCATCAACCTTGAGTCGAGCGTAAAGACCCGCTACGACGGGCTGCTCGTGAGCGTCGAGAAACAAGTTTCAAATCGCTTTCACCTGCGGGGCTCATACACGCTTTCAAAAGCCTTCAACTACGCGAACGACGACCAGATACCTTTCAACAACGGCCCGGTCGACCCGTCGAACATAGAGCTTGAGTACGGACCGACGCCGAACGATCAGCGCCACAGGTTCAACCTGTCGGGCGCGATGGAGCTGCCGGGCCGGATAAGAATCGCGCCCTTATGGACTCTCGCGTCGGGCGTGCCTATGGACATACTGCTGCCCGACGGCAGCACGCGCATACCTGTTCTTCAGCGAAACGCGGGCGGGCGATTGTTCAAGACAGCGGCAGAGCTGAACCGGTTCATCCAACAGGTCAACGCGGGCGGCGGGATAAACGGCGAGCCGCTCCCGTTTGTAAGCGACGACGCGCGGTTCAATGACGGCTTCAACTCGTTCGACCTTCGCGTGTCAAAGTCTTTCGCGGCGAGCGAGCGCATAAGCATCGAGCCTATCGTTGAAGTCTTTAACCTGTTCAATGTAACGAACGTGCTTGGGGTCTCAAACCTGAACTACTCAGGTTTTTCAAACGTGCTGGTACGCGACAGCAGTGACGCCGCGAGCCCCGGCTTTTTGCGCTCGTCCGGTTTTGGGCGGGCAGTCACGACGGCGGGCGGTGTCTTTGGCTCAGGCGGCCCGCGCGCTTTCCAGTTCGCCCTTCGCGTGGCCTTTTGATTATGGCGGCTGAAAGCAAGCAAGCGGGACTGCGGCGGCAGCTTGGGCTCGTCTCGGCTGCGGCGATTGTCGTGGGCGAAGTCATCGCGGTAGGCATATTCCTGACGCCCGCAGAGATGGCCAAGTCGCTCGGCTCGCCGTTCTGGCTGCTTACGGTCTGGCTCGTCATGGGGGCCGTGGCCTTGAGCGGCGCGCTCTCGTACGGCGAGCTGGCGGCGCGGTTCCCGGAAGCGGGCGGCGGCTATGTTTACCTGCGCGAAGCCTACGGCCCGCGCATAGCTTTTCTTTACGGCTGGAAATGTTTTCTGGTGATGGACCCCGGCATCACCGCCGCGCTCGCCGTGGGGCTTTCAAGCTATGTGGGCTACATGGTGAGCCTGTCGCCCGTGGCGGTCAAAGCCGTCGCCATCTTTAGCATACTCGTAATCGC
Organism: uncultured Clostridia bacterium; assembly: GCA_964615905.1. GTDB lineage: Bacteria > Acidobacteriota > Blastocatellia > UBA7656 > UBA7656 > DATLMR01. Next base: position 204,920 of record CAZTUB010000001.1, read on the forward strand.
GGCGATAAACATACTGGGCGTTCGGGTGGGCGCGACAGTTATGAAAGCGCTGACGCTTGCAAAGCTCGGATTGCTCGCGGTCATAGTCGTGTGGGGGTTCGGCGGGCAGCTTGGCGACTGGTCCAACTTCACGCCGTTTGTGGATCAGCGCGCGGGCTCGTCGCCTCTCCCCCTGGCCCTAGCGACGAGTCTCGTTTCTGCCTTCTTCTCTTTCGGCGGGTGGTGGGACGTTTCAAAGATAGCCGGTGAAGTGCGCGAGCCCGCGCGCACGATGCCGCGCGCTCTGGCGGCGGGCGTCGTGATTGTGACGGCAGTCTACGTCCTGACAAGCGCGGTCTTCGTTTACCTTGTGCCGATTGAGCAGGTCACATCTGGCGAGACGTTCGCCGCGCAGGCCGGGGCGGCTCTGTTTGGCGAGCGCGGAGCGCGAGTCTTTTCGGCGATAGTGATAGTCTCGGTGCTCGGCAGCCTGACCGGCATCATTATGACCGCGCCTCGCGTCTACTATGCGATGGCGCGCGACAGGTTGTTCTTCAAAGCCACGGGCCAGCTTCACCCGCGCTGGTCCACGCCTGCGCGAGCGACCGTCTTGCAAGCCGCGCTCGCATCCCTTCTCGTCGCGCTCGGCACGTTTAACGAGATAGTCGCCTATTTCATCTTTGTGACGATCATCTTCATAGCCCTGACCGTCGCCTCCGTCTTTGTGTTCAGGCGCAGGGCGACCGCCGATGTCGCGTATCGAACGCCCGGTTATCCGGTAACGCCTGTGATCTTTCTCGCTCTCGCCGCGCTGATGCTGCTGATGTTTCTGGCAAATCGCCCCTTGCAGGCGCTCGCGGGGCTTGGGGTTGTGGCCCTTGGCCTGCCGGTTTATCATTTCGTCTTCCGAAAGAATTCTTAAAGGGAAATCTATTATGACCTGGATCAAGACCGTACCGATGAGTGAAGCCGACGAGAAACTCCGCCGCGCTATGGAAGCTCAGCGCGAAGTTTACCCCGTTGAGTACGCGACCCCCGTGCACCCGACGCCCGACGGCCAGTCGAGCGGGATAGTCGAATCGCACAGCCTGATACCCGACGCGCTCTTTCACGCGTTTTCGACCTTCGGCGCGCTGATGTCTGAGGATTTGCCGCTTGAGCGGCGGCAGCACGAGATGATAGCCACGATGGTGTCGGTCACAAACCGCTGCCATTACTGAATCGAGTCGCACGCAGAGTTTCTGCGTAGAGTCACTCTGGATGAAGAGATGGTCCGAGCGATAAGCGAAGACTACACGACCGCCCCGATCTCGGAACAGGACCGCGTGATGATCGACTACGTGGTCAAGCTGACAAAAGACGCCGTCCAGGTAAGCCCTCAAGATCACCAGCGGCTGCGCGCGGTCGGCTTTGACGACAAAGCAATCTTGCAGATCACGTTGATCGCTTCCTGGTTCAACTACATAAACAGGGTCGCGGACGCGCTCGGCGTAGGCAGGGATTAAGCGAGTGGAGCGAGGGGGCGGCCTGTGCCGCCCCTGCTTCGCCGGTATCTTCTACTGGTTTTCTATTACTGGTTTTCTATTACTGGTTTTCCATCATCGCTTGCTGGTTTGCTATCACTTCATCAGCACCCCTAGCTCGTTGCTTCCGCTCGTTCCACCACATCTCTATGACATTGGCCGTGGGGCCGACGATAAAGAGCGCGTAGTAAGGCGCGTGGACGTTTTCCGCGAGCCTGAGCAGCGTCTCGGCCAGCGCTATCGTGAAAGCCACAGCTATCTGCCCGCGTTTTGAATGAACGGTCGTCTTCGGGTCGGTGATCATGAAAAAGACAAAGAGCTGATACATCGGCCCCGTAATCGGCGCGACTTCCGCGAGAAACGGATGGCCCGTTACAAGGCTGCGAACGGCGGCAAAGAAGAAGAATGAAGCGACGTATGTCGCGCAGATGTGAAACCGCTTGAGCCGCGAGATTATGATTGCGCCGAGCGCCCAGACGACGAGCATGGGCCAGATGAAGTTCCCCCACTGAACGCTCAGGCTGGCCACCTGCTCGCTCGCCAGAAACAGCATCGCGCAGATGCCGAAGTTCGACGGGTTCCAGATGTGGCGGCCCTTCACCCTCAGCACATACTTCGATGTGATGCTGATGGCGCTCGTCAGCGCGAAAGGCCACAAGGCGGGCGAGCGCACAAGTATGCCGACGCTTATGCCGGAGATGTATGCGCTGGCAAGGTGCGGCCACTTGCCCGTGAAAAGCCGCCCGAGCACAAGCTCAACCGCTATCGCGGTCAGTATGGCTATGGCAGTCTTCCAGTAGCTTTCAAGTATGCCGAACGATACCTGGCCCGCGAGCAGTATGCAGGTGATAAAGAGCGGGGCCGTAAATCGGCTGTCATATTTAAACCGCCGCGCCTTCTTCGGCTCTACGGCCGCATCGATAGACGCGGACTGAGTGAGTGCTGCTTTCATGAAAACCCCTTCAACGGAGGTGACAAGTAAACAGTGACAAGTGACAAGACAGGAGAAACCGTTACCTGGCCTCTTCTCTTTCTTGTCACTTGTCACTTGTCACTGTTTACTCTCTCCAAATCACGGTTCACGTACTTTATTAACCTTGCCGATCTCCGGCGTCAAGATGGTTTGGGTTTTGCCCGAAGGCCAGCGGATCACAGCTTTTTCGACTTCGGCCTTCTTTCCAAGCCCGAAATGGAGGCGGCGCTGGTTCTGCGCGCAGAAGCCGCTCGCGCCCTGCACCTCTTGAAGCTGCTGCTGGCCGTTCCAGTACAGGCGCACCTGCGCGCCTATCGCGCTGCGGTTGCTCGCCGAGCCTTCAAGCTCGAATGCGATCCACCTGTTTTCAGGCGCGGCGCTGTTCTTGTAAACAAGGAGCGGCCCGCGCTGGTTTGCCACGACCACGTCGAGCACGCCGCGATTCCACAGGTCGACCATCACGACGGCCCTGCCGTCGTACGTGTCGGTCGCGCCTACCGCCTGCGCCACGTCAGAGAACTTGCCCGCGCCGTCGTTGATCCACACGCGTTTTTGTTGATAGCCCGATAGCGAACGGCCTTGCATCGGCGGCCAGTTCTTCGCGTCCGAGATAATCTGGCTATTGCCGCCCGCCACCTTCGAGAAGTCGTACCAGTAGCTCGCCCCTCGGTCGGCAGAGACATACCCGTTCGTCAAGTAAAGATCGAGCGTGCCGTCGTTATTCAAGTCTCCGAACTGCGCGCCAAAACTCCAGCCGCCAAGCTCGACGCCCATATCGCGGGCGAGGTTGTCGTACTTGATCTGGTCGCCCGCTGTGCCTTCGCGCGGAACCCACAGGTTATTGCCCTGAATCAGCACGCCCTCTTCCGAGATGTTCGTGATATAGATGGCGAACTTCCCCTGGTTCAAAATATCCCCGAAGGCTACGTTCATGCCGCTCTTTGGCGCGTAGCCTACGCCTGTGGGCTTGCCGACTTCGCGAAACTGCTTGCCTTTGTCGTTGACGAAAAGCTCCGCCACGCCGTAATCGTTCGCTATGAAAATATCCGGGTAGCCTGTCGAGCGCAGGTCTGCCGCCGCTGCCGCAAGCGCCCACCGGCGGCTGGTTATCCCTGCCCGCTCGCTCACCTCTTCAAACCCGCCGCCCGTGTTGCGAAACAGGTACTTGCGCCCGCCGTTTTTGGCATACTCGAAGCTTTCGGGCATCATCCGCGTGTCTTTGAGGTTCCACAAATTTACGTCTTCCGGGTAGTAGCCGCCGACAAAAAGATCGAGCAGCCCATCGCGGTCGTAATCGACCCAGACGGCGCTGTTGGCATTGATCCAGGCGGGCAGCCCTGCGCGCTCCGTGACGCGTGTAAAGCCGCGCCCGCCGTCGTTATGAAACAACTCGGGGCGGCCCCAGCGATATAGGAACATGTCTTCGAACCCGTCGTTGTCGTAATCGCCCCACACCGCGCCCATCGAAACGCCCGTCTCCCGGCGGTTCAAATCGCTGAGCCCCGCCTCTGCGGCCACATCTTTGAAGCGGCCGTCGCCGAGATTGCGGTACAACGCGTTCTGGCTTCCCTCGCCGCTGTTTGTGACGTAAAGGTCTTGCCACCCGTCGCGGTCATAATCGACCACGGAGACGGCCGCGCCCATCGACGCCACCTGCGGCATGATGTGGTCGAGCTTTGAATCGAGACGCGGCGCTTGATGAGTGAAATCTATACCTGCGGCCTTTGAGACCTCTTCGAAACGGAACCCGTAACGGGCCAGCGCCGAAGCCGAGTCGGCAGCGACTTTTATAGACTCTGACGGCGCATTCAGCCGCTTGATGATAAGCGGCGTCGCCAACAGCCCCGCAAAAAATATGATCAGTAATATTTTAGGAATACGGCCCTGCATCTACATACCCTTTCTCGATGATAGCGCGCCGCGCAAACGCCTGGGCGTCACATAGCGCGTATGATAATTCTGCCAGTCCTCTGCGTGGCGGCGATAGACCGGGTCGTCTTCGAGGCGACCGGGCGGACGGGTGTAATCCGGCTGGTCGTGCGACGGTAATGGTAGCACAGTCTTTGAAAACGTAGTGTTGTAATCGCCGTCTTTTTCCCACCCGTCGCCTATCAGCACGAAGTCGCGCACCCACCCGGCGGGCGGCGCGGGCGGCGCGGCAAATAACAGTGCCATCTCGTCGCCCGCGTTCATAATCACGTAGCGGTCATCGACCACAGTCAACAGCTCCATCACATCGCCAAAACGTGTGTGATAGCCGACAAGATCGAGCCACAACGGCTGCGTGGTCGCGAGTTTGTACTGCGGCAGTTCGGGCGACGATTTGTCTGCCTGGCTGACAATTGAAAAACCGCGATAACGAAGCTCCGCGCTCGCCGGGGCCAGTCGATTCGTTCTAAGCTCTGCGCCCGTCGCCCCAGAGGCCCACTCAATCGAATCCCAGTAGATTTCAAGGTTGGTTCGCACCCTCAACTTGCGCGGAGCGCCCGCCTGAAATACTCCGTCGAGGTCGAGCAGTATCGTCTTTGTCTTGCCCGCGGGGAATCCGAGGTTTTCTCGCGCCACGACCCAGCCGCCCCGCCCGTCGGGTACTTCAAGGCTCAGCCCGCGCGGCGGGGCGTGCGCCCCCTGTCCGAGCGCGACGTTTATGGAGCTGTCCGTCGGGTGTATCCATCCGTGAGCTACGAGATAGAGCGGGCCGGATAAAGGCGCATCCGGTGTAAGCTCGACTTCGACATAATGATCGCGCGTCACGCCTTGATAAGCGCCGCGCTCGAACGTGTCGAGATAGTGATTATCGCGCGCGGCTATGATGCCTGTAACGTCGTTGCCGAGATCGTCCACCGCGCGAAGTATAGGGCGCGGCGGCGCGGTAACGTAAAGGTCGAGCTTCGGTGGCGGGACGGCGAACCGCTCGTCGATAAAGACCTCGGTCCCGGCCGGGTGGTCGACGACCATCAGCGAAACGTGATCGAAGAAATGTGTCTCCCACAGGTCCGCCGTTATCCTCAGATCGTAAAACCCGTCGCGCGGCGCAAGCTGACGCCCGCGAACCATCACGCGGTCTTCGGTCATAGCTACGTTGGCCGTGTCCTGCGCGTTTATGCGAAGCCCCAGCGGCGAGCGCCAGATGAAGTCTGTGACAAATTTCATCTCGTTGCCGTCATAAGCAAACAGCCACGGGCACGAGCCTTTCAATCGCTGCTCGGTCAAGATGGACTCGTCGGAGGCAAGCTCGTACTCGGCCTGGACGGTTCCGTTCGGCCAGACGATTCGAACGACATCCGATTGCGTCTTTTCTCCGAGCCCGAAGTGAACCGCCGGGCCCGTTATGACCTGCTTTTGAAAGAGCAGCCCGGCGCGCACTTCCATCTCGCCGCCTATGCCGAACGAGTTGATTCGCTGGTCGCCTGTCGATGCGACCGCGCGCGGTCGCACGATCTGGTAGTGATAATCCTTCGTGCCGCGACCCGCGAGCCTCACTGCCTGACCTTCCGACGAGAGACCTGCGAGGTCTATCCGCCCGTCGCCCGTAAGGTCCGAGGCAGACATTACTCGCTCAGGGAAAGTCACAGCCGGTTTGAGCTTGCTTTGCTCATCGCTCAGCCAGACCGTGCCGCTCGCCGGGCCCGCGATTACCAGATCAACGCCTCCGTTATTATCCATGTCCGCGACAAACAACTTCACGCTCCCGACGGGCGTTGATTCCACCCGCCGGATGGAGCGGTGTATCTCGTCAAGCTGCCAATCCCTGCCTTCGCCCTTGTCTGAAAGGGCCAGGATTGTGCCGCTGTTTTCAAGCAAGACCAGATCTAGCACTCCGTTTGCGTTTAAATCGGCCGCGTTTATGGCCACGACCACCCCTGCGCTTCCAGGGACGGCGCGCTGGCGAAATTGCCCCGCGCGCTCATTGTCAAAGACGAAGAGTTTCCCTTCGGCATCGATCATCGCGCCGTCCGGGTCGCCGTCCCCGTCAAGGTCTGCCCAGACAAAACTGCGAAGCGAAGAGATGCCGGGAAAAGGCTCGATCTCTTTGAACGTGCCGTCGCCGTTGTTTCTGAGCACGACCGGCGGCCCGGTCGTCTTTCCAAGCACGATGTCGAGGTCGCCTTCTGATTCGATATCGGCGGCCCACGCCCCCGCGTAATCGCCGCCGGTTATCGCGGCGGGAAGGCCCATGCGCGAGGTCACATCGGTAAACTTTCCGCCTTCCGCCTGCTGAAACAGTCTGAGCCCGCCCGGTGTGGCAATCGCCAGGTCGTTTTTGAAATCGTAATTAAAATCGAAAGCGACCAGCCCGTCAGGCGGCGGTTGCCGAAACCCGGAAGGCAAGGCGAGAGTCACGTTGTCGCCGATGCGAATCTCGCGGTCGTTCGCCGTAACGATCACGGGCGAGCCTTCGGACGTTAATCGCAGGCTACCGACAAAGGCCCAACGTGAGGCAGGGTCCGCGCCGAGCGGCTCGACCGCGAAGCTAAGCCCCTCGTCGGGCGGGGCGGGGTTCGGGCTTGGATTCGGAAGCTTGATAAAGTGTGCGACGGGCTCGCCTACGACTTCGGGCGGGTCTTTAACGCGGGCGAGGCTCTCGCGGTAATCTGGAACTCGGACGAGCACGTTTCGCAAAAAGGCGACGCGCGCGCCGGCCGCTTTCGGGTTCGGTCCCGCCGCAGCCGATTCGAGCGCCGAAAGCTGTTCGCGCACCTCTTCGGGCCACGCGGCGGCCCTCGCGCTTATGCGCGCAACCATTCGATTGAGCGCCTCCGCGTCGCCGCGTTTCGCAGCCAGACGCGTCACGTCAAGCTGGACAGCAAGATTATCCGCCTCGCGGTCGAGCAGTTGCTCAAGGATGCGCTGTGCCTCCGCATCGCCATCGCCGCCGCCCTGCCGCTCTACCTCTTGAGCCAGCGCATAGCGCGCCTTCAAGTTTTCAGGGTCAAGCTCAACAGCGCGTTTCAACTGAGCGACGGCTTCGGCGAAGCGGCCCCGGTTGCTCTCAAGCAACCCGACAAGGACCAGTATCTCGCTCGAATCGGGGGCAAGTTTTCGGGCCCGGTCCAACCTTTCGAAAGCCGCGTCCAGATCTTTCTGCCTGAGCGCGAGCAATCCCAGGTTTGCCCACGCCGCAGGCTCATGGCCGGCCAACTCCGTCACACGCTTGAGCTTCTCTTCCGCGCGCCCGTCCTCGCCGGTTTGCAATGCGGCAAGCCCGACATAAAACTGCGCGACCACGTCGCGATACTCTTTCGATGTGACGTCGGTCAGCGGGTCGGCACTTCGGCAGGCGGAAAAGAAGGCGACAGCAAGAAGCAGGCATACGACCGACACACGATTGACCGACCTTTGTTCGCGCATAAAAGAGTAGAAGCTTGCTTTCTAAACAGACCTTACGGGCGCTAAAGCATGACATTCTAGCGCGTGCCTGACCGGCTTGCATAGACCCTTACGGCAAGCCGGTCAGGCATTGTACACTCTTATCTGACAGGGCGCTTTTATGACCCAAGATATCTCCCGGACAAAGGCATTGCTGTTACCGGCAATGCTTGTGCTGATCAGCCTTGCAATCTGGGCGGGGCTTTCCGCGCTTCGCCTATTCCCCGAATCGCTCTTTCCGTCGCCCGCTCAAGTCGCGCGAGGCTTCATCGAAGAGGTAAGGAGCGGGCGTCTGTTCAACGACCTGGTCGCGTCGCTTTTTCGAGTGACGACAGGGTTCGTGCTGGCGGTGGCCACGGGGCTGCCGCTCGGTTTGATGCTCGGCCACTCGCTGCGCGCACGGTTGATGTTTCTCCCGGCGATTAACTTCTTTCGCAACCTCTCGCCGCTCGCGTGGATACCGTTTGCGATCCTCTGGTTCGGAATAGGCGATCTCCCTGCCATCTTTCTTATATTTATGGCGTCGTTTTTTCCCATAGTGCTGGCGACGATTGCCGCCGTGGCGACGATCCCTGCGGTCTATTTCCGGGTTGCCGACGACTACCACATAAACGGGCGCGAGCTTCTGACTCAGGTCACATTGCCTGCGATCCTGCCTCAGGTCATCACCGCGCTCCGCGTGACCGCTGGGCTTGCGTGGGTAGTAGTGGTAGCCGCCGAGATGATAGCGGGGCGCGACGGCCTCGGGTTTGCCATCTGGGACGCGCGCAACGGGCTGCGCATGGATTTGCTGGTGGTCGGCATGATAGTTATAGGTATGATCGGAGTCTCGATAGACAGGGTTCTCGTCCGCCTGACGCTGATACCGGGGGTTCGCTGGGGTTATGAGAGATAGTCTGCTGCGGCTCGAAAACGTGTCGAGGTCGTTCGGGCCTTTGAAAGTCCTGTGCGAGTTGTCGCTCGAAGTCGCAGAGGGCGAATTTGTGGCGGTCGTGGGGCCGTCTGGCTGCGGGAAGACGACCATACTCAACCTGCTCTCAGGATTTGACAAACCGAGCGCGGGCACGGTTACTCGCTCAGGGCGCGCTCGCATGATGTACCAGCAGGACGGGCTTTTCCCGTGGCTCACGACTGAAGAGAATGTCGGGCTCGGCCTCAGGCAGATCAAAGACGGCCGCGAGCGCGAGCGGCAGCTGCGGGATATGCTTGAGCTTGTCGGGCTAGCGGGCTTTGCCCGTCACTACCCGCACCAGCTTTCCGGCGGCATGCGCCAGCGCGTAGAGCTTGCGCGCGCGCTTGCAGGAGATACCGACATACTGCTTTTAGACGAGCCGTTTTCTTCGCTCGATTACCTGACGCGGCTCAGGCTCAGGCGCGAGCTTGCGCTGATGCTCGAAGAGCGGCCCCGAACCGTCGTGCTCGTCACGCACGACATCGAAGAAGCCGCGCAGCTTGCCGACAGGGTCGTCGTGCTGTCGGAGCGGCCCGCGCGCGTGCGCCGCGTCGTGCGGCTCGGCTCACCTCGGCCTCGCGATTTGACCGAGCCCGAAGTGGTCGAAGCCGTCCACGAGATATTGACAGAGATGGGGCTCGAATCCGACCGCCGGCAGGATTCGGATATAGTAACCAGGGAGATTATCGATGCTTAAATCGGCGCTCGCGCGCTGGACTATCGGGACGCTCGTGGTCATAGCGGTGCTGGGACTGCTCAGATTCAAACCGTGGAGAGCGGTCGACACAGGCTCCGCGCGTGAGAGGGAAGAGTTAAAGGTAGGCTTCCTGCCCGTCACCTGACACCTGACGTGCCCGGTCACGGATTACGCAACCCGGACCAGCCAACTGACTCGGTTCGAGTCACAGAGGTTCACGGATTTTCCGACTATAGTCGAGACGATCAAAGGCGGTCGGCTCGAAGCTACGTTTATGATCGCGCCGCTTGCGATGAAGTTGCGCGAGCAGGGCGTGCCGGTAAAGATCGTCTATCTCGGTCACAGGGACGGCTCGACCGTCATGGTGGCAAGCGATTCCGAGGCCCGATCTTTGCGCGACCTCAGAGGCAAGACCTTCGCCATCCCAAGCAAGTACAGCAATCAATACCTTGTGATAACAAAGCTGATGCAGGACCAGGGCGTGAACCCCGCCGAGATCAACTTTGTCGAGATGCCGCCGCCGGACATGCCCGGCGCGCTCGCGGTCAAAGCGATTGACGCCTATTTCATAGGCGAGCCGCACGCCGCAAAGGCAGAGCTTGACGGGACGGGCCGCATACTCTATCACGCGAAGGATATATGGCCGGGCTTTATATCGTGCGTGCTCGTCGTGCACGAGCGGCTGACAAGGGAGCGGCCCGAACTGGTGCGCGACCTTGTGCGCGGCATCGCCGAAAGCGGCGAGTGGGCCGAGACGCACCGGGTGGAAGCCGCGCGCGTCGCCGCGCCATACTTCAGGCAAGACGAGCGCGTCGTGCGGCACGTGCTCACGCAGCCGCCCGACCGCGTGAGCTATCGAATGCTCACGCCGACGGACGAAGAACTCGGCCTGATACAGGAGATGGCCTTGAAAGCAGGGATTCTCGACCGCCCGATTGACATGAGGGACCTCGTCGACAGGCAGTTCATCCCCGCAAACATAAAACCGGCCAACATCAAGATTGACGACTGAGCGGAGCGGTTGTTATAGCTCTCCCGGTCATTTATACTTTTGCGCGTCCCTCAGTCCTTCGAAAAGTTGGTGATATGCGACGCGGTTTAATCGATTACACTTTTTTGCTCTTGTTCGTATTATCCCTTTCCGGGTGCATAAACGCGCCGTCTGCCGACGAAGCGGCCATAGCGGAAAAGCGGCGGGAGGAAGAAGCGCAGGCCGCCGCCGCAGCGCCCCCGCCTGCGGAGGTCGCGCGCTATTCAGGCCCGATTCAATTCGTGGATGTGACCGGCGAGGCCGGGATAAAATTCAAGCACACGAGCGGCGCTGCCGGGAAGAAGTACCTGCCCGAAACTATGGGCGCGGGGTGCGCTTTCTTAGATTTTGATAACGACGGCTGGCAGGACATTCTGCTCGTCAACTCGATGAACTGGCCCGAACAGCGCGGGCAAAAATCTTACCCGGCGCTTTATCGCAACAACCGCGACGGCTCTTTCACCGACGTAACGGCGGGCGCAGGGCTCGCGGTCGAGATGTACGGGCTTGGCTGCGCCGTAGCCGATTACGACAACGACGGCAATGTCGACATATACTTTACCTGTCTCGGACGAAACCTACTTTTCCGCAATCTGGGGGGCGGCAAGTTCGCGGATGTAAGCCTGAAATCGCGCGTCGATGATCCGGGCTTTTCCTCAAGCGCCGCCTGGGTCGATTACGACAAGGACGGCAAGCTCGACCTGTTCGTCTGCAACTACGTCGAATGGTCTGTGGCTACGGATGTCTTCTGCTCGCTCGACGGAAAGAACAAATCTTACTGCACGCCTGAACGATACAAGGGGCAGAGCTCAAGCCTGTATCGCAACAAAGGCGACGGCACGTTTGAAAACGTCACGGAGCGCGCGGGGCTGAAAGACCCGACATCGAAGGCTATGGGGGTCGCGCTCATCGACCATGACGAAGACGGGTGGATAGACCTGTTCGTAGCCAACGACACGCAGCCCAACAGGCTTTATAAGAACAACGGCAACGGGACTTTCAAAGACATAGCCATGGAGGCGGGCGTGGCTTTCAGCGACGCGGGCAAAGCTCGCGCAGGGATGGGAACCGACGCCGCAGACTTTGACGGGAGCGGGCGCGCGGGCCTTGTCGTCGGCAACTTCACAAGCGAGATGATGGCGCTTTACCGCAACGAAGGCGGCGGGCTTTTCACAGACGAAGCGCAATCGTCGTCAATCGGCAAAGCATCCGCGCAGTCGCTCACTTTCGCCACCTTCTTCTTTGATTACGACCTCGACGGGTTGCTCGACATCTTCGCCGCGAACGGCCACGTCTCGGACGACATAAGCACCGTCCAGCCCAGGACCCGTTACGCGCAGCCGCCGCACCTGTTCCGCAATCTCGGCAAAGCGAAATTCGTCGAGGTCACGTCGAAGATGGGCGCGGCGCTCGCGCAGCCGGTCGTAGGGCGCGGCGCTGCCTACGGCGACTTTGATAATGACGGCGACCTCGACCTGCTCACCACCGCAAACAACGGCCCCGCGCGATTGTTCCGCAACGAAGGCGGCAATCAAAACAACATGATCCGCGTCAAGACCGTAGGGTCGCAGTCGAACCGCGACGGCATCGGCGCAAAGATCACCGTCAGGACACCGAATCAATGGCAGGGCTGGGGGCTTGTAAAGACAGGGTCGAGCTACTGCTCTCAAAGCGAGCTGCCCGTGACGTTCGGGATCGGAAAGTCCGAGCGCGTGGCAACCATCGAAGTCCTGTGGCCGAGCGGGCAAAAGGACGTGATACAGGACACGGCCGCAAACCAGACCGTAACGATCCAGGAAGGCAAAGGCGTCGTTTCATCTCAGCCCATAGTCCTGGGGCTGCCCTAGCCGATAAAAGACGGAGCGCAGATGACGAACACAGCGCGAGCAACCGGGGTTGCTTCGGTTGAAGAGATCAGATCGCACTTCCCCGCGCTTGAGCGCGAATATAACGGCCACCGCGTCGCATACTTCGACGGGCCGGGCGGCACGCAGGTTCCTCGCGTGGTGGTCGATCAGATGTCCGACTACCTTTTCAACCACAACGCGAACACGCACTGGGCCTATCCGACGAGCGCGGAAACCGACGCCCTGCTTGAAACGGCGCGCGAAGTCTTTGCAGATTTCCTGAACGCCTCGCCCGCAGAGATCGCCTTCGGCGCGAACATGACCACGCTCACATTTCACCTGGCGCGCGCGCTCGGTTACCGCTTCGGCGCGGGCGACGAGATAGTCGTCACAGAGCTTGACCATCACGCCAACCTCGCGCCGTGGCTAGCGCTTGAGCGCGAGCGCGGGCTGCGCGTTCGCGTGGCGAGGATGACGACTGAAACGGGCCAGATAGACTGGTTTCACTTTGCGAGCCTTATCAATGACCGCACGCGGCTTGTGGCAATCGGCGCGGCCTCGAACGCGCTTGGGACGATCACAGACGTAGCTCGCGCCGCGCGCGCTGCACGCGAGGCTGGCGCGCTGGTCTTTGTCGATGCGGTTCACTACGCGCCTCACGCGCTTGTCGATGTGAAGGCGCTGGATTGTGATTTTCTCGCCTGTTCGGCTTACAAGTTTTACGGCCCGCACATGGGCGTGCTTTACGGCAGGCAATCGCTCGTCGAATCAACCGAGTTCCCAAAGCTTGAGCCCGCGCCGGATTATTCGCCTGAGCGCGCTGAGACGGGCACGCAAAATCACGAAGGGATAATCGGCGCGGCGGCGGCGGTCGAGTTCCTCGCTTCGCTCGCGGACGTTTCGGCTCGCGGCGCAGTCTCGCGGCGCGAGCGGTTGCAAACGGTCTTTGAAGCGCTCGAAGCGCGCGGGCAAATTTTGACCGGGCGGCTCTGGGAAGGGCTTGGTTCGATTGAAGGGGTAAGGCTCTATGGCCCGAAGCCTGGCGCGCGGCGCACGCCTACGGTCGCGTTTACGGTTGAGGGGCGCGCTTCGACTGACGTGGCGCGATTTTTAGCCGGGCGCGGGGTCTTCGCATCGCACGGCGATTTTTACGCGCTCACGGTCATCGAGCGGCTGGGCTTATTGCCCGAAGGGCTCGTTCGAGCGGGCGCTGCCTGCTACACCACCGCCGAAGAAGTCGACCGGTTGATTGAAGCGGTCAGGCAGTTAAGCTCGCTTTGAAGATCGCCTTTCGATCTTGATGAGCTAAAACAGAAGGCTCCCTTTAACCACCCTGAAAGAGTTCAGAAATCTCTCGGCAGCTTCAGGGTCGGTCGTGCCTTCCTTCCTCTCGGCCATGACCTGATAGAAACGGTTCTTGATGAAGTATAATCTTGCCATCACCACGAGGCCGTCATCGGTCGTGAAAGTGACCGCCCTTGCGGGGTGGCCTTCCAGGCTGATGGGCGCGTCGCTCAATACCTTGCCGCTTTTACCCCCAACAAGCGCGTCCCGCAGCTTGTCGAAAGTCTTGTCGGTCGCCTTGTGCTCGACACTCTCCTGCTTGTACTCGGTCCAGCTCACAGAGTAGGAGTTCCCTTCGTCCGTGGCAGAAACCGTGTAGGTTTGCACAGCGCCTTTCGGCGTGCGGGTAACGATATAACTCGTCGTCGGCTCGTCGGGCATCAGGGCTGAAAATCTGCCCTCGGCGGAAGTGAATTCTTTCCAGGTGTGGGGTTGCGACGTGTCCGTCCAGGCGCTCAAAAGGAGCAGCAGAGCTAGCGTTATCGACTGCATGCGTTCCTCCTGTTAGAGAACTCGATCCCTTTCTGACCTGTGAACACGCCTTTATCGAGCGTTGGTTCCCGAATTCTTCTCCGAGCTACTTCATGCGCGGGCGAAATTCTTCTTCCGCGAGGGCGACGTTAAATTTGACGTCTTTGACGACGCTTACGACTTTGCCAAGTCCGGGCTGCTCTGCTACGACCTTGAACGGAACCATCACGCCGTCGACCATCCGGTAGTCGCTATACAATTCCGACACCGGGGCGTCCCCCTGACCGGCCACGTCCACAGTCTTGTCCCGCTTGACGACAAGGAATGTCTTTGTCGATATGTAATCGGTTTCGGGGTTTCCCTTCTCAGGCGTCTTCACCAGGACGTAAACCTCTTCGTCCCCGACCTTCGAGGTCTCCTTTAGCTTTACCTCTTTGTACAGCGTCTTCCAGTTGAGCGTCTTATGAAAATCGGCGTCAACCTTCGCGTGGTCGATCTGTTTGGCGTCGAACGGTTTCGCAAGAGAAAAGCTCGTCTCTACGCCGCCGTGCTTGCCGTCAAAGTATTCGCGGATCGTGGCGATCTTTTTGCCGAGCGCGATAAAACTGAGGCTGGATTCAAAAGCCGAGGGAGCTTTTGCGCTGAAGATCAACTCTCCGGCTGTTCCTTGATTTTCAAAGCTCAACTCGGCGGTCGTGACCATCGAAACGTGTTTCTTGAGATTCGCTTCGCCGCCTTCGGCCTCGATGACTCGCTTCATCAACTCTTCTACGCTGATCGCGCTGGTCTGAGGTTTGGCGTCACCCGCCCGCTTGAATTCAAACTCGCCTTCGGGTTGTTTCAGCACAATGGCCGACACCTTGCCGCTCGCGTCGCGCCTGACCAATACCTGATAAGTTTCGGGCAGCCCGGCGGGGCTCAAAACGTCCTTCTCTTTTTCGGTGAGCGGGTAAGGCGGCTGGCCCGGAACGATGAGCGACACTTTACCGTTTTTGACAGCGACTTCGATTTTGGCGGTGTCGCGCACGTACTCGCCGATCAGCTCTTTCAACGGGCCCGAATAGTTGTCGGCTTCCGATCTCCTGCGAGCGACCTCGTCGGCGGTCAGCTTCGGCAAGACGTAATTGCCGTGGGGTTGTTCGAGATAGGCTTCCACGCCCTGGCGGTTGGTCGCGGGCCTGAAGGTTATAAAAAAGCCGTCGGGCGCGGGCGCGGCGAACTTGTATCGTCGCCCGCTCACCTTTACTAGAGGATAGTTTGGCTGGCCGGGAACTATGGCGACGAGATTGCCGTCCTTGAGCACAACGTCGATCACCATGGAGGCGTCGACAAAATCGTAACTGCCCACCTCGTCTTTCGGCTCGACCTCTTTGGCCTGGCCCGGCTCTTTGGCCTGACCGGGTTGCTGAGCGGCCGTCGTTTCGCCGCCGACCAGATTGGTCCAGACGGCGTTGAGCGCGGTGCCCATGATGGGCGACTCCGACACGTTTGTCATCATGGCAAAGCCGAGCTTCTGGTCAGGCATCCACGCCACAAGCGAATGAAACCCGTCGATGCCGCCCGTGTGCATGAGCACTCTGTGCCCTCGCCAGTCAGCCACCGCCCAGCCGAGCGCGTAGCCTGTCGTCCCCGAAGCCGCTATCTGTTTTGTGATCCACTCGTTGAAGCCCTTCTCCGACACGAGCCGCTTGCCGTTATAGACCCCGCCCGCGAGCAGAAACCTGAGCCACTCGGCCATGTCGCGCGCGTTCGAGTTGATCGCCCCGGCCGGGGCGATGTTAGTGAGATCGCGCAAAGGGAGGCGGGCAGGGGTATCGTTCGAGACTTGATAGCCAATCGCAAAATCCGACGACTTCTGCATCTCTTTGACAGAGGTGTTGCTCGATTTCATCCCGAGCGGTTTGAAAAAGCGCGTCGCAATCACCTCTTCCCAGGTCGAGTTCTGAGCTTTCGCTACGGCTTCGCCCGCGGCGCTGTACATAACGTTCTGATACTGGAACTTCTCTCGGAGCTTCGCCGTCGGTTTTGCGAGACAGGCGGCCCGTATGACCTCTTCGCGATTAAGCACGCCCGTGTACCAGGCCAGGTCCGTCCCTGCAAGCCCCGATTGATGCGAGAGCAGATCTCGTATCGTAATGCGCGCGTCCGAGTCCGGGTCTTGCAGCTTGAAGTAAGGCAGGTATTTCCTGGGCGAATCATCAAGCGACATCTTGCCTTCGTCCGCGCTGACAATCGCCGCGAGCGCCGTGAAGGCTTTCGAGTTGGAGCCGATGGCAAAGAGGGTATCGGGCGTTACAGACTGGTTGCGCTCTACGTCTTTCAGACCAAGACCTTTCGTGTATATCGCCTTATCGTCTTTGACGACCACGAGCGATATGCCGGGGATATGCAATTGCTTGCGCTTTTCATCAATCGCGCGCTCGATTGCGGCGAGTCGCGAAGCCTGGTCAGGCGCATCGGTTTTTAAGACGGAGCGGGTCCGGCTTGAAGCCGCCGGCGCGGAGTAGACCGTCGGGAGCGGCGCGATACCTGTGGCCGCCACGGCGACGGCAAGAACAAGATTCGAGAAACGCTTGAATAACATAAAATCTGTCTCCTGAAATATCGGGCAAAAGCTATACGGGAAAGTATCTGACGTTTCCGCTCGGCGGCGCGTTGTTTGCGCCGAGGCTCCCCATCACCCTCGACCGCCGCTCTGCAGTTTAACCTTTTATCATACGACTCACCCGAAGACGAGGTTCAAGTTAACCCGCCCGCGTCTGAAACTGATTGACACGGGCGCAGAGCGATTGATAAGAGACATCAGAGCAAATTCAATCCAGAGGAGACAGGATTCATGCGAAAGGGGGCCATATTGATCCTCGCGCTGGCAATGCAGGCGCTCGTTGTGCACTCAAACGCGCGGCACTCAAACACGCAGCAAGCGACCACGACTCCCGCCACGACAAAGGCTACGCTTGCCGAACGCCTCGGGTTCAAAGCCACGGACAAGGTTCTTATTATCAACGGCGACGACGTAGGCATGAGTCACTCGGCGAACGTGGCGACCATCGACGCGCTCGAAAACGGGTTGATGACCTGCGCGACAATCATGGTCCCTTGCCCCTGGTTCCCTGAGATCGCCGCTTACGCAAGGTCGAATCCGAAGGCCGATTTCGGATTGCACCTGACCCACACGAGCGAATGGGTCCGGTATAAGTGGGGGCCTGTGGCGAGCAAGTCAGACGTTCCGGGGCTTGTTGACCCGCAGGGGTATCTCTGGCCCGACATCCAAAGCGTATATAAAAACTCTACGCCGGAGCAGGCCGAGATCGAAGCGCGGGCGCAGATCAAGAAGGCGCTCGCGGCAGGGATAGACGTAACGCACATCGACTCGCATATGGGCGCGCTGCAATACGACCTGCGCTATTATGAAGCGTACCGTAAGCTCGCGCGCGAATTCGACCTGCCCTTGCGCATGGCTTCGCAGGAAGTGCTCGCAGCCGCCGGGGCCGCTCACCTGCGCGCGCAGTTAGACTCGGACGGCATAGTCTGCCCGGACTACTTGATTCACGGCGGGCGCAAACCGGGCGAGCCTGTAACGGATTACTGGAAACGGCAGCTATCGAATTTGAGGCCGGGAGTGACAGAGCTTTATATACACGCGGCGGTCGCCGGTGAAGAGATCGAGAAGATCACAAACTCGTGGAAGGAACGCGCGACCGAGCACTACCTGTTCACCAAAGACGCTGAGATTCGCAAGCTGCTCGAATCGCAAGGGGTAAAGTTTATAGGCTACCGCGCGCTGCGCGACTTGCAGCGAAAATCGCGCGGTCAATAAAAGCGATAACGGTGTGGCATTGAAAGCGCGCTCCAGGCTCACTCCCCTGCGTAAGCCTGGAGCGCTTCTTCGTCGATTATCGTCACGCGGCGGCCGTTGGTTGAGATAAGCCCGTTGTGCTGAAGCCTTCCGAAAGCGCGAGAGACGACTTCGCGAACCGTGCCGATGCGCGCGGCTATCTGCGCGTTGGTCAAGACAAGCTCTACGCTCAAGCCGCCCTCAGCTCGCGCGCCGCGCGCCCTGGCTTCGCCGAGCAGCAGACCGGCGAGCCTCTGGTCTACTTCGTGAAGAGATAACTCCTCGATCAGCTGCGCAGACCGCCTGAGCCGCGCCGCGAGCAGCTTGAGCGCGGCAAGCCCGATCTGCGGGTACTCCACGAAAAGCCGTTTGACGTCGCGCTTGTCGATAAAGAGCAGTACGGAATCTTCTTCGGCTGCAACGGTCGAAGGGTAAGCGCCGTCGTCAAACACAGGCAGTTCCGCGATGGTCGCCCCTTGCCGCTCGACGTGTATGACCTGCTCGCGCCCGTCGAGGCTCTCGCGGAAAGCGCGGACAGCGCCCTCAGCGATCACGTAGAGCCCGCGCGCTTCGTCGCCTGCCACAAACAGCACCTCGCCTTTCGCAAGCCTTACCTCTAAGGCCCGCTCGGCAAGCGCCTGTAGCTCGCCCTGCCCAAGCCCGCCAAACAGCGCCGTCTGCCGCAATGCTGCTATCTTGTCGGTTGCCATTACCTGTAATGATCTACCGCGACAAGGATTGTTGCAAGTCGCTAAAAAAATGACCCGCCTTGACTTAACTCGCCGCTTGCCGAACCGGGCGGAATCGGCCTTAGTGGCGAAGCTCAATTATTCTTAAACTTACACGTAAAACCGGGCCGTAAATGGCGGTTTTTGAGCCCATGCCCGTGAGCTATAAAACCTCAACTGGGAGGGTTTTAAAAAACTTTCATAAATTACTTTAACTTTTTGCTTGCATCCTATTGAGAGGTATGGTACAAACTGTCTCCGTAGACGGAGCCGCTTTGAGTTCCTGCCTCAAATCGGTTTTGTTTTAGCGGTGCGCTAGGATTGAGGAACGTTCAGATAGGGGGCTACTGGATGTTCAAGGGGGCTTGTCGATTAGACTACCTGGCGCACCGCACTATCCTCTCTTTTTTTCCAACAACTTCCGCAAAAAACTTCTTAATTCAACCGATCCCGTCAAAATGACCGGTCATTAAACTCCGATCCCGTCACGCGCGTGGAGGTTTCGGGTACCGGGAAGGCCGATTCTTTTCAAAAACCGACTTCAAAACCACAGGAACAGCCGTTGCTCTTATTATCGCGGGCAAAACTGTTTGCCGACAGAACTTTTTCAGACAAGCTTCCTTAGATGAGCACAAACGGGCGACATAGTATGAAATTGATATTGCCAGGCAGCCAGGTAGAGAGTTCCGAGCCGATTGCGGCTTATACCTTTCTCGAATCTGAGCTAAATCGCAAGACGTCGGAGATGGAGCGAGCCACGGCCGAGCGGCTGGACGCCGAAAAAAGGCTGCGCCAATGCATAGAGAAACTGGGCGAAGCTCAAAGGCACATAGCCGAGCTTACGGCCGAGAACGGCACGCTGAAAAAAGAGCTTGCCGAGCGCGAGCAAGCTTTCGACCAGCTGGCCGCAAGCGAAGAGCGTTACGCGCTGATCGTCCGCAGCACAAACGACGGCATCTGGGACTGGAACCTGCAAACCAACGAGATACATTTCTCGCCGCAATGGAAAGCGATGCTTGGGTACTCTGAGGACGAGCTTACAAAGCGGCCCGACGAATGGTTCAGCCGCGTCCACCCCGAAGACGTCGAGAAAGTTCAGTCGGATTTGATGTCGCACCTGTTAGGCTACACCCCTCATTTTCAAAACGAGCACCGCGTCGCAAAGCGCGACGGCACATACAGGTGGATGCTCAGCCGTGGCATGGCCTTGTGGGACAGCGACAAGAGCGTCTACCGCATGGCCGGGTCGCTTACGGACATCACGGAGCAGAAAGAGGCCGAGCAGCAATTGATCTACACCGCCTTACACGACGGTCTGACGGGGCTTCCAAACCGCGCGCTCTTTATGGACAGGCTCAAACGGTCGCTTGAGCGCGCGCGCCTCCGCCCCGACTACCTGTTCGCGGTGGTCTTTTTAGACCTCGACCGCTTCAAGGTAGTAAACGACAGCCTCGGCCATCCAATAGGCGATCAGCTGCTGGTAGCCATCGCCCGGCGGCTTGAGATCTCGCTCCGCCCCGGCGACATGGTTGCGCGGCTCGGAGGCGACGAGTTCGCGATCATCTTAGACCATCTCAAGAATGTCGATGACGCGACGCAAGCCGCCGAGCGAATCCAAAAAGAGCTCTCCGTACCGTTCAACCTGAGCGGGCACGAGGTCTTTGCCTCCGCCTCAATCGGGATAGTCTTGAGCCTGACGCCGGATGATCTGCCGGAGGACTTTTTGAGGAACGCCGACACGGCTATGTACCGCGCGAAAGACCACGGGCGCGGGTGCTTCGAGTTGTTCGATAAGGGCATGCACGCGCGCGCCGTGGCGCAGTCGCAGCTCGAAAACGACCTTCGCCGCGCGCTCACGCGCGACGAGTTCGAGCTACATTACCAGCCGATCATCTCGCTGAAGAACTGGCGCATCATGGGCTTTGAGGCGCTGCTTCGCTGGCGTCACCCGCAGCAAGGGTTTATATCGCCGCTGAAGTTTATCCCTGTAGCCGAAGAGACGGGCATCATCAGCTCGATTGGCGAGTGGGCGCTCAGGCAGGCCTGCCAGCAGCTACGCGTATGGCAGGACCACTTCCCTTCGGACCCGCCGCTGTGCATGAGCGTCAACCTTTCGGGCAGGCAGTTTACGCAGCCGGGCTTGATAAAGATGATAAATCAGATTCTGACGGAGACGGGGATTCAGGCGAGCAGCTTGAAGATAGAGATAACCGAAAGCGCGATCATCGAGAACATAGATTCGGCCACGGCCATACTGAAACAGCTCCGCGCGCTCGGAATAAAGATTTCGCTCGACGATTTCGGCACGGGCTATTCGTCGCTCAGTTACCTGCACCGCTTCCCGATAGACACGCTGAAGATAGACCGCTCCTTTGTCACGCGAATGAACCTGCCGAAAAATTCTGAGATCATCCGCACGATAGTGACGCTTGCGAGCAATTTAGGGATGGACGTGATTGCCGAAGGCGTGGAGACTCGCGAGCAGGTCATACAGCTCACAGGTATGAACTGTGAATACGTGCAGGGTTACCTGCTGTCGAAGCCTATAGACGGGCTGGCGGTCGAGGGGTTGATCGAAGAGACTTACCAAAAATCGCTTGGGCAGCACGCGGCGGCGGTGTGAGCGCGGTCGCGCCGTCTAAACCGCTTCTATCGGAACGTCAAGGCTGACCGCCTCTTTTATCGTCGCGACCGAGTGGACGGGCGCGCGGCGCGTGCGGTCGACGGCATCGGCGAGCGCGCGCTGAAACCCTGAGACCAGGAGGTTGACATCCAACAAAAGCGATCTGTTCTTCGATTCCCTGTGCAGATAGAAATAACCGCATCTGCGATTGTCGGAAGTCACAAGATCGAGCATAAGCGTCCAGGCGTGCGTGCAATCGTCGGGCGGCTTTGAGCCATTCGATCTCTTCGTCCAGCTAAGGACGCGCTCTCGCGGGTTTAGCATTGCGCCCGCCCGTTCATCCGGCAGAACCCTCAGATTATAAGCATCGAAGTCATTCGCGCCGAACGCGTCTTCGAGCACCTGTCGCAACTGGTCGTAGTCGCTGATGCGCGCAAGCCGTTCAGACGCTCTGCGAATCGCAAGGTTGTTGATGATTATGCGCTTCTGCCCGATGGTACGATTGGCGACCCGCCCTATCTCGAAAAATTCGTGATAACCGAGCCGCTGCACCCCTATCCATATGCCTATCCCCAGGATCGACAGCACGAGCCCCAGAGACGCGCCGCCCGGATAGAGCAGAAAGAGGCTGAGGATTGCGCACACCGCCGACACGGCGTAGAGCACGACGACGACCTGCCTGTGCGAAAGCCCCAGATCGAGGAGCTTGTGGTGTATGTGCTCGCGGTCGGCGGTAAACAGCGGCTGGCCGTTGAGCCAGCGCCGCATAACCGAAATGACCGTCTCAAGGATCGGCAGGCCGAACGAGACTACGGGGATGGCTACGGCGATGATGGTCGGCGATTTCTGCGACCCGGCAAGCGCGAGCGCGCTGAGCATGAACCCTATGAACAGGCTGCCGCTGTCTCCGAGAAAGATCGTCGCAGGGTTGAAGTTGAATCGTAAGAATCCCAGGATCGCGCCCGCAAGCGCGATGGTCAAAAGCGAGATAAGCGGGTTGTGACTTATCAGCGAGACGATAAAGACCGTCAGTGTTGAAAAGAGAGCCGACCCGGCGGCGAGCCCGTCCAGACCGTCGATTAAGTTGAAAGCGTTCGTCACGGCCAGGACCCACAACACGGTAAGCGGGAAAGCGATCAGGCCGAACGTCTGCCAGCCGAAAAACAGCGGCAGTTGAAATACTCGGAAGCCTTCAAAGAACAGCAAGGTCGCGGCAAGGCTTTGAACGGCCAGCTTGATGTAAGGGTTTACCGGGCGCAGATCGTCATAAAGCCCCAGCAGAAAGACGACCGCCCCCGAACCGATAAGGTAAAGTGCCGTGCGGGTCGAAAAACCGAGATCGAACCCCGACAGATGCGCCGCCGCCATAAGCAGCAACAGGATCACGATGAACGACCCGAATATCGCAACCCCTCCGAGCCTTGGCAACGCGACCGTGTGAACGTGGCGCAGGTGTGAAGGCGCGGCCACCCACCCGCGTCCGAGCGCGACATTGCGCACGTACCACGTCAGGAACATTGAAAGAAAGAGGCAACCGATGAAGACCGCAAGGTAGATGGCTACCATGATCTCTCCTTGTCGAGAAGCAGCTGGACTAAGAATTTGGAAGGGCTAGCAGATGGTTGGGGCGTCCATCACTTCCTGGTAAAGCTCGATGGTTCTATCGACCATCTTATCGAGACTGAACTCCTGCCGGGCGCGCGCGCGCGCAGCCGCGCCGTAACTGAGGCGCAGGGAGTCGTCGGCAAACAGCAGGTTTATCGCCTCTGCGAGCGCGTACGCATCTTCGGGCGGAACGGTGATGCCTGTCTGCCGGTCGATTGATACGAAAGGGACTCCCGACTGTAGCCCCGTGTTGACGACCGGTTTGCCGCAGGCCATCGCCTCAAGCTGCACGATGCCGAAAGCCTCGCTGCGCGCGGTCGAAGCGAGGGCGAAAATATCGGCCGCCTGATAGTAAGCGGTAACGTCGTCTACCTCGCCAAGAAAGACTATGCGTTCGCCGACGCCCAGCTCGCGCGCCTGCTCTTCAAGCTTTGACCGCAACGGGCCGTTGCCCACGATCAGCAGCCGCCCGTCTACCCTGGCCATAGCGCGGATGAGGTGGTCGAACCCTTTGTAGTAGATCAACCGTCCGACGCTCAAGACGATGCGCGGGCCGTATTGACTTCGAATCTCGGCTACCTTTTCCGCCTGTAGCCGCTCGAACCGTTCAAGCTCGATGCCGTGCGGGATTACCGAGCACCGTGAGCGGTGGAGCGATAAGACCTCGGAGCTTTCGATGTAGTTCGGGCTTGTCGCTATGATCGCGCTGCTCAATCTAAGCGCTCTGTGAAGCACAGGCTCGAAGGCGCGCCCGAGCACACGCTGGCGAATAGTATCGCTGTGGTATGTGACGACGAGGCGGCCTTTGTGATTGCTGGCAAGGAAGGCGAGTATCGCCGTCGGGTTCGGCACGTGTATGTGCACTATGTCGGCGGGCGTTTTGTAAATCTCGCCGGGAAGCGCGGGGCATATGGGCGCGGCCGCGAAGTTGAACATAGTGGCGAGCCGCGTCACTTCAACCCCCTCGCTTACCTCTTTTGAAGTCTGCCGCGCCGCGTTTGCCACGACGACTTTGACATCCACACGCCCGCTCATCTTCTCGCAGAGCGCTTGCAGGTGAGTCTCCATGCCGCCCATAAAAGGCGGGTAATACTTTCCGACGTGAAGCACTCTCAACCGCTTTTTTAAGTGACGAGGACCGAGGACCAGGGACCGAGCGGCAGAGCCGGTGTTCGGTGCCAGGGTCTCGTAGTGAGCTTTCATAGAAAATCCGGTTCCCGCTCAGTCCTGACCGAGCGAAGCGAGGTCTGCATCGACCATCTCTTTGACCGTCTCGCGGAATGTGTGAGTCGGCTCCCAGCCAAGCTCGCGCCGCGCTTTAGAGTAATCTCCCATGAGCAGATCGACTTCGGCGGGGCGTATGAATCGCTCGTCGATCTTCACGTAGTCGCGATAGTCCAGGTCAACTTCGCCAAAGGCAAGCTCACAGAACTCGCGGACCGTGTGCGTCTCGCCGGTCGCTATCACATAATCGTCGGCCTCGCTTTGCTGGAGCATCAGGTACATCGCGCGAACATAATCGGCCGCGTGCCCCCAGTCGCGCTTGGCTTCGAGATTGCCGAGCCTAAGCTCCGAGGCGAGCCCGCGCTTTATGCGAGCCACCGTGCTTGTGATCTTGCGGGTGACGAACTCGAACCCGCGACGCGGGCTCTCGTGGTTGAACAAAATCCCGCTCAGGCAGAACATCCCGTACGCTTCGCGATAATTTTTCGTCAGGTAAAAGCCAGCGACTTTGCTTATGCCGTAAGGGCTTCGCGGGTTGAAAGGCGTGCGCTCGGTTTGCGGAGACTCGCTCACGTTGCCGAACATCTCGCTCGACCCGGCAAAGTAGAACTTGCAAGCGGGGCGAAGCTCGCGGACCGCCGCCAGCACATAATGCGTGCCGTTGATGTTCGTCGTCATGGTCGAGAACCCGTCGGCAAAGCTTTCGGCCACAAAGCTCTGCGCAGCGAGGTGATAACACTCATCAAAATCGACCTGGCTGAGCACGTGAAAGATGCTGGCATAGCTTTCGAGGCTGGCCGCATGCAGCCGAACCTTATCCAGTATGTGCGCGATCCGCCCGAACCGCTGCTCGGGCGCTTCTAACGCGACCCGGCGCACAATGCCGTGAACCTCGTACCCTTTATCAAGCAGGTGCTCGGCCAGGTACGCGCCGTCCTGCCCCGTGATTCCGGTTATCAGAGCTTTCTTACTCACCCGGCTGACTCCTCTAAAACTTCCTCGTAGATTCCGGCCATCTTTCGAGCGTACTCGCTCCAGCTAAACCGGGCAGCCTGAGCTATCGCTTGATGCTCGCGCTCGCGCCAAAGCTCAGGCTGGTCGCGCCGCTCTCTGAGCAAACGGGTTGCGGTCTCGCTCCACGCCGCCACGTCTCCCACGGGGCAGTAAGCGGCGGCGCGGCCTCCGACCTCTTTTAGCACTGCAAGCTCGCTTGCTATGACCGGCGCGCCGCAGGCCATGGCCTCGACCACCGGCAGGCCAAAGCCTTCGCTCTCGGACGGCTGCAACACAATCGCCGCTCGGCGGTAAACGGCCGCAAGCGCCGGGCGATTTAGGAACGGGAGCACGACAACTGATTCGCCTATCCTCAAGCGGTCAACCTGCTTCGACTGCTCGGCGGTAAACGGCCCGCCCACTCGCACAAGCCGCGCGCCGGGAAACTGTTTTAGCACGCGCGCGAAGATTTCGAGCAGCACGTCTATGCGCTTCCTCGCGATGGTGCTTCCGACATGGAGTATCTCAGGGCGATCAGCGCGCGCGCGGCCGAGCAGATGTGCGGCTTCGCCTTCGGCGCTCTCTTCCGCTTCGGGCGAGCAGGACGGGTGAACGCCGTTTGCGACGACGACCAGCCGGTCTTCCGGCAGAAGGTTGTAAGCGAGCAACCCGTCCCTGGTCGCCTGGCTATCACAGGTCACGCGGGCTGCTTTTTTGAGCCCTTCGAGTATTCGCCGGGTCATCGCTCGAAAGATCGAGGAGCGTGCCGCGCTCGACGGGCTCAATATTGATTGAAACGTGTCCAGGTCGTGACAGGTGACGATTGTGCGCTCCGGCGGAAGCTCGTGCACAAGCTGCGCGTAGCTGTGGTCGACCAGATGAAACAGGTCGTAACCCGCGCGCGCGCGCCTGAGGTATCGCGGGTAATCCCACATCCTGTTCAGCAAACGGTCAACGTTCAACCCGCTCGCCTTTGCCGAGGCGGCTCTTGATAAAAGATTGCTCACGCTGCCCGCGCTCTCTGCGCCGCCGATTTGCGAGCGGCTGAACCGGCGGCGCATCTTTGGGCAGACGCGCGATGCGGCAAGCTTATCCGAATGTTCCTTTGAAAGATGCGCGACGAGCATCTCTGCCACAAGCTCCATGCTCGGCCACCCTTCTTCGATCAGGTCGCAGACAATTGCGACGCGAGCCGGGCGCACGCTCGATGGTCTCGTCTCGCTTAGCCCGGTTTCAAGGCTCGCTTTCGAGCTGGCCGTTGCGACCGAATGCAGGTTGTCCGCGCCTTTCACGCTTTCTTTCACACTTTCTATCGCGCCTTCTTTCGGGCCACGAACCACACCTGGCTTGCAAGGTGCGGCGACAGCCACGACAGCGGCGAGCAGAGAGTCGATTCTATCTCGAATGTATCAGACAGCCGCCGCTTTAGCAGCATCCAGTTGAACCCTTTGTGGTCGTGATAGGGCAGGCCGCCTTCCCCGCCGTAGACGGGGCGCGGTATGTGCTGCCGCGCGCCCGCGAGCACGCTCGCGCAATACTCTTTGAGAGTATAACGGGACGTGTACTTGTAATCGCCGAGCCCGCGCCACCCTGCCACTCGCCGCGCCGTCTGTTTGACCAGAAGCGGCAACCCTGTCTCGACAGGAACGCTCACGACCAGCTTGCCCGATTCGCTCAGCAGGTTGTCGATACGGCGAATGACTGTGTCCAGATCGACGACGTGTTCAAGCACCTCCATGCAAAAGATGACCTCGTAAGCCCCCCTGTGCTCCGCTGTGTCGAGGTCGTCGGCGAGTATGAATCTCAGCCGCTCATCTTCCGGCAATCTGTCGCGGCAATCGCTGACGAGGCTCGCGTGCGCCTCAGCGCCTACGGCCTCGCGGGGTCGCAATGCATCGGACATAAGCATGGCGAGAAAGGTTCCGTCCCCGCAGCCGTAATCGAGCACGCGGTCGCCTTGATACCTGCGCGCAAGCTCAAGCCCCGTCTCAAAACGGCTCCTGTGGCTCCACGAGATGAGCCAGTCTTTGCAAAGCAGTTGTTTCTTAGCGTAGTGGCCGCCGCTCACCGCTTCGTCCAGCTTGGCCGCTTCGTTTATGTTGATCACGTTCTCCCCGCTTCGATTATCTCCTCGAAAAAGTCGAGGTGCTCACGCGCCACGACCGGCCAGGCATATCGAGCGCGGGCCTTTTCGAGCCCTCGACCGGCAAGGTCGTCTCTGAAAGCCGCGTCTTCGATCAACCTGGTTATGCTCGCGGCCCACTCCGCTTCATCTTTTTCGCCGATGACGAGCCCGGCCGCCCCGACCACGTGAGGTATCTCTCCGCTGCGGCTACAGATTACCGCGACGCCGCAGGCGAAAGCTTCTATCAGCATCCGCCCAAGCTGCTCGCGCCAGCGGTGAGTAGTCTGGCTCGGCGCGCACAGCACGTCCATAGCGTTCAGGTATGCGGGGACATCCGAGTGCTTTACACCCGTTATTATTCGCGCGTTTCCGGGGTAGCGCGCCGCCCAGTCGCGCAGGCTCTGCTCAAGCGGGCCCGCGCCTACGAAAAGCGCGCGCCAGGGCCGCGTCACGCGATCAAGCGCGCCGGTCAAGACGCTCAGCCCCTTTTCGGAAACGAAGCGACCGAGATAGCCTATGACAACCCCCGCATCCGTATCCCATCCAAGCTGACTGCGTATGCGCTCTTTTGCCGCGCGATCAGGGTAGAACTTGCCGAGGTCGACGCCCGGCGGGATGACGCGCCGCCTGAGAGTCGAATAACCTGCGCGCGGGACAAGCGCTTCTTCAACCGTGCGCCCGAAAGCTATCCACCCGCTCGCGCGATTCATCGAGTACCGCTCGACGAGATTGAAAGGCGGCGGGTACTGCTTCGAGATGTTTTGAAAAGTCGCGAAGACGAGCTTCGAGTCCCGCCCGGTCCAGCGGGCCACCTGCCCGCCCGCCAGTATGTAAGGCTCCTCCCAGCAATGGACCACGTCCCAGTTCGATTCGAGCAGCTCTTTCAGCCGCCGCCCGTATGTCATCACGTGAATATGAGAGGTCAGCCGCGCCCGCACGGGCTCAAGGCGCGAGGCTTCGCCGGGGAACGGCTCAAGCTCGATTGGGCGCAGGTCGCCACGGAAAAACGAAGGGGCGACGGCGGTGATTTCCCACTCGCCCCGGCCGGTTAAAGCCATCTCGTGCGCGAGCCGCCGGTTGAGCGCCACCGAGTAAGAGTGGGCTATGGATAAAACCCTGCGCGGTCGTGCGACGGTCAAACTTTAGCCCCTATTGCGAGATTTGAGTTCCGTGATCCACAAGCTGATAAGGCGGCCATGATCTCTTGATGTCTCTCCACCGGCGAAAGGTCTTCCACTTGAGCGGGCGTCTTTCCTCCCACACATTTCGCTTAAGCAATTCGCTGACTATCCAGATAAACCCGTTCGGGTCTTTGACCCTTGAGTGTCGCTTCATTTTCAAGTACGCGCATAAACGAACCGGTATGCTCAACGCCAGCAGGGGGAGCGGCTCATTGTAGATTGCGCCGAGGCAGTCATTTCTTATTACGTGCCGCAGGTATTTCTGCATGCTTCTGCCTGACGGGTCCGGGAAATGGCCGACCAGCGAGCCCGGCAGATAGACGACGTGGCGGCCGCTGTCGAGCAACCGCAGACAGTACTCTTTCTCTTCGCCGTAGTAGTAGAAGCGGCTCCGGTATCCGCCTAACGACAGAAAATCGTCGCGCCGAATGACGGTGGCAAATCCGATGAAGGCGGCCACGTAGCACGGGTAGCTCACGGGAGAAGGCTGCATCAGCTCCGGCCACGGTCTGCCGGGACCGTCAGCCTGCGCTAGGGCCACTGCTCCAATCTGCCTGTCGCTCGATATAAGCTCGACGGCCCGATCTATGCCTGTGGGTTCGAGTATCGCCGCGTCGTCATCCAGGCTTAAGATAAGATTGCGTTTCGCCAGGCGAGCTATGCTGTTACGCGCCACAATCGGGCCGTCATTTCGCTCGTGCCTGATTACGGTCAGCGGGATTGGAAACTCTTCCGGCAGGCTCTGCCTTAGCGGGCCTTCAACAGGCGTATCCGAACAGTCGTCAATGACGATTATTTCATGCGCCAAATGTGAAATGATCGAAAGCGAGGCCACACACCTGATAAGTGAATCGAGCCTGTTGCGAGTGGTAATCCCGACCGTTAAAGGTCGCTCGGTGTTCATCGAAAAAATCGCCTCCGTTTCAAGAGCACTGCTCGATTGCGTCGACAGGCGCGCAGGCTTTCTTCGCGCCGAGGTAGATGTCGAGCGTTTCAAGAGCGGTCCGCCTCCAGGACATATCGCGAACCGCCGCCAGCGCGTTCTCTGCTAACCGGGAGCGCAGGCGCGGGTCTTTCATCAACTGATCGATAGCCGAGGCCAGCGCGTCCGGGTCGCGCGGCGGGATAAGAATTCCCGTCTCCAGGTCTTTGACGAGCGTCGCGGCGCACCCGACGCTTGTCGCCACGACCGGCAACAGCTGGCTCATGGCTTCGACCACGACCATCCCGAATCCTTCGTAGGTTGAAGGAAAGACGAGCGCGTCGTGTCTTTGAAATTGCCTCATCACTTCATCTTCGGGCGCTCTGGGAATCACCGTGAGACAGGCTTGAGCCTCGGCAGAAAACCTCGACCTGATCGCTTCTTCCGAGACGCCGCCGCCGAGGACGGTCAGGTTTATCTTCGCGCCCCTCGCCGCGAGCATAGAAAACGCTTGCGCCAGGTGCGAAACGCCTTTGACATCATCCCACGACCCGCAAAACAGCAGCCCGCCGCCGCGCCCTGTTATCGCGGGCGGGGTTGACAGAAATCGCTCCGAAACCCCGTGACGGACGATGTGAATATCGGCTTCGCTCTTCCAACCTCGCGCGGCGGCAAACGCGCGGTCGGCTTCGTTAAGAACTATCAGCTTGTCTGCGAGCCGCGCCGACGCGGCAACCTGGCTGAGCCTTACAGCCGGATACCACAGGCGGCGCGTCCACGGTTTGCGTATGAGCCCCTCGCGGTGATCGTCAAGCATCCTCCTGTAGTTCAGATGCTCAAGCCCGTTCGACCGGCTTATAAAGACCGTCTCTTTGTATGCGCCGAGGCGATGTTTGAGTCCAAAGATAGAACCTTCGGCGCTCGCGATATCGACAACGTCGGACGGCCCGCGCTCGCGAAAATGAGCGGCGATAGCGTGAGCCGCCGCCCACGGAGCAAGAGCCTGCCGGAGGTGACGACTCTTCGGCCCGCCCGCCAGGTCGTCGCTAAATAGGATGTCGCACTCGTGGCCGAGAGCGCGGTACTCTTCGCTGAGCTTGAAAAAGACCTTCGCGGAGCCGAGACGCGAATCGTTCGGGTAATCGCCAACCAGCAGAATTTTCATGGGCCGGATCAGCTAATGCGACTCCAGAAGGTTATGAGCCGAATAATTCAATTTCGCCTTGGCGGCTCGACACGCCTGTACAAACCGGTCGAGCGAAGACGGGTTCCAGGCAAAGACTTTCGCTTGAAGGTCGAGTTCGTCGCTGAGGTCGGCGTTTCGCGCGCGGAGCCTCCCAAGCTTTTCGTAGTACTCGCACCAGAGCGTGAAGTAGAGCCGGTCGAGCGCGGCAAGCAGCCCGTTGAAACGTGTGAAAGCGGTCGAGCCCGCCGCGCTCGGATGAGACTCGTGCTTTATCAGAGGCTCGCGGTTTAGCAGCATACCGTCTGAATGACACAGCGTGATCGCGGCATAGACGTTATCCCAGCACCATTCGGCAGAGATATAAGGGCGAAACCGGCGCTCATTATCGAGCCACCAGCCGGAATCGATAACGAACAGGTCCAGGCCCGCTATGAGCATCCCAAGGTCTGCGCCGCTCCGGCCGTCAAAATCCATGCGCGAAAAGATATACGCTTGTTTGTCGCCCTCGGCTGCGCGATCTATGGCGGCCTGCGTAATGATTATGTCGGAGTTGGAAAACGCAAAATACCGGCAGCCTCGCCGCCGCGCCTCTCTGGCGAGCACGCCGAACATCTCCGAGGCAACGGGTTTGCGCGCGCCCGTTCTGCCGGTGATCTTTCGCGAGTCGTTTTTCAGAAGCGGCAGAGTTTCAAACCCTTCGGCCTCGATCAAATCGTCTATGAATTGGAGGTTGACCAGTCGCACGCCGCTCAGGGCGCGAAGCGATCTCAAACAATTATCCTGGCGGCGTGCCGCTTCACTGGCCGCCGCGTAGATGTTAACCCCTAAAAGTATGCTCATAGCAAATCCGGCCGCTAACTGCTTGCGACGCCTCCAGGAGCGTTTCGACCGATAACCTCAAGGCAAAATTATTCTCGTAAAACTCCCTGCCGCTGACACCCGCTCGCCTTCGCAGGTCGGCGTCGTTCAGCAGTCTTTGAGCTTCGCTCGTTATAGAGGCTGTGTCGCCTGCCTTTGCCAGCGGTACCGCCGCGACCTCGCTCCACACCGGCTCCGTCAAACGGCCGCTTGTGGTGATAACCGGCACGCCGTTTATCAAGGCCGCCATCAGCGACGTGCGGCGCGAGGTTGCGCCGTCAGGGTAAGGCTGTATGCAGAGGTCGCAGGCTTGCAGGTGCAGCGACAACTCTTCGGGCGAAAGCACGCCCGGAGCCTGGAGCCTGCCAGCCAGACGCGTGTGCGAGGCCGAAAGCGCGGCGGCAAACTTCTCTCCGCGCGCGCCCAAACACACGACCGTGACATCAGTGCGGCTGTCTAAAAGCTCTGTCAGTATTGCGGCGAGTTCCCCGGCTATGTGCTCGCCGTATGTGCCGAAGTGGCCGACGACCAACCCGTCAGCGCGGCCTGGGATGAGCGAGTTGCGAATCTCCTCGACACGCTCTAGGTCATTCACGCGCGGGATCGTCGCAGGGATCGGCAGCCATATCATCTTCGGGCGGCGAAACAAACAGTAGCGCGCAAGCATACTCTCCCACGCAGGTATCGACAGGTAGACGACGCGGCTCGCCGCGATGAGCAAGACGGCCATGACGCGATTTGCTGCCGCGAGCAGATTTCGCCTAAGCTTCTGCCGCCCGAAATAGAAGAACGGCTCGTGAAACATGACCCGAACGTCATCTCGCTTGACGAGCGACCGGGCCAGCAGCCAGATACAGAAAAAGAGGTTCAGCCCGCGATAGCCAAAAGCATTCGGAGCGTATTCGACGAGCAGGGTTCGCGGGCCGTCGAAACGGTTTAACTCACGCCCCATCCTGAGCAGCCCGCGCGGGCTAAAGATTTCCGGCAGGCTATGGACTTCCACGCCTCTCGGTCGCGCGTCTCTCGCATCAACGGCCGGGCACCATACGTGGACGCGACAACCATTCGCCGCAAGCTCGACGGCGAGCTGTTCGCTATAGTGGCTGATGCCTCCAAGCTGCGGCGGGTATTCGCCCGATATGATATGCCAGATCATTTTAATATCGCTGCCCGTCAAACGGCAGCTTCGGTCAAGATGGTTTCAAGCTCCGACAGGTGTCTTTCGAGCGACATCTCTCGCGCGACCTGACGCGCCCTGAGACCCGCGCGCTTTAGCTCGTCCATATCGCCGAAGGCTTCTATTAACGCGGTTGCAAGCGCCGAATGAGTCGGCGGGTTGCCGCCGGCCAGGTAGCCGCTCACGCCGGGCTTGAGCCATTCGCGTATGCCTCCCACATCAAACGCCAGTGCGGGAACCCCTGCCGAAGCCGCCTCAAGACCGACAAGCCCGAACGGCTCAGGCCAGATGCTCGGAACGACCAGCAGCGCGGCTTCATCAAATAACCTGCGGCAATCCCGCGCTTCGACCCAGCCGGTAAATGAGGCCTCTACTTTTAGCGTCCCGGCCAGCCGCTCCCACTCGCTTCGCTGGGGACCATCACCGGCCATGACGAGCGGAAGCTTTTGGCCCGTCCGGTCGCGGACTTCGGCTACGGCTCGAATCAAATAGTCGCCGCCTTTGAGCCGCGTCATCCTTCCTAGAAAGAGCACGCCCCGGCCGCTTTCAGGTTTCTCAGGGCGAGCCGCGCGACAGGTGTCAGTACAGGCGGCATCAGGGGTAGCAGGAAGGCCCGCGAACAGAGGCGCGACGCGGAGGCGGCCCTGTTCGACGCCGTTTCTTACATACTCCTGTTTCATGTGCTGGCTCGCAACTACTATTGCCGAGTAACGCGCGAGAAGCTTTTTTTGACGGCCGGCCCAGCGGTATTGCTCGCCCATCTTTGTGAGCCGCGTCTGCCCGCATCGACGCGGCAGGTAGAGCGCAAGGCAAGCTGCGCCGAACCCGCGAGAGCAGGGCGCGGACGCCGGGAGCGAATACATCTTCTGCCCGCTTATGCACGTTCCGAAATAGCCGTGCATGAACTTCACAACGGCCATCTCATCGAGCAGCCTGCGCTCTACGTCGAGCGGGTTCATGTTATGAGAGAAGCAAACGTCCGGCCCCCACTTCTTCGCGTCATTCATCGCTTTTTCTATGCCGGAGTCGAGCACGCCAAAATAAGGGATCGGCGGCAGGTTACCCTGCACAGGGCCTTCGCCCCTGCGGTTGTTGTGCAAGAACGCAAGCTCGTGGCCGCGAGCCGCAAGCCCCGCCATCACCTGGTCGATGTAGGTTCGAACGCCGCCCGCATCATCTATCCCGTCGTTGGCAAAAAGAATGCGCATCTTTACACGCTCATAGCCTGATAATTAGCCGCGCACGAGTTGAAGGCACTCGCCTTCGACCGCCCACAAATCGGGCGCGGGCTTGAGCGAAACGGCTTTCAAATTTTGCCGTTCAAGCTCTTCTATAATCTCGCCTTTTGAGATGCCCATCTCGCGCCACGTGGTCGGATGAATCTCGACAAAGAGCGCGAGCCGGTTGCCGGCCGCCTTGATAGTGTCGCGCGCGCCTCTCAGCACGTTCAGCTCGAACCCTTCAACGTCGATCTTGATAAGATCGGGGACAACGCCCGCCTGCTTGCAAAACTCGTCAACGGTTGTGGTGGCAACCTCGACCACGCGCGACTGCTCGGCCTTGTCCAAAGAGGTTGCGAGCCGGTTCATACCGTGGCTGTCGAACTCGATAAAGCTCGCGGTCGATACCGTATCGCTCACGGCCGCTTCGACAGGTGTAATGACCGTGTCGAGACGGTTGAGCTTTATGTGACGGCGGAGATTGCTATACGTTTCTGAAGCGGGCTCGAAGGCAAAGACCTTGCCCGAAGGCCCGACCCACTGGCCGAACAGCAGCGAGTAACACCCGACGTTCGCGCCTATGTCGAGCGCAACGCCGCCACGTCGAAGCACGGATTTGAAAGCGTTGTACTCGTCACGGTTCCACGAAACGTACCGGCAGCCGGGAAGAACCCTGAGCGTCTCGCCTCCGGGGAGCGTGCATTTCAGCCCGCCGCCGCCTGCCTGTAGATTGAGCGCGCAGTGATATGCGCGTTTAAGCAGCGAGCGCATCGGCAGCCGCCCAAGCTCGCGCCCCAGCCTCGCGCCGAGATGTTCGAGCGCGGTCGGCTTGCGGCACTTTTCACTTTCGGCTATGACAACCTGCGAGTTCATATCTTCACCGTTTTATGACCTGGCGTTTCTCGGCCTGTCACGGCCAGCCGTTTTATCATCGAGGTCAGCTTTTGCGAGTAAGCTTCCGGCGCGCATTCAAGCTCGATCTTTCGCCGCGCCGCCACACCCATCCTGTCTCTAAGCTCAAACGATGACACGAGCGCGTCGAGCGCGCGGACCAGTTGACAGGTGTCGCCCGGCCGGACGAGCAAGCCCGTAACGTTATCCTCGATGATCTCAGGGACGGCGTTCAGCCGCGACCCGATTGCGGGGAGCCCGGCCGCGGCCGCTTCCTGATAGACCATCCCAAAAGCCTCAGAGCGCGTCGGCATGACAAACAGGTCTGCTCTCCGCCACAGCTCGCTCCACTCGCGCGTGAACGGGGCGATGCCGGTCACGAGGTTGACCCCCGGACCTAGTGCCGTATTTTCAAGCGGCCAGTCTGTGACAAGGTCCAACCGCGCGCGGGCGGAGAACTGTCCCTCGCGCCACGCGCGAAGAAGATCGAGCCCGCCTTTTCTTGGGAAGTCGCCCCCGATAAAGAGCACGCGGACTTCAGAGGCCGGGTTTTCTGCAAAGCTCGACCTTCGCTCTTGTGTCCAGCCGGGGTCAAAGCTCTCAAGCCTGACAGGGTACGGCAGGAGATTGATCTTAGGAGCGCAATCCGGGTACTCGCTCTCGACCGACTGCGCGGCCCAGCGCGAAGTCGAGATTATTGCCGAAGCCCTGCGGAACACTTCGCCGTCGCGCAAGCGGTTCGGCCAGTAGGTGGACCGCGCGATTCGTGATTCGGTTTCGAGGCTCGCAAGCTGCTGCGTACAATCAATCGAGACGATGCTCGGCGTTGCCTCCATGCGCTTCAAGCTGCAATAAGCCGTCGCCTGCGTGTGAAAGTGGAGCACGTCAAACCTGCGCCCCGCGCGCTCGTGAGCTTTTATCCGGCTTGCCGCGAGCAGCCCCGCATTCATCTCGTGCCGCCACCTCGCATAATCTATGTTCATGCGGGAAAGGCGCGTCTCGCCGAACGGGCGAAAACATATCAGCCGCCGCGTCAGGCGGTCTCGCGCCGTCAGACCTTCGCTCAGGTCGACGTGAACCGCGTCAAGCTCCGGGTCGTGCGCGGTCGCTTCTTTCAACAGGCTTATGACGGATTTGTGGCCCAGAATCCCTGAGTTGATAAACAGAGCGCGCGGCTTCCGGGCCGTGCTCACAGGTCTCCTTCTTGCAGCCGCGCCTGAAGGCCGGGGCTTACGAATATCGCGTCGGCCCAGGCCACCTGCCCGCTCTGCCGGTAGGCAAAATTGTATAGGTCGAAGAGCGAGTAGCGGTGGCTCGAAAGGAGATCATAAATCTCATAAAAGAACGCCTGCCCCCTGTACAACGGGGCGAAGAGAATCTCTGTGTAGATGATCGAGATGGCGGCCCGCTTGAGCATACGGCTCGCGCCTTCGAGCGCCCGCAGCTCGCCGCCCTGTATGTCCATTTTAAGAATCGACAGGTCGTCGATAGATTCGTCTTCGCAAAACTCGTCTATGGTCGTGCTTGAGACATCGAGCGTGGCTATTTGATCGTAGCCTTCACGGTCGAGCGCGGGTAAAAGCGAGTTTGTAAAGCTGTCGCGGTTCACATAAAAAGACTGACTTCCTGAGCTGCCCGACACGGCGAGTTGGAACGGCATTACCGAGGGCTCATTCTCGAATTTGCGGCGAAGCTCCGCAATCGAATCCGGGAACGGCTCGAAGCCGTAGACCGTCGCTTTGGGGAAGAGCTTGATATACCTGGCGGCTGTTTCGCCGCGATGCGCGCCCACATCGAATATCCGTTCGACGCGCTCGCCGGAAAGCAGCGCCCGCTGGTCGGCGAACGCGTCTTTGACAAAGCATTCGCGCGTACTTCTGTGGACCTCGTAGCCGGTCTTTCTTACAAGCGATCTGATCTGCGTTCTCATGATCTGGTCAACGCGCCCGTCGGGCTTTGATAAACAACCGTATGCCCGTCAGCCTGCTACTGCGTGATCGGGCGGCTATCTTAAAACACCACCTCAAGGTCTCGGCGCGCCGCGCGACACGGTTCTTATACCAGCCGAGCCCCACTCCGTTGAGCGCGGTCATATGCGCGGCCGCCGCGAGCACCGCCAGCGGTTCATAAGCAATCGTCTCTATCTCCCAGCCGTGCCGCGACAGAAAAAGGCGCAGCGATTTCGGGTTCCATCTGAGAGTGTGCTGGGGCGGGTAGTCCCAGAAATCGCTGCGGCCCAACCGCTGCGAGTGATTAAAATGGCGCGTGTAGCGCAAATCGGAAGGGCAGCCGATCATCAGCACGGCGTCACGCGCGGCGATCTTGCCCAGGTCGGAAAAGATCTCGTTCGAGTCTGTCAGGTGCTCGATAATCTGAAACATAGCTATGACGTCAAACCGCGCGTCGGCAAATAACCTTGCGAGGTCTTTGACATCGGCGACACGCGCATCGAGCCCGCTTGCACTTGCGCTGGCAACAGCTTCTTCAAAGAAATCTATACCCGTGGCTTTGTGGCCGAAAGCCTCCGCCCGGCGGAGGAACCCGCCTTCGGCGCAGCCAATCTCAAGCACGCGACAGGGGGCCGTACGCGCAAGCTCGTCGAGCGCAAGGGTGTGGTCGAACCCCGGCCCCTGACTCTCCTTCGGATAATGCGCGGCGGTCCAGGACTTCATCGGCTCGCCCATCTCAAGCTCACACGCGGCGCATTGCCAGAACTCGACCTGAGCAGCATCCAGGTCGCAGGCTATGCGGCGGCGGATGGTTTGAAAGCCCGTTTGCGCGCCGTGGCTTTTTTCGCTGGCCCAGGCGCGGGCCAGGTAGTCAATCGACACAGACTCGACGCGGCTGAGGTCAGAAGAGCAGCACGCAGTACAGGCGCTCGGCATAATCTTTCACTGTTGCGGTATCAGCTTCATTCTTACAAGCCACGGCCTCAGGGCGTGCGGCAGGGGCAGCTCGCTATAAAGCCGTCGCATGTGCCAGAGATATAGCAATCCGAGAAGCGGCGCTATTGCCACGGTAAATAAAAAAGCGCGTCTTGGAATCCACAACCCTACAGCCGTCGTCAGGATCAACAGCGGCGTTATTCTTATCGACCAGTTAAAGAGCACGTCCGACCACAGATCGCCTATCGTCATCCCTGTCCGTTGTCGAAATACGCGCGCGGCCATCGGTATGGCGATCAGCGCGGAGCTTATCAGGCTTGCTCCGGCAATCCCTCGCAGGCCGAAACTTTTACCCATCCCGATTGCGAGGGCGACATAACTGGCGCCGTGAACGACTGTGAGCACGCCCGTCTGCAACCGACTGCCGAGGACCGATGCGGTCACGACTAGACCGTGCGTGAGCGAGAGGCCGATGACGGCAGAGGCGAGCAGCAGGTTCAGCACAAAGCCGCCGAACTTATCCTCGCCCACCCAAATGCTGACAAAACCGGGGTTGAAAAATAGCATCACGCAGGCCACGCCGCCCGAAGTGATAAGCAGAAGCCGCAGCATAGCCGTTGTTACCTCTTTGACCCTTTGCAGGCGGCCTTCTCCCGAAAGCTGCGCGAGCCCGACCAGCCCGCTGTCGGGCAAAAGCCACGCCATCTGCATCATCACGTCGCCCAGCTTTGACGAGCAGGCGTAAACCACAGCCGCTTCGGGGCTCGCGAGCGCGACCACTATTATGTTGTTGCTGGCCGAGATCATTCTCCAC
Source organism: uncultured Clostridia bacterium (assembly GCA_964615905.1). Lineage (GTDB taxonomy): Bacteria > Acidobacteriota > Blastocatellia > UBA7656 > UBA7656 > DATLMR01. The sequence goes on from CAZTUB010000001.1 coordinate 243,376, forward strand.
CCGAAACTGCTTAGCCATGCGCCCATCCCTTCTCGCGTCAGGTGAAAGACGGTTGAAAGCGAAGGGCGCGTCCACCCTTTGAACAGATCGGGGGCTATAGATCTCAGCCGCAGAAAAGAGGCGACCGCGAGCGCGAGCTGCGGGACCACCGCCGCCGCCGCAAGCGCGTAGAGGCCGTAGCCTTCGAGCAGCAGAAAGAGAACCAGCGAGATATTAATCGCCCAGTGACCAATGCTCGCCGCGCCGGAAAAGGTCACGTCCTGTAGCCCCGCAAGCACCGAGTAGAATGTGCGCAACGGAAACGCAAGCGCGGTCCCGGCTATGAGGAAAAGAACGGGGCCGAACAACTCGCTTCGCTGGCTGGCGTCGAGCGCCGTCAACCCCACGGCCAGCCGCCAGAGCAACAGCGCGAAACATAGATAGGCCACGGCGATGACTGTCGACACGACCAGCCCGTTTTCAAGCACTTCGGCCATGCCTTTGCGGTCTTTCTGCCCGTCTTTTTCCGCGATTATCCAGGGGAGGATATTGAGCACGCCCAGGTCGATCATTGCCGAGTAGGCGAGCAGGTCGCCGCAGGCGAGCCACAGCCCGTAGTTTCGCGCGCCGACGAGCTTGAGGATCAGCGGGACAAGAAGGATGCCCGAAATAAGCCCCAGCCCGAAATTTATATAGCCGAACGCGGCCTGTATCCCGGCTTTACGTGTTCTGCTCACTGGTTTCGAGCCCCGGTCTTGCGCTCACGGCAAACCTGGTCATATGGCGCAAGGTCCACGCCCACCCGGCGGCGCTTGTCCGTCTCAGCCACGCGCGCCTGTGCCGGGCGTGCTCTTGCGCGATCACCGACCCCCATCTCTCATGAAAGAGCAGGCCGTTGCCGAGAACGCGCGTCTTGTACGCTTCAGAAAAGGTGTGGCCGAGCGTCGTGCTTCCGAGATGATGATAAGCTCCCACGCGCTCGTAGCCGTGTGTAGCGATCTTCCACCCGGCCTGACGTATGCGAAAACAGAGGTCGGCCTCGTCCCACTCGGTCGGGCGGAACGCTTCGTCGAGCAGGCCAACCCGGTCGAGGCATTCGCGCCTTACGACCCACGGGCGGATGACCGCATCAACCTCTTGCAGCCGGAACCAGTTGAAAGGCCTGTGGCCTATGGTGCTCTCTAACCGCCGCCAGTCGGTCAGGTCTTCCCACCGGGTTATCGGCTCGTCAAGCGCGCGACAGATAAGCCCCCGACTCAAGCTCAACAGACCTATCTCGCGGTAACGGTCGAAGGTTGCGATCAATTCATCGACAAACCAGCTAGCCCGGACGAACATATCGTCTTGCCAGGTGAGTATCAAAGGAGCGCGGCTTTCTTGAAATCCCCTGTTCGTGCATTTGAGCTCGTGCACGTCCTGCTCGTGATACCAGCGAAACCGGTCCCGCCACCATGCCACCCCGGCCAGCTGGCTCAAATAAGCAGGGGTGTCGTCCTTGCAGCCGTCTTCTATAACGACAAGCTCTATCGCCTTGTCTTCTGCAAACTCTTGCCAGCTTTCAAGACACCTCTTGAGCACAGGCAGGTTGTTGAAAGTCGGGATCACGATTGAAAGCGCGGGCGGTTGTTTTCGAGCCATTCACTAACTCCAGAATTATTTCTGCGCGTATGCCTGAAGGTTTAGCGCGAGCGGCGAATAGAGCGCCCCCGGCACGCATCGCGCAAGGTGGTAGACGCCAAGCCGCAACCCGTTCGCAGGCCGCGAAGACATAAGCTCTGGCGCGCCGACCGTGATATTTATAGAGCGGTAGCCCGCGCGTTCGAGCGCGAGCCGAAGCGACGAAACCGAAAAATGGTTTATGTGAACGAGGTTGTCCGCGACAGAGACCCTGCGCCCGCGCCTTGCACGCGAGCGTATTCGTTCCTTGAGCAGTTGAGCGGGCCCGCACGGAACTTTAACCGCGATCCAGCCCCGTGTTTCAAGCAGCTCTCTCAAACCTGCGAGCAGCCGGACAGGGTCCGGGATGTGCTCAAGCACGTCAAGCAGAGTCACGGCGTCGTACCGCTTCGCTTCCCGCGCGAGGCTGTGCGCGTTTACCCTGTGAACCGGAAGCCCTGTTTTGCGGGCCGCAAAAGCAGAGGTCCTTGGATTTAGTTCTATCCCTTCGGCCTGCCAGCCTGACCGCTCGGCGAGGTGCATCAATCGCCCGACGTGCGCCCCGACATCGAGCAGGCGGCGGCGGTCGCCCGCGTGACGATCAAGCTCGCCCAGCACAATCTTGAATATGTAGTCCTTTGCCTCGGACTCGAACTCCTGCTCGATCCAATCTTCGGCCCACCGCTGGTCATACATCCTGTCGAAATAGTTTGGCAGGGTCGGCAACGCGTCGGGCTGCGCAAACCCGCAGTTCGGACAGCGGTTGAGCCAGAAGCGCGCGCCCGTGTATCGGGCAAGCTCAGGGTCCTGCTCTTTGTACTCCGTGAAATCGAAAAGACCTTGATGGACCGGCGCAAGGTCGCTCCCCCCGCAGATCCAGCACAGGGCGAGCGGCGCGAACCGGTCCTCCTCAAGAATCTGTTGATGTGCTGTGGCCATAATGAAATTACCGTCAGCCGCGCCCGCTGGCTTCGATGATTCGCACGATCTCACTCGACATGCGATCCCAGCTATGCTCACACAACGTCGCGCTCAACTGCGCAACGCGGTCGCGCGTATGTTCGAGGTTACGCCTCCACTGGCGCAAGCGGTCGGCAAGCTCGTCGGTCGACTCAGGGTCGCGGATCAAAAGCTCGCCCAAAGACGAAGGGTAATGCTCGGCCACGCCCGCCGATTCGGAGACCAGCGCGGGGACGCCGCGACTGAGCGCTTCGCGCACGCCCAGCCCGTAAGCCTCGTAACGCGCCGGGTGGACCATGGCATCCGAAGCGGCAAGTATGCGGTCGACATCCGTGCGAAAGCCCAGGAAGCGTATGCGCTCGGCGAGTCCTTCGTCGCCCGCTCGCTCGCGCCACGCCGCAAGCTCTGAGCCCACGCCTACGACTATCAACTCGGCGTCCCATCGCTTCTCTCTTGAAAGCGACCGCCACGCTGCAAAGAGCGTGTCGAACCCCTTGCGCCGGTCGCCCAGCGCGCCTATGAAGAGGACGAGCGGGCGGTCGTTCGGGAGCCCAAGCGCGCGGCGTGCGGCAAGCTTTGCTTCTGCGGTTACAGGGCCGAAGGCTTCAGCGTCAGTGCCGTAATAGACCACGTGAGTTCGAGATTCCGCGACGCCGAGCCTCTCGGTTACATCCCTTCGCGTGCGCTCGCTGTTGCAGACGACAACGCTTGCGCGCCTGAGCGTCTCCCGCTCTTGTCGTAGCGCGCGGTCGCGTGCCACGCGCGTCTTTAGGCGGTAGAGTGTGTTGGTCATCGACGTCGGATTGTAAGCGGCGTGAACGTAGTGAACCCAGTTTGCGTCTTCCCATAAACAGTTGCCTCCGTTAACGACTACGCGACCGGCGCGCGACGCGAGACGGCGAGCCCACCGGCGACCCGCGCGGTCGAGCAGCGGCTCGCCGAGCAGGTAAGAGCTCGCAGGCTTTCGCACGCGATGGAGATGAACATTCGCACGCGCTTCGAGCGTATGATCCGCGCGGTGCGCGACCAGGTGAACCTCGCCCCCCTTTTCGGCCAGGTGGCTGGCCAGCGCAAAGTTTGCGCGGTCCATGCCGCCTGTGCGCGCGAAATCTCCCGTCACAAGCAGGTAAGGCCCGGTTGCGCTCATCGGGGAATCCTTTTCGAAGCCGCGAGCGCAGAGCCTGCGCGGCTTGCCGCACTGAAGATGCATGCGTTCAGCAGCCAGAACTCCAGACCCGCCTGGCTCATGAAGATCGGGTAGTTGAATGTAAGGGCGCACGCCGATACGTTGTAGGCTATCAACAGCGCCCCCCAAATGTAGAGATTGCCATAGAGGTTGCCGGGCTCAGGCCGCAGGGGGCTTCGGAATATCTTCCACGCCCCGGCGAGTGCCAGTAAAAGCGCGGCGCTGTAAGCCAGTATGAGCGGGACGCCGCCGTCGAGCAGCCAGCCCGTCCATTGAATCTCAACGTAAATGCTCTCCACGGTCGAATCCGCCGAGCCGAAGTAGCTGCTCATCATGCCCCAGCGACCAAGCCCCGCCCCAAAAGGATATTGCGGAAGCAGCTCGTTTATCGTCTGCTCTAAAAAGACTCCACGGCTTCGGTAATAGACCTCCGAAGGTCGAGTATCGACCAGACTCGACAAACGCGATTTGACGCTCTGGCCGCCGAGCGACACGGCCCAGCCAAACCCGCCGACCACCACAACCGTCACTACCACGACCAGCATCCCTAGCTTTGCGATGCGCCCTCTCCACAACATCATGCCCATAAAGACAAGCGTGCAGATTGCCGCCATAATCAGCACAGAACGAATCTGCGCCAGATAGAGCGCAACCGTGCCTATTGTCATGCTGAGCACGCAAAGCGCCCTCATCCACAGCCGCTCGTCAAGCAGAAAGAAGCCGAGCGCGAACAGCACCGCGTAGAACCCTGCCATCGCCGCGCCGCCCGGCGTATCCGTAAGCCCCATCGGGCGCAGGACACGCTCGCCCCTCGCGGTCGTAATCGAGAGGTCCGAAACGTAATCCTCGTCCATCGCGGCATAGATGGGTGAAAGCGCCGGTTGAAGCCTGCCGGGGAAATAGACTTGCATCACTCCGACGCCCGCGCTCATCGTGTGAAAGACCCACAGAATCAGTATCACCCGGCCGAGCGCCGCGAGGTCTATCTTTATGCGCGGGACCCAGAAAAGCGGCGCGAGTATAGCCACATACATGGCGACTTGAGCAATGCCCGCAAGCACATTCGTCGTCGGGTAGAAGAGCGACAAACCGACTATGCCCAACACCCAGCAGGCCGCCCCGTTTGAAGGATGGCGTTGCCCGCGCCCGCCGACCACGACCAGCAGGACGAGGCTTGCCCCAAACGCGGCCACGCGCACAGGCACGCGGAATGGCCCCGTCGATTCCGACAGCAGCGCGAGCTGGCAGCCAATCTGAAGAAGGATGAACGCATAGACCCATCTGCTCGTGTGGCCTGCGGGGTGAACAAGCGACCGCGCCGCGCCGCCTTGATGAATACCGACAGGATAAATGCGTTGCATATGATTCGATCTGCCGACGCCCTGCTATGTCAAGCCAGGGGCTTGCGCGCGGCCATCATCACGTTGTCGCTGAAAGCGCGACCCCTGAAGCCGAGCCGTCGAGGCCAGTGCCAGGGCGTGAAAGGCACGCGCCCGCTGCCGCTATACCGTATCTCTATATCGACCAGGCGGCATTCACGCGCGATCCGCACAAGGTCGATCTCGACGAGCGCGGTCAGGTGCGCAGGGTAAAGCCCCGGCGCCTCCTGAAAGGCGTTGAACTGATTGTTCAGCACAAGCCAGCACTTGCTTAACAGGCTCAACTGGTTTGGCGTCGTTATTATTATCCAGCCGCCGGGCTTTACGACTCGCGCAAGCTCTCGGACAAACGCTCGCGGGTTTTCCAGGTGCTCTATAGTCTCGATTGAAGCGACCGCGTCCGCGCTTGAGTCCGGCAACGGGAGCGTGCTGTCGAGATTTGACGCGATAAAATCGCACCCCTCGGGGAAGCCTTCATACCGAACCGCATCGACCCCCAGGTAGCCCGACGCATGCGCCCGCACGTAACTCCAGAGATTGCCGCGCCCGCACCCTATATCCCAGAGCACACCGGCCGACACTTTTTTCTCGGCCAAAAATCTCGCGGCCATCAGGTAGACCGCCTCCGCGCTAGAGCCGTGGCTATGACGAGCGCGGGCCTCGACTGCTCGCGCATCCGACGAAGCGAAAGCCGTCATGCGGCGGCCTCATCGCGGCCCAGCCCGTCGAGCAACCCGGCAAGCCTCGCAAGCTGGGTCGCGGGGTCCGAAACGGCGCGCGCGCGCGCGGGCCCGTTCGAGCCGAGCGCCTTACGAAGCGATGAATCTTCCAGAAGCTCGCCTAATACCAATGAAAGCCCCCTGGCATCACCGGGGTGAACAAGCCTGCCCGATTGGTCGTCTATGATCTCTGCCGCGCCGCCTATCCTTGTCGTCACGACCGGGAGCCGCGCCGCAAGCGCTTCGATCAAAGCGATACCGAAAGGCTCAGGGCTCGTGTTGGGCTGGCAATGAATGTCGGCCGCGGCAAGCAGCCGGGGCACGTCTTCGCGCTGGCCTAAAAACCGCACGCGCCCGGCTATCCCCAATCGCGCGGCCTGATCTTTGAGCTCGTCAAGATAAACGGCTTCGGCCTTTCGCTGCGGTCCGCCGACTTGCCAGCATACCCAGCTGGTCTTTCCTTTAAGCCGCGAGAGCGCGTCAAGCAGCACGCCGTGACCTTTCCAGCGTTCAAGGCGGCTCGTCTGAATTATCACAGCGGTCTCCGCATCGACATTCATACCGTCTCTCGTGCGCGCGCGTTCGCCTTCCGATAGCGACTCCGCAAGCGGCACGGGGCAATGTATAACCTCGCCGCGCGCGCCGGGGTAAAGCGCGGGAAGCGTGTCGGCGGTGAACCGGCTGTTACAGATCGCAAGAGCGGGTGGCGTGAGCCGCGCCCATCGCTCAAGCCAGTGGCGACCGCTCGCCGCATCGTGGAGCCAGAAGACCAGCGGCAAGCCGAGAGCGCGCACCTCCGGGCCGAATATCGCCTGCGCCCAGACCGAGTGGCAGATGACCACGTCATAACGCGCAAGCTTCAGCAACTTTGCAAGCTCGCGCCGCGCTCGCCGCAAGGTAAGCGGGCGGCTTGCTCGCACATTGCCAAGCAGGTGTACCGTAGCGCCCGTTGCGATCAACTCGCGGCTCAATCGGCCTTCGAACGAGAGCGCAAAACCCGGCTCTACGCCCGCGCACAAATCACGATGCGAAGCCATAGTTACGAGCATCCGCTCGACGCCGCCGTAGAGGTTTCCGCTGTAAACGTGAAGCACTCGCATCATCTGGTCAAAGCCGCGTCGGGTTGCAGGAGCGGCTGCTTCAAAGCAGACCGCGCCGCCCTGTTGTAAATGGGGATAAGCTCGGCGGCAAGCCGCGCTCGATCAAACCGCCGCTCGGCTGTTCGGCGGCCAGCCCGCCCGACCCGCGCGCAAAGGTCGCGGTCAATCGCAAGCTGCTCGATGCAGGCGGCAAGGCCCCGTGCGTCGCCCGGCGTGTGACCAAGCGCGTTGACTCCGCGCTCGATCAACTCCGCAGCGCCACCGGCCTGGCTGATTATCACCGCGCGCCCGCAAGCCATCGCCTCCGCGATGACCATGCCGAACGGCTCAGGCTCCGTGCTTGCGTGCGCGACTATGTCGAGCGCGCGAACCGCCGCCGCCGGTTCTTCGACATAACCCGTAAAGCCGACCCTGTCGGAAACATTCAAGTCACGCGCCAGCCTTTTAAGCTCTTCAAGCGAGCACTGGCTGTTGTCCGTTTGATAGAGCGGGCCGCCGATTATGTAGCCGCGAACATTCAAGGACGCAGGCAAAAGAGATAGCGCCTTTAAAAAGACGCTGTGCCCTTTCCACCGCCCGAACGTGGCGAGCAGCCCGACGCGGATCGTGTTGTCGCCCGCGCAGGCGAGCCCTGCGAGCCGGTCGAGGTCGAGCCTCGCCCCGGCAGGGGAGAAGGTATCGAGATCGACCGCGTTATAAACCGTGTCGATCTTCAGCCCGGCTCCCAGCGTCATTCGCAGGTTCTCCGCCACGCTCTTTGAATTCGCGATTGCGGCAAAGCACCTGCCCGACTGGCGGCGAAGCAGGCGAGAGGCGACGGCGCGCGCGCCGACATAATCGTGTATGTGCCAGATGACCGCCGCGCGCGGCGGGCTCGCCCACGCGCCGAGTATGTGCATCTTGAAACCGTTTGTGTGCACTATGTCAGCCGTCAAATCTTTTAGCATGCGGCCGAGTAGGCTTGTGTAGAGGGCGACCGCCGGGCCTGCCGCGAGCAGCTTGCGGGCCATAACCGGCAACCCCATACGGCTTCTGCCGGCCATGCCGGCATCGCCAAGCCGCGCGAGCGAGCGCGGGAAAACCAGCACCGTAGTCGAAACGCCGAGCGCGGTTGCGCGCCTGACGAGCGGCCCGTCGGATGCGGTGATAAGGTGGAGCGACCAGGCAGGCTCGGCTCTGCGCAGGCTCGCTAAGATGTCGAGCAAGCTGATCTCTGCGCCGCCAAGCTCGCCGGTCGGGCTCAAAAAGACGATCTTCATAAAACCTTATGAATACTAAAATCGACTCTCATACCAGTCGATTGTCTGCCTGATGCCTTCTTCTAATGATATGCGCGCGCGGAACCCGAACTCTCTCTTTGCGCGCTCGGTGTCGAGCCTGCGCCGAGGCTGGCCGTCGGGTCTGGTCGTGTCCCAATCGATCTCGCCTTCAAAACCCGTGAGCCGCGCGACGAGCGAAACCAGGTCGCGTATCGAAATCTCTTCGCCTGTGCCGAGATTGACAGGGTCGCCCTTGTCATAACTTTCAGTGGCAAGCACAATCGCCTCGGCGCAATCCGACGCGTGCAAAAACTCGCGCGTAGGAGTGCCGGTCCCCCAGACAGTTATCCGTGGCGCGCGGTCTCTTTTCGCCTCCACGCACTTTTTTATAAGCGCGGGGATGACGTGCGAGGTCGAAGGGTCGAAATTATCGCGCGGGCCGTATAGGTTGACCGGCAGCAGGTATATCGAGTTCAGGCCGTACTGCTCGCGGTAAGCCTGCGCCTGCACGAGCAGGGCTTTCTTGGCCACACCGTAAGGCGCGTTTGTCTCTTCCGGGTAACCGTTCCACAAATCTTCTTCTTTGAAAGGCACGCTTGCGAATTTAGGGTACGCGCAAATCGTTCCGAGCAACACCATCTTTTCGATCTGCCGACAGCGCGCTTCGTCTATCAGCTCGACGCCCATCATAAGATTGTCGTAGAAAAACTTGCCGGGGTTGACGAGGTTGGCTCCTATGCCACCGACGACCGCCGCGAGGTGTATGACGATGTCGGGCCGCGCCGCGTCAAACATGCGGCGAATAGTTGCGCGGTCCCTGAGATCGTACTTGTTCGACCTTGGGACGAATATCTCCGAGCAGCCGCGCTCGCGGAGCTTTTCGACGACGTACGAGCCCAAAAACCCCGCGCCCCCTGTGACTACGATCCTTTTGGTACTGAGGGCTGAAGACCGGGGCTTGCCTCCCAGGTCTTCAGCTTCGGAATCGGATTTCATATGAAAATTGGTTTCCAGCCCGGCCCTAAGGCTAGTTGTTCGCGCGGCCTCGCAAGACGACCGAGTGGCCCGCGTCTTTGAGCGTGCATTCCTGGCGCGCAAGCTCGACGTCGTGCTCGACCATCATCCGAACAAGCTCTTTGAAGCTCACGCGCGGTCGCCACCCAAGCTCTCTTTCGGCCTTTGACGCGTCGCCGAGCAGGTGATCGACTTCCGTAGGCCTGAAGTAATTCGGGTCCGTCTCGACGTAATCGCGCCAGTCCAGGCCCAGACAGCCGAAAGCTTCCGCGAGGAAGTCGCTTACGGAATAAGCCTCGCCCGTCGCGATAACGTAATCACAGGGCGCGGGCTGCTGGAGCATAAGCCAGACGGCTTCCATATAATCCTTCGCATAGCCCCAGTCGCGCTTTGCTTCGAGGTTGCCGAGGTAGAGTTTTTTTTGCAGCCCGCTGTGAATCCGCCCTAGCGCGCGCGTGATCTTTCGCGTTACAAACGTCTCGCCACGGCGCGGGCTCTCGTGGTTGAACAGTATCCCGTTGGCGATGAACATGCCGTAGGCTTCGCGATAGTTTCGCGCGTACCAGTGCGCGGCCGTCTTGCTTACGGCGTAAGGGCTGCGCGGGCAAAACGGCGTCGATTCGCTTTGCGGCGGCGCGGCGGCCCCGAACATCTCGGACGAGCCCGCCTGGTAAAAGCGGACCTGCTTGCCCGATACCTGCATGTAATCGCGGACGGCCTCAAGCAGCCGCAGCGTTCCTGTGGCGACAACGTCGGCCGTGTATTCGGGCTGCTCGAACGAGACGCGGACGTGCGACTGAGCGCCGAGGTTATAGATCTCGTCGGGCTGTGTGTTCTCCAGTATGCGCCGCAGCCCTGTGCCGTCGGTCAGGTCGCCGTAGTGCAGGCGCAACTGCGCGCCCGGCTCGTGCGGGTCTATGTATATATGGTCTATGCGGTCCGTGTTGAAGACAGATGCGCGGCGAATGATGCCGTGCACTTCATAGCCCTTCTCAAGCAACAGCTCTGAAAGGTATGAGCCGTCCTGTCCTGTGATCCCCGTTATCAGCGCTTTTTTCATCTCGTGGCATCCAGATCGAAGCAGATAAAGTCAGTCTAAAAGCCGGGCGCGTCGGCGTCCCTCTGCTCAGGGATCGAATAATACTGGTAATACTCGTACCCGTAGCCGTTGCCCCTGAGGTCGAGGTTGTTCAGCACGACGCCGAATATCTTTGCGCCAACCGTTTGAAGCTCCTGCCGCGCGCGGCGCGCGACGGCCCGCGTGCTCTTGCCGCCGTGGACCACAAGCATTACCCCGTCGACGAGCGTCGAAAGTATCACCGGGTCTGTCACGCTCAAAAGCGGCGGCGAATCTATAAGGATGTGGTCGTATTGCTCGCGCAACGTGGCCAGCATGCTCTTCATCTTTTCCGAGGCCAGAAGCTCGGCCGGGTTCGGCGGGATAGCTCCGCAAGGCAGCAGCGACAGGTTCGGTATCTGCAACCGGTGGATAAGCCCGTTCAGCTCTACGTCGCGCGAGAGGTATGTCGAAAGCCCTGTCGAGTTTTCAATCCCGAACATCTTGTGCGCGGCCGGCTTGCGCAGGTCGCAGTCTATGATAAGCACTGACGCGCCAAGCTGCGCGAGCGACACGGCTGTATTTACTACCGTTGTGGTCTTGCCTTCGCCGGGCTGCCCGCTTGTTATGAGGATGGTCCGAGGCGGGCTCCCGGCTGCCGATAGCAACATCGAAGTCCTGAGCACGCGGTAGGCCTCGGCGGCGGTCGAGCGATTATCGAGCACCGCCAGCTTATCCGTTATCAACGCGGGCGCGTCGCCTTCGCGCTCGTTTAGAGGCAGCTCAGCCGGTCGCTTTTTAGACGAAATCTGGCGCTGGGTGCGCGTCGATATGGCGGGGATGACCCCAAGCGCCGGCAACCTGATAAACCGCCCGACATCTTCGACGGTCTTGATCGTGCTGTCGAGATATTCGAGGAAGAAGGCCAGACCGACGCCCCCGGCCAGGCTTATCAAGAAGCCGAAGAGGATTATGCGGAACCGTCCCGGCCCTATTGGCCCGCGCGGAACCTTGGCGGGCTGGATCATGTGCAGGTTGTTATGCTGTTGGGCGACTTCGGCGCGGGCCTGGCTCGTCTTATGCAGGAAGTCCGTGTAGAGCGCCTTGGCCGTGTCCACCTCCTGCCTGAGTATGTTGTATTGAATGGCGTCCTGGTTCTGCCGGACCGCCTCTTGCTTTGCCAGAGTGAGCGCGGTCTTTAGCGAAACCTCGTCGCGCGAGGCCAGCTCGTATTCGCTTCTGAGCTTGTCTTCGAGCGAGCGGCGCGTGGCCTCGATCTGCTCGCGCGTGGTCTGGATCTGCTGGCGCGTGTCGACGACCTGCGGGTTATCCGGGCCGTACTTGAGATCGAGCCGCGCTTCTGCGGCCTGCAACTCTTCGAGCCTGGCCTGTAGCGCGTTGAGCTTCTGATCCGCAAACGCGGCGGGCAGCTGCGAGACGCGGCCCTGCTTCACTTCTTCATAGATCGACTGCTTCAAGATGCGCTCGGTTTCGGCCCGCGTGGCCTGGTCGTGCAGCCGCGACAGCTTGTCTGTCGTGAGCGTCTCTTTGCCTTCGGTCGAAAAGATGTTGTGGTCGCGCGAGTAAGTCGCCAGCTCCTGCTCGGCCTGCTGGACCTTCGCCTTCAGCTCGCGCGTCGTGCGGTCGAGCCACTCAGAGGCGGAGGTAAACTTTTCGGTCTTGGTTTGAAAGTTGCGCTCGATAAAGTGGTCCGCGATTCCGTTTGTCACTGCGGCGGCAATCTGAGGGTCCGTGTGCGTAAAGGTCAACCTGATCGCCCGCGTGTCCTTGATCGGCTCCACCTGCAAGTTGCCCGCGAGCACGCCGACATACGGCGAAAGCCGCTCGCTCTCTTCGGGCGTGCGCCCGCCCGCGCCTTTAGGGGTTGCGACAGGGACGACCGCCGGGGACGGGGGCGCGGGCTCTTCCGCCTGAGATTTGAAGCGGTCGCGCATGGCGGCAATCGCTTCCCAGAAGGATTTCTTCTGCCCGACGTCGAGAAACTTCGGGTTCTCCTCGAGCTTGAGGTTTACGATCACGTCTTCGAGCAGCGGCTCGCTGGTCAGCCTCAACATCTTCGTCTTGATGCTGAGCAGCGGGTAGTACATATCGTCGTCGGTTTCGATGATGACATCGCCCGACTTGACCATCGTCGTGTTCTCTTTGCCAAGCTCGATTATGGCCGATGCTTGATAGGTCGATTTGGTGCGATAGGCGTCGATTGTAATTATCGAAGTGATTATGATCGCAATCGTGATTATCAGCCAGAGCCGTTTTCGCACCACGCGCCATAGATCGCGCAGGTGGAAACCTTCCTGCTCGTCGCCGTAGCCGTAGCCGTAATCTACGGGCTCCGGGTAAGCGGGGACCCTCGGATAACCCGGTCTTATTACGACCGAGTCGGCCGCGGGCAAGACCTTCTCAAGCTCGCTTCTATCGTCTGCCATTGATCGACCTCCTGAATCCACCCGCGAAAAAACCGCCTGGCAGGCGGCGCGGAAATAATCGCGGGCGACGGGCAGGCTTCGCCCACGACGTGTTAAGCCCCGCAGGGAAGCCACAACCGTGGCGCTCAATATATCTCAAGTAGTAATCCGAAAAGAGCCCAAGGGGGTTGGCGCTGTTCGATACTCCGGTTGATAGAGATTCTTACTTCGGTCGTTTGGGGCGTGCGCCCGCAGGGCGCGTCATTGAGGAGGGGTAAGCCTCATTTCGCTGCTTTCATTGTCATTGAATCGAGTGGCCTGCCGATGTGAATTTCGCGTTGCCTGCTTTGGCAGCCACAGAGACTGCGGTTCCTGATCCGCCTGTCTCCCGGTCACCGGCCGGGCCGGGCCAAATTGTTCGACGAAAAGATACTTTACTATTGACCTGGCTGTCAATAAGCATGCGTGCGACTGTAGCGCCTGCAATTGCCCGGAAATTATAAAGCCTTGCGCCGAAGATTCTGCTAGATTGTAAGGGTTTCGCTGCCGCAGCCCAATCGGATGAAACGACTTACTGCCACTCGAATCCCGCGCCCCGAAACGGAGCTACTGGTCTGCTGCGCCCGCGCGTCGAAAGACAACCGGAGCGCGGAGCGTATCACGAGCCTGCTCGAAGAGCAGATCGACTGGGGCTGCCTGCTCGCATTGGCTTACAGGCACGGGCTCAGCCAGCTTTTATACTGGCACCTCAGCCCCGACTTTTCAGCGCAGGTCCCCTCGGAGGTTATCGAGCAATTGCGCGACAACTTTCACGCGACCGCGCGGCGCAACCTGTTTCTGACGGGCGAGCTGCTGAAACTGCTCGATATTTTTAAAGTGAACGGCGTCCGCGCAATCCCCTACAAAGGCTCTGTCCTGGCGGCGACCGTCTACGGGAATCTCGCGCTTCGCGATTTCGCGGACCTCGACATACTCGTTCCCCTCGCGGATGTGGCGCAAGCCAAAACGCTTATGGAAGGGCTCGGCTACAAAGCAGAGTTCGAGCTTACGCGCGCGCAAGAGGCGGCGTACCTGCGCTATCACTGCGAGCACCTTTTCAAGCACACGACAGACAACACGCTTGTCGAGATTCAATGGGGCGTCGCGCCGAAGTTCTTCTCGCTACAACTCGATTACGAGGGGCTGTGGGCAAGGCTTGAGCCCGTCAGCGTGGCGGGCAGGCAGGTTTTGACGCTCTCTCCCGATGACTTGCTGCTGGTGCTTGCGATACACGGAGGCAAACACCTTTGGACGAGCCTTGAATGGGTATGCGGAGTAGCGGAGACGATACGCGCATACGCCGCGCGCATCGACTGGCGGCAGGTCATTGGCCACGCTGAAAGTATCGGGGCCTCGCGGCTTTTATTTATGGGCCTCGCGCTCGCCCGCGATCTTCTTGGAGCCGGGTTGCCCCCGGAGGTTGCGATGCGGATCGACGCGAGCGCGAAAGTCACACGGCTTGCCGCCGAGGCGCGCGAGCGGCTCTTGAGCCCTGACTACCGCCGCGCGGGCGAGGCTGAAACCGCGCTCTTTCATCTTCGTTCGAGAGAGCGCGTTGCAGACAGGCTGCGTTACTGCTTTCGCTTAACGATGACGCCGACGGTCGGCGACTGGCAGCTTATGCCAAATGCACCGCCCTCCCCTTTTATCTATCTTCCGATGAGGGCGGCGCGGCTTATAGCGAAATACATGCCAAAGATGATCCGGTGATTCAGCCTGCCGCGCGCGGCCCCAGATATTTTAGACTGGCCCTGCTCAAAATAATCAGGTTGCCATAAACCATTTTCTTGCTATAATTCGCTTGCCCAATAATCTGAGCACCCCCTTCTAGCAGGCCGGAAATAACTCTTATCAAACTATGGCTATTTCGTTTATGTCGCGTATAACGGTGGCCCCGGATGTCCTTGTTCAAGAGCTTGACGGCGAGTCGGTAATTCTCAATCTAAAGACCGAGCGGTACTTTGGGCTGGACGATGTCGGAACCCGCATTTTTACAGCCGTCACCACCTCTTCATCAATCGACAAGGCTTATGAATCGCTGCTTGGCGAGTACGATGTGGACCGCGCGCTGCTCAGGAAAGATATTGAGGAGCTTCTGGAAAAGCTCCTGGGAAACGGGCTGGTGGAGATCAGCTGATGTTGAAGCTCGGCAAAGTCACCGGCCTGTCGTGGTCCGAGCGGCGAGTCCTATTTGAGGCCGTGCTGCTGCTGCCAATCGTGATAGCGGCCCTGCGCTTATTTGGATTTAGGCGAACGCAGTCGGCCCTGGCGCGACTTTCTCCCCAAGGCAAACAATCGGAACCCGGTCGTGTGGTTGAGCGCGCGCGAAGCTGCGCCCGCTTTGTAAGAGCGGCTGCGGCCCACACGCCGCTTCGCGCGAGTTGCTTGCAACAGTCGCTCACGCTTTGGGGGCTGCTCAGGCTTCACGGCATCGAAAGCGATCTTCGATTCGGCGCGCGTAAGCTGGACAGCCATATTCAAGCGCACGCCTGGGTCGAACACGCGGGCGCTGTGTTAAACGACGGCGAAGACGTGCGCGAGCATTTCGCGGACTTCGGGCGGGCTATCGAGCCTGCGACCTCGATGAACGGCACTCGATGAGCGGAATTGTCGGAATAATAGATCTAGATTTTGCGCCGGTCGACAGGCTCCTGCTTGGGCGGCTCACACGCTCTTTATCTTTTCGCGGGCCTGACGGGTTGAGCACGCACGCGGACCGCTACACGGGCTTTGGCCACGCGTTGCTTTCGACGACAACGGATGAAGTGCCAATTGAGACGCGCCCTGACACACGACGGATTAATTACGGCGATCTGTGGATAACCGAGGACGCGCGCATCGACGGGCGCGCCGAGCTTGTCGATAAGCTGGAGTCGAAAGCCCGCGCCGGTCTAAAGACCGCGACCGACAGGGAGTTGATCGTGAGCGCATACGTCGCCTGGGGCGAGGATTGCGTAAGCCACCTGGTTGGCGATTTCTCGTTTGCGATCTGGGACCGTAAGCGCGAGCGTTTATTTTGCGCTCGCGATCATTTTGGGGTTAAGCCGTTTTACTACGCGGTTGCCGGGCGGAAGCTGGTGTTTAGCAACACACTGGACGTTATAAGGATGTGCCCGCTAGTTTCAAACGCGCTGAACGATCAGGTCATCGCCGATTTCCTGCTCGCCGACACAAATCACGCAAGCGACACGACGGCGTATCGAGGTATAAGCCGATTGCCTGCCGCGCATTATCTCACGTGGTCAAAAGGCTCGCTAAAGGTCGCGCGATACTGGCGGCTTCCGGTTGACGAGCCGCTGCGCTACCGTGACTCCAGAGATTACTCGGATCATTTCAAACAGCTTCTCGCCGCCGCCGTAAGCGACCGGCTGCGAACCCGCAGCGCAGGCATGCTTATGAGCGGCGGCGTCGATTCGACGGCGGTCGTGACGACCGCGCGCGAGCTGCTTTCTCAAGGCCCGCGCTCTTTCGACCTGCGCGGCTATACGGCTGTTTACGACCGGCTGATTCCCGACCGCGAACGATATTACGCGGGGCTCTCGGCCACGGCGCTCGGCATCCCGATCACATATCACAGGCTTGACGATTACAGTCTCTATGAAAGATTCGATTCGCCTGAGATTCATAAGCCGGAGCCTAATCACTGGCCGCTTGAGGCGCAGAGATGCGACCTTTACTCCCGCGTAGCCGCCCGCCACCGCGTCTGTCTCACGGGCGATGGCGGCGACCCGCTCTCTTACTACGGCAGCCTATTAAACACGCCGCGCTTTTATAAGCACATACCGGCCGCGATCAGTTATCTATACTCGCGCCGCCGCATACCGGGTATCGGTTTGCGAACCCGTGTAAAACGGCTGCTCGGAAAATACTCGACCACGGTCGAAGCGCCCGCGTGGATCAATCCCGACTTCGCAGCGAGGGCCGATTTAAGAGCCAGGCTCGAAGAGATAAACCGCGAGCCGCCCGTGGTCCACCCCGTTCGCGCGAAAGCATATCAATACCTGTCGAGCCCCTACTGGCAGACGGTTTTCGAATCGAATGATCCGGGGGCCACGCGGCTTCCGCTTGAGATTCGCAACCCGCTGTTCGATGTGAGGCTGGTCAAATACTTCCTCGCAATCCCTTTGATTCCGTGGTGCGTAGACAAGGAGTTGCTCCGCTCTGTCGTGCGCGGAAAACAACCCGAAGAGCTGAGGCGGCGACCGAAATCGCCGCTGGCCGCCGACCCCGTACTTGCCCATTTAAGAAGAGAGCCGGCCCCTGCGCTCGATAGCCTCGCGGCGGCAGCAGCGCTGGCCGAGTATGTCAGGATAGAGGCCGTTCCGCCGCTCGACGCTAAAGAGTCATACGAGTCGTGGGTCAACCTTCGCCCGCTCAGCCTGAATTACTGGTTGAAGCACAAGACAGATTGGAGTGTATAAGCATATGGATTCACAAGAGGGCAGAACAGACAATTCCGGCTTGCCCGAAAAGCCGTATCACAGCCCGAAGCTTTACAGCTACGGCGACATTCGAGAGATCACTCAAAGAAACGGCGGCACAATGGGCAAGAACGACGGCGGCGCCGGTGCTGACAAGACAGGGTTCTAATCATGTCGCCTCATAGCTACTCAATCTACGGCCTACAGCTTGAAGCCGATTACCCGGTCCCCGGTCTTGTTGCCGCTCGGCCGCGTTCGCAAGCCGACGTGCGGTTGCGACTCGGCTCGATGCCTTCGTGGATGGATGAAAAACTTGACTGCGCAGAACCGTTTTACGAAAGCGCGAGGTTGGACGATCACGGGAGGCCGTCTTTAACCTGCTCAAGGCTTGACGGCGGCGCCTACATCAGGCTGCTTTACCAGGACGGGACGGAGTTTGTGATCGACCGCAGCGGGGCGCGCGTGTGGGCCCGCTGGCCCGAATCGGCGACGGTCGAAGAGACCTCGCTTTACCTGCTCGGACCAGTGATGGGGCTTGTGCTGCGCTTGCGCGGGAGAGCTTGCCTGCACGCGAGCGTGGTCAAAATCGGCGACGGCGCGATTGCGATTGCCGGGTCGTCGGGCTCCGGGAAATCGACTACGGCGGCCGTATTCGCGAGGCTCGGTTTTTCGATCTTATCGGATGACGTGGCCCCTTTATCGTATGAGCGCGGCCGTTTCATGATCGATGCGGGTTACCCGCGCCTGCGGTTGTGGCCAGAGTCAGTCCGCTCGCTTTACGGCTCTACGGACGCGCTGCCTCTCCTCACACCGAGCTGGGGCAAGCATTATCTGAGCCTCAACGAAAACGGCCACAGGTTTCAACAAGAGCCATTGCCGCTCGCGGCCGTCTACCTTCTCGGCGAGCGGACCGCCGCGCCGGAAGCCCCGATCATTCGGCCCGTAAGAAAACAGAAGGCGGTCATCGACCTGCTGGCCAACGCTTACGCGGGCTATTTTCTCGATAAGGCGATGCGCGCGCAGGAGTTCGAGTTTATAACTCGCCTGGCCGACGAAGTCGCCGTCCGCCTGATCGAGCCCAGCTCGGATTTCGACCGGTTATCCGAGATGTGTGGCGTTATCACGGATGATCTAGCAGAGTATGTATAGCGTTTCCGAATACGGGGAGATGATCGCAGACAACCTTCGCGTGGCTGCATACGAGCGCGCGCTCGCGCAGGCGATCAAGCCCGGTTCGGTTGTGTTGGACATCGGGGCCGGGGCAGGTTTTTTTTCGATGCTCGCTTGCCTCATGGGCGCGGGCCGCGTTTACGCGGTCGAGCCAGGCGACGCCATACACATCGCGCGAAAGATTGCCGCCCAAAGCAATCTCTCCGACCGTATAGAGTTCATCCAGGACTTGTCGACGAGGGTAACGCTCGCGCGCCCGGCCGACATAATAGTGTCAGACCTGCGCGGCGTGCTCCCTCTCTTCAAACAGAACATCCCGTCCATCATAGACGCTCGCCGTCGGTTGCTCGCGCCCGGCGGCACGCTCATCGCCGAGCGCGACCGTATATGGGCTGCCGTGGTCGAAGCCAATGAGCTTTATGCAGGGCTCGTCCAACCCTGGGAGAAGCTCGACCGTGTCGATATGCGAGCCGCACGCCGCGTCGTGCTCAACAATCGCACGAGAACGCGCTTTGACGCAGAGCAGTTGCTGACCAACCCCGTCGGATGGGGCGAAATCGATTACACGACAGTCGAAGATTGCAGCTTCAGCAATCGCATCGAGCTTGAAGCGCTGCGACAGGGCTGCGCGCACGGCTTCGCGATATGGTTCGACTCGGTGGTTGCGAAAGGCGTCTCCCTGACGAACGCGCCGGGCCAGCCCGCGCTCATCTACGGCAATCAATTCTTCCCCTTTCTTGGCCCGGTGATGCTTGAAGTGGGCGACCGCATCGCGCTCGACCTGAAAGCAACAATGGTAGGCGAAGACTATCTCTGGCAATGGGCCACGGAGATAAAGAGCGAGCGCGGGGTCAGGAAAGCCAGTTTCAACCAATCGACCTTTTGGGGAGTGCCGCTCTCTTTGGCCGCGCTGCACAAACGAGAAGCAGGCTTCACGCCCGCGCTGAACGAAGAAGCTCAGGCTATGAAGCTTGCTCTTGCATTGATGGACGGCGAGACCTCGTTAAAAGAGATAGCTCGCAGCGTGTTCGAGCATCTGCCGTCGCGCTTTGCGCGCTTCGACGACGCGCTCGATTACGTCTCGGACCTGTCGATCAGGTACAGCCTGTGATCCGGGGACCGATTACGTGATCTCGTACTTGAACCGGCTGTCGCCGCCGACTTGAATCCAGACGCGAGAGATCGACTGGTTTACGGCCATGCGCGATAGGAACTCGCCGCTCATCTCAGGCAGCAGGGTCCGCATCAGGATGTGATCGACGTTTCGCGCGCCGCTTTCGACCTCGCGGCACCTGTTGGCTATCTCGGCTATCACGTTTTCGTCATAGCCGAACTCCGCGCCGTGATTCTCTTTGAGCCTGCGGCCTATCCGATCAAGTTGAAGCTTGATGATCTCGCGCATCACATCGTCTGTGATCGGGTAATAAGGCACGACGACGAGACGGCCAAGAAACGCGGGCTTGAAGACCCTGAGCAATTCGGGCCTTATCGCTTCGACAAGCGCGTCGGGTTCGGGGCGCGACCCGGAGTCCGCGCACAGCTTCATCACGGTCTCTGTGCCCGTGTTTGAAGTGAGCAGTATCAGCGTGTTCTTAAAATCTATCTCGCGCCCTTCGCTGTCTTCGAGCACGCCCTTGTCAAAGACCTGATAGAAAAGCTCCATCACGTCCGTGTGCGCTTTTTCCACTTCGTCAAGCAGCACGACGGAGTAAGGCTTGCGCCTGACGGCTTCCGTAAGCACGCCGCCTTCGCCGTAGCCGACATAGCCGGGCGGCGAGCCCTTGAGCGCAGATACCGTGTGCGCTTCCTGGTACTCGCTCATGTTGATCGCTATCAAATTGCGCTCGCCGCCGTAAAGCGTGTCGGCAAGCGTCAGGGCGGTCTCGGTCTTTCCGACACCGCTCGGGCCGACGAGCAAAAAGACGCCGATGGGGCGGCGCGGGTCTGTAAGGTTCGCGCGAGCGGTGCGGATTCTGCGGCTGATCGCTTCGAGCGCGTGCGATTGGCCGATGACGCGCTGCTCTAACCGCTCTCTTAATCCGAGCACGGTATTTATCTCGTCCGTCAGCATCTTGCCCACAGGGATCCCTGTCCACCCGGAGATCACCTCCGCGATTATCTGCGAAGTGACGCAAGCCTGCATGAGCGGCGTTTCGCCCTGCACGCCTTCAAGCTCAAGGTTGAGAGCGGCAAGCTCGCCCTTGAGCCCTTCGACATCGACCGAAGGCTGCGCGGTTTCCGCCTGCGGGGTCTCCGCCCGCGAGGATTGCGCCGCTCGGTGTTCTACGCGCTCTGTCTCTCGACGGTCTTCGGTCGCGGGCGCGAGCGCGTGCTCTTCGAGCCGCGCGCGAATGTCGCGTATGCGGCTTATGATCTCGCTCTCGCGATACCACTGAGATTTCAGCCGCTCAAGCCGCTCCCGTTCGACGATTCTCGCCGCCTCAAGCTCTAGTATCCGCTTCGTGTGGTCCGTGCCCGTCACGCGCTCGCGGTTGAGCGAGCCAAGCTCAATAGCTATCTGGTCGATGCGGCGCTGCGCATCCTCGACTGCGGGAGGTATGGCCGACTGCCCGATTGCCACGCGAGCCGACGCGGTGTCGAGCACGCTCACAGCCTTGTCGGGAAGCTGGCGGCCCGAAAGATAGCGCTGCGACAGGCGCACGGCGTCCTCGACCGCTTCGTCGAGGATGCGGACCTTATGATGGTTCTCAAGCATCTCCGTGAGCCCGCGCATCATGATTATGGCCTTCTCTTCGTCGGGCTCTTCGACTTTGACTACTTGAAACCGCCGCGCAAGCGCCGCGTCTTTCTCGAAGTATTTCTTGTACTCGGCCCAGGTCGTGGCGGCGATAGTGCGAAGCTCGCCGCGAGCGAGCGCGGGCTTTAACAGGTTTGCGGCATCGCTCTGGCCCTCCTGCCCGCCCGCGCCTATCATCGTATACGCTTCGTCGATAAAGAGTATGATCGGCTGCGGCGAGCCTTTGACTTCCTCGATAACGCTCTTCAAACGGTTCTCGAACTCGCCCTTTATGCCTGCGCCCGCCTGAAGCAGCCCCAGGTCGAGCGCGCGCAGCGAGACAGGCCTGAGCGGCGGCGGGACGTCGCCCTCGGCTATGCGAAGCGCGAAGCCTTCGACCACAGAGGTCTTCCCGACCCCGGCCTCGCCTGTGAGGATGGGGTTATTCTGGCGGCGGCGCGTCAGTATATCTATGACCTGCCGTATCTCAAAATCGCGGCCGACAACCGGGTCGATCTCGCCGCGCCGCGCTCTTGCCGTCAGGTCCACCGTGTACTGGTCGAGCGCGGGCGTCATTGAGCCCTGCGCGGTTGCCGAAGGGCGACCGCCGCCGTCTGCCGCATGGTCGCTGGCCGACGCGGACGTATCTTCCGAAGAGCCGGAGGTCAGGTCGCGCAGGCTGGCTTCAAGCGTTTCAGCAGAGACGCGGCTGAACTCCTTCGATATTTCGCGCGCCTGCCGGGCGAGGTCCGTGTCAGAAAGGAGCGCGACAAACAGGTGGCCCGTGCGAATCTGCTGGCTGTGGTGGTTGACCGATGCGAGGAGCCACGCCGATTCCAGCCAGCGCGGTATTCGCGGCGAAAGCGCGGGCGTGCGCGCGTTGCCTGTCTTTAACTGGTCGAGCGCGCGCGTTATGTCTTTTGTGAGCCGCGTCGAATCGATCTCGAAATGGCGCAGTATGCGGCTGATGTCGGTGTCGGGCGCTTCGACCATCTTCATCAAAAAGTGTTCGACATCGACGTCATAGTTTGTGCGCGACAGGCAGAGCCCGGCTGCCGCTTCAAGAGCGCCGCGCGCCGTGTCGTT
Organism: uncultured Clostridia bacterium; assembly: GCA_964615905.1. Lineage (GTDB taxonomy): Bacteria > Acidobacteriota > Blastocatellia > UBA7656 > UBA7656 > DATLMR01. The sequence continues at coordinate 265,564 of CAZTUB010000001.1, forward strand.
CATCCTCCCGATCAGCGCCTTCAGATTTATATTCATCACGTCTCCCTGCCAGCGACGTTCGTGTAAAAGGCGTCACCAGTCAAACCCGCGGCGCAGGCGGCTGTCGCGTAGTGCTCTCGTAAGGCAGGCGATGAGGCGGCTCAAATTGCGAGCCTGCGCCGCTACTGATGCGGGCCTGCGGCTGAAGCGCGCTACCACATGGCGCGGCGATGCTCGACCATAAGGCAGCGGTCCTGTACCACTTTGATCCCGGCCTCGGCAAAGCGGCGGGCTGCCTCGTCGTTTCGGATGCCGGATTGGAACCAGACCGAGCGCGGCTTCTTCTCAAGGATGTCGTCGATGTGAGCGTCGATGTCGTAAGGCCGACGGAATACGTCGACCATGTCGATCTCGCCGGGAATCTCTGTCAGCTTGCGATAGACTTTGCGTCCGAGGATCTCTTTCGCCTCCGGGTAGTAGACGGGGACCGGTATCACTTCTAACCCGGCCCCCGCAAGGTACGCAGGGACATAGAAAGCAGGCTGATCCGATTGCGCCTCGGTCTTTATACCGAGCACGGCGATACGCTTTGTATCGGCGAGCAACTCTTTTATCCCAGACGAGCTGTCGATTATGTTCTCTTGCCAGTTCATGAAAACTCCCCGATTCGATTTTCGCATCCAGCATCTATTTTAGCCTACGGCGGCGTTTGACAGTACCGCGTTGCGACATAGAATTTCACATCAAGAGCCTACCTGTTTCCGATCTGTTCGGCAACGTACCAAAAAAAGTGGCGCACGTGTCTTTGGTTGAGATAAGAATGTAAAGCCCGCGCACCGGCCCTGTTGCAAAGTTCGGCTTCCTGGTACGGTTCCGGTCGCCAGGAGGCGCGGTTCGACCGGCGGCGCAGTTGCATACCGTTTGCTTCAGCTAAGAGCGTCTGAGTATCTATTGAGTATCAGACGAGCAAGCAGGTCTTAGGTCAGTCTTGCTAAGTGTTCGGCTACTCTCTGTTACAGGTCTGGGCGGCTGGCGGTATGACCCGCCGCCGGTCGTGAGACCTTTTTTCTAATCACGTGACTCTCCTGAGTTGAACTATGTGGCCAGGTGGCAAAGACCATCTGGCCTATTTTGTGTTTACAGGTCTTGATTCGCTATAATCCCGCCTACGATGACAGACCTGTTTCGCAAATTCGCGGCAATAGTTTCTCAGGTGGTCGGCTCGCCGTGGTCGTTTATCTTCGCGGTGGCCATAATCGTCGCCTGGGCCATGACCGGCCGCATCTTCGGCTATTCCGATACCTGGCAGCTCATCATCAACACAGGGACGACGATTGTGACATTCCTGATGGTCTTCCTGATACAGAACACGCAGAACCGTGACGCAAGAGCAATCCACCTGAAGCTCGATGAATTGATCCGGGCGGCAAAAGGGGCCCGCACGGGGCTTGTGGACTTAGAGGACATGACCGACGAAGAGCTTAAGCATTTGCAGGACGAGTTCACACGTTTGCGAGAGCGGCACGGCAGTAAGGTAGAAGACATAGTCGACGACGTAGTTGAAGATGTCGAGGAGGAACTGGAGGAGCGAAACGATTAGCTGGCTGATCGTCAAACTCGGCCTTGCAGGTTTGGGCGAGTTGCTACTGAAGACCCAGCGCCCTTATTGTCTTCCTGTCGCGGACGTATAATCTGGTCCCGACAAGCGTCGGCGGTGTCCAGGCGGTCTTCGTCAGGAGTTGGACCTTCGAATGAATCTTCAGCCCCTCTTTCGTCGGCGTGGCCAGCGCGAGATTACCGTCTTCATCGAGCATAACGAACCGCCCGTCGGCATAGATGAACGACACCTTCGACATACTGCGATCCTGCCAGATAACCTCGCCTGACTTGACGTCGACGGCCGTGAAAGGGGTCGGCCCAAAATCGCCGCTCGAAGCGTAGACCACATCGCCCAGTCGAATGGCATTGCCAAGGTGGACGCGTATTCGCGGCTGATGCCAGACTTGCTCGACGACCGTGCTGTCGCCGCTTCTAGTCAGCCTGAGGACGCGGCTGCCGCTGTCGTAGCCTGACGAGCAGAATAAGAGGTTGTCGTTCCCCCATACGGGAGTGCTGACGTTTGTCCTGGTTCTGTTCTTATGAGGGTAGCGCCACAACAGCTCGCCGTCTTCGGGGTCGAGGCCCACTATATCTTCTTCCATGACGGAGACGAGTTGCCGCTGCCCATCGACATCGATCAGGATGGGGGAGGCGTACGAGATTTTGAAGTCCTGTTTTCGCCAGACCACGCGCCCGTCTTTCTGATCGAAGGCCATGACGGAGCCGCCGGGAGCGCCCACCGGCACGATTACACTGTTTTTGTAGGCTATAGGGCTTGAGGAATAATATTCGTCTTGGACGTGGCCCTTGTATTCGACGAATAGATCGTGCGCCCAGACGACCCTTCCGCTCCGCTTATCCAGGCAATGTAGCTTGCCCGTCGCGCCCACCGTGTAGATAAGCTTTCCCACCAGCAAAGGGGTTGCGCGCGGGCCGGGCGCGCGCGTCATGTTTACGGTGATAGGGGCTTTGTAGGCGTACTCCCAGAGCGTCTTGCCGGTGGCCGCGTCGATAGCAATAACGGTCTCCTGCTCGCCTTTTTGATACATCGTATAAAGCCTGCCGCTCTCAGCGGCAATCGAAGAGTAACCCTCGCCAAGCTCCCGCGCCCAGAGCTGTCGCGGCCCGCTCTCAGGCCACGAAGCCGCCAGCCCTTTTACGTTTGATGTGAAATTGCGATGCGGCCCGCCCCACTGCGTCCACTCATCCGACCGGGCCAGCGATACGCCAGTCAAAAGAGCCAAGGATACGAGCAGGGATTGAATTCTAACGCACAGCTTTTTCTGTCGCACTGTCATCGCTATTGATCCTTTGAACGGCTAACGCAAATTACAACTGCCCGCAAAGAGTTCTGAACGTCTACGCCGCCGCGCGCGGGTCTGTTCCGGGGTTATCGAAAAAAATAGAGCGCGTTTAAAAATAAAATGCATTTGCCGGGGGATTTCTGGTATGGTGTCACCCGCTTAACACCCCACTCCTTTTTGCTGAGGTATTTCTATGGCCCAGGCCGCGATGGCTTTAGAGTCGACCGCGAAATACTACGCTCGCAAAGATGTTAAAGCGATATTGGTCATACTGGTTATCGCCGCCCCGCTCTTTTGCGTGACGCCCATGTTCAGGCACCTGTGGTCGCCCGATGAATTGAGGTATGCCGCCATAACAAGGGAGATGGTTGTGACGGGCAACTGGGTGGTTCCCCGGCTGAACGGCGACATTTATACCGAAAAGCCGCCGCTCCATTTCTGGCTCGCGGCGCTTGCGGCAAAACTGCTCGGAGAGCGCAGCAGTTACGTTTTGATCATACCCTCGATGCTGGCGGCGCTTGGCTGCCTGGTCCTCACATATCTTTTCGGCAGGACCCTGTTCGACGCCGACACAGCGCTTTTGAGCGCGCTCATTCTTGCGACAAGCTCCCTGTTTCTAGCAATGGCCCAGTACTTGAGAATGGACATGCTATTGGCCTTCTTTATACAGGCGGCGTTGCTCTGCTTTTATCAAATCTACAGTCGAAACCCGAAAGGCCGCGCTTACCACATCGCGTTCTACCTATCGCTTGCGTTAGCAACTTTGACAAAGGGGCCGGTCGGCGTGGTCCTGCCTGCGATGATAATCGTGATCTACCTGTCGCTGAGGCGTGATCTGAAATCTTTATGGAAGCTAAAGCCGATCACAGGATCGCTGATCTTTGCGCTGATCGTCGGGTCGTGGCTTGCGGCCTCTGTAAACAAAGCGGGGTGGGAGTACCTCGAACTGATACTGGTGAGACAGAATCTCGTCAGGGCATACGATTCCTGGGACCATGACCAGCCGTTTTATTTCTACATCGCGCATTTTCCCGCGACATTCTTTCCGTGGTTCCCTTTCGTCATAGGGGCTTTCGTTTCTCAAAGAGCTTCCATCAGGCGGCTTAGGATTGACCACGGCACACTCTTCCCCGTCGTCTGGTTCGCGGCGATATTTATCTTCTTCTCTTTGATGAGCGGGAAAGTAGCTGTCTACCTTCTTCCACTCATCCCGGCCGCATCGCTCCTCGCAGCCAAGTTCTGGCACGACTCCGCAACGACAAGCGATGCGGATTTGAAAAGATGCTTCGCCGTGAGCGGCTACGCGGTGTGGGCCATCCTCATCGTCATGGGGGTCGCTTTTTTGTGCGGGTTGAGGCTCAACCCAATCGACTTTTCCGCGCAGGCAATAGGCATCCTCTTCGTATCGTTTGGGGTAGCAGGCGCGGCGCTCTGGAGATCAAATCACGTAAGGCTTGCGTTCGTCATCATAATAGCCTTCATGGTCTCGTCGCTGACATATTCGACGTGGCGGCTCGCGCCTATTCTCGACCGAGAAATCTCCCTGATCGCTCTGGGTGACAAGATTGCCGCCGTGCGGCAGAACCAGGAGCGCATAGGCATGTACGATTGCGCAAGGCCGAGCCTCTACTACTACACAGGCTCCCGCATAACGATGATGAAAGAATGGTCCGAGGTGACAAGCTTTCTCTCATCGGATGACCGGGTGCTGTGCATCATCGAAGAAGAGAAATTCAGAGAGCTTAAAAAACGATTCAAGCGAAATCTATACAGCCTTGGCTCTGTCGTATCAAACGGAAAGCAACTGGTCATCGTCTCTCAGCACGGCGCATAAAGACCGCCCGTAAAGACGGCCTGTAAAGACCGCGCTTATCTTTTCTTGTTGAGATTGTCGAGCATGATCCCTGCCGGAGCTTGACCGTCTTCGATACCGTCACGCAGCCCGACCCGGACCTGCTCGCCTTCTATGCTCGGCCGCTCTTCGAGAACCTTTGCCGCGCTGGCTTTCAGGTACTCAATCGTCAACTGCGCAGCGCCTTCCCACTTCAGATTGACCCCGTAGGAATTCCCGTTTCTTGTTGCCGAATACAACGAGGCTACGTGAAGACCGCGCAGGTGGCTTTCGCCCGAAGGGACGAGAAAAACATCATAGCTCGACGCCGAGGCGCGGCCCGTGTTGGCTTCTATGACTATCGCATCGACGCGACCTGACGGAGATGTGACGCGCGCCACCTCGCCGGACCTGAACGGCACGCTGCAACCTGGCAGCAGCGCCAGCAAGAGCAAAGGGCAGATAGCGCGCAACGGGTTTCGAGTTGTCACGGCTTGATAATACGCTTCTCTTTGCCCTTCTGCGCGATGGTCAGGCTCGTGCCCGACTTGTTTGCGGCGAGCCACAGGGCTGGCTCTGCTTCTTTGTCAAAAAGCAACAGGCCCGACCCGTCGACAGTCCCGGCGAGCTTTACGCGCACGGTGCCGTCGCCGCTTCGGAGGCGGAGGTTGCCGCCGCCGTCTTCGCCCAGATGAAGCTGCGCGCGCACCTGGCCGCGCTCATCGACAAGCTCAATCGCTTGCGCGCGGATCACTTTGGGAACCTCGGTTGAATCGGCTACGGCGGGCCTGTCCAAGATCGACCCGCATAATACAATAGCCGCCGCGATTATATTGATGCCCGTGAGGGCAAGAGTGAGCCTTCCGCCGCGTTCCATCTTCGCGGATTTCGGGTCTTCGTTCGTCTCTATAGCCATCTGGTGTTCCTTTCATCAGTCGATGTCGCACACTCTTTAGACGCAGGCACAATTGCCTTTCTTCCCGGCCGGGCGTAAGTATATAACTTAGTCGCCGTAACATAACACCGTGCAATCGAAAATTCTCTTTACCGCGTGGCAGCCTGTTCATTTTTGAACCACTACTTTGATCTAATGACTTACCTGGTGACACTCGCGCCTGGCATGAAATAATCGGATTCAACAGAGCAGCCTGTAGTAACTCTTACAATAAAAATGGCTTGTTGCGCGCAGGCGTTGTTTGTATAAGAGCGGCACAGCCTTTGCCTTTAAATCATTCTCGCTTGGCCCAAAAATGTCTCTTTGTAAATAAGCGGTCTGTTTAACCTCGAAGGCTCCCGATCAGGATGCTGTGGGGCGAAAGACTGCCTTCTGAAGAAGCGAGAAAGCGATTCTGATCCTGCGCAGGAGTTAAGGAGACTCTTGTGCTTACGGCAATGAGCAATTAACAGCGCCTTAAAATCGGGGCGCAAAAGTACGAGTGTGTCCGGGCGTTTAAAAGAGCTGCCCGGCACGAGTTATACCAAAACAAAAAACTAGAGAGGATCTTAAATTGTCTACCATGAATAGAGTCTACAAATCTGTCGTCAACTTTACCAGGTTTACCTTCGCAATGGTTTTCCTGGCGGTATTAACCTCGGCCAGCGCGTTTGCGCAAGGCCCTTGCACCCCGGTCAATGCTGCTCCCCCGACCGACCCGGGGTTGCTCGTCTTTGAAGTGGAAGGAAGGATCAATTCATTTGACAGGACGAACCGCACAATCACCGTCAACGGCATGACGTTCCACATCCCGTCGACCGTTCTGGTCGAGACGCGCAATCTCGATCTGAATGGTAACATCACGTTCGAATACCTGACCGACGCTGCGTTGGAAGCGCAACACAGCATCATCGGCGGGACCGTGATAGCCTCCGGCGATATAACATTCAGCCCTTCAGGAAGCGGCTATTGCATGTCTTATAGCGCGACGAGAGTCTACGTCGAGTTCGCCGAACACGTGATTGTCGGGTTGCTTTCAGACGTGAACGCCACGGCCGGAACATTCCGCGTCAACGGCTCCACAATCTTCATGAACAACGATCCGCGCTTCCCGAACCAGGTATTGGATGCGGGCGGCAACGAGATCACGATCAATGACCTGGTGGGCTTTGAAGGTACTCAAGTTACCGTCAACGGCTGCTATATGGACTCCGTGGTCGGGTTCATGGGCACCATAATCGAGACTGAAATCATCAAGGCACAACCGGGTGTCGATGGCGTTGCCATCATGCGGGCAGAGGCCCGGGTTGGCAACCGTGAGCTGCGCGTTGAAGGCGCTAACACGGTCAGCCCTGCGACTGGCCAGTACGCCGCGAACGTGGAGGTATTCGCCGGTGGGCTAAATGCTGCGGGGGATGGCTGCGCGAGCACGACGCGGCTCGGCACGCCTGCGACCGTGAGCACTTTAGATGGGTCGTGGTCATTCCGCCTGCGAAACATCAACACGTTCCCGTCTCAGGTCTGCGTGAAGTCGCCTCTGGGCGGTGTCGCCACAAGGGCCGTGACACAAAATTAACAGTTTGGCTTTAACCTTAACTCGCCGCAGGGATGTACGCGTGACACCCCTGCGGCGAGCGTCGTTATGGCTGCTTAGCGGCAGGGGCGTCGTCCGCGAGCTTCTTGCACTTGAGAAAGCCTTCGTTCCTCGAATAGATCAGCTCCGTGACTTCACCCTTTTCGTTCCTGACGAAACTGATCTGTACTTCGATTTCGGGGATGAGATACTTGTCCTCAGCCACGGCAAACATCTCGCGCCTGGGGTTCGATGTCGCCTGACCGAAGTACCTGTCGCCTTCGCGTATGATCGCGTATGTGCGGTTGTTATCGAGCTGATACTTGCCCACGAAAGTGTCAAAGACTTTCGGGTCCACCTTCGCCATAGCGGCCGGCTTTTCGACGACGTAATCTAAAAAGCCCATCATCATCTCGTCGTAAGTCGGCTCGCCGTAACGCACGGTCTTTGCCGGGTCAGGGTTGAACTTGTTCTTTGACGAGTTATCGAAGTAGCCCGTGACCTCGATCTTGCTCCCGCCCGGAATCCGAAGCGGGCTGTTTGGCTGGTAGGCGGTCTGCCAGGCAAAGCTGTAATTCGGCACGCTCAGCAATGACTCGGTCCTTCCGTCCGGGTATGTCACCTTGAACTCCATCGCCTTGCCGCGATAGTGCATGTGCGGCATCAGCGAGTAGACGGTGATGTCGTTATTCGGCGTCCACCGGGCCGTCACCTTGTGGTTTTCAGCACCGGGCGGTATCTGGAAGAACATATTGGCGACGGCGCGAGTCCTCAACAGACTCGATGCGGCCTCTTTGGCAAAGACCAGCCCGACCATCGAACGGTCCTTCTGAACCTCGCCCGCGACCTTCGAGTAATGTATCTGAAAACGTATGGTCGCCCCGGCCGGGATTCGCTTGGCAGTGCCCGGCTTCCATATGCCGTAGTTGCTGCCGGGAGCATAGGCCGTGAGAAAATCGTCAACTCCGTTAAACCCGCGAAGGTTTGCGGGCACGTCTTTCGAGTCGTCAAAAACGGGCTGGCCTTCTTTCATCCTTATCAAAAACCCGTCGCGGTAAAACGGAGTGTTCTTGAGCGACGCCTCGACGGCCTTGTCCCTCATCTCCTTCGGCATCTTCGAGAGGCTGGGGTTGCCCGGCGGCACGATGAAAGCGATGATGTGATGGACGACTTTGCGATTGCCCGGTCGCGCTTCGGCCATCTGCACATACTTGTCTTCGGTGAAATTGGTCGGAACGTCAAAGTACTGGTACTCGTCGGGGCCGCTCGCTTCAACCGTGTACTCGTCGGGAACCTCTATAACGACGTCCGGCTTGCCGATAGCCCAGCCCCCGACGAAAGCGGGCGGGGCAGGCGCGTCTTTGGGGTCGCCTTCTTTCGACCCCTGATCGACCCAGGCGGAGATGGTTCGAATCTGGTCGTCGCTCAGGCGGCGGTCATTTAGCCACTTGCCTGTGTGCGGGTCCGCGTGCCAGGGCGGCATCTCGCGGGTGACGACCTTCTCCTTGATCGAGCGAGCCCACGGGCGCACATCTTTGTAAGAGAGGACCGAAAATGTCGCGGCCTCGCCGGGGCGGTGGCACTCGGCGCATTTGTTGAATAGTATGGGCGCCACGTCTTTATTAAAAGTAACTGCCCCGGTCTTTTTCGCACCCAAAGACTTCTCATTATCGTTCGCGTCACTATTTGAAAGTGAAAATACGAATATCGCGATGAAGACCAACCCGGCTAAAAGCTTTCGCCGTTGCTGCATATCTAAACTCCTCCTGTTGAATCGGTCGATTTTGACGCTGCCAGTATTCGGATAAGATAGATACGCACGAGCCACGCCTTCAGGTTGCAAAATCTCAGGATTGTTTTTCAGCAAGCTTTCAGATCGGGCTTAAAGCCGGGCGGGGCAAAAGGTTGTGAGGGAGACGGGGTGAGCCGCGCGGGCGGCGATCACCCCGTTTCCGCAGGGCGGTATTTTAAGGCTGAACCGTTATCTCGTTTATGACGCGGCGGACGCCTTTGACAGAGATCGCTATCTTTTCGGCGCGCGCCTTCAGTTCTTCGCTAGGGACCGTGCCGGTCAGCCGCGCCGCCCCGTCTTCGATCTTGACCGTTACGGGGTGCTGTCTAAGCTGCGCATCGTCGAGCAGCTTGGAAGTCACGTCGATCTCGACGCTGATTGCTGACGTGGCCGGATCGGTTCCGGCGGTCGAAGGCTGCGCGGGGACAGGAACAGGGACAGGGACCTGAACGGTCGAAGGCTGCGACCCCGGCACCACGACTACCTGCGGCTGTTGCGGTTGCTGCTGCGCGGCCTGGGCCTGTGCGGCGCTTCTCTCAGCCGCCGCCGCGCGCTGCCGCTCAATCGCAAGCTCATCTTCGCGGGTCTGGTCCTGGCTGCTGACGATCATCATCGTGATGAGTACGGCGGCAATTATGGCCCCGATCACGATTGCGGCCACGGCCCCCCCCGACATACCTCGACGCTCGTGGACGATGTGCTCGTACTGGTTTTCGACTACCGGACGCCTTGCTATCGGAATGTCTTCAATTACTGTTCGCCTCTCTCTAATCTCAGCCATTTTAACCCCTACCTTTCCGTCTAATTTATCTTCCGCATAACTGTACTAAAATTCATTAAGCCTATTGCAACAGCGCATCGAAATGCGTCAGGATGCCTGCTGCAAACGTTACCGGCCATAAATAAGGCAATCCCCGTGCCCTGAAAATCGGGCTCTGGCGCGCCGGGGCTCGATTTAAGTAGGGCCGGGTGGTGAAACCTTTTTGTCTCGCCCCGCACTAACCCTCGGATAAGACTTTCTATTCGAGGAGAACCCCATGGAAGCTCTACTGCAAGACATCAGATACGGCTTCAGGACTTTGATAAAGAACCCTGGTTTTGCGGCAGTAGCCGTGTTGACGCTGGCGCTCGGCATAGGGGCCAATACGGCAATCTTTAGCGTCATCAACGCAGTCTTGTTGCGCCCCCTGCCGTACGGGGACCCGGACCGGCTCGCCATTGTGTGGGAAGAGGCTTCATTCGCAGGGTTTCCGCGCAACACCCCCGCGCCGGCAAACTACGCCGATTGGAAATCCCAGAATAATGTCTTTGACGACATGGCCGCGATAGCCATGCGCGAATTCAACCTGACAGGTGACGGCGAGCCGGAGCGGGTTTCAGCGCACCTTGTGACGGCCAACCTCTTTCCGCTCCTCGGCGTAAAGCCTGCGCTCGGCCGCAACTTCTTTGCCGAAGAGGACAGCCCCGAAGCTAACAAGACGGCGATAATCAGCCACAGGCTGTGGCAGAGCCGTTACGGCGGCGAGCGCGATATTGTCGGGCGAGCCGTTCTGTTAAACGGCGAGAAACATACGGTCGTCGGCGTCATGCCCGCGAGATTTCAGTTCCTTAATGACGTGGTCGACATCTGGGCTCCCATGGCCTTTACGCAGCAGCAGCTGGCCACAAGGGGAGGCCATTACCTGATAGTCGTGGCTCGATTGAAGGAAGGCGCAAGCTTTGACCAGGCCCAGGCCGACATTCAGACCATCACCGAGCGAATCGCGCGCGATTACCCTGACGAGGCGGCGAGGCTCGGTGCGCTCGTCTTGCCGCTGCGCGAGCAACTGGCCGGGGAGGTCGAGCGCCCCTTGATTATGCTGCTGGTCGCCGTCGGGTTTGTGCTGCTCATAGCGTGCGCAAACATAGCGAACCTCCTGCTTTCGCGCGCGGCGAACAGGCGAAAAGAGATCGCCATTCGCAGCTCTCTGGGCGCGACCCGGCTTCGCGTAGTGCGGCAGTTATTGACCGAGAGCGTATTGCTTGCGGCGGCAGGCTCTCTCGCAGGGTTGTTGCTGGCATATTGGAGCTTCGCCTTTCTCAGACAGATGATCCCGGACAGCATGAACCTGTCGGCCAGCCTCACCTTCGACGCGCAGATTCTCGGTTTCACATTGCTGCTGACGCTGATTACGGCGGTGATATTCGGGCTTGCTCCCGCGATCCAGGCGTCGAGGGTCGATCTGAACGAAGCTCTAAAGCAGGGAGGCCGCGCGGCCTCATCGTCGAGCGGCAGCCGGTTGCGCAACGCGCTGATAGTTGCTGAAGTGGGGTTGGCGCTTGTGCTGCTGGTCGGCGCGGGGCTTTTGATACAGACCTTCTTCAATTTGAAAGATCAATATTCGGGGCTTCAGGCCGAACAGGTCCTTACATTGAGGACCGCGCTTCCACGGAGCAAATATGATAACCACCAGAAGCGTGTCGCTTTCTACAAAGACGTGCTTGAGCGCGTGAGTACGGTTCCGGGAGTCGTCACGGCAGGCTATACGAGCTCGGTTCCGCTTGAGTGGAAAGGCGGGACGAGCGGATTTGTGATCGAAGGCCGCCCGCCGGACGATGGGCTGATCTACGACGCCAATCACCGTCAGGTTACGCGCGATTATCTGAAAGCCATAGGGATCCCCGTCCTGCGCGGGCGCTATTTTGACGAGACGGATAATGCGCGGTCACAGCCCGTCGCCATAATCAACGAGACGATGGCGCGGCAGTACTGGCCCGACGAAGACGCGCTCGGAAAACGGTTCAAGATAGGAGACGCCGATACAGAAAGGCCCTGGCTTGTAATCGTAGGCATCGCGGGCGACATCAGGCAGATGGGGCTCGACGCCCCCGTAAAAGCCGAGATGTACCTCTCGCACGAGCAGACCGATTACCAGACGTTCTACGCCCCGCGCGACCTCTGCGTTCGAACATCTGGCGACCCGCTCAGCGTCACGGGCGCAGTCCGCCAGATCATACGCGAGGTGGACCCGGATCAGCCAGTATCGAACATAAGGACTATGGACGAGATACTGGGAGGAGAAAGCAAGCAGCGGCGTGTCGGCATGACACTGCTTGCGGCCTTTGCCGCGCTTGCGCTCGCGCTCGCATCCATAGGCATATACGGCATACTCTCTTACTTCGTCGTGCAGCACACGCCCGACATAGGCGTGCGGCTGGCGCTCGGAGCGCAGCCCGGCGACATCCAGCGAATGATAATGAAGAAGGGTATGGGCTTGGCCCTGCTCGGAACTGTCGCGGGACTCGCCTTCTCGCTAGGGCTGACGAGGCTCATCGCGAGCCAGTTGTTCGGCGTGGGTGCGATTGACGGGCTGACTTTTGTGAGCGTGCCTGTGGTGTTGCTGGTAGTTGCGCTGCTGGCCTGTTACATCCCGGCGCGAAGGGCTTCAAGAGTGGACCCGATTGTGGCTCTCAAATACGAATGACGGCGGCCGGTGGTCAGTTGTCGGATGACGACAGCGACCACCGGCTCCTGAAACTTACTCTATAACCAGCTCAAGGTCTTCTTCACAGAAGTCGAACTCGACCACTTCCGACTCTTCGCCGTTATCAAAGACGGCTTTGAAATACTGCTCGCAGTTTCCGTCGTCGGTCGATTTGTCCCAAACGAGCGTTCGCTTCTGACCGGGGCCAATACCTTTGCCGATGTCGAAATACCCGAAGGTCTTCCCGTCTTCGGACGCGAGGAGTTTCTTTATAGTGTTCTCGGTCTTGTTATGTACCTTGAAAGAGTACTCCGGGTTGACAAAATGAGCCTGGCTGACGCTGAAGCTCATAAGCGCAAAGGCGAGGGCAAGCAGGCCGGTTTTCATGAAACGGTTGTGAAACTTCATCTACGGTTTTCTCCCTGTTCTATCTAAAAATATAGCTGCAAAGCTTTCGGATAGTAGCGGCTGGGGATAGATTTAGCAACGAAAAATTCAGACCTCCGCGTCGTGTGTAATAAGCTTAACCCCCGGCGGCTTATGCTCTTTGTCATAAACTCACGCTCGACCTCAAAGCGTGATTCCGGTATAAGCAGGTAGGAGAATAGCTATATGAAAAGAGATATGACCGCGCTGCTTATGATACTGCTGTTTTGTCTCTCTTCGACGGGGCCGAGCAGTCTCGCGCAGAGTAAGGCGCGCGCCCGCGACCTTGGGGTCCCTTTTGAAGGCGCTCAGGGTCCGCTTAACGCCATCACGGACGTTAAAGGCGTCGAGGTGGGTCACACAACTCTCATAGCGGGCGAAGGAAAGCTCGTCGTCGGCAAAGGCCCTGTCAGAACGGGGGTGACGGCGATTTTCCCACGGGGTAAGAACTTTCGCGACCGTGTCTTTGCCGCATGGTTTACGCTCAACGGCAACGGTGAGATGACCGGGACTACCTGGCTCGAAGAGTCAGGATGCCTCGGAACGCCGATCATGATTACCAACACGCACAGCGTCGGCGTTGTCAGGGATGCGGTCATCGAATGGAACACCAGGCGCGGGTTGACGGAAGGCGGCTATTCCGGAGACTTCAGCCTGCCGCTTGTTGCCGAGACCTACGACGGCTTTTTAAACGACATCAACGGTTTCCACGTCAGGAAAGAGCATGTATTTGAAGCGCTGGAAAGCGCAAAGTCGGGGCCGGTCGCCGAGGGCAATGTCGGCGGCGGAACGGGGATGATCTCGCACGGCTTCAAAGGCGGGATAGGGACTTCATCGAGAGTGCTGAGCCAGGACGACGGGGGGTATACGGTAGGCGTTCTGGTCCAGGCAAATTACGGCACGCGCGATCAGCTTCGCATAGCCGGTGTTCCGGTGGGCAAGGAGATAACCGACCTCCGACCGGCACCCGGCAAGAAAGAAGAAGGCCAGGGCTCGATCATAGTCGTCGTCGGCACAGACGCGCCCCTGCTCCCGCATCAATTAAAGCGGATCATAAAACGAGTGGCATTGGGGATAGGGATAGTCGGCGGCAGAGGCGAAAACTCGTCCGGGGACATATTCGTCGCCTTTTCAACGGCTAACCCGGAGATAGGTAAGACATCAGGCGTCGCCCAGTTGACGATGTTACCGAATGAGCGGATCAATTCGCTCTTTCGTGAGACGGTCAACGCGACCGAAGAAGCGATAATAAATGCGATGGTCGCGGCCGAAACGATGAAAGGCGCGAACGGCAACACGGTTTATGCAATCCCGCACGACCGCCTCGTAGAAGCGCTTAAAAAATATAACCGGCTCGCCCGATAAACCGGCAGCAAACAAAACAGGCGGCCGCTCTGGCCGCCTGTACCGTGTCGAGTTTCAATAGTAGCGGGGGGGAGACTTGAACTCCCGACCTCAGGGTTATGAATCCTGCGCTCTTACCGGCTGAGCTACCCCGCCATGATAGGCTTTCTCTGCTCATGGCAGACTGGGATTTTACACCACCACGCGCCGCCACTTCAACTTGCTTCTTAAACGCGCTGACCGGCTTAGCTTACCCGGCGGCGAGCAGCCGGTTCAACTCTGCCGTTACAGTATCAATCACCCGCCGGTCGGCGTTCTGTTTGAGCGCCTCGACCAGCCAGCTATAAAGCGAGTGGAGCGCGCGGCCACGGTCGTCGGTTGGAGCAAGCCGCGCATTAAGCTGGACACGCGAAAGGTCTGCCGGTACGGCGAGGCTCGCGCCGTCGATTGGGTCGAGGTGAAAATAGAGCACCCCGCAGAATGAAAGCGGGCCGGTGCTGTCCGTCTCAGGAAGCCGCCGCGCGGCAGCCGTGGCAACGGGCTCGCTTCTTGGCTCCCCGGCGATCTGTTGCTGCTGGTTGCTTGTCGAGGCGGTCGAGGTCGTCACACCGCCGACCAGTATCTGGCTGCGCACGGGCGCAGTCCCTATCCCGCCCTGAGTGCCCGCCAGGTGCGCGCGAACACTTTGGCGCGCGCGCTCCCTGCCGCTCGAATCTTTTACCGAAAGCCGCCCGTCGAGGTGAAATTTCCCTCCCGCGACCACAGCCCTTGCGGGCGCGTAAACAAACTGGTAGCTCGCGCCCGCTGCGTCAAAGCTCCCTCGAAAGACTCGCCCTTCGAGCGACCCGGCTATTGAATAAAGACGCGCGCTCGCGGTCTTGCCCGCTTGTGTTGACTTACGCGACTGGTTCGCCGCTCTTTTAAAGATCATCGCTTGCCTCTTTCAGAGATTGCCGCGCCGGTATTCGCCGGCCATGTAGTCGCAGGCGCGCATCGTCAGCGCGAGTATAGTCAGCGTCGGGTTCTGGTTGGCGCAGGTCACAAACGACGCCCCGTCGATCACGAACAGGTTTTTCACGTCCCAGCTTTGATTGAATTTGTTGAGCACAGATTTTTTCGAGTCCGTCCCCATGCGCGCCGTTCCAAGCTCGTGAATGATGCGACCGGGCGCGGTTATCCGCCCGCCGGTCGTCACGACTTCCGCGCCCGCCGCGCGCAGTATCTCTTCGCTCGTCTCTGCGGCATCGCGCGCCATCTCGCGCTCGTTATCCGAATACTCGGCGTGTATCTTGAGCACGGGAATTCCCCACGCATCGACCACGCCTGCCGGGTCTATCTCGACGCGGTTCTCGAATCGCGGGAGCATCTCGGCCCGGACCGTCATGCTCACGGGCGAAGTGTAATAATGGCGGACCCGCTTCTTGAACTCGCTGCCAAACCCCGGCGTGACCGAGGCGTTTTTGGCGAAGGCCGGAAACATACGCGCGCCCGACCCGCACTCGAACCCGTACCCGCGAATAAAACGCGACTGCTTGCTCTGCTTGTCGACGTTTCTAAAGCGCGGGATCAGAAGTCCCGTCGCCTTCCCGTCTTCGTTCACAACGTCGCGCCCGGCGAGCGTGTGAAAGTAGCCGCTCGCGCCGATCCCGCCAAAGTGGTCCATCAAGTAGTGGCCGAGCACCCCTGACGAGTTCCCAAGCCCCGCGGGGTGTTGCCGCGTCTTTGAGTTAAACAGTATCCGCGTCGATTCAAGCGTCGAAGCGGCAAGCACGATCACGCGCCCTGTGACTTCGTGCTCTTCGCGAGTGACGCGATCCACAAAAGCTATCCCTTTCGCCTTACCGGTTCGCGTATCGGTGATTATGTGGCGCACAATCGAGTTGGGCCTGAGCGTCATGCGACCGGTAGCTTCGGCCACGGGCAGTGTAGACGAGAGCGAGTTGAACATCGCGTGAACGTCACAGCCGTCGCCGCAGTTGCCGCAGTAGTGGCACCTTGCGCGCCCGCGCATATGCTTGCGCGGCGGGCCGTTTATCATCGCCACGCGCATCGAGATTCCGTTGCGGCCGGTCTTTTCCGCCCCCTTGCGAAGCAGTTGCTCGCCGCAGTTGAGCTTCATCGCCGGGTAATAGTTGCCGTTGGGCAGTTGAGGCAGATTGTCGTTATTGCCGCTCACGCCGATAAACTCTTCGGCCCGGTCATAGTAAGGGGCAAGCTCCGCGTAGGATATGGGCCAGTCCGTGTCAAAGCCGTCGTGGGTGGCGGCTTTGAAATCGAGGTCCGACAGCCTGTAAGACATGCGGCCCCAGTGCAGCGTCTTTCCGCCGACTATGCGAGCCCGCACCCAGAGGAACGGCTTTCCCGGCTCCGTCGTGTAAGGATGCTCTTTGTCGTTGACGTAAAAATGGCGGCTATACTCACCGGCGGTCGTCTGCATCCACTGTTCCTGATCGCGCCAGCCGGGCGGCCCAAAGCCGCGATACATAGACTCGTAAGGCCAGCGGTGACCGCTCAAATCTCGCTCGCGGTTTACGGGCGGGCCTGCTTCGAGCACAAGAACTTCAAGCCCCCGCTCGGTCAACTCCTTTGCCGCCATGCCGCCGGCCGCGCCCGACCCGACAAT
The DNA here is from genome assembly GCA_964615905.1 of uncultured Clostridia bacterium. Taxonomy (GTDB): domain Bacteria; phylum Acidobacteriota; class Blastocatellia; order UBA7656; family UBA7656; genus DATLMR01. The sequence continues at coordinate 282,433 of CAZTUB010000001.1, forward strand.
TATCGCGTCATAGATTTTCTGCTTTCGCACAAAGCCTCCTGGGGAGTGACAAGTAAACAGTGACAAGTGACAAGCCAGAGGGAAGAACAAGCTTTGTGATAGCTCTTTCTTGTCACTTGTCACTTGTCACTGTTTACTTTCCCGCAAGCTATCACAAGACGCGGAGCAAATCCAGATCGCGCGCTTTGCCTTTTGGCGTTTCATCGTCTATGATGCGACGCAATTCGGCCGGAAAGGTATTAACGATAAGCAGCCGTGAAGGGGGAATGGGGTTTGAGCAATCTCACGCGGAGACAGTTTGGGCTCTCGCTTGCCGCAGCCGCGACGGGGCTAGGCTTGCACTCCGGCGAGAAGATAAAGCCGTCTACCGTGAGCGGAATCCCCATCGGCGTGCAGAGCTACACGTTCCGGCGGTTCGACCTCCGGCGTATGATCGCCGCGCTCACGCAAGTAGGCATCTCAAGCGTAGAGTTGTGGGAAGGCCATCTCCATCCGATGAAGGCGAGTGAAGCGGACTTCAAAGCCGTAAGGAAGCAGTTCGACGACGCGGGGATTCGCGTCAACGCATATTGCGTCAACTTTCCCGTCTCGGCCACCGACGAGCACCTGGATCGCGGGTTCGCGGGCGCCCTGCTTTTAGGCACAAACCTTATGACCGCTTCGGTTAAAAAGCAGGTTGTGCCGAGGCTCGACCAGTGGTGTCGAAAGTATAAGATCAAACTCGGCCTTCATAATCACTGGCTCGGGGACGGGCTCTACAGGCTCGCGGTGAAAGACAGGGAGCAGGAGTTCGAGGGGCCGCAGGATTTTCTCGACGCGCTAAAAGGCGCGTCCGCTTACCTGGCGATCAACCTCGACATAGGCCATTTCTCGGCCGCGGGGCACGACCCCGTAGAGTTCATACGGAAGCATCATCGGCGCATAATCAGCCTTCATATCAAGGACCGCGACTCGGACGAAAAGCGCACGCACCGGCGCTTAGGGAAAGGGGCTACGCCGGTTCGAGAGACGATGCAGCTGCTCAAGCGACTCAGGTTTCGCTACCCCGCAAACATCGAATACGAGGCCGAAGCCGAAGACCCGACGGAAGGCGTCCGCGAGTCGTTCGACTTTATCAAACGCTCGGTTTCTAACCTTTGAGTGAAAGCCATGATTGACCGCAGAAGCTTCTTGAAGCAGGCTCTGGCCGCGCAGGCTTTTTTAGCCGCGCCCTCTCTAAAAAATATGGGGCGGAAGCCTGCCGCGCTCAAATTTTCGGTCTGCGTCGACATGATCCTGGTCGAGATACCTTTTCTTGAGCGGCTCGACCGGATCAAGCGGCTCGGCTACACCGCGTTCGAGTTCTGGTCGTGGAAGAACAAGGACGTCGAAGCTATAACGCGCAAAAAGAACGATCTTGGTCTTGAGGTGGCGACCATCATGGGTTCGGGTTGGAAGCACATGAACACGGAAGAAGCGCGCAAGGCCTTCGTCGCGGAGATTCGCGAGTCTATAGAAGCGGCGCGCCGCCTTGGCTCCAGGACCATGATCGTAACGACCGGGCTTGAAGACAAGCGCATACCGCGCCCAGATCAGCACGCCGCATACGTCGCCGCGCTCAAGGCGGCAGCCCCTTACGCCGAACAGGCGCAGGTGACGCTTGTCCTTGAACCGCTCAACACAACGGTCGATCACCCCTTCTACTTTCTCAACTCGGTCCGCGAAGGGCTGGAGATCGTCGACGAAGTCGCAAGCCCTGCGGTCAAGCTGCTGTTTGACATCTATCATCACCAGATAATGTCGGGCGATATAATCAAGGTCATAACAACGAACATCGCGAAGATTGCGCACTTTCACGTTGCAGACGTGCCCGGTCGTCACGAGCCCGGCACGGGCGAGATCAACTACGCGAACGTCTTTCGCGCGATAAGAGAATCGGGCTATCAAGGCTACGTCGGTTTGGAATATAAACCGTCGCGCGCCGCCGAAGATACTCTAAGAGAAGTGTTGAAGATGGCTTGAGGGCGAGGCAATGGCTAAACAGGAAACCTTTGACGCGATAGTGGTAGGGTCGGGAGCCACGGGCGGCTGGGCCGCAAAAGAGCTTACCGAGAAAGGGATGCGCGTGGTTGTGCTGGAAGCAGGCCGCAAGCTTGACCCGATGACGGACTTCAAGGAGCACGCCTGGCCTTACGAGGTCCAGCACCGGGGCACTGTCGCCGCGCGGACGCTGTTTCGCGAGCGGCAGCCTGTTCAATCCAAATGCATCTCGTGCAACGAGTACACAAATCACCTATACGTTGACGACGTAGACAACCCTTACACGACGCCTGAAGACAAGCCGTTTGACTGGATTCGCGGGCGGCACGTCGGGGGCCGCACGATCATGTGGGGCCGCCAGGTCTATCGCCTCTCGGACTTCGATCTAAAAGCCGCGAGCCGCGACGGGTTTGGTGAAGACTGGCCCATATCTTACGCGGAGCTTGCTCCTTATTACGACCGCGTCGAAGACTTTATCGGCGTGAGCGGGTCCGCCGAAAACCTGCCCCAGCTTCCAGACGGAAAGTTTCTGCCCGCGATGAAGATGACCTGCGGCGAGTGGCTGCTAAAAAAAGGGGTCGAAAGCCGCTGGAAAGACCGGCGCGTGATGATAGGGCGCGCGGCGATCCTGACTCGCAAGCACCAGGGGCGCGCGGCGTGTCACTACTGCGGCCACTGTGATCGCGGCTGCACGACCGCTTCTTATTTCAGCAGCCCCGGCTCTACGCTCCCCTCGGCGGCGCGCACAGGTCGGCTCACCCTCAGGACGAACGCCGTCGCAAGCCACCTTGTGATGGACACGAACACGGGCAAGGCGAGAGGCGTCGCCTGCATAGATCAGGTCACGAAGAAAGCGTTTGAAGTATTTGGTCGCGTCGTCGTGCTGTGCGCTTCGACTATCGAGACGACGCGGCTGCTCTTAAACAGCGCAACCCGCCAGCACCCCTCGGGAGTCGGCAACTCTTCAGGCGTGCTCGGTCGCTACTTGATGGACCACACCTATGCAATAAGCATCGGCGGCGTAGTCCCTGCGGTCGCGAATTACCCTTACAATTACGACGACGGGCGAGCCAACGGCGTATACATCCCGCGATTCCGCAACCTCTCCGATAAACACCCGAAGTTTATTCGCGGGTACGGCATACAGGGCGCGGTCCAGCGCGGGATCACGCCAGCCAACACAAGGTTGATCCCCGGATTTGGCGCCGAGTATAAGAAGATGGTGCGCGAGGCGCGTTCGCCAGCGCCTTTCTGGCTCGCGGCTTTTGGCGAGATGCTGCCGCGCGAAGAGAACGCCGTCACCATCAACAAAGATAAAAAAGACGCGTGGGGAATCCCAGTCGCTCACATAACCTGCAAGCACTCTGACAACGAGCGCGAGATGGCGCGCGACCAGCTCGAAACGCTGAGAGAGATCGCCACGGCGGCCGGGTTCGAGATCACTTACGGCAACCCGTTTCTCGCTTCGCCCGGGCTCGCCATACACGAAGTCGGGACCGCGCGCATGGGCGCAGACCGAAAAAAATCTGTGCTAAACAGGTTCAACCAGAGCTGGGACGTTAAGAACCTGTTCGTGACCGACGGCTCTTGCTTCGTGTCCGCCGGGTGCCAGAATCCCACGCTCACGATGATGGCGCTTACGGTACGCGCATGCGACTACATAATCGATCAGGCCAAAAAAGGAGACATCTAAGACTGTCGCCTTCGGCCGACGGGCGTGTGATATTATCTTCGGGTGGATTTCGATTTTGACGAGAGATTGGAGCGCGCGGCCACGCCGCCTTCGGCCATTTACACAGGGGCCGAGACGCTTGAGCGTGAAAGGCGCGCTATCTTTAATCGCACGTGGCAACTGGTCGGGCGGCTGGATCAGGTCGCGGAGCCGGGCAGTTATTTCACCGCAGAGGTTGCGGGCGAGCCCGTCATTATAGCCAGAGATCGAGACGCTGAGCTTCGCGCATTCTTCAACGTGTGCCGCCACCGCGCAGGCCCTGTCGCTTGCGGAGCGGGCGCTCGCACTTCTTTCCAATGCCGCTATCACGGCTGGACATACTCGCTCGACGGTCGATTGCTCGGCACGCCTGAGTTCGACGGCGTTGAGTGTTTCGACAAAGCCGACAACGGGCTCGTTCAGATAAAGCTCGCGACCTGGGAGCAGTTCATCTTCGTCAACCTCGACCCGACCGGCGCGCCCGCGCTCGAAGAACTCCTCGAAGATATTCCGTCGCTCACAGAGCATATCGGGATGTCGAGCATGAAGCTTGTCGAGCGGCGCGATTATCTCATCAACTGCAACTGGAAGGTCTACGTCGAAAACTATCTCGAAGGCTACCACCTGCCGATGGTCCATCCGGGGTTGATGCGCGAGCTGGATTACGCGAACTATCGCACGATAACTCGCCGCTATTACTCGATGCAGGACGCGCCGATAAAACGGGCGGGGGAGAATGCTGAAAACCGCCGCTATCGCTCAAGCGACGAGCTACAGGAAGCCCTCTACTTCTGGGTATTCCCGAACCTGATGATTAACATCAACCCCGAAACGACATCGACCAACCTGATCGTGCCGCTCTCGGAAGATAGGACCTTGACCGTCTTCGAATGGCTCGCTCACGACCCGGCGGATGACGATGCGCGCAAACGCATGCTTGCGACAATCGAGTTCAGCGAAGAGATTCAGCAGGAAGACATATGGATATGCGAAGCGGTGCAGCGAGGGCTGAAGTCCGTCTCGTATGATAGGGGCCGCTACTCGGTGAAACGCGAAAACGGCGTCCACCACTTTCACTCGCTCTGGCGCGAATTTTTTGAAGTAAACAGTGACAAGCGGCCTGGGAGAAGTAAACAGTGACAAGTGACCAGTGACAAGTGACAAGACAGGAGAAACGGAGCTTGGCCGGTCCCTCCTTCTTGTCACGGTTTACGGTTCACGGTTTACGCTCCTCTTGTCACCTGTCACCCTCTTAACCAACAAGCTCTGCCATAGTGCGAATCGCTTCCAGGCTGTTTGCGCCGCAGATCAATGTGGTCACGCCCGCCTCGCGCCACGCGCCCAACTGGTCTGCAATACGCTCGCGCGGGCCGCATAACGCCACCTCATCCACAAGCTCGTCGGGTACAGCGGCGACCGCTTCGTTCTTTTTGCCCGCCAGATAGAGTTCTTGAATATTCGCGGCCGCTTCTTCATACCCGTAGCGGCAAGCCAGGTCGTTATAGAAGTTTTTGCCGCGCGCGCCCATCCCCCCGATGTAGAGCGCGAGCTGCGGTTTTACCTGCATGCGGCAAGCGTCCGTATCATCGCCCACAACGACGCTGACGGTCGGGGCGATGTCGAAATCTTCAATCGGCGCGGCGCCTTTCCTGCGGCTGAACCCCGCATCAAGCGAGGCTTGAAAGACGCCTTTGCGGCGAGGCGAGAAGAAGACGGGTAGCCATCCGTCCGCGATCTCTGCCGCGAGCTGGACATTTTTCGGGCCGATAGCGGCTAGATATATTGGCACGTGCGCGCGCAGCGGGTGAACGATCAGCTTGAGCGGTTTCCCAAGCCCCGTGCCGCCCGCGACCGGTATGTCGTAATACTCGCCGTGATGCTCTAACGGCTCTTCGCGCTTTAAAATCTTTCGCACGATCTCGACGTACTCACGCGTGCGAGTCAACAGCTTTCCGTAGACGACGCCGTGCCAGCCTTCGACCACCTGAGGCCCGCTCGCGCCGATGCCGAGCAGAAAGCGCCCCCCCGTCAGCAGATCGACGGTCGCCGCGGTCATCGCGGTCATCGCGGGCGTGCGCGCGGGCATCTGCATAATCGCAGTGCCCACGTTGATGCGCTCGGTCTTTGCGGCGAGCCACACAAGCGGCGTCACCGCGTCCGACCCGTAAGCTTCAGCGGTCCACAGCGAATGATAGCCGAGCCGTTCGGCTTCCTGCGCGATTGCCACGTTGTCTGACGGCCCCGAAGACCAGTATCCGAAGTTCAACCCGAGTCGCATGTTTAGGTTCTCCAACTCTCAAATTATCAATATTATTCCGCCGCCGCTTTGGCCTCTACGCCGACGCGGCCTCGCTCGCGCATCATGAGAATACCGTGCAGCAAGAGCATGATTATTGAGGCCGCGAGCACCGCCAGAAGCCCTGCGCGCACGTCGCCCGCCTGGCCGCCGACCGCGAAAGAGATCCACCCGACCGCCGATGGAATGACGAGCAGCCCGGCAAAGCCTATCCCCATAACCCAGCTCATCGCCGTCCCTGCAATTCGCGGGGCCATCGCCGACGCAAGCCCAACGGATGTAGGAAAGATCGGCCCCATACCTATGCCCGCCGCGACGACAGCCCATCTGACCGCAGCAGGGGTTCCGGCGCTGAGGACGAGCGCGAGCGCGGCGGTCGAAACGGCCGAGCCTGTCGCGAGAAGCACAAAGCTGTTAACGCGCAGGACGCCGAGCGCAAAGCTCGATACGAGCCTGCCTATAATCAACGCCAGCCCGAAAAGCGAAAGCGTTTGAAGCGAAAAATCGGCCACCCCCTTGCCCGCCGCGTGTTGCTCAAAAAAGCCCGGCGCTGCGCGCGCCATCTCCTGTAATTGATTATCGAGGCCGGCGCTCGTAAGCAACTGCGCGTCGCGTTGCAGGAAGGTCACGACCCATTTTCCTAAAGCCACCTCCGCGCCCACGTACATAAAGAGCGCGATTGCCAGCAGCCAGAAGGACGGGTTTTTGAAAAGGTCGCGGGCTTCGCTTAAAGGAAACGATTCGGGGTGAGTGGGCCGGGGAAATTTCGGAACCAGCACGAGCACAAGCAACGCCAGCGTCACGGCCGCGAGCGACCAGAATACCGCGCCCAGCCCTCCGCCCGCTTGAATGCTCTGAACGACCAGCGGCAGCACCATAAGGCCCAGCCCGAAGCATACGTCCAGCAGGTTGAGTGCGGCATTGCGCGACTGCGCGGCGATGTCTGCGACAAGGGCATGGCCCGCGCTCACAATCGCGTTTGCCCCCAACCCCAAAACGAGCGAGCAGGCAAAGATCAAAGGCAACGCCGCCGCAGCTTCGATCCGCATGACGGTCAGCCCGAACCCTGCCATAGCAAGGATGACCAGCGCCGCGCCCGAACCGAGGGCGAACTTCTTGCCCGTGCGGTCAATGACGGGGCCGCTCACGATATAAGCGACGACCGCGCCCACCGCGTTTATCAGCAGGAATGTCCCGGCCACCGCATCGTTCGGCAGAAACCGGTTGCGCTCAAGCGTAGGCAGCACGGTCCCCGGCAGCGCGGTCAGCAACCCGTAAACGAAGATGCCTATAAATGCTATCGCGAGCAGCAACAGATCGTGTTTGCTAAACGCGCGCCGCGTCGTCATACTCGCTCCTCTTCGCGCCTAATTCTTAATCTCGCGGGCGCGGACCCGCCGAAAATAGACTTTCGAGACGGGGTCGTGCGCCTGCAAGCCTATGTAGCCTTCGCGCCCACGGTCGCCGTCAAACTCATTCACCTTCTCGCCGTTCAACAAGATGGTGTAGCGCTGGCCCACAACCGTTATCTGGTATGTGTTCCACTCGCCCGCTGGCTTTGACGCGACACGCAGAGCGGGAGATATGTCGTAAAGCGAGCCCGTCTGATTCTTCAACCCTTTCTTGTCGCAGTCGTCTATCTGGACTTCATAGCCGTTTCTGACAGCGAACCACGGGTCGTCAGATTTCTCGGGGAAGCGTATAAAGATGCCGGAGTTGTTACAACGGTGCGCGACTTTCCACTCCACCTCAAGCACGAAGTCCCGGAACTTCCTCGCTTCGTAAGTGAGCATGCCGAGCCCAAGGCCGCCGCGCGAAGCCAGCACACCGTCTTCGACGACAAAGCTGCCTTTACCGATCATACGCCAGCCGGTCAGGTCTTTGCCGTTGAACAGCTCAACCCATCCCTCTTCGGGAAACGCGACGGTCGCGCTCGCCAGAGTGAAAAGCATCAGCGCACAGAGCATCATCTTTGATCTTAAACGCAACATAATTCACCGACCCTCTAAACAGTTTTCACGCCATCTTCGGCGGCGGCATACTACTATAGGCAACCCCTCGTGACAAGCGACCTGGGAGAAGTAAACAGTGACAAGTGACAGGTGACAAGTGACAAGACAGGAGAAACGGAGCTTGGCCGGTCCCTCCTTCTTGTCACGGTTTACGGTTCACGGTTTACGCTCCTCTTGTCACCTGTCACCCTTCCTGAAAGCTGCTTTTGCGCGAGCGACCGAACATGGGATAATCGCCCTTCGATGCGGGCGCGGGAGTTAATAAACTGGACACGACAGCAGAACATTTAGCGGCAGAATTTCTGGATCGCTTCAAAGCTACGGGCGTCTATCTCGGCGGTCACATCGAGGAGCTTGCGCGGCTCGCTACCGAGCGCGACGGGCGCGCAAAGCCTGCGACTGCGGCCGTTTTTACCTCGCTCGTCGAGCCGCTTGCGGACTCTTTCGACCCCGGAGCCGCCGCGCTCTACAACCGCATCTTCGCGCAATTGATTCAATTCTGTCGCAACACCGAAGAAGGCCGCGAGATTGACCGCGCGCTCAACGATTTCGGTCTGGAAACCGAAGCTCAGATCATCGAGCGCGCGGCGCGGATCAGGCGGACACCTTCGCCCGTCGAGATGGAAAATCTCAGGTCTGGCGCAAGACGTGTCATCGTCTTTTCAAGAGTGACACTTGGGGCGGACGTCGCGGTCACGAGCGTCATCATCGAGCGCATGAAACGCGAGTTCCCGCGCGCAGAGATAGTGCTGATCGGCGGGCGAAAAGCCGCAGAGTTGTTCGGCGGCGACGAACGGCTCTCTTTCCGAGACATCGCGTACGAGCGGGCGGGCGCGCTCACGGAAAGAATTCTAAGCTGGCTCGACCTTCTCGCGGCGACTCGCGAGCTGACCTCCGGGCTTCGCGTGAACGAGTACCTCTTTGTAGACCCCGACAGCCGCTTGACTCAGTTAGGGCTACTGCCCGTTAGCCCTTCAGAAAATCGAGATTATCTGTTCTTTCCCAGCCGCGAGTACGCAAGCGAAACCAGAGCTTCCATGGGAGAGTTGACCTCCGCATGGCTTGACGACGTTTTTGAAGTGAAAGAAAAGACGCTGCCGCGAGTCACGCTCAGGAAGCCGGACTGCGAGATTGCCGAAGCCGTCGCGGCCAGCATCAAACGCGAGAAGGCGCGAAAGATCGTCTCGATAAACTTCGGCGTGGGCGAGAACCCTTTGAAAAGTCTCGGAGGGCGGCTTGAAAAATCGCTCGTGCGGGCGCTTGTCGAAGAAGGCGCGGTTGTCATCCTCGACAAAGGCGCGGGCGACACGGAAGCCCGCCGCGCCGACGAAGTTATAAGCCACGTCAGAGCCGTAAAGTCCGCGCGCGTAATCGAAGCGGGCGAAGATGAGCTTATAAACCTCGCGCGAGAGAACGCGGCTTCGATTGACATGCTTGTGCTGAACGTACGCGTCGGCTTGCTCGCCGCTCTAATAGGCATAAGCGATCTCTACATCGGTTACGATTCCGCAGGGCAGCATATCGCCGCCGCCATGGGAGTTCCGTGCATAGACCTGTTCGCGGGATTCAACTCCGCGCGCTTCCTCGACCGGTGGCGGCCGACAGGGCCAGGCCCTGTGCGAGTAATCGAAGCCGATACGCTCAGAGCGCAAATTGACTCTGAGGCTATACTTGCGCGCGCGCTGTCGTTCGCTCGCGAGACTCTTTGTCTTGAACCTCAGACCGGTCGAGGTTGAGCCAGAATGAAGATCACGATACTCGAATTCGCGCCGTGCGCCGACTCGATCTATCACATCCACCGCGACCGTGAGGAAGGATATGTCACGGGCGACGCGAGCGCTATCCAACTGAAATCGGGCGCGAAGCTTCGCCCGCAGCTCGTCAGCACGTATGCGGGCGGCAAGGCGACTAACGTCGCCCGCGTCATGGACAAGCTGCTTCGCCCCGAAGACGAGGTGGATATAGAGCTTGTAGTTTTCAGGCCCGATTCGCCCGAAGGTCGATACATTCACGACCTCCAGACCTCTGCGCTCAAGCGTGTCCAGATTACGCCTGTGATAATCCGTGGCCGCGCGCGGCTCTGCGTGGACCTCACAGACCCGGCCACCGCCAAGGATGCCCGCGTCGAGTTCAACATAAGCCCCCGCGCGGTGTGGGACGATTCGGCGCTCGACGCCGCGCTCGATCACACGTCGAAGCTGGCTGCCGATCTGCTGCTGCTTGCGGGCAATCCTCCGGTCATAGAATCCGAAGGGCGCATGGCGGCCGGTCTGTACGCGCAGATAATCGAGCAGGCAAGCCCGCGAGTTGACATAATCTCGGTCGATGTCGAAAAAGAGGCTCTGGCCAAATGCCTGCAACAGACCGTCCGGCCGCATGTCATCAAGATCAACCGCGACGAGCACGACTGGATCGACCGGGCGGTATGGGATAATTTTCGCGGAACGCTCCTGGTAACTGACGCTCGCGGGTGTCGCGTCCGCGAGGGCAATCGCGATGCGGTCGAAGTGGCGGGGCTTGAAGCCGGGCGACTTTACTCGACAATAGGCGCGGGCGACACGGTCCACGCGGGGTTCACGCTGGCGCGATGGGTCCGTGGGATGGATGTCGTGCGTGCGGCGCGTTACGGGCAGGCGGCCGCCGCCTCATCTGTCACGTCCCCCGACGGCACGCGCGGCGTAAACCGTGAATCGGTTGAGCGATTCTTCAACCAGCTAGAGAGCGATTCATAAGAGCGGTTCATAGCGGCCTGCGCCTTTGCTTGAACAGCTCGCGCAGGTCGCGTTGCGGCACGGCGGGCGGCTGGGGCGCGGGTGCAGCGGCGGGTTCCGCTTCGGTCTTCTTGCGAAAGTTATAACGGATCATGGCCCGCACGCTCACAGGCTCACCGTCGCGAGTGGCGGGCTTGAACTTGAGATGTCTGACCGCGGCAACCGCCGATTCGTCCAGCCCGAACCCTGCCCACCTTGTCACGGCAGTCTCTCCGACTTCGCCGCTCGCCAGAAAAACGGCCGTCACTTCGACCGATGCGCTTATATTCGCGCGGTCGGCCTCTTCCGTATATGCGGGCTTGGCTCGATCAGTGAACACGGGCTGCGTGAACCCCACGGCGCGCGGGCTCGCTTCGTCCGGCAGCTCTTCGATTATCTCGTCGGGCGGTTGCGAGACCGGGCCTTTCGACCGGCGAGCGGCTTGAAACTCGCGGGCGTAGTCAACATAGCCCTGTGCGCGAGCAGTAAGCGTTCGCGCCGCCGCGATTAGAGCCTCGTCCGGCGACTTTGCCTTCTCGATTATGTAATTGAAAAGCGCAAGCTCGCCTGTCCTTCCATCGACGATCATGACCCCGATGATCGCTTCCTGGTGCGACTCGCCCGGTCGCTCGCTCCGCGCGGTGACATCCACTTTACCGATGATGAAGAAGTCGCAGCCAATCGCTGCGCCGACGCTTCTGGCTTCGTCTCGCGAGAGGTTGAGCGAGCCGTCGTAGCCTATGCCTGCGAGCGCCGGGAGCAAGCGAGCCCGTTCGATCAGCTCGACTCTGGTGTCTCGACCGAGCGCGGCTGCGAGCGCGGCTTCAACGGCGGCTTTGTGCTTGCCCGTCGTGTCGTTGAAACCGGCCACCGCCACCCTGATTAGGCCGGGGAGAAGTTGCGGGTATTCCCTTTCGGTCGGGGCGAAGACGATCAGTAGAAGAATTAGAATGATAATCGTCAGCGGCCACGAGTCAGGGGTCAGCCCGTAAAGAGTTTTTGAGATGCGACTGTTTATCAAACCTTTCATAGCCGCTCACTGACCCCTGACCGCCGACCGCTCATCAATGACCGTTGCCCGGAATCGCGGGCAGCAGGATGTGCGACGGGTAACGCTTGCCGTGATAGATGACCTGCTCTGCCTTAACGTGCTTAGTCTCTGTTTCGTTGTTCCCGCCCGTATTCAGGTTGCGCGAAAATAACGGGAAAGAGGCCGACGCCACTTCGATCCGCAGCCTGCGCCCGGCCGGGATGGTTATTCCCGTCTGCCACATATCGAGCGTGTACTGGTAGACCTCGCCCGGCTTTAGCATCTCTGGCTTTCGAGTCGAGTTGCGGAACCGCGCGCGAATCTTACCTTCGCCGAGTTGGAAGATGTTCCCCTTTTCATCGACCTCCATCACGCGCATGAACCAGTCCGTGTCGCGGGCCGATGACGAAGCGTAAAGCACGGCCGACATGGGGCCTGCGAAAGTGTAGCTCTGAGCGAACGGCTCCGACACGTAGACCAGTACATCCTTGCGCGCCTTTGTCACGTTCTCGTGAAAGGCCCTGGCAAAGGCTTCTTTCTCTTTTTCCGACTTCTCTTTTTTGGCCTCCTCCGGCACGTCCTCATCCGGGTCTATGATGAAAGAAGGAGTCGGAGTCGGGTCGCCCGGATCATATGTGTAGCGGTCGCTGCCGTCCGTCGCGGGCGCATCGCGCTGCAATCGCCCGTCGCCTGTCGATGTGTTGGCCCGCCCGCCGCTCGACAGGTACCACTTGTCGAACCGCGTTTGGGGAAGCGGGTACGTCGGCCCGTGCAGCCACTTGTTCGTGCCCATCACGAATATGCTCACGAGCGGCTCTTTTTGAATACCGTTGTCGATGCCTTTCAGCCAGTAATCGAACCAGCGCAGGTACGCGCGCTGCATATCGACGAGCGATTCGGGACCGGTATCGTGATCGCCTGTGATGCGATGGGCTTCCGGCGTATGCCCCCACGGCCCCAGCACGAGCTTCTGATTCGGGTGCTTGTGCCCGGCCATGCCGAGATAGTTGAGCTTCGTCCCTATGCCGTCGCCGTCGAACCAACCCGATTGATGAAAGACCGGTATGCGGATGTCTTTAAAGCGGTGAGAAAAATTCGCCTGGTCCCAGTAGGAATCGTTCGACGAGTGCTCGATCCATTTTCGCCAGTAGGGGTTCTCTTTGCCGAGCACAGTCTTGTCCAGGTCGATGACCGGGAGCGCGCGCAGCAGCTTATGATATTTCTTCTCGGAGATTGTGCTTAGCGCCGCGCCCGACAGGTCGCCCGTTGCTTCCGATTGCACCACGTCCGCCCACCAGATGGCCCCCCACAGAAAAAAGACGCCGTACTCATAAGGCACGTTGTAGAACGGGTCCGGCGGCGATACGTTCGGTATGATCGTGACGAGATGGGGAGGGCGTTCGCGCGCCGCCCACCACTGGACCCAGCCGAGATAAGAGCCGCCGATCATGCCGACTTTGCCCGTCGACCAGTTCTGCCCGGCGAGCCACTCGATTGCGTCGTATCCGTCTTTGGCCTCGTTGACAAAAGGCTCCCACACGCCCGGCGAGCCGAACCTGCCGCGACAATCCTGGACCGCGAAGACATACCCGCGCCTCGCGTGATAGCGGGCCTGCAGCTCGACCATCTCTTTTTTGTAAGGCGTGCGAACGAGTATGACCGGGAACTTGCCTTCAGCGTCGGGCCGGTAAATATCTGTCGATAGCTTCACGCCGTCGCGCATGGCGACCCCTACTGCGCGATCAACCTTGATCTCGTAACTCGGCTTTGAAAGCGACGGGTCTGTTTCCTCCGGCTTGCGGAGCGATTCATAACCTTCGCGAACCATTGTCGCGTGTTGCGTAGGCGCTTCGATCAAGTAGAGCCTGCCTTCCTGATCGGCCCACAGCGTCATTTCGATCCCGGCTATGGCAAATGTGTATCGCGTAAGCTGAAGATCGCGGCCGCCAATGCTGCGCTCCACTTTGTCTTTTAGCTCAAGCGACACGTCCATCGTCATCGCGGGGACGACCAGTTGCGCGAAGGTCTGTTTACCGCCCTTCGCCCTGTCATACATTCGTATGACCTGGCTCAAGAGCACCGGGGCGAGGTCCGCGTAAAGGGTCGCGTTCGGCTTTAGGGCCAGGGTATCTTTCTTCTCTTTGAAAGTCGTGCGGGCGATCTCGCCTTCGCGCACAAATATGATAGGGCCGAGCGGGGTCTCAACGTCGATCCTCGTCCAGCGGCCGTCTTTGTCAGGGGTGATCTTGATCGTCTGTGTCACGGTCTGCCCGGCCATAGAGATCGTCCCTTTGTTGTCGAACGTGCCGTCGGCCTGCCACTTGAATGTCATGTTCGCGACCAGATCTTCGTTCACGTAAAGAAAGAACTTGCCCTCGTCGCTAAAGCCTGAAAGCGGCGCCGGGAGCACAACCTCTCTCTTTTCTTGAGGAGTCCCGCTCGCGGGTTTTGTTTCGGCGGGTTTCTGCGGTTGCGCGGGCTGCGCCTGAGCAAATCCGCTTACACCGGACAGACCTGCCAGCAACAGCGCCGCAAAGACGAGCGCGCGTTTTGCGATATTCAAGCGCATAAGGGGTTTGTCTCCGCTTCTTTCAAATTTCGACCCGACAGACGGAACCGTGGGACTCGACCTGACAGAGATTGCTTTCAGTCTCGCCGCGCCGTTTCGCCCGCCTCATATTAAGAGAGCCCGCCGCAGGCGAAACGGTTCGGTCTGTGAATTCAAGTAGGCTGTTCGGAGCGCAACGATAGTTGAATCGGCACGCCGAGCATAGCACAAGGTTTTACAAAAGGACATAAAGATTACTTTGCGAGCCGCCGACCGCGAGCCGGTCAGAGCTTTTTGAAGACGAGCGTGCGAGCGATATTCTGGAGGTCTGCTTTCACATCATTGAATCGCCAGACGAGCGGGTCCGCCAGGGCCAGAACTCCGTCCAGCTGGCCGTATCCGATCTCCAAGGCGAGATGCCCGCAGGGCTTTACAACACGGCCGCCCTCGGCAAGCAAGCGGCGATAAAAATCGAGCCCTTCGTCGCCGCCAAAAAGCGCGCCTTCAGGCTCGTAATCGCGCACTTCGGTTTGGAGCCCTGCGCGGTCGCGCTCAGGCACATAAGGCGGATTTGAGACGAGCAGATCGACTGCCGATTCGAGCTCAAGACCGGCGAGCGGCTCAAGCAGGTCGCCTTCGAGAAAGATGATGCGCTCGGCCACGTTGTGGCGCTCGGCGTTCGAGCGCGCAACCCGAAGCGCGGGCGGGCTGATCTCGGTGGCGATAACGCGGGCGGCAGGCAGATAAAACGCAAGCGCCACCGCTACGCAGCCCGACCCCGTCCCGACATCGACGATTGTAAGCGCGCGGTCGCCCGCAAGCTCAATCGCGCGCTCGACCAGAAACTCTGTCTCAGGTCGCGGGATCAACACGTCCGGCGTGACAGTAAAATCTAACCCGTAAAACTCCTGGCGGCCTGTGATGTATTGCAACGGCTCGCCACCGGCTCGTCTTCTAATCAGGCCGAGATAATTCTGATAGACAGGCTCGTCGACAGGCTCGTTTGATCTGGTCAGCAAATATGTGCGGTCGACTCCGAGCAGGTGGCCCAGCAGTATGCCAGCCGCGCGGCGGGTGTCGGCGATGCGCGCAAGATCGAGCAGGCGCGCGCCTTCCGAGATGGCTTCGGCAATCTTCATAGCGGTGGCCCGTGGCCGGTGGCCGCTGCTTACGCCGCTTCCGCGTCGGCCTTCAGCTTTTCGGCCTGGTAATGCGCGACCAGCGCGTCGATAAGGTCGCCGATCTCGCCTTCCATAAAGAGGTCGAGCTGGTGAACGGTGTAGCCTATGCGGTGATCCGTGACGCGGTTGTCTTTGAAGTTGTATGTGCGAATCTTTTCAGACCTGTCGCCTGAGCCGACCATCGAGCGGCGCTCGTTTGCGATGGCGTTGTGCTGCTTCTCCTGCTCCATCTCAAGCAGTCGCGAGCGCAGCACTCGCATAGCCTTTTCACGATTCTTGATCTGCGACTTTTCGTCCTGCATAGAGACTACGGTGTTGGTCGGAAGATGGGTTATGCGGACCGCAGAGTACGTCGTGTTGACAGACTGGCCGCCCGGCCCCGACGAGCAGAACGTATCTATGCGCAAATCCTTCGCGTCGATCTTTATATCGACCTCTTCGGCTTCGGGCAGGACCGCGACCGTTATCGCCGAAGTGTGTATGCGGCCCGACGCCTCGGTCTGAGGAACGCGCTGCACGCGATGGACGCCCGATTCGTGTTTGAGCTTTGAAAATACGCGCTCGCCTTCGATCAGCAGTATGGCCTCTTTGACGCCGCCGATGCCCGACTCGGAAGCGTCAAGCGTCTGGACGCGCCAGCCCTGCCGCTCCGCGTAGCGCGTGTACATGCGAAGTATGTCCGAGGCAAAGAGCGTCGCTTCATCGCCGCCCGTGCCTGCGCGTATCTCCAAAATGACGTTCTTCTCGTCGTTCGGGTCCTTGGGCAGCAACAGCACTTTCAGATCGGCTTCCGTGCGCGCGAGACGGTCTTGAAGCTCGGCAAGCTCTGCACGGGCAAGCTCCGCCATCTCGCCCTCTTCTTCGGTTTCCAGCAGCTCTCTGGTCTCTTTTATCCCGCGATCCAGCGCCTTGAACTCGCGATAACGCGACACGACCTCTTCAAGCTCGCGGTGCTGGCGCGCGACTTTTGTGTAAGCCTGCTGGTCCGCGAGCAGTTCCGCGTCGCCAAGCTGCCTTGTCAGCTCTTCGTACTTCTCTTCGATTGCGGCGAGTCGTTCGAACATAAAAACCTCGATTATCAGCCTTTGTATGCTAACGCAAGCGCCTTCGGTTCGGGCTCAAGCTTCAACGATTCTTCGAGGGCATAGATGGCGACTTCTAGCTGCGAGTCGTCCGGCTCTCTCGTCGTCAGGTTTTGAAGCCACAGACCGGGCCGCGTGATTATAGAGAAAAACCATCGTGCGCTCTTGCGGGCCGAAGCGCGGATTATCTCGTATGACGCCCCGGCGATTACGGGGATCATCAGCACTCTCACGCAGAAGTTCAACAGAAGCGAGTCGAACTTTAAGACCGAAAACGCCGCTATGGCAACAAGCATCACGATCATCAAAAAGCTTGTGCCGCAGCGCGGGTGCTGCCTCTGCTTGCGGCGAGCGTTCTCTACAGTAAGCGCTTCGCCCGCTTCCCAGGTGTATACGACCTTGTGCTCGGCCCCGTGGTATTCAAACACGCGGCGAATGTCGCGCATGAACGTGAACCCGACGATCATGATTATGAAGAACGTCACCCGTATCAACCCGTCGACGAGATTGAACAGAACCGAAGGGCGCACCGGGTGGAGCGCGGCTCCAATCCACGCCCACGCGTTTGCGTACCATGCCCCGCCCGGTTCGCCCGCGCTCATCCCGCCGCCCGCGCCGTAGACGAATATCATGTTCGTAAGCAAAAGCGGCAGCACTATAAAGAGCGTGACGTTAAACGCAAGCGCAAAGACGAGCGAGCCGATAGCGGCCACAGAGCCCTTCTTCGGCGGCGGCTCGGTCTTGCCCGACCGGTCTTTATCCGCCTCGTCAAAAGCGACGCTCGCGGAAAAATTCAACGCCTTGACGCCGAGCGCCATCGAGTGAACCAGCACCGCCGCCCCGCGAAGGACGGGCAGTTTCAAGACCGGGTATCTGTCGGAAAGCACAGGCAGGCGCTCGGCAGTAGAGACGATCTGCCCGTCGGCGCGGCGCACTGCCACGGCGTAAGAGTGCGGCGCGCGCATCATCACGCCTTCGATGACCGCTTGCCCGCCCACGATAATCTGTTCCTGGCTCATGGTCGATCTAAGCCCGATTCTCCGGCATAAAAAAATTGGTTGCCGGGCGCCGCTTGATCTTTGCGTCCGGGCTGCTGGCAGTTTCGCAGTTAATCGAAACTGCCAGCGACCCTGAGGCGAATCGTCGGCCCCGGCAACCAATATTATAGTGTAAACCGGCTAAGCTTCGGTCGTTTTACGCCCGTACTTGCGATTGAACCGCTCGACGCGTCCCGCCGTGTCGATGAGCTTCTGCTTGCCGGTGAAAAACGGGTGGCAATTCGAACAAATTTCCAGCCGTATCTCGGACTTGTTCGACCGGGTCTTCCACGTTTCGCCGCACGCGCAATGCACGGTCGCTTCTACATAGTTAGGATGGATGTCTGGCTTCACCTTCTCACTTGCTCCTGTTACGAATTTGTCTGCCAAAGAAACACTAAAGTGTAACCAATCGGGTTAGAAAGTGTCAAGGCGAGCCGATAAGCGGGTTGTCAGGACGGTTGCGGAGTGCTGCGCCTTCGCGCAGCACTCCGGGTCGGCTTAATTAGCTGAATAGAGCAGGCTGAGGCTGCCCGACACGCTCGACATATTGAGGGTGCGCGAGCCGTCGCCGATCTTGCCCCTCGCCCAGGATTTCGAGCCGAACCGCTGGTCGCGCACTTCGAGCGGGAAGTCTGTCTTGATCGTGCCGCTGAAGCTCGACATATTCACGTCCGCGCCGAGGTTGGCAGGAACCCGCACGCGGACATTACCCGACACGGAAGAGAATTTCATGTCGTCGGCGTTTCCGAGCCGCGAGACTTCTACCTCGACGCTGCCGGAGACGGATGATGCGCTGACCGAGCCTGCTATCTCGTTCACGTCGACATTGCCCGATACGCTCGAAGCTTCGACCTTGCCGGTGACGCCGCGTATCTCGACGTTGCCCGATACGCTTGAGATGCGCTCGAAATCGAACGCTATCGAGCGCGGGACCTGCACACGGATATCCATGCTCGCGTCGCAGTTGCAGTTCCTCGGATACTTGACGGCGACATCGACCACGCCCGCAGAGCTTTCGTCTTTAACGCTAATCAGATCGCGGTCCTCGCCTTTTTTAATCGCTGTGACTATGACTTCGCTGCCGTCATAGCCCGTGACCGTGACGTTGCCGGAAATATTACCGACGCGAATCAAGCCGCCGGGCGAGAGTTGATAAGATTTTTTAAAGTCCTGCGCCGAAGCCGTAGTGATCAGCAGCAACAAGACTGCGGCCGACATAGAGACCAGACGGAAGATTGTTTTAGTCATAATAGCTGACGCTCCTTTCGAGACTGACGTTGTTCCGTTCAGTGAGTGGCGGCTCGCGGCGAAAGGTTGCAGCTTTGTGGCGGCGAAATTGTAAAATGTGTTAATTTCACCTCAGGTGAGATGATAAGACGGACTTTAATCGCGCTGGCTTTGGTTGTGAGCGCAGCCTGCGGGGGCGGGGCACCGCCACCGACTCGCGCCAACCTGGAATCGTTCAAGGTTATATCAGAGCAGGCCGACCCGGCGACCGAAAGCCTCGACGTCAGCCTTCTTATCGAAGGCGCGGCCGCCGAAGCAACCGTCAAAGCCGCGGCCGAGTCCGTGATCCAGAGCTACCGAGGCCAGTACAAGACGATCATACTCAAGTCCTATGTCGGAAGCGCGAGCGCGAACGACCTGCCCTACGGCGTCTCCAGATTGGAGCGCGGCGAGATAACTCACAGCTTTCACCCCGAAGCGGCCACGAAAAAAATACCAACGCATTGAGAAGTGACAAGTAACAAGAAAGAGGAGACTACCGCGCCTCGCATCCCCCCTCTCGTCACGATTGACGGTTTATGGTTTTAAACCTGCTGTTAGAGCGGTGACTTCAAGGTAATTCTAGTGTAAACTCAACTGGATTTAAATTAGGAGACGGACATGAAAACCATGAAGACTTTCGTTCTTATGCTCGCGCTTGCAGTATCCGCGCTTGCCTATACTACGGCTGATTCAAAAGAGGCTGCCAGGCACTGCAAGATGACAAAGGCGGCTGCCTGCTGCGCGGTCGATGCGAAATGCTGCAAGGAAGGCGCCGCCTGTTGCAAGGCTGAGGCCTGCTGCAAGGAAGGCGCCGCGTGTTGTAAGGAAGGCGCGACGTGCTGCAAGGAAGCGGCCGCCTGCTCGGCCAAAGATAATAAGTGCTGCGCCGAGGGAGCGGACTGCTGCAAGGAAGGCGCGACGTGCTGCGGCCATAAAGGCCACAAGGATGGTAAAGCCTGAGCATCTTTACGCTCTTTAACCGGAAGGCGCGGCGGGATTATCATCTCACCGCGCCTTTTATCTTTGCGGAAAAATGGAACACGAGCACTCACCCGAAGCGATCAAGAAGCGGCTGTCGGACGGCGTGCGCCACAACTATTTAAGGGACTGGGTCTACGGCGGGATAGACGGGGCCGTGACGACGTTCGCGATAGTTTCGGGCGTGGTCGGCGCGGAGCTTTCGGCCGGGGTGATACTCGTCATGGGGGTGGCGAATCTGGTCGCGGACGGCTTCTCTATGGCCAGCAGCAACTATCTCGGCACGCGCGCCGAGCAGGAAGACCTCAAGCGGCTTGAAGCTATCGAGCACGAACACATAGAGACTCACCCCGAAGGCGAGCGCGAAGAGGTGCTGCACATATTCAGAGAGAAGGGGTTTGAAGGCGAAGACCTCGACCGTGTCGTCGAGCTTATAACCTCGAACCGGGAGATATGGGTGCAGACCATGCTGACGGAAGAGTACGGGCTGCCGCGCGAAGTACGGTCACCGTGGCTCGCGGCGCTTAGCACGTTCAGCGCGTTTTTGATATGCGGAGTCGCGCCGCTCGTCCCTTTCATCTTCGGCGCGTCGAACGGCTTTCTGCTCGCTTCGATACTGACGGGGGCGGTCTTTTTCATCATCGGCTCGGTAAAAAGCCTCTGGTCAATGGAGTCCTGGTTGAAGTCCGGCCTCACGACGCTGTTCGTCGGCGCGGCAGCCGCCAGCTTCGCATACGTGATCGGCATGATGCTGAAGAATCTGGCTTGACCGCGCCGGTCACTTCCTGAGCGACATCTGCCCCTTTCGCGAGAAGTTGATCGACTCGCCTAAGATTCGCGTCGCTTCCTGCGGCGCGTGGAAACCCATAGAGTTTTCCGCTTCAACGAAGTCGAGATAAAACTGCGCCTTGCGCTGAAAGTCGCGCGCCACGGCGAGGTCTGCGTCGCTTCGGCCCTGGCTTCTGGCGGTCTTGATCTCGTTTATAAGGTCGACCAGCGCGTCCATAGCGATGTTGCGCAGGTTGAAGGTCCGGGTCTGATTCGTCTCCACACGCGCCTTCAACTCTTCTTCGGGCCACTTGTGGCAGGTCTGGCAGGCGCGGTTGATGTTCAACAGCGGGCTGCGCACGTGGTGGTCGCTGATCTTCAACGCGCCCTCCCGTTTGTAGGGCATGTGGCAATCGGCGCAGGCCACGCCTGAGCGCGCGTGTATGCCCTGGTTGTACATCTCGAACTCAGGGTGCTGCGCCTTGAGAACGTCCGCCCCCGTCTCTGCGTGGGACCAGTCTTTGAACTTCTCCGAGTCGTAATAAGCCAGAATGTTTTCGATCTTCAGCCCGTTTTGCCAGGGGAACGTCAGCCGTTTCTCAGGCCCTTTGAAATGGTACTCGACGTGGCACTGGCCGCAGACATACGTGCGCATCTCCTGGCGCGTCGCCTGCTTGTTTACGTCGTAATTCTGTATGCCTGCTGACGCTTTTAGCGCGCGCAGGCCCTCCATGAATGCGGGCCGCGTCACTCTTAGCTGCATGGTCGTGGGGTCGTGGCAATCTATACAGGTCACGGGGTGCGAGACGATCTTGCGCGCATCGCTGTAGGCCATCTGGTTCATAGCCTCGAAGCCCTTTATCAAGTCTCCGTCGCCGAGCTTTTTCATCGGGATATAGACCGAAGCGTGGCACTGCATGCAGGTGCCCGGCTGTCTTGTAACCTGCTGTCGCTCGGTGAATGTCTGGTCCTCAAGCATGTAAGCGTGACCGCGCTCTTCGCGGAAGTCTTTTGAGAAAGCATAGCCCGCCCACATGGTTATCAATCGCGGGTCTTCCTCAAGCCGCGACTGCGCGACAACCGAGCGGGGGTCGGCCTGCGTGGGCGTGCGGGGCACGGCCTCCGACCCGCCGTATCGCGTGCGCTGCTGGTCTACTGTGCGCAGGTAGTCGTCATATTGCAGCGGGAAGTTCTTGCCCCACAGCGCAGGGTCTTCCGTATCTTCTGTGAGCTCGACGACGCGATAAAAAGGGTTCCTCGCCTCCTGCTTGCGCTCCATTATGTTAACGAGCAGCGCGGCCGCCCCGATTGCCGCCAGCGCCGTGATAAAGGCCGTAACCACGACCAGTTTCAAAGTCCGTTTGCGGCCGGCCTTGTTCTCTGCTGTTACCGGGTCATTCGGAGTACGGGTCATCAGATTTCCCTCGTCGTTGTAATCTATCTCGTCATATGGCCAACCGTGCTGTGACATCGCACGCAGGAGGTCGTGTCACTCTCTTTATGCCCTTCTATGGCCTCGACTATCTCCTGGTGGCACTTGCGGCACGCCCGTTCTGTTATCTCGCGGTTATGAGGCTTGATCCTTAGCGGGTCCGGGAAGCGCCCCGATGTGAAAGCGAACGAATGCCAGAATCCGTTCGACGCTTTGGTGGCGTACTTGGCAATAAACCCCGGCGGCGTGTGACAGTCGTTGCAGACGGCGACGGCGCGATGGCTCGACTTGATCCACGCGTCGTAGTGCTCTTGCATGATATGACAGTTGGCGCACGCGCCCGGATCGTTCGTCAGGTAGGAGCCGCCCTTGGCATAAATGAAAGTGTAGCCGCCGACCCCTGCGGCGAGACCTATCGTTACGCCGAGCACAATCATTTGAAGGTTGCGCTTTCTCACCGGCTCTCTTTCGCGGGGAATCTTCTCTACAAGCGGTCACCCGCCGGTTCATTCTTTGCAAGCGCCACGCGCTGCGCGATCCGGCGATGACCTGCCTGAGAATCGTGCGCGGTATTTGAAAATCAGGATAACCCTGGCTGGCGGGAAAGAGCAAGCAAGGCCCTTCTCTTTATGCATCAGGGCGAACGGTTTTTATCTAATCAAGAACCTCAATGACAAAAATTTCAGCGCGCGTCTGGTCCGGGTTGACCACCTCGATTGTGAGCGGGCCGGGCGCGGCAAGCGTCCCTGACCTGAGCCTCGCTATAAGCTCGTTTGCCGAAGCGCCCGCGCGCGTCTCCATCTCGCGCCCGCCGACAACGACCACCGCGCCCGCAGCGAACCCGCTTCCTCGCGCCACGACTTCGAACTTCTTACCCTTACGGCTGACCCTCACAGGGTTGACGACTTGGCCGCCGGACCGGCGGCGCACCTCGACCGATTCGATTCTCACCTGCGACTCCACCGCTGCCTGTTTGATCCTGTGGACGGTCCCCCTCAAACCGACCACGTATAACTCGCCGTCGTCGTCTTCGCCAAACGATGTTATGAGATGGTCTGTGTCGAGTAGAACGTGAGTCGCGTTTCCGCTCATCAGGAATATCTCTCCCGTGCAGAAATCCCCGAACATATAAGCGCCCGCTGGCAGGGTCGATCTGTTGCCCCTGTAGACATACCCGCCCGTGACCGAACAGCGCCCTTGAATATGCTCATATTCGACCACAGGGGGGTTCGTCTGTAACACGCCGCACAGCGCAGGCTCGAACGGCGCGCAGTTAGTCCCTTCAAAGATGCGCCAGCCGTAATTGCCGCCGGCCGTGACAATGTTTATCTCTTCCATGTGATCGTGGCCCACGTCGCCCACATAAAGCTCGCCCGTCTGCCGGTCTATGGAAAACCGCCACGGGTTGCGAAACCCAAGCGCGTATATCTCGTCTCGGCCCGCGCGCTCGCCCGAAAACGGGTTGCTGGCCGGCGATAGATAGGTCGTCTCTCCATCCGTGTTATCGATGTCTATCCGCAGTATCTTGCCTCGAAGCTCTTCTATGTTCTGCGCGCTGCTATCGGGGTCTTCCCAGTTTCCGTCACCCGTCGACAGGTATAGGAAGTTGTCCGCGCCAAACGCGATCATGCCGCCGTGATGTATGTCCGACGGCTGCGGGATCAATGTCACCAGCCGCTCATCTGTTTGCGCAACGCTCGGGTTCGATTCCAAAGCGCGGTACTCGGCCAGGACCGTCGCGCCGTCCGACCCCCTCGTGTAGGTTATAAAGAAGCGGCGGTTCTCTCTGTAGTCGGGGTGAAAGGCCAGCCCCAGCAGACCGTTCTCACCGCCCGTGCGAATCTTCGCGCTGATGTCTAGAAAGACCGCCGGGGAGCTGTCGCCGGGCTGAAGCATCTTGATGCGCCCCGTACGCTCGACTATGAACAAGCGGCGTGTGCCGTCTTTTGCGCCGGTCAGAAAGAGCGGCTGATCGAGCCCGTCAACGACTGGCTCAAGCTCGATCTCGGACAGCCCTGGCATCGTCTCTTGAAAAAAGCGCGGCGACCACGCAGACGTCTCCCGCACAGGGCACAGGGGCGACAGTACGCCAGCTATCGCAAAGCAGATCAGGAAAAACTTCACTCTTATCATGACTCTTTTTTCTCTAAGAATGATTCAATATTAAGCTTTAAAGCCTGAGCGCCGGGCTGGTTCATTGTAGGCGAGCCGTCGACCGATCCTCACCGCACGGTTTCAAAGCAGGACTCACTTGATGTCTTACGCGGAACCTGCTCATCAAGCGTTGCCGTTTCGACAAAGCGGCTAGCTGCAAACTCTCGCTTATTAAGCCCGGCTATATTAGCAGGGTCCGGCCCCCCCGACCAGAGACGCGCGGCCTCTTTAACAATATTTGATCTCGTCGTCCGAGCGGCTGGCATAGAAAAAGGCAGCGTTCAGGAACCGGGTTGCCGATCCCCGAACGCTGCCTTTTCAGTCTCTGGTAAAAGGCGGCGGTTTAATCAGGCTGCGCCGCTTGCTCTATGTCGGCCAGCACCGGCTCGAACCCTGCGTCGGGTTCTATATCGACACCAATATCGTTTGAAGCGGCGGCGGGTTTGCCTGCGTCGGCGGCAGCGGGCGCCTGGCGAAGCCCCGCCTCAAGCTCTTCGGCGACCACCTCGCTGCGCCGGGCGTTCCTGCGCCGGACGCTGGCAGGGTCAAGCTCCGCTTTCGCCGCGTTGCTGCTCGCAAGGTCCGCGCCAGCGCCTGAGCGCTGGCGTACGGCTATCGAGTACTCTTCGTTGGCGGCTTCGATGTCGTCCATCGAATAGAGCACGCGGCCGAGGTCGTTATGCGCTTCGGGGTAATGACCGCCGCGCTGCTCTATTGCGGCGCGGTATGCCTTGACCGCCGCCTCCTGGTTGCGGCTGCGGACGTGCGCAAGCCCCATGTGATAATAGGCTTCCGGGTAGATGCCGTTTGACTGCTCTATCGCCGCCTGGTACGCGTCAATCGCGGCCTCGCTGTCGCCTTGCCTCGCCAGCAGCAGCCCGGTCTGAAAATATGCTTCCGGGTAGACGCCGCCCTGCTGCTCTATGGCCTTGTTAAGCTCCGTCATCGCTTCCAGGTAATGGCCCGCGCGCGTGAGCGCCCGCCCTAGCTCGAAGTGCGCGCGCGGGAACTCTCCGCCGCGCTGGTCTATGCTTGCGCGAAATTCGGCTATGGCCTGCTCGCTATGGCCGAGATCATAGAGCACGCGGCCAAGGTCGTGATGCGCTTCGGGAAACGAGCGACGAGCGGGCTCGCCGCTTTCATCGGCTTCAGGCGCGGCTTCGCCTGACAAGAGGCGGCCCTGTTCGCGCTGGGCGATAGCGATCTCAAACTCGGACTTCGCTTCGTCAAGCGCGCCGCTTTCGTAAAGCGCGCGACCGAGATTGCGATGGGCTTCCGCGTCGATGCCTGAACCCAGGTCGAGAGCCTTGCGAAACTCGACTATGGCTTCTTCGAGCTGGCCCTGCCCGTAGAGAATCAATCCGAGGTCGTGATGCGCGTCGGCGGCCGTGTCGCCCTGCGCTAAGGCGAGCCTTAGCGAATCGGCCGCGCGGTCAAGCTCGCCGAGCCGCGCGAGCGCGTTTCCAAGATTGCGTTGCGCGTCGGGGAAGTAGCCGCGCTGCTCGGAGATCGCCGTTTCATATGAAGCCACGGCCTCTTCGATCTCGCCGCGAGCGTAAAGCGCGTTGCCGAGATTGTAGTGCGCTTCGCTGTAGCGACCGCCGCGCTGTTTTATGGCCGTGCGATAAGCCTCGACCGCTTCATCTATCTCGCCCAGATCGTAAAGCGCCACGCCGAGGTTGTGCCATGCGAGCGGGAAACTCTCTTCGGAAGTAGCCGCCGCGCTCCTGAGGCTCTCGATTGCCTCTTCAAGCTCGCCCCCGTTGTAGAGCGCGAGTCCCAGGTCGTGGCGAGCGACCCTGTAATCGGGACGCTCCTTGATGGCCGCGCGGTATGATCTGATCGCGCCGTCGAGATCGCCCGAATCATAAAGCACCCGGCCGAGGTCCCTGTGAGCTTCCGCAAGGCGGGGGTTCGCCGCCAGCGCAGCGCCTAAAGCATCCATCGCGCCGTCGAGGTCGCCCAGCTCGTAAAGCGCGCGACCGAGCAGGTGATGCGCCTCCGGGTACTGGTTGCCGTGCTGGCGGATCACAGTCTCGCAGGCTTCGACCGTTTGGCTGATCTCACCGTGGTCGTAAAGCGAGCGAGCCAGGTCGAGATAGGCTGCCGGAAAATCTTCTTGCAGACCGATTGCCCTGCGCATCTCGGCGATTGACTGTTCGAGCTGGCCCGACTGGTAGAAGGCAACGCCCAGCCTGTGATGCGCCCACGGCAGTTTGTCGTTGAGCTCAAGCGCGCGACCGAGCGAGGCAATCGCTTCGGTCAGTTTGTTCGACTCAAGAAAGGCCGCGCCCAGGCTGTAATGAGCCGCCGGGAAGTTTTCGTTTTCAGAGATGGCCGTCTGGTAGGATTTGATCGCCTGATCCAGATCGCCCAGCCGCGCATACGCGAGCCCGAGGCTGTAGTGCGCCTCCGGGTAAAGGTCGCGCCGCGCGGCAATCGCCGACGTGTATGATTCGATTGCGTCGAGCACGTCGCCTTTCGCGTTGAAGGCCGTGCCGAGCCAGAAATAGGCTTCCGAGAAATCTTTCGATTGCTCAATCGCCTTGCGCTGCGCGCCAATAGATTCGTCGAGCTGGCCTTTGCTGAAATAGGACAATCCGAGGTCGTGATAGGCTTCGGCAAAGTTGCCGTCGCGCTGGTCAATCGCCGTGCGCAAGGACTGTATGGAGCCGTCGAGGTCGCCCAGGCGATAAAGCGCGCGACCGAGGTTGCGATAGGCGCGCGGGAAAGCGGCCTGCTGCTTTATGGCTTCGCGCAAAGCCGCGACCGACTCGTCAAGACGGTTGAGGTCAAACAGCGCAAGCCCCAGGCTGTGATGCGCGCGCGCGAAGTCGCCGCCTCGCTGAGCGATGGCCGCGCGAAAGACGCCGACCGCTTCGGCCGCGTTGCCGCTTTGATAAAGCGCCGAGCCGAGCCCGTGATAGGCTTCCGGGAAATTCTCGTTTTGCGAGATCGCGGTCCTGAAAGATTGAATCGCCAGGTCGACCTTCTCTTCAGCCGTATAGATTCGGCCCAGCTCGTAATAAGCGTCCGGGTAGCTGCCGCCTCGCAAATCTATAGCGCGCCGGAACTCATCGACGGCGCGTTCGGCCGAGCCGAGATTGTAGAGCGCAAGCCCCAGATCATAATGCGCGCGCGGAAACCTCGCGTTCTGCTCAATCGCCTTGCCGTAAGCCTCTACCGCCTCTTTGAGGTTGCCGAGCCGCGCAAGCGCAAGCCCAAGGTTGTGATAGGCCCACGGGAATGTCGGTCGTTGCTCGACCGCCTCGCGGTACTGCGCGACGGCCTCTTTGAGGTTTCCGAGCCGCGCAAGCGTCCGGCCAAGCTCGAAATGAGCTTCGGGGTAAACGGGCTGCTCGCCGATTGCCGCGCGAAGGCTCGCGACAGCCTCGTCGAGCCGCCCCGAAGCATAGAGCGCAGAGCCAAGCTCGAAATGTGCCTGGGGAAAGTGCGCTCGCCGCTGCTCGATGGCCGCGCGAAAAGCCGCTATCGCGCCCGCGAGGTCGCCTTTTTCGACCAGCACGCTGCCAAGCTCGAACTGTGTATCGGGGTAGCTGCCGTGGCGCTGCTCGATGGCGCGGCGCAAGGCCGAGGCCGCCTGGTCGAGGTCGCCGCGCCGCGCGAGCGCGACGCCGAGGTGGTGCCACGCTTTCGGGAAATCGCCGTTGCGCTGCTCGACCGCCTTGCGAAACTCGACTATCGCCTCGTCGAAATCGCCGCGCCTTAGAAGCGAAAGCCCAAGGTTGTGATAAGCCCAGGGGTGGTTGCCGCCGCGCTGCTCAATCGCCTTGCGGTAGGCCGTGATGGCGTCTGCGTGCTCGCCGCGCCTGGCGAGCGTAAGCCCAAGGCTGTAATAAGCGTCGGGGTTTTCAGGCTGGTTCGTGATCGACGTCTGAAAAGCTTCGATTGCCCCGTCCATATCGCCCGCGTCGAGCAGCGCGCGCGCAAGCTGGTATGAGGCGCGGGCGAAGTTGCCGCCGCGCATGTCTATAGCCATGCGATAACTGCTTATGGCCTCATCAAGCCACCCCTTGTTATAAAAAGCGAGCCCTTTGTCGAGATACTGCTGCGCGGTTCCAAGAGAGCCACTCATAGCTAAACCCCTTGTCGGTGAGTAGTGGCAAGTCACGGGCGACTAGCAAGGATATCTGCTGTCCCTGTTCTATTTTTGAAACGGTCGAGGTCTTATCCCCTGACTGTACTATATCACGCCGCGACGCGACTCAAAAAGCAGCCCTAAAAGGTCGCGGCGGCAGGCTCTTCAATAAGCATCTCAAGAAACTTTCGCGTGGCTACCGTGAAGACTTTCCCCTTGCGGTGAATTATCCCTATGGGGCGCATAAAGCTCTTGGTGAAGTCTACCGTCACGAGCGTCCCTGCGCGCACCTCGTTTTCGACGGTCGCTCGCGGGACGATTGTCAGGCCGAGGTCGGCTTCGACAGACCGCTTGATCGTCTCGATGTTATCGAACTCCATGACGTGGCGGACCTCGGCCTTGTGCGAGCGCAGAATCTTATCTATAGCTTTGCGCGTGGGGATGTCGCGCTCGAAGGCTATGAAACGCTCCCCGGCAAGCGCGCCGATCTCTATGCGCTTGCGCGAGGCGAGCGGGTGGTCGGGGCTGACGACAAGGACGAGCCTGTCGCTTCGAAAAGGGATTATCTCTATCTGCGGGCGCGGGGCCGGGTACGCGACTATTCCCAGATCAATCGAGCCGTTTATCACGTCCTCATAGACCTTGTTGGTGCGGCTGTATTCGATATGTATGTTGACCTGCGGGTAAGTCTTGATGAACCGCTTGACGAGCGGCGACAGCTCGTGAAGACCGACCGAATAGATAGTCGCAAGCCTCACCTGCCCCGCGACGATGTTGCCCATCCCCTTCAACTCTTCGCTGAGCGCATTGAACCGGTCCAGAATCTCGCGGCAGCCCTGATAGAACGCTTCCCCGGCGGCGGTCGCGACAAGCCCGGTCCGGCTGCGCTCGACAAGCTTTCGGCCGAACCGGTCTTCGAACGCCTTGATCTGCTGGCTGACCGCCGATTGGGAGATGAAATTCTTCGAGGCCGCTTTCGAGAAGCTGCGCGTATCGACCAGATCGCAAAATACTTTTAGAGATTCTATGTGCATAACTGAGCCTTATTGCCGGTCGTTCAGCCTTCATGAACACTTATACCACGAGCGGCCGCCGGTGGTCAGCGAAGATAATCCGCTCACACTCAACTTCTTCGCGGGCCACTGACCACTGGCCGCCGGCCACTGTATAATACCCCGATGAGCGAGCGCGGTGCTGAACAGACAACCGGGTATTTAGAGCTACTTCGCGGCAATCGTAATTTCAGGCGTCTCTTCGTGGCGCAATTGATCTCGCTCACAGGCGACTGGTTCAACACGGTCGCGCTCTTCACGCTGCTCTTGAACCTGACGGGTTCGGGCGAAGCGGTCGCCTTTGTTCTCATCCTCAAGCTGCTGCCGACCTTCTTCATAGGCCCGCTCGCGGGCGTGGTCGCGGACCGCTTTGACCGCAAGACGATAATGATCACGTCCGACATCGCGCGCGGGGTGCTCGTGCTCGGCTTTCTGCTGGTCGAGCGAGCCGACCAGGTCTGGATCGTCTATGCGATAACGGCGCTTGAGATTACCGCGTCGGCTTTCTTCGAGCCCGCGCGTTCTGCCGCGCTGCCCGCGATAGTAAAGCGCGAAGAGCTGATCTCGGCCAACGCGCTTTCGGGAGCGGCGTGGTCTGTGACGCTGGCGCTCGGCGCGGCAGCCGGGGGAGTCGTGACGGACGCTTTCGGCAGAAACACCGCGTTTGTTATAGACGCCGCCTCGTTTTTCGTCTCTGCGATATTTGTCTGGCTCACGCGCTTCCCTTCTGCCGATAGAGAGCCGCGCGCCAGGACGCGGCTCTCGTTTGCCGACATGACAGGCATCACAGACTTTATCGAAGGCGCGCGCTACCTGAGATCGAACTCTTCGGTCCTCGCGCTGCTGCTGGTCAAAAGCGGCTGGGGATTGGGCGGAGGGGTGCTGTTGCTTTTGACGATTTTCGGGAGGCAGATATTCCCTATGGGCCGCGACGGCAGCACTTCGATAGGGCTTTTCTACGCGGCGCGCGGTGTGGGCGCGATGATCGGGCCTATTATCGCGCGGGCGGTCGGAGGCACTTCGCCGCGCACGATGCGGCAGGCTATAACGCTCTCGTTTTTCGTCTCGGCGATCTTCTACCTGCTTTTCGCGCAAGCGCCTGTACTTGTCGTCGCGCTGGCGTGCGTGATAGGCGCGCACATGGGCGGCAGCATTCAATGGGTCTATTCGACCACGCTTTTGCAGACGTACGTGCCGAACCGCTTTCTCGGCAGAGTCTTTGCGCTCGACCTTGCGCTGGTGACGCTTACGATGTCTATCTCGACATATTTCACCGGCTGGGGTCTCGACTCTGCCGGGCTGAGCGCGCGCGCCATGGCCACGATACTCGGCCTCAGCTTCGTCGTCCCCGGCCTCATATTTCTCGTCATAGATCACCGCTTATCGGGAGAGAGGAACAAAGCGGTAAGGGGCGAGGATTCAGCCCTCGGCGGGGAACCGGCGACCGAAACATCATTCCCGCCCGCTTGAAGAACTGCCGTCGCTGGCCAGCGACCGCCGACCACTGCTAATGTGAGCTTATGAAGATCCTTGTCATCGGCTCCGGAGGCCGCGAACACGCTTTATGCTGGAAGCTCGCTCAAAGCCCGCTGCTTACGGCTCTCTATTGCGCGCCGGGCAACGCGGGCATCGCCGAGATCGCCACCTGTTTTCCGGCTGACGTAAACGACCCTGGCAGCCTCGCCAATCTCGCCGAATCCGTAGGCGCGGACCTGACTGTGATCGGGCCGGAAGCGCCGCTGGTCGCGGGCGCGGCCGAGCATCTTCAAATCCGAGGGCTGAAGCTCGTCGGCCCGTCGCAGGCGGCGGCCCAGTTGGAAGGGAGCAAGATTTTCGCCAAGCAGTTCATGGCCCGCCACAATATCCCGACGGCGCAGTTTACCGCCTGTCACTCCCCGGAATCGGCGCGCGCCGCGCGCGAGCTTGAATACGGCTTCCCGGTAGTGGTAAAAGCCGACGGGCTTGCGGCGGGCAAGGGCGTCTCAATCGTCAAGGATGGGTTCGAGTTCGACGCCGCGATAAACAAGATGATGGTCGACCGCGCGTTTGGCGAATCGGGCACGCGAGTTGTGCTCGAAGAATGCCTCACAGGGCGCGAGGCGTCGATTATGGTCTTCACGGACGGGCGTGATTACAAGGTGCTCCCCGCCGCGCAGGACTTCAAGCGCGCGTTCGATAATGATGAAGGCCCGAATACAGGCGGGATGGGGTCTATCTCGACTCCCGGCCTGATCGACCGGGCCACGCTCGAACGCATCGAGAGCGAGATCATACGGCCGACGCTCGCGGGCATGGCGAGCGAAGACAATCCGTTTAGCGGGATACTTTATGCGGGGCTGATGCTTACCGAAGACGGCCCGAAAGTGATCGAGTACAACGTGCGGCTCGGCGACCCGGAAACAGAAGCCGTGATGGTAAGGCTCGACTCGGACCTTGTAGAGATATTCAGCCTGTTGGCCGAAGGCCGCATACGCGAAGCGGAGCCGGTCTGGTCATCTGATTCGAGCGTCACCGTAGTGGTGGCGTCGGGCGGTTATCCCGGCGAGTTCGAGAAAGGGAAGGTGATCGGCGACCTGGACGACGCAAAATCGACCGAGGGCGTTGTCATCTTTCACGCGGGAACTATGCGCGACGAGCAGGGCAGCTTTCTAACATCGGGCGGGCGCGTGCTCGCGGTAACGGCGCGCGCAGACTCGCTGGCGACGGCCCGCGCACGCGCTTATGAAGCGGTTTCCAAGATCAATTTTGAAAAGATTCACTACCGTACTGACATCGGGGAAAGTAAACAGTGACAAGTGACAAGTGACAAGAAAGAGGGAGAAACGAGCCTTGCGCTAGCTCTTTCTTGTCACTTGTCACTGTTTACTTGTCACTCTTAAGAAGCACCACGTCTGTAGAGACGATGCCGCGAGCGCAGGCCAGGTCCCGCCCGTCGCGCGACCAGTCGAAGTCGAATATCAGGTCGCCTTTGAAATTAGTCAACTGTTTCGGCTCGCCGCCCGCTACAGGCTGGCTCCAGATGTTATAAGACCCGCCGCGATAGTCTACATAGGTCAGAGCGCGACCGTCCGCGCTCCAGCGAATTATGCCCGGCGCGATGTTGAAGGTCTTGGCGGGCGGGCCGCCTGTAAACGGTATGAGCGCGACGAGCTGCGGCGTATTGATCTGGCCTTCCCAGTAGTTGCAGGCTATCCATTTTCCGTCGGGAGAGACTACAGGGAAGGTTGTGATCTTGTCGGTCAACTGCACAGGCTCGCCGCCGTCAATCGAGACTTTCCACAAAGTAGCCGTGCCCCCGCTCTGCGATGAATAGACAACCCACTGCCCGTCGGGCGAACACGAGGGGTGGAACTCGCCCGCGCCGCTGGTCAACTGTTTGAGGTTGCGCCCGTCCATATCCATCCGCCAGATGTTGAAGGTGTTGAACCCCGTGGTACGGTTTGACAGGAATAGGATGTAGCGCCCGTCGGGCGATGCGACAGGCTGCGCATTCACCCCGCTGTCGGCGGTCAACTGTCTCTGGTTGCCGCCGTCGGCGTCCATGATCCATATGTCGCGGTTGCCGCTCACGCTCGAAGCGAAGACTATGCGGTTATCGCGCGTCCAGGCCAGGCGGTTATACTTGCCTATCCCTGAGGTTACCTGCCTCGCGCTGTCCAGCTTTCCGCCGGACGTGGTCCAGATGTTCGACAGCTGATCGGCCTCGATAGTGGCGAGCGTGCTCGCATCTGCCGTCAGGCTCACGCCGATGTAGTTATTCAAGTCGTTTGTGATCCTTCGCGCTTCGCCCTCCGGGTAGGTGATGTTCCAGATTTGGTTGAGCCTGGTCCCTTGATCGATTGCGCTCACGACCAGGCTTCGGCCCTTAGGAAGCCACGCGAGCCGACCGACCGCAAGCCATCGTTGCGAGGTGATAGCCCTCTCCGCGCCAGTATCGACCGACACCTCGACCACTGTCATGTACGAGCCGCCATCAACGCCGCTGGCCGCGCAGGCTATTACACGACCGTCGGGCGACCAGGCAAGCGAATTGTAGAAGTCCGGCAGGGTGCGCACGGCAATCTCCTGCTCGCCCGTGCCGTCGGATTTCACGATCATCAGGGAGCTACGTCGCGGCGACTGGTAGTAGCGGATGAAGGCCATCCGCGACCCGTCAGGAGAGAAAGTCACGGGGCTGTCGACATCTTCGACCAGCGTCTTAGCCGTGCCGCCGAGCACGGGCACTTGATAGAGCGTGCTGACGACGCTGTTCCTGTGGCGGTTCGTGTAGTAGATATAGTTGCCGTCTGCTGAAAATGTCAGCCCGCCGTAAATCACCTCTGCCGGCGGAACTATCTGCACGTTGCTCATCGTCGCGACCTGACGGACCCAGAGGCTCTGCTGCCCTGAGTCATCAACTACGTGGACGACATACTTTCCGTCGGGCGAGATGGTCGCGTCCGAAGCTTTGCCGCTGCTCGTGAGCCGCGTGATCGACAGGGTCTCAAACGGCGCTCTGGCTGAACTCGCCGACTCGCCCCGATTCATAAAGATGTAGACGCCTATAACAATGCCGCTCACGAGAACTGCAAGCAGCAGCGCGAGCATGATCCAGCGCACGGGTTTCTGCGCGGGGAGCGCGGTATTGAGACCTGACATATGCGCGCCCGAAAGCGGCCTGCCCGACGCATCGGTTTGAAAGCTCTGCATGTGGCCGCCCGTGACCGCCCCCGGCGGGTACGAGCTGTGCGCGCCTGAAACCGGGTACGCGCCCGCGCTCGGCGTGCTCGAAACAAGCGGCTGGAAGTCGTAATCCTTGATCAGCTCGCGCAGGTCGAGAGCCACGTCTTTGATCGACTGGTAACGCTCGTCAGGGTTCTTCGCCAGGCACTTGCGTATGATTCGCTGAAGCTCAGACGGCGCTTCGGGGTTGAAGTCGCGTATGAGCGGCGGGTGAGTGTAGACGACCTTGTGCAGCGAGTCGATCATCGAGTCGCCCTGGAAGGGGCGCTGGCCTGTCGCCGTTTCGTAAAGCAGGCAGCCGAATGAAAAGATGTCCGAGCGGTGATCTACAGGGCGGCCCTGCACCTGTTCGGGCGACATATAGCCGACGGTCCCCATAACCATGCCGGGTATAGTGCTCTGCTCCATCATCACCGTGGCCGCTTCTTCCGGGTCATCCGATTGCGGTCGCCTCGGCTCGATCAGCTTGGCCAGCCCGAAATCCAAAATCTTTGCGTAGCCGTCGGTCGTCACCATTATATTTTCGGGCTTGAGGTCGCGGTGAACGATCCCCGCGCCGTGCGCTTTCGATAAGCCTTCGGCGGCCTGTGCGAGGTATTCGAGCAACCGCTTGAGATCGGTCTTGTCACGATGAATGCGCGCGCGCAGCGTGTCGCCTTCGATAAACTCCATAGCGATGTAATGGACGACGGTCGCGTGCGCGGGGAACCCGCCCGTGGCCGCTTCCTGAGCGCCGCTCATTTCGGGCTGCGACTGGCCTATCTCGTATATGGTGACGATGTGAGGATGATTCAAAGCGGAAGCGGCTTTTGCTTCCTGGATAAAGCGGCGGACGCGGTCTTCATCCGAGACCAGATCGGGCGGCAAAATCTTGAGCGCGACGGGGCGGTCGAGCCGTGTGTCCAGGGCTTTGTAAACTTCGCCCATCCCGCCCGCGCCCAGCCGCGACTGGATGGAGTAGTGAGAGATGCTGGTGCCGGTTATCATACACTTCTTTAACTCAATAAACTGGCCTATAGGGCTAAATTAAGAATACCGGGTGAAATCAAATCGGCCAAGCACAAAGTTGTAAACCGGAGACTGGCAGGGGCGGGCGGGAGTTTATCCGTTGCGAGCAAGCAGACAGGCGTTCAAACCGAGTTGACACTAAGATGAAAAGGGCGCGCCGGGGTATTGAGTCCCGCCGCTGCCGCCTTTGACTTTACGAGCAGAAAGGCTATCTGCCCGTAAAGTCAAAGGCGGCAGTTTCCGGCGGCTGCAAATCCGGCAGCTTACAGACGAGCGACCGCCTGCGCTACAACTTGACCGCCGCGTTGTTAGAGCACACGGAAGTCCCGGCCGAGCAGACCTTGTATGTGAACGTGCCGCTTTTTTGAGTGAGGCTGTCGGTGTGGCTCCCGTCATTCGCGGTAGTCGTGATTCGCACGCCGTTGCGATATACGTCGACGCTCGACGAACTTGCGCCGCTCCAGGTTAAATCGACAAACCTGGATTTCTTTGACGAGCGGGCCCTGGCCGATAGCGTTATCTGTTCGACAGGCGCGGGCGGCGGAGGCGGCGCGCTGCCGGTCGCGCCAAACAAGACCGCCACGTTTTCGCTCTGCTGGTTCACAACGACCAGATCGAGAAGCGTATCGCCGTTGAGGTTTGCGGCGGCAGAATCTACAGGAGACTGGCCCGCGCCAAACACCAGCGGGCTTGCGAAGACGCCGCCGTTGTTTTTGAGCACAGAGAAGCTCGCGCCGCCCCTGTTGGTAACGATCAAATCGAGGTCCGCATCGCCGTCCAGGTCGGCTGCGGTTATGCTGGACGGCTGAGACCCCGCGCCGTAGTTGACGCCGCGCGCGAAGCTGCCGCTGCCTATGTTCTTTAAGATTGTGACGTTGGCGCTGCTCGAATTGGCAACCGCTATGTCTATGAACCCGTCGCGGTCAAAATCGCCCGCCGCCAGCGCTTCGGGCAAAGAGCCCGCGTCGTACCAGGCGAAATTTTCGAAGGTGGCGTCGCGGTTATTGAGAAGGACGGAGATGTTGTGAAGGCCGTTATTGACGTATGCCAGATCGTTAAAGCCGTCGCCGTTGAAATCTGCCGCCGCGATTGACTTCGACCCGTAGCCGTCGCCGAAAGCGCCTCGCAAGGCAAACCTGCCCCGCCCGTCATTGAGAATAATCCCCGCCGTGAAGCACTGGTTCACGTCCGCGATGTCGTTGTCCCCATCGCCGTCGAAGTCGCCTATCGCCACGCCGCTCGACGAGAAGCAGAGGTTATAATTCGCGGGCGGCGCAAACTGGCCGTTCCCCTGGTTGAGCAACACAGAGATCGCGCCCGACGAAGTGGTGAAGGCGACTGCCAGATCGTTATCGCCGTCGCGGTCGAGATCGCCTATGGCAACATCGAGGGTGTACGCGTTTAAAGGCCAGAGCCCCCTGTGCTCGACTGGCGTGAATAGCCCCGACCCGTTGTTGAACAAAAGGCGCAGGTGGCCCTGTCTGCTCACCACGGCGATGTCGTTATCGCGGTCGCCGTCGAGGTCACCGACTGCGACCGCCGTAGGGACCGGGCCGGAGCTATAAAATACCGGGTTGCTAAAATTTGGCTGAGCGCCTGCCCCTGTCGCTACGGCAACCATAAAAGCCGTCGAGGCCGCCGCGCGGGCGATGCGCGCTAAAATCCGTTTCGATAGTCCTGTAGTCTTAAATCGAGCAGCCTGTTTCATCCTGACTGATCCTCCGTTAATAAGCTGGCAATAACATCAGCCGCGACCGTAGCCGGTCCACTTTGAGTGCTTTAACAGTTATGATTTTAGGAGGATGGTAGCCGGACGGATCATTCAGCCCTGCCTCTGTTAAGATGAAGCTCCACTCGTTTGACAGCGCCCACACATCGGCGCACAGCCGCAAAGAGATTGAGCAAAGACCATGCCAGCTACGCCGGTCTTCGCCCTTCCGGCAAATCCCGGTCGCGAGCGCGCCGCAAACCTTATAGTAAGATCACTTACACTTAACCGTGTAACCGGGGCGGGCCGCAAGGCAAGGGTTGAACGGCAGGCAATATGTAAGATTTACATTCAGAGGCGACCTGTTTGAAAGCAGCCGACGGCAGACGGCGGTCAGCAATGAGGGGCGTCTTTGACTGATCACGCCTACGGCCACTGACCACCGTCTACCGACCCGCCGACTACTCGTAACGGAGCGCCTCCATCGGGTCGACCTGCGCCGCTTTGCGTGCAGGGATGTAGCTTGACACGAAGGCCACGGCGACAAGTAAGAAGGCGACGAGCGTGACCGTGAGCGGGTCATAAGAGCTTACGCCGTAAAGCAAGCTCGACATGAATCTTGTGAGCAGTACGGAACCGGCGACGCCGACCACCACGCCGAAGGCCGTCATCATCATGGCGTACCCGATCACGAGCTTCAGCACGTCGCTCGCCTTCGCGCCGAGCGCCATCCTTATACCTATTTCGTGGGTGCGCTGCGCGACCGAGTAGTTCATTACGCCGTATATGCCCACGCCTGCGAGCGCGAGCGCGAGCGCGGCAAAGAGTCCGAGCAGCAGCATGGAAAACCTGCGCTCGGCAAGCGACCGCGACAACCGCTCGCTCATGAGGGCGACGTTGTAGACCGGGAGGCTCGCGTCCATCGCCCTTATCTCGGCGTTGATCGCTCCTACAACCTGCGACGGGTCGGAAGCGGCGCGCGCTACCAGGTACATCGTGCTGGAGGGCTCCTGCGCGTGCGGCGTGTACAACGCGACTCGCGGGGAGTCCTTGTCGAGCGCGTATTGCTTCACGTTTCCGACCACGCCGACGACCATCATCCACGGGGCTTCGGAACTGGCATCGCCTCGCTTTATACGCTTCCCGACAGGGTCTTCGCCCGGCCAGTAGCGCGCGGCGAAGCTCTCATCGACGACCGCGATCTTCTGCGCCGATTTCGTGTCGTGCTCGTTAAAGAACCGACCTTTGACGAGCGGGATTCCCATCGCCTGAAAGTAGTCGGGCGTAGCGATGCGCTGGTCGGCCTGGATGGAGGAAGCCTCGCCCGCCGCCGCCGCAAACCCTTCGACCGATACAGTCCCCCAGCTAACACCCTGGCTTAACGGCAAGATCGAGACGGCCCCGGCCGCGTCGACTCCGCGAACTGATTTGACACGATCCAGAAGCTGACCGTAGAACGCCACCCGCGCGTCCGTGTTGGCGTAGTTGGGGCCCGCGAGCGAGAGCCTGAGCGATAGAACGTTATCGCTTGAAAAACCGGGATTCACATTTTGAAGGTTCGCAAACGTGCGCAGCAGCAACCCCGCGCCTACGAGCAGGACCAGCGACAGCGCGATCTCGGAAGCGATCAGAAGGCTTCGGACGCGGTTGCCGCGAGAGCCTTCCGCCGAGCCCTTGCCGCCCTCTTTTAAAGATTCGTTCAGGTCGGTCTTTGAAGCTCTTAAAGCCGGAACGAGCCCGAAGATGATGCCTACCACGAGCGAGATTATGAAAGTGAATGCGAGCACGCTTGCGTCTATAGAGACCTCGCGCATGCGCGGGATGTTTCCAGGACTGAGCGCGCGAAGCCCTTCGAGCCCCCACACGGCTATCAAAAGACCGAGCCCGCCGCCCGCGAGCGCCAGTATAACGCTTTCGGTCAAGAGCTGGCGGACGAGGCGATACCGGCTTGCGCCGAGCGCCGTGCGAACCGCGAACTCTTTTTGCCGGGCGGTCGAGCGCGAAAGCAGGAGATTTGCGAGGTTGGCGCAGGCGATAAGCAGCACAAAAAAGACCGAGCCGAACAGCACGAGAAGCGCGGGCCGAATGCTTCGCACAGTCTCTTCGTGGAGCGAGACCACGCTCATAGTAAACCCGCTGCCGGGCGGGTAAGAATCCGGGTACTGCTGTTTGAGCCGCTCGACCATTGTGTCGACCTCGGCCTGCGCCTGCTTAAGCGATACGCCCGGCTTGAGTCGCGCCAGCACGTTATAATTCTCCAGCCCGCGATTGGCGAGCGCTTCGGCGCTCAAAGCGAGAGGCAATATCACGTCGGCTCGCTCGACCCCAGAGACGGTCGGTATCACCTCTTTGTTCAGATTAACGCCCGGCGGCAGCACCCCTATGACGGTAGCGACCTGGCCGTTCAGGGTGACCGGCTTTCCCACAAGATCAGGATCAGACCCGAACCTGTTTTGCCAAAGCTCGTTGCTGATGATGACCGTGGGCGGCCGCCCCGGCTCATCGTCTTCGGGAAGGAGCGCGCGGCCCGACGCGGTTTGGACGCCGAGCAGCCGGAACAAGGAAGAAGAGACTCTGAGCCCCTCGACACGTTCCGGCGTCTCTGTGCTCGACAGGTTAAAGCTGCTGCTGACCGCGATGGCGACATCGTCGAAGCTGTCGGCTTCAGTCTTTATATCGACATATTGCGCGATAGAGAGCCAGTCCTGCGGCACGTTCAATCCGGGGCTGTGATTCCAGAACGCGACGATGCTTTCGGAATCTTTAAACGGCAGCGGGCGAAGCAGCAGCGCATTGACTACGCTAAAGATCGAGCTGTTGACGCCGATGCCGAGCGCGAGCGTTATGACGGCCACGGCAGTAAAGGCGGGCTTCTTTGTCAGCAATCGAAGCGCATAGCGAAGGTCTTGTAACAGGCTCTGCATAATACTCTCCTTGGAGATAATCGGATCAGGTAATAAGAAATCCCCGTGCCGCTTGAGCGGGTTGAGCCAAGCGGCACGGCCAAAGAGGTTAACCGAAGCGTGGGGCTGAAACCGGTTGGGTCAATGTCCGCTCGTGGGATTACGCGGTCCCGCAATCGCTCAAGAGAAGCGGGGTCAGAGCTTGTACTCGGTGGCGGCGGCGCGTTGCGCGAGGGTGCGAGCGAGCCTGTATGCTTCTTCGAGGGGCAGGTTGGTAATCTGAGGCCCGCCGCCCGTGAAAGCCTGACCGGCCGTATCGACAACAAGGCTTGCTAGACCTAATCGCTTGTCGAATACAGACTGGTGAATCTCTACGACCTGAGACTTTCTGATCGGCACTATGTGAATCGACCGGCCAAGCCAGCCGCGCCGCGTGCGAAAATACCTGTCGCCGAGCGAATAGCCGAGGTTGCGGTACCTGACGAGGTTCGCCCAGTAGATAAACGGCAAGAGCACGAGCGGCCACAGGCCCCACGCGGAGCCTTGATAATAGACCGCCGCCGCCGTTATCAGCAGGCATAACGCGCCGCCTTGAAACGTGCCTCGCCTGACCGCGAGCGGCGAGACCTTTTGCCACGCGGGCGGCGCAGGCTCAAGGTCCGGGAAGAAGACCGGCAGCAACGCGTCGACCTCCTCGCGCTTTACGACGGGGATCAAAACGTCGCGCCCGTGGCTCCTCTCTTCCGATTCGTCCGAGTGGCTGCCGACCGTATCCGCCCTCAAGGTCGCAAGCCCGAACAGGCGGCGCAGCAGCTTCTGCTCGATCTCAAGCACCTGTATGCGATGGCGCGGCAGGCTGCTCGACCTCTGTGTCAACAACCCGTATGAGCGGTGAAGGTCTTCGCCCGTCGTCGAAAAGGTGAAGCCGTAAAAGAGCGCCACAGACCCGATCAAAGAGAAGACAACGCTGATCGCAAGGATCATGATCACAAGGACAAGCGTGACGAGCACGGCGGTCGCCGCGTCCTGCTCAAGCAACCGGCCCGTAGCGTCTGCTATCACGTCTGCCGCCCGCTCGTAGATGCTTTCGGGGAGTATGTCGTCTACGAAAGCCCAGAGCGTGCCGACCAGAACGAGCGCCGACAGGAGGTGGTTTGACGTAGCGCCCGCGATGACAAGATCGCCTAGCGACAGGCGGCGTATTACCCTGCGCTCAGGCAAAGTGACATTGCTTGCGGTCTGTTCGGCCTCACTCGCGGCTTCTTTTATAAGCGGTTTTTTTAACGCGGCGGCGCGGGCGAATACCGCTTGCCGCAACCGCTCGGCTTCGCTCCGCGAAAGGACCGAAAGCGTCGCTTCGGCCCCCTGCCCGCCCGCCGTCTCTATCTTCGCGTCGACGACGCCAAAGATGCGGTGAAGCACGCCTTGCTCGATGCTTATCTCTTGAACCCTGTCGAGAGGGATGTGCCGCTCTGTGCGCCCAAGTATCCCTTGCTCGGTTACAAGGTCGCTGGCTTCGACCCGGTAGCTGAACGAAAAGTAGCGAATGAGCGCGCGTATCACCGTGAGCGCGACCATAAGCCCGACAATAACGGCGGTCGTTACCCGGCTGCCGAAAACCAGCAGCGGGATCGAGGGTATTATCAAGCGCCGAATCGAGCCCGATATGGAAAACAGAAGCGTCAGCGGGTGAAGGCGGCCTTCGAGTATTGAAGCGACGGGGTTCGGCTTATCACCCGCATCCGGCGGATCAGACCGCATCATCGCCTCCGATCTCGACCAGTTGATCTCTGAGCCTGACGGCTTCCCCGGCGTCGAGCCCCGGCACCGTGATGCTTGCCGAGTGCGTCCCTGCGGTGTAGAGCACAAGCGACGCGAGCCCCATCATCCGCTCGAAAGGCCCGCGCTCCAGGTCGACGTGCTGCACGCGCGCAAGCGGAAGCAGCCGCGTGACGCGTATTAAAAGCCCGCTTCGGGTTTCAAGCACGCGGTCGTCTATGCGATAGCTCCAGGCGCTGTACAGGCGCGGCGGTCGCCACCAGGTGAACCATGCGAGCAGAGCTGCGACCAGAATGGACCCCGCAGTGAGAAGCGGCTTGACCGGAAAATCGGTCTCAAGATCGTC
Source organism: uncultured Clostridia bacterium (assembly GCA_964615905.1). Taxonomy (GTDB): domain Bacteria; phylum Acidobacteriota; class Blastocatellia; order UBA7656; family UBA7656; genus DATLMR01. Next base: position 324,320 of record CAZTUB010000001.1, read on the forward strand.
AAAGACGCCGAGGCTGACAATAAACCATAAGCCCGCGATAAACAGCAGAATGACCGCCGACCAGATCGCGTTGTTCAACCGCCATAAAGATATGACGCGCGGGTCCAGTGGCCTGAACGGCGGGGCGGGCTCGATCTCATTCGTCGCATCAATCATAGCTTTAATAATACCGGGGTCGTCCGAGCGACCATGGTCTTGCCATACTGCTCGGCCAAACTATACGACGAGTGCGGCAGGCTGGACCAGAGCGCAAAGTTGACACTCCCCTTCGCGCTCAACTATCATCAACTTTACTTCTGTTTCGTTCACGTCCGCTTCGTCTTACGAATATAGTCTGAGGAGAGATAGATGAGCACCCTGGACATTACGAACCGACTGCAAGAGGCCGAGCGCGAATGGGAGGAGCGCACGCTCAACCCGACGCTCAAGCGAACGCCCGAGAGCAAGAAGAGTTTCACGACCACTTCGCTCGTGCCGGTCGAGCGGCTATACACGCCGAACTCCGTGCCCGACCTCGACTATGAAACAGAGATAGGGTTTCCCGGAGAGCCGCCCTACACGCGCGGGATACACTCGACGGGCTATCGCGGCAAGCTCTGGACCATGCGCCAGTTCGCGGGCTTCGGCTCGGCATTCGACACGAACCAGAGGTTCAAGTACCTGCTCGAACACGGGCAGACGGGCCTGTCGGTCGCCTTCGACCTGCCGACGCTGATGGGGTATGACTCCGACCACCCCTTTAGCGAGGGCGAGGTCGGCAAGTGCGGCGTTGCGATATCGAGCCTCGCCGATATGGAAGTGCTCTTTGACGGCATCCCGCTCGAACAGGTCACAACGTCGATGACGATAAACGCGCCCGCTTCGATGATCTTTGCGATGTTTCTGGCCGTGGCGGAAAAGCAGGGCGCGGATTGGAAGAAGGTCGGCGGCACGCTTCAAAACGACATACTCAAAGAGTACATAGCGCAGAAGGAGTGGATATACCCGCCGCGCCCTGCCATGCAGCTCATCGTGGACACGATAGAGTTTTGCACCAAGGAGGTCCCGCGCTTCAACCCCGTTTCGATTTCGGGCTACCACATACGCGAAGCTGGCTCGACCGCGCTGCAAGAGCTGGCCTTCACGCTGCGCGACGGCATAGAGTATGTCCAGTACGCGATCAACCACGGGATGGACGTGGACGATTTCGCGCCGCGCCTTAGCTTCTTTTTCAACGCTCACAACGACTTTTTCGAAGAGATAGCCAAGTACCGCGCCGCGCGCCGCATCTGGTACAAGGTGATGAAAGACCGTTTCGGCGCGAAGAACCCGCGCTCGTGGATGCTCCGCTTCCACACGCAGACGGCGGGCGTGTCGCTCACCGCGCAGCAACCTATAAACAACATCGTCCGTGTCGCCATCCAGGCGCTCGCGGGCGTCCTGGGCGGCACGCAATCGCTTCACACAGACGCTTACGACGAAGCGCTCGCGCTGCCTTCGGACGAGGCCGCGCTTATCGCGCTCCGCACTCAGCAGATCATCGCGCACGAATCGGGCGTGACAAACACCGTAGACCCGCTCGGCGGATCGTACTTCCTGGAAAAGCTGACGCGCGATATGGAAGAAGGCGCGTTCGACTACTTCCGCAAGATCGACGATTTCGGCGGCATGGTCGAAGCGATAGACGCGGGCTTCCCGCAACGCGAGATTCAAGACGCCTCATACGAGTACCAGATGGCCGTCGAGTCGCGCGACAAGATCATCGTAGGCGTGAACGATTACGTCATGAAGGAAGAGTCGAAGGGCATGGGGCTTCTTCAAATAGACGAATCGACCGCCGAGCTTCAGCGCGAGCGACTCGCGCGGTTGCGCGCCGAGCGCGATAACGCGCGGGTCGCAAACACGCTTCGCGCGCTGGCCGACGGCGCGCGTGAGGGTAAAAACACGATGCCTCTCTTGCTCGACTGCACGCGCGCTTACGCAACCCTTGGCGAGATGTGCGACGCGCTCAGGCCCGTCTACGGCGAGTACCGCGAGCCGATGTTTTAGTTTCGTTTTAACATCGACGAATTGAGAGATTATGTCTGAAGAGAGAATAAGAGTGCTGCTGGCAAAGCCCGGCCTCGACGGGCACGACCGAGGGGTAAAAGTCATAGCGCGCGCGCTTCGCGACGCCGGGATGGAAGTCATATACACGGGGCTGCGGCAAACGCCGGAGATGGTCGTCAGCGCGGCTGTTCAAGAAGACGTGGACGCGATTGGGCTTTCGATCCTTTCGGGCGCGCACATGACGCTCTTCCCGCGAGTGGTCGACCTTATGCGCGAGGCAGGCATAGACGACGTGGTCGTCTTTGGCGGCGGCATCATTCCCGACGAAGACATCCCGCGTCTGAAAGAGCTTGGAGTCAGCGAAGTCTTTACGCCCGGCGCGAGGATGGAAGAGATAATCGAATTTATCCGCAACAACTCTCGCCGCGCGCCTGATCCTGTTTAAGAACCGAACCTCACGCGACGGCGCGAAGCTCGAAATTCCCCGCGAGGAAACCACGTTCATGAGAAGACCGATTTGCTTGATCATCCTGCTCGTCTGTTTTTCGACCTTCAATATTCAAGCCGCGCAACAGACGCGCCCGTTCACGCCGCCTGAGACGATAGATTTCCGCACCGCAAAGGTCATGAGCGAGGGGGTGCGAATACACGCCGAGCTGTTCTCGCTAAAATCGCTTGCGGGGAAGCCGCTGCCCACGATCATCATGGCGCACGGCTGGGGCGGGACCGCAGCGGCTTTCCGGCGTGACGCCTTAGACCTCGCAGCGGCCGGCTATCTCGTCATCACTTTCGATTACCGTGGTTGGGGAGAGAGCGATTCGCGGGTCATCTTGACCGCGCCCGCGCCGACAAAGAAGGACGGCTTGAAATTCACCGCCGAAGTGATGGAGGTCCGCGAGGTGGTTGACCCGCTTGATCAGACCGCCGACTGGTTCAACGTCATCCACTGGGCGATGGGCGAGCCCGCCGTAGATAAAAACCGGATCGGGCTGCGAGGGTCGAGCTATTCCGGGGGCCACGTCGTCTATGTCGCGGCCCGCGACCCGCGCGTGAAAGCCGTCGTCAGCCAGGTCCCGTCGCTCGATTCGCGCCCCAAAGCGGTCGCGCTCGCCGGAGGCGAGGCCGAACAGATGCGGCTCGCTTATGAAGAAGCTACCCGGCGCGCGCGCGGTGAGATAGGTTATCCGCCGCCGCGCGCTCGCGTGATCGGGAACCTGCAAGGCGCGCCCATACGCGATAAGACGGTGGGGTACGCTCCCGTAGAAGATGCTGTCAGATTGAAAAATTGCGCGGCGCTTTTCATCGTTGCCGAAAAGGAAGAGCTATTCGACAACAAAGACCACGCCAAGCTCGCGTTTGATCGCGCGACCGGTCCGAAAAAGTTTGTGAGCATACCCGGCATACAGCATTACGGCATCTACGGCCCCGCGCGCGGCCAGGCCATCAAGCTCGCAATCGAGTGGTTCGACCAGCATTTGAAAAAGGAGTGAGGCTCAGGGCTTGGGGCCTATCGGCCGGAATTGGAAATCGCCCATCTTGATTTGCGCCGTTTTTATCGGCTGGCCTTTGAAGAAATCGAGCATCGAATCCTTCAGCCCCGGAGCGAAGTAGAACAGGTCATACCCGTGACTTGCGCCCTCGACCGTGATCGAGACGCCGTTGGGGAACCCTTTCTTTACCTCTTCCGCATTGGCAGGGGGCGTTCGCCCGTCGAGCGTGCCGCTTACGAACAGCACGGGAGTTTTGGAAGTGATCGGGGCGCGAAACCCTGTGCCGAGATCCGGCTTGCCGAGCGCTTCTGTTATTTCAGGGAACGGAAAGTTGATGCTGTTGCCGAGCAGCGCCTCTTTCGATTCTCGTTCGATCCTGCGATACCTCTCACTGGAAACGCCTGAAGAGCAGAGCATCATCCAGGCCATCATCGACCCTACCTGGCTCGTCCTGAACTCGACGGCCCGTTGACCGAGCGGGGTAAAATCGCCCTGCGACATGGCGTAATAAAATGCGGGCAGGCTCATGATCGACCACGTCTGAGTGACAGGGCTCGCCGTATGAAATTGCAGATCCCATCTGCCGAGCGCGACCGATTGCTTCTGCTGCGTTCGCGGGTTGGCGATCTCGACCGTGACCGGCTTATCTTCGAGGCGCACGAGGAGGTCTTTGATCAAGCCTCGGAAATCGGGCAGGGCTTTGCCGATGACGGCGTCGGCTTTGAAAAGCTGTTCGATCTTTGCAAGCTGTTCGTCGATTGTCGACGGCAGCTTCATCATAAGGTGATCCGGCCCGTTGACGCCTGTCAAAACGGCACGCTCTACGCTGTCCGGGTGGCGGCGCATCATCACAAGGGCGAGATGCGTGCCGTAACTTATCCCCCACAGGTTGACTTTCTTGATACCGAGCGCCTGGCGCAATTCTTCCAGATCATCGGCGCTCTCGTTGGTGTTGTAACCGCCGAGGTCTATCCCCTGAGCCGTGAACTGCTCAGCGCAGGCTTGAAGCTTCTCTTTTGCGAGCCGAATCCACAGCCGCGGGTCGCCGGGCGCGTCGAGCGGGAAGTCCCAGCTCTTTGAGCAGACAAGCGCGGGCTTTGATAACCCCGTCCCTCTCTGGTCTAAAAGGATCACGTCGCCGATCTCTCGCAACGCCAGCAAAAGAGGCAAAGCAGGGCTCTTTGCAGCGCCGATGCCTGAACCTCCGGGGCCGCCTTCAAGATACACAACGGGCGGGCCTGGTTTGTTGGCAGTGCTTTTCAGCCTGACGAAGGCGAGCTCGATCAAGTTGGACTTACCGTTTTTCCGGTTCTCAGGCACGACGAGCTTTCCAAGCTCGGCCATGATCTTTTCGCCGCCTTTTACCTCAACCACATAAGGCTCGATAGTCAACGCGCCCGCGACCTGTTGTTTTTGTGAAGCAATAGACGCAGCCGGTATGGCAAGGATAAACAGAAGTGTCGCGCCCCAAATCAATGCTCTACTCACCCGTTCGCCTCCGCCAAAGGTTGGACAATGGATATTACGCGGGCGCAGTTTCCAGAGAGTGCAACGGTGCCACTGTTTTATTTCACATGACGTAAACTCCCGACACCCGCGCGGCTCGGTAATGATCTTCTCACCCCGGCTTACAACGACTTAACGCAGGGCACGACCCTTGCACTACTCGCATTGATCAATTTTTAAAGGAGCGTTCAACATGCACAGGCAACTTCTTATTTTGGCGACAGCCTTGCTGATACATCTTGCGGTCCAGCCCGCTTACGCGCAGACACCGGAAAAAAGCATCGAGCTCGGAGCAAGCGTTACGGGGACCTTTCTGCGCGAGATTGGAACCACCGACCACGGCACGGGGACATCTGCTTCAGGCGTCGGCGGCAGGCTCACTTATAACTTTACAAGGTATATCGCACTCGACAGCGAAATCAGTCTGCTGCCGGGCAACTCTGCCACGAGCGGCAACAGGATCCAGGCGCAGCTCGGTATCAAGGCCGGGCCGCGAACAGATAAATTTGGCGTCTTCGCAAAAGTGAGACCCGGTTTTATGTACTTCCGCAACGACCCTTTCGGGAGAGTCGCGCCGGGAGGCAATCTGCTGAGGCGAGGCAGCATCAGCAGCATCGAGCCTATGGTTGACGTTGGAGGGGTGGTTGAGGTCTACCCGTCGAGCGCCTGGATCGTGCGGTTTGACGCGGGCGATACGATAATCAAATTTCGCAAGCGTCTCGTGCGACCGACATTTGACGGGCCGCAAGTAGAGGCGGGTGGTTTCACCACTCATAATTTTCAAGGCAGCATCGGCGTGGGTTTCAGATTTTGAAACCCACGACTTGCTCTTCTCGAATCGCTCACGGTAATGCGACTTTGTCGTAGACTTCCCTGAGCGCAAGCGCGCAGTCAATCGAGCTTAACTCTACAGTTGAATCGAGCGCCGCCGTTTCCGAAAACAGCCATCGCCCGTAAGCCTGTTTGACGTGGCGTTCGACCCTGTGTTTATCCTGAGCGATTAACAGGTACTCCGAAAGGGAGCTGACCGAGCGGTAATATTCGAACTTCTTCCCACGGTCATAAGACTCTGTCGATTCCGACAGCACTTCTATGATAAGGGTCGGGTTCAACAGCGTATCGACGTATTCGTCTTCGAACTGCGGCTCGCCGCAAACGGCCACAACGTCGGGGTAAGTATAAAGCCCCGACGCAATCACCTTTACGCGCATGTCGCTTGCGTATAACTCGCAAGCCTTACCCTTGAGTTGCTGCCTCAGCTCTCCGATCAAATTGGCAACGATAAGGTTATGGCGTCTGCTTGCGCCGGTCATGGCGATCATCTCGCCGTCGATGTATTCGCTTTTCTGTTCGGCATTGCGCTCAAGCGCACGGTATTCCTCAGGGCTCACAGGTATTTTGGGTTGACTGGCCATGTCCATCTCCAGACCTCAACAATCCTGGGGACTCCAATATACCATAACCGTGAAGGCGAGATGTACGCGCGCTGCTCAGTTACGGTTTCTGAGCACTCTACCGGGCAAGCGGCCCGTTATGCTGCCGTTTCCCCAGACCTGCTCGCCGTTTACAAATACGCGTATGATTCCAGATGACAAGAGCTGCGGCTCCTTGAAGGTCGAGCGGTCTATGACATGCCTGGGATCAAACAGCACAAGGTCCGCTTTCATACCAGTTTTGATCCGCCCGCGATCCGCGAGCTTGAGTCGGGCGGCGGGCGCGGAGGTCATCTTGCGCACAGCCTCTTCAAGCCCAAGCCATCTGCGCTCGCGGACAAAGCGGCCAAGCACTCGCGGGAAAGTTCCCGCGCCGCGCGGGTGGCGGCCCCCTATGCCGCCGTCGCTTGCGACCATCACCCAGGGCTGGCGGTAAAAAGCGCGAACGTCGGCTTCGTTCATAGAGCTGCACACGACGCTTGCGCCGCCGTCTCTTACGATCTGCTGGTAAGCCTCGATAGGCGTGCGCCCCGTTGCGCGGGCGATCTCTTCAAGCGTCTTGCCCTCGTAATCCGCGTGCGCCTTGCAACCGGTGATTAAGACCTTATCCGCGCCGCCGACATTCCTCAGTCCCGTCGCCACCGCCTGCGGGTCGTCGTGGCGGCGGCTCGGCACAAGTATAGTGATCGTAGAAGCCCAGGCCGTGTAAGGGTAGCAATCCGCTGTGATGTCCAGGCCAGAGCGGCGCGCGGCGGCTATCAACTTTATGGCATCCGGCGACCTTCCCCAGACGTTTCGGTTGCCCATTTTGATGTGAGATATCTGCACCGGCAGCCCGGCTTTGCGGCCTATCTGTATAGCTTCGCGGATGGCGTCCATTATGCCGTCTTCTTCGTCGCGCATATGGCTCATGTAAATCCCGCCGTGACGCGCAGACTCGCTCGCAAGCTCTATGATCTCTTCGGTCGTGCTGTGGCGACCGATGTCGTACTCAAGCCCTGTCGATAACCCGATTGCGCCTTCGCGCATGCCTTGCCCGACAAGCTCTCGCATGCGGCGAACCTCTTCCGGGGTGGCGGCGCGGTTGTAGTCTTTGCCTAAGACCAGTTCGCGCACCGTCGCGTGGCCGACAAACGAGATGACGTTGAGCGCGGTCTTTTGTTGATCGAGCTTTTCAAGGTAGCCGGCCACGGGCCACGGCGAGTCGCCGTCCGCGCCGACGGCAAGAGTGGTGATGCCTTGAGAGACCTGGCTTTGAGCCGAAGGGTCCGTCTGTAACCCGTCTTCGGAGTGGTTGTGTATATCTATGAATCCCGGCGCGAGCGCGAGCCCGCGCGCCTCGATCACCTCTTCGCCCGCAAGCGGAGCAAAGCGGCCGACGGTCACAATCCGGTCGCCCTCTATGCGCACGTTCGCTATGAAAGCCGGGCGGCCTGAGCCGTCAATGACGCGCGCGCCCACGATCACGCGCGCCCGTCCTGTTTGAGAGGCCGCGACTTTGAGCCCCGGTTTCGGTAAAGAGATGATTGCGGGGGACAGAAAGAAGACCAGAAGCGCGACCAGGCGAAGAGCTTTTTCGGGCATACTCCGACGACCTCACTTTTTCAGAAACCGCTCGACGCCGCGCTTGCAATCCTCTGTCATACGCGTGATCGCGTTTAGCTGCACGCCCGCCTCGACGGCGCTCTCAAAGGTCTGAGTGTCCATGTGGTAGAGCAGGTTCTTAGACAGGCTCACGGCGGATGCCGATTTCCGAGCGAGGCCAGTAGAGTAGCGCGCGACGGCTTCGTCAAACTCTTCGTCAGCGAAGACGCGATTTATCATGCCGAAATCGAGCGCCGAGCGTGCCGGTATGATCTCGCCCGTGGTAATCAGCTCGAACGCCCGCTTTTCCGACACGGATCGGCGCAGTATCGCCATGACCATCGCGGGGATGAATCCTATGTTGACTTCCGGGTATCCGAACTCGGCGGACTCCGCCGCGAGTATTATGTCGCAGGCGGTCGCAAGCCCGCACCCGCCTGCGAGCGCGCGGCCTCGCACGGCGGCGATGATCGGCCGGGGGTGCCGGCGCATCTCGATAAACAGCCCGCCCAGGTTGCGAGCGTCGGCGACATTCTCCATCACCGTGGCTTCGCTTATGCGGCGGAGCGCCGCAAGGTCCGCGCCCGAACAGAAATCTTTGCCCGCGCCCGTTATCAGCACAACGCGCGCGCTGTCGTCGGCAGCCGCGCGGCGGAGACCGTCTTTCACCTCGCGGACTATCTCATCATCGAGCGCGTTGCGCTTGTCGGGCCGGTTGAGCGTTATGCGTGCAATACTATCGTCAACCGAGTAGAGAATTTTCTCGTAATCCGGCATAAGCTTGAAACCGGGTATTGCTACTCGCCGTTACTCAATGCCGCGCTCCTGCGCCAGCCGTCGCATGCGGAGCACGGTCGCCTCGTTCGGCTCGCCCGTCCCCGCCAGCCAGTCTTCGACCATCGACGTATCGACCGCTATGGCGCGCGCAAGCTCTTCGGGGTTGTTGTGAAAGTATTCCGAAAGCTTTGGCAGCAGCTCTGCGCCGCTGAGGTCCGAGACATCTGGTTTTTGTTCCGATGCCGTAGCTTGATTCTGTTGATCGTCCGTCTTTGTTGTGGCTGCGTCGCTTCTATCGCTCATTATTTAGTCCCGTTTGACTCCCAAGATTGCTCAACAAAGCGCCACTTGTCTCACCTCTTCAGCTTATCAAACAGCAGCGGTCAGTGGCCAGACCTAGAATTTGCCCGCGAGTATCAGCACGCCTATCACGATGAAGGCGACCGCCGAGACGCGCTTGATCCATTCGAGCGGTACGTACTGGGCGAGCAGCCCGCCTACGACCACGCCTATGGCCGACACGCACACGAGCGCGAGCGACGAGCCCAGGAAGACCGCCCAGGGCCGCTTGGTCTGCGCCGCCATGGTCATAGCGGCAAGCTGCGTCTTGTCGCCCATCTCCGCGAGGAAGATTATTCCAAACGTCGTCAGCATCACTCGCCAGTCCATGTAATCTCCTTCAGCCTACCCGCCAAGCTCGCGCGCAAGCGCGTCGTCCACGTCTATCTCCATCCTCAGCAGCGCGGTGCTGTAGGTCTTACCCTGCGCGTCTGTCTTGAGCGAGAGCGTGCCGCCGCCGTCAAGGCTCTGGTGAAGCAGGAAATTGAGCGCGCCGAGGTTCGGTATCTCGAACCGCTCGACCTCGCCGTAGCATATCCCTTTGAAATGCTCTTTCACGCGCTCTGCCGTTACCTGCTCGACAAGCACCGGGTAATACTCCGGCTTATAGGCGATGAGCCCCACGTTCGCCGTGTCGCCTTTATCGCCCGACCGCGCGTGCGCGAGCTTCAGCAGTTTAACTTTTGCCATACTCTTCAAGCCTCGCTAATAGAAATTTCCGGCGTCACTTCCCGCTTGGGGATGAGCGCGGGCCAGTAAGCTATGATCTCTTCAGGCTTCGGCCGCCCGCCCGCAAAGCCCGTCACCGTAGGCGGGCCGTTGAGCACAAGCGGCGCAATCTCGCGTGTGAACCGCTCAATCGTCTTGCGGTCGGTTGATCGAACCCCGAAGCGCCACTGCACTTCCGCGATGTCAGCCGGAGGGTCGCTCGCGAGCGGGCCGTGGCACGCGTTCACGCCGACGAACTCCGTAAGCATGTGGTCGAATTTCAAACCGAGCCGGTCAAGCCGCTCTCTCAAAACGCGGTCCGCCGCCTGAGCTTTTTTGTAAGCGTCGGGCCAGGCGTAGACGAGCGAGCCGACGGCCTTCCACCCGGCCGTGTAGCTGATCGAGACCTTGTACATATCCGTAGCCGGATGGCCCTTGATGCCGGAGAAGCGGACGCGGTCCGGTCCCTCTTGCTCAAGCTGCACGGTGGTAAAATCGGCGACGCAATCGGGGGTGATGTATGCGCGCGGGTCGCCCATCTCGTAAACGAGCTGCTCTTTGACGCCCGCCACGGTGATGCGCCCGCCGGTCCCTTCGTGTTTGGTGATGATGAAAGTCCCGTCCGGGCTCGCTTCGATGATCGGGTAGCCGATGTCTGCGATATTTGGGATCGTCTCCCAATCGACGAGGCAGTTGCCGCCCGTAGACTGCGCGCCGCATTCAACGGTGTGCCCGGCTATTGTGCCTGCCGCGAGCCGGTCCCAGTCGTCCTCGGCCCAGCCGAACTCGTGTATCATCGGGCCGAGCGCGAGACCCGTATCGGTTGCCCGGCCCGCGATGACGATCTGCCCTCCACGGTCCAGGGCTTCGGCCAGGGGGCGGCCGCCGAAATAGACGTTCGCGCTCTGCACGCGCGAGCGTATCTCGGAGAGCGGCTCGCCCGTCTCCATGTTCTTTAGCTCGACGCCGCGACCGAGATAATCGTCAAGCCTGTCGATGATGTCATCGCCCGCGACAATCGCTATCTTCAATCGGCCGCCAAAGCCCGCGCGCCGCGCGACTTCGACGACCGCGTCGCGGCACGCTTCCGGGTTGACGCCGCCTGCGTTCGCGACCACCTTGATGTTTCGCTCGACGAGGTCCGGCAGCACGCGCTCGATCATCTCGACAAAGTCGCGCGCGTAGCCCGCGCGCGGGTCGCGCGCGCGCTGCTTCTGCATGATCGACATGGTTATCTCTGCAAGGTAATCGAGCGTCAGGTAATCTATGGGCCCGCGCCGCACCTGCTCTACGGGCGCTTCGACCGAGTCTCCCCAGAAGCCCTGCCCGTTTGCAATTCTAATCGTCTTCATCTGTATCCTTTGCGTAAACCGTGAACCGTAAACCGTGACAAGTCAGAGGAGGCTACCAAGCCGCGCGCCTCTTCTCTCTTGTCACGGTTTACGGTTCACGGTTTACGATTTAAGCTTTCGGTTTGGGAGGCGGCAGGTCGCGCGCTTCCACCTTCGAGTCAAACCCTACGCGCGCGTGGCTGCCGTCGCAAAACGGCTTGTTGTTGGAGTACCCGCAACGGCAAAGCGAGATCACCTGTCGGCCTCCGAGGCCAAACTCTTTGCCGGTCGAATCTTTTATCACAAAATCGCCGCTGATCTTGACCGAGCCGTCGTTGTTTATAATTATCTCTACCGGATCGCTCATCTAAACCCTCCTCTTCGGAATCAATCTCTTCCTTCGGCGCATCATTTTAGCGCAAGCAGAGGTCTCATAGAAAGCGCAGGGCATCTCCCTTTTTGATTGAACAAAAGCGGAGCGAACCATAATATCGTAAACCGTGAACCGTGAACCGTGACAAGAAGGACCGGGCGCATGCGCGCTTCCTCTCTCCTTCTTGTCACGGTTCACGGTTCACGGTTCACGAATAAAAGAGGCGAATGGCTCAACAAACTGAAGAGGGACTGGTCAGGGGCATACGCCGCTGGGACCTGATCGCGGTTGCGATCAACGGCATCATCGGGGCAGGGATATTCGGGCTTCCGTCGGAAGTCTTCAGGCTCATCGGCGGGTGGAGCGTCGTCGCCTTCGCAGCCTGCGCGCTGGTGGTCACGTTGATTATCCTCTGCTTTGCCGAAGTCGCCAGCCGGTTTAGCGGCACGGGCGGCCCTTACCTGTACGCGCGCGAAGCGTTTGGCCCGCTGGTCGGGTTTGAAGTCGGGTGGCTCATGTGGCTCGCGCGGCTGACCGCATTTGCCGCCAATTGCAACCTGCTCGTCAAGTACCTTGGATACTTCTGGCCGGATGCGACTACAGACCTCTGGCGCGCGGTCGTCATCATCGTCGTAGTCGCGGCGCTTACGGCCGTAAACGTGATCGGCGTTCGCGACGCTGCGATCCTGAGCAACCTGTTCACCGTAGGCAAGCTCATCCCCATTCTCTTATTCGTATCGGTCGGCCTCTTTTTTATAAGCCCTCAAAATTTCTCGTTTGAGACGAGCCCCGGTTACGCAGATTTTTCAAGGTCGGTCTTGCTGCTGATCTACGCCTTCACGGGGTTTGAGATGGCCGTGATCCCCGCGGGCGAGGTCCGTGACCCCCGGCGCAATCTTCCGCTCGCGCTGCTTACGGCGATCAGTGTCGTCGCGGTGCTTTATATACTCATACAGGTTGTCTGCATAGGCACGCTGCCGGAGCTTGCGACATCCGAGCGCCCGCTTGCCGACGCGGGGAGCCGCTTTCTTGGGAGCGCTGGCGCGGCGGTGATCTCAGCGGGCGTGCTCATATCGATAACCGGAAACCTTAACGTCTTGATACTCGCGGGGTCGCGTCTGCCGTTTGCCATGTCGGAACGCGGCGAGCTGCCCGAAGCCGTTTCGGCCACGCACAGCCGGTTCCGCACGCCTTACGTTGCCATAGCGGTGACGGCTGCGGTGATGCTGGCGCTGACGCTTTGGAGCAGCTTCACAAGCCAGGTAACTATAAGCGCGATAGCGCGGCTGCTGGCTTACGCGGCAACCTGCACTGCGCTTGTCATCCTGCGCCGGAAACCGGACGCGCCTCCGGCCTTGTTCAAAACCCCGGCGGGCATCGCGGTCGCGGCGGTCGCGCTCGCGCTCGCCATCTGGCTGCTGTCAAACAGCAGGCTGATCGAAGCGCGCGACTCGGCCGTTGCCGCTAGCATCGGGCTCGCCATATTTCTTGCTTATAGATTCAAGCGGCGAAGATCTCAGGCGGCCCCGGATTGACTATGAGCCAGCCTTTCGTGTTATCAATCACCCGATGACAAAGCGAATCTATACTGCCCCGTGGGTCCTGCCCGTGAGCGCGCCGCCTATAAAAAACGGCGCGGTCGCGGTCGAAGGCTCGCAGGTAAGCTTCGTCGGCACGCTCGCCGATGCGCTTTCGCGCCGAGAGTTCGCCGACGCCGAGCGCGTAGAGATGGCCGGGGCGGCTATTTTGCCGGGATTTGTAAACACGCACGCACACCTTGAGCTGACAGTGATGCGCGGGTTCTTAGAAGACCTGATGTTTCGCGACTGGATAATAAAGCTCACGACGACACGGCGAGAGCAACTCACCGAAGATGATATGGCAGTGTCGGCGCTGCTTGGCACTGTTGAAGCGATACGCGCAGGAGTCACGACCATTGCCGACACGGCCGATTCGCGCGCTCCGTTTGACGCGCTCATCCAGAGCGGACTGCGGGGCATAGCCTATCGCGAAGTCTTCGGCCCCGACCCGAAAGATTCGACCGCAAATCTTGAGGGGCTAGCGGCAAAAGTTGACCGGATGCGGGAAGATGAGACAGGCCTTGTGCGAGTCGGCGTGTCGCCACACGCGCCCTACACGGTCTCGGCCGACCTCTACCGTCAAACGACCGAGTATGCAGCCGCGGCCGGGCTCGACCTTTGTATGCACACGGCTGAATCACGCATCGAACAGCAGATGATGTTTTCAGGCGGCGACGTGTTCTCCGAAGGGCTCAAAAAACGCGGCATCGAGTGGCAGCCGCCGGGCGTCTCGACGATAAGATACCTCGACCGAATCGGCGCGCTCGACACCGCCTTCGACACCGGGCCGCTGCTTGTCCATTGCGTCAACGTCGACAGCCGAGACCTCGAAGTTATGGCCCGCAAGCACGCACGCGTAGCGCACTGCCCCAAATCGAATGCGAAGCTCGGCCACGGCATCGCGCCGCTTAGTGGCATGCTCGAAGCGGGGATAACGGTCGGGCTCGGCACAGACAGCGTGGCTTCAAATAACCGCATGAGCATGTTGTCCGAAGCGCGATTTTGCGCGCTCGTACATCGCGCCTCATCCGGCGATCCGAGCAAGCCTTCGGCAGATGAGGTGTTGAGACTCGCAACGCTCGACGGCGCGCGCGCGCTCGGCCTGGCGGACAGGGTAGGATCGCTTGAAGCGGGCAAGCAGGCGGACCTGATCGCAATAAAGTTGACCTCGCCTCACACCGCGCCTGTAAACGATCCTCTTTCGGCCATCATATTCAGCGCCGGGGCCGCAGATGTCGTGCTGACGGTGGTCGCCGGTCGCGAGCTGTTTGACGGCTGCGAAGTAAAGACGCTAGACCAGCCTGCCATACAGGCCCGCGCCGCCGAAGCCGCCATGAAATTCGCAAGCGGTGAGAATCGCTAGCAGTAACAGGCGACCCGCGCGAGGCCAGCTTTGCACGCTTCGCGCAGACGCCCGGCAAAGCGGCTACAGACCTGGTCGAATGTACAAAGGCCCGCAACTGTTTTATAACTGCAAGCCTGACAAGACGGCTCATTCACTCGACGAGAGGCGCACCATGTCTAAAAAGATAATATCCTTAATCTTGACCGGCTCGTTTCTTGCGGCCACGGCGCTTTCGCAGCAAAGAAGCGAAGCCCCGACGCCAAATCAGGATACGATCAAGATCACCACTACAAGCGTGCTGCTCGACGTGATAGTGACAGACAAGACCGGGCGCCGCATCAACGGTCTGACGGCTGCGGATTTTCAGGTTCTCGACGAACAGAAGCCTCAAAAGATAGACTTCTTCACCGCCATCGAAGGCGCGCGGCTGCGGGATCAGAAGCCCGCGACCGCGGAGATCGCCGCAACATCGGGGCAGGGTGTTAAGTCTCCGCTCGCGACCCCGTTTCAAGGCAGGTTCATCGCCGTCATCTTAGACGACGCGCAGCTCAATTCTGAAAATATCCTGTTTGCGCGGCGGTCTTTCACCGATTATATAAACACGCAGCTCGGCGCGTCCGACCTGATGGCGGTCATCGGGACCGCCGGCTCTGTGGGCACGCTCCAGCAGTTTACGAACGACAAACAACGGCTGATCGCCGCCCTGAATCGACTCAAGGCGAGGGGCAAAGCGAGCCCCGACAACAACTCCAATCCTTTCAAGCTCACTCGCGGAGAGGCGCTTCGCATCGACGGCGGCGACAATTACGTCCTGGCCGACGTAGTCCTGCGCACGATAACTGAAGACCCTGCTTACGCCAAAGAAGACGCGACTTTCTCGCAGGAAACTGCTAACAGGCGGCAGAAGATCGCTATGGACGAAGCCGAGGAACGCCAGCTCAAAAACATGATCCGCGCATCCTCGAAGCAAATTCTTTCGGAAAACGTTTCGGGCGTCCGCCGCTCGTTGTTGACGCTGGAAAATCTCTTTCGAGGCATGAAAGACCTGCCGGGGCGCAAGATCGCGGTGCTTGTGACCGAAAGCTTAGTCACCGCCGGGGCCACGAGCGAAGATGTTTCGAGCCAGCTTCTTCGACTGATCGACATGGCTCGCCGCAGCGGCATAAGCATTTACGCGCTCGACGCGGCGGGGCTGCGCACCGACTCCGTTACCGCGAGCCAGCGCGTGACAGGCGCGCAGATGCGAAGCGACGCGCTTTCGCCCGAAACGCGTGTGGGCGACTTCGAAAACCTGGGAGCCGCGCGCGTCCTGACGCTTGGGACGGGCGGAGAGCTGATAGCCAATACCAATAGTCTCGGCGACGGGCTTCGCCGCGCCGTCGAAGATTCGAGCAGTTATTATGTGCTGGGGTTCACGCCGCTTGCCCCGCCCGATAACAAATTTCACAGGCTGACGGTGACGGTCAAAGGCAAAGCCGACCTCGTAGTCCGCACACGTCGCGGCTACCTGTCGGTCAATGAAGAGACCGTGCGCGGGACGACGACAGAGATGGTGGCCGCGCTCATCTCGCCCGTGCCGCGAACCGATCTTCCGCTCCAGACAGTCGCCAACGTTGTGCCGAGAGCGGGCGAGCAATCGGTAACGGTGGGACTGCGCGTGGGGCAGAAATCTCTACTTCTTCCGGCAGAGACCGACCCGGACCAGACGGCCACGTATGAGGTGGTCGTATGGGTATTCGCATCAGGGTTAAACCAGCCCGTGGGCCGAGTCGAGCGCGCCGTGGCTTTCGACTTTGTCAAAGACCCTCAGGCGCGGGAGAGGCTAAGAACAGAAGGGTTCCTCTTTGTGCCGCTCCCCATGCAGTTCGACCCCGGAACGTATCAGGTCCGGGCAGTCGTCAGGGAGAAGCGGAGCGGGCGCGTCGGCTCTGATTACCAGTTCTTCGAGGTGCCCGACGCGAAAAACGACCGCATGGTATCGGCAAGCACGCTCCTTTTATCGCCTCCCGGCCAGGTCGGGGTCAGCGCGCACCACGCTTTTAAGCCGGGAGCCGAGATAGACATTCGCTGGATCATCTATAACGCAAAGAACCAGGCCCAGACGCTCGCGCAACGGGTCCGGCTTATTGACGAGCGAGGCAAGGTCTTGATGGACAACCCGCTTGCCGTAATGGCGGCTACTGACCCCAGCCAGGCTCACGCCCCGCAAGGGACGCGGTTGAAGCTGCCCCGCGCGCCCGGCCGTTATTCGCTGATTATCTCTATCGAGAACGACAAGTCAGGGATAGATATTGAGCGGCGGGCCGATTTTATTCTTGAATAGTTTTATCAAAGGGGCATACGAAATCGCTTCGGCGGTCTATCGCGGCATTAAATCGACGCGATAGATCGTGTATATGTTTCTTGCTGCTCGCAAGCGGTGTGGCTACAATACGAGTGGTGAAATCCGTAGACACAAAAGATCGCGCGACTATCGGCAGCCAGTTACGCGTTACGCTTGAGATGATAAAGATCGAGCATACGCTTTTTGCGCTGCCGTTCGCCTTCCTCGGAGCAAGCATAGCCGCTTACCGACAGCCTCCGCAGACGGCGAGCTTCTGGGTGTCGAGGCTTTTATGGATCACGGTGGCGATGGTCGGCGCGCGCTCTGCCGCTATGGCCTTTAACCGGATCGCCGACCGCGACTTTGACGGCGCGAATCCGCGCACACGAACGCGCGCGCTGCCGTCGGGGCTGTTGGACCTGCGCTTCGCCTGGATATTCACAATCGCCTCGGCCGCACTCTTTTTACTCGCGGCTTCGCAGTTGAACCGTTTGACGCTCATCTTATCGCCAATCGCGCTCGCAAGCGTGCTGTTCTACTCGTACACCAAGCGATTCACCCCGCTTTCTCACCTCGTCCTCGGCTGGTGCCTCGCGATAGCGCCTGCCGGGGCGTGGATAGCCGTTCAAGGCAGGCTGACCATTGTGCCCGTGCTGCTTTCAATCGTCGTGATGCTGTGGACCGCAGGGTTCGACATACTCTACTCGTGCCAGGATTACGAGTTCGACAGGGACGCGGGGCTCCATTCCATCCCGCAGCGGTTCGGCATCAAACGCGCGCTCACGATTGCGCGCACGATTCACGCGGTGATGTTCGTCGCGCTCGTCTTCTTTTTCCTCGCGGCGCAACTGGAGTGGCTCAGCTTCATAGGCATTCTTATAACCGGCGGCCTGCTTGTCCACCAGCACCGGCTTCTCAAAGCCGACGATCTATCCCGTATGAATGCGGCCTTCTTTACCACGAACGCCTTTATCAGCGTGATCCTGTTTGTCACCATCGCGAGCGACCTCTTTCTGTTCAGCGGGTGAGGGCGTGCTATAATCTCAAGTCCGAAATTTCATATTTGAGACCTGACATCCAATGTGCGGCATCTGTGGAGTAGTCGGCAAGGCCGATGAACATCTAATCAAAAGCATGCTGGGGCGCATCGCGCATCGCGGCCCGGACAACGAGGGCGTCTATGTGTCCGAGACTTCCACAGGGAGCGTGGGGCTCGGACACCGAAGGCTTTCGATAATAGACCTGTCGCCCGCCGGGCACGAGCCCATGACCGATAGCGCGGGCGAGCTGTGGCTCACCTATAACGGCGAGATATACAACTTCAAAGAGGTTCGCCGCGAGCTTGAGCGGCTCGGTTACGGGTTCCGCTCGGAGTCGGACGCGGAAGTCATCATCTACGCATACCGCGAGTGGGGCCGCGACTGCCTTGAGCGTCTGAACGGGATGTTCGCCTTCGCGCTGTGGGACGCCCGCGACGAAACACTGCTGCTCGCGCGCGACCGCCTGGGCATAAAGCCGCTCTATTACGCGGACACCCCGGCCGGGTTCGCTTTCGCTTCCGAGATCAAAGCCTTGCTGGCAATCCCAGGGCTTGAGCGCGCAGTAGACCTGGCCGCGCTCGATCAGTTCATGACCTTTTTGTGGACCCCTGACCCAAAGACCATCTTCAAAGGCGTCTCGAAGCTCCCGCCCGGACACGCGCTCATATACCGCAACGGGCAAGCGGAGGTCTTCGAGTACTGGGACCTTGAGTTTGAAGAAGATGACAAGCTACAGGAAGCCGACTGGATAGAGCGAGTGCGCGAGCAGGTAACCAGGAGCGCGCGCGCGCAGATGGTCTCCGACGTGCCGCTCGGAGCTTTCCTGTCGGGCGGGTTGGACTCTTCGGCGCTCGTCGCGCTTATGAGCGAAGGGGGCCAGCGCAAGCTCACGACTTACACCTTCGGCTTTCGCAGCGACGACCTGCGCTACGACATTCTAGAAGACGACGTGAAGTACGCGCGCCGCGTGGGCGAGCAGTTCAAGACCGATTATCACGAGGCCTTGCTCGAACCGAGCGTTATTGATCTGCTTCCGAAGCTCGTATATCACATGGACGAGCCTGTGGCCGACCCGGCGATCATCACGAGCTACTTGATATGCCGGGCGGCGCGCGAGCGGCTGACGGTTTTGATCTCAGGCATGGGCGGGGACGAAGTCTTCGCCGGTTACCCGCGCCACCTCGCCGTAAAGCTCGCGGAGGTCTACAACCTCGTCCCGGCGTTCGTCTCGCGCCCGCTCGTGGCCGCGCTTCCCGGCGGGCGGCCCGGCCGGTTCACCGCGCTTTTTCGAAACACGAAGAAGCTGGCGCGCTCTGCCGCGCTCCCGCTGCGCGAGCGTTATCTCGGCTTCGGAACCTATTTCACGAGCGACGACAAACGCGAACTTTACCGGGGGGAGCTTGCGCGCGAGGCTTCTAAATTTGACCCGTACGGCGAGCATCACAGGTATTTCGACCGCGTGGCCGATCAGGACTTCATAAACCAGATGCTCTATGTCGACATGAAGACTTTCCTGCCCTGTTTGAACCTGACCTACACGGACAAGACCAGCATGGCCGCTTCGATGGAGGTGCGCGTGCCGTTTCTCGACCACGAGCTTGTAGAGATGGCCGCTCGAATCCCTGCGCGGCTAAAGCTCAAGGGGCTGACTAGAAAGTACATACTCAAGCGGGCGGCCGAAAGCTGGCTGCCGGCCGAGATCATCCATCGCAAGAAGGCGGGCTTTAGCGCGCCGCTGCGCGCCTGGCTCGTCCGCGATTTGCGCGATATGGTCGAGGACCTTTTGTCGGAGTCGAATGTGCGCTCGCGCGGGCTTTTCAACTACGCGGCGGTCAGAAACTTGATAGACGACAACCTGTCGGGGCGCGAAGACAACAGCCTCAAGGTTTTCCAGCTGCTCACGCTTGAGCTGTGGCACAGAGAGTTTATCGATAAAGCATGAGCTTATGATAATCATGGCTGAAGACCTCAAAGCGCGCGTGCATGATTTCTGGCAGGCGAACCCCTGCGGGGTGAAGTTCGCCCCGGGCGAGGTCGGCACGCCCGCATTTTTTGAGGCGGTCGAGCGGCACCGGTATGAAACCGAGTGGCACATCCCGGAAGTCGTGGACTTTCCGAGGTGGCGCGACAAAAAGGTGCTCGAAGTCGGATGCGGCCTCGGCACGGACGCGGTTAGCTTTGCGCGCGCGGGCGCAAACTATACGGGCGTTGATTTGACGGAAGCGAGCATTCAACTGGTCGGCAGGCGTTTCGCGCTCGAAGGGCTCGAAGGCGATTTAAGGACCGCCGACGCCGAGCGCCTCCCTTTCGCGGATGAGAGCTTTGACCTGGTCTATTCTCACGGGGTGCTTCATCACACGCCCGACACGCGCGGGGCGATAGGCGAGGTCCGCAGAGTCTTGAAGCCTTCGGGCACCGCGATGGTTATGCTTTATCATAAAAGCTCGTACAATTATCACATCAACATCATGACGCTCAGGAGGCTGGGCGTGAGGCTGCTCAGGTTCGATTGGGGCCCTGCCTTTGTGCACAGCCTGACGGGGGAAGACGAGGGCCGTTTGCGCGAGCTTCAAAAGATTTATCGTAAAGACCCTGAGAGCCTTCTCGCGCGCGACCAGTTCTTGAATCAAAACACGGACGGCGCGGGCAACCCGCTCGCACGGGCTTACACGAGGCGCGAGGCCGTCGGGATGTTTACAGGCTTTTCCGAAGTGCGAACGGAGGTCCACTTTCTAAACAAGCGGTGGATCCCGCTCGCAGGCAGGCTCCTGCCCAGGGCCGTCGAGCGCAGGCTCGCGCGAATGGCAGGGTGGCACCTGTGGATCATTGCCAGAAAGTAATGCTACAAGTGAGCTTATGAAGAAGATTCTAGTGACAGGCGGAGCGGGATTCATAGGCAGCCATCTCGTGGACCGACTGCTTAAAGACGAGCAGTCGCAGGTCGTCGTGGTCGATAACTTCAACGACTTTTACGACCCGGCGATAAAGCGCGAAAACGTCCGCGAACATCTCTCGCGCCCGCGTTTCGAGCTGGTCGAAGCAGAGATCACAGACGCGCGCGCCATGGACGAGCTGTTTGCGCGCTCGCGTTTTGACACGGTCGTGCACCTGGCGGCGCGGGCGGGCGTTCGCCCTTCGCTCGAAGACCCGCTTTCGTATGAAGCGACGAACGTGCGCGGCACATACTCCCTGCTCGAAGCCGCGCGCCGCAACGACGTGAAGCGGTTCGTCTTCGGTTCTTCAAGCTCTGTCTACGGGGTAAACGACAAGGTCCCGTTTTCAGAAGACGACCCCGTGCAAAACGCCATCTCGCCATACGCCGCGACGAAGATAGCGGGCGAAGCGGCCTGCCACGTCTACAGCCACCTGTACGGCATTCGCGCGGTCTGTCTGAGGTTCTTCACCGTCTACGGCGCGCGCCAGAGGCCGGACCTGGCCATACACAAGTTCGCGCGGTTGATCACCGCCGACAAGCCCATACCGGTCTTCGGCGACGGCACGACCCGCCGCGATTACACGTACATCGACGATATTATCGCGGGCGTCACGGCGGCGATGGATTATGAGAAGACCGATTTCGAGATAATAAATCTGGGCGAGTCTGAGACGGTCGAGCTTGCGAGGCTGATCGAGTTGCTTGAGCAGAACCTGGGCAAGCGCGCCCTGATAGACCGAAAGCCCGCCGAGCCCGGCGACGTTCCCGTCACATACGCGGATATAACCAGGGCGCGCCGGTTGCTCAATTATCAGCCCACGACGAAGATCGACGCCGGGATAAAGAAGTTCTGCGAGTGGTTCACCCAAAGAGCGAAGCGTGCTTGATTAGAGTGGCTTCGCTTGGGTAGAGTACCCTGTAGGGTCTACTATCCCCCGGTTGCGCGTGGGCTGAGAAAGACGGGCCAGACTCGAAGCGTCAAGACACTACCGCCATATGAGAGAGTACCGACTAAAGAGCGTAAACGAGATTGAGAGCGAGAGCAGCAGGCCCGAAGTTTCTGTCTTTCTTCCGGTCTACAACGAAGAGGGGAACATCGAGCCGCTCCACCTGAAGCTCGTCGAGTCCCTCGCCGAGCTAGGCCGCACGTACGAGATCGTCTACGTCGACGACGGCTCGACAGATTCGAGCCTCGCCCGGCTTCGGCGTATCGCGGCCACCGACGAGCGCGTCCGCGTCATCGCGCTCCGGCGCAACTACGGCCAGACGGCCGCCATGAGCGCGGGGATAGACCACTCGCGCGGGCGCATCCTTATCCCGATGGACGCCGATCTTCAAAACGACCCCGTAGACATCAACCGGCTGCTCGACAAGCTCGACGAAGGGTATGATGTCGTCTCCGGCTGGCGAAAAGACCGCAAGGATAAATGGATAACCAGGCGCATCCCTTCGGTGATGGCAAACCGGTTGATCTCTCGCATAAGCGGCGTGCAGCTTCACGATTACGGGTGCAGCCTGAAGGCATACCGCCGCGATGTGCTGGAAGACGTGAGGCTTTACGGCGAGATGCACCGCTTCATACCGATCTATGCCAGGTGGGCGGGCGCGCGCGTGACCGAGATCCCTGTCACGCATCACCCGCGCCACGCGGGCGAGTCAAAGTACGGGCTGTCGCGCACGGTCAAGGTCGTGTTCGATCTGATCACGATCAAGTTCATGTCGAGCTACTGGACGAAACCGCTCTACCTGTTCGGCACGGGCGGGCTTATATGCCTCGTCGTCTCGTTCGCTTCGCTGGCGCTGGCGCTGGTAAACCGCTTCTACCACGACGTTCATCTCAACCGGACGCCGCTCGCCACGTTCGCCATGATCATGTTCGGCATGGGCGTTCAGTTTATCTTCATGGGCCTGCTCGCGGAGATGATCGTCCGCACGTATCACGAGTCCCAGAACAAGCCTACATACCTCGTACGCGAGCGTATAAACATCGAAGACGGCCCGCCGCCGCAGATTGAACCCTGACAGGTGAGAGGCGAGCGTGTTACACGAGCCAGGCCACCTCGCGCCGCGTTGCACTGTCGCAGGGGTGGCGGTCAATAACTTTTCACAGCGAGAGACGATTGACGCGATTGAAGGGCTTATAGCGCGCGGCGGCTCGCATTATATGGTTGTCGTCAACGCGGCCAAAGTCGTCGCCGCGCGCGGCGACGAGCAGTTGCGCCGCGCGCTCGCGGAAGCCGACATCGTGACCGCAGACGGCATGTCCGTGGTCTGGGCGTCGCGCCTGCTCTCGCGCCCGCTGAAAGAGCGCGTGACGGGGATAGACCTGTTCGAGCGACTCGTCGAGCGCGCGGCCGCAAAGGGGTGGTCTGTCTACTTTCTCGGCGCGCGGCGTGAGTCTGTCGAGGGCGTGGTCGCGCGATTCACACGGAGATTCGCCGGGCTTAAAGTGGCGGGATTTCGCGACGGCTACTTCACACAAAACGAGTCGGCGGCGGTGGCCTCGAAGATAAAGCAAAGCCGCGCCGACATCTTGTTTGTAGCCATGGGGTCGCCCGCGCAAGAGCACTGGATCGCCAGGTGGCTTGGCGAAACAGGCGTCGGGTTCGCGCTCGGCGTAGGGGGCAGCTTCGACCACCTGAGCGGGCTGCAACGGCGCGCGCCCCGGTGGATGCAGCAGGCCGGTCTTGAATGGCTACACCGGCTGGCGCGCGAGCCGCGCCGTCTCTGGCGGCGCTACCTCGTGGGCAACTCGCTTTTCGTATGGATGGTGATAAAACAGCGTCTTAAAATGACGGACTAGCCGACGGCCTCCGTGTATACAGCGATGGCATAGATCATCTCTTCGTCAATGTACTGGTTTATCTGGCGGGCGACTTGTATGTAGGCTTCCGGGGGAGTCGAGAGCGATTTATCGAGCAGCCCCCTGGACACGTGGTCGAGAATGGTAAGCCTCAACAAGGCCATCTCGCGCACAAGCTCCGAGGCGCGATAGCCCTGGCGAAAGCGTACGTAAGCGTGGACACGCGCCTCGCGCACATTCATGAGCGACGGGACTTCCCCCGTGCGTATCAGATTGGAGACCTCTTCGATCAACGCCGGGATGTGATCGCGCAGCCCGTCTTCGCTCAGGTCCGCGTCCGAGTGGATGCGAGAATCGGCTCGCACAGCTTCAACCCATTGCGATGTCAGAGCATCGGTATTCTTCTCTATCCAATCCGCTAACTCAGGATGGGCCATACGTTTTCAGGCGCTGCCCATTTTCACACACTTGATGGGAACGCCGTCCTCAATTACTTGTTCGAACTCTTTCCCCTGAGTCCTCTTCACAAAATCGAGGAACTCGTCGATATTATCGACCTGCTCCGAATCGAACCCGAAACCGGCCAGCAGGTCGTCACTGCCGCGAAACGAGAGCGGGTAAGGGACCACACGAAACGCCAGGCCCAGCGTGTCGTGCAGCTTCAGTATAACTTCGTATAAGTCCTTCAGCACTGTGAATGAGGAGATCAGGCAATCATAATCGCCCCGGCTCGCTCGGGTCAGCAGGTACAGGTAATCGGCGTTGTAGTTTTCAACGAAACGGTCATATTCCTCTTGCTGCAGCATAGTCCCCCGGTGAGTCCCTTTGTGCGATCTTCTCACAAGCCGCCCGCGCGAAAAAGGGCGTGACCTCTTTCGACTGCCTCATTGTCAGTGCCTGCTGCTGTTGTGTCAAGCGGTCTGTAGGGATAGAATCAGAACCCAGGACCGCCGAAAGCGGCACGGAAGGAGAGATGAGGGATGTCGAGAGAACGCAGACCGCTCACGGACGTGAGCGGCAAATTACCGGATGTCCACCCGCTGAGCAAGGCCGCCGAGCTTGTCACCCTGCTCGAAGCGCGGCGCGGCGAGCGCCACGCCATCGTCATGCAGGACTACCCCGACCCCGACGCAATATCGTCGGCCTGGGCGCACAAGATGATCGCCGCCCGCTACGGGATAGACTGCGACATAGTCTATGAAGGCCGAATCTCTCATCAAGAGAACCTCGCGCTCGTGCAGCTTACGGATATAGATTTGCAGCGATACAACGAAGGCGACGACCTGAAGCAGTACAACGGGACCGTGTTCGTAGACAACCAGGGCACGACCGCCGCGCTCACCGACCGCTTCACCGCAGCGGGCGTAAAGCCGTTTGTCATCGTGGACCACCACGAGCGGCAGGACCTGATCGAGTCCGAGTTCACCGACATACGAAAGATCGGCGCGACCGCCACGATCTACACGGAGTACATAAGAGAAGGGCTGCTTGAGCTGAACAAGTCGGACGTGCAGCACGTGCGGCTCGCCACAGCGCTCATGCACGGCATACGCAGCGAGACGAACGGGCTCGTGCGCGCGCGCGAAGAGGAGATGGACGCCGCGACCTTTCTGACGCGATTTACCGACCACTCGCTTCTGGAAGACATACTGTCGGTCAAACGCGGGAAGAAGGTCATGGATGTCATACAGCTTGCGCTCGAAAACCGCGAGATACGCGAGAGCTATTCGATATCGGGCGTGGGGTACTTGCGCGCGGAGGAGCGCGATTCGATACCGCAGGCGGCCGATTTTCTTCTGACCGAAGAGAACATCCACACGGCAATCGTCTACGGGATTATAATCAAGTCCGACCGCGAGATGGTCGTGGGCTCTATGCGGACAAGCAAGGTGACGCTAAACCCGGACGAATTCTTAAAAGAGGCGCTTGGGACGACCGAGGCCGGGCGCTACTACGGCGGCGGTCGCCGTGGCGCGGGAGGGTTCGAGATCCCCATAGGGTTCCTGGCGGCGGTCAAAGACGACGACCTCGTGAGGATGAAGTGGCGGCTCTACGACGAGCTGATCAAGAAGAAGCTGTTCGCAAAGATCGGCGTACCCGCGCCCGTCATGCGAAATGACAACGCGCGCAACGAATCGAGAGCCGATACGGGTACGCTTCGCGCGGACGAGATTTAGAGGAAGACGAGCCAATATAGGGTATTGAGATTCAATTTACATATCACTTCGTGCGCAAGGGCCGCGCATTCAATCCGGCCCGGCCACGTCTGACTCAACTTTAACGGGACGCGCAAGTTTTATACGAAAGGGCGCTTGCCGGAACACGGCTTGCAATACGTGGAATACGTGGAAGCCGTGCGCGCAGTAGCAAGCCCCGCGTGTTTGAGTGCTTGCTTCTGAGAATCTCATCGGGACGATCAAGGATTGAATGACCTTTAAAATGCTCTTTGCCCGCGCGGCTAAGGACAGGGCCGTCGGGCTCATACTGCTGATAGCCTTCGCGCTCAACCCCTTCACCTCTCGACCCGTCAACGCCGTTACGGACGGGACCGAGACACGCACCCTTCGCGGGCTTGTGGCCTACAACGCGCCCGACCTGCCGAGCTACAAAGAGCTCGCGTCGATTGACACCCCCTCAGGACTCACCGCCGCGTTGCGGCTAAAACTCGACGCGCTGTTGACGGTGCCGTTCATCAGCAACGAGGCAAGCCTTGCAGGCGCAGTCGCGCGCGTATCCGAAGACGACCGCCTGGGCCAGTTCATACGCGTAGGCTCCTGGAATATCGAGCGAGGGACGAGCCTTGACCTTATCAAGATTATGCTCGAAGACCCGGAGGAGTTTAAGCGGCGGGTCGCCCGAAGGGTCGACGCGGCGAAGTACAACGAGATCGCGCATGAGCTTGAAGTTTTCAGAGGCGTCGACGTGCTCGTTTTGAACGAGGTCGATTTTGGGTTGAAGCGAACTGAGTATAGAGACGTAGCCAGGGAGATTGCCGCTGCCCTGAAGATGAACTACGTTTACGGCGTAGAGTTCCTTGAGATAGACCCTCTCAACCTCGGCACAGAAGAGTTCAAGGAAATCGCGTCTCAAGACGAGCGCACTGCCCTCAAACAGATGGCCGAGGTAGACAAGGAGCGTTATCGCGGGCTACACGGCACGGCCATCCTGAGCCGTTTCCCGATCAAGCAGGCACGTCTGGTCCCTTTCAAATACCAGCCTTATGACTGGCACGGGCGAGAGAAAAAGAAGCATTCGATAGCAGAGGCGGCGCGCCGGAAGATCGGCAAGATGACTTTCAAGGAAGACTCGCTGCGCGAGATACGCTACGGCGGCCGCATGATGATTGTCGCAGAGCTTCACGTGCCGCAACTCGCCGGGGAGTCGTTAACAATCGTGGGGACGCACCTCGAAGCGAGGTGCAAGCCTTCAGAAAGACGCCGCCAGGCGCAGGAGATCATATCGTTCATCAAAGATATTCGCGGGCCCGTCGTGCTTGCGGGCGACCTCAACACTTCCGGCCTCAACCTCAACCCTACGTCAATCGGCAACGAGATCATGAAGCGCATCGGCAGCACGGACTTCTGGGCCAGGCGCGTGCTCAAGAGCGTCGCCTCGCTCGGCCCGGCGTTCGACTTTCTTTTTGAGATCGCGAATTCCGCGCGCACCTTTCACGATCCGACCGCCAGGAACATCTTCCTTTTCGGGCCGAATAAAGAGGCGGACCTCTTCAAAGATTTCGAGCGCATGCGTTTTGCCGACGGCTTCGCGTTCGATTTCAGAGGCGACCGCGAGCGCACGGTGAACGGTACGAAGGGGACGCTGGCCAACTCGAACCACCGGTCGGTCACCAAGGGGTTCATAACCACACGAGCCGCGCCAAGGACCATACTGGCCGTGGGCAAGTACAAGCTCGACTGGATCCTGG
Organism: uncultured Clostridia bacterium; assembly: GCA_964615905.1. Classification (GTDB taxonomy): domain Bacteria; phylum Acidobacteriota; class Blastocatellia; order UBA7656; family UBA7656; genus DATLMR01. The sequence continues at coordinate 351,840 of CAZTUB010000001.1, forward strand.
TCAAGGCATACGCGCGCGACCCAAAAGGAAAGCGCGAGCCTTACCGACTCGCCCCGCATTTCCCGCGCACGCTTGAGAAGCTGAACTACAGCCTCGGGCGGAGGCTTTCGGACCATAGCCCCCTAACGGTCGACCTCCCGCTCGATGAGCCGAAAGGGCTGAAGTAGCGGTTTTCGGTCGAGGGCTGAAGACAGCTCTTGAAATGTACAGGCATGGCTTGTAGCATGCGAGGCACGGGAGGAGCGTATGCCGGGGCAGATCAATCGTCGCCAGTTTATAAAGGGCATCAGCCTTAGCGCCGCCGCGCTTGCGCTGTCGCCTTACATCGCGCGGGCAAAAGCCCGTGGCGGGCTTCAGCTACAGGGCGAGCCGAAAAACATAGTGGTGCTCGGAGGAGGACTTGCGGGACTCTCAGCCGCTTACGAGCTGAAGCGCGCGGGTCACAAGGTCACGATACTCGAAGCGCGCAAGGCGTCGGGCGGGCGAGTGCGCACGCTCAGGAACTTCGCAGACGGGCTTTATGCCGAAGCCGGGCCTAACAGCTTCCCGCAGGATCACACCTTCACGGCAGGATACGCAAACGACTTCAATCTCCCGCTGAGGCCGGTGGGCAAGTTCGGCCTTGCCACAATCGCGCACGTTCGCGGCGACCGCTTCCGGGTGCCGGACGACGGCAAAGCCGATGTGCCTTTCAACCTGAAGTCGAACGAGCGCTCAAGCGGCGTGTTCGCGTTGCCCGTGCTCTATCTCGGAGATTACATGAGCGACGTGGGCAATCCGCGAAGAAGCGATTGGCCGTCGGACCGCTTGAGGGAGATCGACCAGATTTCGCTAAAGCAGCTGCTCCAGAACCTCGGCGCATCCGAAGGCGCAATCGACCTGATCGAAGCGTCGCAGCTAGGCATACTCGGATTCGGGCTCGATTCCATCTCTGCGCTCGACGGGGTCGTGACCGAAAGGATAGCGTCAGGCGGCTTATTCCTGGAGATCATGGGCGGCAACGATCAACTGCCCGGCGCATTCAAAAAGAAGCTGAAGAAGAATTTCAAAAAGCAATCGGTCGTCACTCGTATCGAGCAGAACGACCAGACGGTGACCGTGACTTACTTGCAGAAAGGCATAACCCAGACGATCATCGCCGACCGCGTAATCTGCACACTGCCCTTCCCCGTGCTCAAAGAGCTGGAGGTATTCCCGGCATTTTCCGAGGAGAAGCAGCGGGCCATAAGCGAGATAAAGCTGACCCCCGTCACGCGCACTTTCATGCAGTTCCGCTCGAAGGTCTGGGAGCAGAACGGGCTTTCGGGGTCCGGGATGACCGACCTCGATATTCAAAACACATACTCGCCCACGCTCAACCAGGGAGGCGCGCGCGGGCTGCTTGCCGGTTATGCGGGCGGGCAGCGCGCTTTGGACCTCGGAGACCTGTCGAACGCAGTCCGCCAGAGCCTTGTGCTGCGCCGCATGGGAGCGCTGTTCGGCAACCTCGACAACCAGTTCGAAAAATCTGTGAGCCAGGTCTGGCATCAAGACGAATGGGCGCGCGGCGGGTTCGCTTACTTCCAGCCCGGCCAGATGACCACCCTGCTTCCCGTCGCCCAGCGGCCCGAAGGGCGCATACACTTTGCGGGCGAGCATACATCGGCCTGGCACGGGTGGATGAACGGCGCGCTCGAATCGGGAAACCGCGCCGCCGAAGAGGTCAACGAAGCCGAAAGCACCCAGGTCATAATCGTTCGCTAGAGGTAAAGGTCGAAATGAATTATGACGACCGGACGGTGCCGACCCTGGAAGGGTTGAGGCACGACGTTTACGCGCTCTCTCAGCAGATCAGCTCCCTGACCGAAACGGTCGAGTCCCGCCTGTATGACACTCGACCGCTCTGGGAGTCGGTCGATAATCGGCTCGGAGCGGTCGAGAACCGGATTGGAGCGGTTGAAAGTCGACTCGAATCGGTCGAGTCTAAACTTGATTCGGTCGATAATCGACTTGAAGCTGTCGAAAATAGGGTTGAATCCCTGGATGCACACCTGACGGAACTTCGCACAGACATTCGCCGGCTCGATCATAAGATAGGGCTTCAGAACAGAACGATTGGCGACATATACGCGGACCAGCGCGAGTTGGAAGAGAAGATCGCTAAAAAGAGGTAAGCAGCCGAGCCTTCACTTCTTTCCTGTCTGCACCGAAGAGTGGCGGTCTTCGTCAAACGGCGAAGGCCCGAACTCCGGATCCATGTCTACCTCTATATGCGTCGCGGCCTCTTTGGGCCAGATCATCGAAGCGATGATAGAAGAGATCAGAACGGTCGCCACCACGCCGAGCGACACCGCTATCGGGATGTGCACTCCGAGCGCGACTACAAGCATCTTTACGCCGATGAATGTGAGCACGATGGCAAGCCCGATCTTCAGGTAATGGAACCTCTCGACCACCCCCGCCAGCAGGAAGTAGAGCGAGCGCAGCCCAAGGATCGCAAAGACGTTCGAGGTGTAGACGATAAACGTATCCGTAGTGACCGCGAAGATCGCCGGGATTGAATCGACCGCGAACACAAGGTCCGTCACCTCTACGATCACAAGCACCAGAAACAGGAGCGTCCCCGTCAGGCGACCGTTTATGCGAGTAAAGAACTTCTCCTCTTCATAGTGTCTTGTGATGGGAACGAAGCGCGTGACGAAACGGACGACAGGGTTGTCTTCAGGGTTTATCTCTGTCTCCTGCTGGCGGAACATCTTGATTCCGGTAAAGACCAGAAAAGCGCCGAAGACGTATATGATCCAGCTGAAGTTCCTGATAAGAGCCGCGCCCAAAAATATCATCGTAATGCGCATGATGAGCGCGCCCATCACGCCCCAGAACAAGACGCGGTGCTGGAAGCGAGCAGGGACCTTGAAATAAGAGAAGACCAGCAAGAATACGAAGAGATTGTCTACCGAAAGCGACAGCTCAATGATGTAGCCCGCGAGAAATTCGAGCCCCTTCTCTGTACCCAGGTACCTGAAAATGCCTATGGAGAAGATCAGCGCGAGTGACACCCAAACCGCGCTCCACGTGGAGGCTTCTTTATAGCTGGGCGCATGAGCTTTGCGGTTTAACAGCCCCAGGTCCAGGCTCAGCATCAAGAGTATAAATATGCCAAACCCAACCCATAACCAGATCGAGTGTTCCATACCCGATTACGATACCATCTCGAAAGGCGAGCGTACAAGTTACCGGCCAGTGGGCCGTGGCCAGCCGGGTGTGAACAGTCGGAGCGCAGGCATATTACTCTCTTCTCACCAACGACAGACCACTATAATTGACATGGGTTTGGAAGTTACTATATTGTGGAGCCTTGCAGGGCATCCCTCCCAGAGGACAAGAAATGAAAAGATCATTTGTTCTAAGTTTGATATCTGTCTTATTTGCGCTAGCCGCCTGCGCGCCGCCACCGCCGCCTGCGCAACAGGGTTCGGGGACGCCCAACCCACCGTTTGAAGGGCCCGCCCCGGAAGGCGCGATGGTCACGCAATCGACCCCCGGCAATTACGGCGGTACGCTCGTCATGTCGATTCCGAATAACCCGGGCACGTTTAACCCTGTGACGGGGACGGATACCACGAGCACCTGGGTTATAAACGGCCCGGTCTACAAGCCGCTGACCGACTGGGATAATGACTCGCAGAAAGACGTGCCCGCGCTTGCCGAATCGTGGGAGGCTTCGCCCGACGGGCTCACCTGGACTTTCAAGCTGCGCAAGGGCGTCAAGTGGTCCGACGGCGCGCCCTTCACCTCGGACGATGTGATCTTCTCTTACCAGTTGACCTTCGACCCCAATATCAGAGCGTCTGCGGCAAGCTCTTTCGAAGAGACGGGCGGCTCTTATCCCAGCATAGAAAAACTCGACGACCACACGGTCCGGTTCCAGCTAAAAGAGCCGAATGCCATCTTTGTCGCTGCGGTCAATAGCGTCTACATCATCCCGAAGCACAAGCTGGAGCCGGTCTACAAATCAGGCAATTTCAACCAGGCGCTGGCGGTAAATACAAACCCGGAGGAGATGGTCACAATCGGCCCGTATCGCATAAAGTCGTTTACGACCGACCAGCGCGTTGAGCTTGAGCGCAACCCTCACTACTGGAAAGTCGACGCAAAGGGTCAGCGGCTCCCTTACATCGACCGCGTCGTCTTTCTGATCGTGCCCGACTTCAACGCGGGGGCCTTGCAGTTCAGCAACGGCGAGACGGACATGATCCACTCGCTCAGCCCCGAATCGGTCAGCATGCTCCGTGCTAAAGAGCAGCAAGGCGATTACAAGGTTTATGACCTCGGCCCGTCGCTCAACATAAACTACATCACTTTCAACCAGGACACGGGCAGAAACAAGCAGGGCAAGCCTTACGTCGACCCGGTCAAGCTGCAATGGTTTCGAAACGTCAAGTTCCGACAGGCGGTCTCTTACGCGATTGACCGCCAGGGCATCGTTCGCACGGCATTCCAGGACCTGGGCACCCCCATCTACAGCTTCGACTCGCCCGCGAACAAGGTCTGGTACACGGATAACATAACCAAGTACCCGCACGACGTTGAGAAGGCGAAGGGGCTTTTGAAAGAGATAGGCATAATGGACCGCGACGGCGACGGGGTGGCCGAAGACGGAGAAGGCAATCTCCTGAGATTCCGGCTCACCACAAACGCCAACCGCCCTTACAGGGTGAACATGGCTACGCTTGTGAAGGATTACCTCTCGAAGGTCGGTATGCAGATAGACCTTCAGCCTGTCGACCCGAACCTTATCGTCGCCAAGCAGACGACGACGCGCGACTTCGACGCCATGATCATGGGCTGGCAATCGGCTTTCCCGCCCGACCCGATCCTGTCGAAGAACGTGCTGCTGCCGAGCGGGCGAAACTACGTCACGTTCCCCAACCAGCAGGAGCCGTCGACCGACTGGGAGCGAGAGCTTACGGACGTGATAAACAAGTGCTCGAAGACGAACGACCTGGCCCAGCGCCAGCAGTATTACTACCGGGCCATGCAGATATGGAGCGAGTACCTGCCGGAGATCGATCTGGCGGTCCCGAACTTTTACGTCGCGGCAAAGAACCGTTTCGGCAATTTCAAACCGTCGCCGCTTGCCAATTACACTTACTGGAACATAGACGAGCTCTTTTTCACAAAGTAACCGGCCGCGCCGCGTCGATCACAGACCATGAGAACTTTTCTCATCAGACGACTTCTCGCGTTAATCCCCTTACTCGTCGTGGTCACCTTCATCACGCAGTCGCTTCTGGTGCTGTCGCCGGGCGACTACCTGAGCACGCTGTCGAACAGCCCGCAAATTTCCGACGACTTGCTGGAGATGTTAAGAAAGCAGTATCACCTGGAAAGCGACGACGTATTTGTGCGCTACTGGTACTGGCTCAGCCAGGCGTTTCAGGGCAACTTCGGCTACTCATTCAAGTACGACATACCCGTGTGGTCGCTCATCTGGGAGCGGCTGTTGAACACGCTTATCCTGGCGGTCGCGGCGCTCGTAATAAGCTGGGGGCTTGCCATCCCGCTCGGCATGCTCGCCGCCGTCAAACGCAACACCTGGGTCGACAGGGTGATCGGGCTAGTATCGTTCGCGGGGCTTTCGATGCCTTCGGTGTTTTTCTCGCTGCTTATGCTGTTGTTCGCGGCAAAGACCGGATGGTTCCCCATCGGCGGCATACACAACCAGACCTACTGGGAGCATTTCTCACCCGCGCAGAAGATAACAAACATACTGTGGCACCTGACGCTTCCGGCCTTCGTGCTTGGGACGATAAGCATGGCGCAGTACATGAGGCAGATGCGCAGCGAGATGATCGAGACGCTCTCGGCCGACTACATACGCACGGCGCGCGCGAAGGGGTTGAGCCAGACGCGCGTCTTGTTTCGCCACGCGCTCGGAAACGCCATAAACCCGCTTGTGACGCTCTTCGGGTTTTCGCTCGCATACCTGCTGGCCGGAGCGATCCTGACAGAGACGGTCTTCTCCTGGCCCGGCATGGGGCGGCTTACGGTCGAGGCGTTGATCTCGAAAGACGAGCCGCTCGTCATGGCGGCGGTCGTGCTGCTCACGATAATGCTTGCCTTAGGCTCGTTGATAGGCGATGTGCTGCTCGCTTTCATCGATCCGAGAATCAGGCTTGAAGGTAATTGATGCGCTCCGACGAACCCGCAAACAGGAGTCAAGACCCGCCCGCCCGTGAAGAGAAGGTGATCGAAAAGGGCGGCGGCGAACCTGTCGTCGAGATGCTGCCTGCCCGCGAGCAGATAATCACGGGCGAAGAAGCGCCTGCGCCGGAGATCGCTCTGGCAGGTCGCAACCGTTCGCCGTGGCAGATACTGTGGCTCAAGCTCCGCCGCAACCCGACCGCTATGGCGGGGCTCTACACGTTGGCCGCCCTGTACGCGGGGGCGATCTTCGCGGGGTTCATCGCGCCCTACAGCTACGAGCGGCAGAATACGGAATCGGGGTTCCACCCGCCGATGCTCACCCGCATACACATCTTTGACGAGGCGGGCACGCTTTCGCGCCCCTTCGTCTACGGGATAAAGGTGACCGACAGGGGCGCGAAAGGCTACAAAGGCTACGCGGAAGATACAACGGTGAAGCACCCCTTGAGATTTTTTGTGCGCGGCGACAGCTACCACATACTCTGGCTTATAGAATCGAACATACACCTTTTCGGAGTGGACGAGCCGGGAACGATTTACCTGTTCGGGTCCGACCTGTTCGGGCGAGACATATTCTCGCGCATAATGTACGGCTCGCAGGTCTCGCTCTCGGTCGGGATACTGGGGATACTGATCTCGACCGTCATAGGCCTGCTGGTCGGAGGACTCGCAGGGTACTACGGCGGCGTGATCGACTTCCTCTCGATGCGCGTGATCGAAGTCCTGCTCGCGATACCGAGCCTCTACTTCATACTGATAATGCGCCAGGCGTTCGGCGACAATCTCAGCTCTACACAGACGTACCTGCTCATCATCATCATCCTTTCGTTTATAGGGTGGGCGACCGAGGCCCGCGTCATAAGAGGCATGGTCTTAGGGTTGAAAGAGCAGGAGTATGTCATAGCGGCCGAGGCGCTCGGGCTTGGCCGCTTGCGAATCATCATACGCCATATCTTGCCGAACACTATGTCGTTTGTGATAGTGACGGCGACCTTGAGCGTGCCGTTTTATATCCTGAGCGAGGTGGCGCTCTCATTCCTCGGCGTAGGCATTCACGAGCCGGAAGCGAGCTGGGGAAACATGCTCGCGGTCGCTCAACAAAGCGTAAGCTACCTGACGGACTATAGCTGGATACTCGCGCCGGGCGTCTTCATATTCATCTCTGTGCTGGCCTGGAACTTTCTCGGCGACGGGCTCAGGGACGCCGCCGACCCGAAAACACTCGGCTAGGCTTGAAGCCTTTTCAGACTGCCATTGCAAGCTGCCGGGTATGCTGGGAAAATGTCTGCCGATATGCAAGAACGGAGAATAAAAATTTCGAACCGGCTGGGGCTGCACGCGCGCGCGGCGGCGCGGCTCGTGCGCCGGGCGGCTCAGTTTACGAGCACGGTCGAGCTGCTGCGTGAAGACACCAACCAGTCCGCCGACGGAAAATCGATCCTGAGCGTGCTGCTGCTCGCGGCGTCACAGGGGACGACTGTGATCATAAGAACCGAGGGCGAAGACGAAGAGCGCGCGGCCAATGCGCTCTTTGAACTGGTCGAGCAAAAGTTCGGAGAGGAGTTTTCAGATGGACTCTTCTAAGAAATCTCGCGCGCGCGACGTGAGGCTGCGGGGGCTGGCCGCCTCGCCCGGCATAAGCGTCGGCCGCGCGCTCAGACTCGACGAGCGCGGGCGGCACCAGTTCTACTACATAGAGATCTCGCCTTCGCAAACGCGCGCGGAGATTCGCCGCCTTCGCGAGGCGCGCGAGGAAGCGCGCGCGCAGCTGGAAGAGATAAAAGTCCGGCTTTCGCGCGAACTCGGATACGAGCACTCGTACATACTCGACGCGCACCTGTTGATGCTCGAAGACCCGCGCCTTGTCGAAGAGCTTGAGCAGGAGATTCGCACGCGTCATATCAACGCGGAGTGGAGCGTGCGCGCGGTCACGGACCGCGTCATACGCGCCTACCGCCACGTCAAGGACTCTTACCTCCGCGAGCGAACATCCGACATCGAAGACGTGGCCGCGCGGCTGCTGACGATCCTTTCCGGCCGCACAAATTTCACGCTGTCAGAGCTCGATACGGATGTGATAATCGTCGCGGAAGACATCTGGCCTTCGACCGTGGCCGAGCTCGATTTCAACCGCGTGCTCGGCTTCGCCACGAACGCGGGAGGTAAGACTTCGCACTCGGCCATAATCGCACGCGCTTTAGGGATACCCGCGCTTGTCGGGCTTCACGACGTGACCCGGCGCGTGAAGACGGGTGACGTTATGATCTTAGACGGGCTTTCGGGCGAGCTTATCCTGCGCCCCACAAAGCCTGTGATCCGCGATTACATCAGCAAGCGCGACGAAGATGCCCGCCGCCGCGCGCGGCGAAAAGCCCAGCCGCCTGAGATGGCTGAAACCCTTGACGGCACACGCGTGACGCTCAGGGCCAACGTCGAGCTGCCGACGGAGATCGATTCGCTGCAGCTTTTCGGGGCCGAAGGGATAGGGCTCTACCGCTCGGAGTTCATGTTCTTGAACCGGCTGCCTGAGCTTCCGAGCGAAGACGAGCAGTACAAACTCTACTCCAAGCTCGCAGAGGCCACGGGCGCGGCGGGCGCAAGCATCCGCGTATTCGATCTGGGCGGCGACAAGCTTACGCTCGAAGGGTTCGAGCAGGAGCAGAACGCCGCGCTCGGACTTCGCGCCATCCGGCTGTCGCTCAAAGTCAAAGAGATATTCCGAACGCAACTGCGGGCGGTGCTCAGGGCCAACGCGCACGGCAAGCTGCGCGTCGTGCTGCCGCTGATAAGCACTATCACCGAGCTGCGCGAAGCCAAGCAGATCATCGGCGAAGTCAAAGCCGAGATGGCCGAGGCAGGAATAAAGCACAACCCGAGGCTTTCCGTAGGGGTGATGATCGAAGTCCCTGCGGCGGCCATGATGGCCGACGTATTCGCGCGCGAGGCCGATTTCCTGAGTATAGGGACCAACGACTTGATCCAGTATATGCTCGCGGTTGATCGCGGGAACGAAAATGTCGCGCACCTTTACCAGCCGCTGCACCCGGCAGTGCTGCGCACGATAGCCCATCTTGTTCGCGTGGCCGAAGCCGAACGGGTCCCGCTTGAGCTGTGCGGAGAGATGGCGGCCGATCCCCTGCAGGCCGTCGCCCTCGTGGGGCTCGGCATCCGCACGCTCAGCCTCGCGCCCGCGTCGATACCTCTTATTAAAAATGCGATAAGGTCGGTGGGGCTCGAGAGCGTGCGGTCTATGATTCGAGACGCGATGAAGCTCACCACTTCGAGGGAAGTCGAAAACCTGCTTTCGAACGAATTATCACGCCAGGCCCCTCAGTTTTTCGCCGCCTGGGCAAAATAAGGACTGAGGACTGAGCTGGAGATGATCGAGGCCGCGCTCAGTCCTCATCACTAAAAACTACTTCGCCAATCTTTCACGGATGCGTTTGGCAATCCCGTCGGCCGGGACATCTTCTGACTGGCGTGTGGCGCGCGTCATTAGCTCGACCTTGCCTTCTTTGATCTTCTTGCCGACCGTCACACGGTAAGGCACCCCGATCAGGTCCGCGTCGTTGAACTTTACGCCTGCCCGCTCGTCGCGGTCGTCCAGGAGCACGTCTATCCCTTCGCCGGAAAGCTCCGAGTATATGCGCTCGGCGGCTGCCACAAGCTCCTGGTCTTTGGTGTTGACGGGCGTGACCACGACCCGAAACGGCGCGATTGCTTCGGGCCATATGATGCCCGCTTCGTCGTTATAAAGCTCGACCGCCGCGACCATGACGCGCTCGACGCCTATGCCGTAACTCCCCATCACTATCGGCACTTCGGTCGAATCGGCAGTCAACACGCGCGCGCCCATGCTCTCTGAATACTTCGTGCCGAGCTTGAAGATGTGACCGATCTCGACGGCTTTGAAAACGTCGAGCGTACCTTCGCAATCGGGGCAGGTCTCGCCTGCCTTTACCGTGCGAAGGCTGGCCCATTGATCCACTTTCAGGTCGCGTTCGACCGCGACGCCGCGCAGGTGAAAGTCGTCGCGGTTCGCGCCCGTCGTCATGTTCGTTCGCCCGCGCAGGGCTTCGTCCGCGATCACTCTTGTAATCTTAGGGTGAGAAGCGCGCGTTACGCCCACCGCGCCGAGCGAGCCCGCGCTCGCGCCGAGCGCCTCGCGTATCTCGTCGGCTTGCGCGGGCCTTGCGTCGATAGCGCCGCTTGCGTCCATGAGCTTCGTCTCGTTCAACTCGTGGTCGCCGCGCATAAGCACAAGCGCGATCTGGCCGTCGAGCACGTAAACGAGCGTCTTGATCTGGCGGTCGGCAGGCGCGCCGCCCGAAAACGTCGTCAGGTCTTCGATGGTCCTCACGCCGGGCGTCGGGAACTCTTCCGCCTCGCCAGGCCCCTCTTCGTCCGCGACCGGCGCGAGCTTCGATGTCGCTTTTTCTGTGTTGGCCGAATAGCCGCAGCTCTCGCACGTGGCGATAAGGTCTTCTCCCGCCTCCGTGCGGACCATAAACTCCGTAGACTTGCTGCCGCCCATCGCGCCGCTGCTCGCCTCGACCGGCGTGAACTTCAGCCCGCAGCGTGTGAAGATGCGAGTGTAGGCCGCGTACTGGTCGTCAAACGCGCGGTCAAGCCCCTCGCGGTCCACGTCGAACGAGTAAGCGTCTTTCATCGTAAACTCGCGCACGCGAAGCAGGCCGGATTTCGGGCGGGCCTCGTCGCGAAACTTAGTCTGAATCTGATACCAGACTTGCGGCAACTGGCGATAAGAGTTGATCGCGTTGCGGGCGATAGAGGTGAATATCTCCTCGTGCGTCATGCCCAGCCCCATCTCCGCGCCTTTGCGGTCGCGGAGGCGGAACATGTTGTCGCCCATGACGTCCCATCTGCCCGACTCCTTCCAGATTTCCGCCGGGTGAATCGCAGGCAGCAGAAATTCCTGCGCGCCTATCTGGTTCATCTCCTCGCGGATTATCGCTATGACCTTCAGCCGCACGCGCTCGGCAAGCGGGAGCAGCGAGTAGACGCCCGCGGTCAATTGCCTTATGAAGCCCGCGCGCACGAGCAGCCGATGGCTCGTGACTTCGGCGTCGGTCGGGTCTTCGCGCAGGGTCGGTATGAAAAGCCGGGACCATCTCATTTCTGATACTCCTTAAAGCCGCGATTGAGAGCCGAGACGCTAGGTGAAGGCTCGCGGCGCTAAATAGAATTAGGAAAGTTAGCAACTAAGCCGCGCGCGAGTCAACTTCAAGCCGCGCAGCTTGCAAAGGGAAAACCGGTTTGCTACCATCCATAGCTGGTCAACTTGGGACTAGCACCGTTATATTGTGTACCCTCAACCAGCCCTCTTGAGGGCCACAAGTCGAATCACTTCTGAGAGTCTTGAGGTAGAGTGATGCTAGGTGGTGAAATTCCTGAGGCCCTGACCTTTGACGACGTTTCTCTGGTTCCCGCGCGCAGCAGCGTTCTCCCGACCGAAGCCGACACGACGACCCGATTCACACGCAACATCCCGTTGAACATCCCGATCTTGTCTGCCGCAATGGACACAGTGACCGAGTCTCACCTCGCCATAGCGATAGCGCAGCAAGGCGGAATAGGCGTCGTCCACAAGAATCTCTCAATCGAAGCCCAGCGCGACGAAGTCGACAAGGTGAAGCGCAGCGAGTCAGGGATGATCGTCGACCCCGTGACGATGACCCCCGACCGCCCCATCTCCGAAGCGATGGAGGTGATGGACCGCTACCGCATCTCAGGCGTTCCGATTGTCGAAGGCGACGGCCACCTCGTAGGGATACTGACGAACCGCGATCTGAGATTCGAGACGCGGCTCGACCTTCCCATCAGCGAGGTGATGACCAAAGACGAGCTGATAACGGTCCCTGTCGGCACGACCCTACACGGAGCGAAAGCCATACTCCAGCGCCACCGCGTAGAAAAGCTGCTGGTCGTCGACGACAACTACAGGCTTAAAGGGTTGATCACGGTCAAAGATATTCAGAAGGCCATCAAGTACCCGCTCGCGGCCAAGGACTCGCTTGGGCGGTTGAGGGTAGCGGCGGCAATCGGGGCTACGGGCGATTTCCTCGCGCGCGCCGAGGAGCTTGTGCGCGCGCGCGTCGATGCGCTCGTGATAGACACCGCGCACGGTCACGCGGAAGGCGTGATCGCGGCGGTCAAACAGATCAAGAGCCGCTTTCCTGAGCTTGACCTTGTCGCGGGCAACATAGCGACCGCCGAGGCGACCAAAGACCTTATCGCGGCCGGCGTCGACGCGGTCAAAGTCGGCATGGGTCCGGGCAGCATCTGCACGACCCGCGTGGTGTCGGGGGCGGGCGTCCCGCAGATAACCGCGATAATGGACTGCGCGCGGGCCGCTCGCGGGTCGGGCGTGCCGGTTATCGCCGACGGAGGCATCAAGTATTCGGGCGACATCACAAAGGCCATCGCGTCGGGCGCGGATTCGGTCATGATAGGCTCGCTCTTTGCGGGAACGGATGAAAGCCCCGGCGAGGTCATTTTGTTCCAGGGCCGCCAGTTCAAAGCCTATCGCGGGATGGGGTCGCTCGCGGCGATGAAAGAAGGCAGCCGCGACCGCTACGGCCAGGCGGGTGAGTCTCAGGCTTCAAAGCTTGTGCCCGAAGGCATCGAAGGCAACGTCGCGCACAAAGGGGCGCTCGCATCGCTTGTGCATCAGCTAGTGGGCGGGCTGCGCGCGGGGATGGGCTACTGCGGGTGTCACAACCTCGCGGAGCTTCAAGAGAGCGCGCGGTTTATACGGGTCACATCGGCGGGCTTGCGCGAAAGCCATGTGCACGACGTGGTGATCACCAAAGAGGCTCCGAATTACAGGATCGAATAAGCTTGTGAGCGAGCAATGAAAGAGCAGTGGCCTGAAACTCTGCCCGTAGCGCAGGTGCGCATCGCGCGACCGACGAGCCGATTGAGGGAGATCGTTCGATTCTACGGCGATGCCATCGGATTAAAGATCGTCGGGTCGTTTGAAGGGCACGCCGGTTATTCGGGCGTGATGATGGGGCTGCCGGGCTGCGGCTATCACCTTGAGTTCACAGAGCACGAAGACGGGAGCCCCTGCCCCGCCCCGACCAGAGATAACCTGCTGGTCTTCTACATCCCCGAAAAAGAGGCTTTTGAAAAGCTCGTGACCCGCCTGGCCTCTTTCGGCCAGCACCCCGTGGAGCCTGAGAATCCGTACTGGCTTGAAAACGCCGTGACGATAGAAGACCCGGACGGCTGGCGTGTGGTCCTGGTCAACAGCAAAGGGATAGGGGAATAATACCGCCCGGTTCGAAAAGGGCCCTTCAGCTATAAAAATCGACGACCAGCTCGTAGTATGACGAGCATATGCGCTCGATCTCCTCGTCGGTGATCCTCTCTTTCAACATAGCCTTCAACACGACCGCGAGCCATTGAATAGGCGTGAGAGCGACGGGAACCTCGCGGCTGGCTTCAGGTCGCTTTAATTTCGGAAACTTGATTATCCTTGCCACCCCCTGTTCGGGGAGACGAGCAGGCTCAGGCTCTACGGCGCGCTCGGGCTCAGCGACAGCCGTCGGTTCAGGGACGGAGACCGATACCCTTGATCGACTCTTCGACAGCTTTTGGTTTACTTCCGCGAATGTCTCTTGCCATGCTGCGTAGTAAGGGCCGAAGGGTGACGATACGGCCAGAGCTGAAACGTTTCTGGCCTCTTCAAGCCGGTTCGCCTCGCATAGTTCTACGGCATACGAGTTAAGTAAATCATAATAGAGCCTCGGCTCTGCGTACCGCATCAGGGGTATGAGGTTTTCAAGGTCTTTTAAAGCCGATTTATGAAACCCTTCCTGTGACTTTAACACCGCGACCGAACGCACCAGCTCAATAAATTCCGACACCGTCGGGGATGTCTTTAGAGCCTCTTTATAAAAGTAGATCGCCGTCTCCGTGTTGCCCTTGTAGCCTTCCACTCCCCCGCGAGAAAATAAGGCTCTCGCTTTGTACGTCTTTGTCTGCTCAATAATGGTTTCCAGCGTCTCCACAGGGTACTTAAGCTGCTGAAAGTCGCACCAGACCAGATAATACTGTGCTATTAGTTGGTACTCCCGGACCGGTATATTGATCAATATTTTGGAAAGCTCGCAAACGGTTTCAACTTGTCTGAAGGCATGAGCGGCTTTGATCTCTTTAATAATCTGGTTTCCTAATTCCTGGTAGCCCGCTATTCCGTGTAGTAATCGCTGATACAATCTCGTCTGTACCGCTCTAGGAGGGAGTATGAAAAGACTGTTCTCAGTTTGCTTGCTCATCTTGTGTCTGTCCTTTCCAGTGCTTGCAGGGCACACGCTGGGCGGCATGGCATGGTGCGACTGCAACGATCCGACATTGCATAGTCAAGGTCTGGTCTTGCAAGACGATCAATCTAAGCACGATACACCTGCTGTAGATGTTGAACCTGGAGTGCTGCTGGCTTTCACGCTGCTGGTGCTGATGCTTAGATCAAGAAACTAAGCGCAAAAAAGAACCGGGCTACTGCTACCGCTCTTGTGGCGGCTCGATATTGGTGTGCCTGCGGGATTGTACTACAGATTACCAGACATGCAAGTAAGATGATATTCTAGGCGGGACGTGTAATATTTTAGGCGACACGCAGGAGTATTACGCCAGGCCGTCAATCGTGGGTTTATACCTGTGAGCGATGCAGAGCATGAATGGATGCCACGCGATTTAGAGAACAAGCCGCGTGTTTGCCCAAAATGTAATCGCGCTACCGGAATAAGCCACGTAAGACTAAGACCGAAAAATAGGACTAGCCGATTGAGGTGAGGTTTTAATCACGGTGTAGGCATCGCGGCTCAGACGATGTGAAAGCAGGTTGTCTGACGTTAAATGATAAGACTGCCTAATGTTTTTAAATAATCAAGTAGCCATTGCTTTTGCTCTGGTACGGTATTGGGGGGCGTATAATTGCCACTGCCAAAAATCTTGAATGCGACATCCTTCCCAAAATTGACTGATAATATATTCGTCGCGTCAGATCGCCATCGAGCAAGGCGTTGGTCTCTAATTGGCCTCCCCTCATCTAGTTCGAGGTATAATGCCGCGCCACCTTCAATTGCTTTGGTCAATGCTGTATTACGGCGTTCCCGTTCTATTGCCTCTTTCGATTCTTGTCTTACCTGATTAATTTCATTTTCTAGTACTATGATTTTGTTTTCTAAGTCGGCATTCTGCATCCCGCGTGTTAGATCAAGTCGGGCTGGTTCTTTAGCAGGATTCTCCCCGACAATAACGGCAGCTACTATCAACTCAGAGAAATCAAATAAATTACCGGATTTCTTTAATGCCTCAGATATAAGTACGGCTTCACTTGGATGAACAGGCTGGCGAATCCTAAAACTACTTCTCCCATTATGCGGACAATTCTTCATCGGCTCGCCAAACAGACGCGCATTTTTATCCAGTGGTTGCCCTTTGAATTTTATAAAGCCGTTTATTGAGTCCGTTAAAGATACCGTATACACAGAATTGTTTATGACATTGAAATCAAATATCAAATACGGCAGTTCTTCTGAATCGAGATGTGGGCTGACTGTGCAATTCTCTACTAGAACATATTTACTTAATGCTTTGCGCTCTTTCTCGGCAATTTCAGATAGCCATCCGTACTTGCTATTGAGCCTTTCAATTTGTAATTTCAAACCGTCTGTTTCATCGTCCTTATTAAATAGCCTGATACCCATTTCTCGCATTTCTTCTTCTTGTCGCTCTATTTTTGTTTTGTATCCGTCTATCAGATGGTCACCCGTATTGTCAGGTGATACTTTCTCTGAAATGGTGACAGCATCTTCGCTCACAGGGGGTTGCTTTCCGGTCTGCTTTGCGCTCACCAACTCTCGTAAATTGTCCTGAATTTCTTTTTGCTGGTACTCTCTTTTTATTTCTCCAATTTTTTCTTTATGTTTTTTCAGTAGTTTCCAGTTCTCCCCTTTGTGGGCGCGATATGCTCCCTCCAATGCCAGCAACAAAAGGCCGAAAACGCCGATTACTACCCACCAATACCATGACAATTGGGGGATATACTTTAAGGCATACCATCGCTCTCTATCCTGCGGGCCAAGGACTCCATCACGTATACTAAGAAATAGGGTAAAGGCCGCAATTATAATAGCCATTGCTGACCTCGCCCAGCCTTCAAAAGCCTTGCGCCAGAAAGAAAACCTACGGGTGAGCCAATTCGCCATGTTCGCAAGGATACGCTCTGGCTTTTTCCCCCATCAAGGAAAATCACCCAAAGCGGGACGGTAGCCCAATTGGATATGACCGGTATATTAGTCATATCAGACCACCGCCTTTTTGAGTTTTTGTGCAGAAATCGTTGCTGCACAAAAAGGGGGGTCAAAACCCGACTTTAGGTGCAAAGCCGTCAATCGTCGGATAAATTCTGCGCCACGGCCCGGCTTGCCGTTAAATCTCTGCGGTTCTACAATGTTTACGGCCCGGTTCAGGGCGGCATCCTTCTTGCTACGTATCAAAACTGAAAAGATGAGTCGCACGCGAGCAACCATAATTTATAACCCTATGTCCGGGCGGCCGGGCCGTCGCGCCGAAAATGCGCTTGATATGGTACGACTGCTCGACGAGCGCGGCATCGAGGCCGAGGCCTGCGCCACGACCGCGCCGCACGACGCCACGCGGATTGCCGCCGAAGCTCTGAGCAGCGGGCGGGAGATTATAGTCAGCTACGGCGGCGACGGAACCCTGAACGAGGTCATTCAAAGCATGGTCGGCCACAACGCTGCCCTGGCGGTGTGGGCCGGTGGAACTGCGAACGTAGTAGCGCGAGACCTCCAGCTGCCGTTTCAGACAGAGGTGCTCGCCGACACAATCGCCAGGGGTAAGACAAGGCGGATAGCACTTGGCAAAGCCGAAATCTCTGACAACGGATCAGACCCGGCCTCGCGGTACTTCCTCATGTTTGTCGGCATAGGTCTGGACGCCGCCATTGCTCGCTCGGTCAACCGGAGATTGAAGCGCGTGACGGGCGAGTTCGCCTACTGGGTGACGGGTATCAAGCACCTCGTCGGGTGGCGCGCGGAGCCTTTCGATCTGGAGGTAGACGGCAAAAAGTACGAAGGCGTTTTTGCGCTGCTGGGCAACGGCAAAGGCTACGGCGGAGGGCTTTCGATGACGCCCGAAGCCGACCTCGACCAGCCCTGGTTCGATGTCTTTATATTGCCTCGCCGCGCGAATAATTTCTTATACCTGCCAGACCTCGCCGCCTGCATGCGCGGGCGAGCCGGACAGACGAGCGCGCTCGTGGTCCGTGGCCGCCACGTAAAAGCGATCTCATCTTTCGAACACTGGGTCCAGGCCGACGGCGAGATAATCGGGCCGCTGCCGATGACGTTCGACATTGTGCCCGACGCCTTATCAATCATTGTCCCGTAACCACAACAAAGGGGTTTAAAGATGCGCGCAGTTACAGTAACACTTCTGGCCATTGCGGTCATCGCAAACGCTATCATCGCAGCGCCGCAGGCCGCCGCAAGCGAGGTTGATAACAGGCCCGCTCCCGCGGAGTTCGAGCGGCTGAGAATCGAAGGCAACACACGCGTTTACAACCTTGAGTACCGCGTCGCCCAAGAGCTTTACCAGCAGATGGTCAAGCTCGAACCCGGTCATCCGGCCGGGTATGTCTATCTTGCGAACAACCTCTGGCTTGAGACGCTCAACTCCAGCCGGCGGCTTTCGACTTCCATTTATACGGGCGGCTCTTTCTACGCTCAGGACGAGGAGCAGGACAAGCCGGACCCTAAGCGTGATCGCGAGTTTAATGAGTTGATACGCAAAGCGATTGCCGCAAGCAAGGCTCGTCTTCTCAAAAACCCTGACGACACGGAGGCGCTCTATTACCAGGCGGCGGCGCTCGGCCTGCGCGCGGGCTACAGCGTCAGCGTCAACCGCAGCTTCCGAAAAGCGATAGGCGACGCAAACGAATCGGTCAAGCTTCAAAAGAGGGTCGTCAAGCTCGATCCCAATTACACGGACGCATACCTGAGCATAGGGCTTTACGAATACGTAATAGACAGCCTGCCGTTTTTCTGGAAGACGCTCGCGCGGTTCGCGGGGATAAAGGGGTCGAAAAAGAAGGGCATCGAATATCTTCAGCGGGTCGCCGAGCACGGCAAGTATACTTCCGACGATGCGCGCGTCGTGCTCATAGGGCTTTACAGCCGCGAAAACCAGCCCGAACGCGCTCTTGAGATGATCAGCTATCTGGCGCAGAAATACGACAAGAATTACCTGCTTGGAGTCGAGCGCGCGAGTCTGCTTTATCGTCTCGGTCGCAGGGACGAAGGCGATAACGCGTTTCGAGAGCTGCTAAAAAACGAGAGCATCGCGCGTGATGCGACCGACCTTGTGAATTATCAGTGGGGCGCGTCGCTTATGAGCGCGGGGAACCAGACGGACGCGCTTGACCGGTTCAGGGCCGTGATAAAATGGCCGAGGTCGGCAAAAGCCCTTGTCACGCTTTCGCACCTTGAGGCGGGCCGCGCGCTCGACCTTCAAGGCAGGCGCGCCGAAGCCCTGGCCGAGTACCAGATCGTCTTGAAGCGCGAGAATGTTTTCGACTCCCAAAAGCTCGCCTCTCAATACACGAAGACTCCCTTCACGAAATAAGACCGGGCGAAGTATTGGCAGGGGCAGGGCTACTTCCTGTCCCTGGTAGTTTCATAAGAAGCCTGACCCCGCGAATCCTTTGCTCAGTCCTCAGTCTCCGGTCCTTCGCTTTTAAAACAGGTCGTCAACTTGTTATCATTCAATCTGGCAGCGCGGTATTGCCTGTCTCTGGATCAGGTCGGCAGAGGCAGGCTCGCGTGGATGATTCGAGCAGGCCCGTATGCGATATCATCAATGGACGAGCGCGCCAGATGCAAACTCTCGCCGTCCCGCCCGAGCGGCTTCCAGCGTTTAGAAATAAATGTATCTTAACGAGGACTAATCATGGCACGCGGCAGAAAGTTCAGGGCAGCGCGACGAAGCCCTTCAAGCGAGCGGGCTTACTTCGAGCAGAAATTGACAGGCGGCTATTCGCGCACGCTCGACCGCGCAGACCTGCTCAATCTCGTGCGAGGCGGCGAAGACACCTATCTCGAATTTAAGATAAGACTGGTCAACGCCGAAAAGGTGACCGCGGAGATAGTCGCGCTTGCAAACACAGGCGGCGGGGCCATCGTCTTCGGGGTAAACGACCAGCGCCGACTCGAAGGGCTCGACGACCCCGAACAGGTCGAGGAACAGCTCATAGAGATTTGCCGGAACCAGATAAAGCCGCCCGTGCTGCCGTTCATCGACAAGGTCTCGTTCGATAACGGCGTGCGCGTAGTCGTGCTGCAGGTTGACGACCGGCGCGCGCCTCATACGACGCTCGACAATCGCTACTTTATACGCATAGGCTCGACAAAACGCGAGGCGGACGGCGCGGAGATAGCCGCCCTTTTTGCGCGCTCGCGGCTGTCGTCTTTTGAAGACCTGCCGCTGGTCGAAGCGGGGATAAAGGACGTGGACGAGGCGCTCGTCTGGAGCTACGTTCGGGACTTGAACGGCGAATTGTTCCGCGAGCCGGAAGGGTTCCCGACCGCCGACGCGATGCGCGACCTGAGGCTTGGGAGCGAGTACGGCGCGGGCGTCGTTCCGACCCTCGCAGGGTTTCTGCTGTTCGGGCAGAGCGCCGCCGTCGAGCGGCTCGCGCCTCAAAGCCAGGTAGCGGTCACACGGTTTTCGGGTAGCGATCCCGCATCGCCCGTGATCGAGCAGGCGGTATTTTCCGGCAACCTGACGGCGCTGTTCGACCGCACGCTCTTATTCATCAAACGCTACGCGGACCTGTGGGACACGCGCCCGCCGCGCTCAAGCAAGGGCAAGGGCGAGCCTATCACGGGCCGGGCGAACTATTCGCGGGACGCGGTCTTTGAAGCCCTGACCAACCTGCTTGTCCATCGCGATTACTCTGCCGCTTCGGCCAAATCGCGCGTGCTGATCTTCGATAACCGCGTCGAGTTCATCAACCCGAACCGAAGCGGCGGCATGAATAGGAAGTCTGTAGAGTACGGCGTGCCTTTGAAACAGAACCCGCATCTCCACCACATCTTCACAAGCGACGAATACGGCATTGAGCCCGCGCGTCGGGGCATACCCGCGCTGCGGCGCGCGCACTACGCGTTCACGCGCCGCGAGCCGCGCATCTCGCTGCTCGGCGACGAATTCCGGCTTGAGCTGTTCGGCGTCTGAACGCGGGCGGCGCGCTCAGCGATTAAACGGGTACTCCTGAATCCACCGGAAGCCGCGACTCGTCAGCAGGAATTTCGTCTCGTCAAACCGTGTAAGCCTGGCGGTAAGCTTCTGGCCTTCGTAAACGCCTTCGAGCGTCATCTGCCCCGGCTCCGTCTCTTTAAAAGTGAAGTCGGCTTTCCAGTTCTCGTCCGCCTGCTTGCCGAGCGAGAGCGTCTGGTCGTCCGTGTTGAGCTTGAGGGTGAAACGCTGGTTCGGCCCCGTCATAGGCTGAATCGAGAGCGATTCCGGGAACTGGAAGATCACGCGCCGCCACCTTGTCGCGTCGGTCAAAAGCGGCGGGCGCGCCTGCCCGTCTAATGAATACTCGTCAACCTCCCAGATGCCATACAGCGGCGGCTTTGGCGCGTTATAGCCGTAGACTTTCGATT
The DNA here is from genome assembly GCA_964615905.1 of uncultured Clostridia bacterium. Taxonomy (GTDB): domain Bacteria; phylum Acidobacteriota; class Blastocatellia; order UBA7656; family UBA7656; genus DATLMR01. The sequence continues at coordinate 372,749 of CAZTUB010000001.1, forward strand.
GCTTATAGGCTTCGTTCAAACTCCATCCGACAAGAAACAACCCGAAGAGAATTTGCAGGGCCACCGCGCCACGATTGAGCCACCTGCGCTTGAAAAGCTGCGGCAGCGGGGCGGGCTCTACCGCGCGGTTGAGCAGAAACAGGTTTGCGAGCCGTTTGAGGTCCGGCGCGAGCAGGAATATGCTCATCAACATAAGGTGGAACGAGTAGAGCTTGACCGGCACGTCGTAACACATATTGAGCACGAAGATGAACGTGGTGTTGGCGAAGCATATCAACGCTCCGAGCAACATCGTGCGAGGCACGATGAGCAGCACGCCGGCAAGCAGCTCGGCAAAGCCTGTGAAGATTTCGAAGCCCTTCGACGCGCCGATGAAGGTCCAGAGCAGCCCCATCGGCGACGACTCCCCGTAGGGCGTGATTAGCCGCGTCAGGTACGGGGCTGGCATCTGTATGGGGATTACCTTGTAAGCGCCGTAGCCTATCATGGCCGCCGCGAGCGAGAAGCGGACGTAGAGCCTGAACCACTGGTAGAGCCGGTCGTAGCGAGGCCGCTTGCGGTCAAGCGCGGACCAGACGATTGTCGCGGCTGCCGCTATCGCAAAAAAGCAGAGAGCCTTTACATAATCATAAGTAGTGTCGCCGCTCCCGTTTGTGAAGACTGTGATGTCATAGCTCAACCGGAGAACGTGCTTGCCCGCCCACGGCACGATTGTCTGCCATAGCTGGTTATACTTTTCCAGGGCAGTGGTGGTGAAGGGCAAAAGGTCGATTGGGAACGGGAAGATGTGTAAGAAAAAATATACGAAGACGAAGCGAAAACTGATTCGCTTTGCGACGTTCCAGCGCGGCCTCGCCTCGGTCTCCTCAACCTGCGTGCGCGGCTCTGCTTCCAGTTGTGTTTGTGCCTGCATCCGAACCTCCGATCAAGCGCAATATCTATCCGAGATAAAAGGTTCGGCATTAATATTATAGGCGGTGAGCGGAAGTCAATCCGTGTGAGCAAAAGTTACCGCGCCGAGAGTTATCGCCCCAGCGGCGCGATGTAACCGGTGCGCCCGTGGACCCGGTAATCATCGCGGCCTCGCACCTTGATCGAGACTCGTCGCGCCCTGCCGTCGCGCGCTTCGTTCGTCGGGTAATAGCCTATCGAGTAGCGGTGATTTATGTCGGAAAGAATCCTCTGATAGATGCCCGCGGCCTGTTCGGGGGCTTCCAGATATACGGCCCACCCGCCCGTCAATTCGGCTACGCGCTCGGCGGCCCGTTGCGCGCGCGCAAACCTGTCTGTCAACAACCGGACCTGGGCTTCCGACAGAGGATGCGACCCGGCGTAAGCGCGATACTCGGCTTCGGTCGCAAAGCGCGAGCGTGCGCTGCGCTCAAGCAGGCGACGACCCGTCGTGTAAAGCTCACCCGCCTGTAGCCCGACGAGCCGCTCGCCCGGAACAACTGTATAGATGGTCGTTTGTGATCTCTCCGCCGCCGCGAATATGTCTTGAAGACCGTACTCGCGGCGCGGCATGTTCCAGACGTAATCCGAAGCGTCGGGCTGATCTCTAAACGTCACGGCTTCATCCCCGTCCGTTTGAAAGATGATTACCGACCTGTGGTCATCATTCGGGACAAGCTCCCGGAGCGCGGCAAAAAGGGCGCTGAATTGCAGGCTGCGCTCACGCGGCTTTTTTCGGTCAAGCGACCGGGCGCGAGCTTTCAAGCTTTCAAGCCCGGAGATGAGCCGCGACTTGTCTGATGTAAAGTCCGCGAGCAGCTCGATTGTGTCTGTAACTACGGCCATCTCGTCTGAAGGCGCAAGCTCGGAGACGAGAGTCCTGGCAGCCTGTATGCTCGCTTCAAGGTAAGCGGTCTGGCTGCCGCTCGAATCCATCACCAGTATGATCGAGCGCGGCAAGGTCGCGTCTTCGCCTGTCGTAACGGCGGCCACCTGTTCGGCGCGCCCGTCTTCGGTGATTATAAAATCATCTTTGCCAAGCCCTTCGACAAAGCGCGAAGTAGCGCGGTCGGTCACCGTGACCGGAAGCACCACGTAGAGAGTGTCGAGCTTTACGGCGTCGGCCATATCGGCATGATCTTCGCTCTGGCGACTTCTTCTTTCCGGCTTCGGCTCCCGGCGCTCGACGGCGGCGCGTCTCTTCTCGTCCCACCTGAGCCGTTTCAAGCTATGGCCAAACTCTTCGCGCTTTGGCTTCTTGTTTTGGGCAAAGATGTAAGCAGCCGTAAAGACGCAGGCGAGGGCGAGCACCGTTGCGACAAAGCTGACTCTGTGGCTTAATCCGATTCGCATACTCTGTAAAATAGGATCGCACGTCACAACCGGCAGATGCAAAGAAAGGAAGGGCCGCGCATGAAAAGGCTCGTGTGTTTGCTGATCGCCTTGCTTTCACCATCGCTCGCCTCTTGCGCCGCGCCTGCGAAGGACACGAACACGGGCGTCGCGGATCGCCAACCCTCTCCGCAAGCGTGCGTCAACCTGAACACGGCCCGGACCGACGAGCTTGAATCGCTGCCCGGCATAGGCCCTGCGCTCGCAAGCAAGATCGTCGAGCACAGACGGCTTCACGGGCCCTTTAAGAAGCCCGAAGAGGTCATCATCATCGACGGCTTTAGCGAGCATAGATACCGCCAGATTGCCGGTCTGGTCTGCGTCAATTGAGGTTGAGCCGTGGCTGAGGTAAAGTAAGTGCTGCTGTGGGCGAGACAACTCGAACGGGCTAAACGATGGATGACAAACTTCCTGTACTGGTCGAAGTCAGACGCGGAGACATTATCGAATCGCAGCATCACGGCGCGATTGTCGCGGCAGACGCTTTCGGCCACATCCTTGCGCGGCTGGGAAACGCGGACCTTCTCACCTCTACGCGGTCAACGATTAAACCCATCCAAGCGATCCCGCTTATCACGAGCGGAGCCGCCGACGCGTACGAGATAACGACGCGCGAGCTTGCAATCGCGTGCGCTTCGCATAACGGAGAGCCGATTCACACAGAGGCGGCTTCAGGGATACTTGCGCGCGCGGGGCTCGACGAGAGTGCGCTCATGTGTGGCGCGCATCGCCCGTACAGCGAACAGGCGGCCAGAGAGATAGAGTGTCGCAGCGGCTCGTTCAACCAGCTTCACAACAACTGTTCCGGCAAGCACGCAGGGATGCTTTTGACCGCTGTCCATCGCGGGCTTGCGACCGAAGATTACGTCTCGCCCGCGCACCCCGTTCAGCAAGCTATTCTAGCCGTCTTTACAGAGGTAGCAGGACTCGCCGTCGAGCCCCCTTCAGCGATTGACGGTTGCAGCGCACCCACTTTTGGCGTGCCGCTCAAGTCGCTTGCGGCGGCGTTCGCGCGGCTCGTCAGCCAGCAAGGTCTGGCCGACGGACGGGAAGGCCGGACCGCAGAAGCGATGAAGCGAATCGTCGGCGCGATGATCGCGCACCCTGAGATGATAGGCGGCGACGGCGAGTTCGACACTGAGCTGATGCGCGCGGCTCGCGGCAAGCTCGTCGCAAAGATCGGCGCGGAGGCGGCCTATTCGGTAGGCGTGCTCCCGTCAGATCGCTACCCGCGAGGGCTGGGGCTTGCGATAAAGATCGAAGACGGCGCCAAGCGCGCCATCAACCCGGCGGTCGTCGAAGCCCTTGCTCAACTCCAAGTGCTCGACGAGGCCGATCTTGCGCGGCTTTCAAAACTGGGCGAGTTTCATCGCCCCGTTGTTAAGAACTATCGAAAGATTCCCGTAGGCGAGATGCGCCCGGTCTTTGACCTGGCGGCGGGCACGCGATAGATAGAAACCGGAATAGATATGAACAGAGAGATTCGCGCGCTGTTTCCGGTGACGGAAAACTACGTATACTTGAACCACTCGGCGGTGAGTCCGCTATCGACTCGCGTGCGAGATGCTATGGCGGCGATCATAGACGACGTGACGCGAAACGGCTCGGACAACTATTTCGATTGGCTTCAAACATACGAGCGCACTCGCGCGGCGGCGGCCCGGCTCGTGAACGCGCGCGCGCACGAGATAGCTTTTATGCCGAACACTTCGGCGGCGATCTCTGCCGTCGCGGCCGGGCTGGACTGGCGCGAAGGCGACACGGTCGTCACCTGCAACGTAGAGTTCCCGGCGAACATTTACCCCTGGATGCGGCTTGAAGCAGAGCGCGGCGTCCGGCTCAAGTTTGCTCCTGAGCGCGACGGGCGGATCGACATATCCGAATTACTGTCGCTCGTAGACGAGCGCACTCGCGTTGTGACGATAAGCTGGGTGCAGTTTTCGAGCGGGTTTCGAGCCGACCTCCAAACCATCGGGCGGTTTTGCCGAGAGCGCGGCATATTGTTTTTCGTCGATGTAATTCAAGGCCTGGGCGGGTTAAAGCTCGACGTAGAGCGCGACTTTGTGGACGCCTGCGCCGCCGACGCGCACAAGTACCTGATTGGCCCCGAAGGCGCGGCGCTGCTTTACGTATCGGACCGCGTGATCGACCGCATCAAGCCCACAGTAGTCGGATGGACTTCCGTAAAGAACTACTCTAAGCACATGCCTTACCGCCTGGACTACCGCGAGGGCGCGGGACGCTTCGAGTGCGGGACGCTCAATACGGTCGGGGTCTACGGGCTTGGAGCCGCAATCGATCTGTTCTTAGAGACCGGGCCGGAAGCGATTGAAGAGTACCTGCTTGGGTTGAGCGATTATCTGGCCGAACAACTCGCCGCCAAAGGGTACGAGATCGTAAGCTCGCGAATGCCGAAAGAAAAATCGCCCGTCGTGACCTGCAAGCACCCGCGCCACGCGCCCGAAAGCCTTTACAAGCTGCTCGCTCAGCAGAAGATCATCACCGCCCCGCGCGCGAACCGGCTGAGGGTTTCGCCGCACTTCTACAACACGCGCGACGATATTGACGCGCTCGCTCAGGCCTTACCTTTATGAAAGTGACAAGTAAACAGTGACAAGTGACAAGAAAGAGGGGAAACTAGCGCCTCGTCTACTCTTTCTTGTCACTTGTCACTTGTCACTGTTTACTTTTTTTAGTCGCCGCTTTCGGGCGCTTCCTTGAGCTTGCGCTTTGCGAGCTGCTGGCGCATCCCTTGAGTGTAGAGCTTCACAAATTCGAGCAGGCTCAGCGTCTGGGGCTCGCCTTCGTAATAGAATGTGCAGGCGTTGCCGACTTCGCGTTGAAGCAGCTTCAGGTCGAGCGGGTCGAGCGGGAATTTGACGCACGCGGTCGGCGCGTGCGGCGTTACGTAGATCGAGCAGTGAGTGTTGTAGGGCCCTTCATCGACAAAGAAGGGGCACTGAAACTGAATCTTGCAGCAAAGGCCGCAGCGGTTGCACTCGCCGCGCTGGTAAGCTTTGTAGCGGTAGACTAAATTGTCCGGCAGGACATTGGCCAGGAGCGTTCGACGAAGCGCCGCCCAGGTGTGAATCGAAAACGGCGCGCGGACGACCTTCTTTGCAACCGCTTTGGTCATCTGCTTGTACATCCAGCGGCGAGAGGGCACTTCAGGCGGAAACTCCGGGGCCTTGGGCTGCTCGGGGAGAATATTACTAATGACGTGAAGGACTCGGCCGCTTTGTTGCTTCTCTTGTGTCATCGTATAAGTCCTTTTCAAGCAAGATTATTTTAAGACGAGTCCAGACAGCGCAGGCAGAAAGCGGTGTCTTGCGTTCCACAAGCGAAGCTGCGTAAGACGGCGGCAGCACGATAATAGTATCACCAAAACAAAGCGACGGGCAAACAGGCAAGATCGCCGGAGAGTTTGCTTAATGGCAGCAGGATGGTATGCTGAAGCATCCTTCCCGGCGTGACCCCAGGCTATAGCTAAATCCAGCCGAGCATAAGCTTATGCCCTCAGAAAAGTTTTGTCACCTGTGCGGCGAAAAGGTCATAGGGTCAAGCAGGCCGCAATGGCTCACACGCCGGCTTACACGCCCGCGCTGCGCCGCCTGCAACCGCAAAGTCGGGCGAGGCGCTTTGTTGCCCTTCCTTCTGTTCGCGCTGGCGCTGGCCGCCGGTTTTGTCGCGGGCCGCGCCACAAGCCCGCGCCGTGGCATATACTTTATCGGCGCGCCCGCCGACCCGCTCACGCTTCAAAGGGTTCAGCCCGAAAGCGCTGACGACGGTCACGCTATCGACCGCTCGAAAGCCGACCCGCGAGCAGCACCTGCCGGGGGCATCGATTCGGAAGCGGCGAACCAGACGCTGTGCGGCGCGCCGACCAGAAAGGGTCGCCCCTGTCGTCGGCGCGTGCGCGGAGGCGGCTACTGCTGGCAGCATAAAAAATGAGATTTCTGAAAACCGGCAGACCGGCAACTGGCAAAACGGCGCGCGGCTAAAGTATTATTGGTTATCAGACAATCTGTGCTCGCCGCGCGTAAAACACCGAGACGCTCAGCTTCTATCCTGGTGGCATGAAGAAGTCTCTGTTCAAAGCCTTTCAACTGCTTTCATTCGCCGCAGGGCTCGCCCTGTTTGTTCACCTGATAAGAAAGACAGGGCTCGCAGAGCTTACGCGCTACATGCAGATGCTCGGATGGGGAGCGATCTTTATCCTCGCGCTTTCGGGGGTTCGGAACCTGGTCAGGGCCGCGGCCTGGCACCATTCTATCGAGCCTGAGCACCGCGCGGTAGGGTTCGGCTCATTGACAAATATTATGCTGGCGGGCGAGGCGATCAAGTACCTCACCGCGACCGGCCCTTTTTTGGGCGAGCCCGCGAAGGCGGCGATGGTGCGAAGGCGCGTGCCGCTGCTCGAAGGGTTTTCATCCGTAGTCGTCGAAAACCTCATCTATAACCTGTCGGTGGCATTGTTCACGCTGGCGGGGCTGCCCGCGCTCGGATTGATCGTAGACCTGCCCGCGCCGCTCGTGGCGGCAGGGTTTATCTCGGCCGGGGTCATGATCGCCATGATCGCAATAACCTGGGTCGCTATCCGCAGTCGATGGTATGTCGTGGCGCGGTTTATCGACTGGCTGGCGAATCGGCCGGTCTTTTTGAACCGCGCAGGGTTTCTCACGCTCAAGACCCGCGTGGAGGCGCTTGAAACGAACATATACACTTTTTACGAGAAGCGGCGCGGCGCGTTTTTCCTGATATTTTTTCTCGATATGATTTCGCACCTGATCAACGTCTTGGAGGTCTATGTGATACTCGCGCTGATGAATCTGCCTGCTACGCTTTGGGCAGGTTTTGTGATCGAAGCGGTGACAAAGATAATAAACCTCGCGTTCTTTTTTGTCCCTACGCGGGCGGGGGTTTACGAGAGCGGGAACGCTTTGGTCGTCGGCGCGCTCGGAATGACTGCCGGTGCGGGCGTCGCGCTTGCTATAATTCGAAAGCTGCGGGCTTTCGTCTGGGTCGCTTACGGGCTCGTGGTGATAGCCTTCTCGTTAGGCCCGAAGGAATGATTGAAGATTGAAGACTGAAAAACTGGTCATGGATAATCTGGTTATATCGAACATCTTTTATCGCAAGACGCGCACGCTGACGACAGTTGCGGGCGTTGCGCTGGGCGTTGTGCTGGTGGTGCTGACCGTGGGGCTCACCAACGGGTTTTTGAACGAGCAGGGGCGGCGGAATTCGGCCGTGACCGCAGAGATACTCTTTAACCCCGAAGGCACGTTCTCGCTAGGCATCTCGACCACGCTTTCGATCCCCGTGACACAGGCCGACCGGCTGCGAGCCATACCGGGCGTGGCAGAGGTTGTCCCGATGGGCACGCTTATTCGCAGCGGGCGCACGATCAACGGGATCGACTACGACGCGTTCACGCGCGTATCGGCCTCGCGCGTCGTCGAAGGCCGCCCGGTTGCAAGCTCCGGCGACGAGTTCATGGCCGACCGCGTCTTTATGAAAGGGCGCGATATAAAGATCGGCGATACGTACGAGCTGCTAGACAGGCCGTTCACGCTCGTCGGCATATACGAGCCCGAATCGCTTGGGCGAGTGAAAGTCCCGCTCAAGACCATGCAGGATTTTCTAAACCGGCCCGGCCTGTGCTCGATGATCCTCGTCAAGGTCGAGGACCCTGCGAAGACGGACGAAGTCGCTGCGCAGATAAAAGAGATATTTCCGAAAAACGCCCTCGTGCTGACGCGCGACCTGCCGATACTTTATGCGCGCGGAACGCCCGCGCTCCAGACCTTTTTGAAGATCGTCGTCGGGCTTTCGATCATCGTAAGCGCGCTCGTCATCCTGCTTGCGATGTATACTACCGTGACCGAGCGCACGCGGCAGATAGGCGTGCTCAAGAGCCTCGGCGCATCAAAGGTGTGGATCGCGAGCCAGATCGAAAAAGAGGCCCTGTTGATAAGCGCGCTCGGCGTGGTGGCGGGTTACGTGCTCTCGGTGCTGGGGAAATACGTGATCACGAGGCTCACGCCGCTCAATGTCGAGCTCGATCCGAAATGGCTTTTTTATGCGCTCGTAATCGGTATACTGTCGGGCGTGGTTGGCGCGCTCTACCCTGCCTTGCGCGCGGCCAATCAAGACCCGGTCAAGGCGCTCAGTTACGAGTAGCCGATTTGATAACAGAACACAAGTCATCGGATTCCGTACGAGGTTTATATGTACTGCCCTAATTGCAGCTCGCAGAATCAGCCCGACATAAAATTCTGCACTCGTTGCGGCACAAACCTCTCTGTGGTCGCTGACGCGCTGGCCGCTAAAGTAGTGGCCGAGCCGCCGCCCGATCAGAGTCTGAAGCTGCTCAAGGACTATTATAGCGGGCGCAAAGCTACGGTTGTCGGCATCCCCTTTCTCGCGGTCGGCGTGCTGGTTTTGACGCTGCTTCTGGGAGCCGGTATGCCGGAAAAGCTGAGCGTGGTTGCGCTGTTGTCGCTCGCAAGCGCAGTCTACGGAGCTATCATTTCGATCTGGGGCATCGGAACTCTTATCGAAGCTACGAGCGAGATGAAAGCAATCGAGCAGGCCACGCGTATCAACCTGCTTGCGCGCCCGGCGGAAAGCCCGGCAGTTTCACAGACCAACCCGCAGCTTGCCGAGCGCGCGCCCGCGTACACAACCGATTCCGTCGTCGCGCCCGGCAGCGTCACCGAACAGACAACTCGCCAGCTCGAAGGGCGGCCGCTTATACCCGATCAGTCCAAGCAAAGTAATTGATAACCGATGCCAAAACGAACCGACCTTAAAAAGATACTGATACTGGGCTCAGGCCCGATAGTGATTGGGCAGGCCTGCGAATTCGATTATTCGGGAACGCAAGCCTGCAAGGCGCTGCGCGCCGAAGGCTACGAGATCGTGCTCATCAACTCGAACCCCGCGACAATCATGACGGACCCTGAGCTTGCCGACCGAACATACGTCGAGCCGCTCACGCCGGACGCCGTCCGCGCAGTGATAGAGCGCGAGCGGCCCGACGCGATTCTGCCGACTGTCGGCGGGCAGACCGCGTTGAACCTCGCCGTCGCGCTCGCCGAAGACGGCACGCTTTCGCGCTACGAGGTGGAGCTGATAGGCGCAAAGCTCGACTCGATCAAGGTGGCCGAAGACCGCCTACTGTTTAAGCGGGCCATGGAAGAGATTGGCCTTCGGATGCCGCGCTCAGGGTTTGCCAGGACGATTGAAGAGGCGCGTGAGCTTATAAAGATGGTCGGCTATCCTGCGATCATACGGCCTTCGTTTACGCTCGGCGGCACGGGCGGCGGCATCGCCTACAACTCCGAAGAGTACGAAGAGATAATCGCCCGCGCGCTGGCCGCGTCGCCCATGCACGAGACGATGATCGAGCAGTCGATCATCGGGTGGAAAGAGTATGAGCTTGAGGTGATGCGCGACCTTGCCGATAACGTCGTCATCATCTGCTCAATCGAGAACTTCGACCCGATGGGCATACACACGGGCGACTCGATCACCGTCGCGCCCGCGCAAACGCTTTCGGACCGCGAGTATCAAGTGATGCGCGACGCGGCCATACAGGTCATCCGAAAGGTCGGCGTCGAGACCGGAGGGTCGAACATACAGTTCGCGCTCAACCCCGAAGACGGCCAGCTGATCATCATCGAGATGAATCCAAGGGTATCGCGCTCGTCGGCGCTCGCATCAAAGGCTACGGGCTTCCCCATAGCAAAGATCGCCGCAAAGCTTGCCGTCGGGTACACGCTCGACGAGATTCCAAACGACATCACGCGCAAGACGCCCGCGAGCTTCGAGCCGACGATAGATTACGCGGTGGTCAAGATACCGAAGTGGGCGTTTGAAAAGTTCCCTTTGTCCGACCCGACGCTTGGCACGCAGATGAAAAGCGTGGGCGAGGCGATGGCGATTGGACGAACATTCAAGGAAGCGTTTCAAAAGGGGCTGCGCTCGCTCGAAGTGCGCGGGCAGTACCGCGTACCCGAAGACCTTGACGACACAGCCTTGCGCCGCCGCCTGGTCGTGCCGTCGGCCGAGCGCGTCTACTTTATAATGCACGCGCTCAGGCTCGGATGGTCTATCGAAGAGGTGCACGAGCTGACCCGAATCGACCCCTGGTTCTTAGACAACCTGGTCGAGCTGGTCGAGCAAGAGCGAGAGCTTGCAGGGGAGCGCGTAGAGAGCATCTCGACTGAAACATTGCGTAAAGCAAAGCGCGCGGGCTTTTCAGATCAACGACTGGCCGAGATCATGGCGACCACCGAAGCGGCAGTTCGCCGCCAAAGACACGTGCTCGGCCTCCGCCCCGTTTTCAAGCGCGTCGACACCTGCGGCGCGGAGTTCGAGTCCTTCACGCCTTACCTCTATTCCACATACGAGGAAGAGGACGAAGCCGGCCCCACGACCAAAGAGAAGATCATGATCTTAGGGTCGGGGCCGAATCGCATAGGCCAGGGCATAGAGTTCGATTATTGCTGCTGCCACGCGTCGTTCGCGCTGAAAGAAGAGGGGTTCGAGACCATCATGGTCAACTGCAACCCGGAGACGGTCTCGACAGACTATGACACATCCGACCGCCTCTACTTCGAGCCGGTGACTTTTGAAGACGTGATGGAGATAGTCGACCGCGAGCGGCCGCGCGGAGTCATAGTGCAGTTCGGCGGCCAGACGCCGCTCAATCTCGCAATGAAGCTTCTGGAGGCGGGCGTTCCAATCATAGGCACTTCCCCGGAGTCGATTGACCTGGCCGAAGACCGCAAGCGGTTTGGGAAGCTGCTCGCCGATCTCGACATCCCGCAGCCTCCGAACGGGACGGCCGTATCGAACGAAGAGGCGCGCGACGTTGCCGCCGCGATAGGCTACCCTGTTCTTGTGCGGCCGAGCTACGTGCTTGGCGGGCGGGCCATGCAGATCGTTTACGACGAAGCGAGCCTCGACAACTACATGACCCACGCGGTCGAAGCGTCGCCGGAGCACCCTGTGCTGGTCGATTCTTTTCTCGAAGACGCGGCCGAGATCGACGTGGACGCGCTCTCGGACGGCGAGCAGGTTGTGATCGCCGGAATCCAGCAGCACATCGAGGAGGCGGGGATACATTCGGGCGATTCATCATGTGTGCTGCCGCCTTACGGCATCAAAGAAGAGCACCTGGAATCGATGCGCAGCTACACGCGGCGGCTCGCGGTAGCGCTAAAGGTTGTCGGGCTGGTCAACATCCAGTTCGCTATTTCGCGCGAAAAGGTCTACGTGCTCGAAGTCAACCCGCGCGCCTCGCGCACGGTCCCCTTTGTCTCGAAGGCGACGGGGGTGCCGCTTGCGAAGATAGCCGCGCGGTTGATGGTCGGCAGGAAGCTCAAAGATTTCGACCTAGCCGAGGAGCTTGCGGTTGATCGCTTCTACATAAAAACGCCGGTCTTCCCGTTCGTGAAATTTCCCGGCGTCGACACGATACTCGGCCCTGAGATGCGCTCGACGGGCGAAGTCATGGGCGTGGCGGAAGACTTTGGCGGAGCGTTCTTGAAAGCTCAGCTCGGAGCCGGGACGCGCTTGCCCCGCGAGGGAACGGTCTTCATAAGCGTCAACGATCAAGACAAACGGTTTGTGGTAGAGATGGCCCGCCAGCTGGCAGAGCTTGGCTTCATGATGGTGGCGACGCGCGGCACGCAGAAGATACTTCGAGGCGCGGGGCTCGCGTGCGCCTTCGTCTACAAGGTGGACGAAGGCCGCCCAAACATCGCCGACCTTATCAAGAGCCAGCAGATCAGCTTGATTATCAACACGCCGCTCGGTCGCACATCGTTTTACGATGAGCGCGCGATCCGCCGCGCCGCCATGCAGTACTCTGTCCCTTGCGTGACCACGATGACCGGAGCAATCGCTACCGTCGCGGCAATCCGCGCCCTGCGCGAGCAAACCCTCGAAGTCCACTGCCTGCAGGAGTACCACACGGCGGCCGCGGCTCTGGATTGAGGTAAACAGTGATAAGTGACAAGTGACGAGTGACAAGAAAGACCCGGCTGAGCCTTGGCCGTTTCCTCTTTCTTGTCACTCGTCACTTGTCACTTGTCACCTTTCTTATGAGATATGCGAGCAGTCATTCAAAGAGTAATCCGGTCTTCGGTCGTGGTCGAAGGTCGCACGGTTGGCGAGATAGACGCGGGGCTTCTGGTGCTGCTCGGAGTCGCGCGCGACGATACGACGAAGGACGCGGATTATCTGGTCGATAAGATAGTCAACCTGCGCATATTTAATGACGAGCAGGGTAAGATGAACCTGTCGCTCGCAGGTATAGGCGGCGCGATGCTTGTCGTCTCGCAGTTCACGCTCTACGCCGACGCGCGGCGCGGCAGGCGGCCTTCTTACGCGGAGGCGGCCGAGCCCGATCTGGCCAATTCGCTTTACGAGTATTTCGTCGAGCGCGTAAAAAGCACGGGTCTTCGCGTCCAGACGGGCGTCTTTCAAGCGGCGATGGCCGTCAGCCTCGTAAACGACGGCCCGGTGACGATACTGCTCGAAAGCAAAAATAAAAAGGACTGAGTAATCAACTTACTCAGTCCTCATTCTTTCAGTCGTTAAAGAACCGTCAGGCCCTTGCGTCACCCGGAACGGGCGGGATGATCGGGTTGAGCATCGAAGGCTTCGGCTCAGCCTTGGGCTTGTCCTCGCGCTTCGGCGTCGGCTCGTCATCGTCGAGCGGAAGCCCCGCAACCAGCCGCCTTATCTGCAAAGAGTCGAGCGACTCGCGCTCAAGCAGCGCCTCGGCGAGCCGTATCATCGCGTCCTGGTTTTCGACGATGATCTGGCGAGCGCGGTTGTACTGCTCGGTCACGATGCGGTTCACTTCCTGGTCGATCTTGATAGCCGTGTCCTCGCTGTAATCCTGGTGCTGCGCTATCTCGCGTCCCAAAAATATCTGCTCTTCCTTCTTGCCGTAGGTGATCGGCCCCAGCGTCGACATACCGAACTCGCAGACCATGCGGCGAGCAAGCTCTGTCGCCTTCTCGATGTCGTTTGAAGCGCCAGTCGTCATATGGTTGAGGAAGATCTCTTCGGCAATGCGCCCGCCCATCATGATCGAAATCTGGCCTTCGAGGTAATCGCGCGTGTGCGAGTAGCGGTCCGATTCGGGAAGCTGCATCGTCACGCCCAGGGCCATACCGCGCGGTATGATCGAGACTTTGTGAATCGGGTCGGCGTTCGGCACCTTGATGCCGACAAGCGTGTGGCCCGCTTCGTGATAAGCCGTGTTGCGCTTCTCTTCGTTAGACATCACGATAGAGCGGCGCTCGCTCCCCATAAGCACCTTGTCTTTGGCCCACTCAAAGTCGAACATCGTAACCGCTTTGCGGTTGTAACGGGCGGCGTTGAGCGCGGCTTCGTTTACAAGGTTCGCAAGGTCCGCGCCCGTAAAGCCGGGCGTCGAGCGCGCGATGACGTTGATGTCGACATCGTCGCCGAGCGGTATCTTGCGCGTGTGGACCGCGAGTATGCCTTCGCGCCCCTTCACGTCGGGGCGGTTGACGACCACGCGGCGGTCAAAGCGACCGGGCCTGAGCAGCGCCGGGTCTAAAACATCGGGGCGGTTTGTCGAGGCGATAAGGATCACGCCGTCGTTTGACTCGAACCCGTCCATCTCGACAAGCAGCTGATTCAGGGTCTGCTCGCGCTCGTCGTGCCCGCCGCCCAGGCCCGCTCCGCGATGGCGGCCCACGGCGTCAATCTCGTCTATGAAGATGATGCAGGGGGCGTTCTTCTTGCCTTGCTCGAAAAGGTCGCGCACGCGCGACGCGCCCACGCCGACAAACATCTCGACGAAATCCGATCCCGATATCGAGAAGAACGGCACGTTCGCTTCACCGGCGATGGCGCGCGCAAGCAAGGTCTTACCCGTGCCCGGAGGCCCCATCATCAGCACGCCTTTCGGTATGCGCCCGCCCAGCTTCTGGAACTTCTGCGGCTCCTTGAGGAACTCGATAATCTCCTGAAGCTCTTCTTTGGCCTCCTCGACTCCCGCTACATCTTTAAAGGTGACGCGCTTTTGCTGATTGCTAAGAAGCTTTGCGCGCGACTTGCCGAACGAGAGCGCCTTGTTGCCTCCCGACTGCATCTGCCGCATCATAAAAATCCACAACCCGATGAAGATGAGAAGCGGCGCGTAGCTCAAGAGGCCGAGAAGCCACTGGCTCGACGAGGAGCTTTTCCAGATCACCTCAGCGCCGTTGGCCACCATCTTGTCCGCGATGGAGTTCTGCGCGTCGTCGTTTGATACCTGAGTAGTGAATTGGTCGTTATTTGTAAGCTCACCAGTTATTGCGTGGCCGGGCTCAAAGGTCGCCTTTCGGACTTCTTTATTATCAACCTTCTTGACCAGGTCCGTATAGCTGAGCGTCTTTTCCCTTGCGGTGTTTTTACCGGCGAAGAGATTGTAGAGAAGAAATGCGCCGCCGATAATCACAACCCAAAAAATTATCTGTTTTACTGTCGAATTCAACCTGATACCTCCGATGAAGAAACGCGCCTTTGCGCCTGTTCAAATTCTAACGTACCTGACATTGATGCGCAATAACCGATACAGGCAGCTTTGTTGTACATTTATTGCGGACAAAACGACCTACGCGGCTTCGTCGGGCGCTGTGGCCTCAAGCAACGCGAGCGGCGCGCCCGCGCCATCTGCGGCAAACTCTCGCGCAGGCGGCAGCCCCGGCGACCAGACATACCGCCCGTCAGGAGTCGCCACGACCGGCCAGTCAGCTCGAAGCCCCGTGGGGATTTTATGGTCGATCATCAGGCTTTTGAGCTTTTTTGCGCTCTGCCGCCCGACGACAACGGCCTTTTCGCCCGCGATCCTCTGTCTTACGATCAACCGTTCGGGCAGCGCGCCGTCATCTAATATCGCCATCATCCAGTCGCGTTTTGAAAGGTCGCGCGAGCGGCGCGCGGACCGAAGAAGCGCAGGTAAAGATTCGCCCGGCCTGTTGCGTGATAACCGGATTACAAGCCCTCCCGCCTGAACGGGCGAGCCATGCGGGTCGAGCTCGATCTCGGAAGCTTGTTTTGATGAGCGCGGCCTGAATATAAGCCTGTCGAATTCGAGGCGCGCCTCAAGCCCGCAGGGCAGCTCAACGTGACTCCCGCTTTTGTCACGGCCAAGCAGCTCTTCAACTTCGGTCACGTGCCGCGAGCCGATCTCTTTGCCGCCTGTGCGCGAGCCTCTTGCGCGCGCTATCGCGTGTATTATCATGCGCCGCCGCAGGGCCGCAGGGCGCTCGGCGACACTGGCCGCAAGATAAGACGCGCTCTCGCAATCAAACCGGTCTTCAACCCTGGCCTGATCGAGAAAGGCCAGCGCCATCTGATCGAGCGCGTCCTGGTCGCTTGCGACGCTTCGGGCGGCTCGCGCTATCTGCTCGACCGCTCGCGGATTCAGGCGGCGAAGCGCAGGCAGCGCCTCTCGCCGCACGCGGTTTCGCGTGTAGCGTGTGTCGAAATTCGTCTGGTCTGTGCGGTATTCGAGCCCGCGCGCTAGGCAATACTCTTCAACCTCTTCCCGCGTCAAACAGAGCAAGGGGCGTATGAGCAAGACCTGAGAGTCGGATGATTCTTCGGCCTCTTTTTTGAAATCGTGCGCGGGCGTGATCGCTCGCATCGAGGCGAGCCCGCGCGAGCCTGCGCCGCGAACAAGCCGCATCAGGAAAGTTTCGGCCTGATCGCTCATGGTGTGGCCCGTGCTGATACGGTCCAGGCCGTGTTTGCGCGCGACAGAGAGTAAAAAGTGGTACCTAATCTCGCGGGCGGTATCTTCGATGCCGCGCCGTGTGGCCTGCGCTTCTTTCCTGACATCAATCGAGGCGACAGTGACGCGAAGCCCAAGACGTGTCCCAAGGTCGCGCACGAACTCCGCGTCTTCGCTCGACTCGCGCCCGCGCAGGCGGTGATCGATGTGCGCTATGTGCAGAACAGGCGATGCGCCTTCCGCGCGCATTCGTGCGAGCATGTCAAGTAAGGCTACCGAATCAGGCCCGCCGGAAACCGCAACCGCGACGCCGCGAGCACCCTCCAGCATACCCTCGCGCTTGATAAATCTCCTGACCTTTGCGAAAGCGTCGACACTCTTCATAAGCCTGTATCTATTATCCAGTCTTTCTTCGGGCGCGCAACGGGTTGCTCCAAAAAGCAAGAGGGGCGATTCATAAACGAATCGCCCCTCGAACTCTTTATCTTTATGACCGCCTGTTTACTTCGTGCCGACGTATTCCCAGTGCCAGGGCTCGTAAAAGTATGGGCGGAAGCCGAACTTCGCCGCATTCTTCACCAGCCAGCGGTAGACGGGCGTCTGGACTTGAATAGCGCGGTTTGCGTCCTTTGTGCTGACGGGCTCGCCGCCCACGTATATGTCGAGCGCCTTGCCTGTAAAATGCGGGCTGTTGACGGCAAGGCCCGCGCGCCCGCTGTTGGGCGACTGCTTGCGAAGCATGCTCTGGTATTCGGGCGAGCGGTGCGCCGAAACGATCTTGAGAAATTTTTCACCCGGCGCAAGCTCTCCGTCGGTTCCGACCGCGAGCTTTAGCGAAGGGTCTGCGACTGCGGCCGCAACCATACGTTTGTAAGCCTGATATGTCTCCCGCTCGACCTTGCGAAGCTCTTCCGGGCGACCCGGATCATAACAGTCCGCGACAGGCGCTGTGACGAGCTGGTCGGGCGACGGGCGGCTCTTGTCTTTCAACCTGTCGGATTGCCACGTCGAGATCATCTGAGACCAGGTGCTGTTATCGATTATGCCCGAAGACGCGAGCCCACGCTCGCGCTGCCAGCGCGAGATCGCTTCCGCAAAATCGTTCGTGGTCGAATCACCCTCGGAAGCGACCATCGAAGCGATCAGATGTGAGTAAAGCTGCCAGCCGCGCTGCGACTTGCCGCCGAAAGCCCACGCGAGCGACGATTGAAGCTCCAGGTTCTTGAGCGCGGCCGACGACAAAGCCGAGCTGGCCGAAGGCTTCGCCGTTTCCGCCACGGCCGGGGCCGATAGATTGGTCGTAGATAACTTTGCGGTCTCGGCAGGCTGCGCAGCACCCGCGGGGCGCGATGAAGCCTCCGCCTGCTGGATTTTGGCCGCCCCTCCGAGAGTATCGGTTTTAGTGCCTATAAGAAAGAGAATGGCTGATATGACGACTGCTAACCCTAAATAAAACCCTTTGCTCGATGTCATTAAATCCTCCTGATAAGGCCCGAATAACTAGTCAAAATTATACCGGTTAACCGGGGGCAACTCAATAATTTTCCCCCGTCACAACAAAAAGGAAAGATTTGCGGCAAAGTCGGTTAATTGATGAAATACCAGGGCTTAAATTCTGTCCTCCGGCACCCACGGGCCGGGCGGGTTTGTGTTAAAGACCGTCTCCTGAACATAGAGAATCGAGTGCGGCTCCTGCGACTGGTCCATATTGAGGACTCCAAGCGATTCGAGGAGCCTTGCGCGCGCAAGCTCTTTGCGTGCAAGAATTGCGCGCATAGGCGCGTGCTCGACTTCTATCTTGAATATGCTCCCGGCGGCGGCGCGGACGAAGCCGAGCGGTCGCTCTGTAAAGAACTCCGGCGTGACGGCTCTATCCTGCGGCCCCAGGCTATCGTGCCGCCCCTCTATAACGGCTTCGGCGGTGAGCCCTTGCGCGCCCGTAGACCGCACGACGTATGTCATGCCTTCGGGATTTACGGGAGCCGTATCCGCGACGGGCTCTTCGACTCTATCATCGCCTGCGTGGCCGACGGCGATCTGTATCTCCTCGTAGTTTATCGGCAGCCCCAGAAAGGCCGCCATAGTCGATACCATGCGAGAGCTGACGCGCATATCGAAAAAGTAGACGGCAGGAGCGCCGCCCGTCTTGACGTATGTGCGGTAGTTAATCTGCTCGAAACTCAGTCGCGGCATCGGCAGCATCGTCGAGTGCAGATCGACGACCTTGAAAGGTACCACGGAGACGAACGCTATCTGTTTGCCGTTAGGGTCAACGATAGTCTCGACGTCGAACTCTTCAGGCACAATCGGGCGGATCGATTCGAGCGAGACGGCGTAGTTTATAAAGAGAAGGTCGCGAATGGGTAATTGTATTTGCATAGAGCTCCTTGGTTTACGAACCAGCTCACACGAGTGAGTATGCAACGAGCGGGCTCGAAGATACAAGCGCGTCAACTTTGTGCGCCCACATCTTTTGTTATATCGTTTAACCTGTGTGACACGCTCAAGCTGGATTTACCGGAGAGTAAGGATGAAGAGAAGATTTTCCGCGCTAGTTTTTGCCTGCTCGCTGGCAGCCCTCGCACCCCTTACGGCCTGCACGCGCCCGGCGGCGAATCAGAACGCCCCTGCGACCGCAAACGCAAACCAGGCGGCGGCGAATGGAAATTCGCGCCAGGGACAGCCCGCCGCCCCATCGCCGGACCCCGCCACCGGCAGCATCAACGTGACATCGACCCCGCCGGGCGGAGTCATAATGCTGATCGCCGAAGACGACGGCTCGGCAGGCGTGCCGCAGCGTAAAGGCTCCACGCCGATGACGCTCACAAACATCGAGCCGGGAAAGTACACCGTAGCGATTGAAAAACCCGGCTACAAGGCCTATCAAAAAGAGATCAAGGTCGATGCAAGCAAGACCGTAAACGTCGCCGCCTCGCTCCGCAAGCAATAGCGATCTCGGCCCCGTGGCGCAGCTTTACAGGTTATTCTACAAATTCGTCAATGTAATTATTGACACCCTCCTCGAACGCTGTTAGATTAGCTGCCCTCGAACAAGGGTCCGGGGAATTCTTTTAGTCCAATGCATCTGCCTGTTCTCAGGTGCAAACATTCATTCGCTTGAAAACCGAGGAGGATTAAGAATGAAAAGACTGGTTCACTCCAGCCGCTTTGCCGTGTTGCCTTTCGTTCTGACTATGTTGATCGTAGGGCCTTCGCTTATTCAGGCCGACAACGGGCCGCAGCACAGAGTTCGCAGCCTTAATTTTGGCGTGTCCGGCGGCAACGTCAAGGACATAAGCCGTCGCTTCTGTTGCAGCGGCACGCTCGGCGGGCTCCTGCAAGATACGGCGGGCGTGCAGTATGTCCTTAGCAACAATCACGTCATGGGATTGGCGGGCGCGGCCGCCGCGGGCGACGACATCTCGCAGCCCGGCCTCATCGACAGCAATTGCCAGATCGCGACCGTTGTCGCGGACTTCACCGCTTCTGCTCCGTTAAGCTCAAACGTCGACGCTTCTATCGCGCAGCTTCGCCTCGGCCAGATGAACGCCACCGGATTTATCCAGGACATTGGATTGATAAGCAGCGTAATTAGAACCCCGGCGATCGGTCTCCAGGTTCAAAAGAGCGGGCGCACGACCGGCCATACGACCGGCGCTTCGATCAGCTCTATCAGCGCAACCGTAAGTATTAAATACCCGACCAGTTGCGGAGGCAATAAAGGCCCCACGTTCACCTTCACCAACCAGGTCGTTATAGGCAGCAGCACCTTTAGCGCGGGCGGCGATTCCGGCTCGGTAATCCTTACAACCGGAAGTTGCCCGCAACCCGTCGCACTGCTATTCGCAGGAAGCAGCACATCGACAATCGGAAATCGCATGACAGATGTTATCGCGCGTCTCAACGCAGCCAGCGGCAAAACTTTGAGCTTTGTGGGTGGACCTTCTTGCCCAACTGCGCTGGCAATGGAACAGAACGAAGATACGATTCCGGGCGTTCCTCGCGAACTGGTAGCTCGCGCTATCGACATCAAGGAGCGCAACGAGAACCGGATCATGTCTAAGAATTCGGTCATAGGCATGGGCGTCGGCGCGGCCGACGACAACCCGCTTGAGCCGGTTATCCACGTCTATGTCGACCAGACGACGGGCAAAAAGCCGCGCATCCCCAAACGGATCGAAGGCCTGCGCGTCAAGGTCATCTACACAGACACCTTCGTCGCTTACTAGAAGAGTGACAAGTAAACAGTGACAAGTGACAAGAAGGAGAAAAGTACGTCTACTCTTTCTTGTCACTTGTCACTTGTCACTGTTCACCTTCCCTATCACGCTTCAATCGCTTCGACCATCTCTTGAGGGCCTACAGAAAAGTAGCTCGCTTCCGGGTGGTGAAAGACAAGCGCAGACACGGATGCTTCCGGCTCCATCATGAAACCTTCCGTCAGGTGAAGACCGATCTCTTCGGGGCGAAGCAGGCGAAACAGCCCCGCCTGTGATTCGAGATCGGGACAGGCAGGGTAACCAAACGAATACCGCTTCCCTCTGTAGTGAGCCTGAAAAAGCGCCTGCCGCTTTAATCCTTCAGGGTCGGGGAACCCCCACAGGGCGCGAAGCCGCGCGTGCAGCCATTCGGCGGCGGCCTCTGCCGTCTCAAGCGCGAGCGCCTGTAGCGCGTATGATCTCAGGTACTCACCCTTCAGCTTCGCATCTTCGGCAAGCTCTCTGATGCCCTCGCCCGCCGTGGTAACGAACAGGGCTATGTGGTCGCGCCTGATAGCATTTGAAGTCGCGCCCGAAGCCGCGTCGGCGCGGGCAGGCAAAACGAGATCGCTTAGCGCAAGCCCGTCGGGTTTTCGCTGTCGCGGGAAATTAAAAGTCTCCAGCCTTCGATTCGAGCCCCGGCCTCCAAAAACGTGTATGCGGTTGCCGTCAGGCTCTGCCTCAAAAAATTGCCACGCGACCCGCACGCGCATCGCGCCTCGACGGCATTCGGCTTTGACGCGCTCGATCTTCTCTTCAAGCTCGATTGCGCGCCGGTCGCCCGATTGTATGAGCTCGCTGAACCGCCCGCGCAAACCCATGTGGCGACCGTAAAGCATCTGCGGGTTGATGTAGCTCCAGACTTCGTCCAGGTCTTCGATCTCCTCGACGTGGCGGTCGAGATCCGGGACACCGGGAATCTCGATCTCCGCCGAGATCCTTGAGCTGCGCTGCTCCGTCTGTTTGAAATCGGCGGGCTCAGGTTGCCTAACCGTGCCTAGGTCCTGCTCAAGCAATTCGGCTTCGAGACGCGCGCGCGCGGCGGGGTCCATCACCTGATTCAATATCGCAAGCCCGTTCATCGCGTCGTTTGCGTAGACGACTGCGCCGCCATAAGCGGGGGCGATCTTTGTCCGCGTAAAGCGATTCGACAGCGCCGCGCCGCCTACCAGAAGCGGCAGGTCTATCCCCGCGTCTTTCAGATCGCCTGCCGTTATGACCATCTGCTGGGCCGATTTTACAAGCAGCCCCGATAACCCTATGGCGTCCGGCTTGTGCTCGCGCACGGCCTGGATCAGAGTTTCAGGCGGAACCTTTATGCCGAGATTTATGACCGTGTAGCCGTTGTTTGAAAGTATTATATCGACAAGGTTCTTGCCTATGTCGTGAACGTCGCCTTTGACGGTCGCAAGGATGACGCGACCCCGCGCGCTCTGCTCGCTCTTCTCCATGAACTGTTCGAGGTGCGAGACTGCGGCCTTCATCGCCTCGGCGCTTTGAAGCACTTCGGCGACGATAAGCTCGTTGTTGTTAAAGAGGCGGCCGACTTCGCTCATGCCTGTCATAAGCGGGCCGTTGATTATGTCGAGCGGCGCAGCCTCTTTCAGCTTCAAGTCGAGATCGGCGATCAGGCCTTCTTTGGTCCCCTCGATAATGTAACCGGCGAGTCTTTCATCAAGCGGAAGGTCTGAGGCGCTCTTTTTCGCGCGCGAAGCCGCGACGCGGAAGTGCGCGGCGAAGGCGGCAACCGGGTCGTCCGTGCGATTCCACAACAGGTCCTCTGCCAGCCGCCGCTCGTGTTCGGGGATCGAAGCGTACCGTTCGAGCTTTTCCGAATTGACTATCGCAAGGTCAAGCCCCGCCTTGGTCGCGTGGTAAAGAAAGACCGAGTTGAGGACTTCGCGCCCGGCGTCCGGCAACCCGAACGAGACGTTGCTGATGCCGAGTATGGTTCGCGCGCGCGGCAACTGCTCTTTTATCAACCGCACGCCCTCGATTGTCTCTACCGCGCTGCCGACGTAGTTTTGATCGCCCGTCCCGCAGGGGAAAACGAGCGGGTCAAAGATTATATCGTCGGGACGGATACCGTAATCCGTGGTCAGGAGCTTATAAGACCGCAGGGCTATCTCCAGCTTTCGCTCGCGCGTGATGGCCTGCGCCTGCTCTTTATCCTCGTCGATGCAGCCGACGACGAGCGCCGCCCCGTACTTGCGGGCAAGCGGCGCGACCCGGTCGAACTTTTCAAGCCCGTCTTCGAGGTTGATCGAGTTTATGATCGACTTGCCCTGGCAGTATGTGAGCGAGCGCTCAATGGCTACGGCGTCTGTCGTGTCGATCATAATCGGCATGCGGACTTTGCGAATAAGCTGTTCGTAAAAGAGGTCTATGTCGCGAAGCTCGTCGCGGTCGGCGTTTTGAAGGTTGACGTCGATTATTTGCGCGCCGCCTTTCGCCTGCTGTCGCGCGATCTCGCTCGCCTCTTCGTACTTCTCTTCGGTGATCAGCCGTTTGAACTTGCGCGAGCCGACCTCGTTCGTGCGCTCGCCGACGATGAGCGGGCGCTGGTCGGCGCTCGCCTCGACAAAGTCTATGCCTGAAAAGAGCGTCCTGTGGTGACCGAGCGGCACGCGCGGGCGGCGGCCTTCGACCATCCGGGCGAGCGCGCGTATGTGCCGCGCCGTAGTTCCGCAGCAGCCGCCGACGAGATTTAGCCAGCCGTGCTCGACGAACCGGTCGAGCGTCGAGGCCAGGCTCTCGGGGGTTTCAAGATAGCAGCCTTCGTCGTTTGGAAGCCCCGCGTTCGGCACGCACGATACGCGGGTCTCGGCAAGCGCGGCAAGGCTTCGGATGTGGTCCGTCATGAAGTCCGGCCCCGTCGCGCAGTTGAGTCCAATCGAGAGCAAATCGGCGTGCATGAGCGAAGCCGAGAAAGCCTCGACCGACTGCCCGCCGAGCATCGTGCCGGTAGCCTCTATGGTTCCGGAAACCATCACGGGCACGCTGTAGCCTATCTCGTCGAACAAGCGCCATATGCCTATCAGCCCCGCTTTGACGTTGCGCGTGTCCTGCGCGGTTTCGAGAATCAGTATATCCGCGCCGCCCGCGACCAGCCCCGCCGCCTGATCGTGAAACGTCTCTATAAGCTCTTGAAAAGTCACCCCGCCCGTGACGGAGATGGCTTTGGTCGTGGGCCCCATCGAGCCTGCGACAAAGCGCGGCCGGTTTGAAGAAAACTCCGAGGTCGCCTCGCGGGCAAGCCGCGCCGCCGTCTCGTTTATGACGAAAACGCTCTGGTCGAGGCCGTACTCGGCCAGCACAATCGACGTGCCGCCGAACGTGTTCGTCTCGATGATGTCGGCCCCGGCTTCGAGATACCCGCGATGTATGTCGAGCACTACATCGGGCCGGGTCAGCACGAGGTTCTCGTTGCACCCTTCGAGGTGAGGCCCGCCGAAATCCTCTGCGCTCAGGTTGCGCTCTTGAATGGCCGTGCCGGTAGCGCCGTCGAGCACGAGTATGCGCTCGTTCAGCGCCTCTTCCAGAAGGCGTCTCCTTTGCTGTCGCTCGTCCATAAAATTCACCGGCCGCTACCGGGGCGGTCTCTCTTCGGCTGCTTTCTTCGGGTCTTGCGGCGGCTCCTCTTTGTTGGGGGCGAGGCCGAGCATCTCGCGTATCTTGGCGCGCTGCTCTATCGCCACGGCCGCCATGTTCTTATAGATCGAGTCGAAGGCCGAAGGGCTTTGCGCTATCGCGGCGCTCATAAGGTACTTGTATCCGATGTCGCTGTCGGAATCGACAAAGAAGCTGCCGATGGTTATCGCGTCGTTTGTGGTGAGCAGGTGTTTGTATATCTCTTCGCGCTGCGCCGCATCTTTCAGGTTGCCGAAGTTATATATGTAAAACCCTATGAGGTTCGTGCCACGGTAATTGATGACTACAACGGTGACCTTGTTCTCCTTGTCGTCGGTGAAGTTTGAGACGACCATTTCGGGTTTGCTTCGGCTTTCGTCGACTACGGCGCCGATACGCTGGAGGTTCTTCTTGACCGTATCGGCAAACGAGGGTCGCGGGGCGGGCCGCGTCACTTTAGGCGGCTGCGTTTCGGTCTGTGGCGCGAGCGGGTGCGCGGTCGCCTGCGAGACGGCGGCCACGGCTATCGTCGCACGCACAAGGGTCGCTCGCAAGAAAGCTCTATGGTCCATCGGATCACCTCAGCCCTTCCGCATGAAATCTTCTAGGATGGGCGTGTAATCGTCAGCTATGCGAAGCAGCTCTGACGCGGCCACGCGAAAGGCTTCAAACCCGACGCCGTTTTCGGTCGTGAAAGTGAAACGCGCGCCGATGTCCCCCTGGCCGTCGATAAAGAATGTCGCAAACGCGTCGTGGTTGGCTTGAAGCAGTCGCTCCGACAGCTTTTCGCGATTCACGGCGCGGCTGACGCTGAAGTAACGGTCCTTCTCTTTCGCGTAAGCCGTGAGCACAAGCGTGTGGTCGTCGCGCAGCTCAACATAAAGGTCCAGCCGGTCAGCCCTATCGTTTCCGGTGCGCGTCACGACAAGCGCGTTGTCACTCTTCGGGTGCTTGACGTAGCTCGCGCCCAACCTGTCGAGATAGCCCCTTAGCACCTCGATGCTGATCTCTCGCGGCTCGCTCGAGCCGGGCGCGAGCGCGAGGAGCGCGCCTGCAAGCACCGGCATAGCAATTCGTCTTCTCATCAAAAGTCACTCCCCTGTGATTTCATAGCGTTCATATTCAAAGAGCCATCGGGGTCGCTCTCTAACCGGTCAAAGCTATCACCTCGACAAGCGCAATTTCAAGTAACCTCGCGGACTCGCTAGTCGAGCACGGATAGAACGTCGAGCGCGTAAGGCACCCTGCCAAAGGGCGCCGAGACCTGGACGCCCTGCACAAGATCGAGCACCTCAAGCAGCGTCTCGCGGGCAATTGCCAGGCCCTCTTCGCGCGCGGCGTCTTTGTCCGTGATGTCGTGCATACGCTCAAGCACGCGGTCGGGCACCACCACGCCAGGCACTTCGTTTGCCAGAAACTCTGCGTTGCGATAGCTGACAAGCGGCCATATGCCCGCTATCACGGGGATGCGGCAATGCTCTATGCGCTTTAAGAAATCGCGGAGCTGGTTTGCGTCAAAAGTCGGCTGGGTGATTGCGAACTCCGCGCCCGCCCCGACCTTCCACTCAAACCGCCGCAGCTCGTAATCCATATCGACCGCGCACGGGTTGACGCCCACACCCATGTAAAACGACGTGGGGCGGCCTATCGGGTTTCCGCCGATGTCGAGTCCGTGGTTGAGCCGGTTGACCATGTTCACGAGCCCTATCGAATCTATGTCGAAGACGGCGGTGGCTTCCGGGTAAGGCCCCATCTTCGGCGGGTCGCCCGTGATGATAAGCAGGTTGCGAAGCCCGAGGCCGGCCGCGCCCAGAAGGTCGCTTGTCATACCGAGCAGGTTGCGGTCGCGGCAGCAGTAATGGACGACCGTCTCTATGCCCACCTGCTGCTCGATAAGAGTCGAGACCGCAAGCACGCCCATGCGGGATTGGGCGCGCGGGCCGTCGGGCACGTTGACCGCATCGACTCCGGCCTGTTTGAGAAGCCGGACCGATTCGAGCATCTTCGCCGGGTCGCATCCTTTGGGCGGGACTATCTCGACCGAGGTGACAAACTCGCCCGCGCAAATCTTTCGCGCGAATCTCGATTTATGCTCGCGCGGGACCACCTGTATGTCGGGCGGCTGCTCCTGGTCGACAAAGACGCGCACGGCGGACCTTCCGGGCGAGAGCGCGGCCACGGCGTTTGCGATCTGCTTTATGTGCTCAGGCATGGTGCCGCAGCAGCCGCCGATAAACTTTGCGCCCGCCTGTATCAGCCGCTTCGCGTACTTGGCCATATACTCAGGCGAGGCCATGTAAAACATGCGCCCGTCGACCTGGCGCGGCAGGCCGCCGTTGGGCTGTACGGAGAGCTTGCGGGCGGTGATGTGGCGCATGATCTCGACCGCTTCGAGCATGGCGTGCGGGCCGATGGAGCAGTTCAGCCCGATCACATCCGCGCCCCACTCGTCTAACCGCTTGGTGAATATTTCGGGCGAGGTCCCGTAGCTCGTGTTGCCGTCGTTTTGAATCGTCATCTGCGCGATGACCGGCAGGTCGCAAACGGACCGGACGGCGAGCAGGGCTTGATGAATCTCCGCAACGTCGGAAAACGTCTCGAAGATAAAGAGGTCGACGCCGCCATCAAGCAGCGATTCGGCCTGCTGGCGAAATATGTCGCGCGCTTCTTCGACAGAGGTCGGCCCGTAAGGCTCTATGCGAATGCCGAGAGGGCCGATTGCCCCCGCGACAAAGACGCGGTCGCCCGCCGCCTCGCGGGCAAGCCGCGCGCCCGTTCGGTTTATATCGCAAACCTTGTCTTCCAAGCCGTAGCCCGCCAGCTTTACGCGGTTCGCGCCGTACGTGTTCGTCTCGATGATGTCGGCGCCCGCTTTGATATAGTCGCGGTGGACGCTCAGAACCAGATCGGCGCTTGCGAGGTTCAGCTCGTCATAGCAGCGATTGATGTAGATGCCGCGCGAGTAAAGCATGGTCCCCATCGCGCCGTCGAAGACGTAAACGCGATCATCTGTAACTGCGCTGCGAAAATCTCTCATACCCGAACCTGTGCGTAAAATGAAAAGCCCCGCGCTAAACTGCGCGGGGCTAAAACCGGGCTGTTTAGCAGTTTTTTACGTGGAGCAATTGACCTTAAATCGCCACCTTAAATTTTCAAGGAGCTAGGATATACCCCTGCCCGGAACAAGTCAACAACCCTCGCCCGTTATTGATTAAGCTTCCGTCTCTACTTCGCTTTGAATAGCCAGTAAACAGTCGTTCTCGGCATTGTAGATTGGCCGCGAAGGGAATTTATAATCTCATCTACGGCTTCCCGGATGACTTCCGGCCCAACTTTGCGCACATCAATTAAAGAATCCATCACGGCAGGCACATGCCACATTTGCCGCCGCTCCTCAAAGCTCATATTAAATACTCTCTCTTCCTGCAACAACATCTGGAATCCGCATTTCTCAAAAGCCTCTCGGATACTACGCTTTGTAAGCAACTTCTTAGTGGAATGGTGAATATACTTCTTAAACCTCTTCTCGAGCTTCGCACGGAACGGGTCGCTCCATCCCTTGAATCCAGGAGGCTGCGCCGTCTCTACTACCCCGTTGTGCGCCGCGATGGCTACACGCCCATTGGCATCGAGATGTTGGCGGCACCAGTCGGCAAGAAGGCTAAGATCGCCGAAGGCGTCGACGAGATGATGTAGTGACTGATGAATAATGATTACCGAAAACTTGTTTTGGCCGAGATCCGTATTCTCCCATTCATGCGAAGGGACCTTGCATAGCGCAATACGCACTCTCGACTGTCCATTGAATAGATGGCGAGCAAGGTGTGTCATTTGAGGAGACCCGTCGAGCAAGACGACTGATACGCCTGGATGCTGAAGAAGCATCTCTGATGTTTCTCCTGATCCGGATCCCAGGTCTAATACTCTTTCATTGCCTTTAAGCCCGGTGATATTCACCAGCTCGCGCATACTATTTTGTAGGGTGATCGACTCACGCGAAAAGCTGGACCATTGTTGAGCGCTCTCATCCCAGATTGACGGCGCAAAACTACCGAGGCTGTGTGATCCTCTTGTAAGCCTGCGATACACTTCCTCATAATGCCTTATACGAGCTTGGTGTGTCTCGTCCCCTTCCGAAACAGTCTCAAGCCGAATCGTGAGACCTTGTTTCGTATCCCCGTGAAGACGCACGCTAGAGTGGACCACGTAGATAATGCAAAACTCACTTTGCGAGTTCCCGAACATCGACCCGCTATGAGAAACAATGCCTTCGTGCTGAAACAGGCGAACGTGTTTTAGATGAGGGATGCGGTGAACATAATCGGGATGCGTAATAAGAAATGCGACCTCCTGGCGTACTCGGAGGATATTCTCTCTGAATGCATTCTTCTCGTACTCATATCCGATGAGGTCGGAGGCGAAATAGACTTCCAGCGATTCCCAGGGTAATGTGCCGCTATCATGTTGGAGCTTGCCTTGCAGATACCGGGGCAATTCGAGTTGCGAGATGCCTATGAAGACGACGTGCTTGTATTTGTCGAGGTCTTTAAGCATATCAGGCTCGGCGTCTAACCGACGAGCGTACCAGCGTGCACCCGGCTCCCCGCCAAGCCTACTGGTCATTTTGGCCAGCCTGTGGCGCAGGTCCTCGTCTCCCCTCCTGTCCCTTATCGTTCCTATTGCCAATAGCATCAAGGTGATCAAAATTGCCGTCTGGACCCAATGCGGGTCCACTAGATGGAGTATCTCCAGAAACAAGAGAAACGTGCATACAGCCAACAACGCGTAGAGTTCTATGTAGTGGCCCAGGTTATGGCCAAAGTCGCGAAGGGCGGTCTTGAGCTTTTCTTTTCGTTTCATTGCCCTATTGAGCAAATCATTAAAGACACCGGGAAACGATAGAATTAGAGCATATATTAGATTATGCAAAACCAATTTCAAGACGAAGCCAACTGGTTCTATAATGAGGTTATATATATCACAATTTTCACTTATTGCGTCCAGTAATTACTTGTATGCGGCCAGGAAGATGATTTGAGGTTATCGAAGGGGCAACCGAATAAGGTATGCGCTTTGACTCTTATGAAACTAAACTTTATGGTCCGAGCTCACAGACTGAACACCTCCGGGTCTACCTCTTTGAAGAACTCCGCGTGAAGCTGGCGGACGACGCGGTCGGCGTCCGCTTCGTCTATGACAAAGGTCACGTTTATCTCGGACGCGCCCTGGCTGATCATGTTGACGTTTGTCGATTCGATTGCGCCAAACAGCCGGGCCGCAACGCCCGGCGTGAACTTCAGGTTGTCGCCCACGACGCAGATTATCGCGCGGCCTTCTTCTATCGTCACGCGGCCCTTCGTTTCCAGGTCGCGCCTGATTGCTTCGAGCCTTTCGTTGTTATCGAGCGTGATCGAAACGGAGACTTCCGAGGTAGTCACCACGTCGACAGAGGTCTGGTGGCGGCTGAAGACTTCAAAGATCGCTTGCAGGAACCCGTAGGCCAGAAGCATCCGCGTCGACGCGACGTTGACCACCGTGACGTTTCGCTTAAAGGCTATCGACTTTATAGGGTTTCGGGAACGCTTAGGGACGGGCGCGATAAGCGTCCCTTCGCCGTCGGGGTTGCGCGTGTTGTAGATGTGAACAGGGATGCCGCGCTCGACTGCCGGGAGCACCGTGTTCGGATGGAGCACCTTTGCGCCGAAGTAAGACAGCTCCGCCGCTTCATCAAACGAGATCACGCGTATGCGCCGGGCCTCGGGGACCACGCGCGGGTCTGCTGTCATCAACCCGTCAACGTCTGTCCATATCTCAATCGCTTCGGCGTCGAGCGCAGCGCCCACGAGCGCGGCCGAGTAATCCGACCCGCCGCGCCCGATGGTCGTCGTTACGCCGTCTGTGGTCGCGCCGATAAAACCCTGCGCTACAGGCACGCGGCCGCGCTCGATTACCGGAAGAAGCTCAAGGCGCGTGCGCCGCGCCGTCTCTTCAAAGTCGGGCACGGCCGAGGTGAATTGGTTGTCTGTGATTATAAACCGCCGCGAATCGACAAGCTCCGCAGGCACGCCGCGAGCCTCAAGCGCAGCCGCGACCATAATAGACGACAGCCGCTCGCCAAATGAGACAATCGCATCCTGGCTTCGCGGGGTTAGCTCGCCAAGCGTCGCTATAGATCGCGCAAGCCCTTCAAGCTCGTCAAACAAGCTCGCCACACGCTCACAGGGCGACGCGGCCGAGTCGGCTAAAAGCTCGACCGCCACGCTCGTGTGGCGCGTGCGAAGCGCGTCAACGAGCGACGCGACTTCGTCAAACTGCCGCCGCCCCGCCGCTCGCGCCAGCCCAAGCAAAGTGTCCGTGACCCGCGCCATCGCCGAGACGATTACCACGGGCGCGCGGTCGAGCCTGGTTGAAACTATCCGGGCCGCCTGGCTTATGGCCCGCGCGTCCTCGACCGATGTGCCGCCGAATTTCATCACGATCATAGGGGGGCATTATACGGCGAGGCAGACGGACAAATCTATCCGGGCAGCGGTGTCGATACGTGCTCGTGAACGATCAGCCACTTGCCGCCGCGTCTCTCCCAAACGGCAGTGTGTCGCGCGTCGAGGTTCATCTGCTTGCCGTCTTTCTGCACGCCCGAAAGCCGGAGAGTCAAGGTCACCCACGCGACCGAGCCGCGCCGCGAAACTCTAAGGTCGTCGTTGGGGATGAGCTTGAAGGTTGAAAACTGATCGAACAGTTGTCTAACCCCTGCGCGGTACTCGGACCAGTTGCGGTACTTCAACGGCGCGATGTCATAATGGACGAGGTCCGCGTCTTTTGCGTAGAAGCGGTCCGGCTGGTCGAGGTCGAGCGTATTCCATGCCTCGTAATAACGAGCCATCAGCGCCTTGAATTCGGCGTCGGCACTCTGGCCCGCCTCGCCCGCAGGGGCCGTCAATACCAGCGCAACGACGAGAGTCGTCATAAGCTTCAGCAGTCTATTCGGGTTCACTTTCTCGCCTCCATAGGTGTTGTCGGAACTAGTCACCATTACGAACCTTCATGCGAAAGCGGATTTCTTAAGACGTGAACCGTGAACCGTAAACCGTGACAAGAAGGAGAGACTGACTAGCTTCTGATCCGGTCAGGCTTGTCACGGTTTACGGTTCACGGTTCACGATCCCCCGGTCCTGAAGTTGACACCCCGTGCCCGCACGCGATAGATTCGCCATTTGGGCTACTCACCTGGCAAGAGTTCCGTGCGCGCCCGGTTTTTATGAAAAAGAAGGACCTTTACTTCCTAGCAATGGCCGTTTTCGTCATCGGGTTATTTATTTTTTTATCGTTGATTGGGAGAAAAGCAAAACCGATGACCGCCCGCGCCGAACACGCCGCCGTGACGCGCGATACGCCGCGCGAGACCTGCTGGAGCTGTCACGGAGATGAGACCACAGTAGCGCCTCTGCCCGTGCGTCACCCCAAGAAGGGCAAGCCGCCCGACCAGACGACCCCTTGCCATGTCTGCCACAAGCTGCCCGATGCGCCCGTCGCGCTCTTTAGATTAAATTCACACGGATCGAGGGAGGTACAATTCTCATGGCTAAGCCGCAATCAAGAGTAAAAACGCCCGCCAAGTCGTTAGAGCATCGCAACTACATCAACGGAGAATGGGTCGCCCCCTGGTCGGGCGAATACATCGAGAACCGCAACCCCGCCGACACGCGCGAGATAGTGGGCCGCTTTCCCGCGTCGGCCGCAAGGGATGCGGAAGCGGCCGTAGGCGCAGCCTCGGAAGCTTTCAAGACCTGGCGCAAAATTCCTGCGCCGCGCCGCGCCGAGATACTTTTCAAGGCGGGCGAAATCCTGATCCGTCGGAAAGAAGATTTCGCGGTCGACATGACCCGCGAGATGGGCAAGGTCTTGAACGAGGCGCGCGGCGACGTTCAAGAGGCCATCGATATGACTTACTTCATAGCGGGCGAAGGCCGCCGCCTGCACGGCTTCACGACCAAAGCAGAGCTCCCGAACAAGTACGCCATGTGCTCGCGCGAGCCCATAGGGACGGCGGGGCTTATAACGCCCTGGAACTTCCCCATGGCGATCCCTTCGTGGAAGATCATGCCCGCTTTGATATGCGGCAACACTGTCGTAATCAAACCCGCCGAAGACACCCCGCTATCGACATATAACCTCGTATCGGCTTGCGAAGAGGCGGGCGTGCCGCCGGGCGTCATCAACATCGTTTCAGGACGGGGCGAAGAGGCGGGCGCGGCGCTTGTCGATGACTCGCGCGTGCGGCTGATCTCGTTCACAGGCTCGACTGAAGTGGGCCGCATAGTCGGCCAGTCTGCCGCGGCTACCGACAAGATATGCTCGCTTGAGATGGGCGGCAAAAACGTCGTGATGATTATGGAAGACGCCGACCTCGACCTCGCGGTCGAAGGCGTGCTGTGGGGCGCGTTCGGGACATCGGGCCAGCGATGCACAGCCGCTTCGCGCGTGGTTGTCCACAAGAAGGTCGCGAAGAAATTCGCGAGCTCTCTCGTCGAGCGCGCGCGCAACATGAGGGTCGGCAACGGGCTCGACTCAAAAACCGATGTCGGGCCGGTAATAAACGAAGACGCGGTTCAAAAAATTCTCGGCTACATCGAGATCGGCCAGCGCGAAGACAAGGCGAAGCTCGCAGCGGGCGGCCACCGCGTAGAGAAAGGCGATTTGAAGTACGGCAACTTTATCGAGCCTACGGTCTTTACAAACGTCGATCCACGGATGCGAATAGCCCAAGAAGAGATATTCGGCCCCGTAGTCTCGCTGATCGAGTGCCGCGACATAGATCACGCGATTGAGATAGCCAACGGCGTGCGCTACGGGCTTTCGGCTTCGATCTATACGGCCGACACCAACCGCGCTTTCCGGGCGATGGAGGACGTGCAGACGGGCATATTCTACGTCAACGCTTCGACGATAGGCGCGGAGGTGCATCTACCGTTCGGCGGCACAAAGGCGACAGGCAACGGCCACCGCGAAGGCGGCACGCAGGTCCTCGACGTCTTTTCGGAGTGGAAGGCCGTCTATGTCGATTATTCGGGCAAGCTACAGCGCGCGCAGATCGACACCGTTACAAGCGGGATAGGGTAAAACCGTGAACCGTAAACCGTAAACCGTGACAAGAGAGAAGGCGAGACGTTCGGGTCTCTCCGACTCGTCACGGTTTACGGTTCACGGTTTACGCCTTTCGAGACTTAACAGGTGAAATGATGATAGTAGGACTGCCAAAAGAAGTTAAAGACAACGAATACCGCGTCGGCCTTGTGCCCGCAGGCGTAAAGGCTCTTACAAACGCGGGGCACACGGTGCTTGTCGAGCGAAGCGCGGGCGAAGGCTTGGGCATCACCGACCAGGAGTATGTGGCCGCTGGCGGCCAGATCATCGACACGGCCGAGGAAGTGTGGGCGCGCGCAGAGATGATAGTGAAAGTCAAAGAGCC
This sequence comes from uncultured Clostridia bacterium, assembly GCA_964615905.1. GTDB lineage: Bacteria > Acidobacteriota > Blastocatellia > UBA7656 > UBA7656 > DATLMR01. The sequence goes on from CAZTUB010000001.1 coordinate 406,221, forward strand.
TATCTCGACGGAGTACGACTTCATGCGAGAGGGGCTTATACTGTTCACTTACCTGCACCTTGCGCCCGCTCGCGAGCTTACGCGCGCGCTTCTAGACCACGGCGTTACGGGCATCGCCTACGAGACGATAACGAACGACCTCGGGCATCTGCCGCTGCTGACGCCGATGAGCGAAGTCGCCGGCCGCATGTCGATACAGGTGGGCGCAACTTACCTGGAAAAGATCAACGGGGGCCGGGGCGTGCTGCTCGGCGGCGTGCCGGGAGTCGCGCCTGCCCGCGTGACGATAATCGGCGGCGGCGTAGTCGGGACCAATGCGGCGAAGATGGCCGTGGGCCTCGGAGCGGCCGTCAATATCATCGATAGAGACATCGAGCGGCTCCGTTACCTCGACGACATATTCGGCAGCCGCATACGGACGCTCGCGTCAAACCCTTACACGATAGCCGACTCTGTCGCGGCAAGCGATCTGGTCGTCGGGGCGGTGCTCGTGCCGGGCGCGGCGGCCCCGCGTCTTGTCACGCGCGAAATGCTCAGGGCCATGCCGCGCGGGGCGGTCATAGTCGATGTGGCGGTCGATCAGGGCGGCTGCATCGAGACGACGCGGCCTACTACGCACAGCCAGCCGACTTACTACGTCGAAAACGTGCTCCATTACGGCGTGACGAACATGCCGGGCGCGGTCCCGCGCACATCGACCTTTGCGCTGACAAACGTCACATTGCCGTTCGCGTTGAAACTGGCCAAAAAGGGCGCGGTAGAAGCGATTAAAGCCGATCCTCATTTGAAAAACGGCGTCAACACATACAAGGGCAAGGTCACATACGAGGCCGTAGCTCAGGATCAAGGGCTGGAATACACGCCTATAGACTCGCTGATTTGAATCGTAAACCGTGAACCGTAAACCGTGACAAGACCGGAGAACGGACTGCGCGTCTAATCTTTCTTGTCACGGTTTACGGTTCACGGTTTACGCCCTTCTGCTATACTTCTCGCTTATGTACACGGAGCTATTCGAGACCCTTTATCCGATCAACACGCCCAAGAAAGAGAAGGGCGTGCGCGTTACGGCCGTGGACCCTTTCACGCTCGGCGACGAGGTAGGCATAGAGGTAGGCGATCTGATACTGAAGGTCAACGGCTACGTGGTCCACGACTTTCTCGATTTCCAGTTCTACACAGGGTCGGAAGACCGCGTGCGGCTCGACATCCTGAAGCCATCGGGCGAACAGTGGCAGGTTGATACTGAAATCGGCGAGGGCGAGATATGGGGGCTCGACTTCGAATATTTCGCGCCACGCCAGTGCGCAAACGACTGCATATTCTGCTTCTGCAATCAGAACCCCCCAGGCGCGCGCGATTCGCTCTTTTTCAAAGATGAAGACACGCGGCTCTCTTTTCTCCACGGCAATTACACGACTATGTCTTCGATCTCGAAGATGGAGCTTGACCGGATAGTCGAGCAGCGGCTGTCGCCGCAGTACGTCTCCGTCCACGCCACAGACCCCGAAGTGCGAAAATACCTGCTCGGGCGCAAACGGCCCGACGACGTGTTAGGCAAGATGAGGTACCTGGCAGAACACGGCATAGAGCTTCACGCTCAAATTGTCCTGTGCCCGACCATAAATGACGGCCCGCAGCTCAAGCGGACTATTGAAGACCTTGCCACGCTCCACCCCGCGCTCTCATCCGTCGCGGTCGTTCCGGTAGTCTTTACAAAGCTCCACAACTACCGCGACCGTATGACGGCGGTCACAGACCAGTTTTCGCGCGATCTTATAAAAGAGGCGCGCGCGTGGCAGCGGGAGTTTCGCAAGAAGTTCGGCTCCACGTTTGTCTTTCTGGCCGACGAGTTCTATCTGCGCGCGGGTCTCCCCATCCCCGGCAAGTCGCATTACGGCGATTACCCGCAGATTGAAGACGGCGTAGGCATGGTGCGCCGCTTTATAATCGAATCCGACCGAACGCTCAAGAGCGACGCGGCGGCGCTCGGAATCTCGCCCGGCTCGCTTCACGGCACGGTCGCGACCGGCGCGCTCTTTTACCCGATCCTGAAGGAGTACGTCGAACGGATGAACGCGAAATGGGGAACGCGGCTCAAGGTCGTTGCCGCCCAAAACCGTTTCTTCGGCGAAGAGGTGACCGTGGCGGGGCTCTTAGCCGGGCGAGACCTGCTCGCGCTCGGTAATTCATGTGACGGAAGGTTTCTGATAGTCCCTGAGCAGGCCTGTCTTAAATCAGGGCACGTCTTTTTAGACGACCTCTCACTCGAAGACCTTGAGCGCGAGCTTTCTATCCCCGTCGCCCACGGCGGCCCTTCGCTCAAGACCCTGATCGCACGCGCTCGCGCGCTGGAATCCAACTTACAGACCGCCCCTCGAACCGCCTCTTTTATGGTTTAAACCCGGCCCGGAATCGATCTTCAGGCCGAAGTCGCTGCCGCCTGTCGCACCAGGCTCGAAAGGCTCTATCCTAAATTTCGAACAATCCCTACGTAATCAAGTATCCAGGAATTACAGAAACTCGGAAATAAATCCGAAAATTTGGATTTATTTGCCCCGGTCCAGAGTATAAAGCCTTAAATATGAATACTTAAGCCGAAGGAACAACGCTTGCCTCCTATCCAACGCCTGCAAGTATTCGTTTTGGCTAGCAACACAACCTTTCAGCTCAAATTGCCCGACTGAAGCCGATTGTGTTGCTTAGTAAAGTTCAAACCGTTTTTCCCATTTCTAATCCGCGGAGGAGAATTCCCATGAGTGAGTTTCGCAAGAACAAGTGGGTCGCGCGAGTCATAATGATGGTCGCGCTCCTGACGCAAATCCACGTGTTCGCTACGCCATTCGCGATGGCGCAGACGACAGGTGCTTTGCAAGGCGTGGTGACGGACCCGACAGGCGCGGTCGTTGCCAATGCCACAGTTAGGGTCACCAACGTTGATACAGGTATCAGCAATGAGACGACCACAAACGACGAAGGTTTTTACCGAGTCACAAACCTTATCCCCGGCAGCAACTATTCAGTAACAGTGACGGCCTCCGGCTTTGCGCCGAGAACCGTCGACAGGCTGCCTGTGCGCCTGGCTACTGAAAACAGCGCCGACATACAGCTTTCCGCAACGGCGGGCGGCGAGACGGTCGAAGTCACCGCCGGCCAGCAGTTGTTGGAAAACACGCAGAGTCAGCTTTCCACGAACTACACGCCGGAACAGCTGACGCAGCTTCCTTACGTCGGCTCGATTGACAACCTCGCGCTCCTTACGCCCGGCGTTGTCACCCCCGGCGATTCGGACTTCGCAAACGGCGTCGGCATCTCCGCTAACGGAAACCGTGGCCGGTCGAACAACTTCCAGATCGACGGCCAGGACAACAACGACAACTCCGTTACCGGTCCTGCCTTGACGATCACGAACAACGAAGCCATCGGCGAGTTCCAGGTGATAACGAATTCGTTCTCAGCCGAGTTCGGACGCAACAGTGGTGCGCAGATCAACGTCATCACCAAGCCCGGAACGAACAACTTCCACGGCTCGCTGTTCGAGTACTTCCGCAACGCGCGTATGAATTCGCGTGACAATCTTGAGAAGAAATCGCAGGTCGCCTTCCAGACGCTTTCCGATCTTGGCGTCGACGAGCTGAGCGGGCTTGCGAATCGTTACCTCCACGCAGAGCCTTTCACAGAGAACCGCTTCGGCGGAGCGCTGGGCGGCCCGATTGTTAAGGAGAAGGCATTCTTCTTCGCGACATACGAGCGCACAATGTTCCGTGGCGAGAGCGTGGGCGACACGCTCGGCGGCGGCGCGTTCATCCTCAGGGCTGAAGACGCGCTCTTCCTCGCCGACCAGTTCGGCTCGACATCGCTGACCGATTATACAAGCGGCGCCCTCTCGTCAGGCCCGCCGTTTGCGCCTATCGGCAACTTCCTGCTCGTTCCGCCCGTGGTCGACACGGACGGCGACGGCCTGCCGGATGCGTTCCAGTTCCCCGACACGCCGGGCAACCTCGCCCCGCTGGCGATAGTATCGACCGGCGGCGCCGGACGCCGCACGATCTTTGGCGGTCAGGGACTTCGCTTCTTCAGCACGGACAGCACGACCGACCAGCTTATCACCCGTGTTGACTACAACATCACGAGCGACGACCGCATCACGGGTCGCTATATCTTTGACGACACCGACATCCCTGTCGGCACCGGCTCGGTCGTATCGGGCGCGTTGTTCCCCGTTCCTTCGAGGAACCACAACCTCGGTCTGAGCTACACCCGCACGATCTCCTCGCGGTTCGTCAACGAGGCGCGCTTCAACTTCTCGACGCTCGACGTTCAGTTCGGCGACACAAGCGTTCGCGCGAACCCCGGCGTATCGTTCGCCGGAACCCGCTCGCTCGTACCGGGCGGCTTGCTGACGGGCTTCGGCACGGCGAACAACCTGCCGCAGTCGCGCACGGTTGACACGTACCAGTTCCAGGACACCGTCACCGCGACGCTCGGCTCGCACGCTTTGAAGTTCGGCGCTGACATCCGTCACCAGAACGTAGAGAACTTCTTCCTGCCGAACTTCCTCGGCACATACAGGTTCTCAAGCGGCGGCGCGCTGCCTGCGAACACCTTCTTCAACCTGAGCGGCACGGCTCGCACGACCGCGACCGCGATTGAGAACTTCATCCTGGGCCGCCCCGACCGCATAAGCTTTGCGCTCGGCAACCCGCTTGCGACGACGACCCAGAACGACTACTTCTTCTTCGTTCAGGACGACTGGCGCGTGCGCCCGAACCTGACGCTCAACCTCGGCCTTCGCTACGAAGTTTCGACGACCCCGTTCAACCCGCTCATCGAGCAGACGAACGAGCGCGAAGCCGATCCTTCGAGGGCGATCTTCAACCAGAGCTTCGGCCTTGAGACCCGCACGGCGAACAAGCTTCCGCTCGACAAGAACAACTTCGGTCCGCGCGTGGGCTTCGCCTGGTCGCCGAACTTCAGCTCGCTCGGCGAGCGGTTCACAAACGGCAGGACGGTTGTCCGTGGCAGCTTCGGCATCGCCTACGACCCGCCCTACTTCAACATCGTGCTGAACACGATCACGGCTGCTCCGTTCGCCGCGGTCGGCACAATCGTCCAGGTTCCGGGTTCGGCCACTGCGGTCACATACCCGTTCCTCCCGCAGACGACTGCCGAGCTGAACACGACGCCCGGCACAAACGGCGGCGACCCGCGCCTGTTCAACCAGACGCGTGTTGACTCGAACCTGTATAACCCCTACACGATGTCGTGGAGCTTCGGCGTACAGCAAGAGCTCTATCGTGGAGGCGTGCTCGAAGCCCGCTATGTGGGCAACCGCATCATCGGCCAGTTCCAGACGATCAACGGCAACCCCGACCTGCGCTTCCTGGCGCGCGCCGGTGACTTCATTGCCGGCGATCCTGGTCTGTTCACGGGCGGCAGGATCGCGCCCGCGGGCACACAGGCAGGAAGCTCTGCGAACGGCTTTGCCACGCGTCCCGGCACGAACGGCAACGGCAGGGTTGACCCGAACTTCGGCCTGGTCCGTACACGCATCAACGGCGCTTCGTCGACCTATCACGGTCTTCAGACTCGCTTTGACACGCGCATAAGGAACCAGCTAACCCTCAACGCCAACTACACCTGGAGCAAGACGCTCGACAACGCGTCGGAAATCTTCTCGACGCTCGGCGGCGGCGTGACCGTTGCACACTCGCAGAATCCTTTCGACACCACCGAAGGCGAGCGCGGGTACTCGGCATTCCACCAGAAGCACAACTTCACGTCGGGCTTCCTGTGGGATCTCCCGTTCTTCTCAGAGCAGCGTGGTGTCGTAGGCAAGATCCTTGGTGGATACCAGATCAACGGTATCATCCGCCTGGGCTCAGGCCGCGCCTACACGCCGAACATGTTCTTCGCAATGTATGATCCCGGCTGGGAAGGCGGGTTCATCGGTGCGGGCGGTCTGCGCGGGTTCAACGGCAACCCCGATGCCGGTCAGGGCACCATCGCTTTCGGCGCGACAGCGGCGGGCGCGGTGTTCGGCGTCCCTGCCGATCCGGGCCAGTACGTGATCTTTGACACGTTGAATCCTGGGTCAGAGTTTACAATCGTAAATTCTGTCGCAGATGCCAAGCAGCAGGCGCGCGTCATCTACAACGACTTCGGCCTGTTCACGCAGTTCGGCATTCCGCTGGCCGACCTCGAAGCCTTCAACGACTTCGGTACGCCTTACGGAGACATCGGTCGCAACTCGTTCTTCGGCGAGCCGTTCTACCTGACGAACCTGTCGCTCTTCAAGAACCTGAAGCTCTCCGAGTCGAAGAGCCTCGAATTCCGCGTTGAAGCCTTCAACGTCTTCAACCGCAGGAACTTCGGCGTTCCCGATCCGATTGCTGAAGATGCGTTCAACGGTATCACCGTTAGCTCGTACAACAACCCCGGCTTCAATAACGGCGGCGCCCGCAGCATGCGTCTCGGTATCCGCTTCATATTCTAGTCGGTTTTTGAAACGCCTCAGGCGTTTTACGGGGAGAGAGTCCAACAGGACTCTCTCCCTATTTTATTTGGGGGGTCTATTTTGGGGGTTCTTTTCGGAATTCGAGTTTGTTCAACGCTGACCGATCTGATGATCGGCTACATTGATCCAACGTGGTGCGAAAGCGGCTATGCGGCCCTCTTGCGCTTTCGGAAGATTCGGTACCGCTTTCGGAGCGTCAAGCGTGTACCTGTCTACCGGCGACCGGTGCGGTCGCTCAGCCGCGTGAACCTGATGTTGCGGACCAGCGGATTGCTGTAGTCGAAGGCCACGACCTTTCCGGTCGGGTCCCGATGGAAACGCACCATCATCCTACTTGCTAGAAAGGTGTCGCGATCAACCGGCCTGAATTCCAGAGCCCTGTCCGGCGAAAGCTCCAACCGCATCACCAGGCCGTCCTTTCCAGGCACCATCTGGAGGACTGACCCGATCTCGTCGCTTTCGTATCGGCCCGCTAAGGCTTGCAGGTCGGCCGCGGTGGGCGAGTAAGGCTGGGCGCGGCGATACCGCGTCGTCTTGCCCTCCATCGATTTCAGTTCGAGCTGGTCCTTGGACACGAAGTGCAGCTCGAACTCGTCCTGCGACATGAAGAACAGATTGCCGCTTGGATTGCGGAACTGGTCCGCGGTCACCGGCACGAGCGGCCCTCCGCCGTCGATGCCCAGACGGCCGTTGTTTAGGATCAGGCGCAGCGGCTCGCCTGTGCGCTCGCTGAAGAACAGCCCCGCCTTGCTGTTCAGGTCGAGTCCCGTCACACCTGCGCCCTGCGTGACCGCGGCCGGCGGCCTGGCGTCGGCCGTTTCGGCGGGCAGAAACTGATCGGCGACGCGGCGCGCGAGCCCTGTCGCGGACGTTACGTCCGCATTGCACAGGACGGCTATCGAAAGGCTCTGCGCCGGAAAACCACCAAGCCATGCACTGTACCCGGCCGCGCCGCCGGAATGCGACACCTGTTTGCCGCCGCGCCCTGTGTCCACAAACAGACCGCGGGCATAGCGTAGCTTCCTGCCATTGTTCAGCCTTGCCGGTTCCTGAAGCTTTTCGGTGACGAACGCGCTCAGACGTCCGTTGGTCAGCGCGTCGTTCCAGATCACGAGGTCCGCCGCCGTGCTAAGGATGGCGCCGCCGACGCTGCCGCGCTCGTTGCCGACATACATCCCCACCTGCCAGCCGTTGCCCTCCTTTTCGTAACCGAGCGCGCGGTTCTTGATGACGCTCCGCAGATCGCTGGGGGACATGGTCGTCTTCATCCCGAGCGGCTCGAACATTCGCTTGCGCGTGAAATCGGGAAACGACATCCCGCTCGTGCGCGCGACCAGGTCTGTCAGCAGCACGTAACCGCTGTTCGAATAAGACCATTCCTCGCCGGGCGCGAAGTTGAGGCCGCGCTGACGCAGAATCAAGCTCACTACCTCGGCATTTCCCCCTGCCAGCGGCCTGAGCCCGGTCCAGTCGCGGATACCGGAGGTATGTGTGAGCAGATGGTTCAGCGTGATCTTGTGCCCATAATCGGGCAGCTCCGGAAAATGCTTGCGGATGTCGTCTGAGAGAGAAAGGCGCCCGTCTTCGACGAGCAGGAGGACCGCCGCGGCGACAAACTGCTTCCTCACCGATCCGATGTCGAAGATCGAGTTCGGGCTCAACGGAACGTCGCGCTCCAGGTCGGCCGAGCCGTAAGCGCGGTTCAAGACCACCTTTCCGTGCTGCGAGACGGCGACCGTGCACCCGGGCGTGGCCGCCGTGGCCCAGTTGAAGATATTGTCGATCTCACTCGTCTTGTCCTGCGCGTAAACGGACGTGCTGAGAAGCAGGGCGGTGACCAATAACGATACTAGTCTGAACATTCAGATTCTCCTTTTGAAGTGCGGGAAAACTCCCGGTCGGCTTTGGCGCGAATTTGCCAGAGCTTATTAACTGTATGGTTGCTCGCGACGGTTCATCGGTTCGAGCGCATGTAGCGGCTCCCGGCTCGTCGCGGGGCTACTCCGAGCTACCGCCTGCTTCGGCTCGGCGGAGGTACTCGCCGGGGCGCTCGCCGTGTTCGGTCCCGCCGCGCGGGACAGGACGACGAAGCGGCGCTCCCGGACCGGCGGGGCCATTGTTGGCGGGCCGGAGACGAGGCAAGAAGGAAACAACTAGAAGAATAGCTTTCCTGTGTCTGATCATAGGTCTGGATTCTAATTCAATCCGGTATAAGAAGAATGACGCCCCAGTGAGAAAGTTGTGAGAAGATGATTGAGCTACAGATTATTTGATTTAAGGCGGCCGCTGGCCGCCTGTAGGAGTTCAATAACCGCTGCCCGGCTGGGCTCGTCGCCCGTCTGCTCGCCTCGACCTACAGCTACCGTACGCCGCGCGCTTCCTGGCCTGGCTGTGGCGATCAGACCTTACGCGAGGCGTGTAGAGAGGCAGGACTTGAAAGCCATACCGGCCCTCTTTTGACTAAACTCGTGTCAGAAAACGTCATAGATTAATCGGCGGTTCGATTAATCTATGACCATGAAATCTATCTTGCGGCTTAGCGTCTGGACTTTCTTATCGGCCAGCGAGTCTTTGATCGTCAGCGTAAGAAGGTAGCGGCCCGAAGGTATGCTCGACACTTTCAACTGGCCGAGCTTTAGCAGTTGGGCGGCATTTTGAGGATTGATCGGGACCGCCTCTTCGGTCGATTTAAGTATCACGCGCCCCTTATGGCTGACCGTGAGCTGAGTTGTTACCTGCGGCTTCCCCTCTTTGAACTTCGCGTTGTAGATCACTGTGGCAAACAACAGGTTATGCTTGCGCGAGATGCGGCGGTTTGCCAGCACCCAGTTGGCGTTCGAGGCTTTGTTGCTGTCGGCGGGGACTGCGCCGAGCAACAGACTGCTTGCGGCAAGCCTGCCTTTTGATAAGTCGGGCACTTCCAGGTATCGAGAGAGCGTGCCGAGCGCGCCGGTCTGGTTATCGCGCACAACGAGTTTCATGTGGTAGACGCCTGACGGAAGCGACGTGCTCGCCGTATAGGTCAATCCCCCCTTGGCCGCCTGTTTTAATTGATCGGGCGACAGGTCAGGCTTTATCGAATCGCTGAACCCGCCGCGCAGCTTGCCGAACTCGTCAAAGACGAAGGCGGCCACGTCGAGGTTTGCGCGGTACTTGTCGTCGGCCTGGTCGAACTGGAGCTTTTTGGTGTCGATAACCATGTGAATGTCGATTGAGCCGCGATCAGGGGCGGACGCTTTATAAAGCAGCACCGCATCCAGGTCGACATCCCTGCGCGCGAGCGGCGATTTGATGGCGGCAAGCAGCTGGCCGCGCTTGTCTGAAACGGTTTCAGACTCTTTCGCCGCCCGCGCAAAATAACCGCGACGGCTGTGGACCTTTAGCCCCTCGCCTTTGACCTTTATTTCGACCTTTCTGAAATCACCGTCAAACTTTGCGTCGGCCGGGGTATAGGCGACAAGATAATAGCCTTCGCTGGTTGCCAGGATCCGTTCGAGCCCCTGGTTAAAATTATTTGTGTTGACGATGCTGATACCGCCGGTGGCGTGCGCGAGCGACCTGAGCCCTTCCTGCGCGTCGCGCCCTGTGAACGCGCTTCGGTTGCCGAGCGTGTTCAAATCGACAACCGACGCGGCCTTTGTGCGCGCGTTTGTGCTCCTGGAGCCGCCACGGCGCGTGCCGCCCATATCGAGCCCGCTGCCTGTGCTCCCTGTCGGGGTGGGCGGTACAACATTCGGGGTTGCTAAATCGTCGATGGATCGCAGCTCGCCGTAGGCAGTGACCCCGCGTATATCCATCGTGTGAATCGAGACGGCGGCGCGCGTGGCGTTGTCCGTGAGCAGGTTCAAGAGCGAGGATACCCTGCCAAAAGTCGAGCCGGCTTGCGCGTCCAGAAGCGGGAGCCCGCCTGAGATCAGGACGAGCGACTTGCGGCCGGGCAGCTCTTCCATGCTGTCGATGACGAAGCTTGCCATACCTAAAGTCATAAACGCGCGCAGCGACTTGTCCGAGTCATCGGCCACGCTGTTGATGTCTATCACGTCGCCCGATACATCCATCGCGCTGTCTATGGATTCGCCCGCTTCGGCGGCGGCAGATTCGGCGGCGGAGCGAGCAACGGACGAAGTCGGCTGGGGCCTGTTCGACTGCATGCCCTGCCCGGCGTTTTGATCTATAAGCGGGCGGTTGCCCAACAACTCGTCCGAGACGTTAAGCGGGTGGTTGACCGGCAGAAGAGAGACGATGGCGCGGCGGAGCAAATCTTTGTCCGTAGTAAATTGCTGAAGCAGCCCTTTGCCCCCGACCGTGCGCACAATCGCCACAAGGTCTGTCGGCTGCATCTGTTTCTCGACAAAGTTCGATAGCATCTGGCGGACATAGACCAGGTCGTCAAACCGCACAGTCAGATCATCGATGACAAAAGCGAATATGCGGCGAATATCTTTCTCGGTCAGATCGTGGTTGACGGCTTGCTGAGCGCGCGACTCTGCCGTCTCGCCTTCAGACTTCGAGCGGCTGCCGGCTTCCACAAATTCGAGAAAGCTGATGGGCTGTCGCTTGCCCTTTTCGTATATCTCAAAATCGTCTCTGGAAAGCCCTCGGACGATCCTCCCGTTCTTATCTGTGACGACGACGTCCATCTGTACAAGCTCTGTGCTTATGCGTATGGTATGGTCCGGGTCGTTTTTTTGAGGCTTGTCTTGAGGGAAGACCGTCCCGGCAACGAGCAGAGTCAAGGATAGGGTCAGGATCCGTCTAAACATTTATTCCTCCTTGAGTTGGAGACTCGAACGCATCCAGATAGCGAGCGTATGCGGCGCATTATACCACCAATCTGCGGGAAATCGCCGCTCGTCTCTACTTCATTTCCAATTTTTCGTAAATGCTTCCAGAATCTCGGAAAGCTGGCAGGAGCAAGAGAGGCTGCGATTTTAGCTAAGGCATTATCCAGCTATAACTTGACCCTTCCGCGAGATCGCGGTACCGGGATTGCTTATACTAAAAGCGCACATCCTTAGAATCTCTACCATTCTGTTCTGAACTTGGAATGAGGTCGTCACACGGGCACGGTGACGACCTCCAATTTTTTCCACCAACATCTATTGCATTCGTAGAGCTTAGGTCAGTATAGACCGGGACTAAATCGCCCATTGTGCCGTAGATTGTGCCATAACCCTCTCCACCCGGCGCGAAACGAGCCCGGCAATCGCCATTATGGTCTGCTCGCTGGCTCCGATTCGGCCAGTTCTGTATTGCGATAAACAAGCTGCCATTTGAATGCGAGACGAGCGGGCGCGAATGCCTCAACCTGATGAAGTTGCGGCTGACCACCGATTAAGCCGGAAGTCAGCCGCCGTAACCGCAAAACCCAGGTAGACCGTTACCGTTTCCCGTAGCTTTCAATCATCTTAATCATTGGCTTTGAAGTTTACCCTGTCCTGGATTGCCTGGCCGACACAATGGCCTGTGACCAACCCGTCGTTGTTGTCGAATGAGAAATGAATGCCACCATAAAGCCTTGAGATGGCAGCTTCCGCCGCAGCTTCGTCAAAGGAACTAAAGGTGCGCGGCTGCTGTGGCGGCGCCAGGGCGTGGTCGGTGTGGGTCGTGTCCGTAAACATCTTGATCCCAAACATATCCGTAAGGGCTCTGGCCGCAGCGCCGGACTGCGTCGAATGGCCGGAGGTGTATGTCGGGAAGCCGGGCGTCACGATGTAGGGCGTCCAGTTCGCATCCAGGTTGTCGTTGATGTAAGTGACCGGACGCTGCAGGTTGTAAACGTATTTGGCATTCCAGCTGATGATGAAGGCGTCATGGAGCGCGATGCCGACACGCGCGTACGCCTCCGCCGCCCTGGCTAATGAGAGGTCGTCATTCCGCGCGATCTGGCTCACGATTGCGATCCAGTGTCCCGGCGGTGTGCCAGTAGCACCCGCCCCGTCGGACCAGTAATCGGCAATCGTCTTTTGCTCAGCCGTCAGGTCGAGGCCCACGTTGTAGACCTCCAGTGCAGCCGCGTAGAAAGGGGAACCGACAGTAGTGGAGAAAGCGGGGGGACCCTGCGGAGCGCACTCCCCACCTGAGGCCAGGACCATCGGGCGGATCATGCCCCAACACGGCTGTAACGGATTCGGGTTGAAGGCTGGCGGCGTCGGCTCCCATGCGCCCGGCACGGCGGCTGGGACATACGGGCAGTTATTAAGGACCGACAACCCGTCTGTTGCGGCCCACGCAAGTATTGCTGCGGCCACTTTCTGACCGTATGAGACCGAGCGTTGGAATCCCGGCCTGGGGTTGTTTCCCCCAAACTCGGACGCGAAGCTCTGCTCCAAGTTATTGATGGCCGCCAAAGATGGCTGAGAGATTGTTGGGAATAGACCACGAATCGTATTAGCGAGAGCAACATTTGCCACCGTCGGCCAGTGGTGCTTTTTATTCTTCGGTTGAGGCAAAGACGTCAATCCGTTCAATTGGCCAACGAGAGACCGGTTCTCTCGCGCACCAGCAACAATAGCCTCGTACAGCGCGATGGCAGTGATGCCGTAGATGCGGGAAGCTGCCGGAGGGCTCGACCTCTCGGCCTTTACCACATCGTACAGCAGTTCAAACCATCTTGATGCGACCTCGGACGAAAATTTATCTGCGGACTTACTGCTACGGAGGGTATCGGCTAAAGCCGACGAGTTTAGCAGCAGCATTGAGGCTATTAAGATCGGTGAAAGTATAATTCTTCTCACCATTGACCTCCTGGAAATCAGGCTATGTTTTATTGATTAAGCGTCCGGACACGAGTCTTGCTTGCGTGGGAGGCAAGCGATGGAATGCTACGCTTTTTCTTATCAACTGACAAGCGCTCTCTTGGGTAAGAGTGATGGGTTCAAGAGGAATAAGACCGTTTATTGGGCTGGCTCGGCAAGGTCTTTAGCAAATTCACATCCTGACAGGCTACCGCTCTGAATCTGCCTTGAGCTGGAACTCTAAATTTTCTGCCGCAAGCGTCAGTTTGGGTCTTCCAGGCTGCGACTGTATTGTGGTATAACCCCTGGCCGTGAAAGGGCCGACCGGCGCTTCCGGCAATCGAAACGCGCGAAAAGTAATCGAAAGGGGCAGCTTTGAGATACATCAGGACTTTCTCGACAATCTTTTTCAACCCGAACCGCCTGGTTTCAGTTTCAGGGCTCATCTTATTACTCTTTGCGCTCCCGTCAACAGGCCCGGCTCAGAACTGCATTCCGGGCGCGGGCGCTTTGTACTATATCGTCCGCGACGCGAAAGGAAAGGTCATCGACCCGGCTGTGCTCTCTTCGGGGGCCGATCACATCGATACCATCGAGCTTGAAGACGCCACGCAGGGCGGTCAGCCCAAACGGGTGAAGGTGGTCAGGCACGGCAGCTACCACCCGCATGCCTGCGGCATATCTGCTAACAGCATAGAGCTTAAATTGACTTATAAAGGCAAGACCATGACCCTGATATTCAACAAGGTAAAAGGCTATCGCAAGGTCACCGTGGACTCGATCCCGTTCAAAGAAGGCAGGTACGAGATCGACACCAGGGGCGAGCGAGACGGCTCAGGCGTGGTCCTGGCCAAAGGCTGGACGAAAGTGAGCGAGAAAGCGGCTACACAATAACTCCAGACTGGCGACCGTCAGGCTATCCCGCAGCGTTCGACGACTCATATTTTATCCTCAATCAAGCCGGTTGACCCCGCACAGCGTTTTGAGAAAAGTGGCCCGGCCTCCCCAATTGGGTGTTGACGAATGAGCCATTTCAGATAAAATAGCGGGGCTTTTCAGAGTGGGAACAATCTTCAACACGATCAGGCTACGCTGATCGTCTGCGCGCAACTGATAATCTTGCCCAATCTGAGATTGCAGTAAACTCCCATTCGCATTGAGCCCGCTCGTTTAAATATCGAACTAACCGAGGTACAGCAGGATGGCTTTCTTTAAAAGTTTCAGACCCCTCACCAGGCCCGAACTATCCGCAGATATAATCAGCACGGCACAACACTATCTGGACAAAGGCATAGCCTGTTACAACAACGGATGGTTTGATGAAGCAATAAGCAATTACCAGCAGGCCATCCAGATACGCGACGGCATCTTCCCGCGCGCTTATTATCAGCTTGCGCGCGCGTATTCGGAAAGCGGCGAGATCGACAAAGCGGTCACCGCCTTTCAAACCGCCATCGAGCAGCAGCCTGAAAATCCTGACACATATTACAGTCTCGGCATGACGCTTATGCAAAGCGGCCAGTACCAGCAGGCTATCGATGCGTATCAAAAGGCCGTCGAGCAGCGAGGCGGAAAAAACCCGTGGGCCTATCATAACCTCGGCACGGCATACCTGCGCACCGGAAGGTACGAAGAAGCGGCCGATGTCTTGAAGCAGGCCATAGAGCAATGCAACGGCGAGTTTCCAAAAGCCTGGCACCACCTGGGCGTAGCGCTCGCCCGCGCGGGCGATCTGAAGTTGGCCAAGACCGCGCTCGTGACCGCAATCGAGCAGCGGCGCGGCGCGGACACCGAAGCGCATGTCGAGCTTGGCCGTGTGATGGCCGAGACGGGCGACCTTCGGGGCGCGGTCGAATCCTTTCGCCGTGCGATTGAACAACAGGGCGGTCCGATTCCGCAGGTCCGTTTCGAGCTGGCTTCGGCGCTTTATGACCTGGGCCGCCTCGATGAGGCCGTGACAGAGTTTCAAACCGCAGTGCGCGAGCAGCCCGATTTCCCGGAAGCTTATTACGAGATGGGTCGCACGTTTGCCCGCCAGGGCGATCTTGAAAAAGCCACGGCGGCGTACGGCAAGGCCATAGAGCAGCGCAATCATTACCCGTGGGCATACCACTATCTGGGCGCAGCCTACGCGCGGTCCGGCCAGCTTTCCGAAGCGGTCGCGGCATATCGCAAGGCGATAGAGCAGAATACCCGTTTATCGATTACTCACTATGATCTGGGCGTCGCGCTGTCGGAGCTCGGCGACGTAGAAGGCGCTCTCGAAGAGTTCGGCGCAGCGATACAGATACAGGAAGGCCGTTACCCGGACGCGCATTATCAGCTTGGCCGGATACACGCGAGCCAGCAGAAACTCGACGCGGCGATAGAGTCGTTCAAGACCGCGCTCTCGCAAAACGCCACCTTCCCGGCGGCCTACCACGACCTCGGCCTCGCGCTTCACCAGACGGGCAACACCGCCTCGGCGGTCAAAGAATTTCTCACAGCGATACAGCAGCGGGGCGGGCACTACGCAGAGGCGCATTACAACCTCGGAGTCGCGCTTTTTGCACTCGGCCGGTTCGACGAAGCGGCCAACGAGTATCGCGTGGCCATCGAGCAGCACCCTGTCTTTGCCCGCGCTCATCGCGAGCTTGGCCGCGCGCTATATTCGCTTGGCGACTTTGACGGCTCTATCGCCTCGCTCACCACAGCTATTGAGCAGCGCAACGGCAGGTTTGCCGAAGCCTATCACGAGCTTGGCCTTGCATACTTCAAGAAGGGGCAGATGGATGAATCGATTGAAGTGCAGCGCAAGGCCATCGAGCAGTCCGAAACATTCGCGGAGGCGCACTTCTGGCTCGGCGCGGCTTACAACGCCAAGAACGAAGTCCACAGCGCCATCGACGCCTACCAGGCTGCCATTGAAGATAGAGCGACCGGCTACCCCGAAGCGCATTACAACCTCGGCCTCTCTTACGCTCGCGCGGGCGAGTTATCCAGCGCGATTGAGGCGTACCGCGCTGCCATCTCGGAGAACGAAGACTACGCCGAAGCGCATTACAGCCTCGGAGCCGCCCTTCTGGAGACGGGCGCGATTGATGAATCGATAGCAGAGTTTCGTCACGCGCTGCGGCTCAACAGCGAAGTGCCCGCCGTGCATCACAGCCTCGGCGTCGCCCTCTACCGCTCAGGCCAGCTCAATGACTCTATAGTCGAGTTCAAGAGCGCGATAGCTCTACAGGATGATTTCCCGGAAGCGTACCTCGATCTCGCCTCTGCTCTTTATGATTCGGGCGACCTGGCTCAAACCGCCGCGACCTCGGAAGCGCTGATAGCCCGGCACGGCAACCGCTTTCCCGAAGCGCATTACAGTCTCGGCCGCGCGCGGTACGAGCAGGGCGAGCTTGAAGGAGCGGCCTCAGCGCTTGCCGCCGCGATAAAGGCCGATGCGCGGATGAGCGAAGCGCATCATTACCTCGGCCAGGTGCTTTATGACACGGGCGATCTTATCGGAGCGATCAACTCTTATAATGCCGCTGTCGCCGAGCGGCCCGACTATGCGTCGGCCCATCACGACCTCGGGCTCGCGCTCTATAAGAAAGGCGAGCTTGAAGAAGCCGCCCGTTCGTTTAGCAAAGCAATCGAGCAGGCCGAAAACAGCTCGCCGCTGGCGTGGCATAACCTGGGCGTCGTCCAGAATGATCTCGGCCAGATAAACGAGGCGATCAATTCTTACCGCGCCGCCATCGAGCAGCGCAACGGCCGTTACCCGGAAGCTTTCTATAATCTCGGAAACGCTCTTTACAGGCGCGGCGAGATTTCGGAGGCCGTCCGCGCATACGAGTCGGCCATCGAGCAGCAACGCGGCAACTTCCCTGACGCGCATCGCAACCTCGGAGTGGCGCTTGCGCGGCTCGGAAACTTTGACCGCGCCGCAGACCTTATCAAGGCGGGAATCTCGCAAGGCGACACGGCTTCCGACGCTCATTACGACCTGGGGCTTATCTTCTACAGATCGGGCCAGCTTGAAGAAGCTATAAAAGAGTTCCGCACCGCGCTCGATTTGGGAGAGGGTCGCGACGCGGAGACGCATTACAACCTCGGTCGCGCGCTTTATGAAAGCGGCCAGGTCGAGCGCGCGCGCGAACAGTTCGAGACGGCGATTGCCCGGCGCGAAGGCGCGCAGGAGGAGGCCGACTCTGCTGCGGGCGGCTTTGAAGGCAACGTGCCCGAAATCCATTTCAGTCTTGGTCGCGTCCTTTATGATCTTGGCCAGAGCGAGCAGGCCGTGAGCGAGTTTCGCAAGAGCATAGAGCAGCGGAAAGGCGAGTTCCCGCGCGCACATTACGAGCTAGGCCGCGCATTGATTCGAGCAGGGCGCAACACGGAAGCCATGAACGAGTTGCGCAAGGCAATCGAGGAGCAGAACGGGGTCTTCCCGGAGGCGCATTTTCAGACGGGGCTGTTGTTCGCACAGCAAGGCAACACCTCGGCTGAGCTTGCCGCGTACGAAACGGCTATAAACCAGGCGGGCGGAATCTATCCGAAAGCCTACTTTCGCATGGGGCAGGCGCTCGCGCGCAATCATGATTTGCACGGGGCGGCGGAAGCTTACGACACCGCGATAAAACAGCGCAATGGCTACTACCCGAAAGCGCACGAAGAGATGGGCAGGATACTTTACCGCATGGGTAACATCGAAGCGGCGGGCAAGGAGTATTCAATATCGGTGCGGCAGCGTAATACAGCCGAAGCGGGAGCGGCCCAGGAAGACGAAGATCAGGTTATGACAGAAGCCGAACAGATTCGGCACCAGGAAGCGGCAGCCGGAGAGCTTGAGACCGGACTGAGGCAAGCGCCTGCCGCCGCCGACTCCGGCAAATGAAGATGAGACGTAAACCGTGAACCGTAAACCGTGACAAGAGAGAGCAGGTGATACTTTCGGTATCTCCCTCTTGTCACGGTTTACGGTTCACGGTTTACGTCTTCAATGATCCGGGCGAACTGCTCAGGCTCGGCAAGCCCGTAAGCGCGGACCCACACGCCCCGCCTGTCGCTGCCGACAAATACCACGGGCGAGTGCTCTCCTTTCAAAGCCTCCCCGCCCGTGAACGCCTTTGCCACTTTATCGATCTCGGACTTCTTACCCGTGACAAAGCTCCAGCCCGGTTTAGCGCCAAACTGCGCGCCCCACGCTTTGAGCCGGGCCGGAGTATCTGTCTCAGGGTCCATGCTTACGGAGATGATGTTGACCTCGCTGCTCAGACGCTCGCCGAGCACCGCCTGAAGCCTGGAGAGCGTTTCGCCCTGCATAGGGCAGATGTATGTGCAGGTCGTGAACCCGAAGCTGACAACGACGACCTTGCCTTTAACCAGGTCGGTATAGAAACGTATCTTCTTTCCGTCCTGATTGAAGACCTCGACATCAGGGATCGGCACAGAGAGATCGCCCTTTTGCTTTGAGCCAATCTTTCCGGCCGACTGCCTGATCGATTTGCCGCCCGCTTCGAGCGTGAGCGCGCAGCAGAGCAAGACCCCGATCACGGCAGCGACTAACAACCGAGCAGTTCCATTCATTGCCAACCTCCGAGCGCGCTCGATCAACTGCGAGCGCGCGGCGCTATTGCACAGACGAGCCGCGCTACCTTGTGAAGCTCGCGCGGACATAGACCTGATCGTGCAGGTCGTTATTCGACGACCATATCCACCTGCCAGGCGTGTCGCCGGGCATGCCGCTGACCAGGAAGCCCCACGGGCCGACCCCGTAGCCGCCATAGTCTGTCGCGTTCGCCCAGCCGCTGTCGTCAAAGTTGACATCAGCCCAGTTGACAGGCGCGGTCAGGCTCACTTTCCAGGTGAAGTTGCTGCCAAGGCGTTGCCCTGCGACCTGGAGTTCGGCCAGCAGCCCCGCGACCCCGCCCGCGTCATTACACTTGATCGCTAAAACGTTCTTGCCCAATTGCGTGGACAGGCCGTAGGTCTGCGCTTGCTGCCAGTTCGCGCCCGACCCTTTGTAGAGCCCGTTGAAGTACAGATCATAGAAGTTGTCGCAGGTCACAATGGCCGTCGCGTCCACGCTGTCAAAACTCGCGCGTATATAAACCTGATCGTGCAGATCGTTGTTAGATGACCATATCCACCTGCCAGGCGTGTCTACAGGCATGCCGTTCACGTTCGTCCCCCACGGGCCGATTCCATACGGGCCATAATCGGTCGCGTTCGCCCAGCCGCTGTCGTCAAAGTTGACATCAGCCCAGTTGACAGGCGCGGTCAGGCTCACTTTCCAGGTGAAGTTGCTGCCCGTGCGCTGCCCCGCTATTTGAAGCTCGGCCAGCAGCCCCGCGACTCCGCCCGCGTCGTTCGCCTTTATCGCGATGACATTCTTCCCGGCTTGCACCGGCAGGCTGTAAGTTTCAGACTGCTGCCAGTTCGCGCCTGAGCCCCTGTAAGTCCCGTTGAAGTACATGTCATAGAAATTGTCGGTCGTGATAATGGCCGACGCGGTTGAAACGGGCGCGGGCTCTTGAATCCTTATGATTCTGGCTACTGAAGGCACGCCGTTACTGTTTAGTATGAACAGCATGTAGTGGCCGGGCGGGCAGACGTTCCTGTTCGAAGGCGCTGTGATGAAAAGCCCCCCCTTCACTACCTTTGTGAAGCTCAGATAGTTGATCCGCTGGTTCTCGTTGAAGGCGTGCGTCACGCTCGATAAGCGAATCCAGGTCACCTTCGTTATGCTGTTAAAATCGGGCGTCTTCACGGTAAATGTCTCCCCGTAATTTACCGTGGTCGGGGCGCTTGTGATCGTCGGGCGCGCGCCTCGGAACAGATAAGGCGGCGAGTATATCTCTGCGTCGGGGTGGTCGGTGTCTATGCCGCCTTCGCCTGCGGGCATGCCGCCGCCCGCCGAGAGCACGCGACCGTCCGGCAGCAGCACCGCCGTCGAGTGATAGAGCCTGCGGATTTGCATGCTGGCCATAGTCGACCAACTCTCGGTCGCGGGGTCCCATATCTCTGCGGCCAGCACCGACCCGAAGGCGTTGTTAAATCCCCCGCCGCTTGTGCCGCCCGTCGCCAGCACCTTTCCGTCGGCCAGTATCGTCGCGTTCATCTGCCGCCGGGTGAATGCCATCGACCCTACGAATCGCCACGCGGGCGCTGCTGCGTTCAGGTCGATCACCTCCGTGGTATTCGTGGGAGGACCGCCGCCCGTAATCAGGACTTTGCCGTCATCATACATGACCGATGAGCCGTAGTCTCGATAACCAAAGTTGCTGGCGGGGCCGCCTATCCACGCGCCCGCGCCGTTAGTGTCAAGGAAGCGTGTGAACCGGTCCGGGCCTGAGTTGAAGACTCTGCCGTTGGGGGCCAGCAGCATCCACGGGTAGAGTTGCAGCCCCAGTTGCGCCCCCGTAAGTGACCGCCACCCGCCCGTCGTTTGCCAGACCTGCGGCAGCGTGTTGTTTACTACCTGCGAGCCGTTAAAGAATGTGCCGGATACGGTCAGCACCTCGCCCGTGCCGAGCGTGGTGTTGGTCGGGTACCAGCGGCCCGCGTTCATATCCGAAACGCGTGTCCAGGTGTTTGTGTTGTAATCGAAGATATTCGTGTGCGGCTCGCCATGCCCGTCGCTGAAGTGATGGCCTCCGCTCACAAGCAACCTTCCGTCGGGGAGAAACGCGTGCCCGCTGCAAAACAGGTGCGTCGTCGGGTTGAAAATCTGCGTGAAGCTGCCCGTAGCCGGGTCCCACAGGTAAGTCTGTGTGCTCAGTTGCGAGTCGAGGCGCTGCCAGGCCAGCACCTTGCCGTTTGGTAATACGTGCGTGTGGATGGCGACAACCGGCCAGGAGAACGGGGCCGACCACTGGCCGACAACCGCCGGGTCGCCTTGCGGGGGCGTGACGGCCGGGGCCGCCAGGGTAACCGCAGACCTGGGCGTGACGCCCTGCTGGCTGAAGCCGATCAGAAAATAGACGGCCAGTGAAGCTACGACAATAGACCTAGCGACATTTAAACGTGTGAGACGCATGGCGGGTGATACCTCCTTGGTAAGCAATATTCCATCGCGTTTTGGGGTAGAGCCTGAGCCGACCCTGACGCGACCGAGGCGGCGGACGAGGTATTAACGACAAGCTCGATCAGCAGCGGGTGTTGAAGGAGCTAAAAGGACATTAGACGGTTTTGCTTCAGCGAAGAATCAGAGCGATTCAAGTTACAAAAACCACTTATGCGTATATCAGAGAGGCCCCGGCAGGTCAAGAATAAAGTCTCACGGTTGTGGAGTTGAGATCACATTGCCGCCTCCTCGCTTTTCTTGCCTGGGCGCGTAGCAAACGCTTTCATACGCTCGAAAATAGGTGTAGAATGCAGCCATCGAAACAGCGATTCACGCGCTGGCTCCCCAATCGCTTCAGCATCAGTTTTGAGCTGGCGCACGCTAGTGGCGACGAGCATTATCCAAAAATTGCCGGAGGCCGGGATGATCTCACACGCGAAAGATTTCACTCTATATTCGGTTATGCTTCTTCTGTTTTGCGCTGCGACGGAAGCCCGCGCTCAAAGGAGGCCCGAACCGCCGCCGCGCGTCCATCTGCCGGCCAGCACTTCGTTTGGGACTATCAAAGGCCGCGTGCTGCTGCCGTCAGGCGTGGCGCCAAAGTCGCGGTTCAAGGTAGGCATAAGCTCCGGCTCGAACACCGGCACGATGCTCCACACGGATGCCAACGGCGAATTCGTCTTCAACAATGTTCCTGAAGGCGTATACGAGGTGGAAGTTGTCGGGGACACGAGCATGTACGACCCTATCGTCGAGCAAGCGACAGTGCTGCGCGGCGGGCGCACGAGCATGACGATCTATCTTAAAGAGAAGGGCCGGGCCACGGAAAAGCCCGCGAGCGATGTCGTGTCGGTCGCCGAGTTGAAGCAGCAGGTTCCCGACGCGGCCAGGAGAGAGTTTGAGAGGGCCACGAGCTTGATACGCGCAGGCGAGCGGGAGAAGGCGATAGAGCATTTCAAGCAGGCGATCTCGCTCTACCCGCAATACCTGATGGCGCGAAACGATCTCGGCGTGCAATACCTCAAGCTCAAGCGGCTTGATGAAGCGGCAGAGCAACTGGGGGCCGCGCTTGAGATAAACCCTTCGGTCTTCAATCCACGATTGAACCTTGGGATAGTCCTCGTCGAGCAGAAGAAGTTCTCAGAAGCCGTCGAGCATCTGAATCAGGCCGCGGAGATAAACAGCAGCGAGCCTGCCCCGTTTCTCTATTTAGGCATAGCCTCTATCTATATGGACGATCTCGACGCGGCTGAAGAAGCGCTGACGAAGTCGCTGAGGCTGGGCGATGACAAGTACACCCTGGCCCATTACTACATGGCGCAGGTCTATATGAAGCGCGGCGACGGCGAGAAGGCTACGAGCGAGCTTAAGACCTACCTTGAAAAATCGCCCGAAGGCGAGCAGGCCGCAAGCGCCCGCTCCCTGCTTGAGAAGATCAAATAGCGGTGGCCGGTGGTCAGCTTTCATGAAAGCTGACCACCGGCCGCTCCCCTTACATCTGCGAGCCCGGCTTCAAGTAGGTATCAAACCAGCCGAGCACCGTGTCATACCAGAGCTCGGAATTCTGCGGCTTCAAGACCCAGTGGCCTTCGTCCGGGTAATAGAGCAGCTTTGAGGGCACGCCCTGTCGCTGGAGCGCTGTAAAAAGCTGCAACCCCTCGCCTACGGGCACTCGATAATCGAGCTCGCCGTGTATGACAAGCGTCGGCGTGTTGAAATTCTTTACGTGGTGGTGCGGCGACCAGCGCGAGTACATATCGGGGTTGGTCCAGGGGGTGCCTTTGAACTCCCACTCGACAAACCACAGCTCTTCGGTCGCGCCGTACATGCTCATTAGGTTGAACAGGCCCGCGTGCGAAACGAGCGCTTTGAATTTCACGTCCGGGTGGTCGTTATGACCGAGAATCCAGTTGACCATGTAGCCGCCGTAGCTTCCGCCGGCCGCGCCTACTCGCTCGCGGTCGACGTAAGGCATGGAGGCCACATGGGCTACGCCCGTCATGATGTCTTTGTAGACTTTGCCCGCCCAGTCGCCCGAAATGTCGTCGGTGAATTTCTGACCGTACCCTGTCGAGCCGCGCGGGTTCGGCGCGAAGACCACGTACCCGGCCGAAGCAAAGACCTGCGGGTTCCAGCGGTAGCTCCACGCGTCATTCCACGCGCCCTGCGGCCCGCCGTGTATCAGCACGATCATTGGCCACTTTCTGGTCGGGGTGAAGTTGGGCGGCTTTACGACAAACCCGTGAATCTTTGCGCCGTCCGCGCCCGCCCACGTCACCTCTTCGGCGGGTTTGAGGTTGAAGGCGGCAAGCGCAGCCTCGTTCGTACGGGTAAGCTGCGTGATCTGGCTGCCGTCGGAGCTGGACTTGAAAAGCTCTACGGGCCGGGTCAGGCTGTTGCGCGTCATCACGAAAGTCTTGCCGTCGCGGCTCACCTGCAAGTCGTCATACGTGCCGTCTGCGATAAGCTTTCTGGGCGCGCCGCCCGATGTCGACACTTCATAGATCGGGTGCCGCCCGCGCTCGCCTGCGCCGAAGTATATCTTGCTGCCGTCGGGCGAAAAGGCGATGCTTTCGGCTGAAAGATCGATCTGCTCTGTCAGGGAACGGCTCTGGCCTGTCTTGCGGTCATAAAGCATCAGCCGCCACTTGTCGGCCTCGAACCCCGCGCGCTGTTGCGAGCGGTAAGCGATATAGCGACCGTCGGGCGAATACTTGGGTGACAGGTCGTTGCCCGCGTTACCGGCTGTTACCCTTCGCGCTTCGCCGCCTTCGACCGGGATGATAAAGATGTCGCCGTTGGTCGATATGGCTTCGACCTTATCGGTGTTGCGAGCGAAGGCGAGCTCTTTCGAGTCGGGCGAGAAGTCGTAGTCGGCGGGTCCGCCCAGCGAGAAGGGCGGCGCGTCATAATCGCCGGGGGTCAGGTCGCGAGCCGCCCCGCCTTCGCTTGAAACCACGAAGACGTGCGAGCGCTTGCCCTCTTTCCACGAGGTCCAGTGGCGAAAAAGCAGGCGGTCCGCGATCTTTGCTTTGACCTTGCTCTCTGAGGCCTTCCGGTCGCGCTCACGGTTGCAATCGTCCGTAGCGCATTCCGGGTAGACATCCGAGGTGAAGGCGATCCAGCGACCGTCGGGCGACCAGACAGGCGAACCTGCGCCCATGGCGACGTTGGAAACCTTCTTCGGCTCGCCGCCCGCGATCTCCATAGTCCAGACCTGCGGCACTCCGTCGGGCGCAGAGACGAAGGCGAGCCGCTTGCCGTCGGGCGACCAGCGCGGCGACGACGACGATTGCGCGGCAGAGGTGAGCTGTCGCGGCTCGCCGCCGTCAATCGACAGCAGGTAGATTTGAGTCGTCCGCCGGTTGGCATCCTTGTCTGTGTCGGTAATCGTGTAAGCGACCCAGCGCCCGTCGGGCGAAAGCTGCGGGTCCGAGACTCTGCGCACGACGATCAGGTCATCAATCGTGAAAGGCTTCGACGACTGCGCCTGCGCGAACAGAGCGGTCAGCGGAACAAAGATCAACGCCAAAATCGCCGCTTTAGTAGTGAGACGTTTCATAACTCCTCCGTAGGGGTAAGGCTGCTCAACTCATGAAGTGAAAAGGCAAGACCAACAAAGTTGAAGGCTATCAGCCGAGCGCGGGCTTAGTCAACCGCGCCCGCCGGGGGCTGCTTTGCGGCTTGAATAATTGTGGCGGCGCGCTCTATTGTCTCTGCGCAACTTGCTTCGGTCGGCGCTCAACCACACGACGAACGGGAGTCAAACAGCCCTTGAACTATATCGGCTCTAAATACTCGCTCCTGCCGTTTCTTGACGAAGTCTATGGCAAGATCAGCGAGGGCGGCGAGCGGTCCTTTTGCGACATCTTTGCCGGAACAGCCGCCGTCGGGCGGCATTTCAAACGACGCGGGCTGAGGATAATCGCAAACGACTTGCAGTACTACGCATATGTGCTTAACAAGGCTTATATAGAGATCAACCGGCCGCCGCGATTCGCCGCCTTGCGCGGGGCTTACAAAATCGGGGCTTCGATTGAAGCGGTACTGGCCTTCGTCAACAGCCTGCCCGGAAGGCGCGGGTTCATCTCCCAAAATTACGGCCCGGCGGGCAACCGGAATTACTACACACAGGAGAACGCTGAGAAGGCCGACGCCATACGGCAGGCAATCGAGCAGTGGCGCGCGAGCGGCTTGATCTCAGAGCAGGAATATTTCTACATACTCTGCTCGCTGATTGAAGCGATAGACCAGGTGGCCAACACCGCAAGCGTCTACGGCGCATACTTGAAGAAGGTCAAGCCGAGCGCGCGAAGACCTCTCGCGCTGAGGCCGCTGGAATTGAGCAATCACGTGCGGGGGTGCAGGGTCTTTAACCGTGATGCCAACGAGCTGGTCGAAAAGATCAGGTGCGACGTTCTATACCTCGACCCGCCGTATAATCACAGGCAATACGGCGCGAACTATCACGTGCTTGAAACCATCGCCGCTTACGACGACCCGCAGGTTTCAGGCATAACCGGGATGCGACCCTACGAGCGCAGTCGCTACTGCAAGCGCAGGTCGGCGGTCGATGCGCTAAAGCATCTCGTCGAGGCCGCGCGAGCAGAACACATAATGCTCAGTTACAACGACGAAGGGCTTATCAGTTTTGACGACGTGCGCGAGATACTCGGGCTCAGGGGCGAGCCGCGAGTCTTCGAAAAGCGATATGCGCGGTTCAAGGCCGACAACGGGCGCGAGTACAAACGCGACTCCACAATCGAATACGTCCACTACGTCCGCGTGCGCAAGCCTTAACCGGCGGGCGAAAAATCTATCAGGTGGCGCGACAGATCGACCCTATCGACTGAGACTCGAACCGCGTCTCCGAGGCGGTACTTGTGATTCGTGCGAGAGCCCGCCAGCCTGTGCTTGCGCTCCTGGTACTCGTAGAGGTCGTCTCTGAGCGTCGATATGTGCACGAGCCCCTCGATGAAGTATTTCTCAAGCTCGACGTAAAAACCGTACTCCTTTACCCCCGTGATTATTCCGTCGAAGACTTCGCCGATGTGCTGTGCCATAAACTCTGCTTTGCGCCAGGTCATCAGCTCTTTTTCGGCGTCGTCGGCGTCGCGCTCGCGCTCGCTCGATTGGTCGCCTGCCTGCTCAAGCCCTGCGCGAAGCTCGCGGGCTCGCTCCTGGTCGAGCACGGGCCACGACACCATCTTCGCCGCGCGTTTCTCGGCCAGATCGACCTGCTGCCACTCTTCTTCGCCCCTGTGCCCGCTTGCAAGCACCTCGCGCAAGATTCTGTGCACCATCAGGTCGGGGTAGCGGCGGATGGGCGATGTGAAGTGCGTGTAGGTCTTCATCGCGAGCCCGAAGTGACCGAGGTTTTTAGGCGTGTACCGCGCGCGCGCCATCGAGCGCAACATCAAATAAGAGAGCATGCGCTCTTCGGGAAGTTCCCGGATGTCGCGCGCGAGTTTCTGAAACGCCCGCTGCGGCGCGTTCGACCGCATCACAAATTTATGGCCTAACGACCTGGCGATCTCGGCCAGTTCTTCGACCTTCACAGGGTTCGGCTCTTCGTGCACGCGGTAGAGCGTGGGAACGTCGAGCGCTTCAAGATGCTTTGCGACCGTCTCGTTGGCGAGCAGCATGAACTCTTCGATCAGGCGGTGCGCGATGTTTCGCTCGGAGCGGACTATGCCGCCGATCTTGCCTTCATCATTAAACTGAATCTCGGCTTCGGGCATATCAAAGTCGATTGCGCCGCGCTCCTCTCGTCGCTTTATAAGCAAGAGCGCAAGCCCGTGCATTTCGAGCACCATATCTTTAATATGAGCATAAGCGCGGGCCGCCTCCCCGTCGGGCTTGGTGATTATGTTGTTGACATCGGTATAAGTCATGCGCTCGCGGCTGTGGATGATCGAAGGCGCTACGCGGTAATCGACCACGCGGCCGGTCGAATCAAGCTCCATAAGCGCGGACATGGTCAGACGGTCCACCTGCGGCTTGAGCGAGCATAAGTCGTTCGACAATCGCTCAGGCAGCATGGGAATGGCCCGCTCAGGGAAATAGACGGACGTGCCGCGCCTGTACGCCTCTTCATCAATCGCGGTTCCCTCTCGCACGTAATGGCTGACATCGGCGATATGGACTCCGAGGAGGTAGCGGCCCGCCTCCGTCCGCTCAAGCGACACCGCGTCGTCGAAATCGCGCGCCGTCTCTCCGTCTATGGTGATCGTCAACTGGCCGCGCAGATCGGTTCGCCCTGCGCGGTCGTCTTCGGTTATCTCTTCGGCTATCTGTTCGGATTCGACCAGGACGGGCAGAGGAAAGACGTGCGGCAGGTGGTGTTTTCTGATGACGATCTCGATGTCTATGCCGGGCGTCTCAGGCCGGCCAAGGATCTCTATGACTCGCCCGGCAGGAGGGCGGCCCGCGATGGGCTGTCTGGTTATCTCGACATTGACTATATCGCCGTCGCTTGCGCCGCTTGAGTCCGCCGGGGCGATGCCTATCTCGTAAAGAAACTTGTCGTCAAAAGGCGAGACAAAACTCTCCCCCGTAAGCTTTATGAATCGACCTACGACGGTCGGGTTGGCCTCCGCGAGCACAGCTTCTATGCGCCCCTCACGCCCGCGCCGGCCCCCGCCCGTAACGCGAGCGATCACCTTGTCGCCGTTGAGCGCGCGGCCCATAGACTTCTCGCCGATGTAGAGGTCGCCCGATTCGCGCTCGCGCTCGTCGTCGGGCACGACGAAAGCGTGGCCTGAGCGGGTGCCGCGCAATGTGCCTATCAAAAGCCCGTTGCCTTGCTTGCGCCAGTATCGCCCGCCCTTGTTGGAGACAAACCCCGTGCGCGCAAACTCCGTCAGGTACTGTTTCAACCGCCCGGTCTGCGACTCTGTCAGATTGAGCGCTTCGCTCAGCCGGTCAAACGTTACCGCGCGGTCGCGAGACTTGGGCAAAGCTTTAAGGACACGCTGCGGCGAAAGGTCTGTGGTAATCACTCAGGCTCCTCTTAATTTTGGATTGACACATTTCAAGCAGGATGTTTACTATATTTTTTCCTCGATTGCGAGACAATCGGACAATGTGCGGATGTGGCGGAATGGCAGACGCGCAGCGCTCAGGACGCTGTGAGAGCAATCTCGTGAAGGTTCAAGTCCTTTCATCCGCACCACTTTCTATAGCCATCCACGGTTTCTAACACCCCGGGTCCATACTCATAATATCAGAGTAAGTCGCTTGCCGTTTTTCGTGCGAACGCGGCGGGCCTTGTGGTATCTTAATCGTCGATACTTGATCCCAGGTAATTTAAGCAAGAGAAACCGTGGCCCTTTGATGCCCACAATACATTTAAACAAGCGATGGGTTCAGACCGAGTGTGATTCAGCGTCTGTGGCAAGGCTCGCGCGCGCGCTCGGCGTGTCGGAGATGATGGCCCGGCTGCTCGGGAATCGCGGGATCACAGACCCGGAAACCGCTTATAAATTTCTCCACCCCTCGATAGCAGACCTGCACGACCCTTTCCTTATGCAAGACATGCGCGAGGCGGTTGATCGCGTACTGCGGGCCGTCGAGCTTAAAGAGAAGATACTGATTTACGGCGACTATGATGTGGACGGGACGACCTCGACCATAATTCTTAAAAAGGCGCTCTCGATGATAGGCGCTGAGGTTTCCTACTACATCCCTGAACGGTTGAAAGACGGCTACGGGATGCGCGACGACGCGATGGATCGGGCAAAGAGTGAAGGATACAAGCTCGTGATAAGCGTCGATACAGGCATACGCGCGCAACAGGTGGTCGAGCACGCGCGCGCGCTCGGGCTCGACATTATCATCACAGACCACCACCTCCCCGAAGCGGGTCTGCCGCGCGCCAACGCTGTGCTCAATCCAAAGCGGATTGATTGCGGTTATCCCAACAAGAACCTCGCGGGCGTAGGCGTGACGTTCAAGCTCGTGCAGGCGTTGCTGACAGAGACCGGCCGCGCGCATATGGTCGCGCCTTTTATCAAGATCGCCGCCATCGGCACGATTGCCGACATCGTGCCGCTTGTCGGAGAAAACCGCATCATCGCAAAGTACGGCCTGATGGGGTTGAGACAGGCGAACAATCACGGGCTCCGCGCGCTGCTTGAGGTGGCGGGGCTTACGAACAAAGAGGTCACCTGCGTCGATGTCGGTTTTCGCATAGGCCCGCGCATAAACGCGGTGGGGCGCATGGCGGGCGCGTCGGCCGCCGTCGATCTGTTCGACGCTCCCGACCTCGATACGGCGATGCGGCTCGCGCTTGAGATGAACGAGCAGAACACCGCCCGCCAGCAGATCGAAGCCGATATACTCGCAAAGGTCTTAAGCGAGATCGACCGTGACCGCTCGCTTGGCGAGAGCCACGTCGCGGTCATCGCCGGTGAAGGGTGGCACAGGGGCGTTATCGGCATAGTGGCATCGAAGGTAGTCGAGCGGATCAACCGGCCGACGATAATAATCTCAATCGAAGACGGCGTAGGTCACGGGAGCGGGCGTTCGATCAGGCAGTTTCACCTGCTCGACGGGCTCGCAACCTGCGCGGACCTTTTCGACCAATACGGCGGCCACTCGCATGCGGCCGGGCTGGCCGTGCCCGCAGATAAGATCGCGGAGTTGAGGCGGCGGCTGAACGACCACGCCCGCGCGGTGCTTACCAGCGAAGACCTCGTGCCCATAATCGAAACCGATTGCCAGTTGCCTCTCAAATACGCCACGCTCGAAACGATTGAAGAGATTTCGCGCCTTGAGCCCTTCGGCCCCGGCAACCCGCAGCCGGTCTTTCAGACGCACGGCGCGCAGGTCGTAAGCCCGCCGCGCGTGCTAAAAGAGAGGCATTTGAAGCTGAAGGTCATGCAGAACAACCGGTGGATCGACTGCATGTGGTGGGGAGCGGGCGACCGCGTCGGGGATGTCTTTGCGGGCGACCGGATAAGCCTCGCTTACACTCTTTCGGAAAACACCTACAACAACAACACACAGGCGCAGCTAATCCTCAAGGATTTGAAACTCGGCTGAAAAGGGAAGGTAAACAGTGACAAGTGACAAGTGACAAGATAAAGATAATCAACCCGCCAGTGCCCTCTCTTTCTTGTCACTTGTCACTTGTCACTGTTTACTTTCTCCAAGTCACGGTTTACGTCTTCTCAAAAGGCGTGTAAGAATTAAAGCGGCATTCATGATTAGATTAAAGTTACTATCGGCAGGCAAGCTGGCGGCCCTCGCGGTCTTTCTTACGGTCGCGGTGGTGTTGACGGTCTATCTTACTCTCCGGCAGAAACGTGTCGAAAGCGACCCGGTTCGGCCCAAGCTACAGGGCCGCGTCGTCGCAGTCTTTAACAACACTCGCTACGCGCACGAGGTCGGCGGGCGCGTCCGCTTTGTGCTTACAGCAGGCACCGACAAGACCTACGAAGACGGAACGCACGAGCTTGAGCAAGTAAAGCTTGAGTCGTTCGGCGCGGAAGGGGCGCGACACGACACTGTAACATCGGACCAGGCAAAGGTGAGCGACCCGGCGAATTTGAACAGCCTCGATGCCGAGTTCATCTCGAACGTAGTCGTGCAGCTCACCGACGGGCTCACCATTAAGACAAGTTATCTCCATTACGATCAGGCAAAGAATATTGTCGAGACTAAAGAGCTTGTGAACTTTGACGGGCCTACCCTGGTCGGACAGACCACGGGGCTGCTTATCGAAGTCGCGGACGAGCGCGCGCACCTGCTCAAAGATGTCGACGTTACGATCAAGCCGGGCGACGGCAAGTCGTCAAAAGCTACGGGCGGGCGCGACCAGACTGCCGCCGAGCGTGCCGCGCGCAAGGAGCGCAAGCGACAGAAGAAGCTCGCAAGAAAGAAGGCTAAAGCCGATGGCTCGCTCGCCGAACGGGATTCGAAAGGCGGGAAGCGGGACAAACAAGACAAGCGAAACAGGCCCCGCGCGGCCGACTCTGAGCTTACGGCAAAAGCGCCCACGCGGATTCGCGCTAACTCCGCGCTGCTCGAAAAGCAAGCGGGTCGTGTCAACTTTGACGGCGGCGTAATCATAACGCAGCGCGCGGACGAGATGCGATCCGACCACATGGTCGGCTTTATAAACGACGCCAAACAGATCGAACGCATCGAAGCGCGCGGCAGCTCGCTGCTGAGACAGGCAAACGATTCCGAGATCAAATCTAAAGACATGGATTTCTTCTTTGGCGAGGCCCGGCAGCTGGAGCGCGCACTGGCCACAGGGTCTGCTTATGTGCGCTCGCTCGGAAACGCGCCCTTGCGCGAGGCCAGCGCCGATTCAATCGAAGCCCTGTTTGTTCCCGGCCCCGAAGGGAGCGCGGTCGATACGATTAAGGCGATGGGAAACGCCCGCGTACACGTACATGCGCCGCCGCCCGCAAATGAAAAGGACAACCCTGCTTCGCGCGAGCTTTCCGCGAACCAGATCGAGCTGGGGTTTTACCCCGACGGGAAGAATATAAAGTCGGCTGAAGCCACTGAAAACGCCGTCATGATAGTCACGCCTGTTCGAGCGGAGTTGAAGGCCGACCGCAAGACGATCCGGTCTCGGCGCATGACGGCAGACTTCTATACGGAAGGCAACCTCGTCAACAGCTTCAACGCGACCGAAGGCGTTCGGGTCGAGATCGAGCCGACTGTGGCGAACGCTTACCCGCCGCGCGTGACCACGAGCCGCGAGCTTGCCGCGACCTTTGCCAAAGATAGCCAGGACGTGTTGAGCATGAACCAGGAAGGCGACTTTAAATATAACGAAGGCGACCGCAACGCGGAGGCCGAGCGGGCTTCCTACGACGGCCAGAAGGAGGTTCTCAGTCTTCGCGGCCGCCGCCCGATGGCGTGGGACGCGAAGGCGCGCACGCAGGCCGACGAGATAGATTATCACCGGCAGGCCGAGCAGACCTTCGCGCGCGGCGACGTGCGAACGACATACTACAGCCGCGAGTCCGCAAACAACGCGACGCCGTTTAAGAAGACCAAGTCGCCGGTCTTTATCACGGGCGCGCGCGCAGAGATGCGCTCCCGCGAAGGCCTCGCCATCTACACGGAGAACGCGCGCGGGTGGCAGGACGACAACTTCGTCAAGGCCGACCGCATCGAGCTTTACGAGAAAGAGAAACGCATGGTCGCCACCGGGAATGTCGAGAGCACGCTCTACAGCGTAAAACAGGGCGAGGCCGGTAAGCGCGAGAACGTCCCCGGATTCGCCTCCGCCGAGCGCATGACTTACTCGGACACGGACAGGCTCGTTCATTACGACGGCACGGTCAAAGCGCGCCAGGGTACGGACCGAATAGACGCTTCCGCGATAGACGTCTTTCTGAAGAAAGAGACGAACGAAGTCGACCGCATGACGGCCGAAGGGAACGTGGTTCTGGTGCAGCCGGGCAGGCGGGGCGTGGGCGATAAATTCGCGTACACGTCCGAAGACGGGCGGTCGGTTCTCGCAGGGAAAACGGCTCGCGTCGAGGATTCGGAGCGCGGCACGACCATGGGCTCTCAATTGACTTTCTATAGTCGCGATGATAAAGTTCTGGTCGAAAATCAGCAGGGCACAGGGCGCGTTCGGTCGACTCATCGTTTGACAAAAACCAAGGAAAACTAGCTGCCCTAGAGATGGTGTAAGGCGTGTCTGTGATTGAATCTTCACCCGAAAGTGCCAAACAGCCTCAGTCCGATATCAGCGCTAAAATCCCCCTACAAGAAGCGAGTGTGCTAGGCTGTGAAGGTCTGAGAAAGTCTTATCGAAAGCGCACGGTCGTCAACGACGTGTCGCTTGAGATACGCCAGGGCGAAATTGTCGGCCTGCTCGGCCCAAACGGCGCGGGCAAGACCACCGTCTTTTACATGATCGTGGGCCTTGAGCGCCCGGACCGGGGCAGAATTCTTCTCGATACGAAAGACATAGCGCGGCTGCCTATGTACCTGCGCGCTCGAAGCGGTATAAGCTACCTGCCGCAGGAGGCTTCCGTCTTTCGAAAGCTGACCGTAGAAGAGAACATACTGCTGGTGCTTCAGACTCTGCCGCTCACAAAACGCGAGCGCGAGCAGAGGCTCGAAACGTTGCTCGGCGAACTCGACATCGCTTACGTGCGTCACACTAAGGCGTACCAGCTGTCGGGCGGCGAGCGCCGCCGCACAGAGATTGCGCGGTGCCTTGTGATCGAGCCACGGTTTATTCTCCTGGACGAGCCGTTCGCGGGCATCGACCCGATTGCGGTCATCGACATACAGGGGATATTGAAGAAGCTGTCGGCGCAAGGCATTGGGGTGCTCATAACGGATCATAATGTGCGCGAGACTCTGGCCATTACAGACAGAGCGTATATAATTAACGATGGCAGGATATTCCGCGCGGGTACTCCCGAAGAGTTGACGCGCGACGACGAAGTAAAGCGAGTATACCTGGGGGAGAATTTCAGGATGTAACCGGTCTGGACATGGACCGAGAACTGAACAAGCTATGTCGGTTAAGCCACACCTTCAAACAAGCCTTTCACAAAGACTGGTCCTGACGCCACAGATGCGCCAGCGAATCGAGCTGCTGGCGATGACTAAGCTTGAGCTGACCGACATGGTCACGACAGAGCTTGCGGCGAACCCTGTGCTCGAAGAGGTAATGCCCGGCGAGGGCGCGGACGACCAATCGCCCGCCGACGACATCGCCTCTATTGACGCCACGACCGCCGACTACCGCGCGGTCGACGCGGGCGCTGCGGCCATAGAGGCCCAGGCCGGCGAGATCGCAAGCGGGTCGAACTCTAGTGACGGGGCTGCGGGCGAAAGCGATGTGGAGCCCGAACGCGAGCGCGATCCTTTTCAGGAGATAGATTTCGGGTCGACGTTTGAAGAATACCTCGACCCCGGCTACAAGACGCACGAGTACGAATCTCGCGACGAAGTGTCGTTCGAGACCATGCTGACGCGTCGCCAGTCGTTGTACGAGCAGCTGATCTGGCAGCTCCACCTGACAGACGTTTCCGACGACGTGCGCACAGTGGGCGAAGCGATAATTGGGAACCTCGACGAGAACACGGGCTTCCTCGACGCCACCATCGAAGAGATCGCCGCGATGGGGCCCTATCCGGTTGAGACTGTCGAGCGAGCGCTGCACGTGGTCCAGCGGCTCGACCCGGTCGGGGTCGCGGCCCGCGACGTGCGCGAATCGCTCCTGATCCAGCTCGACTATTACGGCTACGGCGACAGGCTTGCGGCAGTGATGGTTCGCGACCACCTGTCGAGCCTGCAAACGCACAAACTGCCTGAGCTTGCAAAGACGCTTAACGTGCCCGTGGAGCAGTTGATCGAAGAGATGGAGATCATCAAGAAGCTCGACCCCAAGCCAGGGCGGAAATTCTCCGCCGAAGAGGCGCAGCCGGTCGTGCCGGAGGTGACCATCGAAAAAGTCGGCGACGATTACCTGGTCAGGTTCGAGGACGACGGCATGCCGCACCTTAGAATCAACCGCACTTATCGCCAGATGATGGAGTCGAAAGAGTCAACCAAAGAGACGCGCGATTACATAAAGGAGCGGTTCCGCTCTGCGGTCGATCTGTTGAAGAACATAGAGCACCGCCGCCAGACGATCTACCGCGTCTGTTTGTCGATAGTCGAGCGCCAGCGCGATTTCCTCGACCACGGCGTCGAGCACCTCCGGCCCATGATGCTGAAGGACGTTGCCGAAGACATCGGCATGCACCTGAGCACGGTTTCGCGCGTGGTCAATCGCAAGTATGTGAACACGCCGCAGGGCGTCTACGAGTTGCGGCGCTTCTTCACCGAAGGGATGAAGTCGGACACAGGCGAAGACGTTTCGACGCGGGTGCTCAAACTGCAAATCAAGAAGATGATCGAAGCAGAAGACCCGCACCGTCCCCTTACCGACGACGAGATCGCCAAACGCCTGGCCCGCGAGGGGGTGAAGATGAGTCGCCGCACGGTCGCCAAGTACCGCGACCAGATGCGCATTCCCGGCTCGCGCGAGCGTCGCGCCATCGTTTGAAACGGATGCCGAATACAAACGCAAGGCAGAGAGCCCAAAAGCGACAGGCCGCTTGAGACGTGTTAACGGTACGCCTGCTGCTCGCGAGCCTTCTGCCTATTTTTCTATGGGGAGACTAAGAGATGAGATTTGAGTTTACAGGGCGTCATACCGAAATCAGTCCCGCAATCGAGCGGCTTGCGCGAAAAGAGCTACAGAAGCTGGACCGCGTGCTCGACTCCGCTCCGATGAACGCGCACGTCACGCTCTCGTCGGAGAAGTTTCGCAAGCGGACGGAGATAGTCGTCTACTGGCGAGACACAGTCTTTACAGGCGTGGCGGTAAACAACGACTTCGAGCAGTCGATCCCCGCGGCAGCCGCGAAAGTCGAAAAGCAGGTCTATCGCCTCAAAGAGAAGTTCCAGGCCAAAAAACGCGGGCGTGTCTCTGTCAAAGAGGCCGCTCCCGCGCCCGAAGCCGAGGCAATCGAAACCTCGGCCCAGACTCCCCGGATAGTCGCCGCGCGCCGCTACCGCGTCAAGCCTATGACGCCGGAAGAGGCGGCGTTGATACTGGCCGATTCGCCCGACCAGTTCATAGTGTTCCGCGACTCCGAGACAGAAAAGGTGGGCGTGCTCTACAAACGCAAAGACGGCAACTACGGGCTCATCGAGCCGTAAACGGGTTCACAACTCTTGCGAGGTCTGATCAGTTTCTTATGCCTGTTTCCGTCGTCATCATCACGGGAGTAAGCGGGTCCGGGATGTCATCGGCCTTAAAAGCCTTTGAAGACCTGGGCCATTTCGCCATAGACAACCTGCCCGTCCAGCTCATACCGACCTTCGTGCAGTTGTGCGACGAGTCGAGCGAGATCGACCGCACGGCGTTCGTCGTCGACGTGCGGTCGCGCGAGTTCCTGGCGCTGTTCCCGCGCATCCATCAGGAACTGGTGCGCAAGGGCACGCCCGTCACGGTCTTGTTTTTGGAAGCCGACGACGAGGTCCTGCTCCGCCGCTACAGCGAGACCCGCCGCCCGCACCCGCTGCCCGACGACGACGTGGTGGCGGCGATCCGGCAGGAGCACGCCATGCTGTCGGAGATACGCGAGCTTGCAGACATAACCATAGACACCTCGGACCACACGGTTCACACGCTCAGGGAGGTGCTGAAGGAGCGGTTCTCCGAGGCGAGCGAAAAGACCGAGATGAGCGTCGCCATCTCGTCTTTCGGCTTCAGGCACGGCCTCCCGCGCGGGCTCGATATGCTGTTCGACGTTCGCTTCCTGCCCAACCCGCATTTCATACCGGAGTTGAGGTCGTTTACAGGGTGCGACCGCGAAGTGGTAGAATACCTGCAATCCGAGAGCGAGGTCGAAGAGACGATCACTCGGCTGACTGAGCTTCTGGAATACCTCCTGCCACGGTTTCAGCGCGAAGGGAAAAGCTACCTGACCGTCGGCGTGGGGTGCACGGGCGGGCGGCACCGCTCCGTGATGGTGGCCGAGGCGATAAACCGGCAGGTGGCCGAGCTTGGCTACAAGACGCGAGTCGTTCACCGCGACATAAATAAAGACGAGCAGCGGTACAAATCTTGAAGGAGGACCGGCGACGACCGATGATCGGCGGAGTGATCGTAACACACGGGCAGTTAGCAAACGAGCTTGTGAGCGCGGCCGAGATGATCGTGGGCGAGATACACCACATCACGGCCGTATCGATAGGCTGGCACGACGACGTGGATGTCGCCCGCGAAGAGATCGACCGCGCAATCCAGCGCGTGGACACGGGCGAAGGGGTGCTGCTGCTCACAGATATGTTCGGCGGCACGCCGACAAACATCGCGGCCACCTTTATCGGTCAGGCCAACGTAGAAGTGGTCACAGGGGTCAACCTGCCTATGGTCATCAAGCTCGCCACGCAAGACGCGGGCGAGCAGCTAGCAGACCTCGCCCGCCGCGTGCTCGTCCAGGGCCAGCAGCAGATATATCTCGCCAGCGACATTCTCAAGCCTAGAAGCTGATGAGCCGAGTTGATGCAAACCTCCTCAGCCCAAAACCTTCGGTCTGATACGCAGGACGCGCCGCTGCTTGAGGTCGCGGGGCTGCGGGTATACTTCCACATCGAAGACAAGGTATTGAAAGCGGTCGACGGCGTGAGCTTCACTATACGCGCGGGCGAGACGCTCGGACTGGTAGGCGAATCGGGCTGCGGCAAATCCGTGACGGCCTTCTCGATATTAAAGCTCGTGCCTACGCCGCCGGCAAGTTACGAGGAAGGCGAGATCAAGTTTCGAGGCCGGAACCTTCTCGGCCTGAATGAAAAGTCGCTCAGGAAGGTGCGGGGCAATCAAGTCTCTATGATCTTTCAAGAGCCCATGTCGTCGCTGAACCCCATAATGACCATAGGCCAGCAGATCACAGAGTCTATCCGCGAGCACCAGCCAAAGTCGAAGCGCGAGGCCCGCGCGCTGGCCGTAAACATGCTCGGTCGCGTAGGCATCCCGTCGCCCGAAAAGCGATTTGACGATTACCCGCACCAGCTTTCAGGCGGGATGAAGCAGCGCGCCATGATCGCTATGGCGCTTGTGTGCAGGCCGCAGCTTTTGATCGCGGACGAGCCGACGACCGCGCTCGATGTGACCATACAGGCGCAGATCCTCGACCTGCTCGTCGAGCTTCAACGCGAGTTCGACATGGCCGTGCTTCTTATCACGCACGACCTCGGCGTTGTCGCCGAAACCTGCGACCGCGTGGCGGTGATGTACGCAGGCAAGATCGTCGAATACGCGCCGGTCGTGGAGCTGTTCGAGCGGCCGCTTCATCCCTACACGACCGGGCTGTTCAAATCGCTGTTGACGATCACGGAGAAAAAAGAGAGGTTGCCGGTGATTCCGGGCGCGGTCCCGAACCCGCTGGATTTCCCGCGAGGGTGCCGCTTCCGCACGCGCTGCCCGATGGCCCAGGAGGTTTGCGGCGAGGAGCCGCCTTTGCGCGAAGTCGAGCCGGGCCATCTGGCCGCGTGCCACTTTGCCGGTGAGCAGGCCGCCGTCTGAAGTTCGAGCGTTATGGATAATCTGCTTGTCGTAAAAGACCTCGTCAAACACTACCCGATCCGCAGGGGGGTGATCCCAAAGGTTGTCGGGCAGGTGCGAGCGGTCGACGGGATTTCGTTCTCTATCCCGCGCGGGCAGACGCTTGGGCTCGTGGGCGAATCGGGCTGCGGAAAGACAACAGCCGGGCGCACTATCTTGAGACTGATCGAGCCGACGAGCGGGAGCGTCAATTTCGACGGGCGGGATGTCTTTGGGTTAAACGAGCGAGAGATGCGCTTGCTCAGGCGCGAGATGCAGATAATCTTCCAGGACCCTTACGGCTCGCTCAACCCGCGAATGACAGTAGGCTCGATGCTTGCCGAACCGCTGAGGGTCCACGGCGTCGAGCCGAGCGCCCGGCGCGCAAGAGAACGGGCCGAGGAGCTTTTGACGCTCGTAGGGCTTGCGCCCGATTATGTGACGCGGTACCCGCACGAATTTTCAGGCGGGCAGCGCCAGCGGATAGGCATTGCGCGGGCGCTTGCGTTGCAGCCGAAATTTATAGTCTGCGACGAAGCCATATCGGCGCTCGACGTTTCGATACAGGCGCAGATACTGAACCTGCTCGCAGACCTGCAAAAGCAGTTCGCTTTGACATACCTCTTCATCGCCCACGACCTTGCCGCCGTAAAGCACATATCCGACCGCGTGGCGGTGATGTACCTTGGCGAGATAGTCGAAGAGGCCGATACGGAGGAGCTTTTCCGAGAGCCGCTTCATCCGTACACCCGCGCGCTTCTGGCTTCGATCCCGGTACCGAGGCCCCGCGACCGGCGCTCGCGCGCGCGCCTTGAAGGAGACGCGCCCACACCGCTTGAACCGCCCGGCGGCTGCCGCTTCCATTCGCGCTGCCCGCAAGCAATCGAAGAGTGCCGCCAGAAGGCTCCCCCCCTGGTCGAGCTTCGCCCTGGCCACCGCGTAGCCTGTCACCTTGCGGAACCGTGAATCGTAAACCGTGAACCGTGACAAGTCAGAGATGAGTCCCACGCCGGGCATCTCTCCTTCTTGTCACGGTTCACGGTTTACGGTTTACGGTTCTTCAGTCGTCGCTCCTCAGCCCTGAGAAATCGTCGTCGCGCACGCGCGTCATGCCGGGCGAATCGTCATAAATCGGCGGGACAGGCTCCTGTACGACCGGGCTCTGATTTTGAGCCGTGTGGTTATGGTTGTTGTTGTGGTTATTCTGGAAGTGGTTGTTGTTCGTGTGGTGATTCTGGTAGTGATGGTTGTTTGTGTGATTGTGATTATTATGACGGCTGTCGGCCTTCGTTATCTCGTCTATGTGCGCGTCGAGCTCGATAAACTGGTCGGCAACGTCAATAAGTCGCGGGCTCGTGTTGCTGCGGAACCCCGCAAGCTCTACGCGCACGCCTTTGTATGCGACCGCGTTTATGGCGTAGGCAAAGTCTTCATCGCCCGACACCAATACGGCCGTGTCGTACTTATCCGCGAGCGAAAGCATATCGACGGCGATCTCGACATCCAAGTTCGCCTTCTTCGTGCCGTCCGCATAAGTCTTCAACTCTTTCTCTACCACGCGATAGCCGTTCCTGCGCATCCATAACAGGAACCCCTGCTGCCGCTCCGCCTTCTCGTCGACGCCCGTATAGAAAAAGGCTCTTAAAAGAGGCGAATTCCCTCGTAGAAAATTCAAAAACTTTGCGTAATCTATCTCGACTCCTACCGATCTCGCTGCGTGGAATAAGTTATTTCCGTCTATGAATATCGTGATCTTACCCCTCATGCCGCTCCTCGTTATTGCTATCTATTCCTCAAAGAACATTTAGAAAGGCGTCCGGCCAATCACAGGCAAAAAATAGATTCGGCCTCAATTCCTGCCAACGGCCGATAATAAATCATTAAACCCGATCTCATTACTCCTAATACTACGCGCCGGCGTGCCCCTTCTTAGAAATTCTGCACCATCAATGTCTAACATACGGATTACCGCCTTGCAAGTTGGACCGCAAACAAGCCACAGGCCGTGGTCTTGAAGTGGCACGATTGAAGTAGTAACATCACTGTTGCTTGCGACTCTCCCGCGCGCCACAGGCGCGACTCCAGGCGCATCACAATCCGGGTGATTAATCGTTATGCAAAGCTCCGCCTTGCTCGTCAGCCTGCTCGTTACGCTCTGTTGGTCGGCCAACGCTTTTGCACAATCAAAGCCGGACGCGAAACAGTTATTCGCCGTGCGCGGCGAGGTCAGGGAGGTCAAGAAGGTAAAGAATGAAGGCAAACAGTGGCTGCTCATAACCGTCAAGCCGCCTCGCGATTTTCCGGAGGTCGCCGTCTTTGCGCGGGAAAACGACATCGTAGGTAGCGCAGCGGTGCGCGACGGCGGCTCGGATTTTCTCGGTATTCTTACGGACGACGAGCGCACCGACGAGACGATCACCGCCGCCGAGCTTGGCGAAGGCGACGTGGTCTCTGTGATATATGATCCGCAAAACCACAACCGCGCCCTTGAGATATACATACACCGTTAGGGGAACTTTTCTTTTGCGCGCTTTGAGCGCCTGCCTGTATAATTCACTACGGCTGCCTCTCAGCCGACTTATTAGAAATTTAAGGAGTGAGAATCAAATTTATGCGTAGGATTACCGTTGCTTTCTTTCTGTTCGTTATGATGGCGGGCGCAGTCGCGTCCTCTGCTTCGGGCGATGCGGCAAAGAAGGCCGTCACCAACAAGATGTGCCCGGTCATGGAATCTGCCGTCAGCGAGAAGTTCCGCGCCGAGTACAAGGGCCAATACATTTATTTCTGCTGCGCAAGCTGCGTGAAGATGTTCGAGAAAGACCCTGAGACGTACGTAGCCAAGCTGTCTAAGGAAGACCAGGAAGCGGTCAAGGCCAACACGGTCTGCCCGATCACGGACGACCCCATCACAGATCATACGCGGTTTACCGAGCACGAAGGGCGCAAGGTCTATTTCTGCTGCGACGGTTGTGTCAACATGTTCAAGAAGAAGATGGCAGAGAAAAAGACAGAGTAACGACTCCCAACCAGGCTAAGATTGAAATTCAATACAGGTCTGAGTAAGCAAGCCAGTTCAGGTACAACGACTGCGGCGGGCAGACGCGATCACGAAAGATTCGCGCAGGGCTCGCCGCTTGTTCTTTGGAGGAACGAAGAGATGATAACCCGGCGCAATATATTCAATCGAACCGTTGCGAGCCGCCACGCAACTCTGGCCCTGCTCGCACTGTCGCTACTGTGGGCAGGGGCCTGCGACAACAAGACGCCAGCGACAAACACCGCCAACGGCAACGCCAACGCCAACCAGAGCGCCACGCCCGCAAACGCGAATCAGCCGCAGGCCGCCGCAACCCCTGCGAACCCGAATCAGAAGAACCCTGTGGCGGTAATCGAGACATCGGAAGGCAAGATAAGGATAGAGCTGCTCGCGGACCTCGCGCCCGTCACGGTCGAGAACTTCCGCCAGCTGGCCGAGCGCGGATTCTACAACGGCACGATCTTTCATCGCACGATCAGCGGCTTCATGATCCAGGGCGGCGACCCCTCAGGCACGGGCATGGGGGGCGAGACGGCCACAGGTAAAACGCTGCCAAACGAGATAAGGGTTAGCTCGCCATACTACCAGGGCGGGTACAAACGCGGGCTCGTGGCGATGGCCAACAAGGGGAGACCGGAGACGGGGTCGAGCCAGTTCTTTATCATGCACCAGAACTACCAGTTGCAGCCCAACTATACGATCTTCGGCAGGGTGATAGACGGGCTGCCCGTCGTCGACAAGATCGCGACCGCGCGCACGGGCGCGCAGGACCGCCCCCTTTCTCCTGTCAAGATGACGAAGGTTTACATAGAGAAATAAGGCCTGACCGCAGTACCTGCGCGCGACGAAGGGTGAGAGCCGTTACCCGCTAGCCCTTCGTCGCTGCGCAAGCGCAAAGCGGCCAGCCAGGACTCCCGGCATTCAGATGTCCCTCACGCACACAGAGTCGCCAGAAAATTCAGGGCTGTCGCTCAAAAGCATGACCGGATCGCTCATCCGGTCGCTCGTCGCTGTGCTCATAGGGAGTCTAATCCTCAGGCTTGCGGCGCAGGCCATGGGGCAGATGGTCCAGTTCTACTTCGTCGAGATCAACAACAACCACTACCCTATATCGCACACGGCAAGGGGGCTTGTGACCGCGTCGTTTTTCGCCACGGAGCTGCTCGGCTCCCCTGTGCTCGGCGCGATAAGCGACCGTTACGGGCGCAGGCTCTTTATCATCCTCGGCCCGCTTTTCGGAGCCGTCGCCGTTATGCTGACTTCGGTCACGGTCGTGCTGTGGGTGCTTGTCATCACGCGCCTGCTCGAAGGATTATCGACCGCGAGCGCCATCCCTGCCACGCTGGGGTACATCTCGGAAGCGACCGCG
Source organism: uncultured Clostridia bacterium (assembly GCA_964615905.1). Classification (GTDB taxonomy): domain Bacteria; phylum Acidobacteriota; class Blastocatellia; order UBA7656; family UBA7656; genus DATLMR01. The sequence continues at coordinate 449,008 of CAZTUB010000001.1, forward strand.
GGCCGCCCGGCCCTGCGCGCGCGCGTTGTCGGGTTGTTCGAGGTGACGCTGGTCGGCGGCGTAGTCATCGGCGCGGTCGTCGGCGGAAAGCTCTGGCAATACTTCGGCACCCCGCGAGTTGTCGCGGGGATAACCATAATCAGCCCCGCATTCGCGCTCGACGCGTTGATCTATCTGGCCAGCCTCGCGGTCTTTGTCTGGGGCCTCAGAGACATCAACCAGCACAGGCGCGAGGCCGCGTCTCACGCCAAAGGCGAAAGCAAGATCGAGCACTACAAGCGAATCTTGAAATCTCCGAGCGTGTGGCGGTTCGTTCCCGCCTGGATTGCGATCAACTCGATCATAGGCATGTGGATCAATAACAGCATAGGGCTGCTGACGGGCGCGGAACATTTTCCGGGCCAGTTGCTGACGGGCAACGTCAACCCTGAGAAATTCGGGTACGGGTTTGCCATGCTCGGCGTCTTCTTTGCCGTGGGCGTGCTCGTCTGGAGTTTCCTGATGGGTCGCTATCGCAGGACCAGCGTAATGATTATAGCCACGGCCGGGTTGTTCACGACGCTTATGGCGGTTTACGGCATAAACCATCTCGACTCTTTCATGAGCCCGCTCTATTACCCGCTGCTCGGACTGCTGATACTCAGCCTGCTCGTGCTGAGCGGGTTTACGCCCGCCGCGCTCACTTATCTGGCCGACGTGACGGAATCGCACACGCAAGATCGCGGCTCGATCATGGGGCTGTACTCGGTATTTTTAGGGGTCGGCCAGCTGATAGGCACGGCTACGGGCGGCACCTTCGCAGATTGGGCAGGGATCGACGGGCTGCTCTTGCTAAGCGCAATCTTCGGCGTTATCACCGTCTACTCGCTCGTCACGCTTCGCAGACAACCTGCGGCCACAAAATGATCACTCTTTTCGGACTATCGCATTAGCGTCGAGCAGGCCGAGCAGGTCTTCAAACGCCCGGTCTAACGATTCGCTCTCCTTAGATTCAAGCGTTATCTTCACACGGTAATCCTCGCGAGTAAAAGTAGGGTATGAGCCTATATCGACAGACGCGTGGGCCGAGGCCACCTGTTCGAGACGCGGCGCTATGTCGAACTCGTCTTCGAGCGTGTAGACTGCACGCGCATGAAAAGGCTCCTGGCGGAAGCGGTCTTTCATAGACTCGAACTTTGAGCGAAAAAGTTCGGGCACGCCCGGCAGCACATAGACGTTTCCGGTCGCGAGCACGGGCCACCTGAGCCCCTTCTCGCGTATCAGCTCGGACCCTTCGGGCATGTCTGCCATTCGCATGCGCGCTTCGTCGGCTTCGTCTCCGAAGTAGCCGCGAAGCATCGCGACAAGCTCCGGGTGGCGCACAACCGGCCGGTCGAAGGCCCGCGCCACCCCCTCGATAGTCACGTCGTCGTGCGTAGGGCCGACCCCGCCCGAAGTGAATACGTAATCGAACATCTCGGATGATTCACGCACCGCGCGGGCTATCTCTTCGACATCGTCGGGGATGATGACGACCCGCCTCAGCGCCACGCCAAGGTCGTACAGCTCGCCGATAAGAAAGCTGGCGTTTCGGTCTTCACTCTTGCCGGTCAGAATCTCGTTGCCGATAACAACGACGGCGGCCGTCTTCTGTCGCATAGCAGACATATTATCGGATTTGAGATCGAGTATCTAGGTAGACCTTCGGGCAGACCTTCGTGCGCGGTCGCCGGAAATCTGGCTCGCGCTTGAAAGTCGCCGCCCGATCAAATAAAATCTCGGCTCGCTTAACCCCTCTATAATCAACCGTGGAATTGAAAGGAGCTTTAATGCGCGTTAGGAGTTCTTTTATAGCCTGCGCAGTGGCGCTCGTCGTGGCGGGGGCGTCTATTATCTACCCCCAACAGGTCGGAGCGCAAAAGAGTAATTTGCGCTCCGCCAAAAACGGGCGGGCGCAATCAAGCTGGACTATGTACGGCCGCGACCTCGCAGGCTCGCATTACAACCCGGATGAGAAGCTGCTCACGCCCGCGACCGTCTCGAAGCTGAAACCGAAGTGGGTATTTGAGACGGGCGGCGACGTTTCGAGCCAGCCGACAATCGTCGACGGGGTCGTCTACTTTGGCTCGTGGGACGGGAAACAGTACGCGGTCGATGCGAAGACAGGCGCAAAGATATGGGAGTTTGAGGCGGGGCTCCCGTCGCGCAGCGGCTCGGCATATAACGGCGGCGTGCTCTATTTCGGAGACGCGGCAGGCCGCCTCTACGCGCTCGACGCAAAGACGGGCAAACAGATGTGGCGGGTAAAGATCGACCCGCACCCCGGCAATGTAGCGACAAGCGCGCCGATCTATCATAACGGTCGAGTATATATCGGCGTGTCGTCGCGCGAAGAGCTGATGATGATGGGCAACCCCAAGTACGAGTGCTGCACGTTTCGCGGCGGCGTCGCGGCCTTCGATGCCAAGACAGGCGCGCAAGTCTGGCGGTTCTACACCATCCCTGTGGAAGCGACCGAGCAAGGCAAGGACAAGCAGGGCCGCCGCATCCTCGGACCGTCAGGCATCGGCGTGTGGTCGACGGTTGCAATTCACCCTGAAACGAAGCGGCTCTATTTGACCACCGGAAACGAGTACACAAAGCCCGGCTCCAAATACTCAGACGCGATCATCGCGCTCGACCTCGACACGGGCAAAGAGGTCTGGACTTACCAGGCGAAGCCGAACGACACCTGGAACGGCAACTGTCTCGGCAACCCCGAAGAGTGCGGCGAAGACCACGACTTTGGAACGATCCCCGTCACCTTCAAAGGACCGGGCGGGCGTATGCTGATAGGCGCGGGAGCGAAATCGGGCTGGTTCTTTGCATTGGACCTGAAGACGGGCAAAGAGGTCTGGAAGACGGAGGTCGGGCCGGGCGGGCTGCTTGGCGGGATCGAGTTCGGGGCATCGACCGACGGCGAGCGCGTCTATGTCGGCATATCGAATCACCCGAAACAGGGTTCGGTTTCGGCGCTCGACGGCGCGACGGGTAAGATAGTTTGGCAGACTTTGAGCCCCGACAATAAGGCGAATTTTGGCCCGATCACGGTGACAGGAACCGGGGCAAACAGAGTCGTGTGGGCGGGGTCGTCGGGGAACTTCATACGCGCATACGACGCGAAGACCGGAAAGATTCTTTGGGAGTACGACACGGGCGGCGCAGTCGGCGGCGGGCCGACCGTCTTGGACGGCGTGCTCTATATCGGGTCCGGCTACCAGAACCTCCGCGTCGGCAAGTCGAACAACAAGCTCTACGCCTTTTCTATTGACGGAAAATGATGAAAGAAGTGACAAGTAAACAGTGACAAGTGACAAGATGAATGGACCCGATCAAGGTCGAGTCCGGTCTTTCTTGTCACTTGTCACTTGTCACTGTTTACTTAGCCAGGCGGCTGACGTGCGATGCGACGGCTTGCCAGCGGTTGTCGCGTTTCACCCAGACATCGGTTTCGCGGTAGCTGCCGCTTATGTCCTGACCTTTGTACGACCCCTTGAAAGGCATCAGCAGCGATACGACCGCCGTCTCCCCGTAGACGCGCGTTGAAACATCTGTGAGGCTGTAAGAATCGACCTTCAGCCCTTCGGTCTCCGTCAGGTAGACGGCCTTGTTGATCGTGCGGCCCTGCTCGTCCGTGGCCATAAAATCCGTCGCGAGTATGCGGTCGAGCGCGGCTTTATCCTGGCGGCCGGCGGCTTCGATCCATTCGCGACTGAGCTTGAGCAACTCCTGCTCGACAGGGTTAGCCGAAGCCTGTGGCGTCTCCATCTTTGTCTCCGTCTCGGCAGTCTTAGCATCCCCGGTCGTCGCGGCAGGCTTGTAATCGGCGAGCCATTCAGGATCGACCGCGTCGGCCTTGCGTCTCTCTTTCTCGACCATCAGCCACTGGCCGCGTTCATTCCACGGCGCGCCGCCTTCCGGGTCGATGTGGCAAAAGGTGCAGTCCTTTGCGCCGAACTTACGCGATTTCGCTACAAACGGCGGGTAACCAAATGTCTGCCCCGCGAGCGAGCCTACGAGCCCCGCGACAAATGCGAGTGTGATTGCAAGCTTGATCCTGTTCACTGCCTATCTCCTGTTGAAATGTTCGAAGGCAAAATAGTAACCATCCTCCGCGCGCGCGGCAAGGACTTCTTTGGAGTATCGAGGTCAGCTTTCATATGAAGCCAGACTGGCAGATCAGGCGCAGCCGCCGCGCTTTTTTAACCTGTATGTAACATTCTCTTCACAGTGCCGCAACAAACCGCTCCTATAATGTTACGATCCAGCTACAGAGGAAAACCTATGAAAACTATATTCAAGCCGACGCTCCTTCTCGTCGCCGCGTTCTGTCTCGTCTGTTCGCACACAACCGAGACGGCGGCACGCCAACAGACATCAAACACGAATGAATCTCCGGGCGCGGCCACTCAGCCGGCGAACAGAGCGCCCGCTTCGACCAGTCTTGAAGAGAGGCTCAAGGCGCTCGAACAGATAATCGAGCGCCAGCAGCGAGAGATCGAGGCGCTCAAGGAGAGGGTCCAGGTGAAACCCCAGGAGGCAGCCGCGCGAGCCGTGGCTGCGAGTACGCAACCCGCCGGCGCAACCGCGACTGACGCAGCCGCGACTAACGCGGCGAAGCCCGCGCAAGCGGATACTCCGCAAACGAGTACGGAAAAGAGAGTCGACGAGCTTTACAAGAAGTTCGGCGCGATCCGCTTCAGCGGCGACGTAAGATTTCGCGTCGAGCCTTTCCACAACCAGGGCTTTGATAACCCGGCCGACGCGCCCTCGCGCACGCGGCTGCGGGTTCGCGCTCGGCTTGCGCTCGACGGGTCGCTCAACAAGAATTTCGACTGGGGGTTCCGGCTTGCGACAGGCATATTCACCGACCCCATATCGACCAACCAGACGCTCACGGACTTTTTCGAGCGCAAGCCTTTCGCGCTCGACCGCGCGTTTATAAGGTACGACTCAAAGACAGACGACGTCGGGCTGCAACTGGTCGCGGGCAAGTTCGAGCCCACGTTCCGGCGCACACAGATGATCTGGGATGACGACGTGAACGTAGAAGGCGCGTCCGAGGCCGTCTACTTCAAGACCGATTCGAGCTTGAAGCAGATAAAGCTTGTTGCTTTTCAATTGCCTTTCGACGAACAATCGGGCGCGAAGGACGGGGTCCTCTACGGCGGCCAGCTGCAAACAGACTGGAAGCTCTCTTCGAGTATCACGGCAAACGTCAACGTGGCCTATTACGACTGGGTGCGGGCTGACCGCGTGGTGCTTGCGCTGGGCGCGGCGACGCAGGCCACGGCGACGCAGGTTAACGGCGGGATCACCAGCGGCGCGGGCGTGACGGGCGGGCAGAACGGCTCGCTCGGCACTACGAACCGCCTGATCCGCGCTGCTAACGGGAACGTGATAGGTCTGCTTGCGGGGTTCAACCTGTTCGACGTGCTCGGCCAGATTACCTGGCAGCCGGGAAAGTCGCGGTTCCCTGTGACGGCTACGTTTGACTTCGTTCGAAACATGACCGGCAGAGTCGCGGATGAGAAGAACGGCTACTGGGCGGGCCTGCGCGTCGGGCAAGCCAGAGAAAGAGGCGACTGGCTGTTTGAGTACACCTTTACACGCATCGAGCAGGACGCTGTGCTCGTGCCGTTCAATTTCAGCGACATCCTCGCGTCGAACAGCCGCGCGCACCTGCCGACGATTGCTTACCAGCTTTCCGACGGCGTGACCCTGCAATGGAACGGCCTGTTCTCGCAGCGCGTAAACAAGGTCTTTCCGACATCCGACGTGAACCGCTTGCTAAACCGCATGCAGTTCGATGTCATCTATAAGTTCTGAGGATCGAGGATGAGCCGGGAACCGTTCGCCCGGCTCATCCTCAGCACTGACTGCTGCCGACTCTGCAAGCTCCCGCCTCGAAACCCATTCTAGATATAGACAGCGCCGTGACAAAGAAGGTAAACAGTAACCAGCGACGAGTGACAAGAAAGACTCGACTGATTACTCTCTTTCCTGTCACTTGTCACTGTTTACTTATCGCTGTCGAATAATCAGGAGAAAAATTATATGAAACGCTTGATCACCCTCGTGGTGTTGGTAGGATTCGTATCGGATGCGGGGGCGCAAACGCGAGCGCAACGCCCTGCCGGAGCGGCCAGGCCCGTGGCCGCGTCACAAACAACCAGCCAGTTGTTGCCCATCAAACGCGTCATACTTTACAGCAACGGCGTGGCCTTTTTCGAGCGGCGGGGTAAGGTGAACGGCCACGCCGAGATCAACCTTCCGTTCAAGCAATCGCAGGTCGACGACGTGCTCAAGTCGATGATCGTCCTCGACCTTGGGCAGGGGCGCATAGGCGCTGTGAGCTACAACTCCAGCGCGCCGCCGGGGGCACGCTTGAACTCGATCCCTTTCTCTATAGAGTCTGGAACCGAAAACAGCTCCGCGGGCGGGCTCGCCGGAGTGCTCCGCCAGCTCCAAGGCGCGCGGGTAGAGGTGACTACCGCTTCACGAACCGCCACGGGGGCCATACTTACGGTCGAAGAGCGCCGCTCGCAGATCGACTCTGAAAAGCCCCCTGTCGTCACGCACCGGCTGGTGATCGCTTCAGCGAGCGGAGAGATACAGGGCTTCGACCTTGCCGAGGTGCGAGCGGTGCGGTTGCTGGATGAGAACGCGCGCCACGACATCACAGAGTTTGCGGACGCATCGGCTGCGGCGCGGCGGCAGGATGCGAAGACTATCGAGGTTACTACAGCGGGCGCAGGCGAAAGGGAGATTTCGGTCAGCTACACGGTGGCCGCCCCTATCTGGAAGACAAGCTACCGCGTGGTGCTTGACGAAGCGGGCAGCCCGTTTTTTCAAGGGTGGGCGATTGTCGATAACCTGAGCGACGAAGATTGGAAGGGCATTTCGCTCTCGCTCGTGTCGGGAACGCCCATCTCTTTTATACAGCCGCTACAGCAACCGCTCTATCGCCACCGTCCCGTCATCCCAATACCGGAAGACTTGCAGCTCGACCCGCAGGTCTACCAGCCGGGCGTTGGTTCGGGAGGCGGAGTGGGCATAGGCATGGGCTCAGGGTCGGGCGGGGGGCCGGGGCGAGGCCGCAACATGAGCGGAGCCCCTCCCCAGGCTGCGCCGGAATTGCTGGAGAGCCGAGCAGCGCAGCTTTCTTCGAACGCGCCTGTGACCAGCTTGAGCGACGCGGTCACGAGCGAAGAATCTGTAAAGACGGCCGCCACAGGGGCCGAGGTCGGTGATCTATTCGAGTACCGCATCGACCAGCCCGTCACGGTCGAGCGCGACCGCTCCGCGCTCATCCCGATTGTTCAAACGCGAATGGAAGGCGAGCGCGTTTCGATCTACAACGAAGCGGCGCGAGCGGACCGTCCGATGGGCGGCCTGCGGCTGAAGAACACCACGTCGCTCACGTTTGAAGGCGGGCCGCTCACGGTCCTTGACGGCAACGCTTATGCAGGCGAGGCGATTATGGAGCGTCTCAAACCGGGAGAGGAGCGGTTCATCTCTTTCGCCCTCGACCTGGGCACGCTCGTTACGACCCGCGTGAAAAATGAGCGCGAACGCACATTCCTCGTGCGCGTCATAAACGGCATCTTTCAGGCCCACTACTACCAGACTGACCAGAAGAGCTACACGATAACAAACCAGACCTCGCGCCCTCGCACGGTCTTTGTCGAGCACCCTGTTCGCAAAGACTGGAAGCTTTCGGACAAGACCGCGAAGCCTTTCGAGACGACCGCGAGCTTCTACCGCTTCCGAGTAGAGCTTGCGCCGCATGCTACTGTCGAGCTTCCGGTCACGGAGCGGCGGGCGATTATGGAGAGCTACGCGATTTCAAATCTGACGCCGCGCGAACTGGAAATCTTTGTCTCTCGCAACTACGTTGACGACCAGTCGCGCGCTGCGCTCGAAAAGATCGTAGAGATCAAAGGCCGCATCGCCGCAATAGACGCGCTCGTCGGGCAGCTTGATGCGGAGGCGAACGAGATAGCGGCGGATCAGGCGCGGCTTCGCGAGAACATCAAGGCGCTCGGTCAGACGGGCGGCGAGGCCCGGCAGCTCATCGCCCGCTATGTCGCCAAAGCGGGCGAGCAAGAGAGTCGCATCGAGCAGATTTCAGCCGAACGCAAGAAAGCCGCAGCCCAGCGCGCTCAGTTACAAGCGGAGCTTGATCAGGCCATCCGCGCGTTAAATATCAACCGCGAGCTTTAACCGGGTTCAATGGAGGCGGCGAGTCAAGTTACTTATGAAGCCCGACTCGCCGCCTCCGTTAGTCGGGCGAGCGGGCAGAGGCACGTCCCTCTGTTGTTCTGCGGCGGTGGCTCGAACCCTTAAAGCCTGCTTCGCGCGTTTGCGCGCGGTCGGCCCGCAGACCGCCGCGTCAGTCTCGGCGAGTAAGGCTTCGGCTATCCGGCTAAATATCCGCGAGGTTATGGCCGCTTTAGTCGTGCGGGTGTCAAGAGCGGCAACCGTGGCGGCCGAATTTCTATTTTTCACGCCGCATTCGAGAATCAGTTATTCATAAATTGATCTCTTATGTTGATTACCGCGTCAGGATGGTGTATAAGATAATAGTCATCTCTATCGGTCTTGAAAATCCCGGTATCAGATTCTGATTGACTTAACATCGCGCCCCGAGAACGCCTCGGTCTGCGGCAGATGAATTGCTTCACCACAAGCTGACCAAATACGAACTCAAGGGACAAAACAAAAATTAACCGTCAGCAGTAGGAGATTTTATGGAAAGAAAGTATAAACAGCGTGGCTATCAGGATGATGCGAGAGAGAACTCGCCGCGTCCCGTATCGCCACAGCGTAGCGATGTGCGGTCACCAAAAATGCCGCCCTTTCGCGAAGTGACGCGGTGCTCGCTTTGCGGCACGCAGGTGAACATAGAGGTGGGCGGCATAACGCTCGACGCTCAATGTCCCAAGTGCAAAACTGACCTGCACACCTGCAAGAACTGCGTGAGCTTCGACCCCGGCGCGAGGTTCCAGTGCAGGAAACCTGTGACCGAGCGCATTGCCAAAAAAGATTTGCGTAACGAATGTGTGATATTTGAGCCGCGCAAGACTATCGAGCGCGAAACCACGACCGCTTCAGTCGATCTTAAAGATCCTCGCTCCGCATTCGACAAGCTCTTCAAATAATGTTTGACGGCCGCAAAAGCTGATCGTAGACGCCCCCTCGCACGACGCGCCAAGCGGCTGACCATCTCAAAAATCAGTTGATAAAAGCCCCGCTCGCGCGGGTAAAGGGCAGCGCACGCTCGATCAAAGATAGTTAGCCGCAATCGTGAGCACGCGCCAGTAGGCACGACGCGCAACCGCAGGCCAGCTCTCGCTCAAAAGCGGCGTGGCGCGCGTGGCCGAAGGCTCTTGCCAGGTGTTCGACCACCCCGAGAGGTCCCAGAGCAGGTCCGCGCCCGTGAGCCCCGCTTTCTTTATCGACTCGGAAGGCTCCCGGCCGTTTTCGCCGTAGGTGTTGTTGTGGATTCGATTGCGTTCCGGCAGCGGCCCCACGTCGAAGACCGTCCCTTTCGGGAATATCGATTCGAGGCTGGTGACGGCCACGCCGTAAGAGTTGTTGCCGCGAATCTCGTTGCCCGTTACTTCCGTGTCGTCTGCGGCCATGACGAGAATCCCGCCGCCGGGCGGCACCTTGCCCACGATGGAGTTGGGGTTGCCGAAGTTCGGGAGATTATTGTCGATGACGCGGTTGTTTATGACGCGGCAGTTGCGCCCTATCTTTGACGGGTTGTTCGGCAGCACGAATACCAGTATCCCGCCGGTGTTGTTGTAGACGTGATTGTTCTCCACGACGGCGTTGACGGAGTTTTCGATCTCGATGCCTGTGACGTTTTCATAAGCGACCGAGTCGCGGACGACGATGTCGCGCGACTGGCCGACGTATATCGCCGCGTCTGCGATCCTTGTCGCCGTCACGCGCTCGACAGTCACGCCCGTGCAGCTGACCGGGTAGACGCCGTACAGGCCGGTGTGGTCGATCAAGAGGTCGCGGAAGACGGGCCCGCGAGCGTTCTGCACTTGAATGCCGTTGCCCACGTAGTCGCGCACTTCGAACCCTTCGATCACAAAGTTGTCGCCGGTTGCGATAACTGCGTCCGCAAGCTGGTTGCGACCGTCGAGCACAGGTCTGCCGGAGCGGTTGTACCACCCTACGGGGGTCGCGGTTAGAGAGACTTGCCTCAGTTTGGCTTGAGCTTCCTGCGCGTCCGGCTTCAGACCGCGCAGCGTTATGTTATCGAGGTCTATGAACACCTCTTCGGTGTAGACGCCGGGCTCGACTTCAATCGTGTCTCCGGCGATAGCGCGGTCGACCGCCGCTTGAATCGACTCGCCCGATTTGACCCTGATCGTGCCGGGCTTGCGGTTTGCCATCTCCTCGCGCGGCGAGCCGGTGTTGTGTTTGGCGACAAGCGCGCGCGCAGGGTTATCGACCCTCGATACGACAGGCAGCCCGGAAGGCACGCGGTCGGGAAACTCCGGCAGTCTTGATTCATCAGCAAGCGCAAAGAGAAACGCTATCAAGTCGGCCTTCTCTTGAGGCGTGATCGCAAAAGGCCGGATCTTGTCGTCGAGGTGCGGCGTATCGAATCCCTTGCCCGGCCCGCCGCCGCCTGCGTAAAAATCTATCACCTCGTTGAGGTCTTTAAACTGCCCGTTGTGCATGTAAGGCGGGTTGAGGACCACGTTGCGGAGCGTGGGAACCTTGAACGCCCGCTTGTAACCGTCCCCGCCCGCTACTTCGGCTCGCCCAAGATCGGGCTGCGCGGGATCGAGGTCGGGCACGCCTATGATCTTGAAGTCGGGATTGGCAAACGAGGGCAATCCGTGACACTCGAAGCAGCGCGTCTTGCCAGATCGAAAGAGATTGAAGCCGCGAATCTGTTCGGGCGTGAGCGCGGCGCGGTCGCCTGCCACGTATCGATCAAACGGCGAGTCGTTAGCCGTAAGCGTGCGCTCGAAGGATGCGACAGCTTTGGCGACATTTTCAAAAGTGACCCCTGAGCCGTTCGCGCCTCCAAAGGCGCGATCAAACTTTGTTACATATTCCGCTATAGCGCCAAGCTCTTTGACAAGGTTCTCAGGCTTTTCAGCCATCTCAAGCTCGTTTTCAATCGGGCCTGCGGCCTGCTCTTCGAGATCGGCTGCGCGACCGTCCCAGAACTGTTTGTGATTGAATGCGGAGTTCCACACAGAAGGCGCGCCGCGTCGTACGTGCGCGCCGCCCTTGCGGTCGGGTCCAAGCCCTGTGCCGCCTTTGCCCATGGAAAGCCCGCGCCCGTCGCTGAAACCGAGATCGGGATGGTGACACGTAGCGCACGACACGTCGTTTGCTCCCGAAAGCACGGGGTCGAAGAAGAGCAACCGCCCAAGCGCGACCCGCTCATCATTCGTGTCCAAAGGCATAGGGTTGTCTGCGCGCACGACCATTGAAGGGAACGGGCGACGAAGCCCGCCGCCGCCTGCGCCAACGCCGGCCGTACCTTCGTCGCCCAGCACATCGACGGGCGCGGGCCACAGGCCGAGCGCAAGCGCGGATAGGACCGGCAGCGCCAGCAAGGCTATGATGAGGCGCAGCCATCTTCGCCGGGGCTTTATGGCTTTTTGAGTTCGCGCGGCAATTGCAGCAGTCATCGCTTTCGTCCTCCGTAGCTAACACGATCAGGATTAAATGTGCTTGCGGGTATGCGATTATATGTAAGGCGGCGTCTAAATCAAAGTGAATCTAAGCGGCTGAGGCTGAGGGCGATCTGAGCGGCCACGGACGCGTTGTTGACAAGCAAGGCGCGGTTTGTCTCAAGAGTGTCGCCGCCTGTGAGCTTCTCCATCCTTGAGAGGAGAAAAGGCGTGATCGCCTTCCCTCGAACGCCCGCTCGCCCGGCTTCTTCTAAAGCGACGAGACAAGCCTGCTCTACCTGATCGAAGGGAAGCTCGAACTCTTCCGGCACCGGCACGGCGATCACAACCGACGTGGCCGAGCCTGTCTGCCAGTGATTGGCTGCAAGCCGCGCCGCTTCTTCAGCCGTTTCGACCGTCGTCTCCAGAGCCAGACCGCTTCTCTGTGAATAGAAGGCCGGGAACTCACTCGTGCGAAAACCGACGACGGGGATTCCGAGCGTCTCAAGCTGCTCAAGCGTCTTCGGCAGATCGAGCACGGCTTTTGCGCCCGCACAAACGCAGACAAGCGGGTAGCGTGCGAGCGCTGTCAAATCGGCCGAGATGTCGAACGCGTCGGCAACGCTCCTGTGTACGCCGCCTATCCCGCCCGTCGAAAAGACGCGCAGACCGGCCAGATGAGCTATCATCAAAGTCCCCGCGACGGTCGTGGCCCCCCACCCGCCTCTGGTTACAACGGCTGCCAGATTATTCAGGCTCACTTTTTCGATGCGCCTGCCGCCGGTCGCGCTCGACCGGGAAAACGCTGCCAACTCTTCTTCGCTCAAACCGGCCGTGAGATTGCCGTCGACGATGCCGATTGTCGCAGGCGTAGCGCCGTTGCGTTGAACCGCATCTTCGCAGGCGCGGGCAGTTTCGAGATTAAGAGGAACCGGCAACCCGTGAGCGATGACCGTCGATTCGAGCGCAACGACCGGCGCTCGATTCCGTACCGCTTGCGCCACCCGGTCATTAAATCGAAGGGGGATATTTTTCATCCGCTAATTCTTCGCTTACTTCTTCGCTATCTCCGGCTTGAGGTCGTCGATGTAGACGACGGGGGCTGAGGATTCCGACGCGAGGTCGTTTGAAAGACCCTCGCGCCACGAGATTATCTCGACGCGCAGGCCGAGCCCTTTTACGAACTTTACCGTCTCAAGATAATCGCGGTCGCCCGCAACGAGTATCGCGGTTTCGTAGGCCTGATTCATGGCAAGCATGAGCATCTTTGTCGCCAGCCCTACGTCCACGCCTTTTTCAGTCGGGTGAGTCACCGTGTGGTCGCAGTTGTTGCAGGTCACGGTCTTTTTTCCAAGCGTGTAGAGCACGACTTCCCAGCGGAGGTCTTCTTTCAGGAATAGAAAAAAGCTCTCCTCCTCTGACCTCATCGGCTCAAGGTAAGAGGCGAAGAAGTATACCTGCCACACCTCGCCGTCGCGTTCGAGATATTTCTGAAACCGCTCCCAATCGATGCGCCAGCCGCCGCGCTGGCCGTGATAGATATTTGCGTTGTCTATGAAACAGATCGTCTTTCCGCGAGAAGGCGTCATCCAAATCCCCCTTGTACAAAGTCGTGTCTCGTTCGCACCTTTCGATAATAAAGCAGACCATATTGAAAGCAAAGGCAGGTTGCCCGCGCCTTTCCAGCTTTGAAGCATTACTACCGGCAGGTATACTTTCCCATTATGAAACATGGACGCTAACCCGTAAGTGCTCACGAAAGAATCGAGGTCGAGGGAGGAAAGCTAGAATGGCATTGGGAAACGTGATCGCGGTGATCCTGGGCGGCGGAGTCGGGCAGCGTCTCTACCCGCTCACAGGCGAGCGCGCAAAACCCGCCGTGCCGCTCGGCGGTAAGTACAGGCTCATAGACATCCCTGTATCCAACTGCATCAACTCCGATATAACTCGCATCTTCATCCTCACGCAGTTCAACTCGGCATCGCTCAACCGGCACATCTCGCGCACGTACCGCTTCAGCCGGTTCACCAACGGGTTTGTCGAAGTGCTCGCAGCCGAGATGACGGTTGAGCGACCCGACTGGTTCCAGGGCACGGCCGACGCCGTGCGCCAGATATATCACCACCTCGAAGACTACAAGACAGAGACGACGCTGATCCTTTCGGGCGACCACCTCTACCGCATGGACTACAGAGAGTTTCTCAAGCGCCACCGCGAGACCGGCGCGGACGTTACGCTGTCGGTCACGGCCGCGCGCGCCGAGGACGCTTCGGATTTCGGGCTGGTCAAGATAGACGAAACCGGCCGCGTAACCGAATTCAGCGAAAAGCCCAAGGGCGACGGTCTTGAAAAGATGCGCGTGGACACGACGACGCTAGGGCTGTCGCCGGAGCAAGCTGAGCGCCGCCCGTTCCTCGCGTCGATGGGCATATACGTATTTCGCACAGAGGTGCTGCGCCATTTGCTGCTTCAAGAGATGGACAAGGCCGTAGACTTCGGCAAAGAGATTCTGCCGGGGGCGCTTTCGCAGTTCAACGTTCAGGCCTACCTGTTCGACGGTTACTGGGAAGACATCGGGACGATAGCGGCATTCTACCGCGCAAACATGGAGATGACATACCCGCTGCCTCCCTTCAACTTCTTCGACGCCGAAGCGCCCATGTACACGCGCCCGCGCTACCTGCCCGGCTCGAAGCTGCTCAACTGCGCGGTCCAGAGCTCGATCATCACCGAGGGCTGCGTCATCAACGGCGCGCACATCGCTGACTCGATCATCGGCATACGCAGCCGCATCGAGCACGGCTCGCGGCTTGAAGGCGTGCTGATGATGGGCGCGGACTTCTATCAGGTGCTCGAAGAGATGCAAAGCGACCTCGAACGCGGCATCCCTCGCGTGGGCGTGGGAGCTAATTGCCACATACGCCGCGCCATAATCGACAAGAACGCGCGAATCGGGTCGGGCGTTCAGATACTGAACGAGGCGGGGCACAGGGACCTGGACGGCGACGGGTACTTTATCCGCGACGGCATCGTGATCGTCCCGAAGAACGGGACGATAGCCGATAACACGCGCATATAGGCATTACTTGACAGCTTTTGTGGTTTCAAGGATAATGCCCGCCAGGTTTTTGACTATGAGCCAAAACGAGCAATCAAACTCAAAATTCGAGAGCGCCGCGATGCTTCGTCTGCGCGTCTTTACTTTTACCTATTTTAGCTTTAGCGCCGTCGGTGCGGCGGGGAGCGCGACTGCTTAGACCAGAGCATATCGCATAAGGCTTACAGGCCCGCTCCTTCAAACGAAGGCAGCGGGCTTTAAAATTTTTGGCGACAAGATGAGCAACGATTCCGTAAAAGTGGCGTTTCAAGGCGAGCCGGGCGCGTTCAGCGAACAGGCCGCGCGCGCGCTCGTCGCGGCGGAGATAACCTTGATCGCCAGCCGCACTTTTGACGAGATGTTCGAAGCGGTCCAGACAAGAAAGGTCGATTGCGCGGTTGCTCCGATTGAAAACAGCCTTGCGGGCAGCGTGGTCCGCAACTACGAGTTGCTGGCAAAACACGACCTGACGATCATAGGCGAGACGCGGTTAAAGATCGTCCATAACCTGATCGCTCTGCCGGGCGTCGAATTGCAGCGTGTGGCGCGCGTCTACTCGCACCCGGTGGCGCTTGCGCAGTGCGAGAGGTTTCTGAGCGCGAACCCGCAGATCGAGATCATACCCGCTTACGACACCGCGGGGAGCGTTAAGATGATCGTCGAGCGCGACAGGCGCGACGAAGCCGCGATTGCAAGCAGCGAGGCCGCCGCCCGCTACGGGGCTCAGATCATCGCCGAAGGTATCGAAGACAACGCGGAGAACTACACGCGCTTTCTCTTGCTCACAAGACCTGATCGAGCGGACGCGATCAAGACCCGCGCTACGGAAGGCGCGCGAAAAACGTCTATAGCCTTTCGATTCGCGAATCGTCCCGGCGGGCTGTTTCGCGCGCTGGCCGCGTTCGCGCTCAGAGATATAGACCTGACCAAGATCGAGTCTCGCCCGATTGAAGGCAGCCCGTGGGAGTACCTGTTTTATCTCGACTTCGTGGGTGATGTGCGAGAGCCGAAAGTCGAGCGCGCGCTTGAGCATCTGGCCGAGATGGCCGAAAGCATACGCGTGTTCGGCAGCTATTCTACAACAGTGGTCGGCGGTCAATGACCTGCGTCGAGCGGGAAAGGATGCTGCGTTCTCGCTCGACTTTTTCACCGACCGCAAACCGGTATCAAAAGGAGTACAACCGATGATCATAGCGATGAGACCTGACGCGACCAGCGAGCAGATCGAAGAGATCTGCGAGCAGATACGAAGCTACGGCTACAGCCCGCACGTCATAACAGGCGAGGAGCGTGTTGTGATCGGGGCCGTGGGGCGGGGCGACAACAAAGACCACCTGCAAAGCTTGCGCTCGTTCCCCGGTGTGTCGGACGTCGTTCGCATAACTTCGCCTTACAAGATCGTGAGCCGCGAGCTAAAGCTGCAAAAGAGCACGATCCGCGTGGGCGACCTTGAGATAGGCGGGCCGCAGTTTATAGTCATGGCAGGCCCCTGCTCTGTCGAGACTCGCGACCAGTTGATGGAGACGGCAGAAGCGGTCAAGCGCGGCGGCGCGCACATTCTCCGGGGCGGCGCTTACAAGCCGCGCACCTCGCCCTATGACTTTCAGGGGCTTGAGATTGAAGGGCTCCGATTGCTTGCCGAAGCGCGAGAGCGCACTGGGCTGAAGATAGTCACCGAGACCGTCACCGCCGAAGATGTCGAAATTGTCCGAGAGTACGCGGATATACTTCAGGTCGGCGCGCGCAACATGCAGAACTTCGCGCTGCTCAAAAAGCTCGGGCGCGCGGGCAAGCCTGTACTGCTCAAACGAGGCATGAGCTCGACTATCAAAGAGCTGCTGCTTTCAGCCGAATACATCGCGTCACACGGCAACGACCAGGTGATACTTTGCGAGCGCGGGATTCGCACTTTTGAGACGGCGACGCGCAACACGCTCGACCTGGCGGCCGTGCCGCTTCTGAACGAGTTGAGTCATCTGCCGGTAGTCGTCGACCCGTCGCACGGGACAGGCCGCCGCAGCCTCGTGCGCCCGCTTGCTAAAGCGGCGATTGCGATTGGCGCGGACGGCGTTATCATAGAAGTACACCCGCGCCCGCAAGAAGCGTGGTCGGACGGGCCGCAGTCGCTCACGCTGCCAGATTTTGCCGAAGTCATGGAAGAACTCGGCCGCTATGTCGGGCTCGAATCACGTTACCTCAACTGACAAGCCTGCTGGCATGAAGGCTTGCCGGAGCCTATACTTGAATATGACGGCCTGACTCCTTAACGCTAAACTTATAACCGGGAGAATCATTGATGGTCTTAAAAGCGACGCGCAGATTCGCAGCCCTGCTTTCAATCCTAGTCGTATGCTTTTTTGCCGCCTCCGCCCAGGACGCACAGCAAGTGCTGCGCGCCTCTGTCGGCTACAACACGCTGAAGAACTCCGTGACGATGAGCGCGGAAAAGCGCGCGGAGGTCGAACGCCTTGAGAAGCTGGCGTACCAGGCGAACGCCGCCAAAAACTACGGCGACGCGCTCAAGCACCTCTACCACGCGATGACGCTTATGCGCGGGGCTGAGTGGACCCCGTCGCGCGCGCTCACTTCGGCAGTGACGGCAAAGCTCGACCGCGCGGTTCTCGCGCCGTCGGAGACCTTCACGCTAAAGCTCGGACAGATATACGAGCCGGACGAAAAGCTACAGGGCAAGCTGAGCGCGACCGTCACCTTGCTGAAGATCAAAGGCGAAGAGCGCGTCGCCGAGTTGAAGACCATCAACGATATAGAACCGGACTTTCGCTCGCACCCATTTGCAGCAGAGCTTAAAGCGCCGGAAGTGGCCGATGGGAACTACCGGCTGTCGGTCGAGTTGCGCGTCCCGAACGCCGACCCCGTCGTCAAAAACATCATCGTGCGAGTCGAGCGAGGGCTTGCCTCGGAGTTTCAAAAGGCCGGAGCGCGAGTGGCAAAGCTCGAAAAGAGATTAAAGCCCGAAAGCCCGCTTCGCGCTTCGCTGCCGTCAATCGAGTACAGGGTTTCGCTCTTCGATCTTGCGAGCGAGTCGAAGATAAGCCCCGATCAGGTCGACTTTCGCGCCGCGTTGAAAGAGGCCGACTCGATGCTGGCCGAGCTGGAAGCAGGCCGCGACCCGCTCACCGCAAAGCGGGGCGATCTGAAAAAAGCATACCGCTCGAAGGTCGATAATACGTTGCAGCCTTACCGCATCTACACCCCAAAGGCTTACGATAAATCGAAGCCTTACCCTCTAATCATAGCGCTGCACGGGATGGGCAGAGACGAAGACAGCTATTTCGACGACTACGCTCAGGGCGCGTTCAAGCTCGAAGCCGAACGCCGTGGCTACATAGTCGCTTGCCCGAAGGGGCGCGAGCCGGCTTCGATGTACAGAGGCGCGGCCGAGCGCGATGTGCTCGATGTCATTGCCGAAGTGCGGCAGGCTTATAACGTCGACCCCGACCGCATCTATATGACCGGCCATTCGATGGGCGGATTCGGCACGTGGTCGATAGCCATAAACCACCCCGACATATTTGCGGCGCTGGCCCCTGTAGCGGGAGGCGGCAACCCGAAAGCCATGTCCAAGATCGCTCACATCCCTCAACTGGTCGTGCACGGAGATAACGACAAGACCGTATCGGTCGAGCAATCGCGCGCGATGGTCGCGGCGGCGAAAGCCCTGGGCGTCGAGGCGAGCTATATCGAAGTTCCGCGCGGCAGCCACACCGATATCGTCGTGCCGACTTTCGATGAGGTATTCGACTGGTTCGACTCGCACCGCCGCAAGAGCGCGGAGGCGAAGGCCGCCTCCGGGACGGTGAAGAAGGACTGATACTCGCGCAAAGAAGTTATGAAGTCATGGCGTTAGTCGAGCTTAAAAGACCTGAGAATATAGCGGGCGATTTTTTCGTCGACAGCAGTTGTATCGATTGCGATTTATGCCGGTGGATCGCGCCCGAAACGTTCACTCGCCTCGGCGATCAATCAATCGTTTATGCGCAGCCCGACTCTGCCGAAACAGAGATGGCCGCGCTTAAGGCTATGGTCACCTGCCCCACGGCCTCGATTGGGGCCAGAGGCGATCATCCCGTGCGAGCGGCGGTTGCCGCGTACCCTGAGCTTATAGACGACGATGTCTACTTCTGCGGATTTGCCGCCGAATCATCCTACGGCGCGGCGAGCTATCTGGTTGCGAGGCCCGGCGGCAACGTGCTCGTAGACTCGCCGCGTTTCACCCGCCCGCTCGCAAAACGCATCGAACAGATGGGCGGCGTGCGGTTTATCTTTCTCACGCACCGCGACGACGTAGCAGACCACGACCGCTGGGCAGATTACTTTAACGCCACACGAATCATGCATAGCGATGACATAACACGCTCAACCTCGCGGGTCGAGCACAAGCTTGTCGGGCGTGATGCGACGCATCTGGCCGAAGACCTCGTCGCCATCCCGACGCCGGGCCACACGCGCGGCCACGCCGTGCTGCTTTATCGCGATTGCTATCTGTTTTCAGGGGATCATCTGTGGTGGTCTGTAAATTACCAATCGCTCTACGCATCACCCAACGTCTGCTGGCATTCGTGGAGAGAGCAGACAGGCTCCGTCGAGCGGTTGCTCGATTACAAGTTCGAATGGGTCTTGCCCGGTCACGGTCGCCGCTTTCATGCCAGCCCGGCTGAGATGCGCAAACAGCTTGCCGGGTGCGTAGCGCGTATGAAGAGTTACGGCCGGATGGCAGGTTGATTCAGCGCGCCGCGTTTCCAGCAGCTTCTCGATTCGCCCCGCCAAGCAATATGGCGTTGAAAAGCAGCTTGAAAGTGCCCCACGTCTGCGCGCGGTGCTGGGGCCGGAACCCGAACAAGACCACGCTCCCTTTTCCGAGACCGGCTTCGACGAGCGCAGCCTTGTCGGATATGAAATCGGGGCCGAGCAGCCAGCCCGACCTGAGCGGGTTCGGGGTCGTGTAATGCGCGATTGCCCGCGCCCGTTCGCGGTCCGTGATCTCGAACGCGAACGCGCTCACAAGCAAAGGCGATGGCGGCCTGGCCCCGTCTCTTTCGACCGGCTGGCCGCGACGCGTGCTGCTCACAAAATAGAGGTCGGCCTCTCCTGGCATGCCAGCCGCCACAGGGTGCAACAGGTTGAGCCGTGCGCGAAAGATAGAGCCGGGCGCATAGAACTGGTCCCGGCGGACAGTCTCCAAAACATTTTTGATCGGCAGGCCGAACCGCTTCAAGGCAAGCTCGCTCGATGAGTCGAGACAGATGAGCACGCCGCCCCCTTCGACAAAGCTCTTGAGATTTGCCACGCCCGCTTCAGTGATTCCCCCCGTGTACTCGTCGGGGTAAGCGCCCGCCCGGTGGCCTTCTACGATCTGCTGCATGCTTTGATCGGGCAAGATCACCACGTCGAATCTTTGATTGAGATTGCCCGCGCGCACATCTTTATCCGTGACGTTCGTGTAGTCGAACCCGAACTGCTCAAGCACCCAGCGCGTCCAGCCTTCATCCATCGCCGCGAGCCAGCTCTTGTAAAGCGCAAGCCGTGGGCGAGCCAGTCTCGTTTGATTAGCATCAGGCGGGGCGGCGGGCCTGTCCGCCGTCTTGCGAGTGTCGGGCGTGACCTCGCCGTCGTGAAAGTAATACCTGTTCGCCAGTTCCACTACTAGGCTCTGCAGCCTGTTTAGCTCGGCGGCGCTGGCGCGGCGATTCTTATCAACCCTGTATTCGATGATGAAATCACCCGGCTGAAAATTCTTCCCGCCGACGCTTTCCGGCCGCCTGAGCCTTGAGATGATAACGGGAACCGGTGATTCAAACAGGTCGTTGAGCAGCGCATATGAATTGTTTGCGCTGGCCGTAAGGTAATACCTCGACAGCGGGGCGGGCCGCTCAGGCCCGGCTTCGGCGGGGTTTTGCCAGGCGGTCCGGGTGCTCGATTTTACAGCTTCGATTGAGTCTATGAGCGCGAGGTCTGCGTCAAAGCTGCGGTCTGCGCTCGCATAATCTACGCCCATCTGCATGGGGAGCGTCCACCCGGCGACATCGTAAGGCTGCTCGGCCGGCCCCCCCGGATAAAGTCTGCGGTCGGGATAGGTCTGCGGCTCGAACAACGCTTTCACGTTTGCGCGGTAGGGCTGGTCCATCAAGACTACCCACGAGCCTCGCCCGTGCGTCTTGCCCGCTGCGGTGAACGAAGACCTCGCCCTGTGAACCTCGACGCCCTGCTCGATCAGTATCTCTATCATGCGCGCCGCCGTTGGGTGATCGCGCTGGTCCACTGGGACTATGTATGCAAAGGGCGCTTCCGTCTTGCCGCGCCTAATCGCGCGCTCCGCAAGCTCGACAAAGTTGCGCACAACCTCCTCGCGGTGCAGCGCGGCTTCTTCAAGCACCGTCCGGCAGGTTATCAACTCCATTTCGAGTATGTCGCGCGGAGCCCACGTGCCGCCTTCCCACGGGTTGGGAAAGTTTATGGCCGAAGCGAGCGGGTCTTGAAGCCCGCGCGCGGGCGAGCGCAGCTGCTCGCGTTTTATCTCGATAGGCGTGGCGAGGTCTGCCGAGGCCGCCTCGCTCAATATGCCGACGGCGTTATGATAATAAGGCGCGGTGCGAAGCCCGCCGTGCCACCACATGTCATAAGTCGAGTTCGTAGCGATCCCTCGAAATCCTGCCGCCGTGAGGTTCGCGGCCATCTTCATTCCGAGCACCCCTACCTGTCTGAGAAGAAGCGGGTCTATATTCGGGTTGGCCGGGTCGAAAAAGGGCGGCACAAACATGCGCGAGCCGTACTGGCCCTGCTGGTGCACATCGTAAACTATCTGGGGGAACCACTCGCGCCAGAACAGTCGTGAGACGATGCGGGTTTCGACCTGCGTCAGCATAAACCAGTCGCGGTTGTTGTCGTGGCCTGTGTAGTGGTGATAAAGCTCAGGCGGGTTTGTGCCTTCGAATTTTGTGCCGAGCGTCTTCTTGTACCAGCTCCCGACTATATCGATCCCGTCCGGGTTCACGGACGGGACAAGGACGAGTACCGTGTTGCGCAGGATGTTCGTGGTCGCCGCCGTGTTGTCGCTCGCCAGTCTATAAGCGAGTTGCATAGACATCTGCGCCGCCACGACCTCCGTCGAGTGTATCGAGCAGGTGATCGCTACGACGGCAGGGGTTTCGCGGATGAGCCGCGCGCGCTCTTCGGCGCTTTTGATCAAACGGGGGTCGGCCAGCCTTGCCTGCGCTTCACGTATGCGCGCGAGGTTTCTTATGTTCTCCTCAGACGAGATGAACGAGACGATAAACGGGCGGCGAAGGGTTGAGACTCCGGCCTGTTCTACGACGACGCGCTCGGATGCCGAATCGAGCCGTTTGAAGTAATCGACGATCTGAGCCCAGTCGGCAAGCTTGCGCGGCGCGCCCGGCTCGAACCCCAGGACGCTTGCGGGGCTTGGCAGATCGGTCGCAGGCTGCGCTGCCAGGGTAGCCGTGCCGCCCGCAAGCAGCAAAGCCAGTGCCGCAAATAGAGCGGGCGAATTGCGTAAGCGGGTCCGTATAATCAAGTGATAACCCCTCGTTCAAATTTGTTGGTCCGAGATCGGATTCTCCACCGGAGCGATCAATACCTTGTCGATCCTCTTGCCGTCCATATCGACTATCTCGAAGCGCAAGCCGCGCCACTCGAAGCGGTCAGCGACCGACGGGATGCGGCCCATGTGCGTCAGTATGAAGCCGGCCAGCGTTTGATATACGCCCTGGTTTTCACCGGGCAGCTCCTGGATTTGAAATATCTCCTTGAACTCGTCCAGAGGCAATATGCCGTCGAGCAGCCACGACCCGTCTTCGCGCTGAACGGCGTAGATTTCTGACTGCGCGGAAGCCGTCAATATATCACCGACTATCGCCTCAAGAATATCGTTTGTCGTCACGAGCCCTTCGACCGCGCCGTACTCGTCGATGATTATCGCCATGTGCGTGTCCGACGTTTTAAACGATTCCAGAACATCCAGGGCCGTGCTCGACTCCGGGACGACCAGCGGCTGCCTTATCAAAGTCTTCCAGTCGTCGGTCGCCGGATCAAGCCCCAGCAACTCCTTGGCTTTGATCATGCCAAGCAGATTATCGAGCCCTCCCTGGCAGACTGGAAACCGCGAATAATGGCTACTGGCTATCTTGTCCAGAATCTTGCTCGTCGGAGCCTCAACGTCTATCCAGACAATGTCGAGGCGGTGCGTCATAAGCGCGCTTACGCGCCTGTCGCCAAGCCTGAAGACGTTTCTCACAAGCGACTGCTCGGCTTCGTCGAACACGCCCGATCTCGTCCCTTCCTCGATCAAGACCTTTATCTCTTCCTCCGTGATCGTCGGCTCGTTCGATGATTCGACTCGCAATGCCTTTAACATCACACGCGTAGATATTTCCAGGAGCTTGACGACGGGCGACGAGATGGCGGAGAGGATATTCATGGGCCGCGCGATGACGGACGCGATGCGCTCGGGGTTATTCAAGGCCAGCCGCTTCGGGACAAGCTCGCCTATGACGAGCGAGAGATAGGTTATTCCGAGGACTACTATGCCGACCCCGATAGCCTCGCCGTAATCTGCGAGCGCGGGGATTGCGCTCAATCGCGCGCCGAGCTGTTCGGCAATCGTAGCGCCTCCGAGCGCCCCGGCCAGAATGCCGACCATAGTTATCCCTATCTGGATCGTAGACAAGAACCGCTCAGGCGTGTTCGCGAGCTTCAACGCGGCGCGCGCCCGCACATTGCCTTCATTAGCCCATTGCTGAAGCCGCGCCTTGCGCGCAGAGACGACAGCCATTTCAGACATGGCGAATACGCCGTTTGCCACTACAAGCATAAGGATAAAGAATATCTCGAAAAGGATGACGGAAATCATTTGCCTCCCACGCCTTCTAGCGTCAGAAAAAGCATACTTGGAATCCGCCGGTTTTCAAAATCTCTCGCGCGGCGCGCCGCACGATCCCAGGCCGGGTTGCGAGAAATGCCCAATATAATGGTCAAAGGGCTTGAAATCTGGTATGACCTGAGTCAGTATAAGCGATCACGGATGAAAAGCTTATGGTTGATGCCAAACTGGAAAATCTGGGCCAGTATGTCCGGCGGATAATGAAGCAGAAGGGCCTGACCCAGCAGCAGATCGAAGAACGATCCGAGCACAGGATTACGAGCGCCTACGTCGCGAGCATCTGTACGGGCAGAGCAAAAAACCTCTCGATAGAGAAGCTCAAAGGGCTTGCCCTGGGGCTCGGCGTAGACTTGCCGGAGTTGATCCAGGTCGCTTACAACCTTTCAGATCATGCTACAGGCAGCCGCGCGAACAGCTACTCAGACCCTGCGCTGGTCCTTTACATCTTGCAGAAGGTAGTGACATACCCTGAGCTTATGGAAGTTCTTCAGGAGTGGTCGAACCTCCCGGCAAAGAAGCAAAAAGAGCTTGTCCGGGCCTTTCAGAAAACGCTTGAGGCGCGGCTGCGTCCGACTTCAAGACCCGAATAGCGAGAGCGCGCAAATCGATTTTAGTAAGCCTTCTCCAGCGCCGTCTGGTACTCGGCGACCTGCTCGGACGAAAGGTTTTTGCTCAAGCGGACTAGTATGTTTATGCGAGTCAACATATGCTCGGTCGTCCCGGCCGCGGCCTGCTCGCTTTCGAGAGCCTGCTTGCGCTGCTGCAGGTCGTCTTCGCTGAGGAAGACTTCGATTATCCCGCCTTCGGGCGCGACACGGTCATCGACCCAGCCGATCTTCTCTATGTACATGTTGGGGCGCGCGAGCCGCTTTTCGGGGTCTGTATTCTTGTTGTAGGCGGTCTGGTTTGTTACAGGGATGCCTGCCTTCTTAAAAGCGATCATGGTGTTGCCCGCGTTCACGCCGGAGCCCCTTTCCTTGGAGCGAACCACCCTCCGCCTTCCGTTCTGATTCTGAGCCGCCCCGTTTTCGTTCTCCGGCGGGCTGCTGCACGCCGCGACTAAGAGCATGACCGACAAGCTAATAAGAGCTAAAAGAGTGCGCATCAGAAAATCTCCCTGCTTCAAGCCAAAATTAAAAATAAAAAGAAGTCTAAGCGGTGCGGGCGCGAGCGTCAACGCCGCTCCCGCCGGGTGGCAGGCCGCGCGGGTTTCTGCTAGGCTTGCGCTCTTCAAGCGCGTACGTGACCGCACGAATGTAACCCGAAACCGGTAACTGGAGCACGAGCTTAGAATGATGCCGACCCTGCGCGGGCTGTTTCTATTGACCTTCTGGTTCACAAGCATCGCGGTACTCGCGCCGTTTCTGATCGCGCTCCGGTTGATAACCGGCAACGAGAACATGATCTATAGCCCTGTGCGCCTATTCGTCCGCATGGGGTTGAAGATGGTCGGCGTCCGCGTTAAGGTGACGGGCGTGGAGCGGCTCGACCCGCGCCAGCCCTACATCTTCACGCCGAATCACCAGAGCTTTATCGAAGTGCCGCTGCTTGTGACATATCTCGGCCGCAACCCCGGCTACCTTGCAAAGAAGGAAGTCTTCAAGTACCCGCTCTTCGGCTACGGCATAGGGCTTATGGGGGTTGTGCCGGTTGATCGCAGCAACACGCAGTCGGCTATCGGGAGCGCGCAGCGGGCGACAGAGATGCTGCGCGGAGGCAAGTCTTACGTCGTCTACCCGGAAGGCACGCGCTCGCCCGACGGCCGGTTGTTGCCTTTCAAAAAAGGCGCGTTCGTCATGGCGATGGACGCGGGCGTGCCCATAGTGCCGGTGTCGATATCGGGCAGCACGAAGATCATGCCTAAGGGCGAGATCAAGGTCTACCCGGCGACCGTTTACATCACCGTGCACGAGCCCATAGACACTCGAGAGTATTCCAAAGAGAATATCTCGGAGCTTGTAGAGCGGACGCGCAGAAGAGTCGCCTCCGCGCTCACGGAAGAACCGGGCGTGTGAGGCTGCAAAGCAGCATTCATATAAAATCGGACCTCAAATCTTTCAGCCTGTAAACGCCAACCGCCACGCGCTCGGCTACGCCCTCTTCTACGAGCGCGCCGTTACCCGCTCCCGCGTCGGGCCGCGAAAGGCCGGTGACTCGCGCAAGCTCTCCGCGCAGGGTCAGCCCCGCGCCAAGAAGAAATGCGCGGGCAATCTCTTTGAGCGCGTCTTCGCGCTTCACCTTTACGCGCAGCTCGCGGCTGAACCGCCCTTCGGCAAGCGTCCACACGTAAGTAAACCAGGGTTCGTAAAGCACGTCGCCCGGTATCACTTTCATGGTGCGCTGCAACTCGTCCAAGGCGCGAGTGAATCGCGGACGGTCCCCGACGCCGGAAGCTTCGCGCAGGTCGCAAGTGGCCATGTCCCACTCGCGGCGTAACACCTTTAGCACGGCCCGCGCGTCGTCTGAAAGAGCGGTCGCTTCCTGCTTGCGGGGCACTCCCCAGAGGGCGTTAAAGTGCGGAACAAGTCGCGGCGCGATAAAGGTGGCGCGGGCGCGCGCAAGCTTGGCGTAATATACGCGGCCTCGCCTCATCACTTCATCTTTGAGGACCCAGGCGAGGCTTGCTTCCGGGTCTTTCTGCACGTTGCGCGGCATGTGCGCGTCCCGCCGCCCGCACACGGCGACGTAGAGCGAGGGGCCGGGCCTGCGAGCGTCTGTAAGCGTCGCGCAAAATCCGAGGCTTTCGACCAAAGCTTCGGCCTCGGCCGCCGTCTCTACGCGCAGCTCCGCCTGCCGCCGCCAGGCGCGGTCGCGGTAGGCTTCAACCATCTCTAAGGACTCAGGGCTAAGGACTGACGATTGAGCCGTCGCATCAATCCTCGGCTTCAGGTTTTTAGTCATTGTGCTCATGTGAATCCCGTCCTCGCCTGGTCCTCATCGCTAGAAAAATCTCAACGTGTAGCTGAACCGCACGCCACGACCGATCTCCGGCGCGATGTTTTTGATAAACGACAGGTGGTTATGATAAAGCCTGTCGCCCAGGTTGAATGCGCTCATGGAAAACAGGTGCGCGAAGTGCTGGCGCGGTATCGAATAAGAGGCCGCCAGATTAAAGACCGTATAGCCGCCCGTCCGAGTCTCTGTCGGGAACAAGTCGTCCTGCTCGTTTGCGATAATCGCTTCGGGGCGCAGGCTCAGCCCTCTATAACGAATTTCAAGACCGACCGTTGCGCGCAGGGGCGGGATGCGCGGTAGCGGCGTTCGGGCGGCCAGCTGGCCTTCGGCCTCGATCAACTTCGCGTCGACCGCGTCGAGCCCAAGCAGTACGACAAGATTTCTGTGGACTTCCATCTCGGCGTTGATCTCGGTCCCCATAAAGCGGCTGTCGTCTTGCAGGTATCGCGCCTCTGTCAAACCGTCCTCTATGTCGCCCGTGGGCGCGAGAAAAACGAAGTCCTTTATCGAGTAATAGAAGAAATTGGCTTCGGCTCGCACCTTGTTCGACCGGTGGCGGAGCGCGATGTCGAGCCCGTCGGTCCGCTCGCGCTTCAAATCGGGGTTCCCAATCTCAAACGTCAAATTGCCGATGTGCGGGCCGAAGTTATACAACTCTTCAAGCGCGGGCGCGCGATATGAATGCGTGAAGTTTGCGACAAAAGCGCCGCCCTCCCAGAGCGGCACGCGCACGCCGGCCGCTCCCGAAAAGCCTGTGAAGCTGCGATCCCGCAGTCCGGCCCCAAACCCGGCGGGATCATATGCGTTACGCTCTATACGCCCGCCTAACTGGAAGCTCACGCGGTCAAAATCTATCTCCTGAAGCGTGTAGATTGCAAATGCGTTCTGGCCTACGGGCGGCGAAAGCGCCTCCGCCCCGACGGCCTCGTAATCTCTATTGATTCCAGACAGACCGAAGCTGCCGGTAAGCCTGCCGCTTTTTCGCTGGTCTATTACAGCGCGATAGACAAACTGCCTGTTGTTGAAGGTGGTCCCGGTCTGTTCGCCGTCAAGCTCTTTGTGCCGGTAATCGCTGTAGCTTGCGGTCAGCCTTATTGCGCTTATGAAGCTATCAAGCTCGCGCAAGCCTCCGGTGAACCGAAGGTCGTGGCGGCGCATCGCAAGGTCGATCTCGGCGTCTTCATCGCCTTCAAAAAAACCGGCGAACGGCACGCCGTAACGGCGGTTGTCGTAACCGTAGCTCAGGCTGAAGAAAGTTCTGTCGCCGTAGCGGCCGAGCCCAAACAGACCGTTGCCCGCGCGGGTCTTCGAGTTTGGAATCTCGCCCACGGGCGTGTCGTAATCACCGGTCCTTTGACCGCTGCCGTTGCCCCAGAACATCCAGTGGCCCGTGCCGTATTCGAGACCCGCGCTTATGCCCGCCTGGCCATTGTTCGTGCCGGCTAAGGCTGTGAAGTACCCGCGCACCCCTTCGTGCGCATAGTCGTGCCCGGTCACGGCGTTGACGACTCCGCCCACCGCGTTGCTGCCGTAGAGCAGGGTCGCGGGGCCTTTTACGACCTCCAGTCTTTCGAGCGATAGAACGTCGATAGGCTCGCCGTGATCTCCCGATTGAGAGCCGAGCGCGCCTGTCCGCACTCCGTCTTGAAGCACCAGCACGCGGTCGCCGTCAAAGCCGCGTATGACGGGACGCGACGAACCCGGCCCGAAGCTCCGCTTTGCGACACCCGGCTCTTTATCGAGCACCTCGCCAAGCGACGTGTGGCTCTCTTCGGCAAGCCTTGTCGAATCGAGCGAGGTCACGGCTTGAAAAGCTTCAAAAGTGCTCTGCTCATTCCCGGTCGCCGTCACGGTGATCTGCTCTTTGATGCCCGAAACCCGTAGCTGAAAATCTGAAGCGGCGGTCTCGCCCGCGCGCACGGTCACGCGCTGAACTACGTCGGGGAACCCTTCCATATGAACCAGCACGCTGTAGCCGCCCGGCGGCACTTGCTCGAATTCGTACTCCCCGTCATCGCCTGTCTCGACCGACCGCTTTAGCTCGACGAGCGTGACTATGACGTTATGAAGCGGGGTCGCTTTCTCTTCGAGCGTGACGCGCCCGCGTAGCGTCCCTGTCGCCTGTCCCGCCACAACCGCCGTGAACCCGACCGGCACGATAGACAGGCTTAATAAGAGATTTATGAACTGTTTGAATCGCATGAAAATTCTCCTTGCAGGCCTTTTAGAAGAAGGCCGGGCGCGGCAAGGTTAACCGGGATCGGTTTCGCGGCTATGAAGAGGCGGGGCGATCTAACAGCGAGAAGGCCGCCCGCCGCTTAAAGCGACGACCGAGTTTGAAAGAGGCGTTCGGGATTTTCAGGCGAGAGGTGGCGCGCGGCCGTACAGGGTTGAGATCAACAACAGCGAGTGCGGCTCGTCCGGAGCTGAGGAGGTCCTGATCGTCTGCGCGTCGGCTTCAACCAGGATTAAAGGCGGGCGTAGATCGGACAAAAAGCTTCGATGTAACCGGCAGGAGAGGCATTCGGAATCGCCGCCAGTCAAAGGGGAATGGTCCCTGTGGGTTGCGCAATCAGATACGATCCTTGAGTTTGACCCTGCCGCGTCAGTTTGAAGATCTGCGTGGTGATGAAACAGGCACACAACCAGCGCGTGCGCAAAGACGCCGAGCAATACAAGCGCGATCAATCGAGACCGTGTATCGGTGTTTGGTTTATGCGCTCTCAAATCATTGCTCTCTGCTCAAATAATTAGGAAGCCAGCAAGGATTTCAATTTAACACCGTCGCTCGACCTTGTGCAAACCGGGCGCGGGTCTTATATTCAGGGCGATTTATGAACCCTCGCGCCATGCTTGAGCTAAAAGGGATGACTGCCCGCTACGGCGACGCGCAGGTGCTGTGGGGCGTGACGCTCGCGGTGCGCCAGGGCGAGATAGCGACGCTCGTGGGGGCAAACGGCGCGGGCAAGACGACTACGCTCAAAACAATCTCAGGCGTGGTGCGCGCGGTCGCGGGCGAGGTAATCTTTGACGGGGAGAATATCGAGCGCCTGGCCTCGCACGAGATAGCCGCGCGCGGCATCGCGCACGTACCTGAAGGTCGCCGCCTGTTCCCTCTCATGACCGTGCGAGAGAACCTTGAGCTTGGGGCTGCAAGCCGCGAGGCGCGCGCGCGGAAGACCGAATCGCTCGAAAAGGTCTTCGCGCTCTTTCCACGCGTACGGGAGCGCGAGCGACAATCGGCCGGGACGCTCAGCGGGGGCGAGCAGCAGATGGTCGCCATAGGGCGGGGGCTTATGGCCTGCCCGCGACTGCTCATGCTCGACGAGCCGAGCCTCGGCCTTGCTCCCATCGTCGTCAAAGAGATGTTCGAGATCATCAAGAACATAAACGACGAAGGGATAACGATCCTGCTGGTCGAGCAGAACGTGCAGCAAAGTCTTAAACTCGCGGACCGCGCTTACGTGCTCGAAAACGGGCGAGTGGTGCTCGAAGGCGCGGGCGGCGACCTTCTCGACGACGAGCGCGTGCGCGCCGCCTACCTCGGCGCTTAGAAAAGTCGTCTTTGCAGATGGCCGGGAGTAGAGGCTGTAGTTTTGGGGCACAACCATGAGCATCACGAAAACGATCAGCCTTCTGCTCAGCCTGCTGTTGTTATCCACCGAGGCGTTTGGGCAAGCATTTAATGAAAGGCTTTTGTCTGAAACCGAGAACGCATACAACCCGATTCCGAGCCCCGACGGCAGCCTTATAGCTTTCGTCCGCACCGGCAGATGGGATAAGGGGTCCGGCGGCTACGGTCGCTCAAATCTTCGCTCCCAGGTTATGGTCATGAGCCGCGACGGTCGATTGCTTACGCAAGAGCCGCTCGCGGACAGTTTTCTTGCCGGGTGGACCGCTGACGGGATGAACTTGATATGCTACCGCGACTGGCGCTACTCTCTCGTGTCGCGAGAGGGAAAGACCTTGAGGCAAGGCGCAATTCCAAACACCGGTCAGCCCCATACGAGAACCGAAAGAGTCTCTTTCATCTCAAGCCTGGAAACATTCGTCTGGGTTCAAAAGGAGCGAGCACAAGCTGTCATCCAGACGGACAAGCAAGGGCTGGCGGCGCACGACCAGCAACTCGGTGATATGATCATCCCGTCTCCTGACGAAAGATATATCGCCGTTACAGCGCGAGATCACTTTTTGTCGGTCTATGACAGGCATAACAAGACGTGGGCAAATTTAGGAAGGGTGACAATCCACCCGGACGACAACTGGGATCATAGCAATCCCTCCTGGAACCCCTGGTTTGCCGATAGCGCTCGCCTGGCCTTCATATCGGATTCCGCTCTTGTGGTCAGCTCGCCCGACGGCAAAAGCAGGCAGGTAATAGCCCGGCTAACCGGCAGCGCAGGGCTTCCGGTCCCTTCGCCCGACGGTAGACTCATCGCATACGTCACATTTAAGGAGAGAGCCGGGGGAAGTCGGCCTGATTTGAAATTCTTCGGCAACTCCAGGCTGTGGGTCATCTCAGCGACACGGGAAGGTAAAGCCTACCCGGTGACCCGCGTAAACGAAGATACGACATATTGCGTCAGATGGCTTGGTAATAAGGAATTGGTCTTTGATCGCATTGGTGAGGAGCCCTTTCTTATAAGCTCTCGCTTATGGAAAGCGTCAGTTCCCCGATGACACCGCAACTCAGGAGGAGAAACCGTCATGATAGTAACCAACACTCAATCGGGCACAAATGTCCACGAGATCGCCGAAAACATCTACCGCATAAACACGCCTGTTCCTGGCTTCTCGTTCAACCAGTACCTCATTGTCGATGACCTGCCGCTGCTCTTTCATACGGGCCCGCGCAAAATGTTCCCGCTCGTGAGCGAAGCCGTAGCGAGCGTGATGCCCGTTGAGCGTTTGCGCTACGTCGCCTTCTCGCACGTAGAGGCGGACGAATGCGGGTCGCTCAACGACTGGCTCAGGCGAGCGCCGCAATCGACCGCGCTGTGCGGGCAGGTGGCGGCGATGGTCTCTATCAGCGATCTTGCAGACCGCGCCCCCCAGGCGTTAGCCGACAAAGAAGTGCTCTCGCTCGGCAGCCATTCTGTGCAGTGGTTCGACACCCCGCACCTGCCGCACGCGTGGGAGTGCGGCTATTTGATGGACCATAAAACGAAGACATTGCTTTGCGGCGACCTGTTCACACAGGGCGGGAACAACCAGCCGCCGCTTACGGAATCGGACATACTCGGCCCAAGCGAAGACTTCCGCCGCAAGATGGACTACTATTCGCACACAAAGATGGGGCGACAGATGCTTGAACGGCTCGCGGCCCAGGGGCCGACGACCCTTGCGTGCATGCACGGAAGCGCCTGGCAGGGTGACGGGGCGCGGCTGCTCGGCGAGCTGGCAGACAGCCTTTCCGAGTAGTAACTAGCGAGCGCCCGCCGTCAGTCTCAAGCCGAAGCGAGCGAGTCGCGGCGGGCCGATTGTCCTCACGGGCGTTCGGCCTATGCTGTAGCGGTCGTCAAGGAGGTTTTCGAAAGCGGCGAAGAGCTCAAGCCCGCGAGCGACGGGGCGCGAAACCAGCGCGTCGAGAGTGAAGAACCGCTCAAGCTCAAACCTGTTTTGATCGTCGTCAAACTGAGCGCCGACAAACCGGCCTTGCAGGCCGAGCGTGAGCGCCGAAGGATGAGAGTACCGGCCTTGAAGCGTTAATTGATGGCGCGGGACCTGCGGAATTAATAACCCTTCCAGCGCCTGATTCGCCGGAAACTCCAGCACCTCTGCGTCGGCAAACAGGTAACCGCCCGAAACCACAAACCGGCTTGTCACACGGGCGTCTGCTTCAAGCTCCAGCCCCCGCGACCGCGTGCGACCGAGATTTTGCCGCTGTCGAGTGATAAGCTCAGGCGTGAAGCTCAAAGTCACGTTCGCCACCGGGCGCGTGATCTCGCTCCAGAAAAATATCCCGCGCACGTTGAGCTTTCGGTCGAACGCAGTGACATTCGCTCCCGCTTCGCCGCCGGTCAGCCGCTCGGCTCGCAACTGGTCGTTGGCAAGCGTCAGCGCGTTTCCGACGCGAAAGCTCCTGTAAAGCTCGTTCAGACTCGGCGCTCGAAAAGCGCGGTAGCCCGACGCCATAAGCGACAGGTTGTCTGTAAGCTTGTGAAGCAGAGAAAGTCGCGGGCTGAAAGCCGTCTCGGCCCTCTCTTCAAACTGGCGGACCGTCGACGGGCCGGGTGAAGCGAGCGGCGTCGTTGTCGAAAGCGCATCAAAGTTGCGCCAGCGGTCAACGCGCCCGCCCACGGTCACAAGCCACCGGTCTGTGATGCGAATGATGTCCTGCCCGAAGAAAGCTATCGTCTGCTCGCGCCCGCCCGCGCCGATTGCCGACGACAGGTTGCCCGCGATAAAGGCCAGCTCGTCGCTTGCCCCGCGCACCGTGCGGCCTTCAGCGCCCGCCGTGAGCGTTTGTCTTGAGCCCGCGAGCCGCGCCCACGAAACGGAAAAGCCTGCCTGCTGCGCGGGCACGCGCTGGCTCCTTGTCAGCAATTCGCTGTTTCTATCGGCAGCCACCGCGGAAAAATCTTGATCGAAGACCTGTGTGCCGCCGTAGACGCGCGCGGTGAATGCGCCCGCCCGCGCCGATTGCCAGTCGAACCCGGCGGCCAGTTGGCGTATGTGTGTGCGATTTTGTTGAAGCGGCGTGCCGTTTTCGCGCGCCTCGCCAAACGTGCCGCCTCTCAAGAATAGTCGCCCGCGATCTTTGACGGCGCGTTCGAGCGTCACCTCTAAAGTCGAAAACTTCGCGCCCGCTCGCGTATCGACGCGCCCGCGCTCCGGCTCGTCTACGATCACATAGCCGTCCGTGTGAAAGATTTCGGCCGCGACGCTCGCGCTCCATTTAAACAGGCTGCCTCCGGCAAACAGCGAAGCGTTTTGCGTATCCTGATTTCCAAGCGACGCTTCAAGCGAAAGGATCGAGTCGGTTATCTTGCGCGGTAAGAAATTGATTACGCCGCCAAGCGCATCCGTGCCGTATAGGCTCGACGCGCCGCCCCGGACCACCTCGACGCGAGCGATGGATTCGCGGGGGACGCGCCCCCAGTAGACCCAGCCGCCGAACGGGTCGTCAACCGGTATCTGGTCTGCGAGCACAACGGCGCGGCTGGCCCCGCTTGCGCCTACGCCGCGAAGCGAGACGCCCTGCGAGGTCGGGTTTGCCGTGCGGCTGCCCGACCGGCGGAAGAGGCTGAAGCCCGGCACTTGCCTGAGCGCGTCGTCGAGCGTCAAAGCGGCCGTCGCCTCAAGGTCTTCGCGGGATAAGACTATGACGCTCGCGGCCGTATCGCTCACGCGCATCTGGGTGCGGGCGGCGGTGACGGTCAATTGCTCTGAGACAGGCGCGGGCGAAAGCCTTAGCTCAAGAGGCGTGTCGACAGCTTCACTCAGCTCTAAATAGACCTCGTCGAACCCTTCGGCTCGCGCGGTGATTCGCCCGGTTTGCAGGGTGAGCCCTTCAAAGACGAAGCGGCCTTCGTCGTCTGTGGTTCGCGCGAGCCGTTCGGAGGCGGTTGTGAGCGTCACCTCGGCCCCGGCCACGGGAGCGCCTGCCTGGTCAACCACCCTGCCTTCGACGCGCGGGGCTTGCGGCGAAGCCTGCGCGAGGGTGAAAAACGCGAGCGCGACAATCAGCGCGACAATCAGAGATGAGATCGATCTAATCATCTTGAGGCCGTGCCCGCAGGCTATCTTCTGGAATAGGTAACGCGCCATATCTTATTCGCGCCGTCGTCGGTAATGAGCATCGACCCGTCTTTTAAGACGAGCAGGCCGACGGGTCGGCCCCACACCTCGCGGCTCTCTTCGTCGGGCGACCAGCCTTTTATAAAATCGTCATAACCGCCGGCGGGCTTGCCGTTCTTGAATCTGACGCGGATGATCTTGTAGCCGGTGCGCCGAGCGCGGTTCCACGAGCCTCTGAGCGCCACGAACGCGTCGCCGCGATACTCCTCCGGGAACATACCGCCTTGATAAAAGACTAGCCCCAGCGCCGCCGAATGAGCCTGGATCAGCAGGTCTGGAATTATAGTTCGACTCACAAGGTCCTGGCGGTCCTCCGTGCGGCGCGGGTCGCGGTTCGGGCCTATGTATGCGTAAGGCCAGCCGTAGAACCCGCCCTCTTTGACAGAGGTCAGGTAGTCTGGAACAAGGTCGTCGCCGAGCAGGTCGCGCTCGTTCACGGTAGTCCACAGGGTGCGGGTGCCGGGATAAAAAGCCATGCCCACGGGGTTGCGCAGCCCGCCCGCGAAAATACGGTGAGCGGTGCCGTCGGGGTTGTACTCGGAGATTGCCGCGCGGCGCGGGTCCGGCTCTACGTCGACGTTGGTTTTAGAACCGACGCTCACATACATCTTCGACCCGTCGGGGCTGAAGATCACGTTGCGGGTCCAGTGCTGGTTGTAGCCCTGGCCGGGCAACTCGACTATCTTTTCGGGCGGGCCTGCCGCTTCCGTCTGCCCGGACTTGTACTTGAATCTAACCACGCCGTTGGTATTCGCGACGTACAGATAATCGCGCCAGAACGCTAAGCCGAAAGGCTGTTCGAGCCCCGACGCGAAGAGGAATCGCTCCTCGGCCTTTCCGTCGCCGTTGCGGTCGCGCAGGACAGTCACGCGATTAGCTTTCGATTCGGCGACAAAGACATCGCCGTTCGGCGCAAGCGCGAGCCAGCGCGGTTCCTCAAGGTTGCCTTCGGCAAAGACCGCGACCGCAAACCCGCGCGGGCGGGCGAACTCCGCCCCGGCCGGGCGCGGGACTACCTTGGGCGGGTTGATCTTTGAAGGCGTAGCCTTGGGCGCAGGCATATCCGCAAGCTTTATGTCGTGATGCTTCAGCTCGTCACCTTGCGATTGAGCGCGGGCGGGCAATGCGGAGGTCGATATTGTCAGCCCCAGGGCGAGCGCAAAGGCGGCGAGCTTAATGTTGAAGAGTCGCGGCTGTCTTTTCATCGCTTGATCCTCAGCTTTCGGTCACGTCGTCGGCTTGAATCTTGAAGAAGACCTCGATTGTCACCTGGTATTCGATCTCGCCGTCGCGCATGCCGCCCGTCTGGTCTATGACCTTGAACCAACGAAGCTCTCTGACGGTCTGCTTGACGCGGCTCATGGCGACCTCGATGGCGTGGCTAAAGCTCTGGTTCGATGTGCCGACTATCGTGATCCCCTTGAAGACTTCGCTTGCCATAATCACTCCTCCTGATTTGAGATGAGACTGGATGAATCATAAGCAAACCTGAGCGACAAGTAAAACGAAGCGGCAAGCAAAACCGGAAGCCGCCTGTCAGCCCTTCCGGGCAACCCCTCTGTACATCTCGCCAAACTCGCGCGGGGTCTTTGGCATAAGGAACCGGTCGAGCGAGTCGATCCGCAGCCCCGCCGCCTCGATCAGCGCGTTTACGGGCCGGTTGATGTTGCACCCGCCCGCGATCAGTTTGTGCAGGGGGTTAAGAAAGTTCTGGCGTCTTT
The DNA here is from genome assembly GCA_964615905.1 of uncultured Clostridia bacterium. Taxonomy (GTDB): domain Bacteria; phylum Acidobacteriota; class Blastocatellia; order UBA7656; family UBA7656; genus DATLMR01. The sequence continues at coordinate 485,173 of CAZTUB010000001.1, forward strand.
GAACACGCGAGTCGTCGCTCAAACCGTGTTCGAGAAAGATGAACCGGCCGTCGGGCTTCAAGACGCGCCGCATCTCCCTGAGCGCGGCCTCGACCTCTTTGATCGAGCAGAGCGTCCAGGTAGTAATGACCGAATCGAAGCTCTCATCGTCAAAGGGCAATCGCCCGCTCGCATCCACGTTGATCTGCTCGACAGGCATGCGGGCCTGATCGATGCGCTCGCGCACGCGGTCAGCCATCATGCGGGCGGGGTCCACGGCGGCGAGCGACGTGACCGCGTCGGGGTAGTGCGGCAGGTTAAGCCCCGTGCCGAATCCAATCTCAAGCGCCCGCCCGCGCGCAGGTGCGAGCGCGAGACGTCGCTGCTTCTTATGCTGGCCCGACCCGAGGCCCCATTCGAGCAGGTGAGGAAAGACGTAACGCGAATAAAGACCCATCCGCTCCCTCTGAGATTTTGCTACCCGGCGAGCCGCTGCGATAAGAGCCACGGGAAGAATTCGGGCTCGCTGTATGCGCGGTCCCAGGAGTTATGGCCCACGCCCTTGTATTCGCTGTAGCGGACGTTGCCGCCCTCGGCCTTTATCGCCTCGACCATCTTGCGCGATTCCGACACAGGGATTATCGGGTCGCTGTCGCCGTGAAAGACCCAGACGGGCGTGCGACCGACCCTCTGGGCCACGAGCTTGTAAAGGTCGAGCCCCGCAAGAAATCCAAAGCTCGGCGGGAATAACGCGGGCGGGCGCACCCCGCCGCAAACGGGCGCGAGCGCGGCGAACCGTCCCGGGTTCATCGCGGCAATCGCCCAGGTCCCGTACCCGCCCATCGACATGCCTGTGAGGTAGAACCGCCTGGGGTCGCCCGAAAACTCTGTCGCGGACTCGTCGAGCGCCTTGAGCGCAAGCTGCTGCATTTCGGGTTCGGGCCACCATCTCCCCAAAGGGCATTGCGGCAGGACCACGATCATCGGCAGCTCGTGAACGGCGGCGCGGGCGAGTCCGAGCTTCGTCTGCGATATGTTGTCGCTCCCGCGCTCGGCAGCGCCGTGCAGGAAAAGCGCCACGGGCCACTTGCGGTCAGGGGCCCACTGGCCGGGCTTGCTCACCTGATAGCCGTACTCATTGCCGCCGAGTTTTACTGTGCGGTTCAGAAATTCCATCTTGCTCTCTCGTATAAAAACCCTTGCTCGTGATATTCGCAGTAACCGGCTGCCCGGCCCGGATTTAGCCTAACATATAGCCTGCGGATTGGTAACGGCGCGGGCCGAGGCTATCATTACTTGATGCGTTCGGTCATAATCGGTTAGGATTTTAGTACCAGCTCAAGACGGATCATTTGAAAGACCTATTGTTCAATTTACGGGGGAGATTATGAAGCGATTGAAAACGGCGATCAGCCTCAGCATTGCCGTGCTCTTTTTCGCGGCGGGCACGCGCGCGCAGAGCTTTGACGTCAAGACGCACATGCTAAAGAACGGGATGAAGATACTGGTCCAGGAGGACCACTCGATTCCGAGCGTCGCGTTCTATATCTTTTATCGCGTGGGGTCGCGAAACGAGCGGCCCGGCACGACAGGCATCTCGCACTTCTTCGAGCACATGATGTTCAACGGGGCGAAGAAGTACGGCGTGGGCGAATTTGACCGCGTGATGGAAGCGGCGGGCGGGAGAAACAACGCCTACACCAGCAATGACGTGACGGTTTATCAGGACTGGTTCACGCCCTCGGCGCTCGAATTGATATTCGATCTCGAAGCCGACCGCATACGCGACCTGAGCTTTGACCCGAAGGTGATCGAGTCGGAACGCGGCGTGGTCGCAAGCGAGCGGCGCAACAGCATAGACGCAGACAACGGCGGGATACTGAGCGAGCAGCTTTATGCCACGGCCTTCACGGCTCACCCGTACCAGTGGCCTGTCGTCGGCTGGATGGTCGACATAGAGAACTGGAAGATGGAAGACCTGAAGGCCCATTTCAAGATGGGCTATACGCCAAAGAACGCGACCATGGTCGTCGTAGGCAACGTGACGGCGGCAGAGATTGTCAGGCTGGCCGAAAAATATATCGAGCCGATCCCGGCGGCCGACCCTCCCCCGCCTGTGACCACGCGCGAGCCGGAACAACAGGGCGAGCGCCGCCTGGTGGTCAAGAAGTTCGCGCAGCTTCCGCTTCTAAGCATAGGCTATCACGTGCCCGAAAGCTCGAGCCCGGACTTTTACCCGCTACAGGTGCTTCAGACGATACTGTTTTCAGGCCAGAGCTCAAGGATGTACCAGCGGCTTGTCGATAAGGACCAGCTTGCGCTGTCGGTCGGCGGCGGCCACGGCATAACGTTCGACCCGGCGCTGTTTGAGATCAACGCGCAGCCGAAAGCGGGCGTCGCGCCCGAAGCGGTCGAGCGCGCCATCTATGAAGAGCTTGACCGGCTGAAAGCCTCGCCCGTGACCGATCAGGAGATGGAGAAGGCAAAGAACATCCTGCTCGCGACCTTCTACCGCCAGATGAAGACGATCAACGGCAAGGCGAACACGCTCGGAACCTACGAAGTATTCTTTGGCGATTACAAGAAGCTCTTTACCGCAGCCGCCGACTACAACAAAGTCACCAAAGAGGACATCCGCCGGGTGGCTCAAAAATACTTCACAGACAAGAACCGCACCGTCGCCACGCTCATACCGGAGGCAGAGAACGCAGGTCAGGGGACGAGCGAAGGGGCTAAGAGATAGCGGCCCGGGAGGATTATCATGAAGCGAATACTAATACTTTCACTCGTCGTAATGCTTACAGCCCTGACGGCCGCGCCTGCCAGGGCCGAGGAAGGCGGCCTCAAGCTCCCGCCTTACAAAAAGGTCAAGCTCAAAAACGGCATGACGATCCTGTTAATGGAACAGCACGAAGTGCCGGTCGTCAGCTTCAACCTCCTGGTCCGCGCAGGGTCTGTGACAGACCCCACAGGGAAAGAGGGGCTCGCCTCCATCACTGCGGGTCTTCTCAGGAAAGGGACGAAGACGCGCAGCGCCGACCAGCTCTCGTCCGAGCTCGATTTCATAGGCGGCCTGCTGGGCGTGGGCGCGACCTTTGATTACACGACAGGGACCGCCGAGTTCATCAAAAAGGACATCAACAAGGGGCTGGACCTGCTCGCGGACGTTGTGCTCAACCCGACCTTCCCGCAGGCGGAAGTCGATAAGATACTCAAGCAGCGCATAGACGGGATCAAGTCCGCAAAGGACGCGGCGGAAGCCGTCATAGGGACGTATTACAGCTCTTACCTCTACGGCTCGCACCCTTACGCGCGCCCCACGGGCGGCGACGAGAGATCGCTCGCCTCGATCACGCGCGACGACGTTGTGAAGTTCTACCAGACACACTACGCGCCCGCGAGCACGATCCTTGCCGTCGCAGGCGATTTCTCGTCGGCCGAGATGGAGAGCATGTTGACCGGCAAGTTCGGCGGCTGGGACACGAAACCCGCCCCGGCGGTGAAGCTGCCTGAGGTCGCGCCCGTGTCGGGCAAGCGGCTGCTGCTGGTAGACAAGCCCGATTCGACGCAGACCTTTTTTCATATCGGCAACGTCGGCATCACCAGAAACAACCCCGACCGCGAGTACATCAACGTCATCAACACGCTCTTTGGCGGGCGGTTCACTTCGATGCTAAATACGGAGCTTCGCATCAAGTCGGGGCTGAGCTACGGCGCGCGGTCGTCGTTCAGCGAGCGGATGGTGCGCGGGCCGTTTATCATCTCAAGCTTCACGCGCAACGCGAGCACCGAGCAGGCGCTAAACGTGGCGCTCGAAACTCTCAGGCGGCTTCACGAGAAAGGCGTCACCGAAGTGGAGCTCAAGAGCGCGAAGACTTACATCAAGGGGCTGTTTCCGACAAGCATCGAGACTACCGACCAGCTTGCGGCGCAGATCGCGCAGCTTGAGTTTTACGGGCTAGACGAAAGCGACATAAACAACCTCTACGCCAAGATCGACCGGATGACGATGGCCGACGCCCAGCGGGTTATCAAACAATACTTCCCCCTTGAAAACCTCGTCTTTGTCCTTATCGGCAAGGCCGACGAGATCAAGGCCGTCGCTGGCAAGTACGCGCCGAAGGTCGATGTTAAGACCATAACCCAGCCGGGATTCTAGACGGGGCGGGCCGCGCTCCCGCCCGCGCCTTTGGAGCAGAACAGATGAAGAGATCGGTGTCCCTTTTAATCATCCTGATTTTTCTGGCTCAGGCCCCAGGCCAGCTTGCCGATGAAGGCATGTGGACCTTTGACAACCCGCCGCGCAAGCAATGGAAAGAGCGTTACGGGTTTGAAGCCACAGACGAGTGGCTCGAACACGTGCGCCTGGCAAGCGTCCGGTTGAGTGAGAGCGGGACGGGCGGCACGGGCGCGTTTGTATCCGCAGACGGCCTCGTAGCGACAAACCAGCACGTCGGCGCGGGCCAGATAGGAAAGCTCTCGACCAAAGACCGCGACCTGATAAAAAACGGCTTCTATGCGCGCACGCGCGAAGAGGAGCTTAAAGCGCCCGACCTTGAGGTCACAGTGCTCGTCTCTTATGAAGACGTGACCCGGCGAGTTCAGGGGGCCGTAAAGCCGGGCGCGACCGACAACGAAGCGAGCGAGCAGCGCCGCGCCGAGATTGCCGCGATAGAGAAAGAGTCCGCCGCGAAGACCGATCTCAAAAGCGATGTGGTGACGCTTTACAGCGGCGGCGAATACTGGCTCTACCGTTTCAAGAAGTACACGGACGTGCGGCTCGTCTTTGCGCCCGAAGAACAGATCGCGTTTTTCGGCGGCGATTATGACAACTTCACTTACCCGCGCTATAACCTCGACGTGACATTCTTTCGCGTCTATGAAAACAACCAGCCCGCAAAGACTCCGCACCATCTGAAGTGGTCGGCCACAGGGCCGAAAGACGGAGAGTTCATCGTCGTGTCGGGTGTTCCCGGCTCGACTAACCGGTTGCTGACGACCGCGCAGCTTCATTACCACAGGGATATGGGGAACCCCGTGCAGATGCAGGTATGGACCACGCGGCGCGACGCGCTCAACCGGTATGCGAAGACGAGCGCCGAGGCGGCGCGGCGGGCTTCCGGCTCGCTGCGGTCGCTTGAAAACAGCATAAAGCGGCTGACGAGCCAGCAGGCCGGGTTGCTTAACGCGCGGCTGATGACGAAAAAAGAGGAAGAAGAGCGCGCGCTTCGCCGCGAGATAGCCGCCCGCCCGGAACAGCAAAAGATATACGGCCCGGCGTGGGAGCAGATTGCCTCGGCCTACAAGGAGATGCCCGCGATGGCCAAACGCATAGCGTTTTCGACCCTCGCGCCGTCGAGGCTGGCAAACATGGCCTCGCAACTCGTCCGCTACTCGGCCGAGATTACCAAGCCGAACGACAAGCGGCTCGACGAGTACCGCGACTCGAAGCTCGAATCGCTAAAGTATTCGCTGCTTTCGTCCGCGCCCCTCTACACGGACATGGAAGAGGCGATACTGGCGGCGTGGTTTGAAGAGGCGCAAAAGACGCTCGGCGCAAACGACCCGTTCGTCAAAGCCGCGCTCCAGGGCGCGACGCCTGCGGAAGCTGCGCGCAAGGCCGTGAGCAATACTCAGCTTACAGACCCCGCGCGGCGAAAGGCGCTGCTCGAAGGCGGCGCGTCAGAGATAGCAAAGTCGACCGACTCGATGATAGAGCTTGCGCGCAGGATCGAGCCCGTCTATCGCGAGCTTCGCGCGTGGGAGGAAGAGAAGATCAAGAACGTCGAAGCGAGCGCGGGCCAGAAGATCGCGCAGGCGAGGTTCGCGGTCTACGGCAAGACTATGCCGCCCGACGCAACCTCAAGCCTGCGTCTCAGCTACGGCGTCGTTTCAGGTTACGAAGAAGACACAACGCTTGTGCCGTACAAAACGACCTATTACGGGCTGTATGATCGCGCAGAGAGCTTTAACGAAAAGCCTCCATACAACCTGCCCGAAAGGTACAAGACGGGTAAAACGAAGCTCGAACTTTCGACCCCGTTCAACTTCGTCTACACCGCAGACACAATCGGCGGCAACTCCGGCAGCCCCGTAATCAACCGCAACCTGGAGCTTGTCGGGCTCAACTTTGACAGCAATATCCAGAAGCTGCCCAACCGCTACGTCTATGTCGATGAAGCCGAAGGTGGCCGCGCCGTCGGCGTCCACAGCGCGGCGATAATCGAGGCGCTCAGGAAACTCTACGGTGCCGAAAAACTGGTCGAAGAACTTTTAGGAAGGTAAACAGTGACAAGTGACAAGTGACAAGAAGGGAGGACCGGCCACACTCCAGTCCTCTCTTTCTTGTCACTTGTCACTGTTTACTTGTCACTCTCCTCTGTAATTCCCGCCCCATTTTCTTCTTGATGTGAGCATGAGTAAGTAGTAGTATTGCGCCGCTGTATCTTAGAACCAGGCCCAGCAACTCAAACCTAAAAGAAATTCGAGAGTTTCACACTCAAGCTGGTCGCAGCCGCGACGACAAGCCGCCGGGCGCGGCAATCGTTTCCTTGTAGCAGCCGCTACAAGGAATGGCACTCGAAGGGAGTTGGAAGATGGCGTCAAACCAATCCTCACAACAATCGTCCGACCACAAAGAGAAGGAGAGTCCGGGCAATTCTGCCATGCCGCTGTGGGCGATTCTTACACTTATTGGCTACCTGATTCTGGTGGCGTCATTTTCAATCTACGTGCTGGTAAAGATATGGCCGCACCGCACCCCGGCAGGCGTGGCCAACGTCACTGACTCCGCCCCGGCGCAAAGCTCGGCGGCGCAAAGCTCGCCGCCGCCGAACGGGCCTGCCGCATCAGGCTCACCGAGCCCTGCCCCGTCGCCCGCGCAAAGCTCGCCAAGCCCAACCAGCAACAAAGAGATCAACGACAGGCTTGCGCGAATCGAACAGATTGCGCAGGGAGACGGCGCGCCGGCGAATCCGCTCTGGGTAAAATTTTTCTGGAACAGCCTGGACAATGAGCAATGGATACTTGGCACAGGGCATTGGATCTGGGCTGAGGTGCGACTGGTTTTGATTGTATTGCTGTCGGGTGTGCTTGGCAGCCTGCTCCACTCCATACGCTCGTTTTACGAGTACGCGGGTAACAGGCGGCTCGTCACAAGCTGGGCGGTCATGTACTTTATGCTCCCTTTTTACGGCGCGCTGATGGCGCTTGTGGTCTATCTCGTATTTCGCGGCGGCCTGTTCTCTCCCTCCGCAAGCGTGGATGAAACCAGCCCCTTCGGTTTCGCGGCGATTGCCGCCCTGATGGGGATGTTCTCGCACCAGGCCGCAGAGAAGCTCAAGGAAGTGGCCGAAACCCTGCTCAGCAAACCTCCGCACGGCAAAGACCATGTCTCGCCCAGCCCGGCCCTGACATCCATCGACCCGAAAGAAGGCTCCGAGAAAGGCGGTCAGAAGGTGACTATCACAGGCACGGGATTCCTTGCCGGAGCCAAGGTCGTCATAGGCGATACAGAGGCGCAGTCGGTGACAATTGAAGGCGAGAAAAAGATTACGGCGACTACCCCTCCTCATAAGCCGGGACCGGTTGATGTTGTAATCACAAACTCGGATGGCAAATCCGGCAAGCTCGCCAACGGCTACACATACCTTGCCGATGGAGCGCCCACGAACGGCGGCGAAAACGGTTCGGAAGATGAAAGCGGCAACTCGACGGATACCAGTACGCCTGTCACTACTCCCGCGACAAATGCCGACTCGCAGGACACGCCTCAAGGCTAGGCCAGGGGGGTCATTTCACTTTTCAGTCATGGCCCCTGACCGCCACCCCGCGCTTTTGCTACAATCCACAAGCTATGGATGCACTTGACAGGGCTAAGGTAATCGCTGCGGCGAGAGAGAGAAACCGGCTGGCGCTCGCGCGCAGTAAAGATCAGTTGATCGAGCTTGAGCCAAAGTACCTCGTGCAGATGGCCCACCTCACGACGCCCGCTACACAGTGGAAATATATCGAAGGCGCGGTGACAAGATCGAAAGCCAATCTCGTCATGCTCGATCTTGAAGACTCTATCCCGCGAGATGACGAGAAGCTGCTCAGACAGGGGCGGGCAAACGTCGCACGCGCTTTTCATGAGCTGGACTGGGGAGACCGGCTCAGGTTCTTTCGACCGCGCGGCATGGAGCTTGACCCCGGTCACGAAGACATTGTCGAGATAGTCGAGCAGGCGGGGTCGAAACTTGACGGGTTGATATACCCAAAGATCGAAAGCGCCGACGAGGTGCGCTCGATAGACCGGACGCTCGAATTGCTTGAAGCGAAGCTCGGCCTGCCACCCGGCCAGATCAAGATCGAAGCGTTGATCGAATCGGCCTCCGCCGAAGAACAGGTCTTTGAAATCGCGCGGTCGTCCCGGCGGCTCGTGGGGCTCGTCTTTGGCTCTTACGATTACTGGGCGAGCCTTGGGCTTCGGATGGATCAATACAGGGCGGACCACCCGCTGATAAACCAGGCGCGGGGGCGAATAGTAAAAGCCGCCGCGCTGGTGGGGATTCCCGCCATCGCCGAAATGACGACGAACTATCCTACAACCGACAAGACCGAAGACGAGAAGCGTGAAGCCATCGAGGAGTTCCGCCGGGACGCGCGGCTTGCGCGAGAGTTCGGGTTTGCGGGCAAGTGGACAGGGATACCGCTGCAAGCCGAGCTGGCGGTAGAAATTTTTCAGGTTACGGACGAGCAGATCAGCGAGGCCGTCAGGATCACGAAGCAGTTCGAGGAAGCGGAAGCGGCGGGGCGCGGGGCGGTGATGATCGACGGCAAGATGGCCGACCGCGCCATGGCCCGCGTGCTGCTCAACACGATCAAGGTTGCGCGCGCGACCGGCAGGCTCCCCGATGAATGAGATAGGATGAACAAGGAGGCGCACTTGTTGATCGAGCCAAAATATGGGCGGCTGCTCGACGACTTCAACGTCGACGAGGTCTATCATCACCCCTGGGAAGTGACGATTGATGACGGGCTCGTGGCAATGTTCGCCGCATCGTTTCTCGATCCGAACCCGCTCTATTCGAGCCGCCGCTATGCAAGCGAGATCGGGTTTCGCGACCGCGTAGTGCCGCCCGTAGTCTTGCTCAACCTCGCGCTCAGCTTCTCCGTCCACGATGTCTCGGAGCAGACGCTCGCCCATCTCGCTTACATCGACTTGAGGTTTCCGTCCGCCGCATACGCAGGCGATACGATTCGCGCGTTTTCAAGAGTGGTCGGGACGCGCCGCTCAAGCTCCAGGCCCGACCTCGGCATAATCCATGTTCGGACCGTCGCAGTCAATCAAGAGGACAAGCCCGTAGTCACGTTCGAGCGAAAGGCGTTGATACCGGTGGGCCGGTTGACGGGTCGCGCCCACACAGATGAGCCACGCTCGGAACAACCCTGCGCAGGCGACGGGTCCATACCGGCGGAGCTTTCCAAAATGATCGCGCCCCCTTTCCGGCGCGGTAGATTGCGCGGGGCGTACGAAGACTTCGAGCCGGGCGAAGTGATTCTTCACGACGCCGGGCGCACCGTAGGCGAAAGCGAGCACATGCAACTGACTGTGCTGTCGAGAAACACTCACCCGCTACATACTGATGAAGTCTATTCGCGCTCGCACAGCATCGCGGGAACCCGCCTGGTATGCGGCGGGCTGGTCTTTGCCTGGATAGCTTCGCTTGCCAGCCGCGACACGGCGGCGAATGCGCTCTGGGAGGCTGGCTTCGACCGTGGAAGCCACCCGAACACAGTCGTCGCCGGAGACACGCTTTACGCCGCTTCTCGTGTTATCGAAAAACGAGATTTCAGCCCCGGCGCAGGGCTTGTAAAGTTTCAGCTCGTCGGCTTAAAAAACGTCACTCCCGCCCGCCTCATCCAACAGCGCGCAGATCTTTTCGGTACAAAGATCGAACAGAAAGTATTTGAGATCGAGCGCACACTACTCTTGCCGAAAACCGCCCACCGGCAGCGTTGATTCAAGGCGATACTGGCACAGGGGTTGCCCCATTCAGTAGTGGAATGCCCCCATTTGCGCCATCGCGTACTGATTAAGACCAGTTTCGCGCGCGCGAGTGTAGCGTTTCTGATACTTCTATCAGGGGGCGCATAACAATAAGGAGGGATAGCGCAATGAATCTTAAAAGGACGATGGCTGCCGGGATGCTCGCTTTGCTCTTTGGTGCGGGCGCGTCTCAAGCTCAGACTATTGAGGTGAGGCAGACGGTTCCGGGCGCGCAGGTGGTTGCCGCAAAACGCGCAACACTCGCCGTCAACTACAGGGAAGGCAACGGTACAGAAGTCGATATGATAGGGACTGCCGTCACCCCCCAGACTATGGGCAAGGCCGACGTGAAGCGTAAAGAAGGCCGCACGCGGATAATACTCAGGATGGAGAACATGCCTCACCCGCAGGCGCTTGGGAGCTATTACACGACTTACGTTTTGTGGGCGATTGCCCCTGAGGGCCAGGCCGAGCGTTTAGCCGAGCTGCCCATCAGAAAAGAGTTCGATTTTGAAGTCACAACATCGTTTCAGACCTTTGGCTTGATCATGACGGCCGAGCCTCATTCAGCGGTCACGCTTCCGAGCCCTGTGATCGTCGCAGAGAACGCTTTGCGCAAGGGGACGGAGGGCGGCGTCGAGGCGAGCCAGATCGAATACAGCGGCGACCCCGGAACTTTCTATATCGTCTCGACGGCGAACGCGCCCGCGCTTAATGCCGACTACTCCACGCCGCTTATGGTGCTGGGCGCGCGCCGAGCGGTCGAGATAGCCCGCCGCGCAGGCGCTGAGACTTACGCAGAGCCTGAGATGCGGCAGGCCGAGGTAAAACTCGCCGCGCTTGAACAGCTATGGCCGCGCAATCGAAACAAGCAGAAAGAGTTCAGCGGGATCGCGCACGACGTGATGCGGCTGGGCGAGCGCGCGCGCACGCTCTCAGTTGAGCGCGACCGCGCTGCGCGTCTCGAAGCCGAGCGACGCGAAGCGAGCGAAACAATAGCGCAGGCCCAGAGCGAGGCCGACCGCGCACGCGAAGAGGCCAGCGCTTACAGGGACGCTATGGCGCGAGCCGAAAGCGAAGCTGCGCTAGCTCGCCAGCGCGCAGAAGCCGCCCAGACCGAAGCCGACCGCGCGAAGGCCAATGAAGAGCTTGCACGCATAGAGGCCGAGCGCGCGCGCCTCGCAGCCGAGCAAGCGCAGCGCGACCGTCAAGCGCTTCAAGAAAAACTGTACGTCTCGCTTTCAGAAATCCTTGAGACGCGCCGCGAAGCGCGAGGCTTGATCGTCAACCTGTCCGACGTGCTTTTCGACTTCAACAAGTCGACGCTCAAACCCGGAGCGCGCGAAAAGCTGAGCAAGCTCGCAGGGATCATGCTGGCTTATCCCGGCACTTATCGAATAGAGATCGAAGGCCACACGGACGCAGTCGGCTCTGACGAGTACAACATGAAGCTGTCGCAGGAGCGCGCAGACACTGTGCGCTACTATCTCGTGCAGGCGGGGCTTGCCTCGGACCGCGTTGCCGCCGCGCGCGGGTTTGGCGAGATACGCCCGGTTGCCACAAACGACACCCCCGAAGGTCGTCAGATGAACCGCCGCGTCGAGATTATCATCGGCGAGGTCGAAAACCCTGCGGCGCAGACCAATCGGTAAATCCGTACGGCGTTCGGTCGAAGTAGCGTTTGCATGTTGAGAGAAGAGGCGCGGGATTTCGAAATCCCGCGCCTTCTCTATCTGGACGAGTCACGCCTCATTGAAGCGACTTGAGGTAGAGTATCAGCGCTTCGACATCAGCAGCCGACAGGTGCGAAGTCTTGCCGTGCGTGTCCTTGATTACGCGGATGTTGTTGGCGGCAAGCTGCGGATTGATCTGACCGCCGACGACAACCGGCGCCACATTGTCTGACCCCAGACGGTCTATCAGCGGCTTGCCGTTCGGCCCCTTGATAAACGGGCTGTCGAGGCTGACAAAGATTCGACCGTGGCCGTCGCCCGCAAGCCCGCCCGTACTGTTCTCAAAAGTGATGGGCACCTGCGTCGGCAGCACAACAGCCCGCTCGCCCGGCAGCGCAGCGCCTGTCGCTCTGGAGTGATCCGTGCGGACGGTTCGGAAGTTGAAGCCGCGCTCGTTCGGGCCTAGCAGAGGCGAATCTGGCGGAAGCAATACCTCACGAACGGTGTGCGCGAACCCGTAATGGAGATACCGGGGCACCGCGTCCCAGAAGGTGCGAAGATGCTTGGTGTTTCGGCTGCTCAGATTCTGGGGCGTGCCCACGTCCTGCGGAGGACCGAACTTGATAAAGAAGTAATCGGTTTCCGGCCGGAAGAACGGCCCGTCGCCGTCAACCGTCGATTCGCTGACGACGCCCGGCTCGTGGATGTTGAAGTCCTGAAACGTGTCATCCAGAACGCCGTTCGTCATGCGGTTGCCGTTGTGGTGACAATCTGCGCAGCCCGACCCGCCCTGTGAAACCTTTCTTGTAAAGAGGTCCTTGCCCCTGGCGATCATTACGCTTTCGGCCTGGTCGGGAAACTGTGTGAGCGGGTTTGGCAATCGCCTCACCTCGTTTTGCGACCACAGGATTTGCAGGTAGGCCATGTCGTAATAGCCGACCTTGCGCGCTTTGCCGTTGAGGTCCGGCCGCCCTATCGCAGCCGAATTCTCCTCGGTCTTTCTGAGCACGTACTCCTCGCGCGCGCGGAATCGGTCAAAAGCGTTTGCCTGCGGGAAGAGCGGCGTCGGCGCGCGCTCGCCCAGCAGCACCTCGCCGTTGCAGGCCGAAGCGTATGCCATGAAATCGTTGTTTAGCCCCTCGTACCACTCAGGCCAGTTGTCGGATATGTCTTTGTTCTGCGGGCAGACCTTAACACCGCCCACGGCGTTTGCGGCGACGTTCCACTGGCAGCCGTCCTGCCGGCCGTCCCAATGACAGAAGCCGCAAGACTTTTGCCCGTCGTCGGAGTAGGCCGACGAAAAGAACCAGCGCAGGCCCTGTTCTTCAGCCGTGGCGAACAGCCCCTGCCCGTTCCCGCCTTTTGTCGGGTCAGGGGTCGATGGGGTAACGCCGACGGGCAGGTAACCATCCCTTATCAGTTTGCCTGCCGGGTCGACCCTCAAAAACGACACGTCTTCGGTCTGAAAATTGGCGACGTAGATCGTGCGACCGTCGGGCGAAGCCTCTACGCCCTGCGGCGTTATGCCTCCTGTGAACTCTATCCCAAGCGGGGTAAGCACCCCGGAAGGGCTCGCCGGGTTCTGGTTGATCCGAAACGCTTCGACCTTCTCAGAGTGAGCCATGGTGACAAACAGCAAGTTGCCTTTGACTACCATCTGTTCGGGCCCGCTGCCTCGTATGATCTCCTGCGCGGGCTCGTGATCTCCCAGGTCGACGAACTGTCCCGGCGTGACGAGCTGAGAGATGTCCCGCTCGCGGTCCACGTAGCGGTATGTGAAGAGATTCGTAGCCGTGTCAAAGACGTTCAACTCGCTGCCTATATCATCAAAAGTCGTCGCCTTTGTGGCGTCCGTCATAACGGGAGTGTAACCGAGCGGCTCGCCGTTGTTTTTTATAGCGATGCCGTTCCGCCTGGTAGGCAGCCCGTGGCCCGACTCCCTCTCATTCAACTCCGTGTTCGTCCCCTGACCGCAGACTATGCCCCAGCGGCCCGCGACTTTTATGTCGGTTGAGAGCCCGCCAACCGGCATGACTTTTACAAGCGTATTCGCGTCGTTGGCAACGTCTATGACCGCGACCGTGTGGCCAAGAGTGTTTGCGACGTAGAGCGTGCGCCCGTCTTCGCTTAAAGCGAGGTCGCGCGGGTTCGCGCGCTCAAGGTCCGTCGCGCCTGTGGGTATCTGGGCGATCTCTGAGAAGAACGGTCCGGGCGCTACCTCAAACGCGCGCACCTGATCTTTGAACCGGTCCGTGATGTACATGCGGGTGCCGTCTTGGTTAAAGATAACCTTCTCGCCGTAGAACCCGGTCTCGAACTCGCCTATGACCGTGTCGTCAGCGGTATCTATGACGCTGGCAAAATTGCCGTACATGTTCAAGACGACCACGTAAGGGCGCGGGTAGATGGTCGGGTTCAGCGGCGCTACCCTTATCCCTATCGGTCGCGTGCCGCGCCGATGGCCTGCCGGGCGCAAGTCTATCCACTTCAGCACGCGGCGCTTCGACGTATCGACGACCGCTACGCGCCAGTCGGGGTAGCCTTCCCTGCCGGGCAGGCTGACATAGAGTTTCGAGCCGTCATCGGTGAGGGCAAGGGCGCGAGGCTCGCTGCGAAAGGGTTGCTTTACGAAAGGCCAGAACTGATTCCCGCTCTTAACGACAGGGTTGTTGGGGTTGATGCGCGTGCCCGGGTCGGGGCGGCCGTCGATATAAGCGGCCCCAAACATGATCTTCGTAAATCGCTCAAGCCCGCCCCGCTCTCCGGCAGGCTCCACGCCTATGATCTTTTTCACCGGGTCGCTGGTTTGCCCTGTTATTATTCGCCCTCGCGAATCGGTCTTTACAGGAGTCGTAAAGAACCGCAATTGGAAGGGCGCTTCGGGTCTCGGCTCAAGTATACGCCGCTCAAATGGAGCCGAAAGCGTGGCAAAGGCCGGATGCGCGCTTGCCTGCATTATCCACAAAGCCAGCCCCGAACAAAGAGATACTGCCAGGACTGCGTATTTCAATCTCTTTTTCATAGGTCACCTCGTGCCGGTTTGTCTACACGTTACATGGTTTACTCGAAGCCGCCGCCATCGCTTAAAGCGGGGAGATGGTCGGGCAAAAAGCGATTGCCGGGCGCGAGTCCGGTAGATGAGCGCAGCATCCGGGGATCGGAGTCAGGGAAGCAGGAAGGCGGGTCTGGTCCTTGACCGGTGACTGTAGGTTAAAGTCTGCGCCATTCCCTTTGCCCGATCAGTAAATCCGTTAAATACCGCACCGGACAGCACTCCATGAATGGAGGAGACCGCAGGAGGCCAAAAAATACATACCAAGAAAAATAAATACTGAATCCGAAAATCGATCAGAGAAATGAAACGGCTCGAAAGCTGTTGCCCCTCGCGCCAAAAGAAAATAGACTGGCTCGACATAAGGGGGCTTATGAGTCTGGATTTAACGACGCTGCCTGACGATTTTCCGGACTACCTTTTGCACACGGATGCCGATACGCCTGTGCCGTCGTGGGAGCAGGTGACGCGCAGCACCGCAGAGCCCGACCTTGAAATGACCGAGCACGTCACGCGAATCATCGGGGCGGCAGACGACGTGGTGGGGCGCAAGATATGGGAGGTGTGGCCCGGAGCCGTTCGGCGCTCGGTCGCGCTGTTGATAGACAAGATTTACAACGAAGGGTGGCTCGCGTCGGTCGGCCCTATCAGGCATAACCCGTGGGACGGCGGCTTTTTCTTCTGGCCGCATAAAGGCGATGTCGGATGGCTCTGGGAGATACTCGACGCGAAATCGGGCCGTCGCGGCGGTTATACCAAGTCGAGTCTCGACAACGGCCTTTTCGCCTATCTCAACTCCTGGAATCACTCTGCGTGGACAGAGTCGTGGATGGAGAACAACACGGGCGTCGCGGCACTGCACGTAGGCTTATTTAGCGACGGGACGGCGGAGGTACACTTTGAAGTCTACAACCCGCTCTATACGCGCGGCGCTGCGCGCTCGGACGTGGTCAGGATACCATTGCTCGGCTCGCTCAATCATAAGATGTTTCAACTGCATCGCCGCTGGGAGCACAGCGAGTACGCGCCCATAACGCGCACATCTGCCAACTTTTACCACCTGTTGCGCGGCCGCGTCCCGCTCAGCTTTTGACCCGACCGCGACACCGGCTTTGCCTTTTGCGGTTCGGCTTTCTATAATCTCTCTCTCTGTGCCGTCGCCCACGGCGCTCCGTCTTGAGCGGCACCAACGGTTGCAAAGATAATTCGTGGAGGGTTTATGCTAATTCCCAAGGTTCAACTCATTCCGTCGGCCGAACAGGTCTGTGACCTGCTGAAAGAGACAGGGGCCATGCGCGAGGGCCACTTCGAGTTTCCAAACGGGCTGCACTCGGAGCATTACTTTCAGCTGCCGCTTGCCATGCGTTACCACGGCAACGCGCGAGTCCTGAACGTCGCCCTGTCGCGCAAGCTCAGGCAAGAGCCCGAAGTGCTCGCGGCGCTGCCCGATTGCGCCATTGTCGCGCCCGCAGCCGGCGGCATCCCCGTAGCTTTCGGTATTCGCGAGGCGCTCAACGCAGACCAGATAATCTGGGCCGAGAAGGAGGACGGGCGCTACTACTTCCGTCAATACCTCGACGCGCGCGGGCTGAAATGCATTCTGGTCGACGACATTGTGCGGTCGGGCAAGGTCATCACCCACATGGTCGAGCTGATCCGCAACGCGGGCGCGGAGGTGATAGCCGTCGGCTCGCTTCTCCATTTCAAAGACACGCACGTGGAGCTTGGCGACATACCTTACTATTCGCTTCTCGACGTAGACACGGGGTTCTATACGCCTGAAGAGTGCAAGCTGTGCAAGGAAGGCAAGGCGGTTGAAAAAGTCTGGGTATAACCGTACTTCACGCCAAAGGATAGATATATGAAAACCTCCCCTCGCATGAAACATCTCGGCGGCGCGATTTCGCGCGCAGTGGTCGCATTGCTTCTGTTCGTCCCGACTTCGATCTCCGTCGCCGCGCAGGAGCTTGTGCGCGCGGGCTCGCTTGCTACGAAGGCGGCGGCGACGGCCCGGCCCCTGCGCCAGCAAGCGGCTGCGGCGGTTGCAGACAAGGTCGCAACCATCTACGGGGTAAAGATCCATTACAAGGAAGCTGGCAGCGGTCCCGTGGTCATACTGCTTCACGGGCTCGGCGGCGATATGTCGAACTGGGCCCCGACCATAAGCGCGCTTGCCACAAAATACCGGGTGATCGTGCCCGATCAGGTAGGCTTTGGGAAGTCTGACAAACCCGTGATCGCGTACCGCGTAGGCACGCTTGTCGATTTTCTCGACGGGCTTTACAAAGAGTTGAAGATAGAGCGGGCGTCGCTCGTAGGCAATTCGCTAGGCGGTTGGACGGCTGCGGCCTTCGCGCTGGCCTACCCTGAGAAGGTCGACCGCGTCGTGCTTGTAGACGCGGGCGGCGTGATGTTGCCGCAAAGCGCGGACCAAACCGAGCTGAGGGCCGCGCTGACCGGCTCGACGCGAGAATCCATTCGGCAGCTAATGTCGATGATCTTCTACAACAAGCAGTACCAGAGCGACGTGGCCGTCGATATGATGTTCACGCGAAAGATGACAAGGACCGACGGGTACACGATCCAGCAATTTATCGAGTCCATCGTAAGGGGCGAGGACATGCTCGACAACCGCCTCGCGTCGATCAAGCAGCCGACGCTGATCGTGTGGGGTCGCGAAGACAGGCTTACCCCGCTTGCGATGGGCGAGCAGTTCAAGAAAGGGATTCCGAACTCCGAGCTTGTTATCTTTGAGAAATGCGGCCACATGCCTCAAATGGAAAAGGCCACGGAATTCAACGCGGCCCTTTTGAAGTTTCTCGGCAACGACGTTGCCCGCAGGTAAATCGTAGGGGCAGCCCGCGCTGCCCCTTTTTTAATCACTTCGATGAAGGTTTCTCTTCCGTCTTCTTCTCTTCCTTTTCCGGCTTAGGCTCAGGCACCTCGACACCTAGCACGTACCTGGAATGCCACGCGTACTCGCGCCTCATCTTATCGAGCTGGTGGCGCGGCTCAAGTATCCCGTGCCCCTGCCTCGGGTAAAAGACGAGCTCGACCGGCACTTTGTTCTTGAGCAGCCCCATGTAAAGCTCCTGCGCCTGCCCTACCGGCACTCGCTTGTCTTCGGCCCCGTGCAGGATCAGCGTGGGCGTCCGCGCTTTCTTTATGAACGTCATCGCCGACGCGCGGTTGTAAGCTTCGAGGTCGTTCCACGGCTGGTCGCCGAAGTAGCCTTCGAGCGTGCGCGGCAGGTCGTTGGTCGAATACATAGAGAACATATTCGTGAGCCCCGCGCCGACCATCGCCGACTTGAACCTGTTGGTCTGCGTGATCGTCCACGCGGTCATGTACCCGCCGTAGCTCCAGCCCGACTGTGCGAGCTTCTCAGGGTCGCTAACCCCCCGCGCGATCAGATGGTCGAGCCCCGATTGTATGTCCTGGAAATCGCCGCCGCCCCAGTCCCTGACGTTCGACAGCAAGAACTTTTCGCCGTACCCGGACGAGCCGCGCACGTTCGGGTAAAAGACTGCCCACCCGCGACCGGCCCACACGTGGCCGAAGTTGCCCCACGAACCGGGGAACGACTCGGTCCACACGCCCGCGGGACCGCCGTGTATCAGCGCGATGGTCGGGTAGCGTTTGCCCTGTTCATACCCCGCCGGGTATAGCAGAACCCCTTCGATCTCCATCCCGTCCTTGCCCTTCCATTTTATGACCTCGCCTTTGCCCAGCCTTAGGTCACGCACCTGCGGGTTGTGATCCGTCAGCTTTACGCCGTCGGTCATGCCCGGAAGCTTGGCAACATAAACGTCCGCAGGGTTCTGCGTGTCGGACCTTGTGAAAGCCACCGTCGAGCCGTCGCGCGAAAATGTGGGCGCGCTCGCCACTCCTTTGAAGCCGGACATCTGCTTTGTCGCGCCACCCGCGACCGCAGCAGAGAAAAACTGCGTGGTCGTGCGCACGCTTGAGCTGAAAAATAGCGTCGAGCCGTCGGCAGACCAGCGGGCAGCGGCCGGCTGGTATATCAAGTCGCTTGCGACATGGCGCGACTGGCCGCCTTCGGCAGGAATCACCAGGAGGTTTGACTGGCCGAGCTGGCCCGCTTTGGCGTCGCGCGAAAGGTATGCGATAAAGCGCGAGTCGGGCGACCAGCGCGGCGAGTTATCCGGCCCTTCGTTCTCGACAAGCTTGCGCTTTTTAGAAGACGCGACATCGACGACCCAGATGTCTGAAAGAGACCCGTCGTCTGCCCTCGGCGTGGGGATGGTTATGTAGGCAATCTGCCGCCCGTCGGGCGACCACTGCGGATCGTTCACAACGTAGTCGCTCGCGACAAGCTCCGTAGCCTTCTTCGACCCTATATCTATGACCCAGAGTCGAGAAAACTTGAAATTCTTATCGACGACTATCCAGTCTTCCTTCTCTTTCTGCCTTCTCTCTTCATCCGGAGTCGGGACCTGTTGAGCGACATAGGCTATCGAGCGCGAGTCGGGCGACCATTGAAACGATTGAACGCCGCTCTTCGACTCTGTAAGCCGCTCTGCTTCGCCGCCCGTGGGAGAGATCAAGAAAACTTGCGGCTTATCTTCACGCGCAGAGATGAAAGCAATCCACCGGCCGTCGGGCGACCAGCGCGGCGAGTTGTCGTTCTTCTTGCTGGTCGTCAGCCTGACGGGCGGGCCGCCTGCGGTCGCCACCATCCACACGTCAGCGTCTGTGTTGCTCTCTTTTACGTTCGCGGTGGTGACGGTGTAAACGATCCAGCGGCCGTCGGGCGAAATCTGCGCGTCGCCGACCGTTTTTAGAGCCAGCACGTCTTCAAAAGTCATCGCTCGCTTCTGTTGGGCGAGCGCGGCGGTCGTGATAAAGGTCGCGACGAGCGCGAGCGCGACTGCGGCGAGGGCGATCTTCTTTTTCATAGCCTTTCCCTTCGAGATAAGAGTACGGACCTTACTGCTCGCGCGCTCCACTGGCAGCGAAGGCGAGCCTGGGAAGTCGATTACACCACCTTAGCCCGGACTAGTCAATTTGCGGCCAGGATAATTTTTATTCGCGCGCAGAAATCGGATAGACCGCAACACCAAAGCCATTTAAGCTTTCGTGTCATGAACGATCACGACGACACGAACAAGACACTCGACCCGGCTGACTGGGACGAGTTCCGCAAGCTCGGCCACCAGATGCTTGACGACTTATGTGACCACCTGTCGACCCTTCGCGAGCAACCGGCGTGGCAGCCCATCCCCGATGAAGTGAAAGCGAGTCTTATCGAGCCGTTGCCGGTTGAAGGGCAGGGTGCGGCTTCTGTTTATCAAGAATTTTTGCGGAAGGTGCTGCCGTACCCGAACGGCAACTTGCACCCGCGCTTCTGGGGCTGGGTACAGGGTACGGGAACGCCTCTTGGCATGCTGGCAGACATGCTTGCATCGGGGATGAACCCGCACCTTGCGGGCTTCAACCAGGCCCCTGTGATAGTGGAGCGACAGGTAATCGCCTGGATGGCGGAGTTGATGGGGATGCCGCCCGGCGCAAGCGGAATTTTAACAAGCGGCGGGACTATGGCGAGCATAACCGCTATGGTGGTCGCAAGGCACGCGAAGGCGGGCTTCGACGTGCGAGAGGAGGGGCTTCAGGGCGGGGACCGTCCGAGGCTGATGCTATACGGATCGACCGAAACGCATCGCTGGGCAAAGAGCGCGGCCGAGCTGTTGGGGCTCGGAAGCCGCGCCTACAGGTCCGCGCCGGTTGACGCAGAGTTTCGCGTGGATATCGACGCGCTCAGACGGATGATCGCCGAAGACCGCGAGGCAGGCCGCCGCCCCTTCTGCGTGATAGGGACAGCGGGCACAGTTAACACCGGCGCGACAGACGATCTTTGCGCGCTCGCCGCGCTGTGTCGCGAAGAAGAGCTGTGGTTTCACGTCGATGGAGCGTTCGGCGCTCTCGCAAGATTAGTCCCCGACTTACAACCGATGGTCGCGGGGATTGAGCAAGCCGATTCGGTCGCGCTCGACCTGCACAAATGGATGTACCTGCCGTTTGAGATAGCCTGCGTACTGGTCCGCGACGAGCGACTGCACCGCGAGGCTTTCACCCGGTCCGCAAGCTATCTTGCCGAAACGACGAGAGGCGTCATCGCGGGCGGGCTGCCTTTTGCAGAGCGCGGCATCGAGCTTACGCGCGGGTTCAAGGCGCTGAAAGCGTGGCTCTCTTTGAAGGCTCACGGCGTTAGGGCTTTTGCCGATATTATCCGGCAGAACGTAGACCAGGCGCGGTATCTGGCTGACCGTGTGAAGGAACACCCGGACCTGGAGCTGCTCGCCCCCGTGCCGCTCAACATAGTCTGTTTCCGATACCGCGCCGACGGTTTAAGCGAGCGCGAGTTGAACGAGTTGAACGAAGAACTGCTCATTCGCGTGCAAGAGAGCGGCGTGGCGGTCCCGTCGCAGACGCGGATCGATGAAGCGTTCGCGCTGCGGGTCGCCATTGTAAATCACAGGAGCCGCCGCGAGGATTTCGACCTGCTTATCGAGGCCGTCGTTGAACAAGGGGCGCGGCTGGTCGGCGAGCGGGCTTAAACGACTTTACATCGGGCGGCGGGGCCAGTCTAAGCTTGACCTGGGATGACCGGAAGCCATATCCTCGCTTAACCTGTTGGTCAACTTTCATCGGGTCACTGGAGATTGTAATGACAAGAAGATCGGTCGCCGTCATCGCGTGGGCGCTACTACTGGTCGCCTCCTCGTTCCCCTACCAGCCACAGGCGGACAGGAAGACCGCCGGCCGCGATCAGCAGATCGCACAGGCGGCAGAGGCGCTCAAACAGCAGTTGATAGACCAGCGCCGCGATTTTCACATGCACCCGGAGCTGTCGAACCGCGAAGAGCGAACCGCGCGCGTCGTCGCCGAACGCCTGGGCGCGCTCGGCCTTGAAGAGATCAAAACCGGCGTCGGCAAGCACGGGGTGACCGCGCTGCTTCGCGGCTCGAAGCCGGGGCCTGTGGTCGCCGTCCGCGCGGACATGGATGCGCTGCCGATCCAAGAGACTATAGACGTGCCGTACAAATCGAAAAACGCGGGCGTGAAGCACGCCTGCGGCCACGACGCGCACACGACTATAGGGCTCGGCGTCGCAGAGGTGCTGTCGAAGATGCGCGGCCAGATTCAAGGGACGATCAAGTTTATCTTTCAGCCCGCCGAAGAAGGCCCGCCCGAAGGCGAAGAGGGCGGCGCAAAGCTCATGATAAAAGAGGGCGCGCTTGAGAATCCCCGGCCGCAGGCTATCTTCGGCCTGCACGTTCTGCCGACGATAGAGGTCGGCCAGATAGGTTACAACTCAGGCTCGACCATGGCCTCTGTCGATAAGTTCATGATCACGATTCGCGGCAAGAAAGTCCACGGCGCATACCCGCACGACGGCATCGACGCGGTCGTCGTCGCCGCCCAGGCCGTCACCGCGCTGCAATCCATACGCAGCCGCCGCGTCAACACGCAGGAGCCCCTGGTAGTGACCATCGGAAGCATTCACGGCGGCAACCGATTCAACATAATCACGGACGAAGTGAAGATGGAAGGCACCGTTCGCACTCTCAGCGAAGAGGTGCGCAAGAACGTCGAGGCGATGATGCGAGAGACGCTCGCGGGAGTCACGGCGGCCTACGGGGCGAAGTACGAGCTGGATTATATCGAGAACGCCAGCGTCACATACAACGAGCCGAAGCTTGTCGAAGAGACTCTGCCGACGTTTCGCCGTTTGATCGGTGACTCCAACATCACTTCGCCCAAGCCGCAGATGGGCGGCGAAGACTTCGCATACTTTCAGAAGGTGATACCGGGGTTCTTCTACTTCCTCGGCGTCGGCAACAGATCGAAAGGCATCACCGCGATGATACACACGCCGGAATTCGACCTTGACGAAGATAGCCTGGTCCTGGGCGTAAAGCTTATGTCGAACGTATTGCTCGACTACCTGGACCGCCACGCTGCCGACAAAGGAGCGAGCAACAGATGAGCGGTAAAGTCCTTGTCACGGGCGGCACAGGCTTTGTCGGGAGCCATCTGGTTGACCGCCTCGTCGAGCGCGGACGGGCGGTGAAGTGCCTTGTTCGGCGGACAAGCAACCTGCGCTACCTCAACCACCCGCAGATCGAATTCGTCTACGGGGGGCTGGACGACCGGACCGATTGGGACGACGCGCTCAGGGGAGTAGACACTGTTTACCACGTCGCCGGATTGACATTCGCGCGGCGACCGCAAGACTACTTCACCGTAAACGAGCGCGGGACAGAGGCAGTCGTAAAAGCGGCCCTGAGCAGGCGCGATCAGATAAAGAAGTTTGTCCAGGTAAGCTCGCTTGCCGCCACGGGCCCCGGAAGCAACGGCGAGGCGGTTGACGAGGAGACGGCCCCGGCACCCATCACCCCTTACGGGCGCAGCAAGCTTGCGGGCGAAAATATCGCTCGCGCCGCGGGGAATAAAATTCCTGTTACCGTGGTGCGGCCGCCCGCCGTGTATGGCCCGCGCGATTACGCGCTTTACGAACTGTTTAAAACGATTGGGCGCGGGCTTTCGCCGATGATCGGCAACTACGACAAGCGCATAAGCCTTGTGCACGCGCACGATCTGGCCGACGGGATAATACTGGCGGGCGAAAGCGAAAAGTCGGCAGGCCGCGTCTATTTCATCTCAAGCGACGAGGTCTACTCTTACCGCGACCTGGCAAACCGCATTGCGGGGATATTTGGCAAGCGCGTGCGGTCGTTTGCGATACCGCGCCCCGTAGCATTCGGCATCGCTTATGCGGCGGAAGCGGCGGCGGCGCTGACACGCAAGCCGCCCGTCATCAACCGCGACAAGGTGATCGATCTATCACAGGCGTGCTGGGGCTGCTCGATTGAGAGAGCCAAACGCGAGCTTGGCTACAGCCAGCGCGTCCCAATCGAAGAAGGGCTTCGCTCGACCATCGACTGGTACAGGCAAGAGGGGTGGCTGTGACCGACAGGGCCGAAGCGGCCGCGAAGCAAGCCACAAAGCAAGCGGCCCCGTATGCGGGATCACTCAGCCCTGCCGACAAAATAATCATCGCTTACCTCCTTGTAATGACGCTGCTCGTCTTTCTCTCCCGCGAGCGCATACCCGATTGGCCCAGCTACGTCGGACGGCACGCGCTCATGATCTTTGCTGTCATCGCCATAGCGAAATGGGTTTCGGTATTTGCAGGCCGCGCCGGGCGGTTTGTCCGGGCGTGGTACCCGGTCCCGCTCATACCTTCGACATACTTCGAGCTGAATTACCTTGTACCGCGACTGCACGCAAGGGATTTCGACTGGGAGCTTGCGGCAATCGACCATCGAGTCTTTGGCGCGCACCCGACCGTCTGGCTTGAGCGATTCCTGTGGCCGCCTTTGACAGAGGTTCTCCAGGTCGCATACGCCAGCTACTATTTCTACCCGATAATTTTGGGCGCGGTGCTATGGAGCAAGGGCCGGTTTGACAGGTTTCACTTTTTTGTCTTCATCCTCGCCCTCGGCTTTTATCTCTCATATCTCGGCTACATAATCGTTCCCGCAATCGGCCCGCGCTTCATCCTCGCAGACCAGCAAACAGTGCCGCTCACGGGCTTGCTGCTTTTCTCTTACATACGTAACGCGCTCGACAACGCATCCGGGGTAACTCGCGACTGCTTCCCAAGCGGCCACACAGCGCTCACGCTGCTTGTGCTCTATTACGCGCACAAGTTTCACAGGCGCACGTTCTGGTCGATAGTCGCGCCCGCGAGCGCGCTGATCTTTTCGACCGTCTACCTGCGTTATCATTACGTGATAGACGTTCTGGCGGGCGCGGGGCTTGCCGCGCTGGTGGTTGTCGTTGCAGCGCCGCTCTATAGACGGCTCAATGAGAACCGAGAAAGCGGGTTGTAATCTCGCGCCTCTTTTTGCATCCTGATTATTAGCCCGATTTCATGTGATGCGCTGGACAGATTCACAACGCGAAGCGATAGAACTGCGCGGGCGGCGTGTGCTCGTATCGGCTGGCGCGGGATCGGGAAAGACGCGAGTGCTGGTCGAGCGGTTCTTGCGCCTCCTCGAAGAGAACGCCGACTGGCACGTATCCGACATCGTCGCCGTTACGTTCACAGAAAAAGCCGCGCGCGAGATGCGAGCGCGGATACGCCGCGAGATTCGCTCTCGCATCGAGAAGACCTCGTCCGCCGACGAGCGCCGCCGGTGGCGCGACCACCGCAACGCGCTCGACTCGGCTCGCATAGGCACGATTCATTCGCTGTGCGCTCAAATCCTCCGCGCGCACACGGTTGAAGCGGGGCTCGACCCGGCCTTCGAAGTGGGCGACGAGGTAGAGCTTTCCGCCCTGCTCGATCAGGCCATCGAAGAAGCGATAACCGAGGCCGCAAGCGATTCGACTGCTTCACAAACCGCATCCGACATAAACATATTTGCGTACCTGTCGCCGCGCGAAGCGCAATCCGCGCTCCGCTCTCTCGTCGCGATGGGCGAGCGAGCGCTCAGCTCTATAGAGCGTCTGCCCCACGCGAGCGCAAAAGACATTTATGATTACTGGCGCGACCGACTTCGAGAGATGAAACTGCAAGCCGCGCTCTCGCTCACTAAAAGCGATGCGTGGTCTCAGTGGAGTCGAACGATCACAACGCTCCGGGCCGTTGACGTTTCGGATAAGCGCGAGCAGTGCCGCGCCTGCGTAGCAGAACTGCTCGAACGTCTGCGTCCCGGCCCAGACGATATGAGCGATAAGGTCGGCGTGCTCGTCGAGATTGCCGAATCGATAAACTTGCGCGGGGGGTCGAAAAAGAAGTGGCGCTCGGAAGAAGAGTTCTTCGCCGTGCGCGACGCCCTTGAACGGATGCGCGAAGCTATACGGCGCGAACGGCTGCTCTGGCTATCGATGAACGAGTCTGACCGCGCGGCGGCAGAAGCCACGCTCTACCTCGCGCGGCTGCACAAGAGGGTTCGCGCGAGGTTCGGCGCGCTCAAACAATCGCGCGCCATACTCGACTTTAACGACCTGGAAGAGATGACTGCGGCGATGCTCAGCACCCACACGGAAGTCCGCGAGCAGTACAAAGAGCGCGGGCTGCTACGCGCGCTCATGGTAGACGAGTTCCAGGATACGTCGCCGCTCCAGAGCAGGATTCTGGAAATGATCGCGCCGCGTTCGGAAGAGACGTTCGTAATCGGGGATGCGAAGCAATCGATCTACCGCTTCAGGGGCGCGGACGTGACGATCTTTCGCGACGCGCGGCGCGAGCTTGCGCGCGTGGGCGGCCACGAAGTCGGGCTGCTAACCTGTTTTCGCACGCACGAACGGCTGGTCTGTTTCGTCAACCACATCTTCGCTTCGGTCTTTGAAATCGAAAGCGATTACGATACTCCTTACGAAGAGATGGAAGCGGTGCGGCAATCGTTTCACGAAAGCCCGTCAGTCGAGCTTCACGTCATCTCTCAAGACAAGGAGGCCGACGAGAAACTCGACGCGGCAGGTTTGCGTGAATTAGAAGCGGCTCTGGTCGCAAGGCGGATCGAAGAGATTGTTAGCGCAGGCGAGCACCTCGTCGCTGACGAGCAGGGCGAGGCTCGACCGCCCGCATACGGCGACTTTGCGCTGCTGTTTCAAGCCTCGACAAACTTTGAGATTTACGAGCACGCGCTCAGGGAAGCGGGGATACCTTACGTGACCACAGCAGGGCGCGGGTTTTATGATCGCCAGGAGATCGCGGACATAAACAACCTGCTCGCCTTTCTCGTAAGCCCCGCCGACAACCTCTCCCTGGCCGCCGCCTTGCGCTCGCCGATCTTTGCGCTTTCAGACGAGATGTTGCTCAGGCTCAGGCTCAAGAAGCGCTCGCTATGGAAAAGCCTCTGCGACGAATCGTTAGAGATGCCCGAAGCCGAGCGCGAAGCAGTCGAGTTTGCGCGGGCGACACTCACACGCCTGCGCTCGCTTGTCGGGCGCGTGAGCGCAGCCCAGGTCATAACGGCTGCGGTAGTCGATACAGGCTACCTGGCAACGCTTATGGCGCTGCCGCACGGCGAGCGGCGCGTGGCCAACATCGAGAAGTTTATAGAACAGGCCGCCGCGCTTCGCTCGCTCACCCTCTCAGAGGTGGTGGCGCGGATAGCCAGCCTGAGGTTCAAAGAAGCGCGCGAGGGCGAAGCGACTATCGAGGAGACGGGCGCTGTGCGGTTGATGACAATTCATAAATCGAAGGGGCTTGAGTTCCCTTTCGTATGGATCGTTGACGCGAGCTACGCTGGAGGCCGCGACACGGATCGCGTAATCGCCCATCCCGATTATGGCATCGCAGTCGATGTGAGAGTCGATACAGGCCCGGCGACAGATGACCCTCCGCGCCCCGCGTCTTTCGAGATGCTCAAGCAGGTGGAAGAACGCATGGACCGCGCTGAGAAGAAACGGCTGCTCTACGTCGCGGCAACGCGGGCGCGCGACCACCTTATAATCTCAGGCACGCGAATTACGAACGAGAACTGGCTCGGCCGTATCCTGCAATCGCTCGGCATAAACGAGCCCGATTCCGTCCAACCCGTCCTCTACCCCGGCGGCTCCGTTGCCGTAAAGCAGTGGTCGGCGACCACAGAAAAATCTAGCTGAAACCTCCCGCCATAACCACGCGTCCGACCGTCGATCACTGACCATCGCACGCGGCATAACCGTTGCCTTAGTAATCCCCGTGCGTCGAATTAGCAACAAAATGTACGGGAATGATGCTCGCGCGCGATGCAGCCAGACCCGGTTTGATACGAGCGGAGGGGATTGGGTGAGATTATGAAGACAAGATTAAGTTCTATCGCAAAGAGATTCGCAGCCATAACGGCGAGTACGGCTCTTGTCCTCGTTGTCGCATTTGCGCAGACCAGCGCCGACAGCGCAGCCGAAAACCACTTTAACAGCGGCAAGAAGATGACCGCCGAGGGAAATCTTCCGGGCGCGGTTGCAGAGTATCGAAAGGCAATAGAAGCGGCGGGCGGCAAATACCCGGAGGCATACAACAACCTTGGGATGGTCCAGGGTATGATGGAAGACCTGACCGGGGCGGTCAAATCGTTCAACGCCGCGATTGAGCAATCGAATGGCGAATACGCCGAAGCCCACTACAACCTCGGAGTCGCGCTGAGCATTACAGACGACCTGCCGGGCGCCGAGCGCGAGTTTCAAACCGCCGCGCGCCAGAAGCCGGGCGACTTTCCCGAAGCG
The DNA here is from genome assembly GCA_964615905.1 of uncultured Clostridia bacterium. GTDB lineage: Bacteria > Acidobacteriota > Blastocatellia > UBA7656 > UBA7656 > DATLMR01. The sequence goes on from CAZTUB010000001.1 coordinate 513,155, forward strand.
CACGCCAACCTGGGGATTCTCTACGCGCGCAAAGGCGACTCGAAACGCGCCATCACCGCGTTTCAGATTGCCATAGAACAGGCCGAAGGGTTCTACCCGGAAGCCCATTATAATCTGGGAATCGCATACTTCACCGCAGGCAACATCGAAGCATCGGTCGCCGAGTTCAAAGACTCTATCGAACAGAGCGAGAACTTCCCCGAAGCGCACTACAACCTCGCGGTCGCGCTCTCGCGGCTTGGCCGCAATGAAGACGCGGTCGCGGAGTTTGAAGCCTATCTCAAGACCGCGAGCAACCCTAAAGACATCGACGAAGTGCGCAACCGCATAGGCGAGCTTCGCAAGGCATCGCTTAGATAATCGGGCGTCATCTCAGTTCTACATCATCTATCTCTCAAAGCGGGCGCGGACCGACAGAACGCGCCCGCAGTTTTTTTCGACGATGGATTCCCGGCCAGCCAAATGATAAGATTCTTACTCGCCAATCCGGGCAGCATATAAAACCAGGTTAAAGGCTGAGGAGATATGGATTACAGGGAGAATATTCTTGGGCTGATCGGAAGCACGCCTTTAGTTAAGCTCAATAAATTGACGAGAGGGATGGACGCGCTTGTTTTAGCAAAGATGGAGTCGCTTAATCCCGGCGGGTCTGTCAAAGACCGCATAGGCATCTCGATGATCGACGCGGCCGAGCGCGAAGGCAGGCTAAAGCCCGGCGGCACTGTCGTCGAAGCGACGAGCGGCAACACGGGGATAGGGCTTGCGCTAACGTGCGCCGTGCGCGGTTACAGGGCCGTCTTTGTGATGACCGACAAGTGCTCCGTCGAAAAGGTGCGCTACCTGAAAGCACTCGGCGCGGACGTGGTAGTCGTTCCGGTTTCCGCCAAGCCCGATTCGCCCGACCACTATGTCAACACCGCCCGCCGCATAGCACAGGAGACTCCAAACTCGCTTTTCGTCTTTCAATACGGCAACCCCGCGAACCCCGAAGCCCACTACCGGACGACGGGGCCGGAGCTCTGGGAGCAGACCGAAGGACGCATCACGCATTTCGTAGCGGGCGTCGGCACGGGCGGGACCATCAGCGGGGCGGGCCGCTATTTGAAAGAGAAGAATTCCGCCATCCGAGTGATCGGCGCGGACCCGTACGGCTCGGTCTTCAAGACGTACAAAGAGACAGGCAAGCTCATGCAGGCGACGCCTTATCTGGTCGAAGGGATCGGGCAGGAGATCATACCCGAAAACGTCCATATGAAATATATCGACGAGATCATCAACGTGACCGACCGCGACTCCTTCCAGACCGCCCGGCGGCTTGGGCGCGAGGAAGGGATATTTTGCGGCGGCTCGACAGGCACGACCGCCTGGGCCGCGCTACAGGTAGCTCGCAATCTTTCAAAGGACGACATTGTAGTCTTTGTCGTTTGCGACACCGGCGAGCGATACCTGACAAAGTTCCTCTCCGATGAATGGATGAAGGAGAAGCGCCTGCTCGGCGTCGAAAAGATCACCGCGGGGTTGCTGGTTCGCACAAAACAATCGGAAACGACGCCTGACCTCGTCTCTGTAAGCCCAAACCATCAGGTGAGCGAAGCGCTTCAGATGATGCACGCTCACGGGCTGTCGCAGTTGCCGGTGCTCGAAGAAGGCAAATCCGTAGGCAGCCTGCGCGAAGGCCGGTTGATGGGCAGGATGCTCGATAACCGCGAGCTTGTAAGCTCGCCCGTGGGCGAAGTCATGGACAAGAGCTTCCCCGTGGTCGATGAAGACACGCCGCTTGAAACCGCGATGAAATATTTGAAAGACTCGCCCGCCATTCTCGTCGAAGAATACGGCCGCATTACAGGCATAGTCACACGCTTTGACGTGCTCGACATACATCCCTAAGAGGTGACAAGTGACAAGTAAACAGTGACAAGAAAGACCAGAAACGGCTGCGGGTTCTTCTTTCTTGTCACTTGTCACTTGTCACTGTTTACTTTCTTAAAAATCGACCCGTTGCCAACCAAATTTCGTAAAGCGTGTCTATACACCTGAGTCGCGCAAAGGATTTTTTGCCGGTGACGAGCGATAACGAACTGATCGAGCGCGCCCGTAAGGGCGACGGCGACGCTTTCTGCGAGTTGGCCAGACGCTATGAGCGCCGTATATTCTCGCTCGCCTTTCATTATTGCCGCGACAGTCACGACGCCGAAGACCTTTCGCAGGAAGTGTGGCTGAAGGCTTACAGAGGGCTTAAAGCCTTCCGGGGCGAATCGAGCTTTTACACCTGGCTCAGGCAGATCATGATAAACACCTTCTTGAACGACAAACGAGCGACCGCCGCCGCCGAGAGCCTTCGAGACGCGCCCGCCTCGTGGGAGTCTGTTGAAGACGTGACCGTCCGCATCGAACAAGAGGTCGGCAATAAGATAATGGTCGAGGCCGTGATCGACGCGCTCGGAGAGCTGAGCGCGCAGCAGCGGTTGATCTTTCTGCTCAAGCACCGTGAAGGCATGACGTACGACGAGATTTCAAGCTCGCTCGGCTGCTCGACAGGGACAGTAAAGAAGTCGCTTTTTCGCGCCGTCATAAAGCTGCGCGAGCGGCTCGGCATCAACGCAGGCGCGGGAGAAAGCCATGCACGATTGTAGCAAGATGAAAGGCCGCTTGATCGACCTCGTATTCGACGAGGTCGACGCGAACGAGCAAACCGGTTTGCTCGCCGAGATGAACGCGTGCGGCGCGTGCCGGAACTTTTATCGCTCGATCAATTCGACGCTCTCGGTCTTCGATCAGGCTACGCTCGCGATGTCGCCCCGCGAAGAGTACTGGCCGGGCTACGAGTCGCGCTTGAAGGCCCGGTTGCGCGAAGTAGAAGAGCCGCGCGCCGATGCGCGCAGCCGGGCTTTGACCGCGTGGCTCGCGTCATTGCTCGGATCAGTACGTGGCGTGCCTCGCCTGCCGATTGCGGCAGCAGCCGCGCTCTGCTTTCTCGCGCTTGCGGCTCTGTTGGGAGTTGCGCTGTTCGACCGCAACACAGATAAACCGCTGCCAGCTATGGCCGCCGACAAGAGAGAACCGGCCCCTCAACCTGAAGCGCAAGCAGAGCCTGAAGCGCAGGCGGAGCAGCGTGAGCCGGTCAGAACCTATGTCAACCCCACACCGGCTGGGCGTCGGCCACGCAAGCCTGTACAAAGAATCATACAAGCGCCGCTGCGGAAATCCGCTCCTGTCCCCGCTGAAGAGAGGGTTCAAGCGGCGGCGGTCGAGCCTCAGCGCGCAGGCTTCACCTCGGCCCTGCACGCGGAGCTTGTCAGCCATTTCGAGCGGGCGCAGATTCTTTTGCGATCTTTCAGAAACCTCAAGCCGCCCGCCGCAGAGGCGTCGTTTGATGTCTCTTACGAAAAGCGAATGTCGCGCGAGTTGATAGCCAGGAATATGCTGCTTCGCCGCAACGCGGAATCTCGTGACGAAGCGACCGAGAAAGAGCTGCTCGGCCAGATCGAGCCGCTCCTGCTAGACATCGCAAATCTACCCGACGCGCCTTCGAGAGACCGTGTCAGCTCGATCAAAGGGTTGATTCAAAAACAGGAGATAGTGGCGGCGCTACAACTCTATTCCGCGAGGGCGTCGAACTGAACTTTAACCGCACCGGAGAAAATTATGTCGCGCATTGATTACATAAAGAGCCGGGTTCCGATTACAGGGCGCGGCGTGTGCCTGCTGCTCGCGGCGGCGCTCGCCTTTGCCGCCTCTACGCAAACGGTCAGGAGCATAGTCTACGGCTACGATCAGGATATTGATAAGCTCAACCGGTTTGTGCAGTCGTCCGGCAACGGCTCGGATGCTTCGACGAAAGTTTTTCGCGAGGCGAGAGACTTTATCAACGACCAGCAATGGGCGAAGGCGGAACAGAGCTTCAGCAGTTTCGTGGCCACATACCCGTCGGACAGCAACGTTGACGCCGCGCTTTACTATCTCGCCTTCGCTTTGAAGAAGCAGAACCGGTTAGAGGAAGCGGACAGGACGCTCGACAGGCTTATCAAAGAGTTCGCGGGCTCGGCGTGGATAAACGATGCGCGGGCGATGCGAATAGAGATTGCGCCGCGATTAAAGAACAAGAGCGCCATCGAGCAAGGGATAAACGAGCCCGTAGACGAGCTGCGACTCGTGGCGTTGCAGAGCCTGTTTGAATCGAACCCGGACCGCGCATTAAAGATCGCGGGCGAGCTTCTCAGCCCCGGCTCGACCGCAAGCTCTATGTTGAAGGAAGGCGCGATTACGCTGCTCGGCGACTCTGAACAGCAACAGGCCGCATCGATCCTGATCGAGCTTGCGCGCAAAGAGCCCGACGCGAGGCTGCGCAGGGCGGCGATACGCGCGCTCGCGGATGTCGAAAACGAAACCGCGCTCGAAATCTTGAACGAGGTTGTCACCAGCTCGACCGATAAAGAGCTTGTGCAGGAGGCCGCAAACTCGCTTGCCGACATGAACAACCCGCGCGCGCATGCTTTTCTGGTTAACATCGCGCGGACAAGCGCAGACCGCGAGACCAGGATGATCGCCATAAATAAGCTTGGCGACATCGACAGCGAAGCGGTTGTCGAAGAACTCGTCAGGCTCTTCGATTCCGAGAAAGACGAAGAGGTTCGCAGAGAGATAATCGACGCGCTTGCCGATATGAACAGCCCGCGCGCTGAGAACAAGGTAATCGAGCTTGCGAGAACGGCCGCAACCTTCGAGCTTCGCGAGAAGGCCATCTCCGCAATCGGGGACCGGGGCGGAGAAAAAGCGGTCGCCGCTCTCATCGAGCTGTACGACTCCGAAAAGAGCGAAGAGATGAAAGAGCGGATACTCGATGCGCTCGGCGACTCGAACGAAAAGCGCGCGCTGCGCAAGCTGATGGAGGTGGTCAGGAGCAGCGCGTCGATCAATCTGAAAAAGAAGGCGCTCTCGCTGCTGGGCGATTCGGACGACCCGGAGGCGGCAAAGTTCCTTGAAGAGATTCTCAAAAAGAATTAAGGAAGGTATCGAGTTATGAAATTATGGATGATGTTATTACTGGCGTGTGCGATGGCATCTGGCGCTCTCATCGCGCTCGTGCACGAAGGCGGCGACACGGCTTCCGCGCTTGCCGAAATCACGCAGGCCGACCGGCGGCAGAGCTTCATACAGGTTGACGGGCCTGACCTCAAATCGAGACTTGAGTCGGCGATCAAGCAGGGCCGATCACGGTCGCCTCAAACGCGGTTTTGGGCCGCCTATTCGTTCGATGTTAGGCCGCGCACCGCGATAGATATTCAGATCATAGATTCGAACACAAACATCAATATCACATCGGGCACGGTCGAGGCGGGCAGCCGTTATGAAACGCGCAATGTCGGCGTCTTTCTGCTTTATGACCCGGAGGGTAAGTCTGTTGTGAGAACAGAGCTTTATAACCTCGACCGCCCGCGCGAATACGCAGGCCACACGGTCTACTGGCTGGGGCGCGGCGGCAACGAAGAGAGCCTCGACCTGCTCAAGGGCCTGGTAGATACTACGCGGTCGACCGAAGTGGCGGAGAACGTGACACGGGCAATAGCTGTGCACGATTACCCGCGCGTCGAAACCATGCTCAAGGACCTGATCCGCACCTCTTCGATCCAGGAGGTGCGCCAGACGGCCGTTTCGTGGCTGCCACGTTTTCCCGGCAACATCGGCTTTCTGGCCGACCTCGTTCGCAACGACAAAGAGAGCCATAACGTGCGCGAAGAGGCCGCAGAAGCGATTGGCGAAACGGATGAGCCGGAAGCTTTAAAGACTTTGCAGAGCCTCTACTCATCGGTGACCAACCGTGAAATCAGAAAAGAGATTTTAGAATCGATCTCTGATAACAGGGACGAAGAAGCGGCGGTGAGTTTTCTGATACGCGTCGCCGAAAATGAGCCCGACCGTGAGCTAAGACGCGAAGCAATAGAGGGGCTGGGCGACAGGAAGGACCAGCGCAGTCTTCAGGCGCTTCAAAAGATCGTGAACGATCCGAACGCCGATACCGAGATGCAACAGACGGCGGTCGAGGCCATCGGCGAAAGAGAGTCTACGGAAGCCGCGCCCCTGCTTGCAAAGATCGCAAAGTCACATTCAAACGTAATGCTGCGCGCGGAAGCAATCGAAGAGCTCGCAGAACTTCCAGGCCAGATGCCGTTTCTGGTTGAGCTTGCCGGCAACGCTCAGGAGCACTCCGAGGTGCGGAGGACCGCTATTGACGCAATCGCGGAGAGCCGCGAAGCCGGGGCGATGGCCGCGCTTGCGAAGCTGTATGAACAGATCGGCGAACGCGAAGTGAAGCGCGAGATTATAAGCGCCTTTGAAGACAGCGAAGAAAAGGGCGCGGCGGTCGATTTTCTGGCAAACGTAGCTCGCACAGACCCCGATATGAGCCTGCGCAACGAGGCCATATCGACGCTCGGAGAGATCGAGCACGACCGCGCGCTTGATACGCTAGCAGCGCTTTACGGCGCGGAGTCAAACGAAGAGACGAAAGAAGAGATACTTTCCGCGCTCATCGAGTCGGGCAAAAAGGCGGGCGTGAGAAAGGTCATCGAAGTGGCCAGAAGCGATTCTTCGATCCGTATGCGAAAAAAGGCTATTGAGCTGCTGGGCGATTCGGACGACCCGGAAGCGGTGAAATTTCTCGAAGACGTAATAAGATAGAGGTCGGCTTTAGAGGCAAACGCTCGAATGAAGGGTTGATCGCTCGCGCGTTTGCCTCTAATAGTCATCGATCAGGACCGCGCGGCTACTGCTGCGGTCGGTCGCGGTCGTGGATATGAGCGGGCGGGCAGGTAGCCTCGACCGCTGTAAAAGGCTCAAGAATATTGTATGTATGAGTAGAGCCTTTTGGCACGACCCACGAATCTCCCGGCTCAAGCAACAAAATCTGCCCTTCAAGCAGCAATTCGGCCCGGCCTTCGATCACATACCCGACTGTCTCGTAATCGCGCGCGGCTTCAGGCTTTGGCTCACCCGGCTCTGTTCGCTCCCATAACCGCATCGAGACGTGAACTCCTGATGCAAGATACTTCTGCCCAAGCTCTCCTACAGGGGAAGATTCCGACTGAACCTTTGTTACGCTTGTGTCACCCATAACACTCTCCTTTCTTATTGACCGGGGACGGTCGTCATCCCCTTTGAATTAGCAACCACTGTACCATTCGGCAGTATTGGATATAATGTTACGGGCTTTGTGAGTCATATCGTCAAAACAGGGAAGATCGTATGAAAAGCGATTCGGGACTTACAACCTCCGTCTGGGAAGAGACCGCTGACGTACCGCAGGGGCCCGCGCTCGGCGAAGATAAACAGACAGATGTTTGCATAATCGGCGCAGGCATAGCGGGGCTTACAACCGCGTACCTGCTGACGCAGGAAGGCAGGTCTGTCATCGTGCTTGACGACGGCCCGATTGCGGGGGGCGAGACTTCGCACACGACAGCGCATCTGTCGAACGCCATAGATGACAGGTATTTCGAGATCGAGCGGCTTCACGGCGAACAAGGAGCCCGCATCGTGGCCACAAGCCATACGACGGCCATCGACATAATCGAAAACATTATAAGCGATGAGCAGATAGCCTGCGATTTTGAGCGAGTCGACGGCTACCTGTTCGTGCCGGAAGGCGAGTCTGCCGAGGTGCTCGACCGCGAGTTGAAGGCGGCGCACCGCGCGGGGCTTACAGAAGTCGAGCGGCTGGACAGGGCAGAGGTGATAGGCTTTGACACGGGGCCGTGTTTGAGATTCCCGCGACAGGGACAGTTTCACATTCTCAAATACATGAACGGGCTTGCGCAAGCGATCAAGCGACAGGGCGGGCAGATATTCAACGGCACGCACGCCACCACTATCGAAGGCGGAGAGACGGCGCGCGTAGAGACCGAGCAGGGAAATGTCGTCACCTGCGGGTCGGTAGTCGTAGCGACAAACTCGCCGGTAAACGACCGCGTCGCTATCCACACGAAGCAGGCTCCTTACCGCACCTTTGTCATCGGCGCGCGGGTCGCGCGCGGGTCCGTGACGCGGGCGCTTTACTGGGACACGCTCGACCCCTACCACTACATAAGGCTCCAGCCGGGCGAGACCTCCGATCACGACATACTGATAATCGGAGGCGAAGACCATAAGACCGGCCAGGCGGACGACGGACAGGACCGTCACGCGCGGCTTGAAGCGTGGGCGCGCGAGCGGTTCGGCTCGATAGAGCAAGTAGAGTTTCGGTGGTCGGGTCAGGTCATGGAGACGGTCGACGGCGTAGCCTACATCGGACGAAATCCCCTGGATGCCGACAACGTCTACATTGCGACGGGCGATTCGGGGATGGGGATGACGCACGGGACGATTGCCGGAAGGTTGCTGACCGATCTGATCGTGGGGAGGGAGTGTTCGTGGGCATCGCTTTATGATCCGTCGAGGGTGACGCTCGCCGCGGCGGGCGAGTACACAAAGGAGAACATAAACGTCGTGTCTCAGTATACCGATCTGCTAACGCCGGGCGATGTCAGTTCTGCGGACGAGATCGAGCCGGGGACGGGGGCGGTTATACGGAAGGGGTTTACAAAACTCGCGGTATACCGCGACGAAGAGGGCGCGCTGCACGAGATGTCGGCGATCTGCGTGCACCTGGGCTGCGTTGTGGCGTGGAACTCTCTGGAAAAGAGCTGGGACTGCCCCTGTCATGGTTCTCGCTACGATTGCTACGGAAACGTAGTAAACGGGCCGGCAAATAAGGGGCTCGACCGCGCCGAAGATTAAGTGTCGAGGATTAAACGTCGAAGACTAATGCAACCGGGGCCGCCGGTGGCGGCCCCGTCTTGATAAAGCGGCAAATCTTATGGAGTGTTACTTGCGGTCTTGCCGGACACGCTGTTGTTTAGCTCGCGAGCCATCCTCAGATGCTCGCGCAACGTGGGCAGCGTAGCGGCAGCCCATGCTTTTACGTCCGCGTCCTTGCCTTTCATAGACTCCTTCTCAAACAGGTTGACGGCCTTTTCGTGGTGCTTGACCTGCTCGCGCATGTACTCGCGGTCGAAATCAGCGCCTGAAAGCTGCGCCAGCTTCACCATATCCTTGTGAGCTTTCTTGTCCCCCTTGTCCATCTTGTTCGAGCCTGTCGTATTTGAATCGCTCGAAACGTTTGTCTGGGCCGCGCCGTGGTCGGACTCCGGAAGCAGGTGAGCGGGCAGGATTACGCCTTTTTGTTGCGCCAGCTGCATAAGCTCCTGGTTGGCTTTCGAGTGATCGTCGATTGCGCGTTGCGAGAACTGCTTGATGCTATCGCTGGCGGCCCGTTCGACGGCCATCCGGGCCATGTGAACTTCCATCTTCCCGCCCTCTGCGGCCTCTATGATGAACTTCTTGTCGGATGAGCTGAGCATTCCCGAATCGGACGCGTCCGATTTTTTCTTGTCGCCCTTGTTCTTGTCGCCTTTGTCCTTGTCGCCCTTGTTCTTGTCGTCCTTGCTCTTTTCGTTCTGGTCCGTGGCCATGTGCTCTTTCGAGTGCTGCTGCGCCCCGACTACAAGGTTCAGACTCAGGACAAGCACGCTAAGAATCGATGTGAAGACGATGGCTTTTAATGTAGTGTGTTTCACCGTTTTCCTCCTCTGCGGGGTTGCTTTCCGCCCATTCTTGTAGAGGTGTGAGACGCGCTTGCTCTCCGCCCTGCTTAAAATCTGCGTCCAGGACAGCCTATCCTCTCCAATCAAGGCAGTAATCGTATACCGTAAGAACGGTAAATTTATGCGGGCAAGCTACGTGCCGCTTCTGGCGGCGGCTTAACAGGACCGGTAAAGGATCAGGGCGATAAGCCCTGCCAGCATGAAGATTGCGCCCGTCTGTTGTGGGCGCGAGAATGAAAAGTTGGGCGATGATCGACTGCGGTCTTCGCTTCCCCTATCGCCCATCTCTTACCTTTCAGCCCTCTTTTGCGGCGTGGTTGCAGACGTAGTTGATAAGCGTGCGGATGCCGATGCCGGTCGGCCCTTTTGCCATATAAGGCTTGCGGTCGTTCTCCCAGGCGGTCCCCGCTATGTCGAGGTGGACCCACGGCGTGTCTTCCGCGAATTCGCGCAGGAAGTACGCGGCGGTGATCGTTCCGGCGTAGCGGCCTGCCGAGTTCTTTATGTCAGCGATGTCGCTCTTGATCATATCGCGGTACTCTTCGTCCATAGGCAGTTGCCAGAGCCGCTCGCCGACTTCGCGCCCGGCCTCTCGCACCTGGTCGATAAGCGACTGGTCGTTTCCGAGAATCGCCGCGTTGACCGTGCCCAGCGCGATTGCGCACGCGCCCGTGAGCGTTGCCAGGTCGATGATTCGCGTCGCGCCAAGCTTTCGCGCATAGCTTATTGCGTCGGCGAGTATGACACGCCCCTCTGCGTCCGTGTTTATTACTTCGATAGTCTTTCCGCTCATCGCGCGCAACACGTCGCCCGGCTTGTATGCGCGGCCCGAAGGCAGGTTCTCCGACGCGGGCATCAAGCCTATGACGTTGACGCGAGGCTTGAGCTGCGCAATCGCGCGCATCGCAGCGAGCGTGGCCGACGCGCCCGACATGTCGTACTTCATCTTCTCCATGTTCTCCGCGGGCTTGATCGAGATGCCGCCCGAATCGAACGTGATCCCTTTGCCGACGATAGCGATTATCTCCTGATCGTTACCGAGCGGCTCGGTTTCGTCGGGCATGTAACGGAGCACTATCAGCTTCGCCGGTTCGTCCGACCCGCGCGCGACTCCGAGCAGTGCGCCCATGCCAAGCTCTTTCATCCGCGCTTCGTCGATCACGTCTATATCAAGCCCGTACCGCGTGGCGGTCTCTCTTGCCTGCTCGGCTAGCTCGGAAGGCGTGAGCGTAGAGCCAGGCTCGTTTGAAAGCTGGCGCGCGTAGTTTACCGCTTCGCCGATGATACGACCGCACTCAACGCCTCGCGCAAGCGCTTCTTCAGAGCCGGAGGTGGCCGCGACCAGTATCAGCTCGTCTATGCGGCGCTCCTCTTTGTTCTCCGTCTTGTACATGTCGGGCTCGAACAGCGCCATAAGCGCGCCTTCAACCGCAGCCTGCGCGCTCAGGCCGAGATCGAGCTGCGAGCGGCGGAGTATGGCCATCGAGCGAGCGCCTTTGCTTCGCAAAAATCTTGCGGCCGAGCCGGTTACTTTGCGTATGGTGTCGAAAGAGTAGTCATCGCGTTTGCCCCCGCCGACGAGCAGCAACCGGCGGGCGCGGAAATTGCCCGGGCGGTAGACATAGACCATGTCGCCCTGCTTGCCACGCATCTCGTCACCGGCAAGCAGCTCGGTTATTATCCCGCTTGACCGTTCATCCAGCTCGCGGAGCACGCCCTCGTCGGCTTTGTCGCCTTCGTAGATAGTCACTACGAGCGCGTCTGCCTCTACGTCATAAAACTTGCCCGAATCTGCTCTTACTTCCATCTCTTCTCCCTTGCCGATCTCCATTCACCCTCAGGATTCCCGGCCCTTCTCTTTCATAACGGCTCGCACCTCGCGGTCAGCTTCGCGCCGCCGCTCGGTTTCGCGTTTGTCATAAAGCTTCTTGCCCTTTGCGACCGCAAGCTCAAGCTTGATGCGCCCGTTTTTGAAGTACATCTTCGTCGGAACGAGCGTCAGCCCTTTCTCCTGCGACTTGCCCAGCAGCCGGTCGATCTCCGCTTTGTGCAGTAACAGCTTGCGCGTCCGCGTCGGCTCGTGGTTTTCACGGTTGCCGTGGCTGTAAGGGCTTATGTGCGCGTTGAACAGCCAGGCTTCGCCTTCACGTATCAAGGCATAGCTGTCTTTGAGATTACAACGCCCGCCTCGGATCGATTTCACTTCTGTGCCGGTTAGCGCGATGCCGCACTCGTACGTCTCAAGCACAAAGTAGTTATGGTAGGCTTCTCGGTTGGTAGCCACCACTTTATCGCTAGTCATAACAAAGTGTGGGGTGTCATCTGAAAACACGCCACTCACATCACAGTCCTCAAAATATATCCGATGCCCGGCGAGCCGCGCAACCAAACATCTCCCCCGATCATATCGACTGGCCCAACTGACATCTTTCTCCGAGCTAGTGTAGAATTGAGCTATCGGAAAATTATGATCCCGGAAACGAGAGATTCAGACAGGTATTCGCGGCAGACCCTTTTTGAAGGGATAGGCCCGTCAGGTCAGGAATTGCTCAAGCAATCGCGCGTGGTTATTGTCGGGTGCGGCGCGCTTGGCGCGGTCCAGGCCGAGACGCTTGCGCGCGCGGGCGTAGGCCACCTGACGCTCGTAGACCGCGACTTTGTCGAAGAATCGAATTTGCAACGACAGATCATGTTTGAAGAGACGGACGCGCTCGAACGCCTGCCCAAAGCCGAGGCCGCCGCCCGAAGGCTTCGGCGCGTGAACTCTTCCATAGAGATCGAGCCGGTTGTGGCGGACGTGAACTTTGAAAACGTCGAGGAGATAATCGCGGGCGCGGACGTCGTGCTCGACGGCACGGATAATTTCGAAACCCGGTTTCTCATAAACGACGCCTCGGTGAAGTCAGGGCTGGCGTGGGTATACGGCGCGGCGGTCGGGTCATACGGGTTGACGATGACGATAGTGCCGGGCCGTACGCCGTGTCTGCGCTGCGTGCTTGAAGAGATGCCCGCGCCCGGGTCGGGCGAAACCTGCGACACGGCAGGCGTCATTATGCCGATAACTTCGATCATCGCGTCGATCCAATCGGCCGAAGCGATCAAGCTGCTTGTGGGAAAGACGGACAAGCTGCACAATTCGCTCGTCCGAATCGACGTCTGGGATTTTAAGATTCAACGCATGGGTTTGTCCGGCTTTGCCGATAGACGCGACTGCCCCGCGTGCGGCAAAGGCGAGTTCGATTTTTTGCGCGGCGAAGGCCGACAGGTGACGACGACGCTTTGCGGGCGCAATGCTGTTCAGATAGCGAGGTCGGGCGCGGCAAGGATAGATTTCGCCGCGCTTGCCGAGCGGTTGAAGCCGCTCGGCGAGGTCGCGTTCAACGAGTTTTTATTGAAGTTCCAGATAGAAGATTATGACGTGACGGTATTTCGCGACGCGCGCAGCATAATTCGCGGAACGAGCGACCCGAATGTGGCGCGCGGGATTTACGCGCGTTATATCGGGGTTTAAGGCGGGCATCAACGCGGGATTTAAGCGAAGGAAGGACAATGGAAGCGAGCATAAATCTGGTAACGGCATCGATGGGCGAATCGTTCGAGCGGGATTTTCTCGGCGAGTCTCAGGTGATCGTCAGGCGGGAAGGCTATAGCCGCGCGCGCCATATCTTCACCATCGGCGACCGCACTATTGGGCGGCTCCGGTGGCAGGGGTCGCGCCGCGCCGTTTACGAAACCGAGGGCATAAGATACGAGATCAACGTCGGCGCGCTCAAAAAGCGCATCTCGATCATTTCAGAAGACGGCAGCGAGTCTTTTCTGATCGAACGCGCGAGCGCCAACCCGCATCGCGAAGAGCTGAGGATAGAGATGGCCGAAGGCGACAACTTTCGGTTGATGAGGTCGTGGAGCAGCCGCTTTCGCAGCGAAGCGTCGCTCCTTGTGCACAAGGAGTTTTATACTTCGACGCTTCTGGCCTTTCACTTCGATCTCAGAAGGCGGACGCAGACCACCTGCCGCGTGGAGGTCCAGCCTAATTTGAGATGGGAAGCGCGCTTTACGCACAGGCTGCTTGCGCTGATCGCGTGCAGGATAATTCTGGAGCGCCGCCATTCCGGCCGCCAGCCGCTCAGGGTCAAAGAGAAGCCGCGCCGCTTCTCAAGCAGCGCGCGGGTCAGGAATCGCAAATAAACTTGCTTCATTCGAAAAGGCGTTCCGTGATAAGCTATTTAACCTTGGAACGGGAAGTCTCTAATTAGCAGTCCGTCATTAAATCGTTAAGGAGAATTATGTCAGGCAAGATGAAACAGCGACACGCCCCGCGCGCGCTTTTTGCGGCGGCCTTGCTCGCGCTCGTAATTGCGGGATGCTCGTCGAGCGAAAGCAGCACAAGCAAGACGATCCCCGTATCGCCCACCCCGCTCGTGTCGAGCAACATCCAGCAGAGCCTTGAAGCATACAAGGGCAAAGTGGTCGTGCTCGACTTCTGGGCCACATGGTGCGGCCCCTGCCGGTCGGAGATACCGGGTCTTGTTCAGATTCAAAACAAGTATCGCGATCAGGGTGTCGAGATAATAGGCGTCTCGCTCGACCCAATCACGCCCGGCGGAAGCGCGGCGGCAGTCGAGCCGTTCATGAAGAGTTACAACATCAATTATTCGATATGGATGATCAACGACCGCGCGGCCATGACGGGTTATGATGTGAGCAGGGGCATCCCCACAAAGTACGTGATCGGCCGCGACGGCAAGGTCGTAAAATCTTACGTCGGCGCTCGCCCGGCTTCCGTCGTCGAAAACGACATCAAGCAATTGCTCTAACAGCGCGAAGCCTAAACAGAGATCAGAAGGCGGCGAGCGGGTGCCCGTAACGACAGGGACAAGCTCGCTGCCTTCAACTTTTTCGACTCGCCTTTCCCGCCTCAAGTAAACCGTTATGGCCGACCTCCTTCTCTACAACGGTCGAATGGCGATGCCGGATCGCATACGTCGCGGCGGAGTCTTTATACGCGACGGCTCTATCAAACAGCTCTTTGCAACAGGGGATGAGCCCGCAGGGGTAAGCGAGGCCGAAAAGCTGGACGCGCGAGACATGATCATAGCGCCCGGCCTGATCGACCTGCACATTCACGGCTCGGCCGGAGTAGACGCGCTTGAAGCGGAGACGGACGAGCTTGGCCGTCTATCCGAATACCTGCTCGCTCAAGGCGTGACGGGCTATTTCGCCACGCTCCCTCCCGCAAGCGAGCAGGCTGCCAGGCGGGCCGTTACCGCGCTCGAAAGATACATGCTCGATCAAGACCGCGCGCAAGGGTCAGGCACCGGGCGCGCGCGCCTGCTTGGCATCCATTTCGAGGGGCCGTTTTTGAGCGCGTCGAAATGCGGCGCGTTGCGCGTTGAGCACTTCCAGGCATATGACGAGCGTTCGCGCGCTCTTGATATGTTTGTCGGCGGAGGCAGGGCAGCGGGCGCGAGACTGATGACGATTGCGCCCGAAGTCGAAGGGGGGCTTGCTCTAACCAGCGAGCTTACAGGCAGTGGTTTCCGGGTCTTTATAGGCCATTCGGCAGCCGATCTTGAGACGCTTGATCGGGCATTCGAGCGCGGCGCGCGCCACATCACACACTTCCCAAACACGCTCGACCCGCTCGATCATCGCAAGCCCGGCGCGGTCGCGTGGGCGCTCACCCGCCGCGACGTGACGGTCGATCTTATAGCCGATCTTCACCACGTTCACCCCTTGATGCTACAGCTGATCGTCCAATCCAAAGGCGCGGACCGCGTGGCCCTGATCACCGACGCCGTAAAGCCGGCAGGTCTCGGCGACGGAGAGTTCGACGTGTGGGGGGAAGAGATTGTGGTCAGCTCTGGCCGCACGGCGCTTAAAAGAAAGCTCCCCGCCCAGACGCTTGCGGGCTCTGTAATCACGCTCAGGCAGGCAGTAAAAAATATGATAAGCCTCGGCATCCCGCTTCACACAAGCCTGCACATGGCTTCGCTTGTGCCCGCTCGCGTGGCAGGGCTCAATCAGTTTTACGGCTCGATCTCAAAAGGCAAGCGTGCGGACCTCGTTCTGTTTGACGACGAGCTTGAAGTTCAGAGGGTGATCGGGGGCGTAAATCGTGAACCGTGAACCGTAAACCGTGACAAGTCAGAGGGGAGTAAACAGTGACAAGTGACAAGTGACAAGAAAGAGAGAAACGGAGCTTGGCCGGTCTCTCCTTCTTGTCACGGTTTACGGTTTACGGTTCACGGTTCACGATCTCTTTTATTTCCCTTCCTGCGCGGGCTTTTCGCCCCAGATATACTGGCTGAACCATTCGTAGTTGTGTTCCATCACAGCGCGCTGCTGCTTGGGCTTATCAATGCCGTGGCCAAAGCCTTTGTAGACGATCAGCTTCACCGGAACCCCTTTGTCCTCAAGCGCCTGTTGCAACTCGTATGCGTTCGGGATCGGCACTCGCTTATCGAATTCGCCATGCTGAATCAGCGTGGGGGTTTTGGCGGTCTTCACGTAAGAGATGGGCGAGGTCTTTTGATAGATCTCAGGGTCATCCCACGGCGTGGCCTTCAGGTACTGCCGCGTGAAAGGGGCGATGTCGGTGTTGACGTAATAGGTCATCCAGTTCGATATGCCCGCGCCTACCGAAACGGCCTTGAACCTGTCGCTCGAAGTCGTGATGAAAGCGGAGATGTAGCCGCCCTGGCTCCACCCCATCGCGCCCACGCGGTCGCGGTCGACGAAGCCTCTGGCGATAAGATGGTCCACGCCCGATATGACATCCCAGTAATCGCCCACGCCGAGATTCCGCACGTTGAGCGAGCGGAACTTTTCGCCGTACCCGGCCGAGCCGCGATAGTTCGGCCTGAGGATCACAGCGCCCTTGGCGGCGAACATCTCAATCGGGTAGTAACGGTCGGGCGATAAGATCGGCCTGTCTATCCCGGTAGGCCCGCCGTGTATCACAACGAGCAGAGGGTATTTCTTCGCGGGGTCGAAATCGGCGGGCTTTATCAAGACGCCTTCTATCGGAGTGCCGTCGGTAGACTTCCACTCGATCACTTCGCGCGAGGCCAGGCTGAACTCTTTCAACTGATCGCTCATCGCCGTCAGCCGCTTCGGCTCGAAAGCATTGACGCTTGAGACATAGACTTCCGGGTAGCCGTTCGTGTCAGCGCCGATGAAAGCCATCTGCTTGAAGTCGCGTGTGAAAGAGAATTGAGAGAAGACAGATTTGCGCGGCGGGTGCACTGCCGCAATAGCCCTGGTCGCGGGGTTGACGCGAAACAGGTGAGCGTAGGTCTTCTGCAACCCGGAAAAATATATACCGTCCGAAGCCCAGTCGATCATCCCCGGCTGCTCGTCAAAAGCTTCCGTGAGCAGGCGCGGCGTCCCGCCTTCAGCAGGCACGACCGCTATGAAAGAGTTCGTGTAGAAGAAGAACTCGCGCTCGTTCGACGTGGTATAGGCAATCTCTCGGCCGTCGGGCGACCAGACGGGGCCGGAGTCAGGCCCCTTTGTGGCGACGATCTTTTTTATGCTCTTGTCCGATACGGTGAGGACGTAGATGTCGCTTGTATGCGACGAGACCAAATCGGGGTCTTTTGCCGCGCTAAAAGCCACCCTCGAAGAATCGGGTGACCACGAAAAACTGCCTACCGTGAAACTCGTGCCTTCCGTAAGCCTGCGCGGCTCCGGCATCTGGTCCTTCACGTCCGCCGGAACCTCGATCACCCACAGGTGCGACATCGTGTAATCAGAGTTTACTATCTCGAAATCGCCGTATTTCTCCTTGCGATCTTTCTTCGCCTTGTCTTCCGCCTCGGCCGCTGTGAAGGCGATAAACCGCCCGTCGGGCGACCAGCTGAAAGAGTTCACGCCCGATTCAAATTTCGTAAGCTGCGCGGACTCGCCGCCCGCAGGCGCAATGAGGTATATCTGCCGCTTCCCTTCACGGTCGGAGATGAAAGCGAGCCTCCTGCCGTCGGGCGACCACTGTGGGCCGCTGCTCGACTTCTTCGCGTTGGTCAGCTGATACCGCTCGCCCGTCGCGGTGTTGGCGATCCATATCTCGTTTTCGAAAGCGTTCTCGGTCCAGTTGGGTTCCTGGACCTGATATGCGACAAAGCGCCCGTCGGGCGAGATGCGCGGCGTTGAAGCGGTCTTGAGATTCAAAGATTGGTCTATAGTAGGGGTGCGCTTTTCCGCGCCGCGCGCCAGTACGGGGAGAGTGATCAATAGGGCGATGATAAAAAACTTGGTTTTCATGTTTGAGAATCCTCCGACTAAAGAAACGTGGAAAAATTTCTTGAGTTCCACTTGAGCTATTTCGCTGAGGGGATAAGCGATCAAGCAGCGGCCCGGTTAGCCGAGCGCTTCCAAAGCCTCTTCGATCTCGCTGCGGGTCTTTTGATCACCGGCAGCGCGCGCTGCATCTATACCGCGATGGTATACGGCGCGAGCGTCATCTATGTTGCCCATGCGCACAAGCAGCCGGCCCAGGTGATAATATGCCGCGACATAGTTGGGGTCGCGGGCTATCACCTCTTGAAACTGCTGTATAGCTTCCAGCTCGCGATGTTCTTTCTCAAGCTCAAGCGCGAGCGCGTAGCGAGAGAAAGAGTCGTCCGGGTCCTCGGCGACGAACTCTTCGAGCATTTCCCTGCGCGATTTCATAAGAGTCTCCGACTGCTCAATCGCTGTAAGGGCGGATGCCGTACCAGTAGAACGCACAGACCATCAGTAAGAATGCGACTACGTAGACTGCGACCAGGAAAGGAATAATCTTCACGCCTTCTGCCCGCTTACCTTTGCGCCTTGAAATAGACGGCGGGGCCACAAAGCCCCGCCCGGTCTTTCACGTCCGCAAGTATAATAAGCTATTCGCCAGAGGGTTGTGTAGTCGGTTCCGCTTCGGCCGTGTTGTTGACGGGCTCTGCGGGCACGGTCTTTTGACGCGAATTTGCAGAAGCTGCGGCGGCAGCGGCCTGCTCTCCTCGCGTATCACGCTCGCGGATACGCGCCGCCTTGCCCCGAAGCTTGCGAAGGTAATAGAGCTTGGCGCGACGCACGCGGCCACGCCGCGTGACCTCTATGCGGTCGATGATGCTCGCGTGAAGCGGGAAGATGCGCTCGACCCCTACGCCGAAGCTTGTCTTGCGCACGGTGATAGTCTCGCGCACGCCTGAGTGCTTGCGCGCTATCACAACCCCTTCGAAAGCCTGTATTCGCTCCTTGTCGCCTTCCTTGATGCGAACGTGGACGCGAACATTATCGCCCGGTTGAAAATCGGGAAGACTGCTGCGTAGCTGCCTGTCTTCTATGCTCTGTACAACTGGATTCATCTCAAATACCTCAGTGCTTATTCTTTTCGATCTCTTTCAAAATCTCTTCGATCTCAGGCCGTCCCCTCAGA
Source organism: uncultured Clostridia bacterium (assembly GCA_964615905.1). Lineage (GTDB taxonomy): Bacteria > Acidobacteriota > Blastocatellia > UBA7656 > UBA7656 > DATLMR01. The sequence goes on from CAZTUB010000001.1 coordinate 532,205, forward strand.
TCATTTAGCAGATCAGGGCGACGCTTTAAAGTCTTCTCAAGCGCCTTCCGCCTGCGCCACCGCTCGACTTCTGCGTGGTTGCCTCCGAGCAGCACGTCGGGTGCTTTCAACCCGCGATACTCGGCCGGCCGCGTGTAATGCGGATAATCGAGCAGCCCGTCCGCGAACGAATCGTTCTCGGCCGACTGGTCAGAGCCCAGGGCTCCGGGGATCAGCCTTGTGACCGCGTCGACCACGACCATCGCGGGTATCTCGCCGCCCGAAAGCACGTAATCGCCGATTGAGACCTCGTCTGTGACAAGGTGCTCGACCACGCGCTCGTCCACGCCTTCATACCGCCCGCAGACCAGCACGACCTGGCTCTTGCGGGAAAACTCCTCGGCCGCGCGCTGGTTAAAGACGCGCCCCTGCGGTGAAAGCAGCACGGTAGCCGTCGTCTCAACGGCAGCGCCGTGCGTGACGGCCTCGACCGCGCGAAACAGCGGCTCAGGCTTCATCACCATCCCCGCCCCGCCGCCGAAAGGCCTGTCGTCGACCTGACGGTGGCGGTCATACGCGCAGTCGCGCAGGTCGTGAATCCGTACCTCGATCAGGTTCGACTCGACCGCGCGACGAATTATTCCAAAATCAAAGACCCCGCTAAATATCTCCGGGAAGATCGTTATGATGTCGAACCGCATCTTGGATAATCCCGGCGCTTACAGATCGAGCAGCCCTTCGGGCGGCGAAATTGTTATGCGCCCGGCCGCCGTGTCAACAGTCGTGCAAATATCATCCACAAACGGGATCAACTGCTCGCGCCCGTCGGGGCTTTCGACAACCAGGATATCGCTCGCCCCTGTGTGCATAAGCGATTTCACGCGGCCTACCGCCTGCCCGTCGATGGTGACAACGTCGAGCCCTACGATTGAATACTCATAGAACTCGTCTTCTTCAAGCGGCAAGACGTCGGACTGTGATATTACCAGCAGCCCGCCGACAAGCCCGCGCGCGGCGGTCATCGTGTCATAGCCTTTGAATTTCAAGACCACACGGTCTTGATGAAACCAGTGGTTTTCGAGCTCAAGGCTGAGGCGCGCGCCGTCGGGCATGCGAACAGTGATTTCTGTGGTGTCGAACCGCTCAGGGAAGTCGGTCTCAACATCACACGCAACCTCTCCCTTGATGCCGCGAGCCTTGACGATGCGGGCTATGACCACATCATCGATATTGTCTCCACTGTTTTCGGGCTCTGCCACTATTCCAGAATTTCAAGCACGAACCGCTTCTTGAGTTTCATCCCTGCGGCCCGCAGTATTGTTCGCATCGCGCGCGCCGTGCGTCCCTGCTTTCCTATAACCTTGCCCAGGTCCTGGTGCGCAACCTTCAACTCAAGCACGGTAGTCGCTTCACCTTCAATTTCCCTGACCTCTACTTCTTCTGGAGAATCCACTAGGGCTTTTGCTATCCCCTCTATTACTTCTTTCAATGAACTGTCGTCCATACGTCGCCTCCTTCACATCCGTTCAGGGACGAAGGACGCGCAGCGCCGCCGGCGCTGATTCTCCAAACCCGGTTCGATCAACGGCCACGCTGCTAGGCCCCGGTTGTCGTGACGCTCTCGGTCGTATCGGCTGCGGGGTTGCGTTTGATTATGCTGCGTACCGTATCGCTCGGCTGCGCTCCGCGTTCTATCCAATAACTGATTCGCTCGTGATCAAGCTTTACGTTAGCTGGATTACGGCATGGATCATAGTAGCCAACGGCTTCTATAAACCGACCGTCGCGCTTGGTGCGCTTCTCTGTAACAATGATTCTGTAAAAAGGCTTCTTCTTAGCGCCCATTCTGGTTAACCTGATAGCTAGCAAAATTCACCTCCATGTTCGACTGTCAGAGCCGGACAAACCATCCGACCTCGATTCAATAAGTTTTCAAATAAGAAACGATCAATTTAAACTCCGACAAAACCGGCTCTAAATCTCACGCAGGTATCGGGCGCGTCGCGCCGGACCCTCAACGTTTCTTCTTCTTCTTCTTCCGTTTCGTCGCCTTGCGGCGGTTACCTGAGCCAAACCCAGGCATCCCCCCGCCCATCAATCCGCCCGCGAGCTTGCCGCCAAGCCCGCCCATCATCCCGCCAAGCCCGCCCGATGTCATCATGCGCATCATCTTGCGCATCTCCGTGTACTCGTTGATCATCTGGTTGACTTCCTGGACGGTTGTGCCGCTGCCGCGAGCTATGCGCTTGCGGCGCGAAGCATTGAGCAGGGCGTGGTCGCGGCGCTCCTCCGGGGTCATCGAGTTGATGATAGCCTCGGTCAGCTTTAGCTTGCCCTCCATCTCGGAGGTCTGTTCGGGGGTCATTCTCATGCCGCCGAGCAGATTTGACGGCAGCATATCGAGTATCTTGTCGAGCGAGCCGAGCCGCTTCATCTGGCGGAGCTGGTCGCGAAAGTCTTCGAGCGAGAACTTGTCGCGCGCGAGCTTGTCTTGCAGCTCAAGCGCCTTCTCCTCGTCAACCTCTGCCTGGACCTTCTCGATAAGCGAGAGCACGTCGCCCATGCCGAGTATGCGTTGAGCTATGCGGTCTGGATAGAAAGGCTCTATCGCGTCGTACTTCTCGCCCACGCCTATGAACTTGATCGGCTGGCCCGTCACCTCTTTTATCGAAAGCGCCGCGCCGCCGCGCGTGTCGCCTTCCATCTTTGTGAGGACGACGCCCGTAAGCCCTATCCGCTCGTGGAACTGCTCGGCGGAGCGAACCGCGTCCTGGCCCGTCATCGAATCCGCGATGAACAGTATCTCTGACGGCGCAGTCTCTTGCTTGATCCGTTGAAGCTCGACCATCAGCTCTTCGTCGACGTGCAGGCGGCCCGCGGTGTCGATGAGCAGCGTGTCATAACCCGTAAGCTGGCACTCGCGAAGCGCCATGCGGCAAAGCTCTACGGGATCGTTCTCCTCCGGCGCTTCAAAGACCGGCTGCCCTATCGCCTTCCCGATTATAGAGAGCTGTTGGCGGGCGGCGGGGCGATATACGTCTACCGATAGCAGCAGCGGGCGGCGCTTCTGGCTTTCGGCGAGCAAGCGCGCGAGCTTGCCCGTCGTAGTGGTCTTCCCGGACCCCTGGAGCCCTACGATCATCACGACGTTAGGCACGCGCTTTGTGAAGATAAGCTGGGTTGACGTGCCGCCGAGCATCTCGACCATCTCGTCGTGCACGACCTTTACGACCTGCTGCGCCGGCGACAGCGAGCCGAGGACCTCCTGCCCTAACGCCTTCTCTTTTACACGGTCGATAAAAGCTTTGACGACCTTGAAGTTGACGTCGGCTTCGAGCAGCGCGATGCGAATCTCGCGCATCGCGGCCTCGATATGAGCTTCGTTCAACCGGCCTTGCCCGCGCAAGTCCTTGAGGACTTTTCTTAATTTATCTGAAAGCGATTCGAACATGTTAATTCCAGACTATAAACAGAAACTAATAAAGTATAGTCTAATCAATTATATGTCAAGCTTGATGATTCCCGGCTATTTTCTGCCCATTTAACGACCCGGTTATCGAGACACAAAAAAGAAAGGAGGGCCATCTCTGACCCTCCTTTTCGATATAACCCGAAGACCGCGCGAGGGGTGTTATCCCCTCACGCGTATCTCGAAAGGTTAGTTAGTCGGACATGCCCGGTTGCAAGCGAACGGTACGCTCGGTCGCGCGCCGGGGTTGGTGATGGTGATCGGGCCAGGAAGCGCCGAGCAGAAGCGGCCAACAGCGATTATCCGGTTGAAGGTGTTCGTTCCGGGCTGTAGATCCCTGAACTTCAGCTTCTTCGGTGTAGCACCGTTGACGCTTACGGTCGCGCCTGCCTTGACGTTGCTCGCGGTAATGATCAGCGTGAACTTACCGCTTGCGCTTCTGTTGATGTCGCAGCCGTTTACTATCGCTATGTCGATGCCAGGCGTGTCACCCGGAGTCGTCGTAGTGTTGCAAGTAAACGTGACCTGTACACCAAGCTCGTTACCGAGCGGGCAGTTGGCAGGTGTTCCGACAGGACGTGTTCCGGTCGTAATGTTCCTGCTGATACCACCCGGACCTTCTACGAAGATCAGGAAGGTTCTGCCGGCTCTGGCCGATCCGAAGTTGAAGAACGCGTCAAGCTTCTGATCCGTCAGGACAACAAATCTCGTCGCGTCGATGCGAGCGCCTGAATCTCTGTCGATAGCGAACACCGACGTTACGGCCGGAGCACCATTGGCGTCGAGGAAGCACGCGCCGGTTACGATCAGATCCTGCGGGACTGCGCAGTTGCCGTCAGACGGGGTCACCGATATGACTATCGGCGCTCTTATGCCGAGCGGCAGCGGGCATTCCGTGATCAGTTCCGAAGGCCCGAAGATGTTGTTGTCACCATCGGTGATAACAGTTGTGATCGTCAGGAGACCGTCGCCACCGCAGCAAGCAAACGGGAAGCCCGTCGAAGTCTGGGCAGCTGTCGCGTTGCCGATACCGATGGTCGGGATCGTCGCCTGAACGAGGTTCTTGTTAACAGGGGTGACCGGGTCAAGCTCGATGATTGCTTCAGGTATGCCGTCGCCGTTGGTATCGCAGGCAATCTGCGCAACGGTGAAGACATCCTTACCATCGCGTCCCGGCTCGCTTCCGGTCTCTCCGGCGAAGGTACCGCATATAAAGGTATCTTCGTTCGGGAGGAAGCCGCAGCCGACTATGCTCAGCTGGACGTTGCAAAGAGCGTCGACGAGGTCTGTGTCATCGTCGCCGTCTGGCGTTACCGCGAACGTCGGCGCTACCACCGTGAAGCAGCTCGGAGCAATCAGCTCGCAGCCGACGCCGAAGAAGCCAACCTTGCCACGCGGCGCATCGCCCGTTCGTTCAAAGTTGCAGGTGCCGTTGCCTTCCATTCTCAGATCGAAGTCTGCGAACGCGAAGAATACCTGGCCTGCCTCTGAACCCGGAGGTGTTGTGCCGTCGGAGACGACCGCATCGCGACCACCGTTGAAGAGTTCGAAGATGGTCGGCTCGGTTCCTTCACCGATCAAGCAAGGCATGATGTTAGCAAACGCTCCGAGACCGTCCTCTGGGAATACACCGAACGATCCAGCAGCCGTGTCAGACGCAATTGCCGCTCCGCCAAGGCCACCAAGCGCTGCCGGTACTTCGCACAGTCCAGGCGGGTTGAGCGGAGACAGATCGCCAATCGAGTACCCGACAATGACAGGCCTGTCAGGCGTTCCGAGAAGATCCATTCTGCAATACTCGAACACGAAGTGGCCTGACCCATCCGGTCTCGGCGGGCAGCCGACGATTACGCCGGTTACAGGCTCTCTCGTGAAGCGCAGGTCGGTCGGACCTTCCTGCTCGTCAAATGCCGGATCGACGTTGTCGCCGGTCGGGTCGGCCGGGTCGAGCGCCTGTGCCTCGTTCTCGTCATAGCCGGTGCCGTCGTCAAACAGGGTGACGCTGAAGGTGTTCGTACGCCCAGCGTTGATCTGTCCAGGTCCGGTCGCCGTGCCTATGCAGAAAGAGTTAACAAACTCAGGAACATTGATCCAGCGAATCTTGAACGCATTCACCATCGGGAAGCCCAGGGCCTGAACAGGGAATGCGCAAAGGTTATCGTCTTCGGGACCCTCTCCGCCCAACCTGGCATCAGGATTGAGGTCCGCCCACGCCGGCGCAATCCTCGGAGCACCGGTGCGCAGAGATGTTACGCTTGGGTCGCCAGAAGTATCGCCCGTGCCAAACGTGATGTTACCGTTCGAGTTAAGGAAGAACCCGTTCCATACACACTCGGCATCGGGACCGCCGAAGAGGAACTCAAATCCACCTTCCAACGCGCCCACCAGCACAGGAGTGCCGCTGCCGTCGTTGTCGTCACCTCTGAACGGGGGATTCTGATCGTCGCCGCCAGCTACCTGGTGGCTGGGATCTAACGTTTCGAAGATGATCGTGCCGGTCGTGTCATCATCTTCCTGTGTCGTTTCCGTAACGCCCAGCGGGTCGCCAACAGCGATAGGAGCCGGCGCGAGCCGGTTGGTGTACCGCAGATGGCCCACGGCAAGACCGTTCAATCCGGTCGGCGTGAGGTTTACGATATCGATAGGCGCCTGGTAGAAGATGTGGTCGAACCTATCCGAGTCACCGTCGCCTCCTGCACCAGTGGTGCCTGAAGCAGGCGGGTTCGGCAGGGTGTCGCCGCGCAGGTCGACAAAGTCTGCCACGCGGTCCATCGGACACATATCTTCGAAGCAGAGAATTTCGCCAAGCCTGTCGGAAGGACCAGTGGATGTCCCGGCGGGCGTTCCGCCTGAGATCACAAACACTGTGCCAAGCTCGTTGACTGCGATACCCGCGCTGAGCGTCCAGTCAATCTGCATATCGAGCTTCAGCGGCGAGCCAACAATGATGCCGGCCTGTGTCGTGGGAATCGCAGGACCGTTGCCCTCGACAAACACGCGGAAGTTGTTAATGCCAGGTCTTACCGGCAGTATGGGAACGCCACCTGCTGTCGTCGTACCGTCGGCGATGCCGTCGGACACGGGGATGATCCCCACCTGTCCGGGAATCGGGACTCCGCCAATCGTGGGAATGGAGCAGGTGTCGAAAGCGCCGCCGCAATCGGCGAAGCTGATAATCATCGAAGGGGTCGCTCCAAGTGCGGCGGCATTGCCAAACACACCTGTAGAGACCGAACCGGCCCCGTCAGTCGACTGCGCAACCGCTGCATAGATTATGTTGCAGGGTCCGGCGTCAATCGCCACGATGTTGCCAAACGTGGTTGACGTGCCAGAGTAGTTCGTAGTACGGACTCTCTCACCCGGCTCAGTCGTCGCGTCACCGTCGTCGGTGATCCTTGACGTTTGCGTAAGACTGAGAGCGAGTGTGCCGCCTACAAGGGCAGACCCATCGCCGCCTGTCGGCACTGCGCCGCCAGGGATGTACGGAATCACGCGGTTGACGCGCGGTCCGACTCCGCAAGCGGTTGTGAAAGGAGCGACGTTAAGACCGCAGGTTTCGCGTGCGGTAAAGATCGCGGCCCCGGTGAATTGAATAAGGTCAACAAGCTGGAAGTAGAGGCTGCCGTCATCGTCAACGGTCACGCCTGCAACGTTCGAAAGCGGCGAGCGCAGGATCTGGCGCACGCCCGCGGGAACAACACCCACTCCGCCCGGGCCGTCCGCGAATGCGAACGCGAAGATGCGGGTGCGATAGATCTGGTTAGACGCGTTGTCCGCGCAACCTTCGGTGTCGGTCGTCGAAACGTAAACGACCTCGCCGACTGTGCCGCAAAGGCCAAAGTCGCTGAGGTCTGCAACCGGCTGAACTGCGATGCCGGTGACAACGACCTGGTCATCTATACAATCGCCAACAACCTCGTTCTGAAGGTCGAAACCGCCAGAAGCGCCTGTCGTGACCAGTTCAGGAATGTTCACCTGAACAACGGCATCGGCAGTCGGGATCGCTCCGCCTTCAACATCAGGCCCCAGCGTGCCGTTGGTGTCCGTGCCGTACCAGAAGTTACCAATCGAGTCGCCGTAGTAGAAGACGTTGTCGGGGAACCCGTTGGCAACCGTGTGAGCAGAGATAGCAGCCTTCGTCAGTGTAAAGTCTATCTCGATCTCAGCGAAAGAAAAGTCGTCGATCTTGTTTTCACGGTCAGCTGCGCAGTCTTCACGACCGTCCCAGTCGGCGATCAAAGCGACTTCAGAGAACTGAGTGTCGCGACCACCGATTGTGGTGATAAGCGCAGCAGACAACGCACCGTTTTCGTCAAGCACGAGGGGTTGACCCGACTGGGGTGAAACTCCCGGCTTGGCGCCGCCGCGTATCTTATTTGCGACCGCCTTGGCGATCTCCGCGTTCAAGCGGGCCAGCTCACCCTTGGGAACTTCTCTGAAGCCAAGGGTTTTGGCCGTTTCGCGGCTCACCTTTCCGGTCGGCATCTGCACAATAGCATCGTCCGAGCCGGTAGCTCGCTGTGGAGTCGCCACCGCTGCCGCTGCCGCATTAAAGTTGGCGACAGAAGCGAGTGGCTTGGCATCGCCCACGGTCGAACTGGCGCGAGCGCGCAGCCCCACAATGGGTAATGCCAGTGCGGCTACCGCTACAGCCAGCACTGCCATCATTACCGCTCTTTTCATTTTCATCATCTATCCCTCTCCAAATTTGGGAATTTCAAAAATTTGTGCCGCCCGGATGTTAAGGCCGGACAGAATTTGAGACCACCTGCTAAAAAGTGACAATCCCCGGACCAGAGCCCGGGAGTCCCGCGACCGGCGTCAAGCGCTACAGGGGAACGATACCCAACGCTGCCGGAACCGTTTTACACGGACCATCTGTTTGATGGCGTCCGTTCCAATCCATTGGGGTCAACTCTTGCTTGGGTCATTCTGGCGACTCCGTTTTTCGGAGCGCTGGGGCTTCCACCTAAACCTTGGTTAAAGCCAAGTGCTACAAAGAGTGCGTATAATAAATCGGAAACAGGATAAAAGCAACTATAAAGTTTCAACCGAAAACCCCTGCCAGTTAAACGGAAATATTCCACAACACAGCTAAATCCAGCACCGACTGTTGCATATGCTATGCCATAAGTCAACTGCTTTGAAATTACTGTTCAGCCTGGACTTGTAACCTACATATTTAAAAGAAAAATAGAGGCTGGCCGGTTCGGACCCTATACCTTCAAGCCTGCGGGCGATGCCTGTCCGCGTATACCATGTTTACCATTAGCCGGAAATTTAGTATCCGGTCGGTATCATTTATCCACCTGATTTCGGCGCTGAAAACCAAAAAGCTTTAAGAGGCTAGTTCTTCCCTGCCAATAATTTCCGCTACCTTTGATAACAGAAAATCTTCGATTTAATCTCCACCGATGGGTTTAAATATCGCCTGTTATTCATATGCGATTTCTGCCTGCATGCTGAGCAGCACAAACTTCGACAGGATCATTTAAGGCTATAAACGGCGGCAAATCCTCCATTTTTTGCCGGGTCGCGTGGCAGGACTAAGACCGCCAACAGCCGTCCGGGCACAAATGGACCGTCTTATTTCCGCTTGATAAAAAGCTGAAGCCTTTACCTGAATCCGGTCTGACAATCGCCTCGCCGGCCTAAAGAAGCGAATGTGCCGCACGGTAATCTCCTTGTCTCATTCAAACTCAGATACTAGAATGTTACGTCTCGCTTGGGCGCAAACGAATAGAGTAAAGAAGCTAGTGGCTGCGAACTTTCTTTTGAGGACCACTCCCCAGCACTGGTTCTGTCCTACTGTTGAAAAGCGATAGAGGGAGGATAAAAATTTGATAGCACTAGGGATCGGGAAGATCAGGGCCACCTGGGCTTCGCTACCTATCGAGCTGGTCGTCGGTACAGTGATGTTTGTGCACGGGTTGCCTAAGCTTGCCAACCCTTCGGGGTTTGCCGAAAGGGCCGTTGGCGGGATACCGATCTTTCTTGCATATCTCGTCATAGCAGCCGAAGTTGGAGGCGGGCTCTTGCTGCTTGCCGGGTTGCTTGTGAGGCTGAGCGCCTTTGGCGTACTCTGCGTTATGACGGTCGCGGTCACACAGGTTCACTGGGTGACGGGGTTGACAGGTCCGGGCGGCTTTGAATTCGCGCTTACGTTACTGGCGGCCTCCATATCGCTTCTGATACTCGGACCCGACCCCCTCTCGATTGATGAGAACGCAGGCGCGGTTATCTACAGGTCGCGCGAGTCTTCATTTCGACGAGACAGCCTCGACATAGGGAGCCCGCTTGTAAAGGCCGCCGCCGCGCTGCTTATGCTCGCAGGCATAGCGTTGCCGCTCGCACGCGCTTACCTCGGCGTGCCTGAAGGGACCGCGCCGCTTGTGATCGCCTTTGTCGTCGGCCTCGCATCGGTTGTCGTCGGCGCTACGCTCCTTGCGGGGAAGCCGTGGGCTTATATTCCGGCCTTTATAATTTCGAGATTATACCTCGCCGCGAGCACGCTGCTGCTTTTCTGGGTAAAGTTTACGGTTCGCGGTTTAGTGGCCTTGCTTTTGAGCTTTGCTCTGCTCGCATTGCTTCGCAGCGCGCGGCGAGCGCCTAACAGACCGTAAATCTCAGACCGTAAATCTCAGGCAGAAATGATAATTGCTTAGTTCGCGCCGCGTAACCTATAATGAAAGCTTGCCTTCGGAAGCGGAAAGCTTCGAGAGATAACCTTGAGTTTAAAAAGACCTTTGCCGGGGCGTTGAGCGAAGATTTAGCAGGATATAAGTGCAAAAGATCAAAGAACGTTATAGAAAGATAAAGAGCGAAGAGGCGGGCCTCGTCTATCATAAGCCGCACGGGCTCGGACTCGATTTCGCGCTAGCCTACCCGAACACATACCACCTGGGGATGTCCAATCTCGGTTTCCAATCCGTTTACCAGCTTTTTAACCAGTACAACCGTATATGCTGCGAGCGCGTCTTTGTGCCCGATGCGGATATAGAGCGCGATCTTGAGCGGACCGGCCAGCCGCTTTTGACGATAGAATCCGAGCGACCCGTCTCCGATTTTGACGTGCTGGCGATCTCCGTTTCATTTGAGACCGACTATCTCAACATACCCAAGCTGCTGAGGCTTTCAAAGATTCCCGTCCTCGCCTCCGAGCGAAACGAGTGGCACCCGCTAGTGGTTATGGGCGGGGCGGCAGCCTTTTTGAACCCTGAGCCTGTCGCGCCATTCATAGACATTGTCTGTGTCGGAGAAGGCGAAGTGCTCGTGCCGGAACTGATTCGCGTGATGAACGAAGCCGAGTCTCGCGAAGACCTGCTTCGAAGGCTCGCGAGCGAGCCCGGATTTTACGTCCCGGCGTTTTATGACCTCCATTATCACGAAGACGGAAGCCTCGGAAGGATGGAGCCTGCTCAGGGCGCGCCCGCGCGCGTATTCACCATGCGCAATCCGATGCGAAAACAGGCTGGCGCGGGCCAGTTCGCCGATGAGTTCATACCTGCGAGCGAGATTCTTACAGACAATACAGAGATGAGCGGTCGCTATTTGATGGAGATTTCGCGCGGGTGCTCTATGGGCTGCCGGTTCTGCTGGGCCGGGTACTCGTATCTTGCGCCGCGTGTCTTTTCCGCCGAGCGGCTGCTTGAGCGCGCCGCAGAGATGCGCAAGCACACGGACAAGATCGGGCTTGTCGCGACAGCCGTATGCGATCACCCTGAGATTCACGAGCTTTTGGACGGGCTTGAGAGACTCGACTACCAGGTATCTGTATCGTCTTTGAGGCTCGACCAGATCTCGCCGGAACTTCTCGACGCGCTCGTGCGGCGCAACGACCAGCAGCTGGCGATTGCGCCCGAAACCGGCTCTGACCGTTTGCGTCGCGTCATAAACAAGAATCTCACAAACGACCAGATCGTCGAGATCGCGGAGATGATATTCGAGCGCGGCATCTTCAACCTGAAGCTTTACATGATGATAGGGCTTCCTACCGAAGAGGACGAAGACCTCGACGCCATCGTAGACCTCACACGCCGCATACGCGACCGCATGCTTGAAGTAGGGCGCGAGCGCGGGCGAGTCGGCTCGGTCATTGTTTCTCTGAATGCCTTCGTGCCGAAACCGCAGACCCCTTTTCAGTGGGAGCCGATAATGTCGGAGCGCGAGCTTGACCGCAAGATCAAATACCTGACGCGCGCTTTTAAGGGCATGCCCAACGTAGACGTGCGCGCCATGTCGTCGCGCATAGCCTTGCTTCAAGCGATGCTGAGCCTCGGCGACCGTCGCGTATCCGAATTCATCCTCGAAGTAGACCGCACGGGCAACTGGCGGCAGGCCATGCGCGGGTGGTCCGATTACGCGCAACGCCGCCGGGGGCTTGACGAGCCGCTCCCGTGGGATGTCGTCGATATTGGCCTGACAAAAGAGTTCATGAAGCGGGAGTACGAGCGCGCCATGGCTGAAAAGATCACAAAGCCGTGCCCGGCCATCGACCCTTGCATACGCTGCGGCGTCTGCGACCCGCGAAACGTGCCGGAAAACGCGCTCGTGCAGCTTGAGTGGATGAAGGCCGCTCTCTCACCGGCTCAACAGGCCGTTCTTGTCACAAAGCGCATACAATCAGCCCCCATACAATCAGCGCCGATACAACCGGCATCTACGGGCGATTAGTAAAGTTAAGACCTTGGCTTTGGGGGCCGCGCGCGGCCCCCGCCTTGAGAAACTACAACAAACAACCCCTTCCCCGCGCCTGACCTCACCCGCCGTTATAACCAAAAGTTTCTTTTCTCCTCTCACAAAAAAATAGTTGCGCGGCGAGCGCAAACAGGAGTATCTTGTGCGACATCGCTTACACAACGAAAGACTCTGACGCAAGATTAGAGCGAGTTATTCCCCTGGGATGCTTGGGATTTTCTAGCTCCCTATTACTGGTCATTTTGGCCGACTGCAAGGAGAAAAAGCATGAAACGTTCGTCTCTGGTTCTGATTGGGCTGGTGCTGGCCGTCTTTCTAGGAGGAACGACAGCCAGCATGCAGCAGGAAGATGCAAGGAGGTTGCGGGAAAACACTGACAGCGTCGATCAACAGGTCCCCACGCCAGACGCGATGCCGCAGACTTACATAAACCGAAGCTCACGCCACAAACTTATCCTCAGTAGCGAAGACGCCCCGATCTTTAACGAATTACAGAATAAGAATGCTATTGACGATGTGATAGATTACGGCAGTTTCAAGCTCGTCGTCGTAGACGAGCAACGGCTCGGCGGTCGCGCCGGTCTGGAAGCGCTCCAGGTCCCCGTGCGTGACGATCAAGACCTGATCGCCCTCAACGGCCATGTTCTCGATACAAATTTCGCCGAAGAGACATATTCTCGCCTGCCCACGACTCTCAGGCAAAAAGATATATCCGAATCTCTTTTGAAAGGGGCCACGCCGCGCGGCGGGCTTTACATAGTCCAGTTCGCGGGTCCTGTTCAAGACCGATGGTTAGACTCACTAAAGGATACGGGCGTCGAAGTAGTCAGCTACCTACCTTCGAACGCATACGTGGTTCGCGCCTCTCGCGGCTCGGCCCTCGGCCTGCCCGCGCTCAAGCGGCGCAACTCGTTCGTGCAGTTCCTGGGCGATTACGAACCGGCATTCCGGCTGTCGCCCGTTTTGCAGGCTGCGCGTCAACTTCCGGCCGAGACGCCTGTGGCCATAACGGTTCAGGTGATCGACGGCCCCGAAGCCGACTTTGTGATCGGCAGCCTCAAGCTGATGGCGCGCGAGTTCGTACAGGAGAACTCGGTGCTCAACTATCGCAACATCGAGTTGATCGTAACGGTCGGCCAGCTTGACGAGATTGCGAAGATGGAGAGCGTCTTCGCGGTTGAAGACCGCAACCAGCGCAAGCGGCTCGACGAAGCGCAGGGCCAGATACTTGCCGGAAACCTTTCGGGCAACGTGCCCGTGCTGGGGTCGGGCTATCTTTCTTTCCTCGCGGGCAAAGGGTTCACCAGCTCGCAGTTCACAACCTTCGCGGTCAACGTCGTGGACGACGCGTACAGTCTGACGGGTCACCCGGACCTTGCCACCGCGCGCATACCTTTTCAGAACAACCCGACCGGACAGACCGGCGCGCAAGGCGGCCACGGCTACTTGAACTCGCATATCGTCGGCGGCTTCAACAACGGCACGGGCACGGCCGTCGAAGACGCCAACGGGTACAACTACGGGCTCGGCATCGCGCCTTTCGCGCGCGTAGGCGTGACGGCCATATTCGGGTCGGGCGCATCGACGCCGACCGCGTGGGAGAACACCGCTTACGGCCAGACCGCGCGCATATCGAGCAACTCCTGGGGATTTAGCGACGCCTTGGGCAACCCGGTCGCGCGCTATGACGCGAGCGCTCAAGAGTTCGACCGCATAGTCCGCGACGCGCAGAGCGGAACGGCCGGACTTCAGGAGTTGACGGTCGTCTTTGCCGCGGGCAACGACGGCTCAGGCTCAAACACCGTCAGCACCCCCGGAACCGCCAAGAACGTTATCACGGTAGGCGCGGGCGAAAACGTCCGCCAGACGGGAACAGACGGCTGTGGCGTCGGCAACACAGGGGCCGATAGCGCAAACGACGTGATCGCCTTCTCAAGTCGCGGCCCCGTGAATTCAGCCGGTGGCGACGGGCGCTTCAAGCCGGAGATAATGGCTCCCGGCACGCATATCGAAGCGGGCGTGCCGCAGTCTAACTATAACGGCTCGTCGGTCTGCAACCAGTTCTGGCCCTCGGGTCAAACTCTTTACGGGTGGTCGAGCGGCACGTCTCATTCCTGCCCGGCGGTGGCGGGCGGGGCCGCGCTCGTCTATCAGGACTTTCTCAACAAGGGCAGGCCCGCGCCGAGCCCTGCGATGGTCAAAGCTTTCTTGATGAACTCTGCCACGCGCATGACTGGAGTCGGAGCAAACGACACATTGCCATCAAACAACCAGGGCATGGGCCGTATGGACCTTGGGCGTGCGTTTGACACGACCGCGCGGGTGCTTGTCGACCAGACACAGGTGCTCGGCACGACGGGCCAGACTCACCAGGTCACGGGGTCGGTTGCGACAACGGCTCAGCCTTTCCGCGTGACGCTTGCCTGGACAGACGCTCCCGGGCCTACGACGGGCGCGCCGTGGGTCAACAACCTCGACCTCGAAGTGACCGTGGGCGGCGTGACCTATCGCGGGAACGTCTTTTCGGGCGGCAACTCTGTATCGGGCGGCACAGCCGACGCCCGAAACAACGCCGAATCGGTGATCGTCCCGGCAGGCGTGTCGGGCAGCTTCACCGTTACGGTGAGAGGAACAAACATCGCGGGCGACGGCGTGCCGGGTAATGCGGACACCACGGATCAAGACTTCGCGCTTGTGATCTACAACGCGAATACCACGGTCCCGACCACCCCGACCATCGGCGTCAGCCCGTCGAGCCTCGGCTTCACGGCGACGGTCGGCGGCGCAAACCCCACCAACCAGACGCTCAGCATCACAAACACGGGCGGCGGCACGCTCTCGTGGACCGCGACCGACAACGCGACATGGCTCACGATCAGCCCGACTTCGGGGACCGCTCCTTCAAGCATGACCGCTTCGGTCAATATCGCGGGGCTTGCCGCCGGAACTTATAACGGGACGATCACAATCTCTGCTACGGGGGCCAGCAATTCGCCTGTCAATGTGCCTGTGACATTGACGGTCAACCCGACCGTTGTCGAGCTGCTCGCGAACGGCGGGTTTGAAGGCAGTTCATTGCCGTGGGTACTGTCCGGGCAGGCGACGTGGACGGGCACTGGAAGCTTCCCTCGCACCGGCACAGGTTACATCTTCCTGGGTAATACCAACAGCGGCAGCGGCGCGGCTTACCAGCAGATCACTATCCCGACAGGGGCGACTCGCAACCTGAGATTCTGGCTAAATGTCGTGTCGGCCGAGACGACCACCACGACGCAATTCGACAGGCTCTTTATCGAGGTGCGAAGCACCGGGGGGACGTTACTTTCTACGCTTGCCACCTTCAGCAACCTGAACAAGGCTGCGGCAGGTGCCTACACACAGCGGGGTCCGTACAGCCTTGCCAGCTTCGCAGGCCAGACGGTTCGGATTCAGTTCCGCTCAACGACCGATTTTTCACTCATCACAACCTTCCGCATCGACGACGCATCGGTGCAGTAAGATACGAATACCGTTCCCGCGAGGTGGTTCGCGGGAACGGTACCCTTTCTCGCCCGACGCGGTTACACGGATCGCGCGAGGCTCAATGGAAAGTGAAGCCCACGGACAACCTCACGTTGTTCTGGCGGCCGTTGCCGAACCTTGTCATAAAGTAGTCGGCCTGGATCAAGCGAAGCCCTCTGCTTTCGCTCAGCCGAATATCGACCCCGCCGCCTATTGCCAACGCAAAGCCAATATCGGAAAACGAGGAATCGACAGATGTGGGGCCGAACCTGATCGTGGCGTCCCCGGCCAGGCGTGAAGCGCCGAACAAGGCGTGCGCGAACGGGGTAACTTTTTCGTGTTCGCGGTATGAAAACCGTGGCCCGGCTAGAATTGAATGCACGTTCGTGTCGGAGTTAGCCTCAATCGTGACCGGTCCGGGAAAGTTGTCGTCCAGAATCTCCGTCCGCAGCGACTGCGACCCGTAATGGCCGCTGAAATCACCGGCAATCCCAAACCACCGGTTGAAGTTCACCCCGACCGAACCGTTCCAGCCGTGCAGGCCGCCGCCGCCATCGGGCCGTAAGTATGAATAGCCCCCGAAGACCTCGACGGGAGGGGCCTCCTGCGCAAAGGTCTGGGACGCGAGCGTTACGAGCAAGAGAGCGAGCAACAGGATGAGTCTCATTGGTTTAAGCCTCCTTATTGATCTATGTTGCGCCTCTGCGGGCGCAGCAGCTTTGCGGTTTGACGGTCTGTGAGTCGATCAGCTCCTGAAACTTATTTCGCACTTTGTCGTGCAGGTTGTCCCATTCGAGCATCCACCACCACGGCGTGCTCTCCTGAACGGCTACGAAGCTGCGCACCTCGTCCCAGGTCTTCAGACCGAGATATTCGACGAAGTAACGCGGCAGCAGTTGCGGCATAAATCCCAGTTGCAGCCAGTCGAGAAAGCCGTCGCCGTCACCGGGCAGAAAATCTGCCAGGGCGCCGTATATGACCGCGTGGGTGTTGTGACCCCGAAGAAAAAGGTCGACGGACGGCAGCACATTCTTGTAGAGCCAGTCGGCGCTTTCGGTCTTGTAAGGCTTCCAGTACTCCCCGGCCGACAGCACCGACTCGACCGAGACCCGACGGCCTCGCGCGACCAGCCCCGGCTCCTCAAGCGACCAGAAGGCCCATCTGTATCCGGCGTCAACGTAGACCTTACAATCCAAACAGGCGAAGTAGAGGTTGTTCATACGCCCTCACTTGATTATCACCGCCAGTTCCTCGCCCTCGTATATGAGCTTTGCTGGCAGGTGCACCCTGCCGTCGAGTTCGTACAACTCCTTGAGGTAAGCGCCGCCCGCGACCTCTCTGGGCAGGGCGACTTCAATCGCGCGGTCGTCCGGGTGGACAGGCCCCGTCTGCCGACGGCCCCGGATATTGACCTGCTTTCCGTCCTTGCCGACAAACGACAGGCGCTGCGGGTTGAAGGTTGCGGCCGCGGCCGAGCCGTTTTCGACCCTCAATTCCATGTAGCCGCGCGACAGGAGCGACCCGCCCCAGAACCTTTTAAGCGTTATCTTGAGATCGCGCACCAGAAACGTCCGGTTCGTCAAATCCGACCTGCGGACCTGTTGCGTGTCCGTTTGGGCAGTGGCTGCGACTGAAAGTAAAGCGAAAGTGAGCGTAAGGATTAACGGTCTGTTTCTCATGATGTCCCCTCTTGGTAAAAGGTGATGCCGATAAGGCGGTTCGGAAGATCGAAGTAAACCAGAAGACGGGGTGTCCGGCTTCGCTCCCCAACCGCCCTATCCGCATCACCTTTCAAACAGCGTTGGAAAGTATTCCTCTTTATCTCTAGCGCCGGCTTGGGCTACAATAATCGGCGCGTTGGACTGCCGAGCCTGAATCAACTGCCTGATCTGGGCACACGGTATTCGTGAGCCGGTTCGCAAGTCCTTCGAAAGCAATAAAAGAGTTCTCAAATATCTTTCTCAAAGCCGTATATGGTTGAGCCGTCGAGACATTTTTACGAGTTTGGCCGCTACCGGGTTAACGTGGCGGAGCGCCTCCTGCTGCGCGACGCGGAGGTTGTGCCTCTCACCCCGAAGGTCTTTGAGATACTGTTGATGCTCGTCCAGAACAGCGGCCACGTAACATCGAAAGACGACCTGATGAAGCGCGTCTGGCCGGACACCTTTGTCGAGGAGGGGAACCTGACGCAGAACATCTCTCTGCTCAGGAAGGCGCTGGGCGAAGGGCATAACGGGCACCAGTACATCGAAACCATCGCCCGGCGCGGCTATCGCTTTATCGCCCCGGTGAGCGAGGCGTGGCAAGAATCGTCAGCGCACGAAGCGTTAAACGGGTCGGCCGATACCGCAAGCCCTGTTTTGCCCGCGACCCAGTTTAAGACAAACGTCGGGCAGGCGACGGTCGACACGATAGCGCCTCTCGTGGCCGAACAGGCAAAGCCGGAACCGTTACAGGCCGATTCGCTCGACACCGCATTAAACAGGTCGCCGGCCGCCTCGCCAAACACTTCGCCAAACACTTTGTTAAACCTGGAGCGGGCGGCAACCTGGCCCCGGCTGAGCGCGCGCAACGTGCTTGTCGTCGCGGCCGCTATCATGGTTGCGGTGGCCGGCTTTATCTATTTTAACGGGGGCGGCGTGGCCGTAGGCAGTTCCGGCAATGTAATAGAGTCGATAGCCGTTCTGCCCTTCTCAAACGCCACGGACAGCGACACGGAGTATTTCAACGACAAGATAACCGAAAGTCTTATCAACAACCTCTCGCAACTGCCGAAACTGCGCGTCGTGCCGCGAAGCCTCGTCTACAACTACAAGGGGCGCGAGATAGACCTGCGCAGCATAGGGCGCGAGCTGAACGTGCGGAGCATCCTGACTGGCCGCGTCCACCGCCGGGGCGACACCGTGAGCATACAGGTCGACCTGATCGACGTGGCGAACGTGTCGCAGCTCTGGGGCAGACACTACGACAGGAAGATTTCCGACATACTGCTCGTACAGCAAGACATCTCAAACGACATCTTCGAGAACCTGCGCCTGAAGCTGAGCGTGGAGGAGAAGAAGCAGCTCGACGCCTTCAGCCTTTACGTGAAAGGGCGCAACTACTTGAACAAGCGCACCGCAGACGGGCTGCAACTCGGCATAGAGTATTTCCAGCAGGCCATCGAGGTCGATTCGGATTACGCGCTGGCATACGCGGGGCTTGCCGACTGCTACAACATGCTCGTCGTCTACGGCGTGAGCAAGCCCCAGGAAGCCTTCCCGAAGGCGAAGGAAGCCGCCCTCAAGGCTCTCAAGATAGACGACTCGTTAGCCGAAGCGCACACGTCGCTCGCTTTCGTCAAACACCGCTGGGAGTGGGAGTGGGCAGACGCCGAGAGAGAATTCAGGCTGGCCATACAGTACAAGCCCGGCTACGCGCCCGCGCACCAGTGGTTCAGCTCGTACCTTGTGGCCGTCGGGCGGTTTGACGAAGCGATAGCCGAGGCCAAGCGCGCGCAAGAGCTAGGCCCCTTGTCGTTAATCAGCAACCTGCACCTCGGATGGGTTCTCTACCTGGCGGGCCGTTATGACGAGGCTATCGAGCACAGCAAAAAGCTTATCGAGATCGACTCGAACTTCTTTCCTGCCTACAGGTATCTTGGGCTGGCTTACGAGCAGAAAGGTATGTACAGGGAAGCGATCTCGGAGTTTGAAAAGGGCGTAAAACTCTCCGCCAGCCCGCTGCTGATAGCTCATCTGGGTCACGCATACGCCGCGTCCGGCAATAAGGCGGAAGCAAGACGAATCCTTGCCGAGCTGGAGCAGCAGAAACAAAAATACGTCTCGCCCTACAGGGTCGCGGCCATCTACGCAGAGCTTGGCGAGAAGGACGAGGCCTTCGCCTGGCTTGAGAAGGCTTATAACGAGCGCGACATCTGGCTGATCAACTTGAGAGTCGACCCGGTATTCAAGACCCTCCGCTCCGAAGGCAGGCTCGCGGACCTGCTCCACCGGCTCGGACTTGAGGAACGTAAACCGTGAACCGTAAACCGTGACAAGAGAGAGCAGGCGAGACTATCGGTCCCTCTGACTTGTCACGGTTTACGGTTCACGGTTTACGTTTTTACGTTCCAAGATAAGCGGCGATCACCTCTTTGTCAGAAGCTATCTGGTCGGGTCGGCCCTCGGCTATCTTGCGCCCGTGGTTCAAGACGATGATCCGGTCGGATATGTTCATGACGACGTGCATGACGTGCTCTACGCCGGCGATTGCGGATATGCCTTTGGCCTCTCCGAGCCGTTTTATCAGCCTGACAGCCTCTTTCGATTCGGTGGGCGTGAGCCCCGCCATCACCTCGTCTAAAAGTATCAGCCTGGGTTGAGTGGCGATTGACCGCGCAAGCTCTAAACGCTTGCGCATCGCGAGCGGCAAGCCTACGGCGATAACGTCGGCGAGCGGCGCGAGTCCCGTGAATTCGACCGTCTCGCGGGCAATACGCTCGGCTTCGTCGCGGTCGTCGGTGCGGGCGAAAGCTCCGACAAGAACATTCTCAAATACGGTCAGCCCGCGAAGCGGCTTGACGATCTGAAACGTGCGCCCGATCCCCCGCAGCGCGATCTGGTGCGGTTTCTTGCCTACGAGGCTCGCGCCTTCGAAGATGATCTGGCCTGTGGTCGGGCGCTCGAAACCCGTTATGAGGTTGAAGACGGTCGTCTTGCCCGCGCCGTTCGGCCCAATGACGCTTACGGTCTCGCCCTTATCGACGTTGAAACTGAGCGAGTCGACCGCGACCAGCCCGCCAAACCGCTTTGTCAGGTTCTTGACTTCGAGCATTCTAATCTCCGGTTTTGAATCTCCTGGTCTGGACTCCGATAAGCTTCTTCAATCCGCCGATGAGCCCGCCGGGCATAAACAGAATCACGAGGATCAGCAGCCCGCCGTAGATCAAAAGGCTCGCGTCTTGAAAGTAGTTGCGAAAGATTTCCGACGACAGCTTCAAAAGCACCGCTCCGAGCACGGGCCCCGCGACGGTCCCTATGCCGCCGATTATCGCCATCAATACTATCTCTACCGATAGCGCGAGCGGCAGCACTATGGCAGGGTCTACGAACAGAAAATAGTTGGCGTAAAAAGCCCCCGCGAGCGCGGTGACGCCCGCGCTCAACGAGAGAGCTTTCAACTTGTACGTGGTCGTGTCGATGCCGATAGATTCGGCCGTCTCCTGGTCTTCGCGAATCGCCATGAGGAAGTAGCCGAGCTTTCGACGGCTGATTCCGTAAGAGAGCGCGACCGTGGCGATACTTATTAAAAGGATTATGTAGTAATAGGGGACCTTGCTGGTCCCGCTGAAAACGGAAGGCTTGATTACTATGCCGACCGCGCCGCCCGTAAGCTCGCGCCAGTTGAGGGCGACCAGCCGCATCACCTCGCCCACGGCAATCGTTGCGAGCGTGAAGTACGGCCCGCGCAACCGAAAGCATATCCACCCGACTATCAGCGCGACGGGGAGCGCGACCGACGGGCCTAAGACGAGCGCCCACCACGGCGACACCCATCCGCCCGACGCGATGATGGCCGCCGTATACGCGCCTATGCCGAAGAATGCCGCGTGACCGAGCGAGAGTTGACCGGCGAACCCGCCGAGGATATTCCATGCGGAACCCAGCGTGACATATAACAGGATAAGAATTAAAACGTGTTGAGCATACCGCGCTTGAAACAAAAGCGGCGCGGCGGCTAAGAAGAGCAGGAGCAGCGGTAAGAAAAGCCTGCGGGCGGTCTTCATACGCGCGATCTGCCGAGCAAGCCCGAAGGCTTCAACGTTAGGATTAGAAGAAAGATTACGCAGCCGATTGCGTCCTTGTAGCCGGTCGAGATATAGACGGCACCCAGGGATTCCGTTATGCCGAGCACCAGGCCGCCCACAAGCGCGCCCGTGACGCTGCCCATCCCGCCCAGAACCACGACGATGAAAGCTTTCAAAGAGAAAGGGACTCCAGCCGTCGGCTCTACGCGGTAATAGATCGGCATCAAAAGCGTCCCGGCAGCGCCGGCAGCCGCGACCCCCAGCCCGAACGTCATAGACTGCACGCGCTTGATGTTCACGCCCAGAAGCTGTGCCGCTTCTGGGTCTTGAGCCGACGCCCTTATGCGGCGGCCCGTAGCCGTCTTCATCAAGAAGAGATAAAGCAGGCCGGTTATAACCAGGGCTATCACGGAAGCGGCCATCTGCGGGAGGCTCACGGATACGCCCCCGAACTTCACCGTCGCGCTGGCGTAGCTCGTCGTCATCGTCAGGTAGTTGGCCGTGAAGGCGAGCAGCGCGATGTTTATAAGCACGATGCTCAAGCCTTCCGTAAGCAGCACCTGATTGCGCTCCGGCGCGCCGAGCACCGGGTTGATAAGGGTTTTGTGAATCCCCAGGCCGACCACGAACATCGCAGGCATCACGATGAAGAGCGATAGAAACGGGTCGACGCCTGTGTAAGTGAAGAGAAAGTAGGTCGCATACATCCCGACCATGACAAGCGCGCCGTGCGCGAAGTTCACCACCCGCATCACGCCGAAGATTATCGTCAGCCCTATCCCGATCAGCGCATATATGCCGCCCGTGAGCAGGCCGCTCGTCACGGTTTGAAATAGCTTCTGAGCCGCACGCTGCGCGGCGGAAACCTGCGGCTCGACTATGTGCGATTGCCCGGCTGTCGGCGGCTGACCGCGCGCGCTCCACGAGGGCGTGGGAAGCACGGGCCGCGTGGTGGCGGCAGAATCGGGCCAGACGGTGACGAACTTTCCGCCAAGCACCTGTGTGATCGCCACGGGGTGATCGTTCTGGCCCCGCTCGTCAAACCTTATGGGGCCAAAGATCGAATCCATCTGCGTTGCCCTGAGCGCGTCGCGGATGGCCGCGCGGTCCGTGGAGCCTGCGCGGGCCACTGCGTCGGCGACTATCTTTAAAGAGACGTATGTCTGGACGCTGTGGTAAGAAGGCTCGTAATTAAACCTCGCCTTGAAGCTTTCGGACCATTCGCGCGAGCCGGTCCATTTCGCGTCGGGCGTCCACTGTGTCACGGATACCGTGTATTCCGCCGTATCGCGCGCGCCTTTTAGAAAGTCGGGAAGCGAAAAGCCCGCGCCGCCCGCCGTGAAGACTCTGGGGTTGAAGTCTATCTCCTTCGACTGGCGCATCAAAAGAGTCGCGTCGGCCAGGTAAGAGACAAAAAGCACTGCGTCAGGGCTCATCGATTTGACGCGCGTAAGAAGCGGCGCGAAATCTGCCGCGCCCTGATCGTAGGCTTCAAAAGCGACTATCTCGACTCCCGCACGCGGCCCCTGCTCTAGCGCTGCGCGCGCCACGCTCGAACCGAACTGCGTGTTCTCATAAACGACCGCGAGCCGCCGCGCGTCGGCAGCCGTTATCAGGAACTCGACCATCGCCTTGCCATACGAGCTTGCCGACGCGCAGACGCGAAAGACCCAGTCGTAGCCTTGCCGTGTTATCTCGTCGGTGACCGCGCTCGGCACGATCATAGGGATGCCATGACGGTTTGCGACCGCCGAGGCGGGGAATGTTGCAGAACTTGAATAAGCGCCGATGATCGCGCCTACGTCCCGCCGCTCGACGAGGTCCTCGACCGCGCTTATGGCCACTTCGACCTTTGAAGTGTCATCCTGAAAGATAAGCTCGACGGGTCTTTCTAACACCCCGCCCGACGCGTTGATCTCGGCGAGCGCCATCTCGTAGCCGTACTTTTGCGCGAGCCCGAACCGCGCCTCGGACCCCGTAAAAGAAGTGACTATGCCTATGCGCACGGGCCCCGCGCCCGTGGCCGTTTGCGGCTCGCGGCACGAGGCCAGAAGCGAGCACAGGATCGCCGTCAACACTGTCAGAGATTTATAGTGATATGTCCGCCGCATCGATTATGAAAGAGAGCGCGGCGATTATAGATTTGACCCCTGTAATAAAGCAACGCCTGGCGGGGCTTGAGGCACTAAGTTTTAAACGCAGTTGGAGGAGTGTCTGTGAAACGAACAACTATCTCAAAGGTGACGCGCGCGGCCGCAGCCTTAGCACTTCTGTTCCTAACGCTTACGGCGAGCGCGGAGGCGCAGAGCCGCCGTGGCGGCGGGTACGGCGATAAGCTTGTCGATATAAAGGTGGGAGAATTGACGCTTGAGTCGATAGACCTCGGCGACCAGACCGCGCGGTTGAGCATCGGCCTCGACATAACGAACCGGTTGATCCCCGTAAGCCTCAAGGACTTCGACTACCGGCTGAGCCTCTACGGGCTTGAGACAATCGAAGGGAACTACGAAGGCACAATGAAGCTCGGCGGCAAAGACGCGAGCCGCATAAACCTGCCGGTGGTCGTCAATCTGCGCTCGATACCTTCGGTGATATGGACGGCTTTCACCAATCGCGGTCGTTTGCAGTATGACCTAGAGACGGCGTTCACGCTCCCGCTGTTCGTCTTCGAGAAGCGTTTCGACAAGAGCTTTTCGGGCGAGGTCCCGCTCAAATCGCTCGTCGACGCGGCGTCGATCCTGAGGGCCAGACAGCTAGGCAACATTCGGATAAACCGCCGGTAAAGATTCCACAAAAGTAGAAGGCCGCCGGTCGTTCAACCCGGCGGCCCTGGTTATGCTCTCTAAATTTCTGCGCCCTTTGATCGCGACTACCCCGCGGCCTGGCTGATCTCAGGGGCGAGACCTTCCCACTTCGTTATGTACTCGCGCCGCTCCGTCTTTAGTCGCTCGACTATCTGTTTATACTCCTCGGTCCTCCCCTGCCGCTCATAGAGCTTGCGGGGCTGAAGAATATCGGCGTCCTCTTCGCTTATGCCGGGGACACGTGTCGCGACCTGATAGCCGAAATCCGGGTCCGTCTCCCACTCAATCGTCCCTTCGGCTATCGCTTTTACAAGCGCCGACGAGTGGTGTATGCGGACCTTCTTCGAGTTCGGGTCGTCGTCGCGCCCACCGATGCGGCCCGTGTTCATCAGGTAGACTTCCATCGGCGATGATTCGAGCAGCTCGCGGAAGCGGTTCCCCTGGTGCGCGTGCTTGAGCGGGAAGAAAGGGTTGGTGCCGGGGACTCGCAAAAACTTTCCTGCTTCGGCCGCGCCGCCCGCGGAAGTGCCGCGCGTCTCGCCTAGCATGAAGTAGGCCGCCGCCTGAGCGGTGTCGAGCCTGGCCACGCCTGGTATGATGTTGTCGTTGCGGTTGAGTATCAGCAGGAAATCTGCCGACTTCACTTCGCGAGCGTCCATCATCCCCTCAATATCTTGCATGCGAATGACCGCGCGACCGTTTTGCGTATAACTGGTATCGTAAAAATCCAGCTCGCCGGCATCGTTCTGCGATACGTTCTCAATATATGCATGCGGGCTTGTCACCGCTCTATAAATCGTGGGCTCGTCCTTTTCGTTCAGCCCGAATGTCTTTGCAAAGCATCCGTTTTCCGTAGCGTAAATCTTTCCGCCCGGCATCAGCGCCACAAAGTCGTCTTGTACTGGGGAGGAGTCGTTCTGCTTCGTGAAAGTAGTCGTGGTCTTGCCAGTGCCCGATAGCCCTATGATCAAACCGACGCGCTTTTCGTCACCCACCGGGATGACCTTGCAACCGGCGTGAAGCGCCAGCCCGCCTCGATCATAAACGATCTGGTTCCACATGCGGAGGCCGCCTTTTTTCGATTCGCCAAAGTAATCGCTGTTGAAAACGCGCGTGATGCCTTTCTCCAGATCGACCGCGATCAGCCTGTCGGCCGGGTAGCCTTTCATCTCAAGGTTCGGGGTGTAGATGACGGTCAGGCGAGGCTCGAAATTCTTCAACTCTTCGTCCGTGGCCGGGTAGTAGAGATGCTTCTGCATCCCCGCGATATTGGCGTTCGACCGCTCGATGATAAGACGAGCGGGCACGCGAAAGTCCGGGTCGTTGCCGATAAATCCATCGACTACGATCATCTCGCACTCGCGTATGTAATCATCCTGTATCCGCGAAACCCGCTCGTACTCCTGGCGCGTGATCGTCGCCGCGTCATAGCGCTCAGGCGTATCCGTGACCACATACGTCGATAGCTTTGACCGCGCATCGACGCGAGTCTGAGTGTTCGTATTATTGTAGGATGTAATCCGAGTGTTGGGCATCTCTTCGGTCAACTCGCGCAACCGCTCGGCCGAAGGATTGAAGATCACCTCTTTTGGCTCTACTGGCAACCCTGCTGGCTTCACGTGGGGTTTGCTCATTTAGTCCTCCCTTAATCAGTAAAAATTACTCGACTCAGAACAGATAATAATAGACTGTACAGACAGGCGAGAGCAACCGGACCGGCACTGGCTCAGCGTTGCTTTAGCTCCGCGTCGGGCGCGCCCTGGACGAACGCCTCAGCCTCCGAATTGACCGGCGCGCTCACGTCGAGGTCAGTCGAGCGAAACTTGAAGCTGAACTTCCCCGCCTTATCCACATAAACCCGCAGGTCGCCTTGCTGTGTATTCGAAGGAGCCGTGCTTATGAGCAGCGTCTTGCCGATAGCCTTGGGGTTATAGGCCATGCTCGTGTTGCCGGCTATAACGACATCGGCTTCCGGGTTTTCGGCCGCGAGCTTTGCGGCGGGCTCATAATCGGCCTGGGTCAGCAAGACGAGCAGGTCGCACTTTTTGCGAAGCTCAGGCACAAGCGCGCGCGCCGTCTCGTATATATCCTTGACGCTCGTATCCTTACCGCCAACGATGTGTCTCGGCTCGGACAGTCCGAGAAAACCTACCTTCAGGCTCTGCTGGCCGCCTTTGATTCTCGGACCCCGGACCTCTTTGATCACGAACGCGGCGGGCGGCGCGAGGGCCGGGCCGAACACGCCGTTGGCCGAGATCACATGCTTGAGCATAGGGTATCGCGCAACGCGCTCGTCATAGCCCTGGCGGGCCAGGAATTTGGGCGCGTGCCCAAGATCGTACTGCCCAAGATTTATCACGTCGACAGGGAACAGGCTCAGGCCGCGCATCACCCGCTCGTTTTTCTGGGATACGGCAGGGCCGACGCCGCGCATAAGAAAATTGCCCGTGTCGACCTGTATGACCGGCGTATCTTTAAACTTCTTTTTGAACGCATCCATATAGCCGACGCGACGCGCCAGCCCTCCGCGAGGAATCTGTCAGCCGCACAACCCCAGGTTGCCGCGCAGGTTGCCGCCGATCAATATCGCCAGCGCCGCGCCGTCATCCGCGCCGAGTTTCTCGTCGAAGCTCACGGCCTCCGAGGTTGTAGCCTGCGCGCGCGCGCCTGCCGCGAGGCACGCCGCGATCACCAAAAGCGAGACAGCCCTTTTTAACAAGTGAATTCCCCTTCAAATACTGATCCGCTTTTCATAGCAGTGTTACGAGTGGCTCAGAAAATGCTGACCTTGTTATTTACCACATTTCTTGCGGCTACAGCAACGAAGGGTTAAACAGTGACAAGTGACAAGTGACAAGTGACGAGAAAGAGCAGGCGCGACGTTCGGGTCACTCCTTCTTGTCACTTGTCACTGTTTACTTGTCACCCCCCATGGCACCCGGCTTGCCTCTGTTTATAGAAGTAGCGCGCTTACGTTCGGTTAGCGTGCAGCAAAGGTATGAATATCAAGCCAGCGTGGAGGAAAAATGAACGCATTCGATTTGTTGAAGCAAGATCACGAAAAGGTTTCCGGCATGTTTGAAAAACTCGACGAGACGACGGAGCGGGCCATAAAGACGCGCGAAGAGCTGTTTACGCGTCTCAAACAAGAACTCGACGTGCACGCTCGTATCGAAGAGACGATCTTTTACCCGGCAATCGTCGATGCCGACGAGACGCGCGAGATCACGCTCGAAGGCATAGAAGAGCACAACGTAGTTAAGCAATTGCTGGAAGAGCTCGACTCGCTCCCGAAAGAGACCGAGCAGTGGACGGCAAAGCTGACCGTGCTTAAGGAGAACGTCGAGCACCACGTCGAAGAGGAAGAAGGCGAGATGTTTAAGAAGGCGCGAAAGGTCTTGAGCAAGCAACAGGTCGAAGACCTCGGCGCGCAGATGGAAGCGGCGAAAAAGCAGATGTCAGCGACCGCAAAATGATCGGCCCGGCAAGATAACTCGCCAGACGAGGCTATAAGCTTCCATCGGGGGCGGCGCTGTCGCCCCACAATTTTATCTCCTGGCCGAGCCCGCGCTCGCGCGCGAGGTCGTAAACGCGCAAGGCCGTGGCAACGTCTTCGAGCGCGATCCCGTTCGATTTGAATATCGTTATATCGTCTTCCGAGTTGCGGCCCGGCTCCCGCCCGGCGGCGATCCGTCCCAGTTCCGTCACAGCCTCCCAGGTGATGATCCCGCGATCAATCGCGGGCAACAGATCGCCCGATTCCAGGCGCGATTGCTCGATTGAATCGACGGCTATGATCGATGCGCGGCGAATCGCGGCGAGGTCGATCTCGCTCTTCGATAAATAGTTCGAGCCTGCTGCATTGATATGAGTGCCGGGGTCGAGCCATTCGCCTTTGAACAGAGGCTCGCGCGCCGTCGTCACCGTGATGACGATTGCCTGCCCCCGCACGGCTTCTTCGGGAGTGGCGGCCGCTGTCACCTCGACGCGAAGCATCGAGGTCATCTTTCGAGCGAAGGCTTCGCGGTGTTCCGGCTTACGGCTGTAAGCCTTCACAGATTTGATCTGGCGGGCGTGGCATACGGCCATCAACTGGCTCTCGGCCTGCCAGCCGGTCCCAAATATACCGACAGTCTCTGCATTCGCCCGCGCCATAAACTTCGTCGCAACGCCTGTGGCCGCGCCGGTTCGCATCTGGCCGAGCCTGTCGGCTTCGATGATCGCGAGCAGGTCGCCGGACCTTGCCTCGTAGAGCAAGACCAGAAACCGCGCGCCCTTCGCCGAAACCGTGTATGTCTTAAGCCCAAAAACGCCGAGCCGGTTATCGCCCGCGGCTAAAACGTGCAATTGCGAAACGGGCGTGGAGACGCGATAACGCGGGCGATTCGTAGCCTGGCCCAGGGCCTGATCTTTGAGGATCTCTTCGACCGCATCCATAGCGGTCCGCATGTCGAGCAATTCCGTCACCTGTTGCTCTGTCAAAAGAAGCGCCATACGACTCCTTTGGGGAAGTGACAAGTAAACAGTGACAAGTGACAAGAAGGAGAGAACGATCAAGGTTCAGTCCGGTCTTTCTCGTCACTTGTCACTTGTCACTGTTTACTTATTTAGCCCAGTAGCCGGAGCGCGAGCGCACCTGCGCGCCCGGCGTGCGCACCTCTACACGGATCGACCGCCAGCGGCCGTCCGCTTCGTCGTTCTCCGGGTAATAGCCAATCGAATACTGCGAGCGCAGATCGTCGGCCACCTGCGAGTAGACCCCTGCCAGATCGTTCAGCGAGCGCACAGGGTATACGCGCCCGCCCGTGCGCTCGGCCAAGTTTACCTGGTCGCGCCGCGCTATCTCGTAAAGCCCCTTGTTGATCTCGCGCAGGGTCTCGGCGTCGTGCGATTTGCGATGACGAAACCGGTTGGGGGAGTTTGCGTCGAACTCGTCGTAGTAGCGATTTATTTGAGATTGAGAGAAGTTGACGTAGCCGGGGTCGGTCTGCGGGCGCAGCAGGTTTGCGAGCGTAGCTTCTTCGGTGTTCAATTCGAGAAAGTAGACCGACGCCTCGCTCTTTTCCACCAGCAGGGCCACGCTCTTGTAGTCCATCTTGCTCGTCGAATCGACCCCGTCCGACATGCAGACTATCGCCTTGCGCCCTTCGACTTGACCGAGCGGGCCGTCTTCGACCGCCAGAAAGAGCGCGTCATAAAAAGAGGTGCCGGTCTTCTTGTTAAAGCGGTGCTCGCCCTCCTGGCCCGGAGTCGCTATCGTCTCGATTGCCGATTCGACCTCCGAGCGCTTGTCGGAGAAATCGGCTATCAACTCCACCTCGCCGCTGAAGACGATCACCCCTACACGGTCTGTGCTGCGAAGCTCCGCGAGAAAGTTCCTGGCAGCGCGCTTTATCAATGCTATGTCGTCGCGCGTAGAGCCCGATATATCGAGCAGCAGCAGCAGCGAGAAAGGGTCTTCGGTCGCCGCGAAATGCGTGATCTTTTGCCTGACCCCGTCTTCATACACGACAAAGTCTTCGGCCTTGAGCGATTTTACGGGACGATGGTTGCGGTCGCGAACCGCCGCCGTGACCGTGACGAGATCGGCCTTCAGTTTTATCTCGTCCTCCTGCGCAACCACGCTTCGGTCGAGAACTAGCAAAAGCGCTACCTGTATGAAAGTGAATCTAATAACCCTCGGCATCTCTTCCCCCGAACCTGTCTAAGCAATCCTAGCCTGAGCCAATCCCGATTGCCAACAAGATTAAACGCTCCGGCCCGGAGATTGATCCTTCTGTTCGCGCCCGCTAATTTTTTGGACGCGCAAGCGTGCGCATGCTATGGTTTTATTGACGCTTATACCACACAGCAATTGGAGTAAGGTTATGTCCGATGAGAAAAACAAAGTAGAGGAAGGCGACCAGATTTCACTTCATTATACCGGCAGTCTTGATGATGGGACGGTGTTCGATTCATCCGAAGGTCGCGAACCGCTTGAGTTCAAAGTCGGGTCGGGTCAGGTGATCCCGGGCTTTGACGAAAACGTTAGAGGGATGGAAGTGGGCGAGTCTCGTGATTTTTCGATTCCGCCCGAACAGGCCTACGGCGAATACTACGAGGAGTACGTACAGGTCGTGCCCCGCTCGATCTTCCCGCCCGATGTCACGCCCGCGGTCGGGTTGATGCTCGAGCTTCAGACGCAGTCGGGCGAGACAATACCTTTCAGAATCATCGATGTCACAGACGACGAGGTCACGCTCGACCCCAACCATCTGCTGGCAGGAGAGAAGCTGAACTTCACCGTAAAGCTTGTCGATATAAACCGCAGCTAGCTTCGCGTACGGGGCGCAGGAAGCGCCCCACACCCCTTTGCGAAAGAGGATAGAGCCGGATTGTCTGAGCCGATCAGAATAGGTATCGACACGGGCGGCACCTTCACAGATTTCGTAGTGGCGCGCGGCTCGCGCATCGACGCTTTCAAGCTCGCTTCGACTCGAGACAACCCCGCACAGGCCATACTGGCAGGCATAGCTCGTATCGTCTCCACCTGCGCCGGCTCGCCCGACGAGATTGTCCACGGAACGACTGTCGCCACAAACGCTCTGCTTGAGCGAAAAGGCGCACGCACAGCGCTCATCACGACCGAGGGCTTCGAAGATGTAATCGAGATCGGGCGACAGGCGCGGCCCGAAATCTACAACCTTATGGT
This sequence comes from uncultured Clostridia bacterium, assembly GCA_964615905.1. GTDB lineage: Bacteria > Acidobacteriota > Blastocatellia > UBA7656 > UBA7656 > DATLMR01. The sequence continues at coordinate 563,134 of CAZTUB010000001.1, forward strand.
GACGCGGCCCGCGCCGCTCGTCCCACGCAAGCTCAGGTTCGGCGTCGGCGAGCGCACGGGACCAGAAGGAGAGCTGCTCGCCCCGCTCGACGCACAGTCGCTCGCGCGCGTCGTCAAGCAAATCGCCCGGCTCAAGGCCGAGTCGGCGGCCGTTTGCCTGCTCTTTTCATTCGCCAACCCCGAACATGAAAAGCGAATCGCCCGCGCGCTTGAGCCTCTCGGCATACCCGTCTCGCTTTCGCACAGGATACTGCCCGAATACCGCGAATACGAGCGCACTTCGACGGTGGTCATAAACGCTTACCTCGCGCCGATCATGTCGCGTTATCTGGGCGCGCTCGTAGAAGGGCTCTCGCAAGCGATGGGCGAAAAATCGGGCGGCCCCCGGCCCGGCAACTCTCTTCGAGTGATGCAATCAAACGGCGGGTCGGTTTCGGCCTCGGTGGCCGCTTCAGAACCTGTGCGCGCAATACTGTCAGGCCCCGCGGGCGGCGTCGTCGGAGCACAGCGAGTCTGCCGGTCGGCAGGCATCTCCGACATAATCACATTCGATATGGGCGGGACCTCTACGGATGTCGCGCTGTGCCGGGGCGAAGCCCGCACGACGAACGAGGCGCAGGTCGCGGGGCTGCCGGTCGCCGTGCCGATCATAGACATACACACGGTCGGCGCGGGCGGCGGGTCGATAGCGCGCGTAGATGCAGGCGGCGCGCTCGGCGTAGGGCCCGAATCGGCGGGCGCGGACCCCGGCCCCGCCTGCTACGGGCGAGGCGAAGAAGTGACCGTTACCGACGCGAACCTTGTGCTGAACCGGTTTGGAAGCCAGAGCCTGCTCGGCGGCGAGATGAAGCTCGATTATGAGCGCGCGCGCCGCTTTTTATCGAAGCTTGCGCGCGAGATGTCACGCTTCGCCGACCGCGCGGTCACGCCGGAGCAGGCGGCGCTTGGAGTCATCCAAGTCGCCAATGCAAACATGGAGCGCGCGCTCAGAGTCGTCTCGGTCGAGCGCGGGCAGGACCCCCGGTTGTTCTCGCTTGTGAGCTTTGGCGGCGCGGGCGGGCTGCACGTATGCGAGCTTGCGGCGCAGTTAAGAATCCCGCGCGTCGTCGTCCCAAACGGGCCGGGCACGCTTTCGGCGCTCGGAGTCCTGCTCGGCGACGTGGTGAAAGATTATTCCCGCACGATAATGAAACGGTCGGAAGGGCTTCGCCCGCGAGCAATCGAGCGCGAGTTCGACGCGCTCTGCTCGCGGGCGAAACGCGACCTGGCGCGCGAAGGTTTTTCTGCCGACAAGATCAAGCTTGCGCGCTCTGCCGCGCTGCGCTACGTCGGCCAGTCTTTCGAGATAGACGTTTCGTGGGGCAATCATTTTGAGGGCGATTTTCATAAGGCTCACGCCGAGCGGCACGGCTACTCGGACAAGTCGCGCCCGACCGAGATCGTCTCGCTGCGCGTGCGAGCGATAGGGGTCACAAACAAGCCGCGCCTCACTCGCCGCCCCTCAAGCAAACGGCCCGCGCCCGCGCCTTCCTATTTCGCGAGCGTCTACCTTAGCGAAAAACCGAGGCGCACGCCTGTCTACCGGCGCGAAGAACTGAGCGCGGGAATGAGTTTCACGGGCCCCGCCATTATCACCGAATACAGCTCGACCACGCTCGTACCTCCGCGCCTCACAGTCACCGTAGACGAGTGGCTCAACTTGATAATTCAGAAGGTGACAAGTAAACAGTGACAAGTGACAAGTGACGAGTGACAAGAAAGACCGGACTGAACCTTGATCGTTCTCTCCTTCTTGTCACTCGTCACTCGTCACTGTTTACGCAATCAATATTGCCAGTTGACGTTGACAAACCCTGTGCCGCTCGCAGGCACTGTGTAAGAGTGATTGCTTCCGGCTTCCCACGTCACCGCGCCGTTTGCGGCGATCTTTATGAACTTGAACTGGATCGTCTTTCCCGCGGGCACGCTCACATTTAGAAACCAGTTGGGGTAGTTCGGCGCGTTCATCGGCCCGATTGCCCCGTCCCACGTGGTAGCCCAGTTGCTCAGCTCGACAGTGTTGCCCGTCAGAAATATGTAATCGCCAAAGACCGTCGGCGTCGCGTTGTTGACGGTGAAGGTCACGGGGATGAGCTTTGCCTGCAAAACGGTAAACTGTATCCCGTTCGACACCTGCCCGCCCGACTTTGTCACGGTCACGCTATAGTTGCCCTGCGTGACATTCGGAACCGTGGCGACTATCTTCTTATCACTCCACGATACGATTGTCGCGGCGGTCGTCCCAAACTTCACAGACCCGGCGGTCGCGCCAAAGTTGCGGCCTCCGATTGTCACCTTCACGCCGGGTTGCGCAAGCGTCGGCCCAATAGAACCGGTCTGAGGCGAAGCCGTTGCGGGGTCTACGTAGCTCCAGACCGCGACCGTGTGCGCGGGCAACGTGAAGTTAGAGACGGGGTTGTTCCCGCCGGAGCCTGCGTTGACCGTGATCGAAGACCCGCCGAGCAATCCCGCAAGATAATCGGAGCGAGCGCCCGCCGGAAGCGATGTCAACAAGCCCGTGACGGGGTAAGAAGTCGTCTCGCTCTTGTTGATTGCGACCAGCACCGTGTTGTTAAAAAACTTGCGCTCGTAGATATACACGTCGTTGTTGATCCATCGCTGAGACAGGCTCCCGTAGCCGATTGCGGGGTTGTCGCGGCGAAGATCAGACAGCTTTTTCGTAAGCTGATAGGCGGTCGTGTTTGTCGCAAAGTTGACCATCATCGGGCGGTTGTACGGGTCGCCCCCGCCGTCCGTGTCGTCGTGCAGGTACTGCTCCGTCCCGTAGTATATGCAGGGTATCCCGCGACACGTAAGCACAAAGGCCATGGCTTCGTGCAGCCGGTTGTTATTGTTATTGACCGAAAGGAACCGCTGCATATCGTGGTTGTCTATGAAAGTCACGAGGTCTTCTTTCCAGCTGAACTTTGCGGCTTCGGCGGCGAGGACCGAGTCAATCTCTGAAAAATTCGCGTTCGCCGATCCGAAGACGTTGCGAATAGCAGTGTTGAGCGGGAAGTCGAGAAGCGATATGCCGCTCTTGTTGGCAAAGCGGTAAGAGTCCGAATAGAGCGGGTCGCCTGTCGAAGCCTGATACCACTCGCCGAACAGAAAGCTGTCTCCGAAGGTGTAGATGGAATTCGCCAGGCTGTATTGCCATCCCCAGGTTATGTGCTTGACCGCGTCTATGCGGAAGCCGTCCACGCCGTGCTGCTGGAACAACTGCGCGGCCGACTTCATATAGGCGTCCATCGTGGAATGCTCCTGGTTGATGTCCGCGAGGTTGAAGAGCGAGTAGTATTGAACCTGATAGCGGTCGTTCCAATCCATGATGTTGCCGTTGTGATGAAAGTAGCCGTTCGAATCCGACGTGAAGTTGCCGAGAAACGTCCCGTTGTCGTAGAGCGCGCCGAACTCGCCCGCGTTGTCTTGCGTCGAGTGATTAGGCGCGAAGTCTACAATCACCTTGATGCCTGCGGCGTGAGCGGCCGCCACAAGGTTATCGAATGCGGCCCAGCCGTTGCTCGCTTCTCCCGAATGCTCTTCGATGCGCTTGAAGTCGCGCCCCTGATAGCCGTGATAAGAGGCTGTCGGGTTGCCGTTCGAGTCGGGGATGTTCAGGTTGAGGTTGTCGACCGGCGGCGAAACCCATATGGCGGTCACGCCCATCCCTGAGAGATAAGATAGCCGCTGCTGTATCCCTTGCAGGTCGCCGCCCCAGTAAGCGCGCCAGTTCGTGCGCGTCGAATCATAAAGGCCGGAGCTTTGCGCAGGGTTATTGTTGACCGTGTTTCCGTCATAGAACCGGTCGGTGATTATCTGGTAGATGACTTCGCGCTTGAAATCGGCCGCAAGCCCCGCCGTATGCCCAAGCGAAAAGACCAATAACAGAACCGATACGATAAACGTATTCTTTGATAATCTTCTCATATGCTCCTCCTTCAGGCGTCCACAGTGAATCGGTAATCAATACCACGCTGTGCGCGAGATATTACTCTTGCCCGTGAACCGTGACAAGTAAACCGTGACAAGAAAGATAGAAGGCAGTTCCCTCTTGTCACTTGTCACGGTTTACGGTTCACGCTCCCTCCTATATCATCGCGATTATGAAGGTGCTGACAGCCGACCAGATGCGCGAGGTTGATCGATTGACCACCGAAGCGTTCAAAGTGCCTTCCCTGCTGCTGATGGAGCGGGCCGCCTCCGGCACTGTCGAGGCTATTGAGCGCGAATACGTGCCCCTGGCCGGGAAGAGCGTTCTGGTTGTCTGCGGGCGCGGCAACAACGGAGGCGACGGGGCCTGTGTCGCCCGTTTGCTCCATGCGAAAGTTGATTCGGTAGATTTAATTCTGCTGGGCCGCGTGGACGATGCGCGAGGCGATGCACGAATCAACTTTGAGATCGCTCGCAGTCTCGCAGCGCAAGGCGGGCGGCTCAGGCTGGCAGAAGTCGATAGCGTGGACGGGCTAAGACAGGAGTTCACCGCGCGGGCGCACGACCTGATTATCGACGCGATATTCGGGACGGGGCTTTCGAGGCCCGCCACAGGGGTCTTTGAAGAGGCCATTAACCTGATAAACCGGTCTTCGTCCCGGTCATCAATTATCGCGGTCGACATACCTTCGGGGCTGGCGTCTGACTCGCCACGGTTGATAGGCCCTGCGGTTCGCGCGCATCTGACGGTTACGTTCACAGCTCCTAAGATCGCAAGCGTGCTTCCGCCTGCTTCGGATCACAGCGGCGCGCTGCGCATCGCACAGATAGGCTCGCCCGACGAGCTTGTGACTTCTTCGGGCTCGCGGCTCACGCTTGTCGGGCGCGACGCGGTCGCGGACTGGCTTGCTCGTTCTCGCCGCAGCCCGCACGCAAACAAGGGCTCTGTAGGCCGCGTGCTGATCGTCGCGGGGTCGCGCGGCAAGACGGGCGCGGCGGCCATGGCCGGAGAGGCCGCCATGCGAGCGGGCGCGGGGCTTGTTACGGTGGCGAGCGCCGAGTCCGTTCAACCCGTCATAGCTTCGCAGGTGATACCCGAATGCATGACAGAGGCGCTCGCAGAAACTGGCGCGGGGACGATTGCGCGCGAAGCCGCGAGCAAGATATTTGAGCTTGCGCGAGCGCGCGACGTCGTGGCCGTGGGGCCGGGGCTTGGGTCCGGCGAGGAATCGACCCGCGAGCTTGTGCGCGAGATCGTGGCGAAACGCGAGCGGCCGGTCGTCATAGATGCGGACGGGCTGAACTCGCTCGCCCCGTGGCCCGAACAGATTCGCGGCACGACAGATTCTCCCTTGATCCTTACGCCGCATCCGGGCGAGATGGCGCGTCTCATCGACAAGCAGATTGCGGAAATTTTAGAGCGCGGGGTTGAGGTTGCGCGCGGTCTGGCCGAAGCGCGCGGTCTGATCGTAGTCTTGAAAGGCAGTCGCACTCTTATCGCCGCGCCTGACGGGGAGGTCTACATAAACCCGACCGGTAACGCAGGGATGGCTACGGGCGGGACGGGCGACGTGCTGACAGGTATAATCGCCGCCTTCGTAGCGCAGAAGCCCGACGACCCGGTCGCTGCCGTGCGAGCGGCGGTCTATCTTCACGGGCTTGCCGGAGACCGCGCGGCATCTCATTTAGGAACAAGGGCCATGATCGCGTCGGACATCTCGCGTCACCTGTGCGAAGCCTTTATCGAGGTTGGCGGGGCCGACGAGCGGTTCCGCGAAAGGGACGCGGTCTGACAAGTGACGCCAAACCTGACAGGCCAGTATGTGACTCGCTCTCCCGAAGAGACTTTCGAGCTTGGGCGGAAGATAGGGCAACAGCTAGACGGCAAGGCCGTACTTTTGCTGAGCGGCGACCTGGGCGCGGGCAAGACCCTTTTTACAAAGGGGCTCGCAGCCGGGCTCGACATCCCGCCCGAAGACGTTACCAGTCCCTCGTTCACGCTTATCAATATCTATGAAGGGCGAGCGAGGCTCTACCACGTAGACCTTTACAGGCTTGAGTCGGGTGCTTGTCAGGAGATCGGCCTTGACGAGATACTTGAAGAGAGCGACGCTGTAATCGTCATCGAATGGGCCGAGCGATTGGGCTACATACCTGACGCCGCTGTGTTGATCGAGATTGAATACCTTTCCGACTCCGAGCGAAGGCTTACGCTGCAAAAGCCTCAATAAAGCTCGATCTCGCGACCTCCGGGGGAATTAACCGGGTGGCGAAAATAAAAGACAAAGTAGATAGCGCTTTGAATGAAGCGCGCATGCTTGTGCTGGGTGCGCAAGTCCTTGTCGGGTTTCAATTCCGCTCGGTCTTCGAGCCGGGCTACGAGAAGCTGCCAAGGCACTCGCAGTATCTCAAGCTTGTGGGGCTTGAGGTGCTTATAATCGCGATCATGTTGCTGATGCTTCCGGCGGCATACCATAGAATAGTCGAAGACGGCGAAGACACCCACGCTATGCACAGGTTCACGGGCGCTGTGATGGACCTGGCACTGCTCCCTTTTGCATTAGGGCTTGGGCTGGACCTGTTTATTGCCACAGAGAAGGTAGGGGGGCTAGGAGCAGGGATAGCCGGAGGGGTAGCTGCCGCCGTCGTGGCGCTATTTTTCTGGTACGGGCTTGAGTTTATTCGCCGCCCGGCGCGCCGCCCAGAGGTGAAGGAGAAAAAGGAGATGGAACAGGATAAAGGAGAGGACTTGGAAGAGACGAAGATCACGGACAAGATCAAACACCTGCTTACGGAGACGAGGGTTGTGCTGCCGGGCGTACAGGCTCTGCTCGGCTTTCAGCTGGCCACCATGTTTATGGAGTCTTTTGACAGGCTGCCCCAGTCATCGAAGTACATTCACCTGACAAGCCTCTCTTTGATCGCGCTGACGGTCGTGCTTCTCATAACCCCCGCCGCTTATCACCGCATAGTCGAACAGGGCGAAGAGACGCCCCACTTTCACAGGTTTGGCAGCCGGATGCTGCTCACGTCGATGGTCCCGCTCGCGCTCGCGGTATCGGGTGACCTGTTTGTGGTCGCTCGCCGCGTCACAGGGGACGATTCATTCGCGGTGATCCTTGCCGCGAGTACGCTTGTGCTCTTTTACGGGATGTGGTTCGGGCTTACGGTTTATTTGCGAGCGCGGAACTCTGGTTAAACCCGGAGTGAGACGTTGAGCGGAGGGCTGGCGCAGTCGCTTAGTCCTCCGCTCGCAGGTCAGACGGTCATCACTTCTTTCTCTTTGTGTTCTGAGACTTCGTTGATACGGGCTATGTGCTGGTCTGTGAGCTTCTGGACCTGGTCGAGCCCGTCCTTCTCGTTATCCTCAGAGATGGTCTTATCCTTGAGCATCTTCTTCAAATGGTCGTTGGCGTCGCGGCGAATATTGCGGATCGCCGTGCGATGCTCTTCGGCCACCTCGTGGACGACTTTGACCATCTGCTTGCGCCGCTCTTCGGTGAGCGGCGGGATGGGGACGCGTATGAGCTTGCCGTCGTTGGAAGGGTTGAGGCCCAGTTCGGAAGCGCGAATGGCTTTCTCGATATTGTTGAGCTGCGACGGGTCAAAGGGCTGGACGGTCAGCAGGGTCGCTTCGGGCGCGTGAATCGTGCCGACCTGATTCAGAGGCATTTGAGTGCCGTAATATTCGACCGTCACATTGTCGAGAAGCCCCACGGATGCGCGCCCCGTGCGAACGCTGGTCAGTTTCTTGCGGGCATCTTCGACCGCACTGTTCATGCGCTTGCGCGCGTCATTGATGATGTCGTTGATAGCCATTCAATTCCACCCTTTCGATTTTGAATATTAAATATTGAATTTCGTATTGTAATTTTGCAAGCGCCCGCCGCCCGCGCCGGTCAGACCTGCTGTCCACGCGCTTCCTCCGGCGGCAGCGCGTCGGCGCAGACCACAGTGCCCACCTTCTCCCCCTTCACCACGCGAGCGATGTTGCCGCGCGTGTTGAGGTTAAAGACGTGTATCGGCACGCCGCGCTCGCGGCACAAGCTGATGGCCGACGTGTCCATCACCTTCAGGTCGCGCTGGATCACGTCCAGGTACGTGATGCGATCAAACATAGTGGCGGTCTTATCCGTCTTCGGGTCGGCCGTGTATATGCCTTCGACTTTAGTAGCTTTCAAAATCGCGTCGGCTTTTATCTCGAGCGCGCGAAGCGCGGCGGCCGAGTCGGTCGTAAAATAAGGGTTGCCGGTCCCGGCGGCGAAGATGACCACGCGCCCCTTCTCGACGTGGCGCACGGCGCGGCGGCGTATGAACGGCTCGGCCACTTCGTGCATCTCGATTGCGGTCATCACGCGCGTAAAGACGCCCTCATTTTCAAGCGCGTCTTGAAGTGCGAGCGCGTTCATGACGGTCGCAAGCATCCCCATGTAATCCGCCGAGGCGCGGTCCATGCCTCTGGCCGAAAGCGCGACGCCGCGAAAGATATTGCCACCGCCTACGACTATGGCTATCTCGACGCCGAGGTCGCGGACCTCTTTGATCTCCTGCGCTATGCGAATGATAGTCTGTGGGTCGATGCCGTAGCCCTGATCGCCCATAAGAGCTTCACCTGAAAGCTTGAGCAGTATCCGCTTGTAGGCCGCTTTGGAATTTGCCGACATAATATTTGTTCCCCGCAGGGTAAAAAAAAGCCTCTCTTGCGAGAGGCTTTTCGTGTCTTTACTGATTGCCGCCGAGAAGGTCCTGGACTTCGGCTCCGAGATCGGAAACCCGTTTTTCGAGCCCCTCGCCCATCTTGAAACGGGTGAAGCGCCGCACCTTTATGTTCTCTCCGGTCTTGGAGATCATCTGGCGCACGAGCTCGCCCACGGTGATGTTCTGGTCCTTGACGAAGGGCTGCTCCATCAAGCAGGCCTCCTGGTAGAACTTGCTGACGCGGCCTTCGACGATCTTTTCAAGCACCTGTTCGGGCTTGTTGGCGTTCTTCGGATCATTGCGCGCCGCCTCAAGCGCGATCTCGCGCTCCTTGGCAAGCACGTCTTCGGGCACTTCTTCTTTGGTTGTATAACGCGGCTCGGCCGCAGTGACGTGCATCGCAAGGTCGTGGACAAAGGTGCGGAACTCTTCGCCGCGAGCGACGAAATCGGTCTCGCAGTTGACTTCGACGAGCACGCCCACTTTGCCGCCCGCGTGTATGTAAGAATCGACAAGCCCCTCTGCGGCCACGCGGCCCGCCTTCTTGGTCGCGGTCGCAAGCCCGCGCTTGCGCAATATCTCTATCGCCTTGTCCTCGTTGCCCTCGGCCTCGGTCAGCGCGCTCTTGCACTCCATCATCCCGGCGCCGGTCTTCTCTCTGAGCGCTTTGATCGCCGCCGGTGTAATCGCATTTGACATTATAATTACCTGCTTCTCCTCGGTTGAATATAGGTTACCTGTAAACACGCGCCGCTCTATAAAGGGAAGGCGGAAGGATGAGAGGATGAATCGAGCATTCATCTTTGATCATGCTTCCGCCGCGCGCTTCGGTCGTTTGGTTATCTATTCCCCGACTTCGGCTGCTTCCGCGCCCTTATCGCCGGGATGTTCGACAGCGCCTGGCTCTCTATCGGCGCGGGGCTCGCCCGTCTCGCGACCGAAAGCTCCGTCCACGGACCGCTCGGACGGAACGGTCTGGGCGGGAACGCTCTCGCGCTCGGCGTCGGTCGTCTCGTGATGGCCGCGATGTCCGGGCTGGGACATCTGAACATCGTTTTGGCCCACCTCTGCGGCAAGCGCAGCGCCCGACGAGCCTTCGGCCGGCAGTTGCGGAGCCACTTCGGGGATCGGAGGCGCTCCGGGCGGCACATAGGTTGTGCGGCTTCGCCCGCGACCGCCGCGATCACCACGGTCGCCGCGACCGCGACCACGGTCGCCGCGCTCGCCCCTGTCACGGCGCTCGCCTCTATCGCCGCGAGGCGCGTCCGCGGCCTGGGCCGAAGCCACCGCAGAATCTGCCATCTCGGCTTCACCCGGTTCGGCCCCGCCCTCTCTGAGCATCTGCTGGCCTTCGATGACCGCGTCGGCCATCTTGGCCGCAAACAGGCGGACGGCGCGCAACGCGTCGTCGTTTCCGGGGACGATATAATCTATCCCGTCCGGGTTGCAGTTGGTGTCGACTATCGCGACGATGGGTATTCCGAGCTTGTTGGCCTCGTGGACGGCGATCTCTTCTTTATTCGAGTCGATGACGAAGAGCACGTCGGGCAGGCTGCGCATGTCGCGTATGCCCGCGAGGTTCTTTTCGAGCGCCTCGTGCTCGCGGTCGAGCTGAAGCCGCTCCTTCTTTGTAAGCGCTTCGAACCGCCCGTCGGTGCGCATGGCCTCGATGTCTTTCATGCGCTGAATGGATTTCTGCACGGTCTGGAAGTTGGTCATCAGCCCGCCCAACCACCGCTGGTTGATATAGTACTGGCCGCAGCGTTTCGCCTCTTCCTCGACCGCGTCCTGCGCCTGCCGCTTTGTCCCGACAAAGAGAAAGCTCCGGCCTTCGAGCGCCTGCTGGGTTACAAACTTTACCGCTTCCTTGAAAAGCCGCTGGGTCTTTTGAAGGTCAATGATGTAGATTCCGTTGCGTTCGCCGAAGATGTATTCCTTCATCTTCGGATTCCACCGCCTGACCTGGTGCCCGAAGTGGACGCCAGCCTCAAGCAGCTCCTTCATCGTTACCGTTGCCAATCGTGCCTCCTAAAGTTGAATTGGTTTATGTACTCACCAGTCTGCGTCCCAATTGTCCTGCTGGAACAACCAATCGCAAAGACTGGCAATGGATTTCGGTGGCCGGGCAATCGAAGGCGAGCGAAAACGCAGATTACGCCGTCGCTCGCCTGAGATAGCCTGCCACTTTCGCAATTATCGCTTCGAGAACTGGAACCGCGCGCGCGCGCCCTTCTGGCCGTACTTCTTACGCTCTTTAGTTCGCGGATCCCGCGTGACAAACCCCGCCTTCTTCAGCCGAGGCCGGAGATCGGGATTCAACTCTATAAGCGCGCGAGTGATCCCGTGCCGGACCGCGCCCGCCTGGCCCGCAGGCCCGCCGCCGTCTACGTTGACCAGTATGTCGACCTTGCCGAGCGTGTCGGTCAGCGCGAGCGGCTGGTGTATGACCATGCGGTGCGATGCGTTCTGGAAATACTCTTCGAACTTGCGCTTGTTGACGGTGATCTCGCCTGTTCCGGGCTTTATAAATACCCTGGCGGTCGCGCTCTTGCGGCGGCCCGTACCATAATTCTGATTCGTCGCTGACACTATAAAATCTCCTTCAAATCACCTGACTAGCCGCGCGCGGCCCGCTCATCAAGCTTGTACGGCTCCGGGTGCTGCGCGATATGCGGGTGATCCGCCCCGGCATAGACCTTGAGCTTTTTGCCCATCTTGCGGCCAAGCTTATTCTTAGGCAACATACCGCGTATGGCCGATTCCAGTATGCGTTCCGGGTGGCGCTGCAACTGTTTTTGAGCGGTCACCTCTTTGAGCCCGCCCGGGTATCCCGTGTGATGGCGATAGACTTTGTCCTGTAGCTTGTTCCCGGTAAAGACGATCTTCTCCGCGTTGATAACGACGACGTGGTCGCCCGTGTCGAGGAAAGGCGTGTAGGAAGTGCTGTTTTTGCCCATCAACAGCCGCGCGGCTTCCGAGGCCAGCCGGCCCACGGTCTTTCCGCTGGCATCGATCAGGTGCCACTTGCGATTCTGCTCCAGCGTCTTTCCGCTCGGAATAAATGTCTGCATGATACAAATCTCCAAAAGTTTCGTAAAGAAGACGAACAAGTAAGATACGAAATGGCTCTTTCATTGTCAAGCCGTATGTGTTGGGGGAAAGTGACAGGTAAACAGTGACGAGTGACAGGAAAGAGTCATCACCTTCGAGGTTCTTTTCCCTTTCTTGTCACTCGTCACTTGTCACTGTTTACCCAAAAAGTTGTTGACATGGCTTCGCGGCTGGACTATCTTGAGACATCCGCGCGCGTAATCTATCACGCCGGTTGCGGAGAATTATCGAAGGTAAGGCTATGAAAAGAGCACACCAGATTAGCGCAGTCAAACAAGTCGCGGTCGATACGCCGGTCGCTTCAGGCTGCGCCGTGGCAGGTGTGCTTGCCGAGTCTCTGACCGCTTCGCGCATGCAGACCACCACCGCCGAATTTGTCGCGGCGCTTACGGCTGATATCCAGATAACCTGACACGAATAAAAGCATCAAGCGAGACAGCCGCCAGCGTCAGTTTGATGCTGGCGGCTTTTGATTTTTTTGGGTGATTTTTGATTTTTGAATCGACTGTTCTATGGATGTTTCAAGCTCGGATCAGAACGCGTGAGCAACACGACAATCGCCGCTGAGGCAGTAAAACCTCTGCGTGCCCGCGATTGTCAAAGATAGCCGGGACGCTCTGTTGAGCGTCACCGGCGACGGAGCAAGTCATGTTGTCGGCAACATATAGCGAGCTGTTGAGGAAGAACAAGAACTATCGTCGCCTGTGGATGGGCCAGATGATAAGCGAGCTTGGCACGTGGTTTTCCTTCATAGCCGAGCTGGGGCTGGTCCGCCTGCTTTCGGGGTCGCCCTGGGTGACGACCGCGCTGCTCGTGGCCCGGACGATGCCGTTCTTTTTGTCGGGCCCACTGGCCGGAGTGCTCGTAGACCGAAGGTCGCGCAAGCAGATCATGATCGCCTCGGACCTGCTGCGCGCGACGGTTGCGATTCTTTACATCACGGGCGGGCTCGTCGGCTCCGCGTGGACGGTTGTGGCCGCAAGCGCCCTCATGTCGTCTTTAACCATGTTCTTCGAGGCGGCCAAGAACGCCGCGCTGCCGAACATGGTGAGCGGGCGAGAGCTGCTTACGGCAAACGTCATGATGTACTCGACGCGCTTCCTGCAATTCACATTGGGCGCGGCGCTGGGCGGTCTCACGGCGGCGCAGTTCGGCTACGATGTTGCCTTTATCGTTAATGCGCTCTCGTTTGTCGCCTCCGCCGGGTATATCGCGCTGATACCGGGGGCCGTCATGTCGCGCAGGGCCGCTCGCAAAGCCGACGGCGAAGAGGCGGAACAGCCGCGCGGCCATTTTCTGGACGACATACGCCAGGGGCTCGCATATATCCGCGCCACGCCGTTTGTGCGAGGGGTGATCCTTGTCAACATCGGCTGGGCAGCGGGCGGCGGCATGGTCAACCTGCTGTTTGACCAGGTGGGCAGCCACGTCTTCGCCCACACGCCCGAAGACCGTGGCGACTGGAACGTGGCCACCCTCTTCACGGCAGGCGGCGCGGGGATATTCTTCGGGATGATGCTGGCTCGACGCGCGGGCGCGTGGGCGGCCGAGGAGCGGCGAGCCGGGCTTTTCATAGGCGCGTCGCTCGTCGCGCACGGCGTTTTTCTGGCGCTCGCGGGTGTTATGCCCACGCTCGGACTCATGGCGTTCTGGGTCGCGGTGAGCCGCCTGGTCCTCGGCATGGAGTTCGGCGTCCAGGAGACCATGATGATGCGCGTACTGCCGGACGAGTATCGCGGGCGCGTATTCAGCACAGACCGCGCGCTTGAGATCTGCATGATGACGGTCGCGACAGTCATAAGCGGCTGGCTGCTGACCTGGATCACGCCGCGCACGGTGATGATAATCTCCGGGAGCCTATCGGCCGTCCCCGGCATCGTCTGGCTGCTCGCCATGTGGTTAGCTCAATTCCGAGTCCCTGCAAGCGCAGTCCGCGAAAGCTACGGGGATTGATGCGGGCTGAAAGTGTGCCGGTTGCATCCCGCAGGCCGGGCCGCGACCGGCACACTTTCATGCTTCTTGCATCGAGAAATGGTTTCGAGTACCATTTTATACACGTATCGAGGCTGGTCTTTCTAAACCAAAAAGGAGACGAAATACATGAATACAGCTGAAACCGAAGCGCTCAAACAGCAACTCATAGCCAGTGACACGCACTTTGCCGAACTTGCGAACGAGCACCGCCAGTACGAAAAGCGGTTGGGTGAATTGGCCGCTCTACATTATCCGAGCGTTGAGGAACAGTTAGAAGAGTCGACCCTGAAGAAGAAAAAGCTATACTTAAAAGACCAGATGGAATCGATCCTGCGCCAGCACGCTGAACAGCAGCAAGCGGCGGGGCACTGATTTCGATAGCTAAAGCGATCAAAAAACCGGACCACATCCAGGTTACTCGCGATCAGTGTATGGTCGCGCACAATGTGCGTGTACTTTACGTTCGATACCGGGTAACCTGGTTTCATTTAAGCTCTTAGATTCCCGACCCTTTAATCGATCATGGCTAAGGAAGGCATTCCATTCATCCTCGTGTTTCTGATCCCGGCTATAATCTTCGCGGCGCTTGGCTGGTGGGTCGCCGCTGTAGTTTGCTTCGGGCTCGCAGCCTTCATGGCCTTCTTTTTTCGCGACCCGGAACGCGACTGCCCCGTCGATGACGAGGCAATAATCTCGCCCGCCGACGGGCGCGTGGTCATCGTAGCGCCCGTAGACCCCTCAGACGCCAACTCCCCGACCCAGGTCTCGATCTTCTTATCGCCGATGGATGTTCACATCAACCGCTCGCCCATCGCGGGCGAGATACTGGATGTCACTTACAAGCCGGGCGCTTTTCACGTGGCGAGCCGCGATGTGGCGTCGGTTGAAAACGAGCAGAACGTAATCACCGTTCGCGGCAAGCGCGTGACGATAGTCTATCGCCAGATAGCGGGCATTTTGGCCCGCCGTATAGTATTCTGGAAGAAGAAGGGTGACGTAGTCGAAGCAGGCGAGCGCGTGGGCCTTATGAAATTCAGCTCGCGAATGGACCTGGTCCTGCCGCCTGAGGTCGAGGTGCTTGTCAAGAAAGGCGACCGCGTGGTGGCAGGGGTGACCGTGATCGGTCGCCTGCGGTGCCCTTAAAGGAGGGTGAGATGTTCGACAAAACGACGAGCGCATCGGACGAAGCGGTCGAGGCACGGCGCATGCGCCGACGCTTCCGCAAGGGCGTCTTTGTGATACCGAGCCTGCTGACGACAGGGAATATTTTCTGCGGCTTCTATTCGGTCATGGAGTCCATATCGGGCGTGCGCCAGATGGCGCTCGGCGACCTCGACGCGGCAAGCTCGCACTTTGACCGGGCCGCCATCACGATAGGCTTCTCTTTTCTGTTCGACTTTCTCGACGGTCGTATAGCGCGGCTCACGGGCGCGACGTCCGAGTTCGGCATCGAGCTCGATTCGATTGCCGACGTGATGTCGTTCGGCCTCGCGCCGGCTGTGCTCGTCTATTCTTGGGGCTACGGCCACGTCCCTTCGGTTAACAAAGTAGCGTGGGCGATTTCGTTCTTATACATAATCTGCGGCGCGTTACGCCTCGCGCGCTTCAACGTCCAGGCGCGGCAGCCCTCGCCCAACCTGCCGCCGAAAAACCCGAAGGTCGATAAGAAATACTTCGTCGGCATGCCGATACCGGCGGGCGCGGCGATGATAGCCGGGATCGTCCATTTCGCGCCTCGCCCGATCACCGAAGCGACAAGCTTCGAGATCAATGCGCTGGGGCGCGGGCTCACGATCAACTCGCAGGTGATCGCGCTGTTGCTGATAATCCTCGTGGCCAGCCTCGGTTTTCTTATGGTCTCGACCATACGCCATTCGGCGTTTAAGAATGCGGGCGTAGGCAATTATCACCCGCGACTTCTTATAGTGATGCTCGCGCTGATCGTGCTCGTCATCTGGCAATACTCGCAGTGGAGCCTGCTTATACTTGCCACGATCTACGCCTCGCACGGGGTTTTTGGCAAGCTCTGGTCGATGATAAAGCCAAGACGCGCGGCGGCGGATCACTCCGAGCTTGAGCTCGACAGCAAGCCGCAATAGAAGTAAACAGTGACAAGTGACAAGTGACAAGACAGAGAGAATCAACGCCGCGCCTGATCTTTCTTGTCACTTGTCACTTGTCACTTGTCACCTTCTTCAGATGTCTATGTAATTGGCGAGCGTCGTAAACAGGTCGTCGAGCTCGAACGGTTTCGCCAGAAATGCGTTTGCCCCTGTCTCAAGCGCGGTCTCGCGCTCGTTATCGTGGGCGGAACCCGACAAAAAGATGATTGGGATGTCGATGTCGAACTGGCGAACCTGCTGACACAACTCTATGCCGCTGCCGTCGGGCAACTGATTGTCCAGAAGCAGAACCGCTATATCGTTTCCGCGTAAAGTGGTGAGCGCGTCGGCGCAATTGCCGACCGCTTCAAAGCGACAGCCTTTATCCTGAAGAACCGCCCTGAGCATGTCCTGGGTGTCCAGATCGTCTTCGACACACAAAACCAGAGCCGCGCCGTCGTTCATCTGCTCTACTCCCTTGATAAAAAGTAGGTTCGTTTTATTTTAACTCTGAGGGGAGCTACTAATTTATCACCTGCTATTTTCGTTTTCAAGAGGGGCGGTCAGGATCGTTCTGCGACGATTATGTAACTGCGCAGCCCGCCGGTTATCTCCGACAGGTCCTTCGAGTAAGTTTCGCGGACGGGGCGGTGTTCTTTTATAAGCTCGCCTATATCGCTTGCCGACGCAAGCCCTGTCTCCTGGTACATTATGGCCCAGGTCTTTATATGACCCGCGACACGCAGCACGCGATCAACCATAGCGAGGTAGCCCTGTTTGGACTGTGGCACAGACATCAGTCTGAAAATATCGTCGTGCTGCTCCGAGCTTGATCCGCTGACCCAGGACTCGCGCCATTCGGAGCGGGCCTCGGCGCCGCCGCCGCCCGCGTGCGCCGAAGGCAGCGGCAGGTAGAACAGGTCTGCGCGCGCTCGCCGCGTGAAATCTTCCACGCCCTCGTTATAAGCCTGGTTGTGTGGATGGCCCGCCGGGCCTTTGAAAGCCCGCCCTGCAAGCCTCCAGAAGATCGTCGTCAGCGGTCGCATCAAGTCTCGCGTCTCTTCCGTGAACGACAGCGCGTAATCGCCCGTTTGAACGCCGAGCGAGAGGGCCTGCGCGCGAAGCGCCTCGTCTTCAATCGCTTCGATGTTGCGGCGCAGGTTGTCCATCCACCACGCGTCTGTCTCGCCGAACCAGCGGCGAAGATCTCGGTTGCTTAACCGCGCTCGCGGAATGTAAACATCCTCTAAAATACGCGATATGCGCTCTTCTCCGAGCGCCAGGTCGGTTGCAAGCGTGGCGCGGGCGGCGGCGGCGGCCCAGGCGCGCGGGTCGTTTGAGAGGATGAGCTTGTTCCAGAGCTTCAAGTACCAGTTGAGCCGCGCAGAGCCCGCAAGCGCCACCGCAATCGACCTGAAGTTGATCTGGCGCAGCACGCTCGCTTCAAATCCGAGAAGCGATTTGTTGTTGTATCGGCTCGGCGTCCAGTCGCGCCACATCTGCGCCTCGTCTTCGGCCGCCTCTTTCGTCCGCGCGCGTAAAAACAACCTCTCGAAAGCCGGGAGCGGCTGTGACGCCGATTCAGAGACGGGAGCTTCGTTAGCGGCCCCCCCGCCCGCAGTACCGCCCGCTTGAGTGCCGGGCGCGGCATCGTTAACCGTTATGGTATCGGCAGGCGGGGCCATATTTACTGCCGTGTTTACCTCTCGATTGGCGGGGCCGTCATCGGGTCGCGCATCAGGCGCGACCTCTACATCGTGCGCGGGCGAAGTTCGGTCTATAATCTCTGTAGGCGCGATTGATTCGGCCGCCGTCTCCGAGGCGCGAAGCTCCTCAAGCAGCGCGACCAGGGCTTTAACGACATAGGGGTCGCACTCGATCCCTGCCGACGATTTGAGATACTCAAGCGCCTCCGGCTCGCCGAGCCGCGAGCGGTACGGGCGGTCAGATATGAGCGCGCTGTAAAGCTCGACCGCGCGCAGTATCCTCGCGCCTATCGGAATATCCTCGAACGCCAGCATGTCGGGGTAACCTGAGCCGTTCCACCACTCGTGATGCCACCTTACAAGAAGCTGCGCGTGGCGCGTCGAGTCGCGTTTGGCCATCTGCTGCTCGCCGACTACCGGGTGACGCCACAAATCCATTCTTTGTTCGAGATTGAGCGCCGCCGTGGAAGAGTGATATGCGGGGCTGAGAGCGTAAAGCCCTATGTCGTGAAGCAACGCGGCTTCGGCTATGGCGTGGACGTCTGTCTGTATGAGGCCGAAGCGGCGAGCCAGGCGCACGGCCATCTCGGCCATCAACCGCGCGTGCGGGCCGGAGTATTTCTCGAATTTGTCTATGCGTTCTGCGAGCCGGGTTATGGTCTCTTCGCGCGTTTTGCCCTTGGCCGTCTCCACACTGCCTCCTGATAGACCGTAACTTACAGCCTACCCTCAGTGCGAGTCAAGGCGACCGCTTTTCGAGCAATCGGCCAGGATTCGATGCCGGCGGGTTTAAATCATGCAACGAGTGCGGGTTTTATAGGGGGCCTCTGCGCAAAGCAGGAGACACACCAGCCGTAAAGAATTCCGTCAACCAGGTGATATGCGACCGTATGGTCAGCCGAGACCACCTGGTGGCATTCTTTGCATTCCCACGCGCGCCCGTGAGCGCCTTTGATCTCTTCAAATATTGCAGCCATCTTTAATTTTATCGCGAGCTTGCTCGCTTTTCCCCTCGTGTTATTAGTGCGGCCGGAAGCAAAGTTTGATCACTTTTGCTGCTCGGCAATTTAGCAAACGCCGCCTGCCGCGTCCGGTTCCACATACTGGTATTAAGAAACTATTGCGCCCCTCTACGCAGATTGTTCTAACAGACGCGGCTTGAACAATCATTGAAGTAAACTTGAACCGGGGGTTGGATTCCATTTCGCGGCGGCGGGTTGTAGGCGTAACGCTGCTTTTAATTTATCAGCTTGGGCTGGTCGTCGGGCCCGGCTTCAAGCGTCTGCTCTTCGACCGACCAGACTTCGAACATCTCGCGCGGGACCTCTGTGACGAACCGCGACGGCTTTTGAATAACGGTCTGGCGCGAGTAATCGGTCACGACGAGCGGGTAGCAGACGTACAGCTCGTCTTTGGCGCGCGTGATGGCGACATAAAAGAGCCGCCGCTCCTCTTCTTCGCTCTCGGCGTCACGCAGGGAGCGGGCCGAGGGAAACTTTCCGTCCGCCGCCCAGACCAGAAAGACCGCGCGCCATTCGAGCCCCTTGGCCTGGTGAATCGAGCTTAAGACAAGCTTCTCGTCTTCGTCCGCCCCTTCTATCACGTCTTCGCCTGTAGTCCCCTGCGGGGCTCCGAACCTTTCGGTATTTACCAGCGCAAGCTCGGATAGAAACTCCTCTGTGGTGTTGAAACGCGCGGCGTAGTTTGAAAGCTGGCGAAGGTCTTCTGCGCGCAGGTCTGCGTTTTCGTAAGTGTTCTCAAGATGCTCCTCGTAACCGCTCGAAAGTATTAAAGCGATCTGCGCGGCCGGGCGGTCCAGGTACTCGGGGCTCACCATCCGCTCGACAAGCTTTACGAAATCGGCCCACGACGACGCGCTCCGAGGCTGCGCGTCAAAGTCCGCGCGCCTGACCAGCGCAAGCGGCTCCGGGGAGGAGGCGAGCCGCTCCCAGATTCGATTGGCCGACTGGTTGCCGACTTTCGGTATGAGCTTCAAAACGCGTTTCCACGCAAGCTCGTCGTAAGGGTTGACGATCAGGCGCAGGTAAGAGACCACGTCTTTGATGTGCGCCTGCTCGAAAAAACGCATACCCGACCGCACCGTGTAAGGGATGTCGCGGCGGACAAGCTCAAGCTGCAACTCAAGCGAATGCCAGTGGCTGCGATAGAGCACTGCTATCTCGGAAAGCGGTATCCCCTCCTCGCGCAGCTCAAGCACGCGCCCTGCGACAAAAGCGGCCTGCTGGTCCGAGTCATTCGTGCCGACGAGCGCAGGCTCGCTTCCCGAAGCGGCTCTTATGGCGCGCAACGTCTTTGGATACTGGCGGCGGTTGTTTCTTATCGAAGCGTTGGCGAGCATCAATATCTCAGGCCGCGAGCGGTAATTCGTTTCGAGCCTGAACTCCTGCGCGTCCGGGTACCGCTCTTTGAAGCTGTATATGTTGGCAAAGTGAGCGCCGCGCCACCCGAATATCGATTGCGCGTCATCGCCCACGACCATCACGTTGCGATGCTTTACGGCCAGCAGGTCGACTATCTCTGCCTGGACCTTGTTTGTGTCCTGGTACTCGTCGACGAGTATGTATTCAAACTGGTTCGCCCAGTAATCGCCAAGCTCGCGGTTTTCTACCAGCAGTCGCTTCCAGTTCATCAGCAGGTCGTCATAATCCATCGCGTTTCGTTCGAGCTTGCGCGCCTGGTAGATTCTGTCCACGCGCTCGATCTGAGTGGCGAGCGGCTCGAAATGCGGGTAGTGCGCGACCACGCAATCGCGTATGGGCATATCGCGGTTGTTGGCAAAGCTGATAATGTCTGCGACGACTTCGGCCTTTGGGAACCGCCGGGCTTTCGGGTCGATACCGGCCTCCTGTATCGAAGAATCGACCAGGTCTTTGCTGTCTTCGGCGTCGAGTATTGTGAAGTTTTGGTGATACCCGCAGGCTTCCGCGTTGCGGCGAAGCACGCGGTTGGCGATTGAATGAAAGGTGCCGCCCCAGATCCTTCTCACGTCCGCCTGCACGAGGTTTTCGACGCGGTGGAGCATCTCGCGGGCCGCTTTGTTTGTAAAAGTGACGAGCAGTATGCGGGCAGCGGGTATGCCCGTTTCTATCAATCGCGCCACACGATAAGTCACCGCACGCGTCTTGCCCGACCCCGCGCCCGCTATGACAAGAATCGGCCCGGCCCCTGCCGTAACCACGCTGTATTGTTCTTCGTTGAGGTCGGCCTTGTAATTGACAAGGAACTTGCGAGGCAGGTCGCGTTTTATTACGTATCGCTTTGTCATAGCTTTGTCGTAACTTGAGCCGTATCGTCAGACTTGCAATTATAAAACAACATTCGCGCCGGGTCGCTTGTAATCTAATCTAGCAGCTATTTATAGCAGCCGTTTCGAGCGAAAAGAAGCCATCTTTTGGCGCGCGCTTTTTGTTTTTGCTTTAAGTGAGGCGGGAGACCTGCTAAGATATAGTCTTTTTAGGAGAACGAATGATCGAGTCGAAGAATCTGACGCCACTCTCTAGTTTGACAGGTGACCTGCCCGTTGAATCGAAAACCCCTTCCGCTTTCGCCTTAGACGGCGAAGACCGAATCTCGCTAAAGATCGTACCCTTTATCTTTGTGCATCTTGCCTGCCTGGGCGTGCTGTTTGTAGGCGTAAGCCTTCCGGCCGTGTTGCTCTGCGTCGGGTTGTACGCCTTGCGCATGTGGGGGCTTACCGCCGGGTTTCACAGGTACTTTTCGCACCGCACTTATAAGACGAGCCGCGCTTTCCAGTTCATCCTGGCCCTGATAGGGACGCTCGCCGTGCAAAAGGGCGTGCTGTGGTGGGCAGCGCATCATCGCCGCCATCACAAGTACACGGACGAGCCGGGCGACATCCATTCGCCTGTGCAGGACGGCTTCTGGTGGTCGCACGTCGGCTGGGTCATAAGCACAAAGCACGACGCCACGGATTGGAACGCTATAAAAGATTTCTCAAAATACCCGGAGCTTCGCTGGTTGAACACTTACCACGTACTTCCGGGGGTGGTGCTGGCCGTGCTGTGCTACCTGGCCATGGGATGGCAGGGCCTTGTCTGGGGATTCTTCGTCAGCACGACCCTACTTTACCACGGCACTTTTACGATCAACTCGCTCGCGCATATGTGGGGCAGCCGCCGCTATAAGACCGCTGACGACAGCCGCAACAACCTCTGGCTCGCCTTGATAACCGGCGGCGAAGGCTGGCACAACAACCACCACCATTACATGGCTTCGGTCAAACAGGGCTTCTTCTGGTGGGAGGTCGATTTCAGCTACTACGTGCTGAAGGCGCTGTCGTGGGTCGGGATAGTCTGGGACCTGCGCATGCCGCCCGATCACCTGCTTTCGGAAAAAGAGCAGTAACTTATAGACATCTCGGATAGCATCTTTATCGAGCCCGGCGTTTAATCCAAAACGCCGGGCTTCTTGCTTGCGATAAGGGCGGAATGTTAATTTTGTAAAAAATTGTCAAACCATCATTTGATATACACGCAGTCGAAACAAACAGTGATAGGCTACCGTAGTTCGAGTCGGGTCAAACCCGGCTCAGGCTCACTTTTGGGGACCACGCCTGTGGTCACAAATAGAAAAATGATCTTTAAGATGAGGAACAATTAAGATGAGAATCTCTAAGACCTTCTGTCGCACGCAGGCGGCGATAATCGCGCTGCTGCTCATTGGTTTGAACGCGTATGCTTCAAACGGGAAGAGGATTACCTTTACAACGAAATCTGAGGAAGCCCGCCAGCAGCTGGCGCTGGCCATAAAAGCTATCGAAAGCTTTCAGTTCGGCCCGGACATTCAGGGTCCGCTTCAAAAGGCCATAGCGGCCGACCCCGATTTTGCCTTCGCCCAGTACCTTCTGAGCGCGAACATGCCGCCGCCGCAGGCAAGAGAGCAGTTGGCCAAGGCGCTTGAGCTGGCAAAGAACGCATCCGAGGGCGAGCGCCGCTACATAGAAGCCATCGCGCTTCTCCGCTCGCAAAAAGGCCCCGAAGCGCTGGCCGCTTTTCAGGAGCTTGCCAAACAGTTCCCCGAAGATCGCATGGTGCAGATGATGATCGGACAGATCTCATTGAACCAGGGCAAATTCGACGTGGCGAAAGCGGCGTTCGAGCGGGCCTCCTCTTTAGACGCGAGCACCCCGCGCGTCCACACATTCCTCGGCAACATACACCTGCTGCGCGGCGACTACGCGAAGGCTCGTGATCTGTTCAAGGCTTCGCTTGCGAGGAAGAGAGAAGGGACCGCGCCGTTTGGCCCGAACTACGGGCTGGCTTACACATACATCTATGAAGGCGATGTGAAGTCCGCGCTCGCCATTATGCAGGGCTACAAGGTCGATTATGACAAGACGCCCGGCGCGCAGAACTTCCCGCCCGTCTTCATATGGAACTCGATAGGCCGGTTGCTGCTCGAAAACGGCAAGGCCGAAGAGTCTATAAAGGCGTACGAGGCGGGCTATGCGACCATTCCGGCGAGCAACCTGCCGGAGGTCGACAAGAAGACCTGGCTGGGCCGTCTGCATCACGGCAAAGGCCGCGCGCTCGCGAAGCTTGGCAAACACGAAGAGGCGTGGAAGGAAGCCGAGCTTATCAAGAAGATGATCGACGAAGCGGGCGAAGAAGGAAAGCCGTTTATGCCCGCTTATCATTACATCGCCGGTTACCTGAAGCTTGAGAGCGGCGACTACGCGAAGGCGGTCGAGCACCTGAAACAGGCGGACCTGACGGACAACTTCCACCGCCTGCTGCTGGCCCGCGCTTACGAAAAATCGGGCGATCAAGCCAGCGCGCAAAAGCTCTATAAACAGATTGTCGATTCGACAGACGTGACTCTGGAGCGCGCGCTCGCTTACCCGGAAGCCAAAAAGAAGCTCAAGAGCTAATCTTTTTATCGTAGAGGCAGGGCCAGTCCCTGCCTCTACTCTTCACGCCGGAGACTCGATGGAGACGCGGCTGCGGGCGAGCGATTCTTGCGCGAGCAGCGCAGCGCCCATAACCCCCGCGTCGTCGCCAAGCTCTGCGCGGACCAGCCTGACATCTTTAACGAGGTAGTCGATAGCCGTAGCGCGCATCTGCCGGTCTATCGGCTCGATCAGCTTTTCGCCAAAGGCTTCGACAAGGCCCCCGCCCATCACTATCACTTCGGGGCCGAGCAGATTCACAAGGCCGCCGAGCGCTATGCCTATGTATCGCGATGCGCGGTCCACGGTCTTGACCACCAGCCTGTCCTCGGCGTTGTAGGCTTTCTTGAGCGCCGCGCTTGAAACCGCCTCGGTCTTCTTGGCAACCGCTTTAGCTATCGAGCTTTTTGCGCCCCGCTTTATCGCCCTGCGCAGGTCGCGCGTAATCCCTACGCGGCTGGCAAGCGCTTCGAGACAGCCGCGCGAGCCGCAGCGGCATCGCGGGCCGCCCGCCTTTATTACCATGTGCCCGACCTCTCCTGCATTCTTGCTGAAGCCGTGATAAAGCTCCCCGTTTACGATTATCCCGCCCCCTATGCCTGTGCCGATAAAGACCACGAGCACATCTTGCGCGCCGCGCGCCGCCCCCAGACGCCACTCGCCGTAGGCGCCCGCGTTCACATCGTTATCGACGACTACCGGGCAATGGAATCGCTCGCTCAGGCGAGAGCCGAGCGGGAAATCCTTAAAGCTCAGGTTCACCGACCCGATTATCACTCCTCGATCAGGGTCGAGCGGCCCGGGGCTGCCTATGCCTAAAGCGCTGATCTCGGTCGGCTCTATCCCTGCTTCGGCCAGCGCATCAAGCCCCGTCTCGCATATAGTCTCAAAGACCTCTTCGGGCTCGCGCCAGGCGCGCGTCTTCCGGCGTGCGCGGCTAACTATCCTGTGCTCGGCATCGACGACAGCCGCGCCGACTTTTGTGCCGCCTAAATCGATTCCGAGAATGAATGGTCCCATTATGTCGCCCTCTCTTTTAATCTATTACACTCCGTCCAAAGCCTGCCTCAAATGCTCAAGCGACGTGTTGCCGCCGGAGCAGACAAGCCCTACGCGCTTGCCCGCCAGCTGCTCGCGCAGTCTGTACGCGGCGGCGAGCGGGGCCGCGCCCGCCCCTTCCGAAAGCGTGTGCGCGCGCTCGATCATCCAGACCATGGCCTGCTTTATCTCTTGATCTTTCACCAGCACGAAGTCCGAAAGATGGTCCCACAATATCGCCTGCGGCAGGCCGAACCCCACGCCCGTCGCCAGCCCTTCGGCGAAAGTGTTATTGTCGGCCTCGGCCAGTTGCCTGTTGCGCCAGGAAAGGTAAGCCGCGGGCGCGGCCTCGGATTGTACGCCTATTACCCGGACCTGCGGGTTGACGGCGCGCGCGGCAATGCACACGCCCGCCGCTCCCGACCCGCCGCCAACGGGGACGATTATCGAATCCAATGCGGGCTCGTCTTCAAGCATCTCAAGCGCGTACGTTCCGACGCCCGCGACCAGCAGCGGCTCGTCGCCTGAGTGTATATAGCGGTACCCGCGCTCGCGCGCCAGCTGCTCGCAATAGAGCCGCGCTTCGTCAAAGTTCGCGCCGTGGAAGATGACCTCCGCCCCTCGACCGCGCATCGAGGCCACCTTGCCGGGGTTTGCGCCTTCGGGCACGACTATCCGCGCGCGGACTCGGAAAAGCTCCGCGGCATATGCGACGGACTGCCCGTGGTTGCCTGTCGATGCGGCGATGACGCCGCTCGCGCGCTCGGCGTCGCCGAGCTGTGAGATCAGGTTGATCCCGCCGCGCACCTTGAACGCGCAAACGGGCTGGTAGTTTTCGTGTTTGATAAAGGCGCGAGCGCCTAAAAGCTCGTCTATCGCCGGGTAGCTCGTCAAAGGCGTTCGCAGAAGGTAAGGCTTGATCTGCCTGCGCGCCAGCAGCACGTCCTGTAAATTCGGAATCTTCATCGCCTGTGCTCCATAAAATTTATCGCAAGAGAAAGCCCATCTCGTAAGGCGTGGGCAAAACCTGTTCTTCGCGGTACTGATCTGCGGCCGCCTTCACCTGCCGTATCTTCGATTGAAAGAGGTTCGCGAGGTTGTCATAACGCACAAGCACGTTTCCGAGCCAGTACCGACGGTTCTCTTTCAGCCATAAAAGCTCGTACATCTCGCGCAGCCGCGTGGTCTGGTCGCGCAAGTCTTCGAGCCGCGCGTTCACGCCTGAAATCTCATTCAGGTTGCGAAGCACGCGAGCGCGGTCGCTCATGTTCAGATAAGCGTCCCAGTAAAACTTACCGATCTCGCTCGCGTACTGAATCTTCATGCCGAGCGTGTCGAGTCTTATCGCGGCAAAGATCAGGTGGTCAATAGTGTCGCGTTCCGCGTGCGCGCTCGCCCTGTGGCGATAAAGCGATTCAAGCGCGCTCTCTGCCGCGAGGCGCAAATCGCGCGCTACGGGCAACGCCCGCTCGGCGTACCGCGCGCCCGCTTCGGAGAAAGGGTCGTTCCAGAAGCCTTCGTTGTAAGCCCCCGCGAGGCCCGCGCCTTCGAGGATTATATGCGCCCTGGATAGCCGCTGGATCGCTTCGGTAAATACTCCGCTCGAATTACGATAGAACGCCCAGTCGTATCTGGACTTGAACGCTTCGACGGAAGATTCGCCCGGCTGCCAAGAGCAGGCCGCGCCGAATACTATCGCGGGCCAGTTCATCGCAAACAACTCCTCGCCGTCGTCATCCCAGGTGGTATTGAGCATGCCGAGCGCGTTATGTTTTTGCCCGTCGCGCACAAAGTTTTTTATGTTGATGAATGCCGCGTCGAGGTTAGGGTATATCCGCCGCCAGTTGCTCACGCCGGGCGAGACGAACAGGTCGAGCCCCGCCGCTTTGTAGGGCGCGATCTGCTTATCGAACGAAGGCAGGGCCGAGTACCCCCACGCCACTGCGATCACGTCTTTCGGCAGGATGTCGAGAAGCTGCGGGTAATGAACGGCTATGTCGCCCCAGAACATCAACCGTTTGCCGTGCGGTTTCATGATCGCTGTCACGCGCTTGACATGCTCAAGATAGACCCGCCCAAGCCCCAGCTTTTCGACCTGCTCGCGCGTCTGGCCTCGCCCAAGCTCAAGCGTCTCGTCAGCGCCGATGTGAAAGAGCGGGCCGGGAAACAGCGGCACGAGCTCGTCATAGATGTCTTTTATCAGCTCATATGACTTTTCATTCGCGGGCGATAAGACGTGCCCGTGCGGCGTCTCGGCGAGGTCTGCGTACGCTTCCGTCTTGAGGACGTGATGGAGGTGGCCGAATGCCTGCTGCTCCGGCAGGACCGTCACGTGATAACGGCGCGCGTAATCGACAAGCTCTCTGACATCGCTTGCGGTGAGCGCCCCTTCTTTCGGAGCGATAAGAGGGTGCTTTTGATAATCGAATACGTGCTCGATATAGAGCGCGTAAAGATTCAGCTTGAACGCGGCGAGCGTGCGAATCTGCCGCTTCATGTAATCTAGCGTAGGCACAGGCCCGCGGCTGATGTCGTCGTGAACACCGCGCCAGCGCATGCTCGGCCAGTCTCTTATCGACACGGCGGGGCAGGCAACCCGCTTATGACTGGCGACACTGGCCGGGACGAGCAACTGCGCGAGCGTCTGCGCTCCGTAAAAGAGCCCCGCGCCCGTGCGGGCGGCGATCACTATGCGGTCGGCGTCAGCGTCGAGCACGTAGCCTTCGCCGTCGAGCGCTTCGTCGACCGGAAGATTTCTCGCCTTGAGAAAGGTCTTCAAGCGGAGGTCCGGTTTTGCCTGAAGGGCTGCGCGTGCGAGATAGATGATGCCGCGACTTTTGGGCAGCTCGCGCGCGACCTGAACTTTGAGCTTGCTTCCAGTGCGCGAGTATATCTCTTCGACGAGGCTTGCGGCGGCCGTCTCGTCTTCGCGCGACGAGACGACTATGCGTGTTTGCTGTGTGACGGTGAACGAGCCTTCCCGCCTCTCGACCTGCTTCGGCTGTGGGACGAGCTTTAGCTCGTCGGCAGAGAGGCGGGACGGCGCAAGAAGAGAGACGAGCGCCGCGATAAGGAGCGTGACTTTTGGGCCTGCAATCTTCAAGCTATGCCCACCAGATTTCGGCGGGCTGTTCGCGCAAGACAATCTCTTTTAGAAACTCTATCGACTTGGCGAGCCCTTCGTCGCTCGACGCGAGCGCGTCTTCGTGCTCTATGCTCATAACGTAGTCATAACCGACAGTGCGCAGGGCCGAAACTATCTCGCGCCAGGTCACGAGGTCGTGCCCCCAGCCGACGCTGCGAAAGAGCCAGCTCCGCTCACGAAGCCGCGCATAACTCTTCACGTCGAGCACGCCGTTTTCGGCGGTGTTCGCTCGGTCAATCGAAGTGTCTTTGGCGTGGAAGTGAAAGATCGCGCCCTCGCCGCCGAGCCTCTTTATCGCCGTCGGGATGTCTATGCCCTGCCAGAACAGGTGGCTTGGGTCGAGGTTGACGCCGATGCGCGGCCCCGCCGCCGCGCGAAGCCTGAGCGCGGTTTCGGGGTTGTAGACGTTAAAGCCGGGGTGCATCTCAAGCCCTACGTTTATCCGGTGCCTGTCTAAAAATTCGTTCTGCTCTTTCCAGTAAGGTATAAGCACCTCGTTCCACTGCCATTCGAGCACGGTCAAAAAATCGGGCGGCCACGCGCACGTGACCCAGTTGGGATACTTCGCCGTGGGCGAATCGCCCGGACAACCGGAAAAGGTGTTTACCACGGGCACGCCCATCCGCTCTGCGAGCAAGACGGTCTTTTGAAACGTCTCGTGATGGCGCGCGGCCAGCTCGCGGTCCGGGTGGACGGGATTTCCGTGACAGGAGAGCGCGCTTATCGAGAGTCCCGCGCTCTCAACCTGCTTCAAATAGCCGGTCGCGAGTCGCTCGTCTTCGAGGAGCGCGTCGAGGTCTATGTGGTCGCTGCCGGGGAAATTCCCGGTGCCAAGCTCTATCGAGTCGAGCCCGAAGCGCGCGACCTTTTCAAGCATCTGTTCAAACTTCAGGTTGCCGAAGAGCGGGGTGAATACGCCTAGTTTCATGATTATTACCTGTTGGCGGCCTCTACTGCTGATGCTCAGGGTGCGTGCAGCCTGTGAACTCTTTCAGGTAAGAGTTGCCCTTGTAGCGCAGCTCTTTATGTATGCCGATCTCGGACGTGTAGTAACCGTCGACCGTGGCGTATTTGATCGCGCGAAAGAACCGCTCTTCTATCGTCTGAGGCGTGCGCTCGTTCTTGCTGATCTCTTTTAGCAGCTCTACCTGTTGACCTGTCGATGCGGCGGCGAATGAGCTGTTAAACATCTCGCGGCTCTTTTTATCTACGGCGGCAAGCCCCTCGCGCCAGGTCTGCTTTGTCACGTCCGACGAAAGGCTGACGACAAGGTCGATGTAGCTCGCCACGCGGGCGGCGCGAGCGCCCGGCGAAGAGTCGTCGGCAGGGATTATGCGCTCGCTCATCTCATCGACAACCTTGAACTCATCAGCCGTAAAGAACTTGAGCGCGGGCTGCGCTTCGGCGGCCTGGCCTGCTTGCGGCTGGTGATTTGCAGCCTGATTATTAGAGCCATGATTATTAGAGCCGTGATTATGCTGATGCTGCCCGGCTGTTGAGTTTGAGAGCACAGGCAGCGACGCGATAACGCCAAGCCCTGTGCCTATAGTCTTCAGCGCTTCTCTTCGTGTGACATCGTCTTTTGGTTTCGCCATGATCTCCTCGTCGATCTAGTATTCGACATCGGTCCAGCTTGAGCGGTCCACGTTAGACCGCACTATCGCATCGACCACGCAATTGGCGCGGTAGCCGTCTTCAAAGGTCGGAAAATCTATCCGGTCGCGGTCGCGGCGCGGGTCAAGGTCGCTGGCTATGAACGAATATATATTGCTCATCAGATTCTTGAACGCGTCGGCCCAGCCTTGCCCGTGGCCCGCGGGCAAGGGCGCGTACCGCTGTACCGATTCGTCGAGCAAAGCGGGGTTGCGCGTCAGGCATAGGTTCGGCCGGTCGCGGTGTCCTACCCATAATTCGTCCGGGCGCTCCTGGTCCCACAGGGTTGAAGCGAGCGCGCCCGTGACTTCGATTCGCATGTCGTTTTTATGGCCGGGGCAAACCTGCCCGACGTTGAACGCCCCGCGCGCTCCGTTTTCAAACTCCAGAAAGACCGAGCCGAGGTCGTCAGAGGTCACAACGTAATCCTCTGTCTGCTCCGCAAGGTTCGCCGCGGCGAATGCCTCGCGCGAGCCCGTAGGCCGCTTGCGCACCTGAACCATCGTCGAAAGCGCCGCGAGCACGCGAGTGATTTTAAGACCGCTTACAAACTGCGCCGTGTCGCACCAGTGCGACCCTATGTCGCCGACAGAGCTTGACGCGCCCCCTTTGTCGGCTTCGAGCCGCCACGAAAAATCGGTGTCAAACAACAGCCAGTCTTGCAAATAGTACCCGTGCACGAATCGAACCGCGCCAAGCTCGCCTCGATCTACCATCGCGCGCGTCTGCTGGACGAGCGGGTTGAAGCGGTAATTAAAAGCGACGGCATTTACAACCCCTGCTTCTTCGGCGTGGTCGCGCATATCGCGCGCTTCGACTGCGGTAAGCCCGAGCGGTTTATCGCAGACGACGTGTTTGCCCGCGCGCACCGCCGCGAGGACCACTTCGTAGTGAAGGTAGTTCGGCGTGCAAACGTGTACGGATTCAATCGAGGGGTCTTCGAGGAGCTCGTTGTAATCTGCATAAGCCCGCTCTACGCCGAGGTGCTCGGCTTTCTTCTCGGCCGACTCCGGGGTCGAGGCCGCGACCGCGACCACATCGACATGGCCGAGCCGTCTCAAGGCTTCGACGTGAAGCGGGCCGACGAACCCCGCGCCGATCAAACCGACACGAACGCTACGCATGATCTCTCACCTTGAACAGTTGCCCACAGGCTAACGCCTTCACCGCACTGATCGACGTGCGAGAAGCGCTCCGATCCACCGCCTGCGCTCTCGGCTCACAGGCATGGGCACGATGCGGCAAAAAGTCTCTCGACCGACCCGGTCGAGATCGTCAAGCCAGACCCTGTGCGCGCGGAAGCGGTTCCGGCCCGTTTGCGAAAGCTTTCTGTCGGGGAACTGGTGCTCCCACTCAACGTGAAACGCGCGCTGCCAGAACTCGTCCCGGCCCGTGATTTCAACCTGGACCGCGTTTGAATCGCGCGCCGACGGGACGGTCTGTTCGGGTCTGGATTGCCGCGCCAATTTACGACTCCCTGGTGAATGAGTAAGCCTGAGCAAAGCTATACGACCGGGTGCGTGTTGTCAAACGGGCGGCAATCGAGCGGGCGCGGGTCGAGCAAGCGCCTACAAGGTTTTGAGCGGTTTGTGATAACATTCGGGTATGATACTGACCCGGATCGAGGCCGCCGGTTTTCGAAACCTTGAAGGTCTCGTCGAATTCGGTCCCGGCCTGAATATCTTCTACGGCAACAACGCGCAGGGAAAGACCAACTGGCTTGAGGCCGTCTACGTGCTGGGCAACACCAAGTCTTTTCGCACAAGCCAGGTGCGCGAGTGTATAAGCTTCTCGTCGCGCGAAGCCATCTTGCGCGGCGAGATCATTAGGGGCTCGCTTTCAAAAGAGATTCAGATACTGATCGCTGAATCGGCGAAAGAGCTTTTCATAAACGGCAAGCGCGAGGCCGTGATACGTTACCTCGGCAACCTCGACGTTTTCGTCTTCTCGCTCGAAGAGATGGATGTGATAAGAGGCGATCCGGGCGAGCGCCGCCGCTTTCTTGATCGCGGCGTGGTGACGATTACGCCGGGATTTTTAAACACAATCGCGCAGTACAATCACGTCGTCAAGCAGAAGAACCGGTTGCTTTCAGAGGCGAGCGAGAGCCCGAGGCCATCGGACTTCTACCCGCAGGTCGAGGCGTGGAACGAGCAGCTTGTAGAGTTTGGCGCTGCCGTGCACACTGCGCGCACTCGCTACGTCGAGCGGTTAAACCGCGTGCTTGACGAAAACGATCACGGGCGAAAGATATTCGGGGCCGAGCGCATAACGGTCCGCTACAAATCACAGCTTGAAGGTAAAGGCGATCTTACGCGATTTGCGGAGCTTTTCCGCGAGCGGCTGGGGGTGCGGCTCGCGGCCGAGGCCGCCGCCGGGCACTCGCTGATAGGGCCTCACCGCGACGACCTTGAGATACTCGCAGACGACCGGGAAGTCGCCCGCTACGGGAGCGCCGGACAACAGAGAAGTGCCTTATTACTCCTTGATTTAGCGCAGGTTTCTATCTATAATTCTATTTACGAAGAAAGCCCCGTTTTGCTCATCGATGATATAGACGCGGAGCTTGATAGAGGCCGCATTGAGGCGCTGCTTTCAGAGCTTGAAGGCCGGACTCAAACCTTTATCAGCACGTCTCGCAGGGCAATCGCAAATCGCTACAGCGACCGCGCTTCGATCTACCTGGTCGAAGGCGGGCGGGTGGTGATCGACGAGAGCCCGGAAGCCGCAAGCGCCGAAGTCGCTTCCCAAAGAGCGGCGAGAATAAGGGCGGCGCGCAGCCAGGCGACATCATCTTCGGATGAACTGGAGCGGGCCGTCCGCGAGATGGTACTCGATGAGGAGACGAACGTCGACCGGGCCGAGGGCCGGGTCGCCGAACAAGCAAAGGGAGAACATGAGCAAAGCATTGAAGCAAGTTACGAATAAGGAGAAGCCTGTGACCGCAAACAATTATAGCGCGAGTTCGATATCTGTACTTGAAGGGAGGGACGCCGTACGAAAGCGGCCCGCGATGTATATCGGCTCGACCAGCGAGCTGGGTCTTCACCATCTGGTTTACGAGATAGTAGATAATTCTATAGACGAAGCGCAGGCAGGCTATTGCGACCGTGTCGATGTCATGATTCACCTCGACAATTCGGTCACTGTCATTGACAACGGGCGCGGCATCCCCGTCGATATTCACAAGACGGAGAAAGTATCGGCCGCGGAGGTCGTGCTGACGAAGCTCCACGCGGGCGGCAAGTTCGACACGAACGCTTACAAGGTTTCGGGCGGGTTGCACGGCGTAGGCGTGTCGGTCGTGAACTTCTTATCGGAGACGCTGCGGCTCGAAATCTGGCGCGACGGCTACACATACGAGCAGGAATACCTGCGCGGCATCCCTCAGGGCCGCCTCAAGCAGACGGGCAAGACGCGCAAGCGCGGGACGAAGGTGACCTTTAAGCCCGACACACAGATATTCGACGTGACCGAGTTCAACTTCGACACGCTTTCGCAGCGGCTGCGCGAGAAGGCCTTTTTGAACTCAGGCGTCAGGGTGACAATCGTCGACGAGCGCACGGAAAAGAGCCACGAGTTCTTTTACAAGGGCGGCATAGCCGAATTCGTCAAGCACCTGAACAAGAACAAAAGCGTGCTCCATTCGCAGCCGATCTACTTTGAAAAGAACGACTCTGCGAGCGACCCGCTCGCCGCCGAGATAGCCATTCAGTACAACGACGGCTACAACGAGATAGTCCACTCGTTCGCCAACAACATCAACACCGTAGACGGCGGCACGCACCTCACGGGGTTCCGCGCCGCGCTCACGCGCACGATCAACAACTACGCGCGCTCGTCGGGCCTTTTTAAGAAAGACGACGAGAAGCTCGCCCCCGAAGACGTGCGCGAGGGGCTTGTCGCGGTCGTGAGCGTCAAGCTGCCCCAGCCGCAGTTTGAAGGGCAGACAAAGGGCAAGCTCAACTCCGACGTGAAAGGCGCGGTCGAGGCTTTCTTAAACGAAAACCTCGGGCGCTTCTTTGAAGAGAACCCGACCGTGGCGCGAAAGATAATCGCAAAGGCTTTGGACGCCGCCCGCGCCCGCGAGGCCGCGCGCAAGGCGAGGGATTTGACGCGCCGCAAGGGCGCGTTAGACTCTGCCGCGCTTCCGGGCAAGCTCGCCGACTGCTCTGAAAAAGACCCGAAGCTGTGCGAGTTGTTTTTAGTCGAAGGCGATTCGGCAGGCGGGAGCGCAAAACAGGGCCGCGACCGAAGGACGCAAGCGATCCTGCCGCTAAAGGGTAAGATCTTGAACGTCGAGAAGGCCCGCTATGACAAGATGCTGGGCCATTCCGAGATTCGCACGATGATCACGGCGCTCGGCACAGGGATCGGCAAAAACGATTTCGACATATCGAAGCTCCGTTACGACCGCATCATCCTGCTTTGCGACGCGGACGTTGACGGCTCGCACATCCGCACGCTGCTTTTGACGTTCTTCTACAGGCAGATGCCTGAGCTGATAGATCACGGCCACGTCTACATCGCGCAGCCGCCGCTGTTCAAGGTCAAGAAGGGCAAGTCCGAGCAGTACATGCGCGACGAAAAAGAGATGTCGAAGTATCTGATGCGCAAGGCTACGGAAAACATCACCGTGACGGTCAAGGCCACGAAGGCGGAGTTCCGGGGGGCCGAGCTCAGAAAGATGCTTGAAAAGCTCGCGGAGCTTGACACGTATCTTGAGAAGCTAGAACGGCGCATGCACGACCGCAAGCTTGTAGAGACTTTGATCGACGCGTTTTCGGGGCCTTCGGGCGTGCTCAAAGAAGGGTTGAAGCTGCACAACATCTTTGAAAAAGAGAGCCTGTTGCAGAAGGTTTCGGCAGCGCTCGAATCTGCCGGGTACGAGACGGCTATCGAGGCCGACGAGGAGCACGGCACGTCCGAGATCGTCGTTGCGCGCTCGCGCGGCAACGGGCGGGTCATCATCGACTGGGAGCTTGCGACTCACGTAGAGTTCCAGAAGGCCGTTCAGCTTTTCGGCGAGCTTCAAGATCTGAGCCGCGCGCCGTTTGTGATCTCCGAAAACGGGAACCAGACCGTGATAGATTCGCGGTCGGCGCTTTTGGAGCACGTCCTGGGCGCGGCCAAAAAAGACCTGCACATACAGCGGTACAAGGGGCTGGGCGAGATGAACCCTGAGCAGCTCTGGGAGACGACGCTCCGGCCCGACACCCGGACCATCTTGAACGTGCAGGTCAACGACGCCGTCGAGACGGACGAGATGTTTACGGTCCTGATGGGCGATGCGGTCGAGCCGCGCCGCCGGTTTATCGAAGAGAACGCGCTAGACGTCAAGAACCTCGACATATAATCCCGGTTCAAGACTATGATCGACCGTACGGCTGGGCCCGAGGCTCAGCCGTATTTTTTTGCCCGGCGTGAAATATTTCGCTTCCTTTAGGCATAAGTAAGTGGAGGGCGAAATCCTTTACCCCGGTGGCCTGCCGGACTCAGGGTTCCTGCCCTCCATTAAATCTAGGCGGGAGACAGATTCAATAAGTCTACTTAATCGGCGAAACATGCATATTGTGCTTGTGAATAAATGGGTATATATTACGGCGCGCAGTAACATTACCCACTCGAACTATAAACAAAGAGAAGTTGCGAACCCGTGCCGGGAGAAGACCAGACTAGTAAGGAACTAGACTTATGCCCCCAAACTGCGACGACCCAAGGCTGCCCGACCCGCCTGTAGTGCACATACTGATAGTCACAGAGACAGGCATTACGTTCGATGATGACAGGAACAAGGACTTCGCGTTAGGTCATTTCTGCCGCCTGCTCGAAAATACGAAAAGCCCGCTTCTCTCATATAAAGTCACTACCGCTCATCGAGGTGACGATACATGCGCCACTCACAGTCAATTCAGGTTCGACGACAAGCATAAATTCCCTTCCGATTATGACGAGGTGTGGCTGTTTGGCATCGGGCTGGAATCTGACAGCTCGAAACTCGAAGAGACTGAAATTGCGGCTATATATAGATTCATGAATAGCGGCAAGGGGCTGTTTGCCACAGGCGACCACGAAGATCTGGGGTATAGTCTTTGCGGAAATATCCCGAGGGTTCGCAGGATGCGAAAGTGGCGCAAGTGCGAAACGCCGGACAGGAATAACGGAGAAAGGCACGACTCGTTAAGGAAAACCTTCAAGGCCGGGGTTGGTGGCACATATAGCCCTGATTCGGAAGAGGATTGCAGGACGCAGGTAATTGTCGCACAGTTGTATGCTAACCCGCCCGTCCTCGGTGAGCCGGCGACCGCCTATCCACACGAGGTGTTAAGCACGCCGGAAGGTCCGATCAAATTTCTCCCCGATCATATGCACGAAGGTCAATGCGTCGGTCTGGACGATCCATCAAACTATGACCCGCCCTATGAAGGCGAATTCCCTCTCAACTCCGACGGCACAAGAGAGCTGCCGAAGATCATCGCCTACTCGCAAACTCCGGAATCGCATCTGTCTTATGACCCGCGAGTGGATGCTTATCACCCGCCGACTGAAGTCGCCTGTTTTGCGTGTATTGGGGCGTACGACGGACAGAAAGTTAGGAATGTCATAAACGGGGTTCAGAGCAACACCGGCAGGGTCGTTGTTGACTCATCCTTTCATCATTTCTTGAATATGAACCTCAGGGGGTTCATATCGAGCGACGATAGAAAGTGTAAAAAGCGATATAAGCAGATCAAAGCTTATTACGGAAAACTCGCCCGATGGCTGGCCCCTAAATCGTTAGATGTCGAGATGCGAAGTCGCGCCTTCTGGATAGCCCGGTGGAGCTATCCTGTCATAGAAGAGTTGTTGCATTTAGACCCGGCCGCCGATCTTGGCAAGATGTATTTCGGAGGGGACACGAATTACGTGCTCAGATTAGGGGTTATGACGCAGGGGGCGCTCGGTAATATCGCGTCACCCGCTACGGCTTTACAGTGGAGCTTGAACATAATACAGAATAACAAGCCCGCCGAATTCAAAATGTCCTGGATAGACCCCTGGGCAGATTCGCCCGATACGCCGCTTGAATCTGCTTTTAATCATGAACATATCATATACGCGGTTTTGGGCGGCATCATGATAGCGATAGCCCTGCGGTTTGACGATACAGAGCCGCCCTTTAACAAGGACGTGCTTAAAGCGGTCGATGAATCCATCGTAATAGGTATAACGTTAGGGCTTTTTGCATACGAAGCGCACCTGGCGAAAATATCGTCACAGCTTACTGATACACACAAGTCTCTTCGCAAGTTTCTTGGGATTGGATAGAGGCGGCGACAAACCTGATGAAAGAGCGAATAAAAGGAGAAACTATGAGTAAAGACAGACCGAAAAAAGGGTCGGCCTCAAAAACAGCGACCCGAAAAACATCGACCTCAAAAACGGCGACCTCAAAAACATCCACAAAAGATGCCACGCAATTGAGAGTACACCCTTCCAGAAATCCTTTTGTGGATGCATGGAGGTTCACGGAGTGCGGTGGCGCAGTTACATGGCTGCCTATTCGCCCTATAGGCCGTCCTCACAGCCTGGCACATGTGAACGTCCATCACCCCGGTGACGCAGGAGGCTTCGTGCCGGGTAGTACCAGGACCGCTTCCGGTTCCCCTAAAACAATCGAGTTTAAAAGGACCGTAAACAGGGTGGTCTACACTTACACGGGAACTTTAAGCTCAGACGAAGAGGTGATAAGCGGCCGAAGGGATCCAAGCTGTCCCGCCCGTCAAGGCGACGCCAGCGAAAAGTCGCCCGGACGGAAGGGGGGGCGGGACGGCGACTGGACGGCTACAAGGCCAACCTAATAGACGGCCCCGTAATGACCCCGGACGCAAGCCGGGGCCATTGCGGCTTCGGTTTACGAAAGGCTTGCAGTTGGGGTCTTTTGTCATGAAATAGGAACAGAGCAAATGCCTCGCCTGTTATAAAAGCGCGAGGCATTTGCCCCTGGTGAAGGTTCGTAGCAGGAGAACCAATTATGAATACTCAGGGCAATCGATCAAAGCGTAAAGACTATTGCGAGATATTAAAGGCGTTCT
Organism: uncultured Clostridia bacterium; assembly: GCA_964615905.1. Classification (GTDB taxonomy): domain Bacteria; phylum Acidobacteriota; class Blastocatellia; order UBA7656; family UBA7656; genus DATLMR01. The sequence goes on from CAZTUB010000001.1 coordinate 600,537, forward strand.
TACTGGCCATTGTATACGCTGTCAGCCTGACAGGGCCTGCCGTAAAAGCCTCCGGTTTCAAGCCCGTTTTCAGCGCAAGCGATATAACGGCCCTTGCAGTCAACGCTCCAGTCGAAAGAACTATGGCCGGCGGTGAAACCCACCTTTTTAAAGTGGCTCTCGAACCGGGCCAGTACTTGCTCGTAACCGCTAAACAGCAGGGAGTCGATCTGACGGCGGCGCTCGTCCGGCCCGACGGGCAGCCAATCGCGCAGGCGACCTCGCCTTACAGTAGGTACGGGTGGATGTCTGTTTCAACGGTTGCCGAAACCGGAGGCGAGTACAGGATAGAGATTCGCGCGAGGGATAAGAACGCTCCCTCGGGGAGCTATCGCATTGTCGTCGAAGCGTTGCGGGCCCCGACCCAGAATGACCTGAGCCGCCTCAACGCCGAAAGGCTATTTAGAGAGGCCCGCGCTATCCGCCAACAGCAGAACGTGGAAACTCTCCCCACGGCCATCGAAAAGTACACAGAGGCAATGCCTTACTGGAAGAGCGCGGGCGACCGGCGTGGGGAAGCGCTTACGCTCTTTTGCCAGGGCGAAGCATACCTGACTCTGAGCCAGTTCCAACAAGCAATCGAATATTACCAGCAAGCAAAATCAGTTAATGAAGAGCTGGCCGATCTTGAGGGCAAGGCATATGCGCTAAAAGACCTCGGGCTCACATACATGAGGAGGGAGGATTATCTCAGCGCGACGACGTACCTTGAGCAGGCCCTCCCGATTGCTATACAGATAGGCAACGCTGCTTTGAAAGGCACGACCATCAACATACTGGGTGGTGCATACGACAATCTGGGCGAGCCTGAACGAGCGTTACAGTACTACCAACAGGCGCTTGAGATTCGGCGCAGCCAGGGGAATCTGAGGGCGCAAACGTCGACGCTTATAAATATCGGCAGCATCTACGATCAGGTCGGAGAATCGCAGATGGCGTTAGATTATTACAATCAATCGCTGGTCCTGCTCGACAGTTTGGAGAATCTTTCCATAGAGGAGCAGGGAAGGCGCGGAATAGCGCTTGGCAACACAGGCTTTGTCTATGACGCGCTCGGCGACCGTGAAAGGGCGCTCATCTATTACAACAAGGCGCTCCCAATAGCGATAAAGACAGGTGACCGGCGTTATGAAGCGCTCCTGCTGATGAATATCGGACAGATACATGCTTCGGAAGGTAAGACCGACGAGGCGCTGAAGTTTTACGGCGACGCGCTCACCATTCGACAGGGCTTGGGCGACAGGGTTAGCGAGGCACAACTTTTCACATACATCGGCCAGGCCTACGCATCGTCGGGCCGGCCGCGTGAGGCTTTGAATTATTACGAGAAAGCTTCGGGTATCCATAGCGAATTTCACAATCGCTACTTGCAGGCCGATCTGCTGGTAAAGGTAGGGGAAGCGCACCTCCTATTGCGCGAGCATGGGAAAGCGCAGGCGGCGTTTAACCGGTCACTCCCGATCTGGCAAGCAATGAACAATCAGCGGGGCGAAGCCTCTGCGCTCTACGGGCTCGCGCGCCTGGCACGCGACGCCGGCAATCTCGTCGAAGCGCGTAGGCATAGCGAAGAAGCGATCAGCAGGATTGAATCGCTTCGCAAAAAGATAGCAAGCCAGGAACACCGCGCCACTTACCTGGCGTCGGTGCGCGATCTGTATGAACTGAATATCGACCTCCTCCTTAAGCTCGATAAGCTGGAGCCCGGCTCAGGGCACGACGCCCGGGCGTTTCACGCAAGCGAACGCGCCCGCTCGCGCAGCCTGCTCGATCTGCTGACCGAAGCCGGCGTAGATATTCGGCAGGGCGTCGATCAAGCATTGATCGAGCGTGAACGCAGATTTCGCCAGCAACTCAACTACAAAGCCGAGCGACAGATGAAACTGCTCAGCGACAAGCACACGGAAGAGCAGAAGGCGGCGGCGGAAAAAGAACTGACCGAGATACTTACTCAGTACGGAGAAGTGCAGGCCCAGATAAGGGCGAAAAGTCCACGCTACGCCGCGCTTACGCAGCCCGCGCCGCTAAAGCTTGCGGAAGTTCAGCAAAGGGTCATCGATCCGGAGAGTCTTCTGCTCGAATACTCACTCGGCGAAGAGCGCAGCTACCTCTGGGCGGTCACACAGACCGCTGTTACGACATACGAACTGCCCGGTCGCAAAGCGATAGAGGATGCAGCCAAGCGCGTCCACGAAATGTTATCGGCATCGCGCCAGCTTGTTCAGGGAGAGACGCTCGTCCAGCGTCGTGGGCGTCTCGCGCGGCTGGATAAGGAGTACTGGCCCGAGGCCTCTCGATTGAGCGATATGCTTTTAGGGCAGGTGTCTGGTCAACTGGGAAACAAGCGGCTGGTCATCGTCTCTGAAGGAGCTGTCCAATACATACCGTTTTCCGCTCTGCCCACGCCTGGGCCTCAACCGACTCAACAGACGGCAAACGGTTACAAGCTGCTTATAGAGGATCATGAGATAGTCAATCTTCCCTCGGCGTCGGCTCTGGCTGTGCTCAGGCAGGAGGTCGCTTCCCGCAAGCGCGCCCCAAAATCGGTTGCGGTGCTCGCCGACCCCGTCTTTGAAAAAGACGATGCGAGAATCAAAGCGGCGACCAAAACCGCAAAGGAGAGACCCGAAGCTCGGCCTTCTCAAAAACCGCACGACTCGGTCGTCGCCGGGCTGAGGGACGGGTTCGCTTTACGACGGCTGCAAGCGTCAGGCGACGAAGCAAGGGCGATAATCGCGGTTGCGCCCGCGGGCGACACCCTGTGCGCGCTCGGGTTGGACGCAACCCTGGAAAGAGCCAATAGCGGCGAGCTGAGCCAGTACCGCATAATACATTTTGCCACGCACGGTTTGGTCAATAACAAGCATCCTGAATTATCGGCAATCGCGCTGTCGCTACTCAATAAAAACGGCGACCCGCAGCCGGGCTTCTTGCGCTTGCACGATATATATAACCTCGATCTCGCGGCAGATCTGGTCGTGCTGAGCGCCTGCGATACGGGTCTGGGCAAGGATATTAGAGGCGAGGGTCTCGTAGGCCTGACGCGAGGGTTTATGTATGCAGGGGCGGCGCGCGTGGTGGCAAGCCTCTGGAAAGTGGACGACGAAGCGACCGCAGAGCTTATGAGCCGTTTCTATCAGAAGCTCTTGAAAGAGCAGATGCGGCCGGCCACAGCGCTCCGCGCGGCGCAGATTGAGATGCTCAAAGATAAGCGATGGGGGTCGCCGTTTTACTGGTCAGCTTTTATTTTGCAAGGCGAGTGGAAATAAGAAGCCGTTCTCGATCAATCTGTTCTTTATCACATTGCATGTATGGGCGCGCTTTGGTAGAACAGAGACATTTTTGGGCGGTTTCCCTTGGCAAAAAAAGACGGAGGTATCACACAGGAAGCTTTCGATAAGATGCTCGCCTGGCTGGATTCAGACCGCGACCGGGCAGGAGAGAAGTATGTAAAGATCGAGACCCGGCTCATAAAAATTTTCATTATGCGCAGGTGCGATTGCCCCGAAGACCTCGCCAACGAAACTATAAACAGGGTCATACGCAGGATTGACGAGCTGGTCGAGACGTACGAAGGAGACCCGCTGCTATATTTCCAGGGAGTCGCGAGCAACGTATTCCTTGAATGGTTAAAGAAGAGGAATCGGCCCGACCCGCTCCCTATCCCCGCGCCTGACCCGCCCGAAGTGCTGGAACGAAACGACAGGTGCCTCGAAAAGTGTATGCAGAAGCTCTCACCAAAAAATCGCGAACTCGTTATCGAGTATTATCGGTACGACGGGCAGGCTAAGATAGAACACAGAAAGGAGATGGCTGAACGAGAAGGCATTGCGCTCAACGCGTTAAGGATACGCGCGCACAGGATCAGGGCTTCGCTTCAGGATTGCGTCTTCGCCTGCCTTGAAAGAGAGAAAAATTACTGAAACAGCTTGGGCTAAAAGTACATTATCAAGTGAGAGACGGAAAAATCTATGGCGGATGATATACGAGAGGAGAACATTATAAGAATGTATCTGCTTGGCCAGCTAGCAGAAGACCGCCGAGAAGAAGTCGAAAAGCGCCTGCTGATCGATGACGACTATGTCGACGAAATATCGATGGCCGAAGAGGAGTTGATAGATGATTATGTACGGGGCGTGCTTGACCAAAGAGAGCGTGCGCAGTTCGAGCTTAATTTTCTGACCACAAGCGAGCAAAGCAAAAAGGTCGCCTTCGCCAGGAGTCTGAACAGGTATATACAGGCGGAACCGGTGGGAAAGCCTGTTAAGCCAGTCGTCACGCCTGAGAAGCGGTCACGGCTGCGCTCTTTTCTGTTTGCCGCAGGCGCGCAAGGCCCGGCTTTAAGACTGGCATACGCCGCCGCCGCGTTGATTATATTGGCGGGCGCAACGTGGCTCGCGATAAGACTCTGGCAGCAACAGCACGAGCCCGCGCCTACTGTCGCCGAGCAGCCAACCACTCAACCGACGGAACAGCCGTCGCCGCCGCAGATCGCTCAACAAAACAACAACGCCGCTTCGAACAACAACACCGCTCAAGCTCCCGATAGACAGAACAAAAACGCCGCGCCATCGCCCGCCCCGCCCGAGCCGTCGCGGCCCGTCGTCGCCACATTCGTTCTTACGCCGGGCGGTGTAAGAAGCGGCGGCCAGACACCGAAGGTCGTCTTGCAGCGCGGCGCAAAGTCTGTGCGGCTGCGGCTCGCTATAGATGACTCGGCCACAACCTACCGCGCAACGCTTTTGAGCGACCAGGGCACATCAATCTTCAGCAGCGATTCTTTACGCGCGCGGACGGCGAGGGACGGCAAAAGCGTCTTGCTCGAAGTCTCCGCCGATGCTCTATCTGACGGCGACTACCGCGTGAAGCTCAGCGCGGCCCGCGACGGCCGGTATGAAGACGTTGCCACTTACTATTTCAGGGTTGAAAAGAGATAGAAGCTTCCCGCACAAAGGTATTGACAGCGGGTTTACAATGGTAACCAGCGTAGGATGTTAAGCAACCGGTTTCCCCAGGCCGTTTGTTAGATACGCATCAGGATTGGCCCAGCCCCTCTACGTAAACCAGTAATAATTCTTTGAATATCGCAGGTGTCCCCATGCCGGCGCGTCCTCAAGCAGTCGCGCGCAAATTGCCCTACGAGCACGAGGGAGATCGAGATGACCATATTTGGCAATGCTACTGCCATTTGTTCGATTCGAGAGATCAAGACGGCATACCCTGACCAGTGGGTAGCCATGTCGATCACGGAGATCGACCCGGACGGCTTTGCGGCAGCAGGCCACGTCATACTGCACGACTCCGACGAGCGAACGGTCTGGTCCGCCGCATACCTTGGCGACTCGGACGATTTGATCTACGTCTTTTACACGGGCCCGCGCCGCGCAGCGTAACGCGCGAGCCGGACCCGAACAGACGCCTACCTTTATAAGCTTGCGACCCTTCGCAGGCGCGCGCGTTTCTCTCCCTGGTATCTCCCTGCTTTACAACCTCGCTATACTGAGTATAGGAGGATGTTATGATAAGGGTTATCAAGAACGCAGACCGGTTCCATTTCGAGAGCGACTGGCTTTCGACCTACTGGCATTTCAGCTTCGATCAGTATTATGACCCGGCGAATATGAGTTTCGGGCCGCTCCGAGTCTTTAACGACGACGTGATTCAGCCGTCGTCAGGGTTCCCCACGCACGCGCACCGCGAGATGGAGATCGTCACTTATGTCATCGAAGGCGAGCTTGAGCATAAAGACAGCACAGGCGCATCTGACCGCATACGTTCGGGCGAGGTGCAGCGCATGAGCGCCGGGAGCGGGATACGCCATTCGGAGTACAACCCGTCGGACACCGCGCCCGTACACCTCTTGCAGATGTGGCTCGTCCCGGCTGTCGAAAACCTTCAGCCGTCGTATGAACAGCTGCGGTTCACAGGCGTGCAGCGAGCGGGAAAGCTCCTTGCCATCGCGTCGGGTCAGGACATGCCCGGAGCTGTAAAAGTTCACCAGGACGCTACGTTTTACGTCTCCTCATTAAAGCCGGGCGAGCAGATAAAACACGACCTTGGAGAGACGCGCCGCGCCTACCTGTTCGTTATCGAAGGCGAGCTTGAGGTGAACGGCCAGCGACTTTCGGGCGGCGATCAGGCGCGGGTCGAGCGGGAGCGCGAGCTGACGATCAACGCTTCAAAACCTTCCGAGATCATGCTGATAGACCTGCCTTGAGTAAAGTGACAAGTGACGAGTGACGAGTGACAAGAAAGACCGGAGTGGAGCTTGATCGATTTCTCCTTCTCGTCACTTGTCACCTGTCACTCGTCTAAAAAGGTCGAGCGTGATGTTGCGCCCGGTTATGACGGCGGCTAGCTTTCGACCTTCAATCTCAGGAGACGAAAGGGCGGCGACACTGACGGCGGCCGAGCCTTCTATAATCAGGTGGTCTTCGCGAGCAACTCGCTTTACGGCGTCTCGAATTGCTTCTTCGCTTACCAGGATAATCCCGTCTACCAGCGATTGAATTATGGGAAAAGTGATCGAGCCCGGCTCTATGTTTCCTGAAAGCCCGTCTGCTATCGTCTCGTCTTCCTCTATCTCAACTATCCGGCCTGCCTTGAGCGACTCGCTCATAGTGGGCGAAGTTACGGGCTCGGCTCCGTAAACTTTTATTCGCGGGTTGATAGCCTTGGCCGCAATAGCGATCCCTGCGACAAGGCCGCCGCCGCCTACCGGGACGACCAGCGCGTCAAGGTCCGGGTCGTCTTCGAGCGCCTCAAGCGCAATGGTCCCCTGCCCTGCTATCACGAGCGGGTCGTTATAGGGCGAAACGAACAGGGCCCCGGTTTCGCGCTCCATCAAACGCGCAGCCCGCTCGGCTTCGTCGTAGTTCGTGCCGCGCTCAATAAGCTCGACCGCGTAACGATTGAGCCCCGCCACCTTTGCGCGCGAAGCCGATTCAGGGACCACGATGGTAGCGCGGAGCCCAAGCGCTTCCGAAGCGTGCGCGACGGCAAGGCCATGATTTCCGGCCGAGACCGTCAAGACCCCGCGCTCGCGCGCTTCCTCGCTCCTTTCGGTCAAATGCGCAATCGCGCCGCGAAGCTTGAACGAGCCCGTAGCCTGAAAGCATTCGAGCTTTAGCGACACTTCGCGCCCAAGCTCGCTCGATAGCCAGCGCGAGCGCTCAAGCGGCGTGCGGCGCACGCGGGAGGCTATAAGGCGACCCGCGCGCTCTATCTCGTTTATCGTTACCTGTGTCATAACTTTTCCAGAACCGCTGCAAAGAACCCGTCCGCGTGATGACGGTGAGGGAATGTGCGCACGTAGCCCGCGTCTGTTATTAACCCCGCCTGCACGGCGGGCGCGACCAGGCGAAAGCGGCCGCCTTCTAGGAATCGCTCCACCACGCCCTCGTTCTCCTCCCGCTCGATTGAGCAGGTTGAGTATACAACTCTCCCTCCTTTGCGGACGACGCTCGCCCCGCGCGCGAGCAGGCTCGACTGAACGTCTACGAGCAGGGCGATGTCGTCGGGCGCGAGCCGCCATTTGATCTCAGGGTTCCTGCGCAGCGTGCCCGTGCCCGAACACGGCGCGTCGACAAGCACGCGGTCAACCCTTTGGCCTTCGACAAACGGCAAATCCATCGTCCCGTCCATCGCCACCGCTTCTACGTTTGTAAGACCGAGCCTGCGACAGGTCGCTACAAGAGTCGAGAGGCGATGCGGGTGTATGTCGCAGGCGATTACGGAGCAGGCGTCGCCGGTCAAAGCGGCTATATGAGAACTCTTCGAGCCGGGCGCGGCGCATAGATCGAGCACACGCTCGCCCGGCTCAGGGGCGAGAAGAAGCGAGACCATCTGCGACGCTTCATCCTGTATGTAGATCAACCCCGCTTCGGCCGCGCGGGCAAGGGCCGAAGCCGGGCCGCTTTCGAAGACGAATGCGCCGGGGGTAAGATTCGAAGGCCGCGCCTGTACCCCTTCCTGCTCAAGATGCGCGAGCGCTTCCGGGAGTGAAGCGCGCAAGGGGTTCGGGCGAAAGGCGACCGGGGCGGCGTGGTTGTTAGCCAGCGCAAGCGACTCCGTCTCGTCTCGGCCCAGCTGTGCGGTCCAGCGATCAAGCATCCACGCCGGGTGCGACAGCTCAATCGAAGCTCTCCTTAAGGGGTCGCTAACGCTATCGCTCAACAGGTCTTCAAGTCGCTCGTCGAGGTTGCGGGCCGCGTTGCGAAGCGCCGCGTTTGTCATCCCCGAGGCGCTCTTTGCCCGCGACTGTTTGACGAGATTGACCGACTCGTTGACGGCCGCAGACGGCGGGATGCGCGTGAGGTGACGCAGTTGATAAAGCCCTAGCCGAAGCGCGATACGGACGGGCGGGTCGAGGCGGCTTACAGGCCGGTTCGAGTACCGCTCAATAAGATAATCGAGCTGAAGCTGCCAGCGAAGCACGCCGAGCACGAGTTCTTGCGCGAGCGCGCGGTCTTCACGAGACAGGCTCGATTCAGGAAGCCGCGCCGCTAGCACGCTTGCGTAAGCGCCTTCGGTTTCGACGCGGCGCAATATGTCGAACGCGGCGCGGCGTGCGGGACTGATCTGCTTCTGGCTCATGGTTGGCCCTCGCCGGGTAGCCTGACCGCTTAACAGCCCCGGACTCGACTACCGGCAGGGTGATTATACGGCAAAGGTTTTAACTGAGCTTCTCGTCTTCCTGCTTGACGTCTTCCATAGCGCGCGGCTCAAGCTCTTCGGCGGCGCGGTTCAATCGTATAAAGAAGCCCCAGGATGCAAGCAGGGCGGCGGTTGCAAAGCCTATCGCGGCGGCGCGCGGAAGCTGCGCGGGGTCATCGTGTATGAACTGGAAGACGGCCACAAGAAACTCTATCGAAAGCGACACGATGATGACGATCATAAACCGCGAAAGGAATCGCCGGACGCGCGTCGGGCCGCTCATCTCGACTTCGCGCCGCACTTCCTCATCGAGTATCGTCTGCCCAAGTTCAAGCGAAGCGACGGCGATTGTCAGCAAGCCTACGCTTTCAAGGATCGAGTTAAAACGGCTTCTGAGCTCAAGGTCGCTCGCCAGATTGATCCCATGCCATAATTCCAATGCGCTGAATGCGATGAGCGCGACCGCGCAGACGACGAACAGAACCGTGATGGTCACAAAGCCGGCGGCGAAGAATTTACGTATAACGTTCATACGGATACGCTCCTCGATTCATTGCATGAGCGCTCGGACCAGCGGGACCATATCCAATTGCGAAGGCTGGTCGCCGGTGGCTTTTCGGGTCAGGTCGCGCAACCTCAGGCCGGAATCGCCTCGGCGCGCGACTACAAAAGGGATGTGGCTGTCCTGGGGCGCGGGGCTGCCGTGCCACGAGCGATACAGCCCTGAAAAGTAGTAGCGATCTTCGATGGGCCGCTCAAGCCCCGACCGGCTGAGCAACAAAATATCTCCTGCGCGGTGGCCGTATGGGCCCGCCGCGAGCCCAAGCATGCGCTCTTCGAGTCTTACAAGGTCAGGCCTCGGATTTTGCTTCAAGTATTCGCTGATGGGGACGAGTTTCTGGCCGTCGAATATTTGAAAAGGCAGCGCGTCCTCTCCCACGGGGCGAGGCTCTCGCGCAAAGATCAGGTCGAGCGTCCCACGCAATTCGGGCAAGCCCTCGCCCGATTCGTTGGCGTTATAAAAGGCGCGCGCCAGAGGCAGAACATCTTCTTCAAGACGCGGCCCACGCCGCCAGTCGCACCGGTCGCCTTCATTCGGACACGACGAGCGGTCGGCCAGGTATATGTAGGCCATCGAGCCCTGGTATGCGACCGTTGCCTGGTAATCCTGCTCGTCTTCGTCCGGGTCGAGCGCAAACGAGCGCACGCGAAAACCTATCTTCTCGATAAGCGCGGGCGGCTCGTCTTCGCCTTCGGTCGCGAGCGAGTGGCGGTCGTCACTGAGCGTGGGGGTGTGGCCGTGATCTGCGATAAAGACGACGTAGGTCTGGTCGAGCGCGCCGCGTTGCTGGTAAGCATCGAGCACCTGGCCTACTGCGCTGTCGAGCACATGCTGAAGGTACTCCTGCTGGCGCACGAGCGGCTCTGTCGCCACGTGCGTGTACAGGTCTATGCCGGGGAAATAGACCACCTGAAGATCGGGGATGCCGTATTCGTTCAAAGCGTCGAGCAGGGTTTCGATAGACTCCTGATCGACCTCGCTGTAACTCTCGCGGCTAACATCGCCTTCATCGACAATGCCTTCTGCCATCTCAGCGAAAAGGTCCGCGATGGCCGAAGGCTCAGGGGTTGTGAAAAGGTCTGCCCCCCTGTAGACCGGCGCGAGCGATACGTGAGCGCGCAGGTCGACGAGATCAAACAGCGTGGGCGTCTGGAGGGCGTTACCTACAAGCCCGTCCGTAAGCATCTTGACCGTGTGATCGTTTTCGGTCACAGAGACAGGGGCGGGGGCGTAAAACCGCATCTCGTCGCGCGCGAACCACTCGTTGCCGGGAACGCCTGTGCGCGCGGGCGGCTCGCCCGTGTAGATCGAGGACCAGGCCGCCATAGTCGTAGAGGGCAGAATGCTTGCGGCGTCGGGCACGCTGTAGCCGTGCTCAAAAGTTTCCGAGTTAACCTCTCTGCCAAGCAGGTCGCCTATTCGCGGCGTCTTGCCCGACCTAACCGCTTCGTGGAACTCCTCATAACCTACCCCGTCGAGCGCGAAGACAAGCACGCGCTCCTGCGCGCGGGCCGTACGCATAGGGGATCGAAGCTCTCTCGACCCTCCGTGCGCGGCAAGCTCTACTATGTCTCTCACAGGGGCTTTCCGAATCACGAGATAGAGGCCGCCGCCGATGATTAACAGGCCTATAACTCCAAGCGCGACCAAAACCGTTTTACGTTTCACAAGGCGCTTCCCCTGACAAATGATAGGTCGGAATTAAAGCCGGGGGCTTTAATCATTACGGTCGAAAGCGAGTATAAAAAGAAGCCCTCGTCTGCCGGGAGATCAAGCAGAGGGGATAAAATCCGGGTCGCACTGCCGCCGCCGCTCCGAGGCGAGGAAATCGTAATAGCCGCAGCGTGTGCTGTCGGGGTATTCGCGACAAACGTCCGGGCGCGCTTCATATATCGTGCAGCGCCGCTCGTTGCGGTCGAGAAACTGGCAGACCTGTTTGTAGATGTGATCCTTGTGGCGGCGCAGCACCCGCTCGCCGTAAGCTATCTTTGTGTAACGCAGCAGGGCCTGGTCATAGCTGATACGAAAGTGCCGCGCGAGCCTTTGAACGTCTTTTCGTGTCACTTCAATCCGGTCATAACTGCAACAATAGGCGGGGCATTTCGAGCAGTTGAATAGCACGCGCAGCACTCGGCCGTCTGTTTTTATCTCTTTGTTATCCGTTATTTCCATTCCCGCACCTTTGATCCGAAAGCATTAGTTGAGACGCGAAACGATTCTATAACGCGCGTGGCTTGCTAAACAATCCATTGTTGAGAAAGGCGAGCGGCTTAAAGAATAAAAGCTACCTTGAAGGTAGCTTTTATTCTTTAAGCCGAGTAACCGTCAACGCTCTGAGCAGTTATTCCGACCAATCTTCCTCTTCCTCTTCTGCGGCTATGTCGAGTTCAATAGGATCGAGTCCGACTACTTCCAGCGACGTCCCGCAATCGGAGCATTCGACCACGTCGCCTTTGTCTGTATCCTCGTCCACCTGAACGTCAGCTTCGCATTCGGGGCAGCTTCCTCTTGGCATCTTTCAATTCCTCCATAAGAATCACTCGCACGTACACCACGCTGATTGCGCGTCCAACCGCCGCAAAAAATCTAAACCTAAACCCGGATGATTTGCAAGAACGACTTCATACGCGCTCACTTGATTGACCGTTACTGCCGCGCAGTCTTCACCGCCCTGAGTCCTAACTTCACGCGAGCGGCTTCGGCCTCGCGGCTTCGCGGGAACCTTTTGACGACCTCGCGATAAGCCTGGCCGTCGTAAAGATACTGAGCGGCACCCTCGTCGAAATCGAACTTGATGTCGAGCTTGCTGAAGCGGTCGAGCCCGGCGTCGTTCAGATAATAGTCTTTGAGCCTCGCGCCGGTCGGGGTGAGCTCCGCCAGCCGGCGGCGCGCGCGGCGGGTCAGGAGGTCGGCAGCGCGCTCGCCGTCTTCGCCCAGTCTCATGAGCGCACGAGGCATCAGCGCGGAGCGGTTGAAGCGCTCGATAAAGAGGCGGTAAAGCCGCACGCGGTCTATGGCCTCTTGCATACCCTCTGCGAGCTTGAGCAAGCGTTCATCTTCGCGGGGGCGACCCGGCACCGCGACCGACGACTGATGAAGCCAGCCGCGTGTTCGCCGCGTTACCGCCACGCGATAAAAAGCTGGCTCCGCGCCTCTAGCGCCTTTTGATTCGAGGATGACGACGGCGCGGCCAAGCCTCAACCGCTGCAAGACGCGGGATTTCGTATCGGCGTCGCGCCTGAGCGCTGAGAGTCTGTCATCTACTACGTAAGCCTTTTGACCGGAAGAAACGGGCGCAGTCTTTGCGAGGGTCTGAGGGCCGATTATCAGGCCAAAGACGAGGCTTGAGAGAGCGATTTTGAGAAACATATCTGTGTGCCTTTGGGTAAGAGAATATGTTAGACCTGTATAAATGGATTGACGAAAAAGGCAGTAAAAATAATTCAAACCGTTGGCAGAGAGCATCGCGCTGCCAGGAGATAACCTTGACAGTATCGACGCCCGTCTTGTATTTTGATTTTTCGTCCTGAGCAGATAAAAGCCAGCGTAGCTCAGTTGGTAGAGCATCGGTTTCGTAACGCTGCTATTTGGCCATCCTTCCAGTTCTATCTAATCCTATAACGTTCTATCTAAAGCGATTTGTAGCCAGCCGATCAGTAGTAGAATTCGATGAGAGGATATGGTTTTCTATATACTCCTGCCACAAATATGCCACAAGATTCTTTCGGCGACCTTTGGGTTATGAGTCAGGGTAAGGATTTACGACATAGTTCGTTTGAACTGCACCTGGCTGAAATTACTACAATGTAAGCCACTGACTAATGTAGGTGTTACTGATGAATTGGGAATGAGCGTCTTCAGGTTCGACATAGCTTGCTTTTCTTTACCTCCTGCGGAGGCGTCGACGCCTCCGCAGGAAATGGCTCTTTCACACGGAGAAAGCGCGACTTGAGCAGCCGCATTCCTTATATCCCCTTAGTCTGACAAAACTGCTGCAGTGGGGCCCGTCTTCACGTTCCCGGAGGAGCTCGTGCAGGTGAGACCCGACCGCAAAGATCCGCATTAATGTGCCGTCCAGGGTGTTGGGGACTCTATACCCTGAAAGAACAAATTCGGCAGCGGCTATGGCGTTCATTGCGGCGAACCCGTTTCTGAAGATGCACGGCCATTCGACGAACCCGAACGAGGGAGAGCAGTCGAGGCCGATGTAATTCTGACCGACCAATGCGGCCGCCGCATCAATTTCCTCCCATCCTCCCCCGAGCAGGAAGACCATAAACGCAGCCGCCATGATGGCCGCCACGCCGGTCTCCCCGCCGCAGCCCGCGCCGGCGCCGCTCACCGGCCCGTTGGCAAAAGCGACCTGCCCCGCAAGCCCGGCTACCAGCAGCGCGTTGACAAGGTCTTCTTCTGAGGGGTGGAGCATCTTCCTTGCAAAGTGGATCGTAGCGGGCAAAGCCGATGACGCTCCGCATGTCGGGGCCGCCTGAACGAATCCCATGCCGGCGTTGTACTCCTGGCCTGCGAGCCCTCCGGTGAAGGCGAGGGCGAGCGGGCCGAGTACCGAGGGACGGCGCGCCATCAGGTAGCCTGCATCTCCATCCGTCACGTTGGTATGCTGCGGTCGTGCTATGCCCTGCTCGACCGCGTTCGACATGACTGACAGGATTCGGCGCGCCTCCCGTTTAACCTCAACAGGGGATTTTAACCCTCCGCGGTTGATTTGGATGTAGGTTTCCCAAAGTAGCGCGAACTCGGCGGGATCGAGATTCCGCTTCGTGCAAAGCTCAGCGAGTTTACAAAACCTTAGCGGGGAGATCTCCGCCGCCTCGTGAAGCATCGGCAATCTGCCGATGAAGGCCTCGCCGGCCTCTTCAAAACTATGTGGAGCGACTTCGGGGGCGAGAGCGTGGTCAACCCCGTTTAGCTTACAGATAGGCACCCGAAATCGACCGCCCCCGGTCGATTCAATGGTCATCTCCAGTATCCTGTTTCCGCGCTGGAGTACGAAGACGATCGTATTATCGTGCATCGCAGGTTCAGTCGCTGGGTGGAACTGGATCTCGAGGCCGCGCTCGCGCGCGATCTCGATCGCGTCTGCGAACTGGCGGTTTTCAGAATCCGGGCTCATTCCGCAGAGCCCGGCGGCAATCGCTACGTGAGTTCGGTGCCCCTTGCCAGTTGTGGCGAAACTGTTGATAAGGGTCACATGGGCACTGTCGGGTTGGCCGCCCAGTAACCTGTAGGCCGCATAGGCGGCCCGATGAGGAGCCATTGTGTGCGATGAAGAAGGCCCGTGGCCCGCTGGCCCGAGGACTTCAAAAAGCAGGCTGATGAAAAGGTTTGACGCCCAGTTTGTGCGGCGACTTGACTCAACTTCAGTAGTTGAGCTTCTAGACTCTGATCCCATAATAATCACCTCAATTTCTGAGCGACAGGCGAGGGTTGGCACCTGCCGCTGTTTGAGTTGAATTGTTTCGCTCCGTGTCGAGGTGAGCTGTGACCCCCGACTACAGGCCGTACCCTCAATTCGATTTGCCTTCCCTGCCGGTCGGCGTTATCGTTTTGCTGCTGTGACCCCCGCGTCGGCGCTGGCAGGCGCCGGCTGGGTCATCGGGGCTACCAATATCGGTAGCCCCTTACCTCGCTTTAGGCTGCCGCCCTTCAGTTTGTTACTTGAATTGTTAAACTCCTGCTTGATCCGGCGGGCTTCCGCAGCATTTAACCGTTTCGCCGGAATAACTTAGGCATGTTCCTCAACAGTGGTTCATTGGAATCGCGAGACTAATCAGTTTTCATCAGGGATGAGCCTACTTCGTAAGACAGGATGACGTTTTCCACGCGTAATGCGATGATTGCCAGCTTTAGGCTCGGTGCCTACAAATTACGGGCCTTTGGTTGCCCGTACCCGTGCTCAAGGCTATTGGCCCGGGCTGGACCGCAACCCCGATCAATATTGTGGCGGGGTACTTACAACTCATAAATGATGGCGCTCACATTCGGCCCTACATGGTAGCAGAATTAAATAGCTAAGCGATGAGGACGGAGGCGAATGGATCTGTCGTCCTGTCGAGGAAGGCTCGAAGGAGGATTTGTTCTGGTATGAGGAAGGTGGTCCAGGTAAGGTACTACAAGCAATAGTTTAGAAACCTACAGGAAAAGTGAGTCTGTTATTGCCAAGGCAGGCACCGCCGAGATCGGCGGGCGCCAGCCGACCAACGCGCTGATGATTGCACTCAGTCCTTTATACGAAGTTCTTGCCATAGATGAGCGTGGAGGCAAAGGCATCCCTCTGGGTCTCTGACAGGAGAGATATTCAGCATTATAGGAGGGGATAATAAAACCGTGCTCAAAAACGCTTGTGGTTAAGGTTGATCACGTGAATAACACTACTATTGCCGAGGGCCTGTTTCACTTCTTTTTCATTCTTCTCTCCGGCAACGCAAATGGTGTGAAAGCCCCCATGCCGGACTATGGCTTTGGTTTTAGCAAAAACACCATCGACCTCCTTAAGTGTATGCTTATTATTCTCATCGATTTGTGCCAAAACGATTACTCCGTCAGTTGGTGAAGTGTTATTTAAAGTGTGGAACCACCCGAGCAAGGCGGCTCCGCTTGCTGAGCGACCCTTGATCTCCTTTACAGCCTGATTGCTTATTAGCAACCGCCAGCGGCCATTGGCCTGTATGTCTGCGCCCTCTGCCTTGCTTAAAGCTAGAGCCGCACTCCAAGCGTGTTCCAACGACTCACAAAAATCCGAATGAGCAATGGTTTCTAAGGCGTCTTCCGGGTGGTGAAACACCTGCCCTGTGCCTGGATGTATTATATCCAAAACCAGTGTGGCAACAGATCCTTTATCTTGTAGCAGCTCGTCGCTGAGCGCGACATGCACACTCGCGCTTTGCACCTTTACATTAGTCCGACGGAAGGTATTTATGCAGTCCATCGCCCATGCGCCCCCTCTCCTTATATAGTCTGGTATCCCTCCTAATGCTATAGTATGGATGTTGCTTATGTGGCCATTGTTAAAGTTCTTCTCAGATAAATCTAAAGTTTGTCTGGCACACCATAAAACTGATTTGACGGCTTCAAACTCATAACGTCGAATCTCGTCATGTCGAACAAACTCCTGCCAGGTCTCGATTTCTTCGCTCTTGACCGCTAATGTGTATGTATCCGCTCTAGCGATAGCCTTTTGGAGAAAGGCATTTATACTAGATACTAATGAAAGCCATGCAAGTTCGCGCTCGATCCAATTAGAGCCACTCAATCTAGTATCCATCTCCCTTCGTCTTCATTGGATATCCACAAACACATCGTCGTGCGACCGGATAGTTATTTCGTCATCGCGTTCGTAACGAGCAATAACTATTCGAGCCCCGACCTCCGACTCAGACACTCTTTCCAAAGTGGCCTCGCGCTGCAGTGGGCCCAATCGTATCGTTACACGTTTCCCTTTTAATTCAAATTCAGTTGAAGAAATCCAAAAGATGAGGTCGCCATTCTTTAGAAGACACGCCTTACAACATATATAAGGATTATGACTCTCGTGCTCCCAAAGTATACGAAAGTCATCTTCTGTGCTAGAAGCCATCCAAGATAATGGCTGCTTGAAAGCTCCGAACAAACTTCTACCAATTTCTTCCAAAGTTTTAGTGAGACTGACGGGTGAACTGCCTTCTGACGCACCTTGTTCTTGCTGAACTATCCAAAGCCCGATCAGCCGCTCGGTCATAGCGTCTAAGCGCTGTTTACCCTTTTCGGTTTGCCAATTATCGAATGCCTGCACCAGTCTCTGTATCTCATCGAGACAAAAAGAACAAGAGGCAAGGTGATCATGAACACGCTGTTCATCACCCGAGTTCAGTTTATTTCTGCAGTAATCAATGAATTCATCGTCAGACAGATGCTCACCCCTGGGCTGATCGGGCAACGCCCGGATCTTCTCTAACAGGCTCGCTATTTGAGCTTCGCTGGCTTTCTTATTCATAATCAACCCCTTCCCTCCGGAGGTACTCCCTCAATTTTAGCTTTGCGCGGTGTAAGCGCACCTTTAAAACTTCCTCTCGGATACCTAGTTCCTTTGCAATTTCTGAGATAGATTTTTCTTCAAGGTAACGCTTCTCCAAGATCAAGCGATCATTATCATTCATTATTTCTAGACACCTCAACAGCACCGCTCCGGCTTCTCTGGCTTCAGCTTCCTGCTCCGGGCTCCTCGCGAGTCTTCTGTCCGTATGCTTACTTTCATCAAACTCCTCTTGCATTGCGCCTGGGTGCCTTCGCTGGTTTCTTTGGTTCCTCCTCCAACTGTATCTGTCAAGCCAGAAGAGAAGGTAATTCCAAAACCTTCGTCCTTCAGATGGGTCGTAAGACTTAATTACCCAGTCCAGGTCTTTCTCCGGTACGCAGAAATCCTGCCACGCTTCTTCAGCGTCTTGCTCGTTGGTACTTGCCCTGAGACGTCTGAAGATGAACCCGAGCAAATAAGAGAGTTGTGGCTCGACATTTAACCATGTTTTTATTACCAACTTTTCATTTGGTGACCATTTTCTCCCTGGCTTATCAAAAATCCTTTCAATTTCCGACGGCGCTGTCTTCGACATATTTCCCCCACTTTCGAAGGAGACCTTCAATTAAACTTAGGAACTGGGACTCGAAAAGGTTACATCTGATACCTCTTCGTTTATTCCCCGAAATTTCACTCTTCCCTACAGATATCTGCCTACTTTGTTGGAATTCCGACACAAGGAGTAAGGGCAAAAGTGATTCCGGAAACGGGTCCAAGAAGACAAGAAGGTTTGTTGGATCGATGGCCTATGGCGAGGGTTTCGTCTGTAAGATGGCGGAAGAATCTGGCTATGCTCAAGATCGGCTCATATCTCCGGAGTATCTAGTGACTCGTCTGTTTCGCCGCCGATCTTTTCGCTTCTCTTTTTCTTAGGCCAGAAAGGCAGATCGGGGAATTGGGGCACAACACATTGCATGACATGCGTCATTTCTACAAAACTCCTCCTTCTTGCCTGGTCCTCCACATGAGACTTTAGCAGGTTAAAGCCTTTGTTACGGATTCTATTGCTGCATCTAAACTGAACTGGAGTACAGTCGGTGGTTTCTGCAAGCCAAATTCTGAATTGGTCGTAACTAGGACCAAAATGCTTTTCTATAACCCCTGGGGCCGTCTGATCACCATCCTCTTTTCGACTCTCAGTTGTCCTTGTTGATACTTCTTTATCTCCTTGCATCCAGCATGCGGCATATAGGAAATACAAGAGATCTAAGCCTTCTTGAGGTTGTGTTATTTGAAGGATAATTGCAAGATCTCCCATGTCAATGCATCCGGTGCAGCTAGAACCCTTTTCACATATCGCTATCTTAAGGGCGGGTTTGAGTATCGTGTTGAGTTTGGTGTTTGTATACCTAAGAGGAGAATCCAGCCCCAAGCTCAACTCAGTCGGAAAATCTTCCTCTCCATGAATGGCCTCAGAAACCTCGCGTTCAGTCTCCTCATAGAGGCTTAATCGGCCCGATAGTGCCTGTAAGGTCAATCTTACTGATTGGCATCCGGAGTACTCTTCGCACATACTGTCAATCATATTCTCTACGAAATTCATGTTATTGACGGTGAAAGCCTCGCTATCCGGATTCCCCACTAAGAATCGGTATAGCTGCCTGCTGACTGCGACGCTCTTGATCTTGTAATTCTTCATTCCGCGAACTATGAACCACCTCGAGATAGCCACTCTAGACTCTTGTGTAAGTTGCGCCCACCCCGGGGTTTTGACAGTCTCCTTAAACCGTCGTTTCATATCGGGGTCAACAGAGGATGCATTTTTGCCGGTAGAGAATATTCTAACGTCTGGCGTTATTATGTCGGTGCCTCCCATGCGGGTGAATCCTATAGGGGGCTTCTTCTGAAGGTTGTCCACCACGGTGCGCAGCACGGTCTGTTCTTCCCAACGGACTTCTACAAGTTCGTCGATTATTACCGACCCTCCATGATTTCGCTCGAACATTCCCGGAATAGGCCCTGGACTTGCTGAGGCGCCCGTGAACCCGTGTCGTTCAGATCCGATTATAGCGAGTTCGATGTTCTCACGATTTATCACTATCGTACGATAGGGGACCGTTTCAATCCGACTATCGGGTTTCAAACCTTCAGAATGAAGAGCGCGCAAGAAGACCTCTTTACCAGAGCCGGATGGACCTAGAACCAATATGGATTTCTTCACACCCTTTAGCCTGTCAAAGTCTTTTCGCAACCTCTCACCTGCTGGGTCGCCATTTGCAAATACCCACTTGTAGTCGCCAGAACCTAGAACAATCGTATCAATATCCCAAGAAGCCTTTAAATCACTCTTGACCTGCCTCGCACCTCGAATCTCTTTATCCACTTGTATCAAGGTTGATACCGTGGGATTTTCACCGTTTTCAAGGCTATGTAAAAGATAGCCAAAACAGGCACCGAGATCTTTACCAAAAGATGATGCCCAGAGTACGTCCATAAGCCTTATAAGCCATGGGTCTAAAATGCGATTTTGATAATCTAATCCACCGGAGCCAGTGTCTATAGAGAAAGCCAGCACGTAACTTGGTTTATCAGCTGGTAACGCACGGCGGCAAAGAAGCGGGCTTAATCCATCTACAGTGAATTCCCAGGTGTAAGTCATAGGAACACCCCGCTCCGTATCACCTATCCCCAAGAATTGCGTGTAAAAGTCAAGCCCCTCACCGGTCATTTCCGACAGGCGATCTTCGGATAGGATATAACAGTTCGTTTCCTCTAATCTCTTGAAATTTGGTTCGACGAAAGGGATGGCCTTTGTTTTTCCAAAGAGAGATTCATGCGTGACATCAAACTGATAACGCCAATCTTCGGGCATCCCTCTTGATTTGAACCCACGATAGCAATAATCATCTGGATGCGTTGTATATATCCGGAATCTACAACGACCGAGTTCTTTACCGGAGGAGCTAAAACGACTTAAGACCTTATCCAAAGAACCAAAAATATTTTCAATGCGAGACTCAAAAAGATCCTGAAAAGTTATGCCACGGAGTTCAGGCCCCCATTTCAGTAGGTTGATGCTTTCTACTATAAAGCTCGATATGACCTCTGGCTGGAAATCTCGAGATTCGTAAACCAGGTGTTGTATAAGGACTTTTGAAACTTGCTGCAAATACGTTCTTATCTCTTGGTCATCCTGCACGGATATGAGGTAAGTCGCTAAGAGATCCAATATCTTTTCTGTATCCTTGTCTATGCTTCTTTCTCTTACATCGCTTAGCGCCAGCCCTAAACGCGGTAAAGCATCTATACCTTGCATAATCTTTCCTCAGTGTAGTCCTTGCTACCAACACCAAAACAAATCATTAAGAATCAGGTACAGTATTCTTCGGGATTTTCAAAATACAATATTTGAGTATCAATGAATTATCGAGCTTGTTTGCGTAAGTAATCACCTCCTCGCAAAACTCGCGTTTGTCGCTTGATTAACCGCCAGACTCGATTTCTTGTTGTTTTGAATTCCGAATTATTGATCCAAAACAGGCACCCATGTCTCGCCCGAAGGAAGATGCCCAAAGAGTGTCAATCAGTTTTATGCTCTCAAGGATGATGACTCGATTTTCATAGCTCTCCTCAACCGGGCCAGCATCCATGGAGAAAGCCAAAGTAAACTCTTTCTTCCTCTCTTCGCTTGCACCCCAACAAAGTATTTCTGATACCCCATTGTTCGTGAACTCCCATGTATATGTTTTGGGAACCCCTCCTTTGTTATCTCCGAGCTTTATCTCTTTAAGCCATGGATGCCAGTTTGTGAACCTATCATCGTCAAAACAGTGTTCATCTATGATGTAGCAGTTTGTTCCCTTCACGCGCTCATAGGGGGGGTGCTCAAGGTTGATCCTTGTCGTTTTAAGAAAACGGTCCGGGTTATCTACGTCATGCGCCAATTGGTATTCTCCCGGCATACCAGCAGATATGAAAGTCCAGTAGGACCCTCCGTGTTCATCTTCGGCATGGATTGTATATACTCTATACCGACTTTGCCTGAACGGATAATCTAGGCAATCAGTTATTTTTCTAATACCTAAGCTCAAGAATTTGCTTAAGCTCATCGAGCTTAATAGTGGGCCGAAACGTACCAGTTCAACACCTTTCTCTAAAAATTTGGCTATTGTTCTAGGATCGAAGGTCTCAATATCCTCTAACCAATTAACTGCAACTTTTGTAGCCATATGAACAAATTGACTTACATCAGTGTTTGCGTCTGAGGTGCATGCAATATAAGTTGCGAGTAGGTGGTACACTTCGCCTACCTTTTCTGGCTTCTTCTTAACAAATTTCTTTATTTTGTCTTTTAACCGGATCAGTCCATCCATGCGACTTCCTCATCTCAGAACTTATTGGTCTATCTTCAAGTCAGGCCACTACGTGTAAATACTAGGAATTAGAATTCGGAGATCCACTAACTGCTCGAACGCGGATTGGGCGCCATCAGGAAGAGCAGTAGTAGATTTATTCCTTTTACACGGGAGCCATTCTTGATCCAATATTAAAGCATGGCTAGCCGCGAAATAATTACTTAATAGGTGATCCATAGCTTGATCTATCGCAAGGCTTGCGGGACCCAATTCAGGGTGTACAAAAAATATTATAGAACTGATCTCGTCAGGGCTCATCTCGTCGAATTCAGCTTGCTGCCGAATCATCTCGCTGAATAAATTCGCAGAATAGTAGCGCCGTCGGCACCAAGGGGCAATCAAGAGAGAATCCTCTTGACCATATTGGACTGACCTGGCCTTTTCTTCCTGCCCGTCCAGTAGAGCCAACTGAAATCCATAGTCAATTAATTCGCTAAGGATTTCCTTTTGTAGAATATCAAGTTTAATGTCACTACATTCTCTGAAAAAGCACTCAAGGACAGTTTTTATTCGCAAAGGATCTAAACCATCCGGCAGATCTCGATCAAAGCGGTTACCATAAGCATAAAAACGGCTTAGAAGGCGTGCTTCTTCCTGAGTGTATAATCCCCGCTCAAGGACAAAGCGCCAGAACAGTTCGTACAGGCTAGTTGGTTTCTTGCTTGCCAAATCTATAGCATATCGTAGCGCATACCTCCCTATTCCCAGATTAAACAAAAGCAGATGCGCGAATGTAAACAACTCTATTTCGGCCAAGACCTCTACCGAAAACTCGCGGCTTTCGACCAGTTCATACGGAGGGCGGTCGGAAAAACGCAATCCATACATTTCTTTCTGGCGCTCTACATCTGTGCCTTTTAGCCCAAGCAACCTGTATATACTGACATGGTCGGGCCAGAGACTGACCGCCTCATCTATAGATCGCTTTAACCCCTCATAACTATCCGAGGGGAGGCCGGCGATCAGCTCTACATTCAGCGTGAGCGCTGGATTGTTCTTAAGGCTACTCAAATTAGCCTTAAACCTTTCTTCCCTGTACCACTCGCGATTAATAGTGGCCAGCGCGCTTCGATTCGTAGACTGCAGGCCGATGTCGACATGTCGGATGCCCGCCTGGGGAAACATCTCCACCATTTCGTCGTCGAAGAACTCGGCGCTCACCTCGACCGATACGTCAGCGTCGATCCCCCTAAGCAGACGAAGTATGTCTTTTACACGCGACTTGCTCAGATTGAAAGTCGAGTCGACGAAGCGTATATGCGGGCAGCCGACCTCCCGCAAAGCCTGTATATCTGCTGCCACGCGTTCTAAAGAAAAATACCGTTGCTTAGTGTAGTCGCGGTGGTATAGGCAAAAGCTGCAGTGAAAGGCGCAGCCCCGGTAGGATTCATACAAAACATCCCGCAGCTGTCTATGGGCAAAAGCAGGATTGAGAAAAGGCGAAGGTATTTCGTCCAGGTTCTGGACGATTGGGCCAGTCCCCCCAAAGACTACGTTTCCACAAGTATCTCTATAGCCGAGGCCCGGGATACGCCCGCTTAACTGCTCCCCGCAGTAAAGTCGCTCCAGTAAATCGGCAAAAATTACTTCGCCTTCCCCTACAACTACGAAGTCAATTTCCGGGACGTCGGAAAGCAACTTTGGTGCGGTGTACGTGGCTTCCATCCCGCCCATTACGACTATCGCGGAAGGGTTCCTGCGTTTCACTTCCTTTGCCGCTTCCAGGCTCGATTCGATATTCCAGACGTAGGTGTTAAACCCGACCAGATCGAACGGGCTCTCGAAGATCCGGCCCCAACCCGAGCCACTCGTGTCTCCCATTCGCTGGACGACGGTTCTGATTTCAACGTGGTCGCGAACCAGAGGCCGTGCCTGCGCATAACCGGACAGATAATCCAATGCCAGAGAATTGTCGTAGAATGATTCGAGTGACGCGAGCGTTACCCGCATAAGATTAACTCCTTGAGCGACTGTCACCCTGACGACGGGTCGCTTTACTCTCCGCGCTTGCCACTGTCCGGCGGATCGTCAGCATGCTCATCTTGAACTGCTGTTTTGGTATTTCAGCCGAGGCTTCACCTATCGCACGGCTGCTTTCCTTTCCATCTGCACGCTTAGTGTTTGTCGTCATAGTATTAGTTCCTCCAAGGAAATTGAGTTTACCCGCAATGCTTCATCCGCTCCTTTGATTGAATCATATAGTGCTCTCACCAAGTTGGCTTCATAATATATAGGGCGTGGTTTCCAAATAGGTTTCCTTCATGCCGCCAACAACTCTTATATGTGCGAAAGCCCGGTTTAACCTTGCTCACCCGTATTCGCATCCAGGTAAACAAACCTATTGCATACAGATTTGATAATAGACCTGCTCTGTTCTGCCATGACTACTCCTACTCCCTGCGCGGCGAGCTCTTTAATCAGGTCGCCAACCCTCTTTTGCGATTCTTTGTCTAACCCGGCCGAAGGCTCGTCGAGCAACACGAAATGCGGACTCAGCCCAAGGATCCTTGCCAAACCGACAAGTCTTCGCTCGCCCCCGCTGAGGGCACCGCACCGCCGACCTAAGAGTTTATCGATATGAGGAACCCTACTAACTGCGGCCCTGAGTGTAGCATAATTAACATTTTCTTCCAAGCAACATTCAACGCTGGATAGCAGCATTTCAGCCACGGTCATTGACTTGAAAACGCCGCCCTCCTGCGGCAACAGGTGAATCCCGCGGCGAATTCTGTCGAGCGGTGAGGCAGGTCTAAGCTCAGCCTCCCCATAAAGCACCGAGCCGCGCATTAGCTTGCATTTGGGGTCGCCGTAAAGCGCCATGAGGGCCGTGCTTTTGCCGCTCCCATTCGATCCTATGACTCCCACAATCTCGCGCGGTGCGACCGAGATGGACAGCCCCTTGATTATTGTCGCCCCATCACGAGAGACCCAGAGGTCACTGCCGACCAGTTTGCGATTACCGTCAAACTCATAGGGAGCTGCTCCTACAGGGCTCGTGTCCGAGATACTTCCACCTTCAGTCTCGCCAATGCGGCCGGCCTCCATGTGTAGAGTTCTATCAGTCACCGCGGATAGGAGCTTTCGGTCATGCTCGACAATTAGAATACCTTTTCCGTACGCCCTCGCAGTTTTTACGAACTCGATCAAGGCATCGACGTAGGCCTGATCACCGCCAGCGCTCGGCTCGTCGAGTAAGAAGACTTCCGTTAAACTTAGCCTCTGATATAGCCAGCTAAGCACCAATCTCCTGCGCTGTCCGACTGAGAGGGTCCCCGCAAGTTGGCAGGGATCGAGCAAAGAAACAATCGAATGAGCGGTTGCGTTAGAGGCGGTGCCGTTTGGCAATGCCCATTTACCCAGGAAGAGATTCTCGCTCACGGTGTGCGCTGGGAAGAGGCGGGGCACCTGATAGGCTCGAAACAGACGGCCCGAAGTTCCGTCGCCCAAGCTAAAAGACTGCCGGTGCAGCGGCCTGCCCTCCAGTAGGATGATGCCCTCGTCGGCCTTGACCCGACCAGAGAGCATTTCCAGAAGCGTACTTTTCCCCGCTCCGTTCGGGCCTGCCAGCCCCACAACTTCACCGGCGCTGACTGAAAGGTTTACCCCATCGACTGCGGTGACGCCGCCAAATCTCTTTGTTAAGCCACGCACTTCAAGCACGGCCCGCTCCTTTCGCTTTAAGCTTCTCGAAAGCCGTCTGGCTTTTCCATACCACTATCAGCAGGAGTACCCCGAAAATGGCCTGTCGAATTTGAGCGGCTATGGTCGTAGGCAGTCCGACAAATCTCAGTACTTCTGGCGCAAACACAAAGAATAGGCCTCCGGCCAGCCCTCTGAACGCCAGCGGGATAGGGACGACCAGGGCCATCGAGAGTATCGATATTGACTCCCGCAAGGTGAACGACGAGGGGTCTACGAATCGCAGATGATAGGCGTATATGCCGCCTAAAAAAGATAGGATACAAGAGGATACCAGAAACAGGGCGAAGCGAACTCTTTTTGGGGAGAGGCGCAGGTCTTGGCTAAGTATTTCATCGTCCCTGAATGCGCTCACGCGTAGACCGAATGCGGTCTTGGGCATTCGTGACGCTGCTACTATAGCGACTAGAGCTACAACAAGGCAAATGACTAATTTGAAGGGTGTGCCCATTGGGAGAACTGGCACCCGAGCCAAACCCATCGGGCCCCCTGTTAAAGAATCCCAGTTCAACATCAAACCATGAAGCACGACCGAAACGCTCAGTGTCGCCAGCGCAAGATGCGCGCCCGATAGGCGGACGGTCAACGCGTAAATAAAGGCCCCGCACAAAGCGCCCGTTAAAAGAGGCAGTGTTAACGATACAAGCGCTGGAATTTCCAAGCGTATATTGGTTAATACTGCCGTGTAGGCTCCCACTCCCATCAAACCGGCTGATGCCGCATGAACGATGCCAGCTTCCTCCACCAAGTACGCGATAACGGTGGCGGCGGACCCGAATATCAAAGAGAGTGTTAAGAGGTCGAGCCAGTACTGCACCACTAAAACCTCCTGTTCACTAAAGAGAGTGCGCCGCCGCCTCGCAAAGTCAAAAAGAAAAGCAGCATCATAAATGCGACTGTCGTCTTAAAGTTACCGCTCATATAAAAACCGAAAATCGTCTCCAGCAGCGCTAGGAATACTGCACCTACTATGGCGCCTACGATCGTTTCACCCCCGACAATCGTTGCAACCATCGCGGCCAGTAATGCCGCCATCGCTTGCGTCGGCTCGATAGCCCTATTGGCCGCGTAAAAAACCCCGGCCGTGCCAGCGAGTAACCCTGCAAGCACATAGCAGCGAAACAGAGTTGCTCCTACAGGCATTCCATACCTGATGGCTAAATCAGGGTCGTCTGCAACTGCTTGAGCGTAGCGCCCCCATCGGGTCTTTCTAACAAGAATGAGCGCGGTGATTACAGCTAGGGCAACAAAAAGCTGAGCCGCTTCCAGGTCCGTTAGTCGAAATTCCCAGAAATCCAAAGTTGGGGAAGGTCCGGCGCGTAAGACCTGTGCGCCTTCCCCGAAAAGTATCCCGACTGCGGCCTGTGCTATATAAAGAATAGCCAAGGTCGCGACGAAAAGGCGGAGAGAGTTCAGGCGCCGAGAAAGGGGAACTACTACGAACAGGCCCATCATTGTACTCAACGCGCCAGCCAAGGCGACCCCGGTAACCATTGCGAGGGGCAGTGGTAGCGGGACTAGAGATGTAAACACGTATGCACCGTACCCCCCGGCAAGGAAAGAGGCGCCGAGGGAGAGGTCGAAAAACCGACCGATGTTGAAAGATATTGAGAACCCGGTACTGATAAGCGCATAGAGAGCCGCAAGAGCAAGTGCGCTCACTATCAAATCGGCCCAAAACGCTGAAGAGGCAAATAGAATCATCTTCTTCTCAACTTAAAAACACCCTCCGGCATCCCGCGCTTTCACAGGGCTCGTGAAAACCCTCCGTCGATTCGCAACGTTTGTCCCGTGATCGCGCCAGCAGCATCCGAGCAGAGGAACGCTACAAAGGAGCCTACTTCTTCAATGGTTAGAAGCCGCCTGATCGGAGTCTGATCGACTATTTCTCGTTCAACCTGGGCCGGGCTCTTACTCTGCTGCTCCGCAACTTTAACGAAATAGTCTCTAAGCGTCCGGGTTTCTGTGTACCCGACGAGAAGGGTATTCGCCGTCACGTTCTCTGGTCCCGCCTCTAAGGCTAGCGTTCTCAACAGACCGATTGATGCCAAACGAGTGGCATTTGAAAGCGACCAGTCTCTTAGCGGCTCCCAGGCAGAGATGGTGCTTATGCTAATAATTCGGCCCCAGCGCCGGGAGAGCATTTCGGGCAGGACCCCCCTAGAAAGCTCAAGGGCGGTTCGAAACTTACAGTTTATCGCGTGCTCCCACTCCTCCGTGCTCAGGTCGCTGACCGGCTTAAAGGCGCCTACCCCGCCAGGAGTGTTCGCGACCAAAATGTCTACGCCGCCGGATATGGCGCGAGCGGCGTCGAGAAGGCGGGCCCGATCTTCCTCCTTATGGATGTTAGCCGCGACAGCCTCCACCCTGCCTCGCTCTAACTGCTTAAGTCGGCTCTGCACTTCTGCGAGCCAGTGTGCATCCTTGGCGCATATCACAACGTGTGCGCCATCGCGCGCAAGCGCTTCCGCACAGCCGAGTCCCAGTCCTCTACTGCTTGCGGTTATTAACGCCACTTTGCCATCAATACCTAGGTCCATCTCTAACCTCGTTACTTGTTCAGAAGTTCGAACTTCCCGCCGCGAACGACCTTGATTGCGACTGGTTTGTCGATGACGTCGCCGTTAGGGTTAAAGATGATACGACCGGTAACCCCGGAGAACTCGCGTCTACGATCTATCTCCGCGCGGATTTCGTCACCTGTCCGCGCGCCACTGCGCATTGCCTCCGCTACTACCATCAGAGCGTCATGGGCATGGGAGGAGGCCCAATCCGGGTCGACGTTAAAGCGATCGTGAAATGCATCTATAAAAGTGCGCTGGTCTGAAGTAGGGTTCGAAGGGTCGAAGTCCACTATGGTCGGGTAGATTAACCCCTCGGCTGCGTCGCCAGCTAGTTTAACGAGGTCCGGGCTCTCCACAGCGGTGGCGCCGAAAAATTGGACGGAGAGGCCGAGTTCCTTTGCTTGTTTGAGCGCCAAGGCTGCGTCTTTATAGTAAGAAATCAGGTAAACGCCGTCCGGGTTTTCCGACTTTATGCGTGAGAGGTAAGGCTTGAAATTCGTCTCGTCCTGGGAGTAACCCTGCGAAGAGGGTACACCTCCGCCTTGGGCCTGAAAAGTGTCCTGAAAGACCTTGGCCAAGCCGACGCCATAATCGGTAGAGATGTAAAGAACGCTGATGCGTCGGTGCCCCTTTGCATAAACCCATTTTGCCAATTCGGAACCCTCTAAAAGATCCGATGGCCATACCCTGAAGATGAATTGACCGGCCTCAGAAATGGCTGGGGCCGAGGCCGAGGGCGCTATCAAGACCGTTTTGTTCTCCTCAGCTATCGGGGCCATAGATAGAGTCGTCGCGCTCACTATGTCCCCAACGACGGCATACACATGGTCAACCGAGATCAATTTCGAGATGGCACCGACAGCTATCCGGGGTATCGCCTGGCTATCTTCGTAGACAACCTCCAGTTGTCGGCCTTCAATTCCGCCCGTGTCGTTGATCTGCTTTACGGCCATATCTATTCCCATGCGGCCTTGCTGACCCCAAGCGGCCGAGTCGCCGGTCAAAGGCAGGATAGCTCCAACCTTTATAGTATTGCCGTCACCCGCATCGGTTTTGCAGGCGTTCAAGCTCAAGTTGACGAGCGCGAACGCCGCTATAATCACGCCCGCTAGGGCTGGACGGTTCAAACGCTTGATGCTCAAAGCTTTAGGCTTCATCTTCGATCTACCTCCTAGATTAACGTCTCGTCAATTCGAGCAACCGACGCTGGTCAGGCACTTGAATTTCCGCAACATTTATAAGGGGCAACATGCATTCCGGAAATCAGGCGAAGGGGCCGACTGCCGGAATGAATGGCGACAAAAAAGATCATCACTAAACACCCATATAGGACTATTAACAGCAAAAGGTTTCAGAGCCTGTATCGTCTTGGGGGTATGATTGAGGTTGGGTGGGAAGGTAAACTTTCTCCCGGCGATATCTCCCGACGACTAGTAATCTCACCTGAACCTGTTTTGCTCGACGACTGGATGGCCTTTATCCCTCTGGGCCCCCGGTGATGTGGCCTAAAGCCTGATTAGAGCGTGTAACCCTGGCTTCTCGTTCTGCCTATAGATCAAGAATAAAGAAAGAAGAATGCACGGCCTACAAAGTGCCGTTAAGGAGAAAGCACATGTGGAATTTGAAGACAATTGAAAAGGAAGCCGACCTGCTCGCCGAGGCCTTGGCCATGCGCGGCCTTAAACTCGAAGCCGAAATTGAAGAGCTACGTGGTTTGATAAGTGCGCGACGCAGATTGACCCAAGAGCGGGACGAGCTGAACAGGGAGCGTAACCTTATGGCGCGGGGCGCCCGACCGGGCCATACGCCGAGCGATGCGGCGCGGGCCGCGAGGGCTAAAACAAACCGGCTCGGCGAAGACATTCGAGGCATTGACGCCCTGATCGAGCGAATTGTGGGCCAGCTCCCTAATCGCCCGCACTCATCGGTGCCGTTCGGTGTTTCGAGTGAAGACAATACCGTCGTGCAGGCCTGGGGCGAGCCGAGAAAGTTCGATTTTACCCCGCGCGATCACCTCGAGATTGGCCAGCGACTCGGAATTCTCGATCTTGAGCGCGGTGCCAAGGTGGCCGGCTCTGGTTTTCCTTCCTTCCGAGACGAGGGGGCGCTGCTGAGCCGCCAACTAATCAATTTCTTCCTCGATCACCACAGGCGGCGAGGGTATACGGAAATCGAGCCGCCCTACGTTTGCAACAGAGAAGCTTATTTCGGCACGGGGCAGTTGCCGCGCTTCGAGCAGGAGCTCTACTGGACAGAAGATGGCGCCCTCGCGCTCGTACCGACTGCCGAGGTCCCGCTCACAAATCTCCATGCGAAGGAAGTTTTAAACGAAGACTGTCTGACCATAAGCTACACGGCTTACACCCCGTGCTTTAGGCGTGAGGCAGGTGCCTACGGCCGTGATACACGCGGGATAATCCGGGTGCATCAGTTCGACAAGGTGGAGTTGGTGAAGTTTGCCAGGCCTGAAGATTCCTACAATGAGCTCGAATCCATGGTCGAAGACGCCGGAAGCGTGCTTCGGGTGCTCGGAATTCCGCATCGCCAGGTTCTTCTTTGCACTGGCGACTTGGGCTTCAGCGCGGCGAAGACCTACGACCTTGAGGCGTGGTTTCCGAGCCAGAACCGCTATCGCGAGATCAGTTCGGTCAGCAACTGTGAGGACTTTCAGGCGCGTAGGGCCGGGATCAGGTTCAGGCGCCGCGGCGGAAGCGTTGAATTAGCTCATACGCTGAATGGATCAGGCGTCGCCGTGGGCCGGGCTTGGGCAGCGATACTGGAAAACTTCCAGCAACCTGATGGGTCGGTTCAGACGCCCGAATCGCTGGTACCATACATGCACGGGCTTAGGGCAATACTGCCTGCATAAACGGCCGTCTCGATACCTTCAATCGGTTGCGCAGACGCTACAGGTTTCAGCAACTCTGTGCTGAGCGTTAGGCAGTCCCCATAGAATCTTTAATAGTCGAGAGGGTAGCGAATGGGATCAGTATAACCCGCGCCCGCTTGCGTAGCTCTTCGCAGCTCCTCCAGATCACGGGGAAGCATTTCTTGATTGTAGTAACCGGCTCATGCGTATAACCACATCATCCAAACTTCCTCCCGACCACCTGCAAGAGCGACCACGAAGAACTTATTCTTTTCGGCGACACGAGCGCTGGAGGTCAGGCCTGGGATATATTCGGCATTCGTAGGAGAAAATAAAAAAGCGATTGATCGGGGCAGATTGCAGGTCCATTAGATTCCTGAGAACCTTTAACTCCGGTGATGTCAATCAGATATTATCGCTCTAAATAGGTTCCGCGCAGCTATGCGCTAATGGCAGGCTTGCGGGAATCGGGCCAGAAAGAAGAGAATTCTTGTGAGGGAGGAAGAAATGCCGATGGCCACCGTCTTATATAAACAGGCAGCGATGCTGCCGAAGCATCATCTAAAGAAATCATTGGAATATGAAACGGTTACTTCGAATTTCACTTGCAATTATCTTATTCGCAAACCTTTCTGTGGCAGGCCAGGGCGATACGATTACTCCTGGTGATAGTTTAGTCGTAGAGGGCATTCCGAAGATACCTGCTTCATTAGCGCAGAAAGTTAACCGCTATACAAATGCTTACGGGTTTAGACTCGCAGGTTGGGATCCGACTAACCGTGAAGTGCTGCTCAAAAACCTTGCAGGCAGTGAAACTTGGATACTTAGAGGAATAGCCGGCAGTAATCCTAAGCTTATTTCATTAATCCAAACAGGCGTCTACGATCTGTACTACCAACAACAGGCCAAGTACCTTGTTTATAACAAGGATGTTGACGGTAACGACTCCTTCCAGTTTTATCTGTACGACACTACAGCCAAGAAAAGCACTCTGATTACGGATGGAAAGTCGAGAAACACGGAGCCTGTGTGGTCCAACGCCGGCGACAGGATCATTTATTCTTCATCGCCACCGAATGGCAATGGCGTTGATTTGTCTATCATCAACCCCTTCGATCCTAAGAGCAACCGGTTAGTTGCTGAAGGCCGCGGAAATTACCTAAAGGCTTATGACTGGTCGCCAGATGACCGCAGGGTTGTTTTCTGCGATTTTTCTTCAAACACTGTAAGTACACTTTGGACGATTAATACCGCAAGCGGGGAAAAGACTCTCTTGAGCCCAAAGAGAGGGAAAGAGGAAGAGTATTACGACAGCCCTCAGTTCAGCAAAGATGGCAATGGAATCTATGTCATTACCGACCGTGATTCGGAGTTCCGGCGGCTCGCATACTTGGACCTCTCATCCAAACAGTATAAATACGTGTCAGACCACATCAAATGGGACGTAGAAGATTTCAGGCTTTCACCTGATGGGAAGACTTTGGCATTCATTACTAACGAAGCTGGCGTCTCTCGACTTCATCTGCTCGATACAAAGACCTGCAAGGAGAGGCAGTCGCCCTCACTGCCGATGGGTATTATCTCCGACATTAAATGGCACAATAATTCCGTTGACCTGGCATTCAATCTCAAATCATCACGCACGCCGAATGACGTTTATTCCTTAGATTCTAATACCGGCAAGGTAGAGCAGGTGTATAAGGGGGTAACTGGTGGGGTGGACCTCGAAAGGCTCCCGCAACCAGACCGCATTAGCTGGAAGAGCTTTGACGGCAAAACCATATCTGGGTTCCTTTACCGTCCTCCTTCAGCATTCACCGGCAAGCGCCCCGTGATTGTCAACATTCATGGCGGGCCGGAGGAGCAGTATCGTCCGGAGTTCAGCTACTACAACAACTACTTTCTCAACGAGCTTGGCGTGGCAATGATCTTCCCAAACGTGCGGGGATCATCAGGCTATGGCAAGAGCTTTCATAGACTGGACAATGGCACGCTGCGAATAAATGCTTCTAAAGACATTGGCTCCTTGCTGGATTGGATTAAAGCGCAACCCGATCTTGACGCAGACCGTGTGATAGTCCAGGGAGCTAGTTACGGCGGATACTTGGCGCTATTGGCTGCGACGGACTATAGCGAACGTATTCGCGCCGTCTTATCTGATTCCGGTATATCGAATCTGGTTACCTTTAATGAGAACACTGCCGGTTGGAGGCGCGACCTACAGAGGCAGGAGTTTGGGGATGAGCGCGATCCGAAGATGAGAGAATTCCTGGAACGGACCGCGCCGGTAAATAATGCCTCGAAGATCAAGAAGCCGCTCTTCCTTATTCAAGGAAAGAACGACCCGCGCGTCCCCTATACACAGGCACAGCAAATGGTCGAGGCCGTTAAGAAGAATGGGACGCCGGTTTGGTACTTACTGGCAAAGGATGAAGGCCACGACTGGAACAAGAAAGGGAACAGGGAATTCCGCTCATATGCAATAGCTCTGTTCGTGCAGGAGCATCTGCTAAAGCAAACGCCTTGACTAAGCAAAGCTAAATACTTTCGGTCCAAAACCTATCAATAGAATCATATTGCCCGCATCCATACAGGATGTGAAGCCGTTATCAATCGGCCTAGAATTCTTGACCTTTTAGGAGATGTTCATGAAGAAACTCAGATCACTGCTACTCAGTCTGACAATCCTTCTGGCCATTGGCCTTGTTTTTCAACCCACGCAGGTTCGTGCGGAGAGCGGCGGACCGCAAAACACCTCGAACTCGCAGTCGAGCGGGAGTTCAGCCCCAACACTCTCGGACATAATAAGAATAATAATGACGGTGATACGGTTCTAGTCAGCACCTACTCGTGCATGATGATCTCACTGTTTTCCAGATAGGGGAAAGCGGGATGGCTCTCCCCTATCTTTCTCTTCATAGAAGTAAATTACGGCGACCCTATGATGTTAGCTATATGTGTCATCTTTCTTCTCTTCTTATTCCCCATCGTCTCATTCCCGCAATCAACGAATAACTCATCAGTTGAAAAAGAAAACGATTTACTCTCTGCGCTTCTATCATTCAAGACTGATGATCAATCAAAGGCTTCAGCCTTATTAAGGGATCATAAACATCTGATCACGAGACAACTATGTGACGGATTAATACAAGCGGCAACCATGTCTTCTGGCCTCGGCAATTCATCCAAATCGTTGTTTCTTTTTAAGATTGCAAAAGAAGCGGCAGAATATCTTGGAGATAACAAACTCCTGGCGTTCGTGTACTACAAACTTGGTCGTGTCCTTTTCGATCAAGATGAGATCAAGGCAGCGATAAAAGAGTACCTTCAGAGTAGAAGGCAATTTGAAGAAGCTAAATCACCCAGGGACCTAATCTATATCTTAAGCGAATTGGGAACACTTCACATTTACGCGGCTGACTATAAAAAGGCGAAAGAATATTCAGAAGAGAGCCTCGCACTCGCTAGATCATTAAACGGTACGAAAGAGGCTGCGGCAGCATTGCCAGACGAGTATGGGATTGCCTTTGCTTGGTCCAACCTTGGCCAAGTGGCCAAATGGGAAGGTGATTACAGCACAGCAATAAGCCATTTCCAAAAATCACTTGAGATGTGGAAGGAACTGCGGCAGCGTGGATTTTGGTCTGCTGGCAATATAGTAGATGCACTGGGAGAAATAGGCCATGTCTATCAGGCAATTGGCGACCATCTGCAGGCGTTCAGTTACTTGTCTCAGGCAATGGAAATAGCAAAGACGCTACTAAACAAAAACAGAATGGCCGGTGTGCTTAACGACATAGGAGTTCTGTATATAGAGCAAGGCGATTATTCAAAAGCTTCTGAATCCTTAAATAGAAGCCTTCAAATTTTTTCAGAATTAAACAACAAGCGAGAGGTGGCAAGGAGTTCATTAAACATCGGGGTAATAAACTACAGGAAGGCAAACTATAAAGCAGCACTGGAGGAGTTCCAGAAGAGTCTGGATAAAGCCCGGGAGATAGACGCGACCGAAATAATCATTGCTGCTGAAGAGGGGCTGGGGTCCGTCTACCAAGCTCAGGGCAATTACCAGATGGCGCTGGTTAAGTTTGATAAGGCGTGGTCGTTGGCGGAAAAGATAGGAGATAAGATCCGCATGACAGAGCTTCTCTGGCGTAAAGGGCAGGTCTTCTTTTCGCAGGGAGAGTACCTCAGGGCAAGTGAGCTAGCCGGCAATGCCGCTGAGCTGGCAACCCAGCTTCGTCTGCCACTGATGACTTACCTGTCTCTAGCCCTGAGGGGAAAAGCTTATCACGCGCAGAAGTCAGATGAGCTTGCATCGAAATCTTTCATCAGGGCTATCGAAGCAGTTGAGCATCTGCGGGCCCAGGTTGCGGGAGGAGAAAGGGAACAGCAGGTCTTCTTTGAAGACAAGATCTCTCCGTACCATGGAATGATCTCCTTGCTAATCGAACAGAATAATACAGCAGAGGCATTAAAGTATGCTGAACGAGCAAAGGCCCGCGTGCTATTGGATGTGCTCCGCAATGGGCGGATTGAAATCACCAAGTCATTAACTGAAAGTGAAAAGGTAGAAGAGCGAAGGCTATACAGCGAGATGGTCTCACTTAATAATCAAATCCGCGTCGAGAGAATGCGTCAGCAACCTGATGTTACCCGGGTTGAAGAGTTGGAAGCTCGCTTGCAAAAGGTGAGGAGTTCTTATGAAGCATTGCAGACGACTTTATATTCAGCGCACCCGGATTTGAAGGCAAAGCGAGGTTTCTTTTCCCCTTTCATGGTGAAAGATGCTTTGGCGCTTATACCCGATAACCGAACCGCACTGTTGGAATATGTCGTAACAGAGGAACAAACAATCCTATTCGTCCTGACCAGAAGCTCGACCGGGCAAAATAATATCGACGTTAAGGCGTACCCAATAAGAATAAAAAGAGGCGATCTCTCCGGTTTAGTAGATGAATTCAGAAAGCTTTTGGCCGTCAACCATCCTGGTTTCCGCAAGCCGGGCGAACGGCTCTACGATCTACTTATCAAGCCGGCAGAACAAATTCTAGAAGGAAAGGATGCCTTGTGTATTGTTCCCGATGGGCTTCTCTGGGAACTGCCTTTCCAGGCGCTACAGACGGGCGCAGACAAGTATCTACTAGAGCTCTATGCACTGTATTATGCGCCATCGCTCCAAGTGCTTGGCGAGATGAAAAAGAGAGCTACCAATCTGCATTCCTCATCGGTAAGTAAGGCCAGTCTTAGGGGCGGCGGTTCTTCGCCGGAGCTGTATGCCATTGGGAATCCTATGATCAATGGTGAAGTCTTAGCGCGCACCCGGACCGTCAGAAACACACCTTTTGTCTCGTTACCCGAAGCTGAGAAAGAGGTACAGATAATTGGCACCGAGGTCTATGGCCTGAAATCAAGCATCGTACATATTGGGGTGGCAGCACGAGAAGATATGGTCAAGGCCGAGGTGGGTGATTACAAGGTAGTGCATTTTGCGACCCAC
This sequence comes from uncultured Clostridia bacterium, assembly GCA_964615905.1. GTDB lineage: Bacteria > Acidobacteriota > Blastocatellia > UBA7656 > UBA7656 > DATLMR01. Next base: position 636,848 of record CAZTUB010000001.1, read on the forward strand.
GGAGTGCTGAATGATCACAATCCGCTCTATTCCTATCTTCTGCTCGCGCCGGGCAATAATTCGCGCGAAGACGGATTGCTTGAGGCTTGGGAGCTAATGCAGATGGATCTCAATGCTGAGATGGTTGTGCTATCTGCGTGCGAGACTGCAAGAGGGAGTATTGGAACGGGAGAAGGCATGATAGGTATGACCTGGGCTCTTTTCGTGGCAGGGGTGCCGACAACGGTTGCAAGCCAGTGGAAGGTGCCTTCGGAAACGACTACGCGGGTAATGGTCAATTTTCACAGATATGCGAAAGATAGAACCAAGGCCGAAGCATGGCGACAGGCAGCGTTGGAGATGATCAAGGATCCACGTTACCGGATGAAACCCTTCTACTGGGCTGGCTTTGTTGTGGTGGGGGATGGCGGGAAATAGTTCCGGATATCCGAGTTAGAGATTAATAAACTATAGCGTTGGGGCTGCCTCAAGTAATACTAAGGAGAACGCATCGGCTTGGAATAACAATCACTTCTATAGGAAATCCTGTCAAACTACAATGCCCATGCAGCGGTAAGTCACGTCAACCTTCTACCAAGTATCCTTAACAAATTCCGTATATGTAAAGTGAAGAATTGCTCAAATGAATTGTTTTGGGATGTTTTTGCCACCATCTGTTAGGATGATGCTGATGCCGAAACAAGTTAAATCAGAGGAGCAAACCTGGGTTGATTGGCTTGAACGCGATAAGCACATCATAGAAGGCTTAGACCAACTGGGCATTTGGGCTGTATCTATCAATCTCTACGGTTTGCTTCTTCCGGGAATCACTAACGTTACAGAGCGAGCAAGGTACTATGCATTTTATCCTTGGATCCTTCACAGTTTTGCGCAGAGCAATCCTACAAGAGTTGGTCGTGTTGAATGGCTCCATTGGTTTCGTAGACTAGATTTCGGTTATGCCATGTCGTGTGTGGCTCACGAGATTTCCGAATCTAATTCCCATAGCGCCACTGCGGTAGTGGGTGCAGAAACGGCGCGGCGCCTCTTGCGGGGCTCCGGCAAGGACGAAACTATAGATATTAAATCAGCCGCGCTACTTGACGAGGCAGGCAAGGTTCCGAAGAGTGGCGCATACTTCAAAAACCCCGAAGGAGGATTTGGTCAGTACTATAAAAATCCCTTGAGAGATATGGGCATTATCCAAAAAGATCCCAATCATCGCTACCCGGATAGTCAACTCACAACATACGCTGGTGTCCCGATTGCCAAAAGCCTTGATTCACAATCTGCTTATCATAGCCTGCTAGAACTCGTGTTATCTGGGTGTGCACGATTTTCTGAACTTGCTAAACTCGGCGGGTTCTTGAATCCTTCGGCTATTGAGCCAAACAGTCAGGAAGAGACCTTTTTGCGTCGTTTATTTCTGGGAGAGGATAGTAATCTCTGTAGCGGACAACAGGCTTCAGTTCGCGAGCGGCGACGTATGTCTCTGCTTCTCATGCTCAAATATGCCCGTGATAGCGAGTTTATTAAGAAAGATACATTTCCAGATAAGTTCAGATGGGCCTGCACTGTAAGCGCGCTGCCAGATGGGGAGCCCTGGAAACTGCAGGCAGCACAAAGACCTGTCGCGGCTGCCTGGGGAGCATACCATCGCAATGATCTTCTCAACTACGCGCTAGAATCACTGTTCTGGGTCGTTCTTCGTATGATTGATCAAGAAAGCCTGACACCTCGGTCCGCTGCGGAACGGCTTGCCAGTATAGGGTGCGGAAGTATTAGTGCATCAAAAAAACACCCTAGCCTTCCTGCTCTTAGCGGCCTTGTTTCCGATTGGATTAGTTCTTGTCAGCGCCGAAAGACAGAAGCAGACCCATGGGGTCCAACAAGTACTTTCTATTGGGCTGATTTACTCAAAACAGCAGTACAGAATGGAGACGATCCAGCAGTTGCAGGATGGGCAATCAGGTTGCTTGGAAGGCTCGCCTCGGATTGTGGTACATTTCGCAATCATCCGTTCGAGCATATACCTGGCGCAGTGCAGATGGCAGCCGTGCATGAAGTCCACATCGGCAGATGGTTAGATCGCGTTGCAAAACATGCGTCGGAATCGTTGAAATCATTTCTCGAAGATTTAATTCTAGAATGGATCATCTATAGACATCTTCGCGTAGCCACTCGGAAGCTAGCATCTCAAGGTGTTTCTACTTTCAAGTTCAGGCCGGAGCACGGAACACTACTTCTAGTTACAGACAGTATTGCCGATCCCACTTTCACAAGTCCACGACTACGGCAAGCACACCGTATTCTTGGCGATGTTCATTATCTAACTATTGGCACTGATGGAACGCGCATCAGCCCGGATGGCATCAAGCTACTGGCAAGCTATCTATGATCGATATTCTTGGTCTTCTAGGAGAAAGTGATATTGCTGCGCATAGCAGCATCATTCTAACCTATGAGATCGATTTACCCCTTTACGATGGCTTGATACGACGGCGTCTCAAGCAGGCGGGAGCCACCAACCAGATGGTATTCTGTGATCTAAGAAGATATATCGCAGAGCTGGAAGCCCTTTCTTCAACCCGCTTTTTCGGTAAAGCCTACTCAATCACACCTATACACCAAAAAGCGGCGTTCCATCCGAAACTCTATCTCCTACTTGGTCGCAAGAAAGGATGCCTATTTATTGGCTCAGGAAACACTACTATTGGTGGCTTGTTAAGAAATGCCGAAGTTTTCGGTAGGTTTGAGTTTGACTCTGAAAAGGATGATGGTCCACACACGGCGTTCCAAGCGTGCATTAATCTTGTTAAAGACATTGTCAAAGGCGCTCCTGATGTTGTACGTAGGCAACTGGACAAGGCGCTCGCTTCGACGCCATGGTTAGATCGCGCTTTCGAAGATGATGGTCGTAGCATTCTCATAGGAGGTCCTGGGCGCAAACCTTTGCTTGATCAAGTCATTTCTGCACTAAAAGGCAAAAGCATAAAATCTGTGCTGGTATGTAGCTCGTCATTCGACCGGGATCTCCGAGCCGTGAGAAATCTGGCCTCTCTGCCCGACGTGGGCAGCGTAAGATGCATTGTTCAACCTGATAATGTGCGCCTTGATGGTCGCGCAGTCCGGCGGCTTAACGATAAAGCTCATTGGCACACATTCGTTGACCCTTACCCGAAAGAAAAGCGAAAGCGAAAGGATGCGCGTGCGCATGCCAAGCTTATAGTCTTTGATTTTGGTGGCACTGAAATCACTGTGTACGGATCTGCAAACGCGTCGCGGCCTGCGCTTCTTGAGCAAGAAGGCAATACGGAGGTAATCGTAATGTTGCCGGCAGCCGCAAGTGGCACTACTCAAAAACTCTTGGGGCTTGAGCCTTCCCTAGGGACAAAAACTATTAACGCTTTGCTTTTAGAAAAGGAGTGGGCAGACGAACAGGATGATGAACCGGGAGAGAGTTATGATCACGTGCTTATTTCTGCCGTCCCTTCCGAAGAAGGCTTGATTATCTCTGTAGCAGGCGATGCGCCTGAACTTCCTATCCTCATCGAGCTTGCTGAAGGAATAGGACGGCCAGCGCTAACACGAGCCAAGTTATCGCACAAGGCAGGAAAGCTGATCGGTTCAGTAGACATCTTTCCTGAATCAGCCAGAGTAGCGAGGCTCGTTGATCCAAAGGGGCGCATTTTGAGCAACGCTGTCGGGCTGACATGGCCGGAGGTGTCATATTCGAGAGTATCGTCCGGAGTAAGTGCCAAAGCCGAGGCAGCCATTGCAGCGATGCAGGACGGAGTTGTTCTCGGTACGGTACTGTTCGAGCTGCTCGACCACTTCCGAGATTTTGAAGTAGTACTGGCAAGGCCAGGTGGCAGGTCGATCAAGAATAAAGATGACGAGGAACAGGATGAAGAAGCAAAAGAAAGATCAGTGGAATCATTTTACACTGATGCCATACCAGGAGAAGCCAATACTACTAACTGGAGAGGCGATAGGCTCGACCTCGATCTCCTTGCGTCACTGGTCCAACCTCTAATAACAAGCTCAAGAAAACTGACAGACGAAAGTGAGGATGATATAGATGATGGAATTCTTTCCGAAGAGATTGAACGGAGGGTGCTTGATGAAAAAGGAGGACGTGCGACAGGCGAGGAGAGTGTGCAAAGTGCCACTTTCGCATCACGAGGAGCCCTTGAGCGCGCGTCGCGGCGTTTAGAAAGGCGGCTAGTACGGGCGGCCAAATCAATAGAGAAAGCGTTGGAAGCTCGCAAGAACCTCACAACGATTCCGCCAGCCAGCCTCGCTCGACAAATATGGATGACCCATATAGGAGCTTTCCTTGCCGGTAGAACAACTTTGTCGGCTGAGAATGAAGAAGTACTTTGCCTTGAGCCCGTAGCTTTTGCCGACTATGTGCTTCGAATCTGCCGGGCGCTTGCAGGAGGCCGAGATGGAGGTCTTCTCAAGTTGTTACCATCTGATGCGTGGACTAGCCCAGATGGTGAAACTCTTCAGCGTGGTTTGTGCTTTCTCTGGACCTGCTCTCTTTGGGCAGCGGCCTGTGTAGTCAACTATTGGGACAACGATGCAGATGATGATGAGCCAGCAAATGGTATATGGGATGCGGTGCCAGAGCTTATTGTGGCTCGGTTCATATTAGCAATTCGCAAGCACAGCGAAGGTCCTGACACCAAGGACATATCGAGGCGACTACCTGCCTGGGAATGTCTTGAGCCGGGATGGTTTGAGAAATGGCAAAAGCATATCGATAAACTGGTTGAGTTAATTGAAAACACGGAGGCGCTGAATACGGACCCCTCTCAATACGAAAATGTAAACCTTTTTTCATGTCACCCCGGCACCCTCGTGTATAACCCAAGCCTTGGAGTGACAGTTTTCATAGGTGCGGCTGAAAATCAGAAATATTGCCTACTGGATCTGTCCCGAACAGAAAACTTTGTTCGGACATTTAAGACCAATGTATTTCCAATACAATCTGATGGATCTGACGGAAAACTTGCCTGGCGATTCTATATACCTTAGTGGCTGGGTTTCATGCCCGAACCTACTAAGAGAAAGCGAGTTTCACTACATAAGGGCTTCTTCGACGCGATCTCGTTTTTGGATAGCTCATAGTTTATTTCGGCGATTCATCAGAATCTCAGTATCCTATTTGCAAACTTAGTTGAGAGTCTTGAACAAGAGTCGTTCTGCGAGTTATCAACCTCCGAGTCTGTATACCTTAAGCTTATGGCTCGCGCCACGATTTGATCGTTTCGAGCAATCTAATTGCCTGCTTATCTGCAGGATGGTTGTAAAGATGCGTTCTTAGTTCTTGTTCTGCTTCGTCAAGCAGCCCGGCCTTCGCGTATAAAACCCCCCGAGCCATACCTGATTGTGTATTCCTGATCAAAGCGCGGAGCTTAGCCCGCTCTGACCCCTCAACTATTTTGAATTCGGCTCTCGCTGGTAGAGTGGGAGCTAGAATCTCTTTACCTTTCTTTATCGCAGTAACTACCCAGGTATAGATCACACCACGCTTAAGACGATTCGGGATTAACCATTGAGTCTTGGTAAGAGGCTCGCTCGTCTCAATTAATTTGAGATTGGCGTCGTAAACAGAAACAGTGTAGCTTGAGGCTCCGGTTAAAGCAGTCCAGCGAAAGGTTGGCTGATCATCGCTTATTACGGTGCTATAAGGACTCGTAACATTAAAAGACTCGGTTTTGTTCCCATCGCCGCGAAGCACTACAGGTGCTCTATCAAACATCTCGATAACGGCAGGCATTACTAGGTTCTCAGCGATCAGAGATGCTTCGGTGTCTATCCGTGCTTTTCCCTTCCCCGTTCTCGCTGCCGAGGCCAGGATGGCCGGACCGTGTGACCTGGTCCTCTGGGGCCTGCCCTTCGAATCAGTCGTATGACTGAGCTTCGTACTTGTAGTTGACTGTGGTGATTGAAGAGGCTGTGTGGGATTCGGTGTTGTCTCTATGGCGGAAGCTACATTTGCTTGGACTGAGCCACCCTCTTTAGCCGACTCATATGCAGTCGCTTCTTGCTCTCCGGATTTTATTCCAAGCCCTGACCACACGAATGCCGCCGAAATCAGTATCACTATCAGGGCAGCAGTGCTCGCCAGTCGTACAGGGCTCCAGGTAAGGGGTATAGCGCTGATCTTCGGGAAATACCTTCTGCTATCTCTTTGTTGATTAAGCGGGACGTGTCTTTTTGAGAGATAGTATTCGAGCTTGTCAGTGAACTCTGAAAAATGACTTACTTCTTCTCTGCACCAGCCGCAATCTTGGAGGTGCAAGTTCGCATAGCCTTGATTAACCTCATCCATTCTGCCTTGTGCATAAGCCTTTAGTTCTTCGCCCTGAAGGTGCCAACCTCTCAGGCCTGCAAGTTCATTCAGGTCGATCTCTATAGGGAATCTACGCCCTAACTGAAAATGTTCTAGAAACTGCTGGTAGCAATCTTCACAACCAAAGAGATGTTCATCTACCCGCGCCAACTCAGCGCGCGACAATCTACGCCCAACATAGTTTTCTATCTGTTCGGTCGATAGATGTGTAGTCATAAACTCGAAAAGGATTGGTCAAAACTTACAAGACCCCCTGTTTATTAAAGACGGTGACTCATCGCAAATCTTCCGTGTAGGCTCAAATTTTTATTTCTGTTCTGGAGAGGAGAACTTTCAGGCGCTTGCCAGCCTGGAAACGTAGTTTATAAACACGTTTCACCTTTATCCCCAGCTCTTTAGCAATGCTTTCATTATCGAGCGGCAACTTGGTGATCAAAAGGTCTTGAAATTGATCCATTGATAGGTCGAGTTGGTCAGCGATCTGTGATGCGGTCACTATCTTCGCCGCCAGGAATAGTGTGATCAGATCCTCTCCCGCAGTATCTTGAGCGTAGAGCATATAAACTTTGAATTCATCACGCGGGAGTTGCCGGAGAGCTTCCCAAATCATTTTCAGGGGCTCACGCATTTCTAGAATAGTGTCGATCCGCACTCTTGAATCAGACAGGTTCTGCGCCAGATCCTGTTCGTCACTGTCGAAAGAAATGGCTGGCAGGTCCTTTATGCCTTTAATGTCGGCTATGACAGTCACCAGGTCATCTAAGCCTATTGGCTCCCCGACCTGATTGAGGATCGCGGCCACTAGATCATCAAGCTCCATGAGTTGAATGTCTGCCCCTTGAGCCAATCTATCAATAACAGCACCGGGGCTCTCATAGAACTGGTGAAGCCAGTCGGTAGCTTTGGATGTATTCTTGACCTCTTGCCAAGAGTCAAACCCGCATATCCAGTCGCTCCTGTTGCTCTCATCTTTAGTTCTCCAGATTGCAAAATCCGGGTGGGCATGGAGCAGGTCACGAACCTGTTTATACAACCTGGTGCGGGCTGGGTATAACTGGCGCAAGTAATCATTGCAAGCGTTGTGGGCAATAGCCGCTACATAGCCGCGAAAATCTTTGCAGGGCCGAGCATTAGGGGCTGCCCTTAATTCTTTCAAATATGTCACCAACTTAGTCTTTACCTCACTGTAGAGGTCCTCGAAATCCGGGTGACGTTCGTAATTATTGAAGCAGGAATGTAAGCGCGCCATTATGATGTTCTTAATACGAGCATCTGCGTGCTCAACCAAAAGAATGGCCAATTGTCGCTCTGACTCCGAAACGTCTTTAGCAGATAAGAACTGCTTCAGAAGCGCGTCATTTGTCGATCTGCGGAATTGCATTAGTACCCATTAGTGGGGGTGGCAGCACTTGGACTAGCCCTTTCCCATTTGTTCGTTATGCCTATCTACCTAATCCGTGATGCTGGCCTTAAAAAGCCGGTGAACTTACGGAGATTTGAGACCAGCCCTCGCCGAACATTCGACCTTCTTATCTGTTCTTAGAAGAATACACTATCTGTTTTATCTTGCATTTACTACATATTTCAATTGCTACACATATCCCACTCTTCGAGGCAGGGAATACTTAGAGTGAGGTGAAAACACCTCGCGGGCGGTGAGGTTCCTGATCCCTTAGCGGGTAAAATACCTGAAGCATTCTGATTGTGCAACTGGCAAATATCCATGAAATGAAAAAACTCGTTTCTTCTAATAATCAAGGCAAAAGAGTCACTCGCCACCGTCTTATAAAAAAAGAGAGTCATACTATTTCAGGTTGAGATTGGAAGAATTCTTCAAAAGCAGGTCTGACTTAGACTTGAGAAATTAAAGCGCGGCTGTGCGATACCGTGACAGGAGAACTCTGCGATGGCACAAAGTTGGAGGACGCTACAAGCAGATAGTATTTCTCACTCAGTCTGCATCAGCCCTATTGTAAGGCTGGCGCGATGTTCAACTACTGAACAAATATTGGAGCAATTAGCAGGTATAGTGACGAGTAAAGGGATAATCCTGCGCAGCATCCGGCTCCTGAGGCCGGGCTTGATCCGCGAATGGGAGCCAAAAGGCATTTCTACTATATGCACCGATGTCCATGAACTCGAAGCCCATGTGGAGGGTGGACGGACGCGCCTTGTCTTAGTCTTCGCGGAAAGTATCAGACCTGAGGTTCAATGCGAGATCGAGAGTGCGGTATATATGGCCGCGCAACGTGTTGAGTTGTGCGAAAGGAAGCTGTGGTCAGGTAAGGAAGAGGTGGCAAATCAGTCAACTCCTGATGTAGATAACCTGATCGGCAATTCTGAGCCCATGAGAACTTTAAAGCGATCAATCAGGTCGGCAGCGGAGTGCAATTCAATGACGCTCATTATTGGAGAATCAGGAACTGGAAAGGAACTCGCAGCGCGTGCCATTCATAATCTCGGTTCACGAGCAATTAAGCCATTTGTGGCTATTAACTGTGGAGCATTCGCAGAATCGCTGCTCGAATCCGAGCTTTTCGGTTATGTGAAGGGGGCCTTCACCGGCGCGGTCGCCAATCGCAAGGGCCTGTTTGAAGCGGCGAATGGGGGTACTATCTTTCTCGATGAGATCGGCGAGATGCCCCTTGCTATGCAAGTGAAATTACTTCGCGTCTTGCAGGAACAAAAAGTCCGGCCCATTGGCGCGCATAATGAAACTGATATTGATGTACGTGTCATCGCAGCAACAAATAGAGATCTTCGGCGAGAGGTGGCGGAAAAACGGTTCCGTGAAGACCTTTATTACAGGCTGCATGTTTTGGTCATCCGCATGCCATCACTGAGGGAACGTCGTAAGGACCTTTATTCGCTAGTGCCGCACTTTCTAAGTACAATCCGACAAAAGCTAAAGCGTAGCTCGCCAATAGAAATCGAAGATGCCGCGATACCTGCATTATGTGCTTATCATTGGCCCGGTAACGTTCGGGAGTTGGAGAACACGCTAGAACGATTAGTCACTCAGACTGGAGATGGTAATGTCATCACAGTTGAGCAGGTCAGTAGCGAAATAGGCATTATGCAGTTCGCCCCCTCTGCTGATAATGAAATCGAATATACAGCCGTATTGCGCGCGGGAGAGCCTCTGGATGACCATTTCAGGCGTCAGCAGCTTAAGATCTATGAAATGGTGCGTGCGCATGTCGGGGGGAATCACTCACAAGCAGCACGGTGGCTGGGGATCGAGCGTACGGCGCTCTACCATCGACTGGACCGAGCCCGGCAGCGGACAGGCTCAGACAGGTAATCTTCATACCTAATCCATTACTGCATACCCATTTCATTGAGGACCAGGTCGGGCTTGTGATATTGCTCTTTAATAGCTTAGAGTTTCATCGGCTGAACTTCTTTGGTAGTGAGCAGGCGACAAGTGTCAATCTCCAATTAGAAAATCTACAGCCATGAGGGCGCCACTCATTGTATGAGGTGTTGCCACGCAACGCCATTCATTGCAAGATGTTCTCAACCAGATGCCGGAAACTGCATCAATACCTACCTGGCGTTCATTACGCTCTAATACCACCCATTGCTCATTGTCAGGAAGAGTCATATGTCGAGATGGAACATCAAACCCTCGCGTGATCAGAATCTCTCGTATGTGGCTCGCTGCTTCTGTTTGCTTTTTTCCACTCATTATTCCTTTTTAAAACTCCAGTTACAATTCGCTCAACTCACGCAATGCCTTCTTATCAAGTATTCCTATCCTCTTCCGTCCAATCTCAATGAGTCTATCTAACCTCATAGCATCGAGTACGTTTGTTACTGTCTCGCGGTATGTCCCAAGCTGCTCCCCCAATTCTTCATGGGTGAATCCCTTAACACTAGACTCCGCCCCAGCAAGCTTTAGTAATAGCCCTGCAAGCCTTGATTCAACTGTTTGAAAGATTGCCCGATAATGTTCGCTCTCCATAAGCGCAAGGCGGCGACCAAGGCCTTCAAGAATTACAAGCTGGTTTACCTTTATCCAGTCTGATATTAGCTCAAGGTTCATCACTCTTATGCTAACGCCACGAGAGCCGGCTATTGCTTGGCATCCAAGCATCGTCTGACCTAAGAGGGGCATATTACCAAACAGCGCTCCAGGTTCCAGTTCGGTTACGAGCATATCGTGATGAGAATGCCAGATTTCAACAGCTCCGTTCTGAACAATGAACAATTCATCTTTAGGACGTAAGATCCGATGTGCATTAATTACTTGGGTGGGAAGGTTGTCGAAGAAAATTGAAGGAAAGTCTTGAGTTCTGAGGTACCCGATTTTGCGAGCCAGAAGCTTAGCCGCGAGGACTTTTCTTTTCCCATTGAAGACGTGTTTTTGTTTTCCAGTCATAAAAAAGAAGAGGGATCACAGGTTGATCGGTGTCCCTGAGATTTAGACCATCTACCCTATGCTCCCTCTCCAGCCGCTAAAGGAGGACACAAATAAAAAGCGAGATTATGCCGCCCACACATGCCCCAAGGTACGGGCCACGGTGTTATTAATCAGTCGAGCTAATTCTTTACCTGCTTCGCACTGAGAACAAAAGCGTGAATCAATTAGGTTAGGGTACTCTGAGAAGTGGACAACAATGCCCGTATCTTTGCAGATGGGACAGACATTCTTTGTCTGCATCTTGAGTACCCTATGGTTAATGTGGTACAAACACGCTCCGAGGGAACACACCTACAAGTTGGTAGCTGGTGGCGTGTCTCCTCTGACGCAGAAGAAAAGGCAACGCGCACTTTGGTGGTCGCCTCTGCCCACTTCGGTGAGCAAGGCGCAATACTAAACTATAACCTCTAGGATTGTCAACAACAGAGTGTGTTGCTTCCTACAGTCGAAGTTTTGTGGAGCGTCATTGGAAACTTTGGCCCAGTACGTCAAGCGCATAATGGATGAGAAGGGCTTAAGCTCCAGAGATATTCAAACCAGAAGTGGCAAGAAGATAGCCGATTCTTACGTTACCAAGATCGTAAACGGCATAACTACTAATCCCTCGATAGACAAAACCAAAGCTCTTGCTGAAGGTTTGGGGGTTGATGAGGATGAAATATTCAAGGTAGCGCGAGGCATCCCTCTTAAGGAAAGTGGCAATCGCGGCGGCGATCCGTGGCCTTCCAGTATTCTCATCAAAGCGATGGACACAATAACATCGAGACCAGATCTTACACGCGCCGTCAAAGCCCTTCTAAAAGCAAAGCCTGCCAAAGTTAAAGCCGTGATTAAAGTCGTAGAGTCCGAGAAAGAATAGCCTGCGGAAAGCCAGCCGCTTGTTATTCCCTGCTTATGTGCTTTACTGAATGTAAGGTCAAAACCAACTACTTATATTCATGGAAAAGAACAGCAGGAGTGGATATTACCGCGAGTCGCTTTCCGTCACGGCGCAGGCCCATCATAACGGGGCATCAACTTAGCAGTTAGATTGCCTGCTTGACAAATACACACGCAAAAGTGTATCTCGTTACTTATGAGCGACAAGAAAATGGATGAAGAGGTGACGACACCTGAGGCTGCCCGGTACCTCGGAGTCACCGCTCCTCACATCCGCCTGCTGTACTACAACAACATTCTTAGAGGGGAGAAACGGGGCCGTGACTTATGGATCACGATGGAGTCGCTCGAAGAGTATCAGAAGAATCGGCGACCCGCAGGCCGACCTGAGGGAACCGTATCTCCGGAGGCGACGAAAAACAAACGCGGAGAGCGCGAACGCGAATACCAGCGTAGGTACAAGCGCGAATTGCGGAAGGGGCAGCGGCCAGTGCAGAGTAAGGGCAAGGTCGCGGGCGGAGTTGTTAAGAAAAAGCGAGGTAGCAAGAAGGGTTAATCCATCATCGGGTAAATTTTTATGATACTCAGCCTCAACCGTCTGAAGCAATCCTAAAGAATAAATAAGGACTCGTGCGCCCTGGCGCCCGAGATTCATTCCATCCTCTGTTCGGACCCACAGAAGATCGTACCACAACATCCCGTAAGTCAAATCGCCGCAAACCGCGCGGCGATTCCTCCACTGTCGTTCCGGCCCCTTCGGGGTGACTGACGGGAGCCCTGTCGTGCGCTTGATTGGCCTCTGCGGTCGAACAGATTGCAGCGGAGCGGAGGCGAAGGCGCGGGATGGCGAAGTTAAGAGGTAGCTAGATACAGAGAACGACCAGACTAGCGATCTACTCGCGCGGCGGTTTTACCTGCGTCCATTGCATGCGCGCCCTGCACGACTCCAACCCATTTGATGTTACTTTAGACCACCTCAACCCGCGAAGTCTTGGAGGCACGCACGAGACGACCAATCTAGTAACAGCTTGCCGGTCCTGCAATTCATCATGGCAGGCTAAGGACTGGCAAATCTGGGCAACGAAGAAGGCATGGGCACGAATTAGAAGGCAACGAAGCCGCAAACTACCGCTTGCATTAGCGAGCGCATTGATCGAAGGCACAGCTGGAGATCGAAACATCGAAGACCGCAAGGCATAAAACATATTGAGCGGATAAAGATTAACAAGGCATATTCCGCCAATGCTTGACAAATATAATCGCTAAGGTGTATATTGTTAAATATTTGACTCCGTAGCGCGGCAGAAGGGAGCGGGCCGGTGATTATCAACGAAATAGTATTTCAGAAGGTAGTCAAAAGGGCGCTTGAGCGTGTGCAGGGAAACAAGCAATGGACTAATGCCATCAGGCGCGGCGCAGAACTCATCCAAAGTAACCGATGCCTGCAAATGGCTGATGACGGAACGCTCATCATCTTGAGCGATTCGGGCCACAACTACGCGGTGAACGGAGTATGCAGAACCGAGCAAGGGCTTTGTCCTGCTTTCGCTAATCACAAACCTTGCAAGCATCGCGCGGCTTACCGATTGTTGCAGCTTTACAACGAAAGGGAGCATTAAACAGTAACGGGCCTGGACAGCGCAGCAACGCTCCCAGGCCCAACACATCCACCCCAACCGTCGAAAGGAAGGAATAAGATGCTTGACCAGCAATCTACTACTACGCCTACGCACGCGACAACCAACGAACGCCCCGCGTCCGATTTAATCAACGGAACGAGCGACCTCATCCGTGAGCTTATCGAACGCTTGAGCATCGGAGAATCCATTGATAACCCGAAACTCACAGATGCGGCAACCCGTAACTTTGGCGGCAGTCGAGCACAAGGCACGTACACGCCCCGCGATGCTTACGACGCGATGGAAGCGGCAACAAATAAATACTTGCTTGAAGGCAAGGCGCGCAAGCTTATGCAGATGGAAGGCCGAGATGCGATCACCTTTCACCTGCGCCCCTTCATCGAGCAGTTGCCGCGACAGACAGACCGCACCGCAGAACAGACCGAGTTGCAGCAATTCTCAACGCCGCCCTCGCTCGCATACCTCGCGGCGAAGATATTAAACCCGCAACCATCAGACCTTGTGCTTGAGCCATCGGCAGGAACGGCGAGCCTCGCTATTTGGCCGCGCTCGATAGGTGCGCGCGTAGTATGCAATGAGATCAACCCACGCCGCCGAGCTTTGCTCATCGAGTCATTGGGTTTCGAGGCATACGGAGTTGACGCAGAGATCATTGATGATTTATTGCCTGCCGAAGTTCAGCCAACTTTAATCTTAATGAATCCACCTTTCAGCGCGACGGGCGGCAGAGTCATACAGCATCGCTCATTGTACGGAGCGCGACACATCGAAACAGCACTCCGCAGGCTACAAGAAGGCGGGCGGCTTGTCTCCATCGTAGGCGAGGGGATGAGCTTTGAGCGTCCGACCTTTACTGAATGGTGGCAGCGCATCGCACGCCTTTACAACGTGCGGGCCAACTTCCATTTGAACGGGAAGGAGTACGGCAAATATGGAACTACCTTTGATGTTCAAATCATCGTCATTGATAAGATCGGAGCGACCCCCGGCGATAACTGGCAGCAGCAGTTAAATAATATCCGTTGGGGAGCAGCCGACACATTAGAGGATGCTTGGGCCGCGCTTGAGGACTTAGCCGCGCGGATCATCAACACCGATACCTTAGACGTTGAGGCCGACAGCGCAGATGCAGAGAACCACGCTTTATTTGTCCCGTACACTTGCGCCAAGCTCAGGGGAGGAAAACCGCACCCCGCGCAGATCGTTGAATCGGCATCTATGGCCGCAGTATTACCACCAGACATTACCTATAGGCCGCACCTTGCGCCGGAGATCATCAGCAAAGGCTTACTCTCAGACATTCAGCTTGAGCGAGTCATCTACGCTGGACAACGCCACGAGCAGCGACTAGCTGATGGCTCACGCGCTGGCTTCTTTGTAGGCGACGGAACAGGGGTCGGGAAAGGGAGAATTTTAGCCGGCATCATCGCGGACAATTGGAATCAGGAGCGACAGCGCGCGTTGTGGCTCTCAGTCAATAATGATCTTTTAGAATCCACACGGCGCGACCTCAAAGACTTAGGACTCCGCAGAATCCCGCTCGCACGCATTAACGATTTTGCAGCAGCCGGAGAGATCACCTTACCGCGCGGCGTCATCTTTAGCTCTTATTCTTCCCTCATATCAGCAGCCAAGAACGGTGCGAAGCGGTTAGATCAAATTATGCGCTGGCTAGGTAGTGATGCGGTTGTAATTCTTGATGAGTCACATAAAGCCAAGAACGCATTAGCAGGCGGGCGAGGCGAGCCGACATTAACAGGCCAAGCCGTAATTGACCTACAAGACCCCACGAATAACCCCGATTACAGGGTAGTTTATTCCTCCGCCACAGGAGCAACCGACGTGCGGAATATGGCCTATATGACCCGCTTAGGACTTTGGGGGAAAGGCACGAGCTTTCCAGGTGGATTCCAAGAGTTTATGCAGGAGATCGAGCAAGGCGGAGTCGGCGCTATGGAAATGGTCAGCCGCGATATGAAAGCACTCGGTATGTACCTTTCAGGTTCAATCTCTTTTGGTGTTTGTCCCAATTCAGGCAAGGCGGTTGAGTACCGCGAGCGCATACACAGATTGACACCGCAGCAGCGCGAAATGTACGACCACGCGGCTAAGGCTTGGCAAGTAGTATTGAGAGACATTGATGCCGCGCTCGAAGTCACAGGCGGCGGCAACAGAGCACGCGCCACCGCGCTAAACAAGTTTTGGGGAGATCATCAACGCTTCTTCCGGCAGGTGATATGCGCCTTCAAAGTGCCGAGCGTGATAGCAGAGACAGAAGCAGCATTGAGCGACGGTAAATCAGTCGTTATCTCTCTTGTTGGAACAGGCGAGGCGAGGACGCGCGAGCAGGTTGCGCGAGCAACAGCAGCAGGAGGGATGCTTGAAGACTTAGATTTTAGCCCGCGTGAAGTGATAGCCGCGATGGTCGAGCGAGGATTCCCAACCACTGTATACCAGGACGTGACAGATGCAGCCACAGGAAAAACCATTCAAGTGCCTGTCACAGACGCGCAAGGTAACATCGTACAGAGCAAGCAAGCCCTACAGATGAAGCAGAACTTGATTGACGGACTTTCATCATTAGAGCTTCCAGAGAACCCGCTTGACCAACTTGTTAATCATCTTGGCGAGCGCAGCGTGGCCGAACTAACAGGCCGCACTCGCCGCCTCATTCGTGACCCTCGCACAAGCCGTGTGGAGTACAAGAAGCGAGCACCCGAAGGCGTAGCGATGGACAGAACCAATATCTATGAAATGGAGCAATTTCAACAGGCGAAGAAACGCGCGGCAATAATCTCAGATGCGGCCAGCACCGGAATATCTCTGCACGCTTCAAACCGCGCGGCAAATAAACAGCGCCGAGTACACATCACGCTCGAACTCGGATGGTCAGCAGATAAGCAGATGCAGACTTTTGGACGCACGCACCGTAGCGACCAGGCCGTACCGCCCGAATACGTTTTGCTGTCAACCGAGCTAGGCGGGGAGAAACGCTTTTCATCCACCATCGCGCGCAGACTCGGAAGTCTAGGAGCATTAACCAAAGGCGACCGGGGAGCAGCCGACAACGGGGATTTAGCCAAGTACAACTTTGAAACCGAAGAAGGTCGCGCAGCTTTGAGCCTCACCTTACGCCGAATTATGGCGGGCGAGAACGTGCCAGGACTTGAAAACCCACGACAAACGTTGCGCGACATTGGCCTACTCGTCAAGAACAAGGATGGTTGCGAGGAAATCAGAAAAGATGACGAATACAACGTGCCACGCTTCCTTAATCGCGTGCTCGCTTTATGTGTTGACGAGCAGAATGCGCTATTTGATTACTTCGCTGATTTGTTCGATCAGACGGTACGCTATGCCAAAGCCAACAGGACTTTTGATGAAGGAGTGACCGACATTAAAGCCCTCGCCATCAGGCTTGCGAAAGCCCCCCGCGTCGTACACACGGACGAGATAACAGGAGCACAGACCACGCATTACACTTTAGAAGTTGACCAGCCAACGCAGGCCGTGAGCTTCGCAGATGCCGATTATGTGCGCGAGCGCCGAGGCGGGGCATTCTTGCAGCACAGGAAGAAAGGCCATTTTATACTCGCCATCGAATCGGGCAGGCATACCGACCCAGGCACAGGTGAGAGCTTCCGAACCTATGCCGTTTGGAGGCCGGAAGCACCGCGCACCAGCTACATTAACGAGTCAGAGCTAAACACCAAATATCAAGCCGTAACACCCGAACGGGCGCGCGATTGGTGGATGCGTAAATTTGCAACCATCCCGCCCATTGAAACCGTAGAGACTCACATACTAGGCGGCGCGATCATCCCCCTGTGGCAGCGTCTAAAGACAGACCGTGAAGCACGCTTGAAAGTCGTTAGAGTCAGCACCGACGAAGGCCAGCGCATTGTTGGCATTCACATTCCCAATGATCGAGTCTGGACAGTGTTGCGCTCTTTAGGCATCAGCCGACGCTTGCAAGACCCCGCCAAGATTTACAACGCCGTACTAAACGAAGGGGAAGAAATCACCCTAACATCAAATCTCAAGCTGAAGAAGGGGAGCATTCACGGAGAGTCAGCCGTTGAGCTTCACGTCACAGACCCGTACAAGTTTCCGAGCCTCAGAGAGCTTGGCGTGATAAACGAGCAGATCAATTGGAAGCAACGCTTTTTCATCCCCGCAGACAAGACCAGAGGCGTTGAGATTCTAGCCGCATTGCTCAAACTCTATCCGGTGATGGAAACTGAGGAAGCCACAGAGGAAACCCAAGAGTGTGCCGAAATTCAGAACCTACCGGAAGCAAGCCAAACCAATATTATTGACCTCACAGAGTGGATTATTCCAGCAGGCGAGATTGACGAGCGAGGGGAGCAAAGAAGCGAGAAAATAGAAACGGACGCACCAGGCATAGAAGTTTCGAGCGTTCAGACCAATTTTTTACAGGAGCCGGAAACCCAGGCAGAACCGGACAGCCGGAAGGTGAGAGCGCAGCAATCGCTATTCTCAGAGCCGCTACTAACGGGTGAACCAGAAAATCAGGTATCAAGAAGAAAGCCGACTGGCTATAAATTCCAAGCTCAGTTGGCCTTTGATTTCACCGATGATTTCACCGAAAGCGAGCCGCCTCCTAACAAGTCACAGGGGGCGGTATCGCGGGCAGCGTAAAGAAATTAAGTACTGGATTTAGACACCACGATGAATCATTCGTGTTGAGTGCAGTACAAATCCCAAGAAAGTTCTTAGGTCAAAGTAAGGATAGTAGTCACTTTGGTTATTCTGTCTAATAGCTCTTAGGCATCATCAAAGCCTTCCTCGTGCAGTTGCTTACGATAACTTTCTGTTACTTCACCCACTATAATTATGTATTTAGGGGCATTAAGATGAGCAAATAACTGAATGAACGCACGTATTTCTCCGTTAATAATTGAAACTGCTCTTACATCTGGATTGGTTGGAGACGAATCAACAGGCATATTAGGTGGAAATTCGAGAAGCCCACCAATATACTGCCACGGATCTCCTTTCCGTTCCAAAATAAAATCCAGAAGATATACTTTTTCAATATTTTCTAATCCAATAAGTGCAACAGTTTCACAATAAGCGATTTTCGCAAGCATACGAGCGTATTCGTATGCGTCAAAAGATGTTTTTGAATTTAGACTTTCTGCTCCTATCGATTCCAAAAAAGCCTTTGTCTTTTCGGGGGAGCGCGAAACAGTAACACTTACGGTATTCCTTCGCCCAATTCTATATTCCTCTCCACTGAGAGAATATTTTTCGACTAAGTACGTTGGAAATCCTAAATCAATAACAGGTACAAGTGCTGCATAAGCATCGACAGGCATATCAACGGTTTTGACCTGTCCGTTAATTATTACCTCGGCGGGATATGTCTCTTGTCTTCTACCTTTGCGCCGTGTGTTATATTGCATAACCGCACGCGCAACATCTAGAGTGTTGCGCGTAAAATTGCCTTCAATTGCGGATGTGATTTTCGCGCAGCTTTTGCAACTTCCTTTTTTTAGTTTTATTGCTCCGTTAAGCGCATAAGGAACAGTATGCTCATCCGTTAAATCGTCTTTAGTGCCACAATAGATACACTGGCCTACAAATGGATGATTTCTCTGAATTGGCTTATTAGTTACACTCATATATTCAATTATTAGAAATAAGAGTTGATTTGTCTAATTCGATGGGCAGGCTAGGCATATCTACTTTCTTAGTTTGGTTCAAAGGAAATTTCTAGAATTCGAACCTGTCAAGAAAAAGCTCTTAGCCCAGCTATCGGTACTCTGTCACCTCGCTATTAGGTTTAGTGTGCTTGACAAATATATACCTTATAGATTATATTTAATAACTGCAAGAGGATTAAATTTTGAGCGGGAGATATAACGAAACGCCGCACTAAATCAAGCGGGCCTGGACAGCGCAGCAACGCTCCCAGGCCCCGAACATCCACCCCAACCGTCGAAAGGAAGGAATAAGATGCTTGACCAGCAATCTACCACCACATCCACGCCCGCGACAACTATGGGGCAGCCCGCCCTGTCGGAGTTGATCGAATCGGCAAGAGAAAAGACGTGCATCGCCGCGCGAATCGCGGAGAGCTTCAATAGTCTCCGCGATGTGAATTTTTCAGACCTCGAACTGATTGTGCGTAACTGCTACGCCGCAAACCGCAGTCTGGAAACCGTAAGCCGCGCCCTGGCTGATGTCGAAAGGATCACCGCAGATGCCAGCGAATCAGAGGCAAGCCAAATCGCTGCCGTAATGGTTTCTTCTGAGAGCTAGCCGCGAGAAATGAAGCGAGCCTGATGCGAGCGCCGTTACCGGTACTCGCGCGAGCTTTCACGTCAACCCTTCACTACACGGAGAAAAGCTATGCACAAACAAGCTGATATGAAATCATCCGGCAGCGGAAACGTTAGCGCGGGCGACTTGCGAATGATCGCCCTCACCCTGATAGACCCACCGCCGAAGAACACTCGAACAACCTTCAAGAAGGAAAGCCTTGCCGAACTGACCCGGAGCGTTAAGGAGAAAGGCATCATACAGCCGATTCTAGTGCGTCCGGTCGGTAAGAGATTCCAGATCGTCGCGGGAGAGCGGCGCTTCAAAGCGGCAAATCAGGCTGGCCTCAAAGAGATTCCTGCAAGCGTCAAGAATCTAAGCGACGAGGAGGCTCTTGACGCACAACTCATCGAGAACTTGCAGCGCGAGGACGTTCACCCGCTTGAAGAGGCCGAAGGCTTCCTGCGGATGAAGAATGCTTCCAAACTTGAAATCCCGGAAATCGCGCAGCGAGTGGCAAAAGACCAGCGATACATTGCGCGCAGGCTTGCACTCACTGACCTCATAGAAGAAGGGCGGGAGGACTTCCGCAGCGAGTTAATCACCCTCGCCCACGCTCTGGAAATCTGCGTCCTGTCACCTGATCTCCAGCCGTTCGCGCTGGCCGCTTGTTACGAGAGAAAGAGCGTCTGGAATCAAAAGGAGCAGACCTACACGCACCAGCCCGACAAGGAGAAACCCGCCCGCCACGTCAAATTCTTGCAGGCTTGGATTGAGCAGAACATCCACCTCAACCTGACGAAAGCCCCTTTCAAGCTGGATGACGCGAGACTCCGTGAAGACGGCCTCACCTGCGTCGAATGCCCGCAGCGTTCAGGCTTTAACAAGACCCTTTTCGCTGATATTAAGAACACAGATACGTGCCTGAACCCGATTTGCTTCCAGGCGAAGATTCAAACATTGGTCCAGGTCACGATGGCCGAGATCGAGAAGAAAAGTGGTAAGCCCGCCGCTTACATCTCTCCGTACTACAGCCCGAACCGCGCTAAGGACTCAATAGGAAAGTCCGACTACCAGCAGATCGAGAGGAAAGCCGAACGTTGCGAGTATGCGGAACAGGCTGTGTACGGGGAAGGCGACGAAGTGGGACGGGTCATCTGGATATGCAAGGAGAAAACTTGCAAAGACCACATGGGCAGAGTCGGCGCGTCGCACTCATCCTCGACGGCCAGCACGAGCGGCAGCAACTCGCAGGGCGGCGACTCATTGGAAAAACGGAACAAGCGGAAGCAGGAAATCTTCGACATCAAGGTTGACGAGATCGTCCGCAAGCGGGTGATGAAAGAGGCGCTCCAAACCTACAAGTGGCCGCTTGAGCGGGCGCACTTGAACGAGGTCGTTAAAGAATTCTTCCGCCGCATCGCTTCCGACGACCAGCGCACGATCTGTGAAGTCTTCGGGTGGACTGATGATCTGGCGAGCAAGCTCCAGTATGACCAGCCAGCAGTGCTGCGCGAGATTGCGAAGCTCGATGACAGCCAACTCGCGCAGTTTATGATGCTCTGCTCATTCGCCCACTACGGAGCCAACCAGTACAAGCACAATCAGGTAGATCAAAAGCCGGTCGTGCAGTTGAGCCGTGAGCGCGAAGTAAATCTCACGCTCATTGACGCCCAGGTGCGCGTCGAGTTGTGCGCCAAGAAGTACAAGGCCGCCCATCAGGCTTATCTTGACGCCGTGACGCAGGGCAAGTCGGCTAAGAAACCAGTCGTCTTTGAGCAGCCGCCTCAAAAGGCTGAAACAGTCACGGAGTCGAAGCCCAAGCCAGCCGCAAAAGCTAAATCCGCAAAGGCGAAAGCTGGCAAGCGTAAGACCGGGGCGAGCGCCGCGAGGGTTTAAGCGAAGCGCGTGAGTGGCGGCGGGTCGAGAGGATCGCGCCGCCACCCGTACCGTCAAGCGACGAGAAAGGAAGCTCTAATGATAGCAAGCGATGAGATCACAGTGAGCGGAATTAGTTTCAATCACGGAACCAACGGCGAGTATGAATTCTATTCCCACACCGATCACACGGGCGTGCTCTGGCAGGCGTGGCGGCACTTGCACGGGCAGGAGCAAGCCGGATGGTACGCGAGCGTGCATCAACCGGGTCCCGGAGGAGTGGACGCAATACTAAACGGCTTCATCCACCATCGAGAAGAGAGCATCTCTGTCGAATGCCGGACGGATGGGAGCGGCGACCAAGAGCCATCCGTCTTGCTGTGCGGACTGGCCGGATTAATCAGTTCGGGCGAGTTGCCGCAGTACGAAAGTTATCAAGCGAGGGTGATCGCGCCAGCCACCACCGGCGCGGACGCCGAAGCCACTACGGTCGTGTTCTATGTGGAATGCGTGGGGTGCAGGAATTTCTACGCCCTGAAGGTTGAGCGCGCGGATTATGACCGCCTCACGAATAGAACCGAGTTCATACAAAACCTATTCCCATACCTTGCACCGCCGATGCGCGAGTTGCTCATTAGCGGAACTTGCCCGAAATGCTGGAAGCAGATGTTCCGCGCTGAGGACACGAGCGCCGATACTCAGGGAGCTTTATGAATATCGAAAACCTACAGGTGAGAAGGTTAGCGATACCAGCCCCGCCGATGCTCGCCGAGGCAATCGGCTATCCGGGACGTGCGCGCTATGTCGCTTTCTACTGGACGCCGTGCGGTGACGAAATAATGTACTCGGACGGACGACTCAGCGCCGACGGGCATTGGCACGCCTGGCTGCTGTTTACTCGTCACAGGCGGGTCGCGCCGCACATCTCCCCCTACAACCTGGGAAACTCCGACGAGGAAGCTACCCACTGGCTGCTGTTTGACCGGGAAACCTGCGCGCTCTACGTCGGGACGGCAGGGGAGGTCCTCCGCGCGCTCAGAGGTCAATACGCCGATCAAGCACCGGCCAGTGAAGCACAGGGAGATGATATTCCAGGAGAGATCACGCTGGAGGATTTCAGAGGCTTGATTGATTCGTTCGTCGAAGTGAGCCGGCCGAAACCCGAAGAGATCATCGAGGCGATGCGAAAACAGGATGCACTCACGGAAGAATTGAGGGTGTGGCTTGATAGCAAACTTTCTTCAGAAAGCTCGTAACAGTCGCAGAATCGTCTCTTCTTCATTCCCTGTGGTTCGTGCGAGCGCTCATCACAAAGGCTACGCGATTTAGCCTCCTTCTTCCGCCGAGCCTTGATATTTTCTCAGGATCGCCGCCAGCAGTTTCGGCGAGACGTGAAAGGTGGTTTGCCGCAAGCGATCAAGCGCATCGGCCAAGTCGAGCAGGCCGCGCTCGTGCGCGGCTGCGATTACGCCGAGTGTGCCAATGACTTTTAACCCTCGCTTCTCTGCCTCTTCGCGCCCACGCCGCTCATCAATGAGCAGCGCATCGGCCTGAATCTTCAGGGCCAAAGAGATTGCGTCACGTTCGCCCGCGTGAAGATGACTTGAGATATATGGGGTGGGTTGCTCGGACGGGACCTCAATCCAACTGGGAAGATTAGCCCTCCACTCTCGCACAGTCTCAGGGGCCTCCAGTGCGCCCAACTCTTCATACACAGATTGAGGGATGAGAACCCGACCGTAGAGCGTAGGCAGAACGTTGATCTGCCCGATCAGGACCAAGTAGTTGATCGGGGAAGTATCGGAGACGACCATTAAACTCCGGTGAGTTGGCGCGAGACTGTGAGATCGTGCTCAAGGTCGGCCTCGGTGTAATCGAGGTAAGCCCCAGCTCGCTTGAGGAAGGAGTCCGTCTCCCAGCGAGAAGGGAGACCCAGCATCTTTTGCACTTCGGCATGAGTCAACTTGCCGCTGCGATAGCCTTGAGCAGCAAGTGCCTCCAAAGCTATGCGCGAGAGATCGTTTGGCTCGCCCAAGCGGCTGGCAATATCCTCCGGCAGTTCAATATCAACGTGCGTCATTAGCTATCCCTCTTTCAACAGGCAGTCGCTAGCATTCACTCTTGCTTATTAGCGGATGCTGGCGCGGCTTCTATTTAGCTTACCTCCGGTTGCCGAGGGGTAATGCCTGCCTGCGCCTTCCCATTCTACCACGACATCCCGCAAGTCAAATCGCCTCCGGCGATTCCTCCGCTTCGCTCCGGCCTTCGGTGACTTTGCGGGAACCCTGTCGTGATTACTGTGGCGCAAGGTCGTCCGGCATAAGCCGGTGCGGAGCCGCCCAGGTTCCCTCAAACGACTGGTCGCGAAAACACAATAAGTTCAACTCATAAACGTAGAAGGCCAGGCGCTTGCGACGCCCGGCCCTCGATTTCCACCCGTGCTCGAACACGGGAGAAAGGAATTTTCGTTCCAATGTCAAAGATACACCATTCCTCTAACGGTCACAAGCGAATATGCGGACTCTGCCTCCAGCCGATCAAGAATGGCGAGCGAGTCAACGATCACCATCCCATTTACAAGTCTGAAGGCGGAATCGAAACCGTTGAAGTCCATCAGAAATGTCACGTCGAGTTCCACAGCTCGAATGGTGATTTCCGAGCTTGGGGGCGTAAAGGCGGGATCAAGACTGCCTCGTTGGGCCTCTGGATTTTCAACCTCAAGTACAAGGGAGGTCCTCCCGACCCTCTCCGGTGGATTCCTTTCGGCTACTGACAGTGGCCGAAAGGAGACGCGCGCCAGCCAGGGCTTCCTGAGATGTTATGGCACTCGGGAGGCCCGATCACCAACCCGCCATCATAAAGGAGTGAATGCGATGCAACCTGAATCCAACAACAGCGACTCGACCAAGTGGACAGAACTGTTAACCGAAGCCGTGACGAAGCCCGGAGTGATCTCGAAGGCGTACCAATCGTTTCACGGCTACTCAATCGGAAATCAGATGCTGGCTTTGTTGCAATGCCAGTTGAGGGCTTGATTAGTTATATGTAATTGCCACTATTTGACCTTGCAGTCACGAGGTTTTATATAGGGCGCGACTCATCAGACACTCTAGAAGCACCCGATCAGTCGAGCATAGTTCCTATTGCTAATGACCAAGTGCGCCTATCGTTTCAGTCCTCAACACTGGTGAGCACTTGATGATGAATCGAAAACAAAGTGTAGACCTAAGATTAAGGTGGAGCTTGTGGCAGTATTCGGTCAGATCAAATCCTGACTTCTACAAAAATAACTCTGAACTTGGCAACTAGCCCTTACGCATACATTCGCATTCTATGGATGGACGAATTCGGCTTTATTCAGAAGTTGATGGTTCCCTCTGCGCTGCTGTTGAATTGTTACTCTGATCGCCGACCAGCTCCGCGCGGGGCTGGCGTGCTAGCCATTCGACAAAATCCGAGTCGCCGCTCAATGTGTTGATAATGCACTGTTCAAGTACCTCGCCGATAGACGGCTCGTGATCAGTATGTTCTTTGACATAGAGCGGATAACCTCTGACCATCTCTAGCGCACGGACATCAATCCTGGTTTGTGGAAGCGTCTCACGCCTTATATGGTTGAACTTAAGCATCGGGCCAGAGCCGTTGACGCTCGCTTTGTCTTTCGTCTTGTTGACCTCGCTGTTTTTTCTCATAATCGCTTTACCTTTCTTACTGATGAATAGTGTTTATGTTGACCCAGAGCCGTCTTCATAATTAATGCCAAGATTTCTAATCGCCTGCTCAAGCAAGTCGGCGGCTTGGTCTCGCTCCGTATTCCATGTCCGGCGCTCCTCTTCAAGTCTCTGCATTATCTGTTCGGGCGAGAATCCCTCATCGCGGAGGATACCTTCGACGACATATTTCCAGATCAGGTGGCGAGCTGCGTAGCCCGCCGCGACGGATTCCAAGACCATCCCATACTGCTCACGCAGGTGAAGTGCAATCCGCAGCATCATGTCGTTGTGCAGAGTTGCTTTTTGGATCAACTGCTGAACCACCTGAACGAGCTGAGCATTGTCGCTATCGCGCTGCGTCTGTTGCCTCGTTTCTGTGGTTGTTGACTCTATGCCATCACCATCGCGCTTCTTACGTGCCCTGATGCCTTCGTCAAGCAGATCGCGCAGCTCCTCAGCAGGTTTACGTCCGCTCGCCTCACACAACGCCATCACAACGCTGTAGTTGTCCTCATAAGCGTTGAAGGAGAACGGCTGAGCCGCGAGCGTGCGCTTGTTAGC
The DNA here is from genome assembly GCA_964615905.1 of uncultured Clostridia bacterium. GTDB lineage: Bacteria > Acidobacteriota > Blastocatellia > UBA7656 > UBA7656 > DATLMR01. Next base: position 662,576 of record CAZTUB010000001.1, read on the forward strand.
CTCTTTCACCTGTCCTCCACTTCTCAGCGTGCGCGGCCTGTTGAGCGAGCTTGGGTTTCATAGGCATGTGACTGTTCAGCGATTCGCCCATGATCAAATTCGCTCGCGTGCGCCTGTGGGAGACGGTTGCCAGGCGTGTCGTGTAATGGTGTCGCATGGGCCACCTCGCCGCGCGCGAGGCTGAGATAACGGTCGCGCTCGCGCGGGTCGGCCTGGCGCTCTGCGTAGATCTCCAGCTCGATTCGCTCCTTCGACGTGAGCGCCGGCATCAGATGGGTATAGTCAATCCCTTGTTCGCGTACCTCAGCGCGCAAGTTACCGGCGATCTCACGAGCCGCCTCAAGGTAAGCCAGGCTCTTTTCATAATCCACCACGAGCTGCACCTGTGAGTTTGCAGATGCTGCTTCGATTGCATGGCGAGTCTCACGGGCCGCTGGCTTCTCAAGGAATGGCCTCAGCGCTCGCTCGACGACAGAGTGGGGCCTTGTTTCTTTTAAGCGGTGTACGCTGATGCGGCCATCATTGCTTTCAATAGCCAATGGTTGTGCATCACCCCGCTCAGTGAAGCTGGTTAAACGTTCGGCACTTTCATGATGTGCGACTTCCGCCATAAGCTCGCGTGCAATTGCGCGGCCTAGCCGTTCTTGCGCTGTAACGCGCTCGGATCGTGAGTCGCGCTCATTAGAACGTCTTTCAAACTCGTCAAGCTGTCTAAGCAGCCCGGCATCGTGCGTCACCTCGGCGTTAGCCTCAATGCGACGGAGTTCCTCGCGGGTGAACTCAGGCTCTGGCATGGCTCGACCCTCACTCGCGCGATTAGCCGCTTCGCTCTCGTGAATACGGGTCAGAACCTCGACAAGCTTGCAAGCGTCCTCTGCCTCCTTCTGAAGCTCATTTCGTCGCTCATCAATCCTTGTAAGAATCTCATCTCTGACGGTCACAAGCCGCGCAGCTTCATGGCTCGCTGCCTTGCGAGCACGGGGATCAAGGTGGTAGTCGAACCTGCCGACCACGCGCGCCTGATCACTTTGCCATTCAATCTGACGGTCGAGGTCAGTGAGCGACCACCTTTCACCACCCACTTCCCATCGCCGTAGATGGCGCGTCTGGTCAAACCTGTCAGCACGTTCCCCTCTGGCACGGGATTCCGTCTGTACCGTAAAGAGATGCGCGCCGAGGCGGGCCGCTTCCTTGTCATTACGGGTGGGCTGGTCATTCTCAACGGCGAGCGTGACGCGGAGTTGCTCTAACATCTCGGTGCGGTCAGCGAGTCCATGACTGATGGCCTGCTCTTGCAATTCAATCAGCTTATAGCGCGCGATGATGGGAGAAGGTAACTCCTGGCCGCGAGCCGCATACTTCTGCCGAACGCTCTGCGCGCGAGTCTCTGCCTGCGTGTGCTCAAGATTAGCTCTGCCCAGTTCCTCCTCCAGTTTGTCTAAGAGCCTGCCCCTAACCTTCCGCAGATCTCTAATCGTCGAGCCATGACGTGTCACATCCAATCCCGCTACCTGTTGACGGACGTTCTGCCGCTCGACCGAAGTGCGTAAGTCTTGTTCGTCGGCTGCGCGCGAGCCGCGAGCGTCGGCACGACGTTGCACGTCAGACTCCGATATCTGCCTCATGCCGCCTGTGCTCTCGTCGCGGGCACGAAAGCGAAATGTCTCGCCGTGCTTGAGCGCCCTCTCGTAATCAAGAGATGTGTATTCCCGGCGAAGACTTATCTCAACTGCTTCTCCGAGCAAAAACCGGTCGCGGCGTACTTGCGAATCGCCTGCGATTCTTTCTGCTGTACCCCACGATTTGCTGGCCTTAAGCGCACCGACTTCATCACGTACCCACTGGCGCAACCCCCTTATCCCTATCTGCCCGTGTTCCGGTTTAATCGTTCGCTCAACGAGTACGCGCGCACGTTCAATGTGATGGTCCAGCGCTGCAACAAAGTGACCGCCGATGCGCCCCTCGACTGGTCGTGAGCTTCCGTCGGCGCGGGCCTCGCTGTAAGGTAGTAGCTCTTTGGGAACTCTTCCCATGCGTCGGGACTTGCCAGTTACGAGATCCCTCACCTCTTTGCTGATAAGGATGTGGATGTGCGGGTGATCCGTGTTGAGATGAATGCCTGCCACCCAGCGCATTTCCTTCGCCCGAAGGTCAGTTCTCATCTCACTCATTGCTTCTCGCGCCACTTCGCGGAGTTGATCCTTACGCTCGCCCTCATTCGCCCCCAACCGCTCGTAATCTTCTTGCCGAAAACTGACGGCTATGTGGATGAGGTCAGCCTTGTCGGGCGTGCCCCGCCCGCCGCTCAGTAACCGATCAGCGCCGCGATAAGTCAAGGTATCCTCTCTATCGGAGAAAAGAGGGCGAGGCCCCGCACCCTCACGTTCAGGGTTGCGGTCACGCTCAGAGATATAGCGCGCGGCGCGCGAGGCTCCGTTACCGCCAGTTGATTTGATCGCTACCACGGCGCGCATAAGGTTCTACTTCTTTCTACCCAGATCAATTGGCTGCTGCTCTGTCATCCCTAGTACCATCATTTCCCGGTACTGTGGGAGCGAAGGCAGATTCTTTACTTCGTCGAGTGATAGGGGCGCACCCTTCCACCGCCTTAGACCCTGCGGCGTGAGAAGGAGAAAATGCGTTGATCCCTCTTCGCGGCGCCGCCCCGTAGGTACGATCCAAATCGTGCAGGTCTTTGCATCTACGAGATGGTAGATGTAGTAATAATTGGCGACAGAAAGGCTGCGGCCATTGGTGCCGAAGTCGGGGGCCTGCTCGTGCCTCCACACGCGCGCCTCAAGCTCGCGGAAGCTTGCGGGGAAGCTCCCGGTCTTTTGGTGATATGTGCGTAATGTTTTAACCAGGCTGTCTGCCGCAAGGCGAGGCATCTCTTTCTGAGAGCGCCAGGCTGCGGCAATCGTGACACAGGCGTATGTCACGACGAGGGCGATGAGACTAATGCTCACCATCACGAACGAGATTCGTATTCTAGATTTAGCAGTGCCCTCGCTCATCACTTCACAAAAGCCTTCGATCCCTGCCAAGACATCAATCAGGGCTGCCTTGGTTGGTTGAGGTTTGCTTCCAAACTGGTCTCTGAGAGGCTATTCCGGGCCACCCTACCTAAGATCGCGCTCGCATCCATGTTCATTGAATCCGGGTGAACATTCACGACAGGTCGAGAGCTTTCAGTCGCGTTTGATACATTCGACTGAAGCGTGTCGCTTTCATCATTGATCGAAATGGTTGTTCCGGGAGGACGTGAAATCTCAGGGTGCGAGTTTTCCAGATAGGCTTGCTCTGATAGCCTCCTGACGAACGCTCCTTCTGCATCCCTGAGAGGCACGGCGCGGGCCACCGCGCGCGGCAATGGGTGAGCTATAGGACCGCTCTTGCTAAGCGCAGGAAAGCCGAATATCACCGGCGGCGCAGTACCTGTGATGGCCACTGCCTGACTGTGCTCTACCATCTGCCGGAGTTCTGCCGCGTCCAGCAAGTCGCGCCCAGTCTCGGAATCACGCTCGTTGTCGAACTTCGAGCCGGGCGCGTTAACGCTCGTGTGCTGCAAGACCGTTGTGCGCCCGATCCGCTTTGCTGCGTACTGCGCCGTCTCGCTGTCAAGCCCCGGCAGAAACACCATCGTGCCGACGGAGCCAAGAATGGAGTTCGCGCCGTCGTGCCCATGTTGCTTGTAGACCTGCCCTATATTCTGGTAGCCGAGCACGATCCCGCAGCGGCGCCCGCGACCCACTCCGAGTTGCTCGCTCAGGTTGTGGACCGGGATATTGCCTGCCTCGTCTAAAGCCATCAGCACTGGCGCAGCACGAGGGTCATCGCTGGTCTTTCTGACGACACTTGCCACCAGGCCGAACAAGATGGAAAGCACTATGCGGTATCTCGTCGCGTCGCCCTCAGGCACGATCACATAAATGGCCGTGCCGGGGTCTCTCAGCTCCCGGAGGTCAATCTCACGGACGCCCTGCCCACGTTCCTCATCAGAAGGTGACTGCATGACCGCCATCGCATGGGGCGCGCGAAGAGGCGCTAGCTTGGTGCCTAATCCGACGAACACGCCACCTTGTGTCTTCTCACGGTCTGCTTTCTTGAATATTCCCCACTGAATGCGCGCCTCCTCGTCCTGCGAGTGTGTCATCTCAGAATCAAGGCGTTTCAGCTCTCTCGTTGCGAGAAACTCTGCGAGCATCGCAGGCGTGGCAGAAGCTGCGATCTGCGGCAGGTGAAGCAGCACACCCGTAGCAAGCGCTGTCTCGGCCTGCGGCCAGAAGGGGTCGCCGTTGTAATACTTATTAGCGTCAAAGCCAACGATGATCGATGCGACCTCATGCGCCACTTCTGCGTCACCTTTGCAGGCAGGTACGAAGTTCCATCGGTCGGACAACCAGGGCTGAGCGAGATCAAGGCGATAGACTTTACGGAAGTGCCTGGCGGTGTACTTGAACAACTCGCCTTTGGGGTCTAGGAAGATGGCCGATCCCGTGCGCGACCAATCTTTCGCCATCGACATGATGAAGCTCGACGACTTGCCGGAATTTGGAGGCCCGAAAATGGCAGTGTGACAGATCACGCGCTCGAAGGGGAGCACGAGATCATACTTCCTTGTGAGCCGCCCGAGCCTAAGCGTGCCTTTCGGCAGCGGCTCTCGTGTAATATGCGCCAGGCCCATGCTATGAAGTGTTGGTGCATCGGCCCATCGAGCAGAGCCGTGAGTCAGTCGCTGCGAGATGCGGTAGTAGGGAAGTACGAGCGACGACGCTTCGGCTAAGCTGATGAGGGCGGCGATAATCATTCCGAAAATGAAATAGATTCGAGTCTCAAATGTGGCTTCGATGATGTTAGCGATCACCCAAATGATGAAGGCGGTAATCACGCCGCATGCGAGGACGGCTGCCCCATCGCCCACGTCTCGCAGCAGGCGGAATCCGGCCTGATACGAGTCGAGGTGCAAGGCGTCCGCCGGGCGCGGGAGCCTGTACATAGCATCAATTCGTTTTAAGAAGTGATCTAATGACAAGTCCTTTATCTCAGTCGAGAAAGTTACGCAGTCATTTCAGCGGGCGAAGCGGCGCAGGCGACCACCCTGCGGAGATGACATCGGACGCAGGAGCGAAAGCCATAGGAATACTCACATTACTGATGCGCGTCGCCATAAATATACTTGCGCCGCCTTCCCTAGCACTGTCATCGGGCACGCGCACCAGTAGCGCCGGGCCATCCCTCTTTTCACGTCCCAGCGCCAAAATCTCTATAGCTAGAGGCGAGGGGCGGTAGCGCACATACAGGTTGCCGTGATCCGAAGCAATCGCGCCTTCAGCTTTAGTAAGAGTGAGGCCCGGCGGTAACAGATTCTCCGCCGCCATCCCTGCAAGCAAGCCATCAGCAGTGGGTGGTGTGCGCCCTTTGATTTGCTCGGTGGCAGCGTAGAGACTTGCTGCAATGGCTACTGCCTGAGCCTCGCCAGCGCGATCAGCCGTGCGAGACACCTCGCCGTCTATCGCCGTGACGACGACTTTGCGCCGGGTTTGGCTTTCTCTCAACGCCTGCTCGCCTGCACTTTTTCCGCTCTCCACCGTAACGTGAGGTTCAATCGTTCGGATGCTTTTTCCAAGAAAATGATTAGCGATAACTGATGAGGCGACAACCAGAATCGCGGTAACAACCATGACTGTTAACGGTGAAATCTTCATAGTGATTTTTCTCATGCGGCTGCCTCTAAAACGTGACTATCCTGAGTACAGGCCCATTCGATCCATTCGTCAATATCACGATCAACGGCTTGCACCGCGAACTCCAGGCGAGCGATGCCCTGCCGTAAATTCATTAATTCCTTCTGCCGCTTGCCAAGAAAGCAAAGATACTCGTCAATGACTTCAGCTTTGAGCGTGTGAACGCCATCCCTTACCAGCCCTTCAAGCAGATCAATGGATTCTCGCAGCCCTGGTTTGTCCCTCACGGCAGGCATGTCGCGGCGGATGCAGTTGATTAATTTAGTGACTCCGCGCAGAAGCTCGGGGCTGGCATCTGGAACACGGGCTCGGAGTATCCGCACCTCCTCACGCGGGGTCGGAGGCTCAAGCCAACTGTAAAGGCAACGCGAGCGGAGTGGTGCGGAGAGGTCATGCCTTATGTCGTTAGAAAGTAGAATCACGATAGGCCAGAGCCTACTGTCACGAACACCAATATCGCCCAAGCGAGGGACATGCGCCCAACCGCGCCCAAGCAGTTGTAGCAGCATGTCTTCGATCTTTTCTGTGAGCTTGTCTGCCTCATCAATGATGAGTATCGGAATTGTTTCAGAAGATGATGCATAGTCGAACGCAGCCAACACTTCTCCCAATACGAGATACTCGCGCGTGAACTGTCGGACTTGCGCTTCTTTAAGAGGGACGCCTGCGGCGAGTTCTTGTCTCACCATTTGCGTTTGCGCCTCCCGATCCCAACTGTAAAGAACATCAGCCAATGTCAGCTCATCCATACCCTGCAAGTAGAAGGTTGAGAGGTTACAGGCTTTCGCCAACGCTTCGGCCAAGGCGGTCTTTCCACCACCTCGCGGGCCTTCAATGAGCCAGGGCTTGTGACTTCTCAGAGTATGTGCGAGGTCAGTCAGAATGCGACACTGTATGATGTAGCCGGTTGAAGCGAGCATATCCGCAAGCGCGTCCACGCCCACCTTTTCGATTACCAGTCGTGGATCGAAGCTCGGTAAATTTGGATCATTCGGCTGCATGTCATTCCCCTGATTGCGCAATCACGGCTTCGGCGACCCTTCTCATCTGAGGCGTCATTCTCGGCAATGCGGCGCGGATCTGTTCGGCCGAACCGGATGAAAGGAGATCGGCCAGTTCGCGCTCGCTGAGACCCGTCGAAACACGCACGCCGTTCACGTCTGAGCGCTCGGCTAAGTCTTTCGCGCTCAACTCTCCGAGAGCGTCTACGCCGCGAATCTCTTGCGGCAAGTCGGTCACAAGGACATAACCTTGTGTGCCTGCCGGTACTTCGACGAAGCCCCGCTGTTGTTGATTTGTGCGCTCGCTGACTATGCCGCTCAACTCAGAGGTCACAGGGTTCACCACGCGGTAGCCATATGCGTCGCTGACAACGACCGAACTCCTGCCAAGGCCGCTGAGCATGAGTCCAGCGACGTTCACTGCTGAAGACCCGACCCGGTTAAAAGCCCGTGACCAAGCGCTCGTAAGTGAGCGACGGCGGCCTCGCATACCCGCGCCACCATCGCCGCCCAGTACGTCGCCAGTGAACTTCACAAAGCGCCCGCTTTCAGGGTCAATGAAGCCGACTATAGCTATGTATGCGCGGTCATATTCACTCCCTCGGTTCACGCCCACGATGACGGTTCCTTTCTTCATGGCCCACCCTTGCCCGCGCGCGTCACGCGTGAGTTCAAAACGCGCGAGTGAACCCGAGCGCAGTGTGTAAAGGACGCCTAGTGATCTCACCGGAAGCATTGACCCGAAGGAAGGGAGCACAACCGCCTCATCTGAGGGTGCGGACTTTGTAGCTGGGGCACGGTCGGCCTGATTCTGGGGAAGTGGACTCTGCTGATTAGGCAATGAGACAGGCAAAGCGCAACGGATGGAGCGTTCGGGACTACGCCGTGAAGCTGTGGTCGCGCTTGTATCGTCTGCGCGCTCTGAAACGGTCGAGCCAGCTGCTCCTGTAGTGGAAACAGTGTCCGTAATCTTCTGCTCACCAGGCAAAGCATGCGCGCTCGTTACAGGGGTATTGACTGTGCCCCCCAGCCCATCAGCCGGGACCGTCACCGGCGCGTTAGGAGCACCCGTGACCACGTTTGGAGTTTGAGAAGAAGATGACGCATCTCCCTTCGTGGCACTGAGTACTTCGGCTATGGCCTGCGTGGTTACATCATCTGGGTTCTGACGCGCAGTCTGAGCTTTCTCGGCTTGCGGGCGTGTGTTGCGTACATTCACGTTGAGCCGCGTGCGGTTGCCGCCGAGCATAAAATATAGCGCGATGGCGATACTCGCGATTAGCAAGAGGAAGAGTAAACCTCCGACAATCCGCTTCCTCCGCCGGCGACTGTTTTTCAAGGGAGATTCAGTAGCAGGTGAATCCGCGCCTTCCGCGTCAAACACTATGTGTTCATTGTCGAAAGGCTCGCTTTCGGCCACGCTAACACCGCTGTCGATGGTTCCAATTCCTTGATGGCCCTTGCCGTTTCTGTTGCCTTTTGATTTCATCGTAAAACCCCTGCTGAAGATTATCGATTTGATGTGCCCAATTCCGCCGAAGAAGGCTCGTCAGCCGCGTTCACTTGCGCGACAGATACGCGCAGGCGCTGGCTTGCTCCAAGTACTGGTGTCTCGTACACAAGGGCGTAATAACAGGTCGCGCCGGCAGGGATCGAGCTATTGATCGTAGTGGTTTCGACACCAAGCTTCTTGATCTGCTCGATTTGGAGAGGGTTTCCCTTTTTATCAAGCGTCTGGACATATATGTCCGGCGCTCCCGGCGCGACCTGAATCGTCGTTGCTTCGGTGTTGCGGACAGCGACGACCACCAATCGGGAACGATTATCCACTTCGCGTACCTGCGATACTGATATTGCAAGGCCGTGAATTGACTCACTCCACTTCTTGAAACTATAAGGGGCTCTGACCGCTTCAATCAGCGCGCTCGCAGCAACGCGAGTGCGATCGCTGCCGTCCTTCATATTGGATTTAGAGGGCGACTGTTTTGTATCAATCTCGGCTATTACCGGATCTAAAGTGCGCACAGCAGGCTGTGCTGTCGAAGTCGCACCCGCGCCTGTCTGAGCTGGCGCGACTCTGACGGAAGCTGTTTGCTGCGTGCCAAGTACAGTCCCGTCGAGATTCACAGCCAACCCGGCAGCCCGCCGCGCCGAGACTACCTCATTGCGGTCGTAACTGACGACACACCGATGTGCCTGTTGGGATAGATAAGGTACGGGATAGATCAGGAACGTAATTACCATCCCGCTCTGCATCTGCACAATGATCGAGGATGCCGGCCCGCGGCCAACGTTGGCCGCGACGGCCGGCGAGGCGAAGCCGCGGCCGGCGCGCCAAACCACGAAATGGTCAGTCGCGTTAGTAGGAGACTCATCAATCGTGACCAGCTCGCTGTTGCCGGGATGTATAGCAAAGAAGCGATCCGCCACAGGGAACTCGATCATCGTTACACCGTTCTGCGACATCCCCAGTCGGATGATCGGGTTCATATTCCCCTTAACAGTGACGTTGGCTTCGCCGGAAAGGTAATCACCTGCGGACTGCTGGACTATAGCTACAGGCTGAGTCACACCCGCGTCCTGACCAGATGAGCTGCCGGTGCGCTTCGCTGGCTGTTGCTGCTTACCGTACTGAGCATAAGCCTGAAGCGAAAATGCGATGGTTATGACGAAAAGTAAGACGGGTGTTCTTTTAGTGATCCTAAACATAGTCTCCTCCAACTTCCAAGCGACGTAGGGCTGTGGTCTAGCGATTTAGTTTTTGAGAGGCCTGGCCGGATTCCGAACCAAGCTCCTTGTAGTCGAAAGCCGCAATGAGAAAGCCTGAGCGTAGGTTCCGGTCGGCACGACGCTGCGGGTCGGCAGCAAGCTTTAGCGTCAGGTTCAATTGCCGCGTTTCCTGCTCGGTTGCCCCAGCTATTACTTTGGTGATCTCCTGCTTGCCGATAACCCGCACTGTGTAAGGGTCGGCGCGGTCAACCGAGATGTCCTGTGGAGTCCAGACGGATTGCCAACTCTCTGCCCGCTGTTTCTCAAGAACACCTTCTTGTTTAAGGTAGCGCGCGAACTTCAAGGCGCTGTCTGGCACCATCATCCTCAGCGCGCGTTCAATGTCGCGCGGGCGCGTGGCCGGGTCTATCTGGTAGAGGGCACGAACGAACTCGCCAGTGATGTACTGCTTGTCGGCAGTCGTCAAACGATCCGGGCCGAGTTGCACGGCTTCTGTCTCACCATAGTCGCGGTCGTTGATCTGAAGCACGCGCCCGGATGTGCGATCCACAACTATGCGGTCAGGCCGTCGAACATATTGATAAAAGTTGAATGTTATGCTGAAGAGCAGCAGCAGGACGAGGAGCATCCCCATCGTGGCGAGGCTGAATATAGTTCGGACGTCCGCAGGGTCGCGATGCAGAACCTGGATGTCTGATTTGATAGCCGCTTGATCCTGAACCGCTTCATTTTCATCGGTGCCGCTCAAGTCAGCAGGTAGTTCAATTGTATTGGCGTTAGCGGTCATAACACTCCTGTATCGAATTTCAGTTGATTTGGTCTTTATGTCCCTCGTTCCCCTCACTCGATCTTTCCCCAATTCCTTCGGGAGATTCGGAGAATTCGATAGTTTCGGTAACCTCAACGAGTCTTCGGCTCTGGCGCTCCGTCTTGAGGCCGAGCGCCCAGCCGCAGATACCGCGCACAAAGAAATCACCGAGAGCCTGTATGTCTTCCGGCGTCACATCGAGAACCAACTCACCGCCTGAACTGAGCGTGTGCTCCTGAACGAAGCTCTCTATGAAATCCTTTAGCGTGTTCTCTGAAGACATCGGTTTGCTACTCTCCCGCAACCCCTTCAACAAAACCTGTGCCAGGGGCTGCTTGCTCTTGACTATCAGGCCGCTCTCAGTTCTTGTTTCAATCAAACCATTCGTTACAATAGTCTGTTGTGAAAGTGGGCGGTGCTGATACCAGAAGGTGTGTGTGATCTGTCACGCCCATATGTGCTGCCGGCGTCACACCCCAAGACACCTCTTTAGGGAAAGTAGGTTGAGCGAGTTCTTGGGATGACAGCTTGCGATTGGTTTGCCTTAGATGACATCGGCGCTGGTTTACTTTGGGCTGGAGACGCGATGTATAAGCTCATAGTGCTGGGATGCTGAGGATCAGATTGAGAGCCGACAGGAGTTTCTTGCTGAGTCTCGACAGTTCGAGGGCGCGTCTGCGCAATTGACTCCACATCACCGAATCTGCCGACGCTGAAAGCGACCGTCGCAAGCTCTCTTTTAGTAATCCGCCCATTGCGATTCACATCGAGGCCGCGATTCAAATAGTAGGCGCGGCGTTCTTTACGGGAGCCGTTTAGTGGGGCAACCACAGTCTCCGGTCCGCCCGCCAAAATGAAGCCCCGGAAAGTTGCCAAGTATACATCGCCAAGACTATTCAACTTGCCGCGAAACGGCTTGAAATACTCTTCAATTAATCGTAGCTGCTGGACCGCGTTCATGCGGCGGATTGCTGCCGTGGTCGTGCCCAAGCCCGCGGCGGTGCCCTCAATGATTTGGAGCAACCCACTCGCAGTTTGACGGGGCAGGCGATTGCGGGCTGAGGGAATGAATGATGATTCGCTTGCTATTACATTAAGCAGCCATTCAGGGCGTGTTTCGAGCCGCGCCGCGACCTGTTGCAACTCCGACAAAAACCCAGGGTGCTGACTGAGTAACCTCTCAAAGTTCAACCGCACGCTTCTGGCTCTTGCTTCAGTTCGCGCCAAGGGTCTTATTAATTGACTTTGTTCCGGCATCTCCTGAGTTGAGACTTGCGCTGGCGAAGCAATCAACAACGCGAGCGCTGCTGCGCTCAACGATACTAATCTTCTCATTCAGATGATCCTCCTACAGATAAGATCAGGTCATTCTGCAAGGAGGATGCCGCCTAAGTATTAAGTCGTATGGCACGACCTTTGATATGACCACGGGCGAAACAGTTCGTTAAAGTTCGGCTCAACTCTTACGTGAGGCGTTGGGCATGCCACTCCGCATTATGCGGGTAAATGAATTTGGCAGGCAGTGAGGGGAGTATGAAAAGGCTGAGTAAATGGATAGGTGTACGTACAGACGCTTACAGAATTAACAGCGAAGTGTATGAACAGTCACGAGCGGCTCGGATAGGCCAGCGCGCGATTCAACTGGCTGTGATCATCCGTGCAATCGAGCCTGCGCTGATAATCGCTGTCACCGCGCTATTAATGATAATCACAGCCGCGCACCCGGCCCTCGCACAAACTCCAGGCGGGAACATCTTCGGCGGCAATGACCAGTCGCTCGGCAACGGCGTGCGCGAGGCGATCAAGTGGGGGCGCAATCTTTTGTTCTTGCTCGGCGTCGTAGGCGTCGGTTGGGGCATCTTCAACCTGATGACTGAGCGGGCTTGGGGCCGCCAGATAATCGGTGGGCTACTCTGCCTGGGATTCGGCGGCGCGGTTTCTCTGATCTACAGCTTCTCGCAAGGTAATGCCGTCAACCTTGATACGGACCTCGGCAACTAACACAGATTGTTTGCCAGGTCATTTTCATTCGGGAGATATACATGAGACCACGACGTATTAGATCGAATATCTACCTGCCGGTTGTGCGCTTCGGCGTTGTCAGCAGTGATTGGAAGTTCGTGCTGGCCGCGACACTTCTTGGCTACGCCATCCCTTTCTGGCTCGACCTCAAATTGTGGCGTGTGCCGCTGGAGTTATGGACCGGAATATTGGCTGCTGTCTTGAGCATCGCCTTCTTCAACTTCGTGCGTATCGGGCGGCGACCCTTCTGGCTGCAACACCACCTACAGGCATTTACGGAGAGTCCAAACAAGCGCCGCACGCTCCCACGAGATTTACTACTACGGCCTCGACGGTCGTGGATGAAACAAGGAGCTTGAACGTGGAACCAATGACTATCATAAGCGGGATTATGGCGGCGACCGGCGCAGGATTCGGCCTCGGGGCAGGAATGCGGCTGTTGCCGATAGGGCTTCGAGCCGGGCGAGATTTGATGCAGTGGAGGGCAAGTAGCGAGGCAAAATCTCACGAGCGCATAGATGATCTCGCGGAACTAACAAAGAGGCTCACACGGCCTGATGGCCGCATGCGCGACTCGTCCATTGTGGGCATCTATGAGGATACGCTGAGGCATACGGATGGCTCTTATACCAGGGGTTACGCCGCTGAGTTGTTCCCGACGATGCTTGCCGCCGACTCTGTATTAGAAGCGCGGTACGACGAGCTTGCCCGGATGCTGGCCGTCGAAAAACCTCCGGGCACTCTTATCCAGTTTCGCTTCTCATCGGGACCCGATCCGGGGCAGGCCATCGCCGCTCACCTCAAGGCGCGCGGTGATGGTGCGCTCACTCATGTAGAGGCCTCGCGCCTTCACGCGATGAACATAGATTTCTACCAGGCGGCTACGGAAGCGGGCGCATACCGCCACGGGGTACTTTCGGTTTGGGTGCGTGTGCCTGTACGACAACCGAATGATGCTACGAGCCAGGGCCTCAGCGCGTTCATTCCGGCAGCCGGTCGTGAGATCAGAAGGCAGGGGATTACTCACTTCGTCCAGGCGCTTCGATTTAGTTACGCAGACACTCATGACGACGGTGTGATCCGGCGTGTGATAGAGGATGAAGCTCAGGCGAGAGAGCAAGCCGAGAAGGTCTTTCGCCTTGTCGAGCGGGAATGCCCGGTTAGCTTGCGCCGCTTTGGTCGTGAAGAACTCTGGCAGGCAGCTTATCTGGGCCACAGGCAGAACGCGCGAACTGTACCCGTCTTACCTGATATACCTGGAATTGATATTCGTGATTATCTTTGCGGCGAGAGCATAGCTGGCGATGGCTGGTACGTGATGCACGGCTCGCATCCGGCTGCAATAGTCTCAATGTTCGTGCCGCCGCAGCCAACAATCTCAGCAGACGTGTTGCGTGCTATAACATATCATCCGGGCCTCACCTTCAGGCATACACTTGTCGCGGAGTTCATCCATCTCGACCAGCGCAAGGCGATCAAACGTCTCGACCGCCGCATCCGGCAGATCCGCCGCACGCACATCCGCGCCGACGGGCGACAACGAGAAATGCCCGAAGCTAAAGCAGCACGTTTCGACCTTGAGAGCGTGCGGGATCATATTGCCAGCTCGCGCGAAGCACTCATCGAGGCGCGGTTTTATGCGGTGATTTACGCTGAACCGGCGCGCACGCGGTCCGAGTTAAAAGCTTCGTTAAAGAATCTCGACCAAAACTGCGAGCAGATGGTGACTGCCATGCAGTCCATCCCCGGCGTGGAAGCCGCACGCGAAGAACCAACATCTTTGCGAGCACTTTATCACCGCGCGCTCGTCGGAGAGGCTGATGCTCGTCCGACAGGCAGAGAGATCACCGAAGTAGCTCACTCTCTCGCAGCGCTAATACCATCCGAATCCGCGTGGGAAGGTGCTAAGCGTCCCCACACGCTCTGTTCGACTCCAAGCGGAAGACTGATCGGATTGAACTTCTTCGACAGCGCCTCTATCAGTTCTCCGCTCGCGTTAGTTCTGGGCGAGCCGGGCAGCGGCAAATCTACAGCAATGGCGCGCGTCATTAACGACGTGCTCGCCACGATGCCGGAGGCGCAGGTCCGGGCGGTTGATTTCGGGGAATCGCTCGCGCCGCATGTAGATGTTACACACGGGCGACACCTCCGCTTCAATATTGAGGACAAGCGAACTATCAACATCTGGGATTATCCGGGACTTGAGCAGGGCGAGATGCCGAACGAGGCAGAGATTGCGCTTGTAGTCATTGATGCGATGAAGCTGGCGCGCGTGCGCCCGGACGACAACCTGGCTGAAGACATCCTCACGAACGTCGTCACAGAAGTCTTCAAAAACGAGGTGCCACGAAACCGAAGAGATGGTCCGAAGCACGAACCTACTCATTCGCACTTGCTCGCCTTGCTGGAGACTTATCCTTTCCCATCGCAGGCTGTGCGAGAGCGTGCCGCCACTCTACAACTGGCCCTGGAGAAGTACCGTGACCACCCCTGGCTCGACGCGCCGACGCACCCGGATTTCGCCGCCGACTCACCTTACGACGTTTACGAGCTTGATAGCATCGATGCTTTCCCGCAGGACGTGCGCGAAACTCTAGCTAGCCGGGTCGCCGCGCGCGTCGTGCGCTCGATAGGCAAGCTCAAGGCCGACGGGACAAGGACGCCTACGTTGCTTGTTTTCGACGAGGTGTGGAAGATTGCGGCACAGTACCCGGATATTCTCAGGGTGATTAAGAAGGGCGCACGAATGGGGCGCAAAGAGGCCGTTGTGACGATGCTGGCGACACACGCTTATGAAGACTTCACCGGCATCCACGACATTACGAAGACCGCAGGGATAAAGATAATAGGCAAGCAGATAGGCGATTGCTCACGCCTTATAGCAGACGCCGGGCTGTCAGAGAATGCGGCGGCTGCGATCAGTGCCATCAAGAACGTCGCCGGCGAATACGCCCAATACGTTCTCGTGCTCGGCTCAGGCCATGACCAGACTGTAGAAATGATCCAGGTTGATCTCGCGCCGGTCGAGCTTTGGACCTACACAACGAATCCTTACGAGCGTAATGCGCGCGCGCGCGTCTCTACGCTCATGCCGACTTGGCGACTTTCAGACGTGATTACGTGGTTAGCCACGTACTACCCGCGCGGGATTGCCTCCGCAGGCTTGGTGGAGATTGACGAATCACTACTCGCAGGAGTGGCTTGATGCGCGCGGAGCGCAGAGTCAGAGAAGAGTTAGAAGGGAGAATCAAAATGATAGCACTCAAAGTAACCTTCCAACCGGCCCTCAGGAGGCAGATATTAATCGGTCTCCTATTGGGTCTCTTCATCATGCCGGCACCAATCGCAAAGGCGCAGTGGACAGTCTTTGATCCATCACAGTATGGGCTCCAATGGGAGAAGAGGATTGAAGAAGCTAACCGCTGGGTGCAGACCATCAATCACTACGCGCGGATTTACGAGAACGCAGTCCAGCAATTGACCACGCTCACCGGCGTGCTCACTCAAGCTGAAAAGCTAGTCTTTCATAATTCGGTATGGCTCGCCACGATGAGCAATATCGGACGAACTGTGCGCGGCGTCTTCCTGCTCAAGAACCAGCTCGAAGCACTCGTGAGGACGCGCATCCGCGCAATCCAGGCAATTAACCAGCGCTTGAAGAACGGCATCTTCGACCCCGACGCCGATCTGCGTGATTTTGAAGAGTACCTGAAGAATTCCATCGGTAGGACGAGCCAGGACACAGTGGCGAACCTTGAGCGGCTTGCACGGATGGACAATCAACTGGAGCGGTTGCTCTACGATATGCAAACCGCTTCTGCTAGGAAGGCTGGGGCCGAGGCGCAGAAGAAGCAGGCGCAGGCGAATCTGGATAAGGAGCTTACCAAGCCTGAAAGCCAAAGGTGCGCCTCCTGCATCTCTGACCTGAAGCAAGAAATTTCCAACTGCGAACTGCTAATCACACAGCTCGATGCCGAGATAAGCCGGTTGCAAGCGGAGATAGTCACGCGAACCAAGAAATACAACCTCGTGTTGGACGAGCGCGCAAAATTCGGCCAGGAGGTCCAGTCTACAAATGACGCTTGGCAAAACTTCAATAAAGACAAGGACGAACTAACCAAGCTGCTCGATGAGATTGAAGGCCGCAACGTACAAGCGCAGCCTTGAAGAGAGGAACGCCATGCGAACATTACTGCTCAAACGACCACTTCTAACAGCGCTGCAACTTGCCATCATCAGCTTGTGCCTCTGCTTGCCCGCTCTCGCGCAGTCACCGGCCCCAGCTCCTGCGCAGACTCCATCAAACGGCAAGACGCTTTCAGAGAATATAGCCGGGTTAGCGCAGCGCGCGGGCGAAATGATCCCCAAGCTTCAAACCGAGTTGGAAAGCCCGCTGCTGTCTTGGTTCGAGACCATCTCAATCGTGCTGGCGGCGCTCATCATGATGTTCAGTTTCGCTCGGCTGTGGCGTGAGAACAACGGGGCCGGGGCGGATGTTTTCTGGTGGTTCGGTCGGTTGGCGGTATGCCTCGCCCTCTTAGGCAGTGGCCCCTTTATCATCAATTACCTGAATAGCATCGGCAAACAGATCGCCCAGGGCAATGAACTAATTGGAAATTCAGCAATCAGCCGCTTCTATCGCGCGCAAAGGGACAGCTTTAACGACAGCTACCAGAAGTTCACAGAAGGTCTGTTCACAGTCAAAGTCAATGGTCAGGATGTGCCCGTCAAGCCGGGGCCTAATGGCACGGATGTAGTATTAGGCGTGCTCTACGACAAAGAGGCCAACATCAAAGATGTGGAGCGAAGGCTTGATGTCTCCTCCTGGAATATGCCAACGATGTTCAGCGTGCTCAGCTTCTCGCGGGGCATCATTGAATTCGGTGATCTCTTTCTGATGATGCTCGGCGGGTTTCTTCTGATCGCTATGAGGCTCGCCGCGCCGATAATGATAGCCGTCGCGATTGACAGAAACCTTGCCCACAAGATCGCATACCCGTTCGCCTGGGGAGTGGTTGTGCTCACGCTCGTCTGGCCAATAGTAAGCTACCTCATCAGGAGTCTTGCTTATTTAGGAGGGAACCTGGCTATGGCGATGGGCGACTCAGACCCACTTTACGTCTGGGACCCTGCTACCATGCAGGTGATCTCGAATCCTCTCGCGCAGCCAATCTATACCATCGTTATTGCTACAGCGATCATGCTCATCACCGGCCTCTGCGTATGGTTTTCGCCAGTCATTGCTTACAAAGTCTCAATGGGGCAGGTCTACGAATCGGTTTCGACAACGGTGTCAGGTTGGGCGGCGGCAATCATCGGTACGGGAGTCTCGCTCGTAAGCGCGCAGGCTGCGGCTGCATTGAGCAACCAGGCTGAGAGGACGCAGGCCGAAGGTGCATACACAGGCGAGGTGACGCGCGCTGGTGCTGCGCTTGAAGCGGGTAATTTAGGTGTCCGGGCTAGGCAGATTACATCCATAGCCGGGGCGTACGGCGGTCAGGTTGCGGCCCTCGGACAGATTTATGCGGCGCGCACGCAGGCAGTAATGAGCGCACAGGCTGGACAGTTATTTGGCATCAATTCGGCAGCCGCCGCGACAACACTCAGCAAAGGTGATATTGATGTGCGCAATGCCCAGGCCATAGGCGATCTAGGCGTGCACCGCGACCAGCAGAGTTCGGTCATTGAGACGAACCGTGATGCGGATACGCAGAACTGGATCGGCGGTAAAGTCATTAAGGGATCGGATTGGGTGGGGGACTTAGTAGGCGGTGACGGTAAATCATCCGGTAGGAAGATAGCCGGCGAAGCGATAAAGGTCGGCGGGAGCGCATATGGCCTCTATCAGCAGTATGACTCAATTCAAAACCGTGCGGGAGGTCAGCAAACAGCCCTCAACATAGCGACCGGAGGTTTGATGGATAATCAAACCCGCGCGGCCCAAGGTCAGATTGCCAATCAGGATGTCTACCTCAACCAGATGACCGACGCGCATCAGAAATTCGCTCAGGGGCAGATTGATGCCGCTAACGCCGGAGCATCTCAGGCTGCGGGTGGCGTAAATCGTGGCACTGCCATTACTATCGGCGGCATCAACCAGGGCGCGGCACTTGAGCAGAGGGCGAATAAGGTTACGTTTGAAGGATCGGTAAAGGCAGCCGGGCAGGTGCGAGATGCCTCGTTCGAGGCTGCGCGGCTGCATGCGATGGCGAGTGTCATCAGCGCTGTCGGACATAACCTTGCGCGTGAGATAGAACACGGCTTAACATTACGGTATTGAGCCTCAAGGCTATGAGAGGTTGAGATGACTCAAGCGGCAGTTACAAACAGGCTGAAAGCGGTCGAAGGAAACCAGATCGGGAAAGGTAGTATAAAGCCGATCCTGACTGACCGGCCCGACTTGAGATTAATCAAGGTCAGCTACTTAGTGCCGTTGCTGTTGATCGCTATAGGTGTGATGATCCTCCTGCTGCCGATCAATGAAGGTGCTAAATTCAGCATCGGGTTTGCTCTCGCCATCGCTCTGGCGGGCACGCTTACGTTCTCCATCTCTTCCTACGCAAGACTGCGAACGGCGAGCTACACGGTCACAGGCGCATATATAGAGGCCCAAACGGGCACATTCGAGAAGACTACTCAGCGAATTCCAATAAGCTACATCCGCGATGTCACGCACCGCCAGCATTTCTTTCAGACGCTGTTTGCTGTTTCCGACATCAAGGTTACTGCGACTAACGGCGACTCAGTGATGTTTGAGAATATTAGCGAAGGAATACGCAAGCGAGAAATCATTTGGGAATTGGTGCTGGCCAAATCGCCCGGCGCTTCACGATAAAATAACCAATCTATAGTCAAAGAGAGCAAGATGCTGGACTACCCATATGTCAGGTCAAGTGACGTGTGCCCTTTATGCTACGGCTCAAAACAGCCTGGATTAGTAACTTGCTGGCGATGTTATCACGCCTGGGGCATGCGCTACGGCAACCAAGAAGCCGAAGGTTTGATACAGCAAGCCGAAGCTGGTCTTTGCAGGGCAGTCGGGACTCGCGTTGAAAGTTACAATATAGAGAAGTAGTGGTTCGGGCCGCGGTCCTAACACCAAGTTTCCCCTGCGCGACATTGTGCTCGCCAGCCCAAGAGCGCAACCCTGGACTAACGTCTCAGGGTGCTCCACTTTGTTACGCCCCTGCGGGTGCGCTCATTGGGCACCCAGGCGCGCTTCTTGCCCACTGCGGGGAAAAACTCAGCCATCTGAAAAAGCATTCCCGCTTTTAGCTCAGGCGGTTTTAATCAAGCTGGCTTATCAGAGAAGTAAGAAAAAGGCTAAGTGATGGGCCGAGCAACAAGGCAACGAAGGACACTTGTATCAAGCGGCTTCGCGCGGGTTAGTCGCCGACGTCCGTGCGCCGTATGTGGGAAGCCCGATTGGTGTGTGTTCACGCGGGACGAGCAAATTTCGATATGTATGAGGGTCAGCGCGGGAGCCATCAGGATGAACAGCCGGGGAGGGTTCATTCACGCACACTATGATCGAGGACCGACTATAGACTTTGATGTTCAGCGACCATCGAGCGAAATAAAACCTTCAGTTGCTCTCGCGCAGCTTGAAGTGCGAGATGCTGTTTACAGTGAGTTTATTCGACTATCCCCGGCGTCGAACTACGACCGCGAGCTGGTCAGCGGTTCAAAGGGTTTACTCTCGCGCGGTTTTCTCAAGAAAGAAGTCGCAAAGTTCGGTGCGTTGCCTCCTGAGATAAGCGAGCGCGATAAGCTTTCTTACAAACTGAATAGATTTATCAGGAAAAACTTTTCTAGCATCAGCGAGTATCAGCGAAACGAGCCTCTCATCGGCATCCCCGGATTCTGGCAGGAGCTAGGTGGACAAGTGAGACTGTGGAAGAAGGTGAATTACGACCATCCTTTCCTCGTCATTCCATACCGCGACGGAGAAGGGCGCATCCAGGCTTGCCAACTACGCGCGGGAGGTGATGACCTGGATAAGAAGAAAAGATATTGCTGGCTTTCATCGGCATGTGAACCGCAAGGAGTAGGGACAGGCGATCCGCTGCATTTCACATTCATTGAGAGGAACTGCCAGCCTGGAAGCCCACGTCTGGTTACTGAGGGCGCGCTCAAGGGAGAAGCATTCGTATCGCTCAGGCCGCACAACGCAGTCGTAGCAACATCAGGAGTAGGAAACTCTCGCGCTCAATTGATCGCCGCCACTCGCGAGCACGATATATTAATCGGCTTCGATATAGATCATCGCTCCAACCCAAGTGTCTGCGGCCAACTCGCGGCGCTGATTGCCGAGCGTGCGCGTGATTCACATGCCTATCGAACAACTGCTGCAAGAACGGAGATCATTGTTTGGGAAGGTCCTGCTAAAGGAATTGATGACGCGGCAATGGCTAGCATCCGTCTGAGTACGATCAGTATCATGCGATGGTATCGAACGCTTAAAGGTGACTCATTAGCACGCGTCAAAGAGGTGTGGAAGTATTTAGAGTTCAGGCAGTAAAGCAATGAATCCTCAAATGGGATAGCCGGTTGCTCTCTCCGCAATTAAAGGAACGTAGAAAATGCTTGGCGTGTGAGTTTTAAACATTTTGCTCGAAATTGTGAACGAGTAATACTACAGCGATAACCTCCTACGCTCTGAAAATAATGATTGACAGCAGATGTAAGCATATATATGCTTACATTCACCATGAAGCCATTAGGACACAAATTGAAAGAGTTGCGCGACGGGCGAGGACTCTCACTACGAGCGTTATCAAAGAGATTGGACGGACTTGCTTCAGCCGCTCACCTCTCTGACATAGAACGGGGTCGTCGCTTCCCCTCAAAAGACCTTCTTTCTAGACTCGCGCAAACCTTCGAAGTTGGGTTTGAAGAACTGGAGGCTTACGATGGCCGCACTGACATTAGAGACTTAAAGCGTCGAGCAGACTTCGATCCGTCGTTCGGATTAAAGCTTCAGAGCTTTATAGAGAACCAGGGCTTAATTAGTGAACAACAATATGATCCACTTCTAGATCAATCAAACATCAGTCAGAAATCGAGGCGTTCGGAAATTGCCAGTACGGAGATAATTGTACGGCTGATTGCGAGCGGCCTCATCAATCTTTTCCAAGCCCACGAAAGGACGGGCGAGCCGTCTCAAGCTAACTACTCTCCGAAACTGCAAAGAGGACTGGACCGCCTCGTGGCGCTTTGCCTTTTAAAGGGTAAGACCCCGCCACAGGGAGTTCCAGACTTACTCAATTTATGCGAGCGCCCTTTCATTGAATGGCCATTACCTGATCTTCCTGAAGATATTCACCCCCAAGAAACTCTCCTTTGCAATCACCTCCCTTCATTCTTCTGTGAAGATTACGCACGTAGTGATCGTGACATCGAAGCGGCTCTTTCGGAAGAACGTTTCATGCAGCAAGTTTTTTTGGAATGCGCCGGCTACCCGCCGCGAATTTACACCTCGCTCAGGGAATTACTGGTTATGAAACCCGTTTTGACCGGAAGTGAGTTCCTTAGTTATTACATGAGGCCGCCGCTTAACACAGTAGCCGATCTTGTAAAAGAGGCTTATGAAGAGGCCCCTGCCTTTCTATCTCACAAAGGTGTGTACCGCTGCTGCCCCGAGTGCGGCAACCTGTTGATGTACAGTCTTGACAAGGGCTGGGTTTGCCGGGACGAGAGTTGCAGCACAGAACACGTTCGCGAAGGGCAGGACGTTCGTGAGATTCCGTCAAACGGTGAGGATAAAGTATACCGGCTCAAGCATGCGCTCCGCCGTTACGTGGCGGCACCCGGTCGCGTCGAGCTAAGACTCAGAGAGAAACTGGTGAAGCTCAATTCCGGGGGTCTTCGTTTCACGGTTGAATTATGGCCTAACGTTGACGCATACGACCTGCGCCTGACATTTCCAGACCGAGAGGTATGGGCGGTCGATGTCAAAGATTGGGCGAGCCCGTATAGCTTGGCGGAGAGGGTCAAACCATTTCGCACGAATCCGCCCTGGGATCACGCCTTCTTTGTTTTCCCCGACCGTCACAAGAAAGCCCGCCGCAACTATCTTGAGGCATTCCGTAGTCGCTGTATCTACCTTAACGAGCGTATCGAAGCTCTATTCGAGTCAGACCTGGTCGCGGTTGTACGTGAGAAGCTACGAGGACACCAATGAGAAACACCATTCGTTGGCGCAAGGATTTGGAGAAAGAGTTTGGCCGGCACTGGCCCGGACTCGCACCCCTCTCCCCGAGTGAAATGTGCAGGATCGAGCTCGGCCTTTACCTGTTGGAGCAGGTCGCGCCCGAAGAGCCGGCGACATCGCTCTGGACGCTTTTAACGGGATATCCTTTTCTCCAGTCGGTAACTCAATTAAATCGCCGCAGGATTTTCAACGCCCGCCATGTGCTGAACCGGTACAAGAGTCGTCACGCCTGGCTCCAGGCTTTAGAGCGCTATGGAGAAATGAAAGGTAGTCTGCGCGGCTACGACCTCGACGCAAAGAGCAAGAAGATCAAGCGTCGAGAAGTAGCCTTCTGCCGAAACAGATTCAACACCTACGAGGCGGCCTTGGGCGATCCGCTTCCCTTCCTCCATCGTGATGTCAAATGGGCCGAAGCCGGGAGCTACAGAATGTCCGACAAGCGCGGACAAGACTACGGAGTAACCATCCCGGAGGAAGCTTGCTTTCCCCCGCCGGATAAACAACACGACCTTCTCGCAACCCGAAAACGGTCTCCACTTAACATCCTCTGGAGCGACCTTGTCGAAACCGCGCGCTGGATGGACAAGGTGGAAAATGAACGTGGCGGGCAGAAGAATTCATGGGAGCATCGTCTATCTCGCAATGGGGGCGATTCGAATGGTGGTGTCGAGTTAGAAAGGGTTGATGGCAAGAACAGACTGTCTCGGGCGACCAAATTACATTTGAATGGAATCACCCACTACGTCGGCATGGTCAGTTCAGGAAAGTCCACGATGATGGATGTCTTGGCTGTGTGGGCTGCCAGACGAGATTTGCATGTCACGCTGGTTGTCGGCGACGTAATCGGGGCGCTGAACCGCGCGCAGTTATTTCACCGGCTTGGATTAAAGGCCGTCCCGCTGCTCGGCTCGACGAGACGGGCTGAACATGTGAATAGTCTTCACAAGGCTCTGTCAGCTCATCAACCAGAGCGCCAGGTTATTCAGGACCATACGGGGTTCCGCTGGCTGAGCACGGCTTGCCCAGTGGACGGATTGCGAAGAGATGATAACCCTGATCCCTTCGCAGTTGATTTCCGTCCGTGCGCTAACTTACGCCCTGTCCAAATTGGAACTAACAATGGAACTGGACCACGATACTGTCCCCTTTATAGCGTATGCCCATACCACCAGGGCCAGCGTGATTTAGTTGAGGCATCTATATGGATCGCTACTCCCGCAAGCCTCGTTCACACTCGCGTAGCCGAACAGATCAACTCTGAAAGTATTCGGTTCGCCGAACTCGTTACGCGGCGCAGCGACATTGTCATCGTCGATGAGGCTGACCGCGTGCAAGTGCAACTTGATGAAATCTTCAGCCCGAATCAAGTCCTTTGCAGCGCCGGAGGCGACGGATGGCTCGATAGTCTGGAGCAACAGGTCGGCGAGCAAATCGGCAGGCATGGGCGCGCATCTGTCGCGGGCGATCAGGTCGAGACCTGGCGGCGCGCTCATCACCAGGCGCAGACGGCGGCAGACGCCGTTTACAAACGCTTACTCGGCAATCGTGAGCTTCGAGAATGGGTCCACGAATTGTACTTTTTCACCGATCTTCTACTCTTTGATCGCCTTGCTCAGGGAATGTCTGGGGATTCAGACAAGAGAACAGCCTTTTATAAGCAACTGCGTGAACTGTTCGACAGTTTAATTGACCGAGGACTGCGCGCTTTATTCAGCGACCGGATGCTGGACGACGAGATGTTGACGGGCCGGGCGGGCATGCTCGCGAGTTTCGCTAACCGCCTACTAATGGCCTCAGACTCAAGAGTCCTTCGTCAAGAACTACGCGCATGGGTTGAGCAAAACTCCGCAGTAAGATTTGATGAGCCGCAAGCAGAGCGGATGATTGAAAGGCTCGAATTTGCTCTCTTGATTGCCATCCTATCTAATAGACTAAACGCCCTGCTCGGACGTTGGAAAGAGGTAGAAGACCTGCTCGGCCTTGAGCGTTCATCATCAACTCTTCTGTATCGTCCACCGCTCGACTACCAGGCTTTACTTCCCGTCACCCCCGTGGGAAATGTCCTCGCATTCCAATACCTGCATGAACAAGAAGGATCTTCAGGCGCGGCGACATTGAAGTTTCTCCGTTGCGCGGGGGTGGGGCGCTGGTTGCTGCTGCACCTCCACGACCTGCTTTCCGATGAGGGCATCGCCGGCCCACATGTGCTCTTACTTTCAGGCACCAGTTGGGCCGGGGGTGATCCGTCTTACCACGTGCAAGTGCCGGTTAGCGGCATCTTGCGCGCGCCGCAGCGGGAGACGGAAGCCATCGCTCGCAGTGAATTTCACTTCCTTCCGATACGGGGAGAGATGGATCAATCAATCAAAGTCTCTGGACTCTTCGGCGAACGCAGGGAGGATGCGCTCAGACAGATGCTCAAGAGCTTAGCGCGGCCCGTCGGACTGGGCGAGGGTGGCGCCAGTCTGCTCGAAAGAGAGCGTGATTCATTAGAAGAGGGTCGGCGGCGCATACTTCTCGTCGTCGGCAGCTATAAGGAGGCAGAAGTCGCCCGCGAGTTTCTCGAACGAGAACGACCTGAATGGAGAGAACTCAACGAGATGGTTCAGCTTGTGCCTGACAAGTCATCCGCAGGCAGCGACCCTGATTTCGATGTCAAGCTCCCTCGCGGTCAGGTTGATCAGTTTGCCCTGACTAACGCATGGATATTGATCGCACCTTTAATGGCTATCGAGAGGGGGCACAACATCCTTAATGACGAGCGCGTGGCGGCTATAGGCGCAGTATACTTCCTAGTGCGCCCTCACCCAAGACCGCAAGATATGTCATACGCTATCCGGTCTCTCAACAAATGGGCGGTAGATGAAGCGGCATTGTTGTCGGAGAAAGTAAGCGGATTTCGCGCACTCGACGCCGCCGCGCTAGTATGGCGAAAAGAGGCGAACCGCCGCTGGCGCGAACTGCTCACTACCGATCTGATCTATTCCAACCTGAATAAACATGAGCGCGACCTCCTGACCTGGAACTTAATGGTATCCATGTGGCAGATCATTGGTCGCCTGGTGCGTGGCGGCAGGCCGGCGCGGGTTTACTTCTGTGATGCCAAGTTCGACCCGGTTCACTCGGGACTCGCGGCCAAGGGTGTGAGTCTGCTCGACGAGATGAAACGAGTCTTGCAGCCCTACTTTGAAAGTCACTCAGGTAAAGGCTTAGACAGGGGTGATAAAGTATTGGTGCAGGAGCTTTACGGGCCGCTGCATCAGGCTCTCCAAAACATGCAGTATTAACGTCCGAGGGAATTAAAGATGTCGCCAGTTAAAAATTTGAGGACACTCGCTTATCGGCTTGCGCCGGACACGGCGGGGATGCCTTTCCGTTTCTCGACCCTCCAGTTCCCTAAGCGATGGTCCGGGATGGTTGCCGATCTTGTGTCCGAAGGTCAGAGGTTAAAATCATATAAGTTCCGGGCACGAACCAAATCTTTAACCCAACTCCCACTTGCTCTGTTTCCTCAATTGATTACCGTTAAGCCCCACTACTACAAGTCACCCTGGCTGTACAGCGCTTCCGAGATCAAAGCCGAACACTTGCAGATGGTCTTTTATACGTGGCTAAAGGGTGGTTACGAGGAGCTTCAATTGCCGCTCCCGTATGGCCTTGACGAGCAAATTTACCAAGAGCCTTTGGATTGGCAGCAAGAGGAGCGTGATCTTGCAGAGATAACGGTCAACGAGTGGGGGACGGCAAACCCCAAACACCCTGAGAGCTTTGACCTATTCCCTGAACTGCTGGCGGATGGACTGAGCCGGCAGGGATTGAGACTCGATTTCCACTCACAGCCCCTGGAGTTTCGTCGCGCCCCCGGGCCTTCATCCGGCAACGGCATCGAACTAATTTCGTGGCCTCCTCTAAAGTATCTTAACTGCGCGTATTCGATTTACATCCGGTTTACGCTCCAAACCGTTGCTTTCCAATCATACCCAGTCGTCCACTGTGACATGGGCATTCATCGCTGGGTTAGTGCTTACGACGCGTGGTTAGGCGGAGGCAATCATAGCGTTTATCTTTTGACGGGCATACCCGGCGTCAGCGTCCCTCCCCACACGAGGAGATTTCAGGTGGCCTCGGTGCATTGGAAGCGGAGCAACGGCTCAGGCCCGGCCAACGGACAGAGGGCATTTAAACTCTTGTGGAATGATTTGCTCCCGGAATTATTCCAAAACCTACATCCCAACAACACGCTGCCTTCGCCCGAGGACCTCAGGAGTAACCCGCTGACCTTTATGGACAGACAGGATTTGAGCGCTGCCATCGCTTTCCATAACACGATGCCCGCTCGCGAGCACCAGGTGCAGCAAGGATTGACCCCGCTGGATCGCAGCTTCTTAAGCGAGCAGATCGCCGAGCACCTCAAGCAGAAGTTCAATCTCGTTTACGTTGACGCCCCGCAACGAATGAATGGAAGAGCCGTTTCGCTAAACAAGAATGTCTTCTTCCCCTCTTTGGCCCAGAGGAGTAAAGAGGCTAAGAAAGTCGCATCGGATCAACGGAAAGTTTTGAGCACAACAGTCGGCAGTAAGATGCGCTTTGAAATGTGGTATCAATCTTCCACCATGCGGGACGCGCTTATCGGCAACATTATTCAAAGCTTTGGCTTGAAGAGACCGGGAAAGGAGTTTCGCCTCAAAGGCTACTATTCGTGCCCGACCCCTGAAATCTTAATAGAGGTTCAGGCTTACCAGTTGGGTGGTCTAGCCAACCCTCTTGATTCTTCATCTAAGAAGGAGAGGCAACACTCGGTGTGGAGGCGGGCGGAGGACGTAGTGCGAACTGTAGGTAATGCCGCGACAAGTGTAAAGCAAGAGGGATTACCTGTTGCGGCATTTGTCGAGCTGGCGCACGCGGATGAATTCACCGAGGAGTCGGACCCTAAGGTTGCCCTGCGCGCGGGTTTCGCCAAAGCCGGACGCATCACGCAGTTCATAACTCCGGGTGAGGATGAATTAACTCACCGTACCAAGATGTCACTCCTTGATTTGTTGCGCCAAGTGGGTGTGCAATCCGGTTTACCCAAATGTCTACCCGAAGTGTTTCCCCGGCCTGTGAGCTATGCCGCAATCTGGATGTATAAGCCATATGAGGACGTTAAGAGTTTTCTACCAATGATGCTACACATGTCAGGAGACGGATCAGTAGTAAAAGCCACCGCCTACGGACTCGGCAAGTTTCTGCCTTACTCAGAGTTCCTAAGGCAATCGGCTGAAAGGGGAAAGACTAAAACCATAGATAACCAGGATAGAAACAAGGTGCCCGGTCTTCTGAAACAATGGCTTGATGAAATCAGCGATGGATCAGACATACTTTTGCTCGCCCATGCGCAGAACACGCGAGAGGTGTGGGGCTGGTTAGCCAATTCTCAAATTGCCATCGATAAAATCTCTTTCGGTTATGCCGACCAGCCCAGGCCCATATCGCAGTGGCCTGGCGTCCGTATAGTAAGAGTGCGGGATTGTAAAGGTAGCGAGACGCCTGAATGCTTCGCACAGAAAGACCTAGGCGACGACTGCACCAGCCGAGAAGAGAAGATGAGCTTCACACAGGGCCTTTTCCGGGTTAGTGACCGCGTATTTCACAGTATGACCGGAAAACCTAAGCAGCGAATGAAGCTGAGTCGGAAGGCATCTAAGGCGCTCAAGCCCGACTTGCAGGCGTGGAATGCTCGGCTTGTAGAGTTAACAGTCGCCTGTATTCAAGGGGGTGACGAACCCTGGCACTGGGCTAAGCTCACAGACAAGCTTCGCCTGGCAGCGGTTCATTCTGATGACCCTATGACCCTACCGCTGCCCCTACACCTCTTATTCATGGCCAAGCAATATGCTGAGATAGGGGTTGAGAATTTCTAATAGGTGAGTGGTTGTATATGCTCAAGGGAAGAAGCAGAGTCTAATCAACCTAGCGTTATAGGGCGCATCAGGGGGCGTCGTGCTCGGTGCTTAAGAAATACCTAACACGCTTCACAAAACTCCGCCCCGATCATAACCGCACTCGTTGGCCTGCGACGACGCGCCACCAAGCGCCTCATAAACCTCTACTGCTCCTATCAGTGATGGACCAGTTCGCACGCGGTCAAATCAGATCGAATCTCATTGAAATTACTTCTGACCTGGGAGAGCTATTTAGTTCTTATTGGGATCGTGTGATGCAGCCTGAGCAGCGTAGCACTATGGCTTTGCCTTTTTTCCACCTGTCGAAGGAGAAGGATGCCTTTTGGCATTTGATGCCTCGACCAGGCAAAAAGGATTTTCTGGCCGAAGCTTATCGTAACCCGGCAGTCGCCCACACCTTTCGGTTCTCAGTTAATAAACTGAATGACACTATTCTAGGTGCGCGCTTAGATGAAGAATTATACGCATTACTTATTGCGGAAGATACGCGAGACGTTTTGCGTGAGGTCCTCGTCAAGACCTATTTTGAACCCGGCGTGCAGTCGATCCTGTTAGAACAAGGTGCTATAAACATTTATTCATTCCGTTACAGCCAAGCACTGCTCACACAAGCTCAGGCAAAAGGAGTGAAGAAAAAACCGAAGGGTTCTGATGATTACCCGGCAGCCGTCCGCGATCAAGGTTTCCGTCGGGCGGTGGTCACAGCATATGACCACCGCTGTGCCATGTGCGGCATTCGTATTCTGACACTAGAAGGTCACACTGTTGTCGCTGCGGCTCATATCATCCCCTGGAGTATCAGCCATAATGATAATCCCCGGAATGGTATGGCATTATGCAGAGTGTGCCACTGGTGTTTTGACGAAGGTTTAGTTGGCATATCGCGTCAGTATGCCCTGATTCTTTCGGCTCAAATCACAGTCAATCGCAACATCCCTGGTTACATTCTGAAACTATCTTCTCGCGACATTGTAGGTCCTGATGAAGAATCTTTCTGGCCTGATCTTGAGGCTTTGAACTGGCACCGTCAACACGTATTCCGTAAAAGCTAGGTTTTTCAAAAGGCTTGGGTTTCATTTTCGGATAGCTTATGGCCGACGTGGTGCACGCCTCTCTCATCCAACACCTTTTGCCAGCCCTCCCTTGTCCCGATCAATTCCGGCCTTTCATATAGATTGTAACTTTCTTCCTGTTCAGTTAAACACGCGAACTCCGAACGGAGAGGGTGGTCGGGCGCGATGAACGTCTCCTTCCGGTGCAGTATAAAGGGGTTGGTTGAATTTATGTATTCTCGGTAATGAATATGGAATGTTCGGAGGGGGACGACGAGTGAAGCGGCAAGGGCTGGATGTGGATCACTCTCGAAATCGGGATAGTAAAGATAGGAGACCTGCGGCTTGCCTTGGTGAAGCTTAACAATATTAGCCCCCTCGACAGCCCCAATATAGGCACGGGCGCAGCCTTCGTAAACACGCAGTACCGGTGAAAGTAATGGGAGAGCGCTTATGTGGATATAAAGAGCGTCGGGAGTTTGCTTACCGATAGGTGACTTTCGACAGGCTTCACGTATCATTTCCGGCTTCCCGGCAGAAAAGAGCAAATCATCCGCCAACTCACATGCGCGGCGATAGTTGGAAAAGAACGCACGAATGTCGAGTTGAAGGTCAGCAGGAAGGTGCGAGAGGCGCGGGCGGCCACCGAAGCGACTAAGAGCAAGATAAACTAGAAGGTCCTGAGATCGCTCTTCACGAATACGCTCCCATTGCTCTGCCCCGGTTACTTTACGAATGATGGCGAAGGCGCGCTGTAGACTGCCGATCTTCTCTTTAATGGCAGACGCTATCTGAAGTTCGGAATGATCGGGCAGACGACCACGACCTGTAAGAAATGTTATGAGGGGATCGAATAACTCTCGGTACTGTTCAAAAACAACATTACTATGCTTCTGGCGCGGCGCAGAGGTCGTTCGTCTGTAGCGTGAAGCAGCAAAGGATTGAAGAAGATTCTGATCGCGAAAGACGTAGAATATTCCTGGCGCGACGGCTACGCTCGAAACGCTAAGAACTTGGTTGATCCAGTCGCACAGCTCATGTTGCTCATACAACTTCTGAAACGTGCCACGACTCGTGACGTAACCGTCTGCAAATGGACTCTGCGAAATCCCATTATTAACTTCGAGGGATAAGCGGGCTGAGACAACGAGGAGTTTTTGGGCAAGCGACCAGGCATCCCGGAGAACTGTGGTACGCTCATCAACGTCTTCGATTACGTTAACCACATAGCCTAGATTCACGACGTCGGCTTTTGTGCGCTCGTGACCCGGGCGATGGATTGGATCCCAACCTGTCGAAAGTATTCCCTGCTCATTCAGACGATTGATATCATCACCATACCCGCAACCATAATCGAAGAAGCTGGTCTCTCGATTGAGCAGCCCATGTTCAAGAGCTAAGCGGATAGGCCGAGATAGGTCAGGTCGCTTAATTGCAGTTTTATGACGTGAAATAGATGACATATCCGCAAGATATTTATGAAATCAAGCGCAACCTCTGTGAATGACTTGGCCGATCAACCAAAACTGACGCTTGGCCGATTTCTACTGTCCAGGCGACGAGGTTCAGCACCAACGTTTTGACCTCTCGTCGGTATGGCTTCGGATCATCCAACAGAGCATTATGTAGGAGAGCCGTTAACTGTCCAAAATAAAGCTCATGCGTGGCTGACTCCGTTAACCTTGTGACGAGCCATTTCCACACGCGACTTATTAGGAATCTGTTTCTTAAATCTATTTCCGATAAGTGGTTTGCCATACCTACTTCTATTCCAAGCAGCGCAAGATCGTGCTGGATAGCTTGCGCTTCGCTAGGGTACTGCGAAACAGATGACATCAGCTTATGTGGACTTTCACACCAAAGTAGCTCAGCGACCCACAATCGGTCAGGCCCTTTTTTTAACTTCGCCGAGAGTTCAGATGGCCATTCAGGTTTTATCTGGGGCGGGGCAATTCTCTTTAATTGCTTAACGTGTTCTAGGAACTCATCGTAGAGATCAGGAGATACTTCTACAGCCTCATCGAACAAAGCGTCAATCACTTGAATATCCTCTGATGTCGGAATCAGGCTGATTCCTATCTCACGATTACCACCTGGTACAAGTCGAAGCCCGGAGTTGGTGATGTTTGCACTACCCAAAAGCAGCGCCCGGTCGTCTACAAGAGCAAGCTTCGCGTGCAGGTCAGGCAGTATGTAGAAGCCTGTGCCTCTTGCATGTAGAATCGTGTAGACTTCAAGATCAGATGCACCCGCAATGAGATCCCCGCAATTCCAGCGGGCTAACACTCGCAAAGAAGTTACGGATGGGGCCAAGTGACCTAATATCCACTCAATGCCCGGTACTGTTATAAACGCAGAAGCTAAGGAAACACTCTCCCGCGCGTCAGCGAGTGCGGAAGCTAGAGCAAATCTGTATGCATCCGTCCCAAGAATGGGCATAAAGGTTTACTTAGATCTTAGAGACATTAAAGAATGCCTTAGACTCTCTTGTTAAAATAATCGTCAAAATACTCGTAGACGTTCTCCTCATTTGAGAAGCCCACGATGTTATCTTTGACATCAATAACTTTGCACGTCTCAGTGCCACCAATAGCGGGGCCTCTCAACCCCCTTCCGACCATCTGGCTGTAAAGAACTATTGATGCTGTGGGGCGCGAGATAAATACAACATCTGTCTTCGGAGCATCGAATCCTGTCGATAGCACGCCGAAGTTGCAAATTACTTGTATCGTTCCGCTCCTAAATTCCTCGACGATGGCGTGCCGCCGCGCTCTCGACGTTGAGCCGTCTATGTGTGCAGCGCTAAATCCCAAGAACACAAGCATGGCACAGATAAATTTTGAATGGTCAACGCTACAGGCGAAGAAAATAATCTGCCGTCCGTTTTCACACTCCTGCTGAAGTCGTTTTAGTATTTCAATATTTCGTATGTCGTCGCCACCAATTTTGCGGAGCATCCCAGGAGGTATGTCGAAGAATTGCTCAATATACTTGAGGTCGTTTTCACTCAACTCGTATCGAAGTTGCGTTAGCAACGGCTCATAAGTAACTTCCGAGAGAATTCTGCGGCGGCGTAGAAAAGAGATTACAGACTCCTGCCCTGAGTTGATCGAGACAATCTCATTAAAGAAGAACTCCGCCAAAGCCATGTTTTGCTCGGCATCAATCGCGCTCCGACCCGGAGTAGCTGTAAGCCCGATGACACGCGTACTCTTCCCTAGCAATGCTTTTGTGACCTGCTTATAAGTGGGGGCAAGAACTTTATGCGCTTCATCTACTACCACTAGCGCAACGCGAGATCTCAATTCACTGAATGGAATCTCATTCGTGGAGAGTAATGAGTACAACTTTTGAAAACCACCAATGAAGAATGCCCTCTCAGTGAAGGTGTAAGGCAAGCGCGAAGTCGGCCCCCAACAACGAACGATACGGATGTTATGATGACCGACATGAGGCCAGACGTCTCTGAAACACTCGTAAGCTTGCTCGCATAATTCTTCCGAATGGGCTAGCCAAACGACAACTTCGCCCTCCGCCGCATTGTTTAAGAAGGTCGCAATGATTTCCATAGCCGTTCGTGTTTTGCCTGAGCCAGTAGGCATCTGAATGACGAATCGGCTATTTATTGCTTTGGACCTTTCCTGCGCTTCACGAAAGACATCAAACTGGTAATCCTTTAGAAGTTTGAGCGGTGAGCTCGGGGCAGGGATAAATTGGTCTGTCTCGTGCTCAGCTCTTACGGTCGGAAGAAACGCATCTGGAAGCCCAAGTTGATCTATTAACGATTTACAAAATTCCTCGTCTCGCCAACCCCTGGCGGCTAGTCTATCCACCTTTTCCTCGAAAGGGAGGGCGGTCTTGCAAATTCCCGTTGCCGTGACAATTTCATCAAGCTGGTTGGGCGTAAGATGGTTCAGGAGGCGCTTACGGAACTGATTGTTTGTTATGGCTTCTGGGCCGGTAAAGGCATCGAATATTTGAGAGAGCGTGTCCTTGTAATAGATCAAGTCCGGGTCTGCGCTGCCTTTAACCAGGGCAGGGATCAAGCGTTCAAGACGCTCCAGAGTAGTTAGGCCAATGAGGTCTTGAAGCTCCTCTTTGCTAAATACTTTCCAGATTTCGCTCATGTGCGGACATCGCCTCGATGTATTCTCCGAGAATCGCGCCCCAATTAAATTCTAGAGTCTCAAAAATATCCGAAGCGCTCATCTGATTGGCACCTTCGAATAACATTTTCGATCTGAAATACGCAATCAGGATAAGTTGAAAAAGGCTCTCCAATTTTGTTAGACCTTTGTCTCTTTCTTCATTATTCGATGAATCTCTTAATATCCGCATTAGGTTGTCTAGCAACTGCTTAAATTGGTGCGCTTGATTGTAAGTGATGCGGTCTACCCCTCCCTCTGCTCTAACGTCGAAGAAGCTTGAGCTTTTCCACTTGTCCTGATCCGCGACATGAGGGCGCTGACGGGTTCTGAGTTGCTCAATAGCATTAACCTGCTCTTCAAAGTTCTTGCGAACCACGCTCTCTACACTTTCCGCCTCCTGGCTAAGCCATTCCTCAATCACGGCACTTTGTTGTTGAAGAATATTCTTTACTATGGCAAATGCCTCTTGGTTGAGGTTAATTCCCTTTTGGGTAGGCTTTAGCTCACGAGAATCTTTGTCATAATAGTAACGTCTAATATCGAGTAAATGTCTCCCCTTATACTCATTCAACTTGATGAGGATCGGAGCTTTTTCTGAACCGATTGCCGCAATAGTATCATTGCTCATTCTTCCCCCTCCTTGCTTTGCTGGTTGTAGGTGTCTATATAATTCGTTAAGTAGTGCCCCCAGTTCATCCTTATCTGCTCAACGAATCTTTCTGCGGTTAGCTGGGCACCTCTATCGAACATCGCTTCCGCCTTTGAATAAGAAATAAGCAACAGATCTATCAGCGCCTTAAGGCGGCGAGCATGCGGGAGTTCCGTTTCATCCTCGGCCAAGGCTTTTCTTATAGCATTGATCTCAGTAAAGAAAACGTGGCGCATGTTGTACTTGAGCACATCCACGCCGCCCAGATGATTAGTCTCTACGAATTCAGGGCCTCTCCATTCAGCGTCCACGATGGTAAAAGGCTGGCTTTTAAATTTCGCATGCCACTGCGCTTTTACCTGTTCATCAGCGTCTTTGAGGAAATCGTCTGCTAATTTGCGAGTCTCTTCGTCGAGGTCTTTGCCCGCATCAATTACATTCTTTGGCGTCACCGTGTCTTTTGCAGCTTTCTCAGCGTCTGCATGGCCTGTATCTACGCCTGTGATTCCGTCAGTTACATGTTCACTAGCGTCCTTCTGTGTCCAAACTTCGCGAACTGCTTCTAGGGCGGAGTGACGAGTCGGCGTGATCGCGTCATGAATGGATTGTTTTAATGTGGTTATAGGTAGTGCCCCTCGCTTGATGTTCTTGACCATAAAGGCGCTGTCTAAAACAGCATCGAAGGAGATTTCACATCCCCACCACCGGTCAATCTCCTTAAAACTTTCCTTTGAGCCCCCAGGCCAGTAAGGGATGTGGCCGTAAAAAACCTCACGTTCATTTCGGAGAATCGAAATACCTTCGTTACGATCTATGTACCTATCACGAGCCTGATTCGAGTTGCCGCTACCTTGTGTCGGGCGAAAATCTTTCGGTAAAAGGCTTATGCGGATAGTTATCTCCGATTGCGTCGGCCCTCCAGTTACCCGATCTTCTATCGGGATCGGCCAGGAGAGTTTCATTTCTTGATATTCATATGCCTTCGGATCATCTGGAAATTTCGTAAGTTCAGTTGTCACGTACAATGGGTCTATCGCTCTAACATTGGCGCCATTAATCATCAGGTTCACCCCTTGCCAGATGAAGCGCCTATACGTGCGTCCCACCCATACATGTAATTCATCTATCAGTTCTGGTGCCGATATTTGTTGCCGATCATATTTGCTCCAAACGACCAGAGTGCCGCTTTCATTGCCGACAAGCTTTTGGTACTCGCCCGGCACGCTCTTTTTGACAGGGTCTGGGATTTGCGTCATCTCGGGTGGCTGTTTGGTGATCATATCTAGGTCTATGTAAGTGTATAGCCAGTCACCGCCGCTCTCTTTAGAGTAGATTTCGACCCTCTTGCACTGGTTAATTGCTGCGAGAGTGGCACCCACGCCAAATCTGCCTATCCCTTTTCTATCGTTATACCGGCTTGAGTAGCCGAGCTGAAGACAGCGGTGCAGGACATCCTTAGACATGCCGATGCCATCATCCCCGAAGGCAACGGAGGTAATTGGCGACTGTGCCTTAGTAGTTTGAGGCGGCTTATACTTGACTTCTATGCGGATGTTCTCGGCCTGCGCCTGGATCGAATTATCTATGACTTCGCCAACGGCACTGTAGGCGTCAAAGTCCGAGTTCCTCATAGACTGGAGGGCAGCCCCATCGTTTACTAGGCTCACACCAGGCATATTCAACTCCTTAATATTAGAAATAGTAGTGAGATTTTATGGATTGTATGAAATTCCATTTTTGGCCTCAATATAAAGTCAGCGGGGGGAGTGAGACGTTGTCTAGCATACGGCGTCAAACCAATAATCCTTTAGGAGTTTAATCGGTGAGATTGGTGCAATAATAAATCATTCATTTCTTGGTACCCATGCGCCGATTGACTAATTACAGTCTCGTGAAACTGTTGCCCGTTCCGCAAGACAATTATTATTCAGATGACGCGCCTTCCACTGCTGTGGCCGGCGGGGTGACAGGACTCAACCTATTGACGATTTTATCAACCTTTGCGAATTCGCCAAGACTTGCCGCGATGTGATCTCTGCTTTTTTCACGAATCTCTTTCTCCATAGCTTCGACCCTTTGCCGGACGATCTCTTCAGCCTCTTCCTCCGATTTTCCCTCACCGAGCGACCTTGCCTTCAGTGTCTCTAGTTCCATTTTGAATTCCGGCAAATTCAACGCGGTTTGGACTGCATTTGACGTGTAATGCTCACGGAGCAAGAGAATACTCTTTACTAAATCAGGCAGGTAGTTCCTGTAAATCTCGGCCAGTGAAGGATCATCAGCCGTATTTAATCCTTGAAGTAGTGATGAATAGGCATGTTTTGAATGAACTATTTCCAATATCGCATAGCGGAAGAAAACCCACTGCCTTTCATTCAACTCCCTCACACTCTGCGCCAGGAGTCCCCTCAGACCTAATTGAGTCGAATCAAAAACCTTAGCTCTTGACTCATTTATGAGGCCCGTTAACCGACGGTGCTCCGTCTCAGACCTTGTGGAGAAATATTCGTTCAGAGCATCTATATACAGTCCTGTGACAAACTTTATGATCTGTAGCCTTCTCTTGTATGCCGTGCCAGGCTCCATCACCTGTTCAACAACGGAGTGAATTGCCATCAGGAAGCCTAATTGAAATGCCTGGGTTGACACCGTATCGAAGATCGGCCTGGCGCGGGCGAGGAGTTCTTTTCTTTCCTGTTCGTTGTCCTCTGCGGAGAAGAACTTTTCAGCGTCAATATTAAACAGCCTTGCCGCTCTCAGGTTCTTTAGCAACTGCTCATGCTTATCCAAGGCAGAAACGACGGCGGTAGCGTCATTAAGCTGGTTGATAATATAGTCGCCAACAGTCTCCCCCCTTTCCTCAAGGTCCTCCTTCCGTTCGCGTAGGCGTTTGACGTGATCTTCGAAGACGTTGCGTACCCCGCTGCCCTCAAAGAGTAAGCTGTAGCACTTGCTCTGAATGAGGTCCGCTCGCGCGGACGGATCCAACAAACGATTTCGTAACACTCTCATCGCATTGTTGTGGGCCGCGAAAGGTCGAAACTTATCGAAGAGTTGCAACATTGGTACATCCGTAACGTCCGACAAAAGATCGACGGCAAGCTCCACGTCGGCCGGCGGGTGATACTTTCCAGACAAGCGAGAGAGAGAATTCCACTTCTCAAGGGGCGTACCTAAGAGGATGTAGGTCGGGCGACTATTGTTCCTCGTTCTTCGCCCGTCCGTTATGTCCGAAGGGCTTTCGAAATTAAAAGCGTCTTCCGCGCCGAAAGAGACAGCCGCCTGCATCTTGTACAAGGCAACGGCAGATGCATACTCGAGCCGACCTGTGACAACTTGCTTACCCATATCCGCTTCGGCGTCGCCGAAGGCGATTGAATAAATCCTAGAGAGAGAGGCTTCGTCTTCTCCGCGCCCTTTCAGCTTCGAGAGTGTGGTCCGCATCATCCTAGCCGCGAAATCCTCATCGTCAAGCAGCAGCTCCCGAGACTCGCTTACTTTCTTCGCCGTTTTGTTCACGACCAGAAAGATTTCCCGACAGACTTTCTTCAGGTCGATCCCCCGCTCTAAAAACGCTTCGTTACCCTCATGCAGGTCAGGGAAAAAGATGATGCATACGGACAGTTCGATGTTCTTAATCTGGTCGGCGTTGATTAAAAGGTGGTTGTAGTAAGAAGCATACCTGTCAGTCCCCCAGCTCGAATTGAGTTGCCGGTGGAGTGCCAGAACGGCCATCGCGCGGTGCTGCCCATCGGCGATTATAAAGCTCGTTTTTTGGCGATTATACTTGATCACGCCAAAGGGGGTGACTTCCCCGTCCTGCCGAATCTTTTCAAAATCGAAAAGGTCACCGAATGACAGCTTGATATCATCCTGGTTAGAGAGCGCCGGGTATCGGGGCTGTATGCCGGCCCTTTCAATATTCTTCGGCACCAACACCGCCAAGATCGGCGGAAAGAATCGCGCCGAGGCCTCCTTCTCGCCGAGCAAATACGGGATAAGGTCGTGTGCAACGCGGGAGTCGTCCAAATCGCGCTGGAGAAGTTCATCGAAGGTTATCTCCTCGATATTGAACACCTCCCGCCAAGGTATCATCTGTGACGCCAGAAGGTTTTCCCAGTTACCTTCCGACCCGGGTTTCACCTTAGTCAATAAATACTGAGCGCGCACCTGATTGCTCGTAGACCCGACGGTAAAGTCACCGTAAGTTCCGAAAATCGGGTCATTCTTCTGCGAACCGAAGCTGTATGACATCTTATCGTCTCCCGCAAATAGGGTCTGCGACGAGTTGGAAAATCCTCTCTAAAGCTCGCCGAGAGTTGGTATCTAGTTCTGGGTCATCAGTATCAGGGCCGATGTCTTCTGGCAGTGATTCGGTAGTGAATACATGCACGATTAAGTCTCGCGTTGCAATCCCCCTAACCCTCGCCTCTAGTGCAAATGTGTGCTGGAGATTGAACTTGTCAATGATCGCCTGAACGGTCGTATCCGGCACGGCGGTCAAATACTTATTAATCGAAGAGTTAACATCCCACATCTCGTCCAAAGCCATATAATGCTGATCATACACTCTGTTGCGCAAGTTCTTCGCGATCCCTATGTAAATCGGCCTTGTGAATAATTGCAATTCATTAGAGCGAAAGAAATCTGAGAAGAATCTCCCCGCAACGCCAATCGCGTCTTCAAGAACGCCAGTTGCCGACTTGCGCTGCGATCCATATGCAACGTCAAGCCTTGATTTGGACTCCATATAAACGCCATACCGCATCCGTATCTCCGTCGAGATCTCGCCGGGTGCCTCGAGGAATGAGGCCAGTGTACGGCTGATCATGCGATCATCTATCACTAAAGGCTTGTAGTACCACGCGTACAGGCCCGGAGCGTTAGGGATTCGGGCTATTTGCGACCCACGGTATTGAGTGTAAACACTTTGCTGCATCAGTTAACCTTAAAGTAAATAAGCAGACTCAAGGTGTCGTACTACTTTGTAGTGATTAGCCGCACTTGAGAGTTACCGCTGAGGTATGAAGTGAGGCGTAAAGTATTGAGCTGTATTTCAACCAACTTATAAATGGCAGATGGTGCAACCCTGCTCATCTTCCTCATCATCGAGCACATCGGTAAGGACCTCAACGAGAGGACGATTAGGACGAGAGCTTCGTTCTATTTTAACCAGCCTTTCATGATTCGCTTTTATCTCCGCCATTCTTTCAGGCTGCGATAGTTCCTCAAGACTCTCTCCTTGAGACCAGGTGTACCTTTCACCCGTTGTTTTGTTCAGCTTTTCGTACTCTTTAGCTTTCTCGAATAGATCTGGATGATGCTCCTTCAATCCTACCCATTCGGCTTTGCGCTGGAAGAAACAGAAGTAACACCCGGACCGTGTACGCCACTCATAGTACTTAGGTAATGATGCGCCGCTCTCATTCAGAATACGAATCACATCATCGCGCGTGACACCGTCTTCCTTGAAGGGAAAGACAGGAATGATGTTTGTTTTTTTCGAGATATAGCCTTCCCTATTTTCATCGGCACGGATACCGACATAGCTGTAGACGAGATCATCTCCGACGTACTTTTCAAAAGGTATTAGCTTCAACATGCGCGTGCACCAACGCATGTTCGGAGACGGCAGATAATTACCATAGACCTGGAGCCAGTGTTGAAATCCCCGATCATCACTGAGGCGGACAATACGCTTTCCCAAAAAGGCTTCCAGAATGTCAAGATACTCATAGGTCTCCTGCAACTCCTCTTTCGTGTCGCAGAAGACGTACTCCATCTCAGTATTCTCGACCGGCTCTTTGGAAGGCTTACCCAAACGCTGACGCCAAGTCTCACGGTCACGCATGTAGATGGCCAGCGCGGAGCTGTCCTTGCCGCCCGACAGACTAAGTATGTGGCGCGCCTTTTCGTTCGGGGTTCGAGCTTTTAAGTCAGCGTTCTTGCCCAAGTTTTCTCCTTAAGACTTCGCGCGCCTCTTCCGCGTAACGTGAGTTCGCGCACTCTTTTTATCGTCGCCTTCCTCTAACCGGTCGAGCAGCTTTCGAGAGAGACTAGCCAGTACTGCCAGGCGCAGCTCTGTGTTATCCTTGATCCCCAACTCCTCTAAGGCCCGTGCAACAGAGTCCTCTGCCCTTTCGACGAGCAGGCGCTCCTGCTGACTGATGATGACCACTCTCTGACGCTCCGGCTCATTTAATGTGGTTACGCCGAGTCGCATCAGCTCGTGATCGGAACGAGACAGTCCCGTTCCGGGCTTCTTCAGTTCAAAAGATAGCAACTCAATGTGTAAAAAGCTACGGGTTATCTCAGCGAGGCTCACCTCGAAGCGCGCCATGTCCGCGTCATACCAAGCGCCGGGCGGCTTGGTGGCGAGGAACGTGGCAATGGCCTCGATCCAACCAACTAGATCCAGTCCGTCGTCAGTGGCTCTGATGATGAAGCTCTTGAGCTTCGGCTCGACCGTCAAATCTAGGAGCGGCTGCGCCCGTTCCTTAAGCTCTCTGCGGGCGTCTGCGCCGGAGCCTCTGAGCGAGAAGGCGGTGATCAGGAGACCTTCGAGTTCACTGAGCAGATCATCGTAGGTGCGCTGGAGTTCGGCCAAAGCCCCCCTCAGCCTCTTAAAGAAAAGATCGACTTCGGAGATGTCCCGCGAATCATCGGAGGAGAAAGGTTCTAAACCGCAAGCCTTCGGGAGATGAACGAAGAGTAACTGGTCGGGTTCTCGTGCTTCAAAGAGAGCGCCGCGCACCTGAATAGCGGTCTTAGAAAGACGTTGGGTGTTCTTTGTGTACGCCGGCAGATTATTGGCGAACCGGGTGAGCGGTCGCACCACACTCAGCACGTTCAGTTTCTCGCCGAAGAAGTTATCCGGTTTTTGCAGGATGACTTTCGCGAAACGCTCGAAGATGGCGGCGCGCACGCCAGCGACGCGGCAGCGTTGCACCTGGAACCGTTCGGGAGATTTAACTAATCTCTCGAACACGGCGGTCGAGAGAGAGGGTACGAATGAACCCTGCTCGTATAAAGCGATCTCCGTGTCGTAATGGAGGAGCGCGGCACAAAAGAGGAGAGGCAGTGGGCCGCTTTTAATGCCGAACGGGGGCTGGCCGAGAAGGCCGAAAAGGTCTGCCACTGATCTTCGCTCGACTTCTGTTTCGGCGAAGAAGTGATCAATTGCCTCCCAAACGGCTTTAGTTCCGGGGTCGGCATCCGCCTTGGGCGGGAAGAATCCCCAGCGACCGTTATCCTCGCGGTGCATTCCTGTCTCTTGTAGCAGGGAGAAATACATGCTCGCGTGAGGGGGATACCCTTCAATGCCTAAGAGGTTCTGATCTCCGTGATGAAGCATTGCGGCAATTAACTCACGCCGCGCGGCGGCGGCAGAAGAGGAGAGATGCCGGCGATTAACCAGCTCGTTACGTAATACTGGAGCACGGTCAAACACCTCGTCGCAAACCTGGGAGATGTATTCTTGCAACGCTCTCTCAGAGTTGACCTCGATCCGCTCCCCGTTGCGATACCATTTGCACCCACTGCTGGCGGCTGAAGTTGAACGAATAACGCCTGCGTCGAAGAAGGATTGAAGCAATCGCTCAACCATCGCCTCCGACTTAGCGAGGCGGGCCTGCAATTCGTTGCGTGCGGTGCGGTCCCCTTCAAGTTCAGGGGTCTTGTCACGAACCCATCTCAAGCAGGCCACTTCGAAGATCGCTTCGCGCAAGCCCGCCGTCTCTTGAGGGATGGCGATGGCTACTTGCGGATAGTCGCTCATCTTCGGGTCGCTAGCCTTTTCAACGAACGCTTTCAATTCGTCGGCGCTCAAGGCGATCCCGTACAAGATTAGACCATCAGTGTCGCCCAAAGGCTCATTAAGCGCTCCATCGAAACTGGTGATGTCAACGTACCGCACTCCAAAGAAACGAAGGGTCCCGGTTTCAAGTGAGTGCCGGCGCGCCACAATCGGCCTTGGCTTGAAGTATTTGGTCAAACTGTGCGCTAGCGATTCGTTCGGATCAATGTGAGTGCGCGCTTCCTTCAGCTTGGATTCGATGTCTATGTCACTTCCTTCCCACAAGCTGAAAGCGTTGTTGTACCGACGATGAATGATCACTGAACGCTGCTGAAGACGGTCTAGCGACTGCCTGATGTCACTTGCTTTTATCTTCTCATCCTCGAAGGCGAACTCAAGCACGACGTGAGAACTTGTAAAGGCACCGATATCGCCCACGATGCGCAATAGTCCAATCGCTTTGATCAATCTAACTTCTAGTTCCGTGGCATCCTTCGCGCGATTCAGTGACGTCTCGATCTCGGCCCACTTCTTGCCATCGGCTTGGGCATAAAGCGCGCTCCCCAAAGCGGTGGTGACGTAATCGTAAAGAGTATCTAATCTTAATAGCTCTGGAAACTTTTTGGTCCATTCGGTGTTAGAAATAAACTCCTGAAATCCGAAAGGCTCGCGGGACGAGAGAAAAGCAAAAAGCGAGCGTTCGTTCTGCCCGATGCGTCGG
Organism: uncultured Clostridia bacterium; assembly: GCA_964615905.1. Taxonomy (GTDB): domain Bacteria; phylum Acidobacteriota; class Blastocatellia; order UBA7656; family UBA7656; genus DATLMR01. The sequence continues at coordinate 705,404 of CAZTUB010000001.1, forward strand.
AAAAGTTGGCCGAGCACGAGCGCCACAGTTGGATGCAGCGGCACGCAACCGCCGAGAACGTCTAAAATGTCATCCTTCTTCGCCCCGTTCGGCGTGAGTCCAAGCTTGCGTGCCTGACGCGACAATGCGCGGCCATACTGGTTGAGAGTTTTTAGGCGTGAAGCCGAACCTTGATGCTGAATCGCTTCGCCGAGGATTCTCAAAATCTGTTCAGTCGGCTCTTGGAACGCGATGTCCTCGAAGCGCCCCTGAACCTTCATCCACTCCTCTTTTTGCGCGCGACCGAGCCTCTCAACGTAGCGCTCGAAGGCTTGATGAAGAACGGTGATGAGAAAGATCGGGTGATCCGCGCGCCGCCTGGTCGCCTCCGCCAGTTCTTGCAGCACGAAGATGTCGCTCTCCGCCGGGTGAACTGCGGCGTACTCCAGGAGTTTCCCTAACTCGTCAATGACAACAAGGAGGCCGATGCCAGACTTACGGGAGGAGCCGACCTTGTGCGCCATTTCTTCGAACATCTCGACGACCTGGCGCCCGGGGACAGGCTTGCCGGCATCAATCGCTTTGAGCAGCTCTCTCACTTCGATGAGGAAAAACGGGGGACTCGAAGGCCAGTGGTGCTCAATCGCACTTTCAAGGCCGCGCAGCAGAGCTTTATTAATCGGTTCACGGGAGCCGCTCACGAGAACTGGACACAGGCACTGGTGTCCGAGCGCATTCTTTCGCCGACGGTCGAAGAGACTGTGCCAGAGTTCCCTGTCCTGCTCTTTAATCAGGTCGCGCGCGATCTGGACATCATCACTTGAGCTAGTGCTTAGCGCCTTGGCGGCGAATAAGGCGAAAGCTGATTTGCCCGAGCCGTATGGACCGGTAAGAGTCCAAGCGCGAGGTGCTGATCCGTCTACCTGCGCCTGAGCCAGACGATGCAAAGCGGCACGCGCAGTGGTGGTCAGAACGTAACCTTCGAGCGAAACTTGCTCGTCGAAGTCCCGCTCCAGGTTGACGCTCCGCCCGAAGCGGGAGCCGACGCTTACCAGGTCAGACAATTTGAGAGATTCAGCGATCACTTACCCTCACCTTCATGCAGCAGTTCTCACCGCTCGGTTTTGGTAGTAACTTTTGAGCAGTGCCAGAGGTTCAACTTCTCGATGTTTATAGACTTGCTTCAATCCGGCAGTTTCATCGTAAGTGAACCCGCCCTCAGTGTTGCGCCCGATGTTTTCCAGGCGACTCGCCAGTGAGTCTTCATCAAGTTTGAAGATGCGGCCCGGACTGCCCGGAGCATAGGCGATTTTTTCAAAGGCGATGGATTTCGCATGACTTGCTGACGCGCGCCAAAATTCAACGAGCGCAAAGGCCAAGATTTTATCAGGCAGGGAGACTTGTGGACCCCGCTGAAACTGGTAGGTTTTGCCATCGGCAAGTTCGGCGATCAAGCGGAGGTCTACGAGAGGGCAATCGAGCGTGTCCTCGATGACGCCCGACTTGGTCTGACGCGAATGGATGTAAGTGCGTGCGAAGCAATCTATGTCGCGCTTGAGAGTGTTGTCAGAGAGCGCTTTGTGCCCATACTTTTCCAGCCAAGATTGAATTTCATAGCTAATCCGCTCTTTTGTGAATTCAATCCCGTTCCAGTTGCTGAACATCCAGAACCAAGTCGTGGCGGTTTCCAAGTTGGAGGCGATCAGCCAGTGAATAAGCCATAATGTTCCGGGGTCTTCCAGATAAGGATCAAACCCGCCGTCGGAGAAGACAGCCTTTCCGATTTCAGTCGGGATGAATTGACTGCGATTGGTGGAATCTCTCCCTTGCGCGATGAGGCGGGCGGCCAGACACCAGTGTCGGATAGAGCTGACCATGTTCTTGCCGACACCCAAGTCAATCATCGCCCTCTCATGCGAGAAAAAAGTTGGGTCATTTGCTATCGCATCGACTCCTTTTTTGAGCCACCCGTAACGAAAAGGAAAAGTTTCATGACCGGAGAAAGAAACCGTCATAGTAGTTTTGCTTTTAGGATTCGACCGCACTTTGTTTTCAATCCTCTCCCCAATCTGGGCTGCATACTCGCCTGTATCTGCTCCTTTATCTCATGCGTGCGAATATTAAATCAAACGGTAGTGGTATGCAATGACTAACTACGACATATGGGAAGCCAAGCGGTTGAAGCCTCAAGATGTTGTGGTACCTATTGCTAGGTTGGCCTAAGAATTCATCTAATACAACTCTAGAAGCTCGTTAAAAACGACACTCAACTCACTTTTTGGGCAAAGCCATTATTGAGAGAAAAAGAAAGGGTCTTATGTACCAACAGGAAGGAATGGTCGGATTCACCGTCTTTATATTAATGGAGAGGTGTTAGTTGCCTGACAGGAGTACAGAAGACAAAACGAAAATACTTTGCAGCAACCACTGAAGTTAATCACAATAGCGCAAAAATAGACCCGTGAAACAAGAATAATCAAGTGGTTGAAAACCAATTTTAACCAAAAGTCGAAAATAAAAACAGAAAAGCGCCTACTTAAAATCTCGACTGTTAATTCAGCGAAGTGCTCATATGAGTTGGCGTCTGAAGTAAAAACTGCCCCTTTGGCGGCTGGAGGACGCGCAGAGCAAATGGGCGATGTATTGGTTTCAATTCTGGAGCAGGGTGATAACGCCGCTTAGCGAATCAACGCTCCGGCGTGAAAGGAAGGCAGGACGCCTCAAGTTCAGCAGGACCGGTGGAAGTAAAAGGGGCGCGTGATCTGTGCGCTCAGTGATCTATTGAATCTAGTTGCTGTAACAAGATAACCCCGTTCGATATCCCTTTGCGGGACTAACAAGCCATGAATAACCAGCAAGTTTTTGTCGAACACCAGTCAGTACCATACACAATTGAAGAAATCGCCGCAGAAGTGGCGGCGATTCTGGCCCAAAGAATTAGTGCGAAAGAGATTTTGAGGCTCTGTCAGGTCGTCTTCCTTGATGTCGAAGAGGCGGCAATACTCTTGCGGGTGAAGCCGAAGACTATCTCAACGTGGATTTCTCAAGACAAGATTCCTGTACGCTATGCAGGTGGTAGGCCGCTTTTTCTTTTGTCCGAACTCTTACAATGGACTTTACCAGAAGACGATAAGCATCGTAGCCATAGACTCGCTGTAGCCGCCAGTAGTAATATAGTTGCGAATCGGCTGGCTACAAATCGGGAAAGGAGACTTCCCGATGTCGGTTCATAAACGCAATAGGGTTTGGTACTACCGCTTTTGCATTCGTGGCGTTCGATATGGCAGTGCCGTGCCGGAAGCTCGAACCAAGTGGCAGGCCGAACAAGCTGAGGCGAGAGCCAAAGATGCAATATTCAGTGGTCGCTATGGCGACATCCAAAGCAACACCACTCTAAAAGAGTTTGTCGAGAATCAGTTTTTGCCTTGGTCGAGAGACAATAAGCGTTCCTGGAAGGACGATGTAGCAAGGTCTAAAGCGATTCTCGCCTACTTCAAGAATAAGAAGATGCGAGAGATTTCACGGTTCAATGTAGAGCAGTTCAAAAAGGAGCGAATTGCCACGCCCATTAAAAGCGGGAAGCGTCGCGCCCCTGCCTCGGTTGACCGTGAGATTCAATTACTTTCTCGCATTTTCAATCTAGCAATTGAGCGTGGCGAGATTCAGGCAAACCCGTGTAAAGGGGTTAAGCTTCTTTGTAAATACAACCAGGTGACACGATACCTGTCGTATGAGGACGAAGAAAAACTTATGCCCTTTCTCACGGGTAGTCGCGCTCATATACGCGACATTCTGACCATCAGTACATACACAGGCATGCGAAGGACTGAGATATTGACGCTGCATAAGAGCCAGATTGATTTCTTACGTGATTCTATCGAACTCACTAAGACAAAATCTGGAAAGCCCCGCAGCGTCCCAATACACCCTGACCTCAAGCCCATAATGCAGCGCCTGTGTAATGAGGCTCGTGATTCGGGATACCTGTTTGAAAACCCAAAGACAGGTAAACCAATCACGACCATTAAGACTGCTTGGGGGAAGGCGTTGCGGGATGCTGGAATCCCCTATATCAACTTTCATTGCGCGGGCCGTCATACTTTTGGCACGAGGGCGATAGATGGCGGCGCACCGATAAGCGCAGTAAAAGAGGTGATGGGGCACGTGGACATCCACACAACGATGCGGTATGTTCATGCGACTGAAGAAGGAAAACGTCGGGCGGTTGAAGCGGCGGCGAAAAGTAGGGTAAAATCAAACCCTGCCACAAATCTGCCACAAGCTGATACGGCGACGGCGTAAGTGGCTCTTTTAATTTATAGATAGAACAAGGGTTTGCCAGCGTAGCTCAGTTGGTAGAGCATCGGTTTCGTAAACCGGAGGTCAAGGGTTCGAGTCCCTTCGCTGGCTCCATAAAATCAAATAGTTACAGCCGCCCTGTGGCGGCTTTTCTTATTGTGATATGCAATCAGTTATGCAATCAACCTTCCTTTGATGCGCATTTCCGAGCGCAAGCGCCGCCTTTCTCATTGAATTTTCACTTTGTTTTCCTCTCCTCGGAGTTCCCTCAAAAAATGGCGTTACCATAAGTTCGGGAGCGGCGATAAGCAAATACGCAGGCTCTCAAACAGGCTTTTTAGGGAGGGAACGATGTTTGGCGGACTGGAGGATATGTGGGAGTTTATAGGACAGGCTCCCTACTTCATCATTACCGCATTTGCAGGATCGTTCCTGTTGACCTTCACCTTTGTGAAGCTCTCACAAAGCGAGGCGGTGTATCAGTGGTTCGCTGCCAAACTTGACGTGTGGAGGGCAAAGCAGGCGCGCAAGATCCGACAGTCTATGACTGCTGATGTGACTGCCTTTCTTCGCGGAAGGCGCGAGGATGAGCTTTCGCCCAAAGAGCAGCGCATCTACTTTGCGATGCTGGACTCATACTACGACAAGATTGAGAAGCTATACAAAAGCTCCCAAGACAAGTGTGGCAGAGAAAATGAAGAGGAGGATGAGCAATGAGTGAGGGAAACCATCAGGGCGACGGGGAGGCGCTCTTTTACCTTCTTCTGGCAGTTGCGGCAGGGTACATGGCAATTGTGATCATCTCCGTCATCGGAGTTATTCTCTCCGTCTGCCTCACCGCAGCGGCAGTCTACTTCGGCAGCACCTTAGGCTACAAGCGGGCTCTGGACTCCGGTGTGTGGGAGGGCCGCAGGATAGACAAGCACAAGAGGCTGGAAGAGGCCCGCCAGCGGGAGAAGGAGTACTTTGAGAGTCTTGGGCAATACTGGATGAGTGTTGTAGTTGACCAGCACTACGACGATCAGGAGCGTGACCTTTACACCAAGAAAGACCAACTCAGCGAGGCTGCAAAAACTGTCAGAAAGGTCAAAGACATATTCCACTAAAGGTCATCACTATGCAGCTAGGACAGATAGAACTGGATGAGAAGACGCGCTCTCAAACCAATAGCCTGATCCTGGGTTCAATCGGCTTTGGCAAGAGCAAGTTTTTGGAGTACCAGATGCGGCAAGATTTGGCAGCCCGACAGCCGTTTTGCCTTATTGATTTCCACGGGACGCTATTTGAGAAGGTGAGAGATTGGTGCGCGTATAACGCCTACTATGATCGCAGAATTATGCTTGTGGGCCCCTCAGGCGGCAGCTTTGTCAAAGGCTTCAATCCATTTCGCAAAAAACTAGGACTGGACACAGGGGTGCAAAGCTCCGGGATGGTTGAGGCGGTTCTTCGCGTCTGGGGACTTTCAAGCCCGGACTCCTACCCTGTCATTTACAAGCTCACCAAGATCCTTTTCACTGTCCTTATCGAAAAGAATATACCGCTTCAGGAGGGCTTTCAGCTTTTCACCAACCGGCAGGCATTCTCTGATATTGTCAATCAACTGTCGGACCCGCTTGTGAAAGCGTTGTGGTCTGACCTTGCAAGTCTTTCCCAATCAGAGTGGTCGCGGCAGGTGACGCCTACTGTCAATAAGCTCTTCCGGCTGGTGCAGTCCAAAGCTATCCAGCGTTTTCTTTGTGTCAACAGGCCAGAGTCTAACCTTGAGCTTACCTTCAAAGATACGATTCTGGTGAATCTGGCAACCAGCGGAGAGCTTGACGCAGACGCAGCCAGAATCTTTGCCGCCCTACTTCTGAACGATTTCTATCACAGTGCCAAAAGAAGGAAAGCAACTCCGGGCAAGAACCCTTCCCCATACTACCTATATATAGATGAGTGGTGGCTAGTCCCAACTCCTGATGTTGGCTGCATCCTGGCTGAAACCAGGAAATTCGGGCTTCTGCTTGCTCTGGCAAACCAGGATCTGTCACAAATCAAAGCCTCATTCAGCGCCGAGTTTGCCCAAAGCATTCTGACCCTGGCTCAAGTGCAGTGCTGTTTTGGAGGATTAAACCATACTGACGCTTCACGCTTGGCAAAAGAATGGGGAATAGAGACAGAGGCGGTCCAGAGCCTCGCTGAAAGGCAATGCCTGGTGAAGCTCCCGCGAAAGCCGGTTTCTCTGATTACCGTGCCTGAGGTGAGAGATCCGTTTGTTCGACCGGGAAGAATCATGGAGTTTGAAAGGAGAATTGCGCACCAAACGGGCGCAGTACCCTTGGAGGATGTTGATAGACTGCTTTCAAGTTCGCAGCCTCAAACAAACCGCGCGCAGTTCAAAGAACTAACCGATGAGGATTTCCTACGGTGAGCCATACCAAAGACAGTGAAATACTGTACTACGTTGGTGAGTTTCATCTTGTGACCGAGGCCCAGCTTCAAGCCTTGACCAAGCGGCAAACCCTCTGGCGAAGGCTGCCGGTATTGGCAAAAGAAAAGAAGCTCTTTCGAACCAGAAAGGGTAGGTATGCACCGTATGTGTACGCAAGCTACGACATAACCCGCCGCAAGGAATTCGCTCACGATCTCTTGCTTACTGATATTCACATTGCCTTGCACAAAACGGATAGGCTCGTGGAATGGAGGCAGGATAAGCAAAAGAAAAAGGATGCGCTCAATGAGGATGCATATTGCGTGATTGGAGTACCGGCAGCTGGTACGGTGAAAGAACTCCATTGCTTTATTGAGGCCGACAACGGGAGCGAGCCTGACTGGCAGATACGGGAGAAAACAAGCCGCTACCTGTCCTATTATGAGAAGCACAAGAAACCGTTTCGCGTGTTGTTTGTCGCCACAGACGAAAAGCGCACTCAAGAGTTGGTGCGAGTAGCCCGGCGTTCAGTGCCCGAGGCGATAAGTAGAATGTTTCTGTTTGCAGACATAGAAAAGTTTAAAGCCGATCCTCTTGGCCCGATCTGTTCTGTTTGCCATAATGAGAAGCCAGTCTCTCTTATCCCAGCCTCTCCGATACAGAAAGTGTAATCTATACCCTCAAGTACTACCCACCAAAAATTCAAGCTCAGAACCCAGTTATAAAAGCACAGAAAACTGTAGGATCAAGCGTAGGTACAGGTGTAGCAGTGTCTGTAGGTCGAGTACCCACACTATTGCGCTGACAAGTTGCTTACTACGATCATTTGCCGGGCTTTCAGGCAAGGCTAACACTGCTTTATTAATACTTCTCCCCTTCTTTTCACTAGCCAGCTTTGCACCAACTGTTCCTTAGACATTCTTTCTCTGCAGTACTGCCAGCCCTAATGCGGCTGCATCAAACATACTCATTCTCTGATCCTCGCTCATCCAAGGCTCGCCACACATTGTTAGCGCCTGAGTTGAGAGCAACTAGGATGAAGCTTCAAGGATGTTTCTCTGTAAGCATTGTTGCAATCGAACGGGCAGCCGGTCTATGAGCTTTTCTTTCCTGCAAGCAGTTGCTCTCTTGTGTGCCGGTTAGGATGTTTCACACAAAAGGCCAGTGAAAATAGAGTGGATGCTACCGATCAACTTTGCAGAACGATGCACCAAATTGGACTGGGTCAAGGGTCAATCTTCTTATAAAGTTCTGCTGATAATTGCCTATACCACCAATAATTGAGATTTTTCCCTGCACCGGGATGCGTGTCCCTTTTTCTATCCAGGCTAGCCTTGGGCAGTCCGGAAGTCTGACAGTGCAAATGACTGTTGGCGGTCCATTAAAACCTATCGCGTTGTAATCTTCTGATGAAGACTCCCGTAGCTCAAGCTCAACGATGTCTTTCTTACCTTTAACATTCGACATACTAATGAAGGACAGCGTCCAATTGACTGGATAGCCATTAAAATCCTCTATCACTGTCTGCTGTGCGGCGGGTTGCGCCCGTTCAATCTTCTTGTAGACTGCACTAGGGCCTTTCACATCTGCTGGTGAGATGTGAGTAACTTTCGTCTTTGGTGGCTCTGCGTCCTCATTCTTGGTAGATTCTGTTCGGTTGTTTTTATTCTCTAGCTTTGTTGCTTGTACATTTCCGTTTTCTTGTTGAGAGGATATATTTATTCCCATTAGTTTGAAGGCGATACTAACAATGAGTATTCCTATCACGAGAGCGATTACAGACCCTAGAACATAGGCCCAGACAGGTGCGTTTCGATTAAATCCAGTTAATTTAGCTATAAGGGAATTCGCTGGTAAAGTAGCATTCTGAGGATCAACTGTTTTTGTAGACTCTTTCCACTTTCCCTCCCTGGCTTCTACTACTAATACATTGCCCACAGGAGGGGGGGATGGTTTTGATGTTTTAATCGTAGTCAATTCGCGCAAGGCTTGGAGCATTTCATCTGCACTTTGGTATCGCTTCTTATAATCAAACTCGATTGCTTTATTAATAAGAGATTCAAAGCCCGAACTGATTTTAGGGCAGAATTGTTTCCACTGATATATACCTTCACCATTCAGAGGAAACGATTGGGGGGATTTTCCTGTCAACATATAGACGACAGTTACTCCAAGCGAATAAAGATCACTACAGGAGAAAACGCCCTTTCCCATAATTTGCTCTGGTGGGCAATATCCTGGAGTACCGATTCTAGTTGATGTTAGTGCATCATCATCCTGCCCCAACAACCTCGTAGCTATTTCCTTTACAATGCCAAAATCAATGAGAATAGGAGCAGAATCGCCCTTACGCAGGATTATATTTCTAGGATTAATGTCCCTGTGGAGTATCTCGTGTCTGTGAATCTTCGCGATTGTATCTAAAAAGTCGAGGAGGAATCTTCTTACTTGAGATTCATTAAATGGTCCATCTAATTCAACGCGCTTCTGTAGTGTTTGGCCTTCAATAAACTCTTGAACCAAGTAATACTCTCCGTCTGCCTCAAAGTAATCATACATCTTTGGTATGCGCTCAACAGCGTTTCCCAATCTCTTTAAGGTAGATGCTTCTTTTTGGAAGTAAGGCAAGAGGACGGATTGGTATTCAATGTTTTCTTTTGAAAGATGGAATTGCTTGATTAGACAGCGACGATTCGCCTTTTTTATATCTCTAGCTAGGAACGCCACCCCCATTCCACCTTTAGCAATCGTTTCTTGAATAGAGTAGCGTCCTTGAAGGAGTTCGACAGCTTCCACAGCTACACCTCACAAAACGTAATCGCAGCGATTGTAATGTACTTTGTGGCCAGTTGAAAAGAAAAGCGACATATCTAAGATACATCGCTTTCGGTCATAAACGATAGCCGCTGACCCGTAGACCAATCTACTTTCCGAAGAATTGGCAATATTCGCCTGGCTTCAACTGCTGAATCCTGCGCTCCTCCTCCAGTTTAACAAGGAGGCTTTCGATCTGCTGTAACTTAGTCTCAATTTTGGCTCTGAGACTTTCATCATCTTTTTCTCGCTTGAGCCAGCAATGCAACGCTACAAATTCAAGCAACAATCCTTCCAGGTCAGAATTAGGCTCTACCCACAATGCGTGTGCTTGCAACTGTATAAACATACCGCGAGGTTTGCTCATTGACGTTTCTCCGATTAGTGGAATGACGACTTCCAAACTCTGTACTTGCTTGGGAGCCGAAGACCACTAACCGGAAGCATATGAACATTATGGAATAAGGTTATAGGTGTGTTAAATTACTGTAATGATAGTTATATATTCAAGCATTTTTGTCAATACTCGCACTAGCCTTGATCTTCAATGTAGTCGGTCTAAGAGCTTTTCTTTCCTGCAAGCAGTTGCTCTCTTGTGTGCCGGTTAGGGAGTGTCACACAAGAGAAGCAGTTAAAAATCAAAGGGCGCGCAAACTGCGCCCCCGTCAGTTGTGCGGCCCGGTGCCTTTATGCCGCAACACTGGCCATCTGCTTATCTTCTTTTTCCATCCGGCCTGTTTCGTTGTCTATGTACGCCTCTGATTTATTTTCCAGAGACAGCTTAACGATCTTTAGGAAGCGCAGGCGCTTTCGCTACAGCAACCAGGCTTCCCGGCATTCTGTTAATGCTTCTGCTTTTTCTAATTGGTGCAGCGTCCCGTCAATATCCGCTTGCACCTCATTGCTGCCGGCCTGCGGTCCCGGCGAGGAACTTAGAAGGTCGTGGAGCTTAAGCGCCTGCATTATTGCAACGTCGTGCGCCTCTATAGTCGCTATCACACCTTCTAAGATCGTATGTGGCATTTTGTCTTCAGAGTACACCATATGCAGTCGTTTCCTTTCGTGTCCGGTAGTGCGATATGGAATGGTTCGAGAAAAAAACGGGAAGATGCGTTGAGAGGAACCGACTACAGCAAACAAAAATTACTTCTATACGTCAAGGATCTCAATCCCCAGAGCAAACCTAAACCATGTGGTGGGCTGCCTTACGGTAGGGATTTTCTGGTTATTTGTGATATATTGTGTGCCCCTATGCCACTTTTGTAAGTATCGCTCCTCCCGAAGTGTGATTGTTGGAGAACAATTATGGATAGAAACGTCGTTATAGTAATTATTGCTGGGATTATTGGATTACTTGCACTAATCGCTTTCTTGCGATATCGGCAGAGAGGCAAAGCAGACATAAAGGCACCATTCGGCTTTAGGGCAATAATTGAAGGCTCAAACACCTCATCTAAACCGGGTGTTTCAGCGAAAAGAATTAAGAGTCGCAAAGGGGGGGTAAAAGCGGAAGACAGTACGGGGCGTGGAATAGAAGCAAATAAAATTGACGCCCAAAAAGATGTAATTTTATCCAGTAGCCTTCATACACAAAACGACCCTGTGTACCCTCCTACTAACTCACAATCAGCTAGCGCATTAAGTGCCCGAAGTTTGAATGCTGGCGGCGATATTACTATTCAACAATTTGTTGGAGGTCAGGCACCATTAGCTGACCAATTAGAGTTTTTTGCAAAGCAATTGGGCCTTCAAGGGATGAGGGATACCAAATACGCAGATGAACAATTTAAGGCTTATTGCAAAGCCTGGAAAATATTACAAAGTTTACGACTAGCAGGAAATGATCTTTGGGAAAAAGCAAGTAAGGAAAACCTATTAAAGTTTGCCGATGCGTATCGTCAAACCGAGATTATTCTAAGGAAGGGTGAAATATTCTTTGAGGATGACGACCGAGATAAACTCTCAGAGGTTCTAGCAGCTTTTAGTCGATTTAAAATTGGAAAACAGAAGTTAGTATGGATGCGTACAGAGGATGAAATCGATAACGCTGCATACGCGGACTTTAACAAAGAAAGTACCCGGATAAATAGACAAATTCAAATGAATGGAATATACAAGAAACAATATGACGAACTGCTTGAAACTATTGGTGATTCATTCAAGAGCAGACTAAAAAATAGGCCATAGTGGCAGCTTGACCCCTATCGAAACCAGCTTATAATGAAGCAAGATAACAGATTCTAAGTACTCAGACTAATTTAGTTTGAACTATCCTTGATCGAAACAATTGAATTTGAAGCACTGGACATCCCAAAATGGTTCAATCTAATTTTGTGCGAGCACTTATCTTTCGATAGATGTGTTTATCAGTTTATTCTTTGCAGTTCCTATGTTTTTCGCTTCGAGAGCTTTTTAGATTCTGTGTAAATGGCGATAATCAACCATTCAGTCTCGAAAGGACGACACGATTATGCCAATTACACCCGAACTGCTAGATGAGCTTCTGAAAGACTACAAGGAGCCCGATGACCTGCTCGGCCAGGACGGGCTACTGCAACAACTCACCAAAGCCTTAGTTGAGCGTGCCCTCAACGGCGAGATCACTCATCATCTTGGCTACCAGAAGCACGACTCCATTGGCGATAACTCCGGCAACTCTCGTAATGGAACAACCCCAAAGACACTGCGCGGCAAGCGCGGGCAAGTGCAGATCGATGTGCCACGTGACCGCAACTCGGAGTTCGAGCCCCAGCTCGTAAAGAAGAATCAGACCCGTTTCGATGGCCTCGATGAGAAGATCATCTCGCTCTATTCAAGAGGGATGACGCAGCGCGAGATTCAAGGTCACCTCGAAGAGATATATGGAGTAGAAGTCTCGCCCTCTTTGATCTCAACCGTAACGGATGCAGTGCTGGATGAAGTCCGCGCCTGGCAGACGCGCCCGCTGGATTCGGTCTACCCCATACTCTACCTCGACGCTTTACAAGTGAAGGTCAAGAGTCAGGGCAGAGTGACTAATAAGGCGATTTACCTCGCCTTCGGCGTTAATTTACAAGGCTTGAAAGAAGTCTTAGGGCTGTGGGCGGCTGAATCGGAAGGGGCTAAGTTCTGGATGCAAGTAGTCACGGAGTTGAAGAACCGGGGAGTGGGTGACATCTTCATCGCGTGCGTGGATGGGTTGAAAGGCTTCCCGGAAGCCATAGAGGCAGTATTCCCACAGACGCAGGTGCAGTTGTGTATGGTGCATCTGGTGAGGCACTCACTCAGCTACGTTTCGCATAGGGATCGCAAGCAGGTGGCTACCGACCTCAAGAGCATCTATCAGGCTATGACGCTGGGAGAGGCAGAGCATCAACTCAATGAGTTTGAACAGACCTGGGCGAGCACATACCCGGTGATAGTCAGGTCGTGGCGGACAAACTGGTCGAGGATAGTTCCTAGAAGTGATCCCTAAACTGGTTGACAACTAAAACCAGATGAATAGCTTACCAAGTTAAGGAGGTAATCCATGGCTTGGCGAGCAGTCACTGATAAACAATGGGAACTCATAAAACAACATTTGCCGAAGCGAAGACGATCCCCAAAGGGAGGCCGTCCTCCACTCGATGATCGCAAATGCTTTGAAGGCATCCTGTGGATTCTGTGGACCGGCGCTCCCTGGAGCGAATTACCTGAAAGATATGGCTCTAAGAGCGCTGTCCATCGTCGTCTTGGAGAGTGGGCTGAAAGCGAAGTGCTGTTAAACCTCTGGCGAGCTTTCCTCGACCAGCTTTCAGACCAACAGAAAGTCCGCTGGGATGAGTGCTTCATCGACGGCATGTTCATACGCGCTAAAAAAGGGGTAGGCTGGTCGGGAAGACTAAAAGCGGCAAGGGAACAAAGCTTATGGTACTGGCCGATGGCGCGGGTACTCCGCTCGGAGTACACCTGGAGAAGGCTTCCCCGTCGGAGGTTAAACTCGTCGAGGCGACGCTCAACAATGTTAAAGTGAAGACCGGCAAGCGCAAGCGGGGCAAGCCAAAGCGGTTGATAAGCGACCGGGGATATGACTCCAACACAGTGCGAGCACTGCTCGTGAAGCGGGGGATAGAGCCGATCATACCGGCGCGGTCGAACAACACAGTTGCGACGCATCAAGACGGGAGAAAGATGAGGCGGTATAAGCGCAGGTGGATCATAGAGCGAAGTAACGGTTGGTTGCAGACCTTCCGCAGGCTGGTGGTTCGCTACGAAAGGTCTGAGAAGATATTCTCGGCTCTTGTTCATATGGCTTGTGCTCTCATCACCTTAAAAAAGGTTTTGGGATGAGTTCTATGTTCGGCTACCCTTCGGAGATCAGGCGAGCGGTCTACACGACCAACACCATAGAGTCGCTGAATATGACTTTGCGAAAGATCACGAAGAATCGGTCACTGTTCCCGAACGACGAGGCGGTGTTCAAGCTCATGTACCTTGGGTTGAGAAATATTAGCAAGAGGTGGACAATGCCGATAAGGGATTGGAGCGGGGCAATGAATCAATTCGCTATACTGTTTGAAGGCCGGGTTCCGATGGGGGGACTCGGAAATTCATTTACACAGAATCCAACTTAGGCTCTTCGCTTCTGTATCTACTCTTGCCCGCACCTCAAACAATCCTTCAGTTCCCGCTTTGTACACAGCGAGCGTGAGCTGTGATGCATAAAGGGAGGGGATCATCAGGTGCAAAAGCATCTACACTGCTACCACTACCAAGTACGATAAAACAATGAGCAATCACTCCTACTTGAGTGGGAATACTATCTGCCCAGCCATGCTCAGGCGGGATAACCTCAACACATACTCCGTCTCGCATCTCAAACTTCCCAGGCTTGCCAAGCTTCACCTTGGATAAGTTGATCCTGCCGTTGCAGTTCCAGTCAAAGGAGTCATCCCCTCTGTGGGTAAAAAAGAATTCAGTCTGCAACGGGTGAGATACCGCATTGCTGTCGTAATCAGGACAAAACTGCAATAGGCGAGAAGCTTTGAGAGTTTTAGTCTGTACAAAGGCTCCGTCGTTATCTTCATCAACCGAAGCCGCTACGATAAGTTTGTAGACTCCATCCTTGGGCGTATCTGTGAGCTTTATTGCAAAAACATATCCAGAAGCCTCAAGGATTATACGCTCAAGTCGTTGATGCTTTGCTCTTTTGTAGGTTGAGTAGTAACGAAGCGGTGTGGAAATAAATCGGCTAGGAATTGCCTCTTGAATCTGTCCCTGTGTTGCAGACAGTTGAAGCTGATCTAGGGGAGGCGTACCTTCAGAGGTTTCAAAGTAAATTGTTGCCTCATTACTCAGACAAGGCTCCGTCCTCATCTTTACTTGAGTCGTTCTGCCTTGCTGAATAAGCCTGACTTCAATAATGAACTCGGCAGGAGCAGCGGAGAAGCCCCAAGACATTGGCATAAGACACAAGAAAAGAGGGAGCACACAACCCCCCCAGGTTTTCAGTACTGCGCACTCCCCAAGTAAGAAGTGAACTACCACGTAGGCCCCTCTCAGTCAGACTTTGCCCGCTCTACAAAGACAATACTTACTCGCGGGATTCAGATACTCACATCTGACAATCCCTTTGTCTTTGGATTTAAGGCAGTTCATGGTAAAAGGGTGCGGGGCTGCACCATCATCAAAATGCTAGCCCCGCTGTTTCCGAATCAATTCCGCGATCACGGAACGACGAGAATAGTAGTCTAAGACGCTATGTATTGTCAATCACTATTTTCGTCGCTTCCTGCAAAAAGGAAGCTCAATGGATAGACTGCGTGATTTCATAAAAGAGGTGATGCAGCAAAAGCACCTTACAGCGTTGGATGTGGAAAAACGAAGCGGCGGAGCAATCAAAGACTCTTACATTTCAGACATTCTGAAAGGGAAAACCAAAAGCATGAGCGTGGACAAGCTCAATGGTCTGGCGCAAGGCTTAGGGGTAGACGCGACCGAGCTTTTCAAAGTCGCAAGCGCAGGCCCCTACACTGCTCCTGCCTGGACGGTTCCCTCAGTCTTGCATACCATAGAAATTATTACTGCCAGTCCTGATCTTAGCCAGATTGTTAAAGTCCTCATACATTCAAAGCCTGCCAATATCAAAGCCGTAAAGAAAGTATTAGGAATTGAGTAGAAATGTAAGCGTGCGGACACAGCCTCAGCAGTCTCCTATTTTTGGAGGGGAATTGCGATACTAGTTGAGCCTTAACTCAGGTAATTATCCCTTCTCTATAGGTAAGGCTTTGACCGCTTTTTTGGGTAAATCCAATTCATCATCAACCAGAACGTTGATGGAAACGCCTGTCAGTTTCGAGTAGGCCAGCAAGACTAAAAGCGATGGTGTTCTCTTGCCCTTCTCAAATTCGCCAACGTAATGCGGCCGTAAGTCTCCACTACCATTGCTTTGTAATTGTCGCGTCATCTCTGCCAATGTATAGCCGAAGTTATTTCTGACCTTGCGTAGTTTTGTCTTTAGCTTTTTAGGCTGTGGTTGTGCGCTGCGTCCCATCAGGCGAATCCTCCTAATGAACGCTTGCATATAAACCTATTTAGGTGTATAGATGGTTTGGTTTTCAGGTCTGCCGAGTACACCAAAGTGTTTCGTGACCGGTTCACCTTTAGTTCGCGAGTTTACCATATTTGCCACTTATGAAACCATCAGACAAACCAGAGAAACAATCGCCCCGCAAGGGCCATGGACAGAAACCAATAGAAGTAACCCCGATGCAGTTACTTGGTATAATGCTTAAAGCCGTATTGAAAGACCGAATCACAGATGAAGAAGTAGAAACCATTTGCTCGATGTACTATAAGACGATTGAAGATTGGTGGGGATAATTATCTTAACTTAGGCTTTGTGCTCGTATTGAGAGAACGCAGTTGAAGCGAGCGCTGCCGCATCAAACATACTCATCCGGTAATCCTCGCTCGTCCAGAGCTTTCGCTTGTACGGCAGGTGTAATTCAAGCTCTGGGAACAGCTTGGCAATTTCAGCAGCAATATGATGTTTTGTTGCAGCTCGGTCAGGTGCAAATGCTTTGGCTACTGCAAGCCAAGACACCTTGATAAGCCGAACATTCTTTTCAAACGCTAGCGTTGTTATATCGCGCAGTAGCGCTCTAGCTCGCAAGCGCCGTCTGCATCCTCTCGCCTGATAATCTTCGATGACAAGAATATCCGGCTGATGCCAATCAATAATGCCTGCAATTCGGCTTACGCACGCGCTATTCTTGTCTTGAGTTTTCCTTATTACCTTGAGGCCAAAATCAATAAGCTCAACCTGACCTTCCAAGACTATAAACCCAAAACCTCTTGCATTAGGGTCGATTGCGAGAACCCTTTGAGTGTTTGCGAATGGGTGTCTCATGGATGCTCTTTATTGATAGCTGGCGTGATCTCGACACTGCGCAGCAAGTCTCTCTTGCGAGTATTCTTTACGCTAGAGTCGGCATTTTTTAGCGTTTGCTGCAAGAGTCGTGCTCTTTTCGCAGTCTCTTTCTCGACCTTCTGATAAAACCCTGCAAATAACTCTGCGACCGGTACACCAAACACAGCCTGATATGCGAGGGCTGTTTGAAGAGAGGGAATCCTCAGGGATCGCTCAAAACGAGATATATCCATCGGGCTCTTGTACCCCAGAAGGTACGCCATCTCGCGCTGAGAAATCCCGAATCTCCTCCGTTGTGTTTTCAGGTAATTTGGCAGCTTGGAAGCCATAAAAGTAATGCTTCTCAGTACAGACTCAATACGAACTCACCCTATCAGATAGGTGAGACCTTCAAAGACTTAAAAATTAGCCAAAGTGGCTGATCAAAGGGAAAAGGGACGTTTAGCCCTTATCAAACAGGCGTAAAATTTCGATAAATAATTTGTCAAATAAAGTTAAAGTATAGTTAGGATACAGGCTGCGGGTGGACTTTGGGGACTTGGGGGACTTTGAGTAGAGGCAGGTAATAAAGCTCAGTGAAAAATCTTCAGCATTTATTTACCTAGCTTATGAGACATCTCGCTTCAGCCAGTACCCTTCACTACGTCCCCAATGTCCCCCAAGTCTACCCGCTACACGACGCCTAGCTTAGGAGGCAGGCTCGTCAGCCTCCTGCGAGCTTATCCCGTACTTCTCATAGAGCCGGACAAGCTTGGACTCCTCTGAAGGCGGGATAACAAATACCCCGTGGCTCTTTTGAGTTTTGAGCGAGAGTTTCTTGCGGATGATATTGCCTATCCACTTCGTCGTAATCTTTCGCTCGAAATCATCCCCGTGCCGGTCGGCAAACCAGCTTGTGATCTCCTTAACCGATAGCCTCGCCTCGCCTGCGGCAATCATATCCCTGATAATCTCCAGGACCTGTGCCTCCATATCTTGCCCGCGATCTGCAACCAGCTCTCGATGATACTTGCGAGCAAGCTCTTTGATCTCCTCTTGAGCTTTCGCGTCGTCAATGATGCTCAAAAGCGGCACAAATACCTGATTCAGTCTCGGCTCAATGGTTCGGTCCACCAGCGCCTCGTTAGCTTCCCTCTTGTGGAAGTTGCGAAGGCGAAACAGCAGAAGCTTGTTGCGGATTTGAAGGGCCTCCTGTTTGTGACTGCCAGGCAGGTTAATCGGCACATCGTCCCGCAGCCTTTGATGGCCCATATACTCGGTCAAGCATCGACTCTCAAGCGCCCTGTCTTCAAAGAATCCTCGGGTGGCGACGAGCTTTGGCCCAAAGACCGTGTAGGCGGTCGGATTGAACTCTCGCTTTGGGGTGACTTCGCTTCGAAGCACCGGGAATCCTCTGGCGTTGCCGTTGTTGAGGATTTTGACGATCTCTGCCCGCTCGTCGCTTAGTCTGAAATCCCCCTCGTCGATAATAAGCGTTCCGCGAAAGGTCTCGATGATGCGAAACAAAGGCGAGACAGTGGAGGCACCTGAGGCGAAAATCGGCTTGTAGCAGAGGGAGCCGACCGTGAGAAGAAACCGTGTCTTGCCGCTTCCAGGATCGCCCCTGAGCCTCAAGTACGGCAGCTCATTGAAGCTGTCGTACACCCAGGAGAAAAGCACATAGTAGCTTGCGATCTTTTCAAACAAGGGGCTGACATCCACATACCGATGAATGAAGGCTTGTATTTCTGCCACCAATTCTTGCTCGGAGGAGTACTCTGCCGGTTCCGAGGGAAAAAGCACCACTTCATTCTTGATAAGGTTGTTCTCTGGCGAGTAGGGAACGAAGTGCTTGTCGGCGGCAGCCTCAACGCTTTCTTGTACGCTCCAAGTGTCGCCGCGCCAGAGCACAAAGGCAGTCTGCTTGCGGGCAGGATCAAAGACCATCTCGGCCAGAGACTGGTCAGGTAGCACCACCGAAACAGCCGGAGTCTTATGCTGCTTTACCGTTTGTACGATTTTCTTGATTTCGTTTTGCATGGTGTGAAGTTAATGGATCGAGTACTTCCAAAGCCTGGGTAAAACCCAAGCCCTCCATCGCACGCACAAAGGTGATCACATCCCCGTGCGCGCGGCAGCCGAAGCAGTGGTATTTGTTAGTGTTCGGGTAGATGGTGAAGGAGGGAGTGCGATCATCGTGGAAAGGGCAGCGGCCAATGAGGTTTTTTCCTGAAGGGCGAAGCTGGATGTACTCTGCAATGACTCTTTCGAGAGGGATCTCGGTCTTGATACGCTGCAATCGGTCTGCTAAAAGTGAATCCAGGCTTTGCATCTGAGACTGTTTGGCAGGCCGTGTTCTGGCAGAAGATGATGCGGCAGGCTTGGCATTCTGCATCAGCTTCAGAAAGTCTTCAGGAGTTCTTTTGAGGCGCACGAAAAAGTCAGTTACATCACCTCCCTCCCCGACCTCAGTAGGCCACTGAATAACGTTCGCGTGCGGGATCATTAGAGCGACAACTTGAGCGCCGTTTCTGCCTGCCTGATCGTTGTCAAAGCAGATATAGACGTTTTCTATTTGTCTTAGAGCTTCTGCCCACTCGGGGCGAAACGTGGCAGCCCCTCCGGTTGAGGTGACTGCGGCAAAGCCTTGAGCCAGCAAGACTAGCCGGTCAAACTCTCCCTCGCATATAATGATCTCTCTGGGTCGCTTGAGTACCTCATCCCAGCCGTACAGTTCAACCGTCGAGCCGGGAGAGGAGAGCATCTTTGGCGCAGGCCGGGCATCGTCCGGGTCTTTGGCGAGCCTAAAGAATATTACTTCCCCTTGCTTGTTATAAATGGGTATTGTGATGCGCCAGCCGTTCCAGCCTATGATGTGCGAATCAATGATCTCATCAGGAATACCACGACCATTCAAATACTGCTGAATCCGCGCAGGCAGCGCATCGTGATACTGAAGCGCCAGATCGAGGAGGTTGTAATGTGTTGTCATTGCCCTTCAGCATACTCACTCTTTTGCTTCACAAAAGACGTACAGATTAGCCGCCAACGGCTAATTTTGCTGTCTACCATCAGAAACACTCTTGCGTTAGTCTCACAGGCTATGAAGAGAAAGCCCAAGGATCGCGAGGCTCCGATCACAATTGCTGATCTCTATGCGCACCTCACAGAAGAGCAGCTTCAAGAGGCCGAAGAGAATCTGAACCGATACATTCAATTGGCACTTCAGATTTATGAGCGCATACGAGAAGACCCTGAGCTTTATGCGGAATTCAAAGATTTGACAGCTTCAAAAAGCCATCCTAGCATGCATGACACAAAGGCCGATCCTTCCAATAAATCAGCTTCTTCCCAAAAGTGAGAAAAGTATTTGGATATATCAGAGTCTCCACGCCCAAGCAGGGCAGCGGAGTCTCTTTACAAGAGCAGAAGGACGCAATTACCCGCTACTGCCAGCGCAACGCCCTGGAGATTGTTTCTTGGTTTGAAGAGCGCGAAACCGCAGCCAAGCGAGGTCGCCCAATATTCACCCAGATACTTGAAGAGCTGAGGCGAGGCAAGGCCCAAGGTATGGTGATCCACAAGATTGACCGAAGTGCCAGAAATCTAAAGGATTGGGCAGACCTGGGCGAGCTGATAGACCAAGGCGTTGAAGTACATTTTGCCAACGATAGCCTGGATCTTCACTCACGAGGCGGCAGGTTGTCTGCCGATATTCAGGCTGTGGTAGCAGCGGATTACATCCGCAATCTGCGAGAAGAAACGAAGAAAGGATTTTATGGTCGAATCAAGCAAGGGCTATATCCTCTTCCTGCACCAATAGGATATTTGGATAAAGGCAAGGGCCAGCCCAAAGAGGTTGATCCGGTGAAAGCTCCGCTGGTTAGGAAGGCGTTCGAGATGTACTCAACCGGCAGTTATAACCTTCACACGCTCTCTTATGAGCTATTTCGTCTGGGGCTCAGAAACAGAGGTGGAAAGAAACTTACGATAAGCGGTGTCTCACACCTTCTTAACAATCCTTTCTATATAGGGCTCATTCGGCTGAAGAAAACTAATGAGGTGTTCCCAGGCAGCCACCCTCCGATTATCAGCAAGTCTATGTTTGACAGGGTGCAAGCTATACTTACCGGCAAAACCAATACCCGCTCCCAAAAGCATAACTTTGTCTTTCGTCGTATGCTCACTTGCGCGCATTGTAGCTATTCACTGATTGGGGAGCTACAAAAGGGGCACGTTTATTATCGTTGCCAGAAGAAGGACTGCCCGACTACCTGTGTTCGGGAGGAGACTGTTGAGCTAGAAGTGATACAGCGACTTCTCTGCCTTCAGTTCACTGAAAAAGAAAGGCTCTATGTCAAACAGAAGGTGGAAAGGCTGAAAGCAAATTGGAAGGATGAACAGGAGGAGCTTATAAAGACAATGCAGTTGAGGTTGGGCAATGTCCAGGATCTTCTGGACCGACTAACTGATGCTTACTTGGAACAGGTAATAGACAAGGACGTATTTGAGAGGAGAAAAAACAAGCTCTTGATGGAGCAGAAAGAGATAGAGGAAAAACTCGTCGATTTGATCGCCTCAAATCAGTCTATTCCTGACCGGCTGGCAGAATTTCTCGAACTGGCAGATAGCGCGTATTTACAATACTATTTCGCTCTTCCAGAGGAAAAACGGGATATGGTCAAAAACATTACCTCGAACCGGACGGTAGAGGGTAAAAAGCTAAGTATTACGCTCTCTTCTCCGTTTTCTGAGGTGGCAAATCGCTTCCAAAACTCAAACGGTGCCCCGTATCGAGATATACCTCGAACCTGGGATACCCTACTAGCTCATTTAGTAGAGATCTTCAGATCTAATCTTGGTACAGTTTCAAGAGCTAAACCAGAATACAAATAAAGAATATCAGGCCAAGCGGAGAGAACAAGGGGATACGATTTGCCGCTTACGGCAAATCTCCCCTCCTTGGCTGTATATATCCTTTATCTGATCTACCCCATTACATCTTGGGCATTTCTTGAGTAGGTCTTCTATCTTGATATTCGTAACTATAGTCCTCCTATTACTTCAGGCCGGGCTTATTAGGCGCGAAGAGTGTTCCAAGTGCCTAGCTCAAATAGCACAGCACAGTCACCATCCTTATTCCAAATTGTACGACTAAGGTTCCAGTAGAACGTGTGGGTAGTTGTTCCACGATTATTTGAGGCTGCCGTATTGGGTGTGTCCGGTATTTTGTGTAAACGGCCTCGGTTAATCAACGGGCATCCTCC
>CAZTUB010000002.1:0-533124 GCA_964615905.1 uncultured Clostridia bacterium
AGTGATCTTTGACAATCGAATAGGCAAGTATTCCCAAAAAGATAATCTCTAGGATGCGGGAGGAGACGCGCGCGGCGGGCGGGGCCTGAGGCCCTGGTCGTCGGTTCGGCTTCTCCGGCGTTTGTAGAGACTAGGCGTAAGAAAGATGTGCTGAGCCGAGAGTTTGTGATGAGCAAATTTTATGGTCAAGCTACTAAGGGCACACGGTGGATGCCTAGGCGCGTGAAGGCGATGAAGGACGTGGTAAGCTGCGATAAGCTCGGACGAGGTGCAAACAACCCGTGACTCCGAGGTCTCCGAATGGGGGAACCCAGCCGATTTGTAATCGGTTACTCCTGCCTCAATACATAGGGCAGAGAGAGCGAACCCGGGGAAGTGAACCATCTCAGTACCCGGAGGAAGAGAAAACAACAGTGATTCCGCTAGTAGCGGCGAGCGAACGCGGAGGAGCCTAAACCTTGAAAGTGTCAAGCCTGCCGGCGTTGCTTTCGGGGGGTCGTGGGACCGGTTTTGCGGTGGCGGCAGCCACTGCGGGGAGTTACAAAGTCAATCAGTAGCGGAAGGGTTCTGGAAAGTTCCGCCAAAGAGCATAATAGCTGCGTACGCGAAACTGTTTGACCTCCCTATGAGCTGGCACCCGAGTAAGGCGGGGTACGAGGAGCCCTGTCTGAATTAGGGAGGACCATCTCCTAAGGCTAAATACTCACACGCGACCGATAGTGAACTAGTACCGTGAGGGAAAGGTGAAAAGCACCCTTCAAAAGGGAGTGAAATAGTACCTGAAACCGTGTGCTTACAAGCAGTGGGAGGGTAACGACAGAGGCTTTCGGGCCTCTGGCCTGACCGCGTGCCTTTTGCATAATGAGCCGGCTAGTGAATCTCGTTGGCAAGGTTAAGGCGTTATGCGCCGGAGCCGCAGCGAAAGCGAGTCTGAATAGGGCGAAAGAAGCAGCAATGCTTCTGTCTAGTCAGCGGGATTCGGACGTGAAGCGTGTTGATCTATCCTTGGCCAGGTTGAAGCTGCAGTAACATGCAGTGGAGGACCGAACCAGTGTTGGTTGAAAACAACTTGGATGAGCTGAGGATAGGGGTGAAAGGCTAATCAAAACACGTGATAGCTCGTTCTCCCCGAAATAGCTTTAGGGCTAGCCTCGCGTGATTACTTTGGGTGGTAGAGCACTGGAAGAGCTAGGGCCCTTCACCGGGTACCAAACTCTACCAAACTCCGAATGCCCAAAAGTCAAGCGCGGGAGTCAGACGGTGGGGGCTAAGCTTCATCGTCGAAAGGGAAACAGCCCAGACCCACAGCTAAGGTCCCTAAATCCTGTCTAAGTGGAAAAGGAGGTGGGGACGCACTGACAGCCAGGAGGTTAGCTTAGAAGCAGCTATCCTTTAAAGAAAGCGTAATAGCTCACTGGTCAAGCAGCCCTGCACCGACAATTCAACGGGGCTAAAGACAGGTACCGAAGCTTGGGATTGAGGTGAGGCGGATCAGCTTGCTGGTCTGTCCATTTCGATGGTAGGGGAGCATTCCACACAGCAGCGAAGACGCACCGAAAGGGCGGGCTGGGGTTTGTAAAGGACCCCGGCGGCGAAAGCCTTGAGCGTGTGGAAAAGACTTTGTCGGCATAAGTAGCGATAACGACTGTGGGAATCAGTCGGGCCGTAAACCTAAGGTTTCCTGCGTTAAGTTCGTCTGCGCAGGGTAAGTCGGTCCCTAAGGCGAGGCCGAAAGGCGTAGTCGATGGCAATCGGGTTAAAATTCCCGAACCGCTTACAATCGTTTGAGTGTGGAGGGACGCATCAGGGTAGTCGGGACCGGTGATGGAATACCGGTTGAACGCGCATAGGCTGGCGAGTAGGCAAATCCGCTCGTCATTAAAGCTAAAGTGCGGGACGAAGGCTTAGGCCGCAAAAGCCGATGACCCCAGATGCCAAGAAAAACTTCGGGCACGAGATTGCAAAGCGACCGTACCGCAAACCGACACAGGTAGGTGGGGTGAGAATCCTAAGGCCCATGTGAGAATGCTCGTTCAGGAACTCGGCAAATTAGCCCCGTAACTTCGGGAGAAGGGGTGCCACGGTAGGGTGTCAAAGCCCGAGGTGGTCGCAGCGAACAGCGCCAGGCGACTGTTTACTAAAAACACAGGTCTCCGCAAAGTCGTTAAGACGACGTATGGGGGCTGACGCCTGCCCAATGCTGGAAGGTTAAGAGGAGGGGTTAGCCGCAAGGCGAAGCTCCGAATCGAAGCCCCAGTGAATGGCGGCCGTAACTATAACGGTCCTAAGGTAGCGAAATTCCTTGTCGGGTAAGTTCCGACCTGCACGAATGGCGTAACGATCTGGCGACTGTCTTAACGAGCAGCACAGCGAATTTGTAGTTCCGGTGAAGATGCCGGGTACCCGCGTCTAGACGGAAAGACCCCGTGGACCTTTACTATAACTTGATAGTGAATCCGGGCGTTGGATGCGTAGGATAGGTGGGAGGCTATGAACCCAGGCTTTCGGGCTTGGGGGAGCCGACGGTGAAATACCACCCTTCCTGCGCTTGGATTCTAACCTACCCCCTTAAATCAGGGGGAGGGACATTATCAGGCGGGTAGTTTGACTGGGGCGGTCGCCTCCTAAACAGTAACGGAGGCGCGCGATGGTTGGCTCAGGGTGTTTGGAAATCACCTTTAGAGTGTAAAGGCATAAGCCAGCCTGACTGAGAGACAAACAAGTCGAGCAGAGACGAAAGTCGGCCTTAGTGATCCGGCGGTCCCGAATGGAAGGGCCGTCGCTCAACGGATAAAAGGTACCCCGGGGATAACAGGCTGATCCTGCCCAAGCGTCCACAGCGACGGCAGGGTTTGGCACCTCGATGTCGGCTCATCGCATCCTGGGGGTGCAGAAGCTCCCAAGGGTTCGGCTGTTCGCCGATTAAAGCGGTACGTGAGCTGGGTTTAGAACGTCGTGAGACAGTTCGGTCCCTATCTGGCGTGGGCGTAGGAGAATTGATGGAATCTGACCTTAGTACGAGAGGACCGGGTTGGACCAACCTCTAGTGTACGAGTTATTCCGCCAGGAGTAGCGCTCGGTAGCTAAGTTGGGCAGGGATAAACGCTGAATGCATCTAAGCGTGAAGCCCGACCAGAGATTAGTTCTCCCAAAGAGATCCCTGGAAGACTACCAGGTTGATAGGCTGGGTGTGTAAGCTCGGCAACGAGTTAAGCTGACCAGTACTAATCGATCCATCGGCTTGACCATAAGGTTTGCTCATTGCAAAGCTTGGTTCGAGCGCGTCTGGATTAGTCAGTCTAGTCGAGAGGTTGTCTCAGACGGAGTGCTTGCCGTTCGATTGTCAAAGATCATTCGAGAGGTGTGGTCGGTCTAAGAGATCGGCGATGATCTTACAAGTTATCCGGTGGTTATATCGAAGGGGTCACACCCGTTCCCATCCCGAACACGGAAGTTAAGTCCTTCGGAGCCGATGGTACTGCACGGGAAACTGTGTGGGAGAGTAGGTAGCTGCCGGGTTTATCTCTTACCTAAGAAAGCTCACTCTTGATCAGGGTGGGCTTTCTCGCTTTATCATACCTTCCATTCCTTCCTGCCATTGAAGACCTGCTTTGTAGGGTTGAATACTTTCTCGCTTTGCGGTAAATATCTTCCGGCTCCGCAATCTTCACTTAATTTCATTACTCGATGGAGGACTTATGGCACGACCCGTTTGCGCGCTCTTGTCGGTCGCTATCGTGGTAGCGCTCGTTGCGTGTAACAGAGATTCTGAAGCCGCGATGGCGCAGCTTCAACAGATGAATCTTAGCTACACAGACAGAGCCTTTATCGATAGCGCAAGAGAAGGGAATGTCGAAGCCGTCAAACTCTTTTTGAAAGCCGGTATGAGCACCGAAGTGAAGACGGGCGAAGGCCAGACACCCCTGATGGTGGCGGCGCTGGCTAATCAGGTAGAGACTGTGAAGGTGCTGCTGGCCGAAGGCGCAGAGGTGGATGCCAGGAACAAGTTCAACGGCACGGCGTTGATGAACGCGGCCTGGAAAGGGCACGTCGAAGCCTTAAAGCTGCTCGTTGATGAGGGGGCCGACCTTGATGCGAAAGATAACAAGGGCATGACGGCTTTGATGTTTGCCTCCCTGGAAAACCAACAGGAGTCGTTGAAAATTTTAATAGCCGAAGGCACCGATAAAGAGGCCAAAGACGAGAACGGATGGACCGCGCTCACTCGTGCCGCGTTCAAAGGCCATACAGAGAGCCTGTTGCTGTTGATCGAAGCGGGAGCAAACCCGAATGCAAGAGCGAACAACGGAGATACGCCGTTGTCCCGCGCCTCGGAAGCGGGACACTTCGAAGCGGTCAAGCTGTTGCTCGACCGTGGCGCGGACCCGAATGCTTCCGGCTCGAACGGCCGGAGCGCCCTGAAACTGGCCGAGGATCAGAAGCGCACACAGATCGTTGAGTTGTTAAAGGTGGCCGGCGCCGTGGAATAATTCTCTCCCTGACAACCGAACGATCTCACAAGCCCCATGCCGGAGGCGACGGCGGCTGCCCACAAAAATTCAAATTGTGACAAAGATCGCTAGATTATGATTGTATTTTGTCTCCTGATGTAGTATGAACTACTCGCCTGTTCGCTCTGTAGCTGGGCTTACTCAGGTTGGCAGGAGCAATAGGCACTGGCCTCCCAGATTTTAAGGGACAACCAATCGAACATAAACACGCCGCTGGAGCTAATACCGCTCCGGACCGGGTGGCGTGTACTCGGGAACTTAGAACAGCTTAAGAATCTCTGCCTCAGGCCGGGGTGTAATGCGAATTGCATATCCGGTCTCAAGCATATCTACCCGTGAACCTTAGCACAGACCTGTTTTTGCTGACCCCTAAGGAGGAGATAATGAGAGTCAAAACCCTGAAACTAGCTGCCATGACTTTCCTGACGACCTGTTTGCTTGCTCTATTTTTTATGAGCGACAGAGCGTCGGTAGATTCCAAGACGGAGCTTTCCAACACAGGACTCGGCACGGTCGAGACGCTGGAAGCCAACTATAGAGCCTGGGAAGCAAATTACATCAAAGAGGGTGGGGACCGTAACGTTGTCTCGGCGATGGGCTGGTTCAAAGGTCTATCGACGGAGCACACCTACGCCAAAGGCACAATCAAGCTCAACTTGATCGACGGCGTAGTCTCTGTCGAAGCAACCAACCTGGCCAAAGATCAAAGCTACGATTTCTGGCTTGTCGACAGCAGCGCCGGAAACAGCATTATGCCTGAGTCGAACGACGGCTACCTGCGCGTCGGCGCTCTGAAGCGCGAAGGCAAGCTGGCCCGCCTCGAAGCGAATCTCGGTAGCGAAGCCTTTCGAAGCTTCGAGCCTGATCTGATGGTCGTCACACGCGCCGGTAAAACGCCTGTCGAAGAGAGGCTGCTGGTAGGCACGACCACGCTGTTCCACAGGCTCTATCGCAGCAAAGAGCGCGGCGAGTTTGGAGTGCTAGCCGATAGGGAAGTGCGCCCCGCGACCGATGATCGAAGCTTGTTCGAGCGCATAGTCGATAAGATCAGCCCGACCGCAAAAGCGCAGATCGGCCCGATCCCAAATCCGACGACGCCTTTGCAGATACTTATCACGCAGGGCCGCGACCTGTTCAACAACGGCACATTTAGCGGCAACGGCAGGACCTGCGCGAGCTGCCACCGCGAAAACAACAACCTGACGATAGACGCGGAGTTTATCGCCACGCTCCCGCCCAGTGACCCGCTCTTTGTGGCGGAGACCAACGCTGCCCTGGCGGTAGGTTTTGAAGTCCCTCAATTGATGCGCCAATTCGGGCTGATCCTTGAGAACGTCGACGGCTTCAATAACCCCGGCGTTATGCGAGGCACGCCGCACACGCTCGCGCTGATCCCGACCTCGTTGCTCCCGGTTGTCGGTGGAGCCGACGGCACGACCACGCCGCCAAACGAGCGCACAGGCTGGGGCGGCGACGGCGCGCCCGGAACCGGGACGCTCAGAGAGTTCGCCATAGGCGCGGTCACGCAGCATTTCACAAAGACCCTCAACCGCATACCCGGTACGGATTTCGTCCTTCCGACGACAAATGAGCTTGACGCTATGGAAGCTTTCCAGCGCTCTACCGGTCGTCAAGCAGACCTCCAGCTTACGGGACCGGGCGCGCTGAGCCTCAAGGACCCGAACGCGGCGGCAGGTCAGGTGCTGTTTGTCGATAATAACGTGTCCCGATGCAACCTCTGCCACAATAACGCGGGCGCGGGCGACCTCGCATTTGGCCTGCGAAACGCCAACTTCAACACGAACGTCGAGAGCCTGCCCGCGTCGCATCCGACAGGGCCGGGCAATCCTCCGCGCCCGATTGACGCTGGCTTTGGCGGCGCGCCGAATTCGCTGGGCGGGTTTGGCAACGGAAGCTTCAACACGCCGCCGCTGGTGGAAGCCGCGGACACGGGGCCGTTCTTCCATAATCACTCGGTCGAGACGATTGAGGAAGCGGTCGCCTTCTACTCAGGCCCGCAATTCAACACCGCTCCCGGCTTCGGCACGATCATTCCGATCAACATGAACGCGACCCAGAATGACCAGATCGCGAAGTTCCTCCGCGTTATCAACGCGCTTGAGAACATCCGGCAGGTCGAAGAGCTGATTAATCGCGCCAGCTCAGCAGCCGATCCAGACATCCAGAGAGAGCTTCTGCGGCTCGCCTCTGCCGATGTCAATGATGCGATTGACGTGCTTGAAGCCAGAGACCTGCACCCGGTTGCCGTCAGCAACCTGAAGGGCGCAAGAGGCAATATCAACGGCGCAAGCGGCGCCGCTGGAACCCCCGGCTTTACTGCCGTGACCAGCAGCGCTCTGTCGAAGCTCGCGTTGGCCAGGTCCGATATGAAAAATTAGCTGGTTGCCAATATGCATCTCACCGGCCAGGCCTTGAGGTGCAGTTGAAAGCGTGCGGTAGGTCAAACCCTATCGCACGCATTTTTTTATGTGGGGTTTCTTCCAGGCGGGCGCGCGAGGTCTAGTCTTTTCCCGCGCTCTTGCCCTGGGTGTCGATCACCTCGACAGGCCCAAGCAGCTGTAACCCTTTTTTGAGCTTTGCCGCGTCGCCCACGACGACGATCACAGCGCGGTCGGGTTGTATGTACTTCTGTGCCACCCGCTGAACCTGCTCGGCTGTGACCGCGCTTATTTTTACGCGGTAGCCTGCAAGATAATCCGGGCCGAGACCCAGCAATCGCGCCTCGGCCATCTGTGAAGCCAGACCGCCTTGAGTCGAGAGGATCAGCGAGAAGAGCCCGGTTAAATAGCTTTTGGCGTGTTCAAGGTCACGCGCCGTGACGCGCTCGCGCCGCATCCTCTGAAATTCGGCGAGCATCTCTCTTATGGCGGCCGACGTAACTTCGGTGCGCGTCTGCGATTCGCCGAAAAAGGTCCCGCGCTGGCGCGGCGCGTTCACCTGGCTGTTGACCTCATAAGCATAGCCCTTCCGCTCGCGTATGTTGAGGAATAGCCGCGAGCTTGCCCCGTCTCCCAGTATCGCGTTTGCGACCAGCAGCGCAAAGTAGTCGGGATGAGACCGCGAGATCGCAAGCCCTCCGATACGAAAGTCGGCTTGCTCAGAGCCGGGCCTGTCGACAAGGTAAATGCGGCGACCGCCCGGTTCCGCCATCGAAACGCTTTCGGTCTGGGCCGCGCTGGCTTTTGACCACTCGCTAAAGGCCGATCTCACGCGGTCTTCGACCTTCGCTGAATCGAAGTCGCCGACCATAACGAGCACAGACCCGTCCGGGCTGTAGCGCGACCTGTAATAGCTCTCGATTTGCAATTTGGTCATGGCCGCGACGCTTTCCGGCGCAGGAGCGGAGACAGCGTATGGATGCGACCCATAGACTAAGCGGTTGAACTGCTCGCTTACGACAAAAGCCGGCTCCTGTCGCTGTACTTTCAATTCCTGTATGCGGTTCTCTTTAAAGAGCGCGACCTCTTCGCCAGGAAAGGTCGGGCGCAACACGACATCCGCGAGAAGCTCGACCATACGCTCGGCGCTTTCGGCAATCGCCGCGAAACCGATTGTGCTGTAATCATCCGTGGCTGTCGCCGATAGCCGCGCGCCCAGGCGCTCGACTTCGCGGGCGAGCTGCTCGCCGTCTCTTTTGCCAGCGCCTTCTGTGATGAGATGCGCGATTGCTTCGGCAAGACCTGCGGCCCCTTGCGGATCATCTGCGCTGCCAACGGGCAGGCTGAGCCTTGCCGTCACAAGCGGCATGCGGCGGTCTTCGGCCATCACCAGCCGCAGCCCGTTTTTAAGCTGCACCTCGCGCGTCGCCGGTAGCTCGAACGGTTTCAACGGGTCGGGAAGGGGCGGCCGTCTGCGCCAGGCCTCCGACTGGTTAGCAGTCCGCGCTGGCGCGCGGCTTCGCCTCTTTTGCGCGAGGGCAGGATCGGCTGCAAGCGCCACGATCACGGCCATAAGGGTGAGCGCGAGCGAGCGCGGCTTTCGAAAGCTTTTCATCGCCGCTCTTCCTTACCCGCCACGGGGCGTATGTAGATGACCGAACGGTTTGCCGTCCCCAGATATTTGCGCGCGGCCTCGCGCACGTCATCGGCAGAGACCGCAAGATACCGCGCCGCCTCTGTGTTTATCAACGAGGGGTCGTTATCGAACAGTGTGAAAGCTCCCAGAGCCATCGCGCGACCGAGCGCGGTTTGAAGGCTTTCGTACTCGCTGCCGTCGTCGCCCGCGACCAGCCGCAGCAGGCGGTACTGGTTTTTGGCCTTGGCCAGCTCGTCGCCCGTGACGCCGTCTCGCTTTATCTTTTCAATCTCCTCTTCGATGATCGCCTGGACCTCGTCGGGCTTTATTTCGGGCTTGTGTATAGAAAAGAGCGATACGGCTCCGGGGCCGCGCCGCTCCTCAAGGAAGCCTTCGATCTCCAGCGCGACCTTCTTCTCTTTGACGAGCTTTTGATGGAGCCGCGCGCTTTCGCCCTCAAACAGCAGGGTCTTTAACAGCGCAATCGCGTAGGAATCCTTCGACCGGCGCGCAGGTATCTTCCACCCCATTGAGAGCGCGGGCATCTCGGCGAGCGGGTCGTCAAAGACGGCCTTCGATTGTACCGCCTCGAACGGCTCGGTGACGTCCACGGCTGGCGGTGACGGCTGGCGCGGGATCGTCGAGAAATACTTTCGCGCGAGCTGCTCGGCGCGCGCCGCGTCGATGTCGCCGACGATTGCGAGCACGGCGTTGTTCGGCGCGTAGTAGATGTCGAAGAACTGCTTTACGTCTCTTATGGTGGCCGCGTCGAGGTCTTCCATCGAGCCTATCGTGGAGTGCGCGATGGCCCAGTTGTGATAGAGCATCTCGTCGAGCCGGTTGAGCGCGGGCCAGTAGGCCTGGTTGTCTATGCTGAGCCGCTTCTCCTCTTTTACGGCCTCCTGCTGGTTCTTCAAATTCGCGGGGGTTATCTTCAAAGAGCGCATGCGGTCGCTTTCAAGCCACAACGCAAGCTCTAGCTGGTTCGACGGGAGGAACTGGTAATAGTTTGTAAAGTCGATATGAGTCGAGCCATTCAAGTAGCCGCCGTTGTTCTCGACGTATGTGAAGTGCTCGGCCTTGCCGACATTCTCCGAGCCTTGAAACATCATGTGCTCGAACAGGTGAGCGAACCCCGACCTCTTCTTGACCTCGTTGCGCGACCCCACGTCGTAATAGACCGCGACCGCGACGACCGGGGCCGAATGGTCTTCGGATATGACCACGCGCAGGCCGTTGTCGAGCTGAAACTGCTTGAACGGTATCTGAAGCGATTGCGCGGTGACGGGCCCGAACGCATTCGAGCCGAGCGCGACCGAAAGCCCGAAGGCGAGCCACAATCTTCTAAGCCTCATAATCACTGGTCCGCTTTGCGCTCCCACGTAGTCCCGTCCGTATACTCTATGCGCGTGATACGGACCTGCTCGGTGAAGGGGCGAGCCGCGCTGCTTGCGTCCACGACGCGCGTCGGCGCGGCGGCGGTCGCCTCGGTCAGCTTCTTCTGTTTTCCGGGGCTTATCTTCTCTCTCTTGTGAAATTCGTGACGCGCCAGGACCTCTTTCGTTTCGGGGTCGATAAAGCGGTACTCATACCCGACAGACTTTATGGTCTTCACGCCCGTGTTCTTAAAAGTGACGTGGTAGAGGTATTTTTGGCCGGGCCGGTCAGGGGCTCGTGGCTCAGGGGTCTTCTCTTTCTGCCCGCTTTTGCTCTCCCCCCGCTTGCCCATCTTTCGCTGTGTGGCAAGCTCTGTAATATCGCCGTCGTCTTCCGGCGGTATGCGGAGGTCGTCATCTACCCGTCCCGATCCCGACTGTATGGGGTCGGCTCGGTCCCATCCTTCGGGCAGTTGCTGCTTCTCCCAGCCGAGCTTGATTACGATAAGGTCTGCCGGGTCTTGAGCGTCGCCTGCGTCCTGCGCCGCACAGACGACTGCGAGCGCGATGATAGTTAAGCAGGTGAGTGTCAAAGCTTTCATAACGACCTCTTTCGTATGATGTTCGCAACTCTATAAACAGAACGGAAAGCCGCGCGCTCGGTTGCAGCCTATCGATTCAAAACTTGATCTTGCCCGTCAGCACGTTTTTGAGCATGACCCAGTCGCCCATAAAGCTATAGAGCGGGTAGGTGAAAGTCGCGGGCCGGTTCTTCTCAAAAAAGAGATGGCCCGCCCACGCGAAGCCGTACCCTAAGACGGGGACGAGCAGGAGCGCGACCCAGTTCTGCGTAGCGATTGCGAAGCCGAGCGTTACGACGACAAGCAGGCTCCCTGTTACGTGGAGCCTGCGACAGGTCCGGTTGCTGTGCTCGGACAGGTAGAAAGGGTAAAACTCTCGAAAGTTTCTGTACTCTTTCTTCATGCTCATCCCCGATTATCGAAGCTGTCAAATTACGCCCAGCCGCTTGCCGACTTTGCTGAAGGCGTCCAAAGCGCGGTCGAGGTCGTTGCGAGTGTGCGCGGCCGATATTTGAGCGCGCAGCCGCGCTTCGCCTTTGGGGACGACAGGGTACCAGAGCCCCTTTATGTACACGCCTTCGTTTAGAAGCTCGCGGCTCATGTCCTGCGCCATCGCCGCTTCGCCCAGCATGACTGGCACAATCGGGTGGCGGCCTTCGATTATCTTAAAACCCGTGCTCACGATCTCGCGCCGGAAATAGTCTGTATTTTCGTGAAGGCGGTTGACTATCGAGGGGTCGTTTTCGATCAGGTCTATCGCTTCGATTGAAGCGGTGACGACCGAAGGCGGCATGGTGTTTGAAAAGGTATAGGGCCGCGATTTCTGGCGCAAGAACTCTATGAGCGGGGCCCGCCCGGCGATGAACCCGCCCGATGCGCCGCCGAGCGCCTTGCCGAAGGTGCCCGTTATCACGTCTATCTCTCCGAACAGGTCGAGGTCTTCGGGCGTGCCGCGCCCGGTCTTGCCCAGCACACCCGAAGCGTGCGATTCGTCGACCATCAAGATCGCGCCGTGCGCGCGCGCAAGATCGACGAGCGCGGGCAGCGGCGCGAGGTGGCCTTCCATGGAAAAGACGCCGTCTGTCGCGATGATCTTGATGCGATAATTCTTGTCGCGGTCTTCTTCGAGCATCTCCCGCAGCCGCTTCACATCGCCGTTCGGGTAGAGCCTTGAGACGGTCTGCTTGGCGATTGCGCGGCAGAGCCTTACGCCGTCGATGATGCTCGCGTGATTCAACTGGTCGCTGTAGATGACGTCCTGGTAGCCTTCCTCCCCGAAGTCGTTCGCGATAAGGGCCGAGAAGAAAGCCTCGTTCGCCGCAAAACAGGACGAGTGAAGAATGGCCGCTTCGCACCCGACAAAGCTCGCTATTCGCCGCTCAAGCTCGAAATGGATCGGCTCGGTCCCGCACAGAAAGCGGACCGACGCGAGCCCGTATCCCCAGCGGTCCAGCCCATCGCGCGCGGCCTGTTTGATTCGCGGGTGGTTTGAAAGACCGAGGTAGTTGTTCGACGCAAGCATTACGGCCTCGCGCCCGCCGACAGTGACTCGCCCGCCCTGCTCGCTTTCGAGCGGGACCTCGTACTTGAACGTCTTGGCCTCTTTCATCCTCGCAAGCTCGCGGTCGAGCGTTTGATATATCTCGTTCGGATTCATCGCTGCCTCACTTGTCTGTTTTCGCCGTCGGGCACGAGCAGTAGCTTGACCGCTTCGTGTGTGCGGACCTTATCAAACCCTTGCTCGAAGTTTGAAAGCGGCACGGTCTCGCGCGTGATGATCTTATCGATCTTGGCCTTCAGCCCCGTGCTTTCGGTCGCCAGCAGGTCGAGCATCGCATACCATGTCTCGAACATCCGGCGGCCGAATATGCCGCGAATCGTCACGCCTTTCCAGACCGCGTACTTGCCGAAATCGAATGAGCGCAAGGGGCGCGCGGGTATGCCGAGCAGCAATATCTGCCCGCCGTTTTTCACCATCGCCCCCGCGTCGTTGTAAGCGGCTTCGGCCCCGCTCATCTCAAGCACAACGTCTATGCCGCCGCCGTGCTCGTCGCGCGTGCGGTCGAACAACTCCCGCCGCTCGCCGGGCGCTGTCTCCTCGTTCGTGTCGAAACAGAAATCCGCGCCGAGCTGGCGGGCCGTCTCAAACCTCGATTGGAGCTTCGAGCGATCAAACCCGCCCCTCGGATTTGAAAAGTCTGTAACGTAGATTCGCGTCGCCCCAAGCGTGCGGGCGACCGCCGTAGACATCAACCCCTGCGCGCCGCACCCTAAGACCGCGACAGTCTTTCCGGCGACCTGGCCTTCCATAACCGTGTGCACGGCGTTTCCGAGCGCGTCCAAAAATGCGCCGAAGCGAGGCGGTATAACTTCGCGGCCGCCGAACTTTTCAAGGTTGACGATATTTTCAGCCGGGGCCACGACGTACTCGGCAAACGCGCCGTCGAGGTGGACGCCTTTTACACGAATATCTTTGCAGATGTGCCGGTTGCCCGCGCGGCATTGCTGGCAATGGCCGCAACTGATGTGCATCTCGCTTGTGACGTAATCGCCCACACGCGCAATCGCGGGGTCAACGTCTTCGCCGACCTCTTCGACCTCGCCGCAGAACTCGTGGCCGATGATGATGGGTTGATAGCGCTCGACTTCGCCCCCGTTGTATGCGAGCATCTCGTCGCGCATGCCGGGCCGCGAGGTGATCTGGTATATGCTCTGGTCTGTGCCGCAGATCGACGCGGCCTCAACGCGTATCTTCACATCCTGATGGCCGACGCGCGGCTCCGGCTCGTCCGTCACCAGCCGCAAGCCGTCTTCGGTAAGACTCGGTTTTTTGAGTGCTTGCATGTATCTCTCCTGAAAAGTGATGCGTCCCCTTGAGACTTGCCCGGCAGCTTCTGAGATAACATACCATGAGCGCCTCCTATCAAAGGAGACTCTCCCGGACGATCTCTGAAGCGGCGCGGCGCAACCGCTCCATAACCGCCGCCGCCTCTCCGCTCTCGCCGGCCCCGTTCTCACCGACGGCTTCGACGACGATTGTCGACGGGTCGAGCCGGTCAAGCTCGCGCAACGCCGAATAGATCGACGCAGCGTAAGCGGCTGCGCTGTTATCAAGCCGGGCGGCATTAAACCGTCCGTCGTCAATCTCTATAGCCGTATGGCCTATGAACCCTACGCCGCCGGTCTTCAACATCTCTTTGCAAAAGCTGTGGATGAACGCGCGCGAGCCCTGCTCGATAAGCACGACGCGCGCGCGCGGGCTGTAATGACGGTGGCGCGTGCCGGGCGAGCGGCGCAGCTGCTCCGTTGCGCGGGCCTGCCCGACATGGCCGATAACGCGGGCAAGCTTTTCAGGCGTCACCCAACCCGGCCTAAGTATGACCGGCGGGTCGGCCGTCATATCGAGCACTGTCGACTCGATGCCTATATCTGTCGGACCGCCGTCGATTATCATATCGATCCTGCCGCCGAGATCGGCCAAGACGTGAGCCGCCAGCGTTGGGCTTGGCCGCCCCGAAGCGTTCGCGCTCGGCGCGGCAATCGGACGCTCTGCCTTGTCGATCAATTCAAGCGCGATCCGGTTCGCGGGCATTCTGACCGCCACCGTTTCAAGCCCCGCAGATACGGACGGCGCGACCTCAGGCCGCCGGTTCAAGACAAGAGCGAGCGGGCCCGGCCAGAAGGCCCCGACAAGCGCCTCGGTCTTACGGCTTACCGCGCTTGCGACCCTTTCGAGCATCTCGCGGGTTGAGACGTGAACGATAAGCGGGTTGTCCGAGGGCCGCCCCTTCGCTTCAAAGATGCGCCTGACGGCCCTCTCGCTCAGGGCGTCCGCGCCGAGGCCGTAGACGGTCTCGGTAGGAAAAGCGACCAGCCCGCCGCCTTGAATAAACCGGGCGGCGCGGGCTATCTCACTTGCCGCAGGGGCTTCAGGGTCCATCTGAGCTACGAGAGTCTCGATCATGAGGACCGACCGCGATACCCCTTACAACGGGGCGTCCTAATAATTGAAATCCGATTCCGCTTTGATCCGCGCGACGAACTCTTCAAGCGCCACAGCGCCTTCGTCCCCCTTTTCGCGCGAGCGGACGGCGACACTGCCCGCCTCGGCTTCCTTCGCGCCCGTGACGAGCATGTAAGGGATCTTCTCAAGCTGCGCGTCTCGAATCTTCGCGCCGATCTTGTCGTCGCGTATGTCCAGCTCTACGCGTATGTCTTCTTCGAGCAATCGCTCGTAGACCTTGCGCGCATAATCTTCGGTCTTTTCCGAGATCGAGAGCACCTTCGCCTGCACGGGCGCGAGCCAGACGGGGAACGCGCCTGCGTAATGCTCGATCAAAATTCCGATGAACCGTTCGAGCGAGCCGTAGATGGCGCGGTGTATGACGACCGGCACGGACTCCGCGTTATGCTCGTTGACATAACTGAGGTTGAAATTTCGCGGCAACTGGAAGTCTGCTTGAATCGTCCCAAGCTGGTGCTCCCGGCTGAGCGAATCTTGAACAAGCTGGTCGATCTTCGGCCCGTAAAAAGCGGCGTCGCCCGGTGCGACCGTGTACTCAAGACTGTTCGCTTCGAGCGCGGTCCGAAGCGCCTCTTCGGCTTTGGCCCACACCTCAAGATCGCCCATGTACTTGTCCGGGTTGCGCGTGCTGAGCACAAACCTGTAAGAGAGGTTGAACGCATTGTAGACGCGCGATATGAGCCCCAGAAGCCGCGTCACCTCGCTTGTGATCTGGTCTTCGGTGGCAAAGATGTGCGCGTCGTCTTGCTGGAACTGGCGGACGCGAGTCAGTCCCGCAAGCGACCCCGTCCGCTCGTTGCGGCTGAGTATGCTCTGCTCCGCGAGCCTGAGCGGCAGCTCGCGATAACTCCGCCGCTTCGAGCCGAAGATCAACATCTGTTCGGGGCAGTTCATAGGCTTCAGCCCGTAATCTTTCCCTTCCGAGTCCTCGAAGACAAACATGTCGTCTTTGTAATGTGTCCAGTGGCCGGAGGTCTTGAACAGCTCTGAGCTTGCCAGCACGGGCGCTTTGACCTCCGAATAGCCGTTGCGCGCAAGCAGCCGTCTCATCTTCTCCTGAAGCGTGTGATAGACGACGAACCCCTTCGGCAGCCAGAACGTCGCCCCCGGTGCCCACTCGTGCATCATAAAAAGCTCAAGCTCGCGCCCAAGCTTGCGGTGGTCGCGGCGGCGCGCTTCCTCTATGTTGTGCAGATGCTGCTCAAGCTCGTCTTTCGTCGGCCAGACGGTCCCGTAGATGCGTTGCAGCATAGGGTTGCGCTCATTGCCGCGCCAGTACGCGCCCGCAATCGACGTGAGCTTGAAGTGCTTGCACTGCGAGGTGCGGCGGACGTGCGGCCCCGCGCACAGGTCCGTAAATTCGCCGATGCCGTATGTGGATACCACGTCGCCGGGAATCCCGTTTATCAGCTCGATCTTGAAAGTCTGATCGTGCGAGCCGAAGAATTCAATCGCCTTCTGCTTGTCCCAGTTCTCGTGCTTGAACTCGATCCCGGCCTTTATTATCTCGCGCATGCGCCGCTCGATCTCTTCGAGGTCTTCAGGCGTGAGCGGGCGCGGCAGTTGCATATCGTAATAGAACCCGTTTTTGATGGGCGGGCCTATGCCGAACTTAACCTCCGGGAACATCTGCTGGACGGCAGCCGCCATGATGTGCGAAGTGGAATGCTTCAAGCAGTGCAGCTTGTACTCCTGCTCGGAAGGAAAATCTTCTACGCCGAGCGCAAAATCTTGATCGCTATGAAAATCGTCCGCCATGAGTCTCCTAAAAATCCGAACGGTCTGTGAGCGGGCCTTATCCTTGTAGCGATAGACGGCCCGACTCGAAAACATTATGGTACATCACGCGTGGCGCGACGAAAAGGCCGCGCTTATATCAAAAAGAGTCGAGCAGTATTCGGATGTCTCCTGGAAGCGGCGAAAAGAACTCCAGCCTCTCGCCGGTCGCGGGGTGGTTTAGGGCGAGCCGCGAAGCGTGGAGGCACAGGCGCGCGCCCGGCTCGCCGCCGTAAAGATCGTCGCCGAGTATGGGAAAACCCGCG
Source organism: uncultured Clostridia bacterium (assembly GCA_964615905.1). Classification (GTDB taxonomy): domain Bacteria; phylum Acidobacteriota; class Blastocatellia; order UBA7656; family UBA7656; genus DATLMR01. The sequence continues at coordinate 16,570 of CAZTUB010000002.1, forward strand.
TATGCGCAATGTATACGCAACTGGTTGGTGCGGCCCGTCACGGGCTCCAGCTCTAACAGCGTTGCGGCCCCGCGCGATTCCAGGCGGCGGTATCTTGTTTCAGAAGGCTTGCCCGTCTCCATCACCCCCCACTGAGGTCTGAGGTCGGGGTTGCGGCCGAGCGGGGCATTGACCCGGCCTTCGCTCTCAGGCGGCGCTCCCGTAACCACGGCGAGATAACGCTTTTCGACCAGGCGGCGGTGGAAGTGGCGAGATAAGACGCTAAGCGCGCGTTGCGTTTTTGCTACGACCATCAACCCCGAAGTGGCGCGGTCGAGGCGATGGACAAGGCCGGGGCGGACGAGCGTGTGCTCCTGGCCGTGAGCGGCGGCTCGTGAGCTTTCAAAAAAATCGCGGTTGAGGTGATAGGCGAGGGCGTTTGCGAGCGTGCCGGTTCTGACGTTCATGGTCGGGTGGACCAGCACGCCAGCCGCCTTGACCGCTATCAGTATGTAATCGTCTTCGTAGATGATTTCGAGCGGCAATCGCTCTGGCAGCATCGCCGTCTGCGAGTCGGGCTCAATATCGATCTCGATCTCATCGCCTTCGAGCAACCGGTAGCCGTGCAATTTCTTCTCTCGATTTACACGGCACCAGCCTTTCTCGATAAGGCTTGCGATCTTCATACGGCTCAACGCGCCGAAACGCGACGCGAGGAATTCGTCCAGCCGCTTGCGCGCCTCATCAGCCGCAATGGTAAACCGGAATGATTGAGCCATTTTTGGGGAACGTGACAAGTGACAAGTGACGAGTGACAAGAAAGATCAGCCGCGATCAGGGTTTTCCTCTTTCTTGTCACTTGTCACTTGTCACCACTTCATCCGCCTGAATCGTCCGGGTGCAAGACGGCTATGACAGTCCCGTCCGGGTGGATTATCCGTATGATGATAGGGTTACCCGAACTGAACACAGACCTGATGCTGCGGCCGTCGCTGAGCGTCCCTTTTTGTATGAGCACGCGGTTCTTCTTCACCTTCAGCGTGCGGTTGAACGACAGGCACGCGCCCGTCACAGGGTCTACTATCTCTATTCGCGTGCCGAGCCTGAAGCCGCTGCCGCGAATGGTCAGGCGGCCTGTCTGCACGACTTCCTCGACGAAGGGCGCGGTCGCCAGGACCGCTGGCAACACAGGAATGTTGATGACCAGCACAGAGTTGTCCGGCTGGCCGCAGGCGACATAAGCCACATCGTTTGCGCCGATTCTACGGCAATCGAGGTCGCGAGGTTTCGGGCAGGCTATGATGTGAGGCGCGGATACGACCTGATCTACTCTGGAGTCGATCACTCCTATAAGACCGAGCGCGTCGTTTGTAAAGACGAGCGTCGGGCTGGGTATCGGTTCGTCGTCGGTCGCGCGACAGGCAGTTATGCCGAACGGCCCTCCGCCGCCGCCGCCCGCTCCTATCGTTCGGCCTGTCAAGGGATCGCGCACCAGTGGTGCTTCCGGGGCGAGAATCCCTGTCGAGCCCGCGCTGCCGGGAGGCGTGCCGCGCGTCGAATCGTCAATGATAGACCGGAGCACTTCATCCTTGCAGGTGTCTATCTCGATTATGGCCCCGTTAGGAGATGCCTGCCCTTGCGCGCGTTGCGCCGTGACATAGAGATTGCCGTTCGCAAGCGAGATGTCTGCGTTCCACGGCCCGGGAATAGGAGTCGGGGCCGGGGCCAAAAACAGCGAGATCGTCTTTACGACCGTGTCGGTCGCGGTGTTTATCACAGACACAGTGCCCGCGCCGAAGTTGGTTACATAAAGCTTTCTGTTGTCGAGCGAGAGCGTGCAGCTTGACGGATCGACGCCGACCGGTATCTCGTCTACCTTCTGATTGGTCGTAAGGTCGATCACGTCGACACGGTTCGCGCCGCCGCACGGGACGTAGAGCTTGTTGCCCAGGACGGCAGGGAAGCGCGGCCCCTTGCCGACATTTATCGTGCCGGTGTTTGTAAACGAACCGTCCTGCTGTCTCGTCAAGATCGCCACGCGGCCATCGCCCACGGTCGTGTAATCGACGGGGAACTCTTTCGTCGGCACTGTGTTCGAGCCAAACAGCGTTACGAATATCCTGTTGCCCGCAGGGGCCACAATGCCAAACGGGCCGTCGGGCGTCCCGCCCGGCCCGTCGCCCACCGCGACATTTTGAAAAGAGTTGTTCGCGGTATTGATGATCGTCAAGTTGTCCGAGACAAGATTGGTGACGTAGGCTTCGGTCGCGGCGGGGTTTATCGCCACAGACCACGGCTCGACCGCGAGCGGGTCGTTGATCGTCGCCGTCACGCCCAGAGAGCTTGACATAACCGGGCCCGTTTCGACCGTGGCGCGAATCAGCCAGCTTCCCGCACCCGAACAGGGGGAGCCGGGCGGGCCCTGTATCGGTGTTTCGGCAAGCGAGAACCAGCTCTGGCCGCCGTTGCTTGTGACGAATGAAGCGCTGCCCGGCGGGGTTGACAGTCCCGGCACATCGAACGGGGCAGGGAAATCGGCTATGCCGAATTCGTCGAGCGCGCCGACGACAAAGCTGCCGCTCGTTATCGTTATCGGGCTGATGAGGTTGAAAGTGACGAACTGGTCCGTCCCTTGAGCCCGCCCTATAAACGAAACGTCGGGCTGCTGGCCGTTTTCAGGCCCGTCGTTTTCAGGGTCCCTGAAGATCAGTATGCGATAAGGGTCGCCCGCATCCACGCCGATCTCCGAACGGTTGAACGAGATGGAGATCGCCCGCAGCGTAGCCGGGTAAGCGGGCGGCGTCAGCCTGTTGACCCACCCGAAACCTGGCTGACCCTTGGCGCTCGGCCCCGCGACGCAAACGGTCGTGCCGTCGTCGATTGCCAGCTCAGTCAAAGGGCCGGTTACTACCTGCGCTTCGGCAGACGTTTCGGGGCGCTTTGGAAGCGAGGCAAGAGTCAGAGCTAAACCGAGTAACATCAAAAGCAGGAGAGTGCGGACGACTGCGGCGCTTGGGGTTTTCATGATCTTTTACCTCAGATCGAAGCCCTCAGCCTCGATCTCAACAAAGGACTATAGAAATTTATACAAGCACGAGCTACCGGCGCTGATATTGAGATATTTCAATAAGGTTCCACTGTCAAAAACAAAATACTGGTGGATTTCTTGAAGCGCCCACTTACCCGAATAAAGACACCCTTACCAACCTGTCATCTGGGGGAATATATCACCAATTTGGGTAAAGCACACTGTATGCCAGTGATTCAGGCGGGGAAATATTGAGAGAACAGCCGGTTTCCTTGCCGGTGAGAGAAAATGCAGTAGTCAAAATTGGCTACTAATTACCGGGAATAAAGTACCCGTCGTGGTAAATGTCTTTACACGTGAACCGTGAACCGTAAACCGTGACAAGAAGGAGAGAAGAAGCGCGCTTGCGCCCCATTTTTCTTGTCACGGTTCACGGTTCACGCCTCCTGTCCTCAAGCCGTTTCTATCTTCAGCTCGACCGGCACGGGGTTTGTCACGATGTCAAAGACGGCCGAGAGTCGCTCGGCGCGGCTGAACAGCTCTTCGAGCTTCTCGCGAGGGGCGTTCGATTTGACCTTGAACTCGACGCGAATCTTTTCAAACCCGTTTCGAATGTCGTCGGCCAGACCGAGCGAGCCGCGCAGATCGAGCTCGCCCTCGATCCTCGATTCGACTTCATCTATCTCGACGCCGTCTGCGGTCGCTTCGAAGATAAGGGTTGTCGTAAGACATGCGGCCAGCGCGTGCAACACGAACTCTACGGGGTTGGGCGCGTGGTCTTCGCCCATCAAAGCGGCGGGCTCGTCCGCGTCCACGATGAATGATTGCATGCGCGAGCGGTCTTCCTGGCACGCCCCGTAGAAGCCTTTAATCCTGCTGCGGTTGTGCCCCGCGTTGATCCACTGGTTCGTCGCGCGGAACCTGAACTTGGCAAGCTCCGGCTGCTGCTCTATGCTTGCCACGGTATTTACCATCTGTTCGACATTCAACCCGTTTATGATCTTTTGTGTCGACGGGTCGGCTTGCTCCTTTTCGATTGTCGGTGCTCCCATACGGGTTCTCCTTTACGCGAAAGATTAATCATTGCCTCAATCTTTCATGCGGAAAGAGATCGAGCGAGGGATCACACGAAATCTGAAAACCGCTCATTGCTTAGAAGCGAGCATAGCGCGGTAGCGGCCGGCTTCGTCCGGCTTACCCCACGCTTCGTAAAGCGCGACGAGGTTCTGGACCGCTTTCTGCGTCCGCTGATGCGCGTCGCCCAGCGCCGTCTTCAAACCCGCGTGCGAGGCCGTCAGGTGCTCTTCGGCCGTGGGGTAGCGTCCGAGCTTTGTCAAACACGCGCCGTAATTGCCGCGCGTCTCCGCGACCATCCAGTGATCCGGCGCGAGCGATCTTTGAGAAATCTCCATGGCCTCTTTAAAGATCGGCTCGGCCCGCGCGTGGTCGCCTTTGAGCTGGAGGATGCCCGCGAGGTTTTGGAGGCTTGTGGCAAGGCTGGGATGGTCGTTTCCGAGGGTCTTCCGTTTTATGTCTACCGCTTCTTGAAAAAGCGCCCCCGCGCCGTCGTAGTCGCCTTTCGAGCGAAGCAACGCCGCGAGGTTATTTAAGATCGTCGCCACCTCCGGGTGCTCGTTGCCGAGGGCCTTGCGCTTGATCGCCAGCGCCTCGCGGTAGAGCTGTTCGGACTGGTTAAAGTCATTGATCTTCTTTAACACGCCCGCGAGATTGCTCAAGTTTGTCGCAACGTAATGGTGGCCCTCGCCGAGCACGCGGCGAGACATGGCGAGCGCGCGGCGGTAGAGCGATTCGGCTTCGGCGTAGTTGCCCTTGTCTTCCAGCAGCACTGCGAGGTTGTTCAGGCTGATAGCAACGTCCGGGTGGTCTTCGCCCAGCAGCTTGACTCTTTGTTCGAGCGCCTCGCGGTAGAGCGGCTCGGCTGCCTCGTGGTCGCCTTTCTGTTTGAGCAAGACCGCAAGCTCGTTTAGCGTGCTCGCAACCTCGGCGTGCTCTGCGCCGTAGAGCCCCCGCCGCTTGGCGAGCGCCTCGCGGAACAACGGCTCGGCGGTCTGGTAGTCGCCTCTGTCCTTGAACAGCACGGCAAGGCTGTTGACGCTTGCGGCGTATTCCGCGGACTCTTCGCCAAACAGCCTGCGCCGCTTTTCAAGCGCGTCCCTGTACAACTGCTCTGCGCGGTCAAGCTCGCCCTTTGCGTGATGAAGCTCGGCCAGATAGACGAGGCTCACGGCCACCTCCGGGTGGTCTTCGCCGAGCGTCTGTCTTTGAGTGGCAAGCGCGTTCTCGATAAGCGGCATCGCGTTATTAAATAGCCCCAGCTTCTGGTAGACGCGACCCATCGTGGCCATAAGCGCCGCCTGAACTTCGGGCTGGCCCTTCAGCTCGCGGTCGATCTTTTCCGCGCCCTTGTCGAGTATCTCTCTGGCGGTGACGGACGCGCCCCTCGCCTCCGACGGGTCCGAGACGCCGAACAGCTCGACAAGAAAAGCTGTCACCTGACCCGCGCGGTCGCGCTCGCGCGCGATTCGCGCCGCCTGCACGGCCATCGTGATCGCAAACCCGACCAACAGGACAAACAGGACAGCCGCAAAGCTCACCCCCGCCTTATGCCGTCGGATGAACTTGCCGGCCCTGTACCCAAGCGTGTCCTGGCGAGCCTGGACAAGCCGCCCTCTCAAATGGCGGCGTATGTCTTCCGAGAACTGGTCTACGGACGGATACCTTCTTTCAGGCTCTTTGCGCGTGGCCATCAAGACTATGTTATCGATATCCCCGGCAAGCTCGCGGCGGAGCTTGGCCGCGTTCGTTCCGGGCGGCGCGCTAGAGGCTCGCTCGACGACCGCGCTCGGTCGCTCTACATCTGTCTCGCAGACTACGCGCTCGATCTCGGCAAACGAGTTGTTCTTGAATTGATGAGCGCGCTGGCCGGTCAACAGCTCGTAAAGGACAAGGCCGAGCGAGTAGACATCCGTCGCGGTGGTCACTGGCTCGCCGCGCACCTGTTCGGGGCTGGCGTAGTGGGGCGTCATCAACCGCGCCGTTCCCATGGTCTTTGCGATGGTCACCGCGCCCTGCGAAATATCGGGGGCGAGGAGTTTTGCAATGCCAAAGTCTAAAAGCTTTGGCACACAGCCTTCGGTCACGAGTATGTTGCTCGGCTTCAGGTCGCGGTGGATGACAAGGTTTTTGTGCGCGTGCTGGACCGCCTCGCACACGCTCCTGAAGAGGTTCAACCGCTGTTTGATCGACAGCTTCGAGTTGTTGCAGTAATCCGTTATGGGCTGGCCTTCTATGTACTCCATCACGAGATAAGGCAGCCCGTCCGCGGTCGTCCCGCCTTCGAGCAGGCGTGCGATGTTAGGGTGTTCCAGGCTCGCGAGTATCTGCCGCTCGTGCCGGAACCGGCCGAGCATGAAGCTCGTCACCATGCCGCGTTTGACGAGCTTGATCGCCACCTGCTTCTGGTATTCGTCGTCGTCGCGGACGGCCTTTACCACTTCGGCCATGCCGCCTTCGCCTATGTGGCCGGTCACGCGGTACGGCCCTATCCTCCTTCCAACAAGATCATCCCCTTCGGCAGAAAGCGAGCGGGCCACCGCCTGTATCGCCGTAGCCATGAGCGTCTCTTGCTCGTCTTCTTTTGCGAGCAGCGATTCGACCTCTTTGTGCAGGTCGTCGTCGCCCGCGCAGGCCCCTTTTATGAACGAGTCTCGTTCGCCGGGCGGGAGGTCTAAAGCGGCAAAGAATATCTCTTCGATCTGATGCCAGCGTTCGGGGGTCAAATCTTCATCTCCAGTTCTCTGAGCAGCCAGGCCTTCGCCATACGCATCTCGCGCTTTATGGTGGGGACCGATACGCCCAGAGCCTCGGCCGTCTCCTCGACGCTCAGCCCGCCGAAAGCGCGCATCTCGACCACCTGGCACTTCCGCTCGTCAAACGACGCGAGCCGCGACAGCGCTTCGTCGAACTGTATCAGCTCGACCGTCTGCTCGTCAGAAAAGAGCGCCACGTCCTCAAGCGACAGCTTTTGCTGGTCGCCGCCCCGGCGGAAGGCTGCGCGCGAGCGCGCGTGATCGACAAGGATCTGGCGCATCAACCGCGCGGCCACCCCGAAAAAGTGCGCGCGGCTTTGCCACCGGGGCGTCTCCTGGTCGATAAGCCTGAGGTAGGCTTCGTTTATTAGAGCGGTCGGCTGCAACGTGTGATCCGCGCGCTCGCGCCGCAGGTAACTGCTCGCAAGCCGCCGCAGCTCCTGGTACACGACAGGCATCAGCTCGTCGAGCGCCGCTTTGTCTCCGTGGCCCCAATCGATAAGCATCTGCGTGACCTGGCTCGGTCCCGGTCTTTCCATCTTTGCCGCTCCGTTATAAGTTTTGCGCGCGATTATATAACAGGGGCAGCGATTTTCTAAACGGGGAACCGAAGGCCGGGCTCGCGTTGTCCTGGCAGGGAATGTTTCATAGAATGACGGGCTATGAACACCCCGATTGAAAAGAACGTTCCGTCGAGCAGCCCCTGGTTGATGCGCGCATCGCTTGCGCTGCTCGGTCTGTCCAGCCCTGTGATCTTATGGACGTTCCTCAACGGCCTTGTCAGCGGCAATATCGAGCAGGCGCTTTTGGGCGCTTACGCAACGTCGATGGCCGCCCTCTCCGCCTACTTTATAAACAGGGCCATGCATAACCCCGACCGCCTCCACATAGACGACCAGGGCTTTACCTACAAGTTCATGAATATAACCTTCAGAGTCAGGTGGGAGGACGTGGAGCAGATAGAGCTGGCGAACGCAAAGGTGATAAAGATACGGCTCAACGACCCGAAGAGAGTCGCCTTCAGCTCGCTCGTCGGGTGGCCGTTGCCTTTACGCAGAACCCAGCACAACCCTTATAGCTGGATAGGCGTCCGCAAACTCTTCCAGTTCAAATTGCGATGGCCTAGAAACAGCGTAGAGCTTGCCGACCTGCTCGAAGAGGCAGGCGAGCGCAACGGTTATCATATAGCCATCCCGATCTTTGAATCGGCCGAAGAGGCCGAGAGAGTCGCCGACGAGATGAAGACGCGCCACCGGCAATATCAACCCGGTTACAGATCGGCCGTCTATGAGCCGGAGCCGGTATTGACCGCCGAGCATCCGGGGGAAGAGATCAACCAACAAGCTCCGCGACCGTTTGAAAGAGAGCGGCCTTGAGGTTGAGTGAAGCCAGCCCCGGCGGGATTACCTGCGGCGGGGCAGCCCGGCGGCTGCCCCTACAGGGTAAAGGTTAGCAAAAGGCAGGCGCGACCTGCTCTACGCGGTTTCTTGCCGCAGGGCTCAACCGCTCAAGCGTTCCGAGGAAGTTCTCGTTGACCATCCCTGAGCCGAGGAATGTCCAGCGTACGGCCTGCTGCTGGGCCTTCCTGATCTGGTCCTGCTCGGCTTCGGTGAACTCCCGGTTGGTTGCTCGCTTCAAACAGTCGATGTCGAACTCGACCTGCATCATAAGACCGCTGTCTAAAAAGCCGCCGATCTTGAGGTAATCTTCGACCGCGTCTTCGATCTCCTTTTCGGTCATCTTCTCTGCGAGCGCCTCGACCATCAGCGTATCGAGCTTCGCGTGCTGCGCCTCTTCCATCCAGTGATGGCGGAGCAGGCTCTTGAACAAGGGGTCGAGCGACTGCTCGTCTTTTACGCTGTCGATAAAGTGGCGCTGGGTCATCCACTCGACCTGCAAGATAGCCAGCGCAACCGCGAGCGGGTGGTGCGACAATACCGTGCGGCCAATCGCGTCGGCAGGCCCTATGACAGAGCACTCGCTCGAAAAGCCGCGCTCGAACTCGTCGCGGAAGCGCCTGAACAGGTGTATGTGCTTCGCCTCTTCGCTTGCGAACTGTAGAAAGGCCCGCACGCGGTAGTCGTCCCCGTTCAGATAAGGCCGCGCGTGATCGACGACAAACGGCAGGATAAACTCTTCGACCACCCCGAACATGCACAGGTACTCGTAGCCGCGAATCTGATTCAACACTCTCCGCTCGTCGGGCGTGAGGAAAGCCAGACCGTCAACGCGTGCGAGCGCTTCGGGCATAAAGGGTCTTGTGAAATCGAGCTGCTTGTCGCCGCCGATGATCTCTTCGACGCGCCAGTTAATCTTCTCCGATGCCGCGAGCGCGCCCTGATACGTGTACTGGTGATTCATGAGCCGTGTCTCCTTTAACTCAATCAAAAATTGCGGCGGCAATGACCGCCTCACTCAGACATGCGTAGAAAGAGTCGATCAGGGATCACGACGCTTGTTTTGGCGCGAATGACTGAGCAGGCCAAACCGATAAAGAGATCACGCATCGCCAGGCTATGCCGAGGCGCGGCGGTCGCTAAAAGATTGATTGTCAGGTTTTAGCTATCGGTGTCAGATTCGAGGTTGAGCGCGAGAAGCGCGGCCAGTATGTCGTCGCCCGTCATCTAATTGAGACGCGGGCGATTGCCGTGATCCAAGACCCAAGAATCGCTCAGTGGAATAAAAATCGTCAAGACTCGAACGGCTTTGACCGATTCAACCGGAAAATTACGCCTTATATAGTGAAAGCAGATAAAGCATAGGAGAAGATATGGACAATCACTATCACCCGTTCGCGGCAGGGATGGAAAAACTGGCCAGAGATATTGAAAACACGCTACAGGTCTATAGCTGGGTTTCGCTTACCCTTGTAGTCGCAATCTTGCTGATTGTCCTCTATCTATTCATCTGCGAGGTAAAAGTATATAAAGGCGCTGGCAAGCGAAGTGGCCGCGTGAGAAGATACGGCCCCGTAGTCTCTGTTGTTACAACCGACCCCGGATTGTTGACCACTGATCACAGATAAGAAAGCGAGGGATAGATGAAAAAGTTAATTGCTACCTTAACCATATCTGCATTGATAGCCGCCTCTGCGGCCGCTGCGCGGGCCTCGGCCAAAAGCGAATCAGGCTCTCGCGCAGAAGACGAGGCCGCGATTCGCAGCCTTGTGACGCGCATTCAGGAGGGCTGGAACACGCGTGACGGCAAAGCCTTTGCGGCCCCGTTTGCCGAAGACGCAGACTACGTGGTCATAAACGGCATGTATATCAAGGGCCGAACCGCGATTGCCAAGGGCCATCAGGGCATTTTCGACACCATCTATAAGAACAGCCATAACACCGGCACGGTTCAGGGCGTAAGGTTTCTGCGCGACGACGTAGCGGTTGTCCATGTCAGTTGGCACCTGAAATGGACCAATAACGGCGTCGCTCACGAAGGCAAGGCCCGGAACACGCTGGTCGTGACCAAGGAAAAAGGCCAGTGGAGCATCGTGGCCTTTCACAACACCCCGATTGAAGGGACACAGAAATAGCGGTCGGTTGACTTGAAAAGGGCGAGTGGCTATGCTCTGCGAGTCTCAGACGCGCATCATTACGCACGGCGCTCGAACTCTATGATTGCACCACCTCAAGACGTAACCCGTTTGCTTCAAGACTGGCGAGACGGTAATGAGGCCGCGCTTGAAAAACTGACGCGCGTGGTGTACGACGAGCTGAGGCGGCTGGCCAATCGCTACCTGCGCGGCGAGCGGCGCAACCACACGCTTCAGGGGACCGCGCTCGTTCACGAAGCGTATATGAGACTGGTCGGGTATACGGAGCTTGAGTGGCAGAACCGCGCGCATTTTTTCGGGGTCGCCGCTCGCATCATGCGGCAGATACTGATAGACCACGCGCGCAAGCGCCAGTCAGACAAGCGCGGGGGCGGGCGCGAGGACTTGCCGCTCGATGAAGCGGTCGTCTTTTCAACCGAGCGGCCTGAGAGCCTTGTCGCGCTCGACGACGCGCTCGAAGCCCTCGCGGAGGTAGACCCGCAGAAGAGCCGCGTAATCGAGCTGCGATACTTCGGCGGGCTCGGCGTCGAGGAGATAAGCGAAGTGACTTCTCTCTCAATCTCTACGGTGCGCCGCCACATGCGGCTCGCCGAAGCCTGGCTGCACAGAGAGCTTCAGGAGAGTAAACAGTGACGAGTGACAAGTGACAAGAAGGGAGAACCGGCCACACTCCAGTCCTCTCTTTCTTGTCACTTGTCACTCGTCACTGTTTACTTGTCACTTTCTAGGTGTTATGGAAAAGAAACGCTGGAAAAGGATAGAGGAGCTTTTCGAGGCCGCGCTTGAGCGCAAGCCGGACGAGCGCGCGCAGTTTCTCACCGAGGCCTGTGGCGATGACACGGCGCTCAGGCAAGAGGTCGAGTCGCTGCTCGCGCATCAACAGCCGACCGGCCATTTTATCCCCACGCTCATACACGAAGCGGCAAAGCTGTTGCCTGACGACAGCTCGCCGTTCGGCCGTATGGACAGGCCTGACAGGGACGCGCGGTTTATCCCCGGCCTCGTGCTCGCCGAGCGTTACCGAATCATAGGACTTTTAGGGAAGGGCGGCATGGGCGAGGTCTATCGCGCGGACGATTTGAAGCTCGGCCAGCCCGTCGCTTTGAAGTTCCTGCCCGAACGCCTTGCCAAAGATAAGGCGATGCTTGGACGGTTCCACAAAGAGGTCCGCATCGCGCGTCAAATCTCTCACCCTCACATCTGCCGCGTCTACGACATAGGCGAGGTCGAAGGCCAGCACTTCCTCTCGATGGAATACGTTGACGGCGAAGACCTCGGCTCGCTTTTGCGGCGCATAGGCCGGTTGCCTTCGGACAAGGCCGTCGAGATAGCGAGCCAGCTTTGCGCCGGGCTTGCCGCTTCGCACGACCAGGGGGTGCTTCACCGTGACCTCAAACCCGCCAACATCATGATCGACGGGCGCGGCAAGGCGCGCATTATGGACTTCGGGCTGGCGGGGCTCGCGGGCGACTTTCGCGGCAACGAAGTCCGCGCCGGAACGCCCGCTTACATGGCCCCGGAACAGCTCGCGGGCAAAGAGGTGTCGGTTAAAAGCGACATATACTCGCTTGGCCTCCTGCTCTACGAGATATTCACCGGCAAGAAGCTGTTTGAAGCCTCGTCGCTTGAAGACCTGATCCGCCAGCACGAGTCGTCTACGCCGCCAAGCATATCCGAGCATGTGAAAGAGGTCGACCCTCTAGTCGAGCGCGTCATATCGAGGTGTCTTGAAACGGACCCGCGCAACCGTCCCGCGTCGGTCGCGCAGGTAGCGGCGGCGCTTCCGGGCGGCGACCCGCTCGCGGCGGCAATCGCGGCGGGCGAGACGCCTTCGCCTGAGATGGTCGCGGCTGCGCCCAAAGAAGGCGCGCTCCGTCCGGGCGTGGCCCTCGCCTGTCTCCTCGTTTCTCTGGCAATGCTCGCATTTCTGATTATCTTTTCCGACAACGTGAAGATGCTCAACAAAGCGAAGCTCGCCAAGTCGCCCGATGTGCTTGCGGAGCGCGCCAGCCAGATCACCACAAGGCTTGGCTACACCGCGCCGCCCGTCGACACGGCATACGGGTTCGACCTCGACGAGACATATGTGCAACGCTCCGACGATCACTTTCTGGAGGATTGGAGGCAAATCGACAAGGGCCAGCCTCTTACTTATTACTTCTGGTATCGTCAAAGCCCGCGCTACCTTGAGACGTTTTCGCTCGGTAAAGTTTCGCTTTCGGACCCGCCGCTTGAAGTATCCGATATGGCGAACGTGGTCTTGGACCCGCGCGGGCGGCTCGTCCGTTTCATCGCGGTCCCTCCGCAGGTGGAAGAGGACGAAGGCGAGACCCGCGCGCCCGACTGGTCCGTTCTGTTCGTAGAGGCGGGGTTAGACCAGTCCGCGTTTCGAGCGACGGCCTCGAAGTGGGTTTCGCCCGTGGCCTCGGACGCGCGCGCGGCCTGGGAGGGTGTCTACCCAGACCGGCCTGAGATACCTATTCGCGTCGAGGCGGCGAGCTTTGACGGGAAGATTGTCTACTTTCACATAATCCCGCCCTGGGAGGTGCCGCTCCGCCAGCAGGAAGCGTTTTCGCGCACAGCGCCGCGCGCGGCGGGCGTGATCTTGGCAATCGTGTTTATTTCCGTCTTGATCGCGGCGGTGCTCGTCGCTCGCCGCAATTTACGGCTGGGGCGGGGTGATCGCAAGAGCGCGTACAAGCTGGCCATATTCGTCTTCTTCGCAGATTTGATCGGGTCGCTATTGATGGTTAACCACGTTCCGACGGTCGCCGGTGAGCTTAACCTCTGGTTGCAGGCGGCGGCCCTGGCTCTGTTTACGGCGGTCCTGTTCTGGTTCCTCTACGTCGCGCTTGAGCCTTATGTTCGCCGCCGCTGGCCGAGCCTGATTATATCGTGGAGCAGGCTTATGGCCGGAGAGTTTCGCGACCCGCTTGTCGGGCGCGACATTCTGGTCGGCGCGATCCTGGGATTCGCACACACCATGACGATCTACAGCATCTCGCTTTTGATGGGCGTGCTCGGATCGCCGGAACTGGGCAACGACAGCGGGGATGCCAATATCTATGGGATGCGGGCTCTGGTCAGGCAGGTGTTTAACAGTATTAACGGGAGCATTCTTATCGGGTTGGGCGTGCTCTTCCTGCTGTTGCTCTTTTTCATCATCCTGCGTAAGAAATGGCTCGCCGTGGTGGCGCTTGCGACAATACATACCTTGATCTCATTCCTGGCTTTCGTCGCCTACATGCCGTGGTATGTCTGGTCTTCTGCGCTCATCATACCGCTGATCTATGTGGTAAGCGTCTCGCGCTTCGGGCTGCTTACGACCATCGCGTTACAGTTCTTCTTTGGTATGAGCTTCTTCTTGCCCTTAACGCCCGATCTTTCGAGCCTCTACGGCGGGACGACGATCTTCGTGCTGGTTATCTTATCGGGACTGGCTCTCTACAGCTTCTACATATCGCTCGCGGGCCAGCCGATTGTTCGGAATAATCTTCTTAACGACTGAAGCCTGGCAGGTCTTGCGGCCGGCCAGGCTTCAAATTGATTCGGCCTGCTACAGCACGCGCAGGAATGCGACCAGGTCTTTTTTCTCCTGCGGCGACAGGTTCAACTGCTGGATGAGGTTGAAGAACTCAACGGCGTCTTCGAGCGTCAGCAAACGCCCGTCGTGCAGGTAGGGGGGCGATTCTTTTATGCCGCGTAGCGGAAAGGTCTTGATCATCCCTTGCTTGGTTATCATCATCCCGCCTTCCATGCGGGGCTTGTAGAACCGCTCGACCTGTAGATCGTGCATCGTCCCGTCGGTGTAAAAAGGCGGCGTGTGGCAGGCGACGCAGTTCGCTTTGCCGAAGAATAGGTCTTCGCCGCGCGCCTCGCTTTCGGTCGCCTTTGCGCGGTCCAGCCGCCCGTAGATGTTGAGCTTGGGCGCGGGCGGAAAATCTAACAGCTCTTGAAACTCCGCCATGTTGTGGACCTGATGGCCGCGCTCAAGTATGTTCAGCCCTTTCTTGGCCGCAAGCACGGGGTCACCGTCGAAGTATGCCGCGCGCTGCTCGAACTCCGTGAAATCTTCGACCGTGCGCAGTGCGCGCTGCGAGCCGAACAATCGCTGTATGTTGACCCCGCGCAAAGAAGGGGTCTCGATACGGCGGCGGTTCTCCTGCGGGCGAATGTCGCCGACAAGGTGCGCCGCGCCGAGCGTGTGCCCGTTGACGTGGCAGTCAAAGCAGGTTACGCCCTGCATCGCGTCAGCTCGTTCGGTCTTGCGGTCTGCGGTCGCGTTGAACTGCTGCTGCGGGAACTGCGAGACGAGCAGGCGCAATCCGTCTAACTGCTTCGGGTTGAGAATGCCGTTGAACAGGTCGTAGAAGTTGTTGATCGTGACGAGCTGCCCTTTCGATACGTCGCCAAGGTCCGGGCGCGTCGTCAAAAAGATGGCGGGTGGGAATTCGGGCAGAAAGTGCTCCGGCAGGTCAAAGTCCATGTCAAAGCGTTCGAGCCGGGGTTGCGCCTTGACGTGCACCTGCGGAAAGACCATGCCTCCCACGGGGTGGTTGACGTGCGGCAGCGGCAGGTATGGGAAAACGTCTCTCTCTCGAATCTGGTCGGGGGTCATGCTGCCCAGTTGCTCCCACGTGACGCCGCCCTTCAACCTGGCCGTCGGCCCTACCGGAATGGGCTTGCCGCGCGTCATCTTCACGTTCTGATCGACGCGCCTTGTCAGGTCATAACGCGATTCGAGAAGCCTCTGCTGCGTCTGCATGACTCGCTGCTTGTTCGCCTTGTCGCGTTTCATAACGACGTCGAACGGCTCTTCGACCACGGGGGTGAACGAAGACGGCCGGTCCTGTTGCGCGCGTGCTTGCGGGCTTGCTGCCATCGCGGCAAAGATCATCACGACGAAAGCAAAAGTTGCAAGCATCTTTATTCTTGTCGCTCTGGTCATATCGCTCCTTTCAGTGGAAAGTGAACAGTGACAAGTGACCTGGGGAGGGTAAACAGTTACAAGTGACGAGTGACAAGAAAGATCAGGCGCGGCGTCGATTCTCTCTGTCTTGTCACTCGTCACTTGTCACTTGTCACTCGTCACTTGTGACCTTCCTCCCGTCACTAGTAATAACACGCCGTGTAGAAACTTATTCCATCTTTGAAAAAAAAAGTTTCGACCGGGGAATATATCCCCGCGCCGCGTGTTATTCTAAGCGCGGCACAATCAAAGCGAGATCGTGATGAAGCAAGGCGGCAACCCTGAGAACGTTTTCAGCCAGGCGGCGCTAGAACACATAGATGCGCTTTACGGGTTCGCCATGACGCTGGCCCGCGAACAGTCCGAAGCCGAAGACCTCGTGCAGGAGACATACCTGCGCGCCGTGCGCGCCTTCGGCCAACTTGTGCCCGACAGCAATCTCAAGAGCTGGCTTTTCGTCATCATGCGAAACGCCTGGCTCAACAAGATGCGCCACGCGCGCAGCGGGCCGCAATTCGTCGAGCTCGACGCGGAAGAAGAGGACCGCGCGGGCTGGCTCGACCCGTTTGCCTGCGACCCTTATGTCGATTACGTGAGAAAGCTTGAGCGGGAAGAGGTGCGCCAGGCGATTGAAAGCCTGCCGCGTATGTACCGCGAGGTAATAGTGCTGCGCGACATCGAAGGGTTCAGCTACCAGCAGATTGCAACCATACTCCGGTGTCCGGCCGGCACGGTCATGTCCCGGCTTGGGCGCGCCCGCGAGAAGCTCCGGCGGTTGCTTACGGACTGGCAGGCTGCCGCGACGAAAACGATCAAGGCGAGTGAAGTATGAACCGATGCGACGAGATACGCGCCCAGATGGTCTTTTACCTGGACGCAGAGTTACAGGGCAGCGAGCGCAGCGAGCTTGAATCGCACCTGCTCGGTTGCCAGCCCTGTCGCGTGGCGCTCGACACGGAGCGTCATTTTCTCGAATCGATACGTGGTTGCGCGCCGCTTCACAAAGCTTCGCGCGGGCTTCGCGGCAACGTGGAAAGACTGCTCGGCGCGGCCCCGCTGCCCGAAGCGGCTCCTCCGGCATTGCGCGAGCGAGTCGGCCAATCTCTGTGGCGAACTGCTCCGGTCGGTCGCAGCTCAAGCCCCGGTCGCCGCTTCAATGCGGTGGCGGCGACCTTGCTGCTGGCTATCGCGGTCGGCCTGTGGGGCTTGATCGCTTATGATAAAAGACCGGGTCCGAACCCGCCGTCCGACTTTGCTCTGATGGCGATAGACACTCACCAGCGCCACCTGCGCGGCCAGCTCCCGCTTGAGATAATCTCGCCCGCGCCCGAACGCGTCTCGTCGTGGTTGACGGGCAAAGTGCCTTTCGGGGTCGAGCTGCCAAATTATCAGGAATCGAGCGGTCAGGAGAGGCTCTACGAGCTTGAAGGCGCGCGGCTGGTCGGGTACAAGAGCGATTACGCGGCCTTCGTTGCTTATCACATGCAGAAGCGCCCGATCAGCCTGCTCGTAACCTCAGCGACCGTGGCTCAGCCGTCGGGTGGAGAGGAGATTACGTCGCGCGGCCTGGTCTTCCACTACGACTCGATTGGCGGGCTGAAGGTGATTACGTGGTCCGATAGAGGGCTGACATACGCGCTCGTTTCCGACCTCGAAGAGCGCGGCCAGCAATCCTGCATCGTCTGCCACCAGGGTACGAAAGACCAGGACTTCATCGAGAGCCTCAAGCCTCAATAGACAAGGAGAAAGTGAATATGCTGCCGATACGCGGAATCTACGAGATCGCCATCCGAGTCAAAGAGCTTGAGAAGGCCGAAGCCTTTTACAGGGAAGTCCTCGGCCTCGAAGTGGGTATCAGGGACGAAGCGAGAAGATGGCTGTTTTTATACGCGGGCGGTCGCGCAGGGATGGTCGTTTTGCAAGAGGATAAAAGCGACTGGCCTCTACAGCATTTTGCCTTCACGGTTGATGAAGCCGACATAGACCGCGCGGCAGAGCTTCTGCGTGAGCGCGGGGTCAAGGTAGAAGGGCCTGTAATTCACAACTGGATGTCGTCGAAATCGGTTTACTTTGCAGACCCGGACGGGCACGACCTGGAATTGTTAGCGCTGATGGACAGGGCTTAGAATATCTCTATGCGAGATATGGAAGAGCTCTTTTCCGCGCTCGACAATTCGCCCTTCCGCCGCAGGATCCGGCTGGGGCAAAAAGAGCGGGATTATCTCGACAGCAAAGGTATCGATACCGTGCTCGAACACGCGGCAGATTTTATAGACAAGCGGCTGGCTCCCGCGCAACCGCCCAATGACGGGAAGCAGACGCCCCGGAGAAACCACCCGGCCTTTGTCGCGCAGCACGCCACGGCGACCTGTTGTCGCGGCTGCCTGGAGAAATGGCACAAAATCGCGCGCGGGCGCGAGCTCGACCCGCAAGAGAAGCGGCACATAATCGAAGCTATAAGAAGATGGCTCCAGCGTTACGAGAGCAAGCCTGCATAGACTTGCGGGCTCACACTATGGCGGGGGTCTTGCTATAATCTCTGTGTGGACGGCGTGCAGTTATATCTTGGGTAGACAGGGAAATATTAAATGGCGAAAAGCAGCACCGCGAAGATAAAGGGCATACCGATCAACATAGGCATTGAGGAGAGTGATAGGCGGGAGATCGCCGAAGGGCTTTCAAAGTTGCTGGCGGACACTTATACGCTCTACTTGAAGACGCACAACTTCCACTGGAACGTCACGGGACCGATGTTTCAAACGCTGCACCTGATGTTTGAGCAGCAGTACAACGAGCTTGCGCTCGCCGTAGACCTGATAGCCGAGCGGATACGCGCGCTTGGGTTTCCAGCGCCGGGAACCTATAAAGAGTTTGCGAAGCTGTCGAGCATAAAAGAGGACGAAGGCGCGCCCGGCGCAGAAGAGATGATACGGTTGCTTGTAGACGGGCAGGAGGCGGTTGTGCGCACGGCTCGCTCGGTCTTTCCAATCGTAGACGAGGCGAACGATGAGCCCACGGCGGACTTGCTGACTCAGCGCATGCAAGTGCACGAGAAGACCGCCTGGATGTTAAGAAGCCTGCTCGCCGAGTGAAGCGTGAACAGAGGTTCGGATCGACAGCGCCCTTCCCGGGGCGCTGTCCCCGGCAGTCATGATATTGGGTGGCGCGGAAGCAAACTCAAACGGGCTAACGATACGGCAGCGCTTGAATCGATGTCGCGCTGTCTCACGCCGGATGCGTCCAGTCGTTTCTTTGTCGCCGCCCGCGCCCATATTCAATCCTGAGCTTACGTGCCCGGTTATAACATAATCGCGCTTCTGCCTGGCCGCGAGGACGGCAGAGACAGAGCTGGCATTACAGCCAGCGACAACCCGATATTCCTCCCCATCGCTCGGCCATCCAAACGGTTTGCCACCTTCGCTCCGGTACGAAGAACCCTGCGCAAAGCTTAAAGCCCGGCAGGAAAGCCCATCCCTTAGAAAGCAACTCCCTTAACCGGCGGCCAGAGGGCCAATAATTCGGTTTCCAGGTATTTTTACCCGCCCACCCGTCTCTCTTGTTATAGCGAACCAGGGATCGCCTGTAAATTGAAGCAATTAGCCAATTAGGGGCAAACCCCATCGCCTGGGGAGCCTATAACTTAGGAGATTAACCATCATGAGTAGAAATAGAACGATAAATGGTTGGGTACTGACTGTTGCGCTGGCGCTGATGGTTTTGCCCCTCGCGGGGCTTTATTCGGAGTTGTCATCGCCGCAGATGGCAAGCGCCGACAGTGTTGCGGACGCGCCGCAGTTATCCCGCATAGCCGGACAGCTATCGCGAGAGACCGGCAAACTGGAGAAGAGAGGCGGATTCGAGCTTGCGGCGCACGTCCTTGCGGTGCACAGCAAAATCCCCGCACACGAGCTGCTCGCGCGCGGCGTGAAGATCAAAGAGTTAGCCACGGCCGCCGTTGCAGCCAGGATCACAAATCAGAACCTGGATTACGTCAACGGGTTCCTGGCTTCCGGGGCCTCTTTCGATAAAGTCGTGAGCGACGCAAAAGCGGACCCTTTTGAATCGGCGCGCCTTATGCAAGCGGCCCTCGCGGGCATGCGGCAGAACCGCGCGAACGTAGAGAACCTCGCGCTCGACACAGACGGGGACGGCACGCCAAACACGATGGACCTCGACATCGACGGCGACAGGCTGCCGAACCTCGAAGATAAAGACATCGACGGCGACGGCATGCTGAACGCTGTTGACATAGACATCGACGGCGACGGCATGCCGAACGACCGCGATGACGACATCGACGCGGACGTGGCGGCTAACTTTGACGACCTCGACATGGACGCCGACCAGATAACCAACGATGTCGATACCGATAGAGACGGCGACGGTATAGCGAACGCCGACGACGAAGATGCCAACGGCGACGGTGTAAACGACAACAACAATCATAGCGTTGTGCCGCAGGACAAAGGCCACGGCGGCGGCGACGACGACGATGATGACGACGACGACGATAACGGCAACGGAAATGGCAACGGCAACGGGAACCGGAACGGAAACGGAAACGGAAACGGTAATGCTAACGGCAATGGCAATACCAACGGGAACGGCAACGCCAATGGAAACGGCAACGCGAATGGAAACGGCAACGCGAATGGAAACGGCAACGCCAACGGGAACGGGAATGCAAACGGGAACGGCGGCTTCACCGCTGCCTCTTTCAAAGGCTTTGTCGAGAGCATCCCTGCTCAAGTAACCGGGACCTGGGTAATCAACGGGCGCGCGGTTCTCGTCACGTCCTCGACGCGTATCGGCAAGAAGGTCCGCGCCGGTACAAAAGTAAAAGTCATTGGCTTTACCCGTGCCGACGGCACGTTCGAAGCCTCAAAGATCAAAAAGAGATAACGACCCCGGAGTCTGAGGGGCGCGCGCGTCCCTCAGACTCTCGACAAATGTAATCAGGTGAGAACGAGAGCCCATCAATGATCGAATCTACCACGCTAATTCAAGATATGAGGGTGAAGCCTTTCCGGCGGGCGCGAGTAGAGTTGCTTGCGCACGCGCTTCTGGCGCTGACCTTTTCCGGCGCTTTGATGGCTTACATCCAATTTGCCGGGCCGAACATCATCGACTACGACGGCTATTATCACATCAAGACCGCATACATTATGCGAGAGCAGGGACTGGCAATCGATTTCCCCTGGCTCAAATATACGATCCTCGATCAAGCGCATTACACAGATCATCACATGCTCCTGCACGTCTTTCAGATGCCTTTTACTTATCTCGGCGATCTGAGGGTCGCGGCCAAGGTTGCGCCTGTGGCGATGGCCGCAATCGCGTTTGCGATCTTTTATCTCCTTCTCAGGCGGTACGAGATCGAATACCCGCTTCTGTGGCTCATCGTATTGTTCGCTTCATCAAGCCCGTTTCTCTATCGCATGAGCATGGCGCGCGGCCAGAGTCTCAGCCTCGCGCTACAACTGATCGCCTTTCACTTGATGATGAAGCGAGACTGGCGCGGGCTTCTGCTTTTGACATTCGTCTTCGTCTGGTCATACAACGCCTTTCCCCTGATGGTGCCGCTCGTGATAATCGGGGCGGCAACACATTTCATCGCGGATAAGAAGATCGACTACAAGATGGCCCTTGCGGTCGCGGCGGGCATACTCGCGGGCCACGTCATCAACCCGTACTTCCCAAAAAATATCCAGTTTATCTGGGACCATATAGTCCCTAAGCTCTTTGCGACCGAGTACCAGACGTCGGTCGGGACCGAGTGGTATCCGTTCAGCTCGTGGGCGCTGGTGAGTCTGTCCCTGGTAGCGGTCCTCTGTTACCTGGGCGGCATTCTGTTGACCGACCGCGCCGAGTGGAGGCAAGACAAGCCGCGCCTGTTCTGGTTTCTGGTCTCAAGCATGTATCTCGTCTTGCTCTTCAAATCACGCCGCTTCGTCGAATACTTCCCGCCTTCGGCAGTCATGTTCTTCGCCTTTGCGACGCGTGATCGTTTAAGGAGTTTTGAATGGACCCGGCTCGGCGGAAATTTTGCGCGCACGGTCGCGGCGGTTCTAGTCGGCGGCCTGTTCTGGTTCGGAGCATACACGACGATCCGGGCGGCTCGAAAAGACGTTTCCTCCGAGCCCCCGACCGTTGCTTATAAAGGCGGCGCAGAGTGGCTTGCCAATAACACGCCGGCCGGCTCGACCGTCTTTCATACCGACTGGGACGACTTCCCCAAGCTCTTCTTCTACAACACGCACAACACATACATCGTGGGGCTCGACCCGGACTTCATGCGGTTGAAAGACGCGCAGCTCTTCTACAAGTACTCGGACGTGACTCAGGGGAGAGTCCTGGATATGGAGGACGTGATTCTAAAACAGTTCGGCTGCGAGTACGTCTTCACAGATAACGAGCATAGAGACTTTATAAACATAGCCAATCAGAGCCCGCGCATGCAGAAGGTCTTCTCTGACCGCTATACGACCGTTTACCGGATGCTGGAGCAAGCTCCACAACCAAATGTCCCGGTCATAGATCACAAGGGTTAATAAAAGGGGTAACAAGATGTTAAGTCTTTCAATAGTTCTTCCGGCTTACAACGAAGAGGCAAATGTCGAGCGCGCTGTGAATGAAGTCTCGGCCGTGGCCGAACAACTCGGGCTCGATCACGAGATAGTCCTGGTCAACGACGGCAGCACGGACGGCACGGGCGAGGTGGCGCGCGAGATCGCCCGCCGCATGCCGAGGATGAGGATTGTCGAGCACTTCCCGAACCGTGGTTACGGAGGAGCGTTGAAAGCCGGGTTCGCCGCCGCCACCAAAGAGCTGATCGCGTTCTTTCCGGCTGACAAACAGTTCGACTTCCGCGAAGTCAAACAACTGTTAGAGCGCGTAAACGAAGCGGACATAGTTTGCGGTTACAGAGCCAACCGGCGTGACAATTGTTTACGAAAGCTCAACGCCTTTGGCTGGAAGATGGTCGTGACAATGCTGTTCGGTCGCCTGTCTCGCGACATAGATTGCGGCTTCAAGCTCTTTCGCCGCCGCGTCCTATCGAGAGTCAATATAGTATCGGACGGCGCGATGATCGACACAGAGCTTCTGGCGGGCGCGCGCGCGCGCGGGCTCAAGATCGCAGAGGAGCCGTTAACACACCTGCCGCGCATGGCGGGCGAAGCCACAGGCGCGAACCTCGCGGTCATCGTTAAGGCTTTCCGCGACCTCGTGCAGTTCCGGTTGCGTTTGACGAGCGAGCTTCGAGCAGAGAAGCAGGTGTATCAGGAGCGCCTCGCAATCAGGCTGTAAATTCAATCTAACAGGCGGCCCCGCAGTAAGGGGCCGTCGCGCGCTCCGGGTTTGCGCCGGGCTACATAGAAGGCACTCGCCGCGCTTTACCGTCCATCGAAACGGCTATCTCGACATAATCCCCGGATGCTCCATTCGGGGCCACCCACCAGAACCACCAGTATGATTCTTTAACGCCGTTATCGCCGCCCGGATAGATCAGCTTTGCCTCTCTCAGGTAATAAGGCTCGATCTTGATCTTGTTTCTTTTTATGTACTGCTCGGCGATTCTCAAAGCTTGCTTCATTGTGACGGCAGGCGGTCTTCCTCGAAACCGCGCGAGAGGCAAATCTACCCTTACGGGTTCGGAAGAGGGGCGGTCTTGAGCACCGGCTTTCAGGCCGGTCTGGGCGACGGCGGCCGCGCTGAGGGCTATGGCAATCATTAACAGTCTTATAACTCGCATGCTCACCTCACTGAGATCGGCCCGCCCAGGTCTTAGAGTCATTACTTTTTGACGGGGTGGATTTTGATCTCCTCAACACCTGTGCTGAATCGTTTGTAATCGCTGAACTCGAATACCACATCCCAGGTCAGGCCCTCAAATAGCGTCGCGTCCCCCGCCGAGTTCAGCCGTATCAAGCTTGGAAGCCAGACGCCTGTCGGCTGTCGCTCTTGCTGGTAGACGAGTCGCGGCTCGGCTATGGTTTGCGCCTTTCCCGCCTTCGAATATTCCGGGGCGGGCCAGCCTTCGAGCCGGACCAGGACTTTATCGACCGCGTCTATCCAGATAAAGCCCGTGAGCTTCGAGACGTAAGCCTGCCTGTGTGGGAGGTTGTTGCCGGGGCGGAAGCGATAGCTCAGCGCGATCATCTCCCTGCCGCCCACGCGCTCGAAACGGGGCGACGAGAATTCGCAGGAGCGCAGGAATGTTCCGGGGTCGATGGCCAGAAAAACATACCTGCCCTGCGCTCGCCCGTGAATCCCGGCCTTGACGTAGTTGTAGGAATCGCCCGGCTCCGGTTCGTCGGGCGTCTCTTTTTCGCGCTCGGCCTGGACGAGCCTTTCGCCCGCGCGCTTTCGCTCTGCCGCCACGTGTGACCGCGAGCTTGGCACGCCGTTCTTGCTCAATTGAATAAGCACGTGCTCGCCGCTGACAGGGTAAGCCTCAAAGACCTGCGTCTCCTGCTTGATCAATTTACCCCTCTCGTTGAGCGTGCGCTTTATCTTCTTGAGTAGATAAGTATAGTCGCCCAGTTGCTTGCGCAAATCGGCGCTGTTTCGGCCCGTTTCCTGCACAAGCTCGTCTATGTCCAGGCCAGCCGGATTATGTGGCAATGACGGATCGCTTTTTGGCCCCGACTGCGGCGCTCGCAGCTCGGCGCTATAAACCACGCCGTCTTTGACCGCAGATTTTTCGCTTCGTTCCTTGATTAACGAGAATGGTGAACCTGTGAGTGCGACGATCAGGATGATTGAAATAGACATGGCGCAATACCTACACCCAAAAGATTCTTCGGATCACAAGGCATCCGGGTGGCGGTATGATCGCATAATCTCTATCCTTTCTCAATCGGAGTCAAACGCATTATAAGGCATGGAGGATCGCCCTCCCTTTGAGGCTACGCGAACAGGTCATCGACGGCCATCGTCCATCCAGGCAGGGCCGGTTCTGCCTTCGCTATTTCACCGCTGCGACAAATTGGGCAGACGCCTTCCGTTTGCCCATACAGCAGACCCCATATTAAGACGACCTTTTACCTGAGGGTCATTCGCGGATCATAGCATTGAAACCCTGTCTATGATCCGCAAGGTTATTTTATGGGCGCGCCTTTTCTAGCTGCATACTTAGATGATCCCCCTCCTTTGCGGACTCTGTCTCGTCTTCTCCCAGAATCTTCAGGAGAAAATCGCTGTTTTGTTGGCACGCCTTTTTAATGCGGGCATCCAACTCCGAATCAAAGCCACGTTTTAACGAGCAATGCTTGCAATGTTCTAAATGCCCTTCTATCGCGGCTATAACTTGCTTGCGCTCCTCTCTGCGCGTATTCGCCATCGCCGGAAACCTTTCGGCGAAATCCTTGTCACTCAAGGCGAAGGTTGAGAGCAGATATTTCACATCATTTTCATCTACCCATCTTCCTATCACGGGGTTGCTGCATTTGGCCTCGTCCAGGGCTTCCGCCTGATACTCTAAGCGAGAAGCCAAGTCCGGGGCCGATTCAAAGACCAGATCAGCTATTATATCTGTAAGATCTTTTTTCATCACACACCTCCAATTTGGATGCTCAAGCGAAATAATAAGTGTATCATTCGTTTATCCTAAGGCGCAGGGCGATCCCGTTAAAGATTCGGGTACAAAGCGCTGGCATTTAAGCTCTGTATCCGAACCTCCAACGGGCCGCGTGGCCGTGAGCGAGATGGTGGGTGCAGTGGTGCATCTGTTCTGGCCGGTAAAATGGCTGGCCGCAAATCGACGAAACAACAAGGTGACTATCAGGGTGATAGTCAAAGATCAAATGACCTTCAATCATCCAATTGTTGTTTTTAAGGCTCATCAGTTACCTTTCCCTTTCTTCATTCCTGGCAGAGCATATGTAATGCAAACGGCCGGCGTACGTCAATACTTGGCCCGTTTGCGTAATTTTTTTATGCGTTGGCGGACTTTGCTTTTAACCGCGTTCAAGTCATAGCGTGTAAGCCGCACGTCTTCATTCAAGATATCGGCTATCTCTTTGCATGTGTGGCCCTTGAGATACAACCCTAAAAGCTCCTTCTCACGAGTAGTCAAAGGGCCGGGCAGGGTTTCTAGTTTAAGCGTAAATTCTTGGTTTTCCAGGATACGGAACACGTCAGGCTCAACGGTCGGGTGGTTTTTCAAGGCCTTTTTGCTTTGGAGCTCGTCCAGGCTTTCCGTATTCGCCTTGTTTTCCGTACGCCACTTGGTTATCCAGATGTTGCGCATCATGCGCAGGAGGTAGCCAAGCGTGTTTTTAATATTTTCAGGATTCTCTGAGTAAGTCAGAGCACGGCAAACTGTTTCCTGCACCAGGTCGTCTGCATCGTAACTCCTGCCGTTAGCGAGTGTCAGAGCATAGGCGATTAAGCGTTGCATAAACTCTTCACAGGCTTCAACCCAGTAAAGAGAGTGTTGGTTGCTTTTATGATCACCTTCCTGCATGTTCCTTTCCTCCTTACTTCTGCCTTCACGACCGGGGACTAAAACTGCGCGTCTGGTCTGTCGCTCGGAGGTGTCTCGCGCCTTGCATCTGCTACTGCAACCGGTGCGAAACAAGTCCTATAGTTAATGACCCTCCCACACGGTTTTTAAAATATTTATTTTGCCGCTCATCATAAATAGCTATCCCAAGATGAAAGAAATCTCAGGGAAGCAAGGTGTTTGTAAGGGATTCAGGTCAACACCGTTTGGCGATGAACGATTATTCATCGTTAGGGGTCGTTCTGCGGAACCCGCGCCTACAGGTAGCGGGAGCCGCGGATACGGACTTAAAGAACGCGCCAACACAATTCTTAGGAACGGAGGAGTAAACCGATGAGCAACGTGATATCTATTAACAAAGGTAATAAGCGTAGTAATGATTTCCTGGGCGCTTACATTGAAGCCCAAAACAATCAACGCATCCCCGAAGAAGTATTCTTTGCCGCCGGGGCCATATTGACAGTCGGATTGCCTGAATTCATTTTCAGCATCTATGGCGGACTTATCCCTTTTTTCGTCTTCGCGAGTAGCCTGGTAGCGGGGGTAGGGTTGGGGCTGGCAAATTATTACTATAAGTCGCCATACCAGACTTTGTCGCTCAGCGACAGGTCCGGGTTGCAAGTCCCACCCGGCAAGAAGGGCACGACGAAAAAAGCAGCCTGATGCATTCGGCGGAATTCGTGGTTAAGCCGACACAATACTCAACGCCGGGAAGACAGGCTGAAGACTCCCCGGCGTTGAACTTTTGTAACGTTGCGAGAGTGAGTTCCGACGGGGCCGGCGAAAGTATCAGGACTTACTTTTTTCGGGTTTTAAAAAGAATATTACCGGAGTCGTTATGTATGAAGCCTGAACGAGGCTAGCACTTGAAAATTCATTAAGCTTTAACGAAAAGGAGACTAAACCATGTACGACTTTTTCAATGACACGAATACCGATCACCACGACCACGACCACGGCCACGACGCTCCCGGGTCGGATGTGAATTCCGACGACAGCAACAACTCAAGATCTGAATCAACGCATGATGACGATATGCGCAACCACCACAAACAAGAAAAGGAGTCACCAGACATGAACCGAATAATTAAAAACAGCAGCACGCCGATTTTGACCGGATTTGCATTATCCATGATGTTTATCTTCAGCTCGGCGTTCAACACTGAAGCCTTCGACGCAGTCGCCCTCAATGGCGGCTTTAACAATGTTTTCGCAACAGCCGACCTTCGTGTCCAAGACATAGCCTCTGACCGGGTCGATATGTCCCTCAACAATGACGCGAATGTTAGCCTCAACTCTGACGGTGTCTTTAACGCTAATGACCTGAACTTTGCTGGCGGCGACCGGAACGAGCTCGTCGGTTCCGACAACGACAACCCCCTTGACGCTGATACTACCGATTTCGCCCGTTCCGATCTTAACCCGAGCAATGATGACCAAGAAAAGCTCACAGACCCCGACGGAAAATATCCCTACGGCTTTGACAACGCCAGCTTCATCTCCTTTGACAATAACCGGTTCGTTGACATCACTGATGCCGATGTCATCGACGATTACCAGGCCGCTCGCGCTGACGACAACAATATCGTTGGCTTCGACGGGTACGACCTCAACAGCGATGACTTCGTAGCGTAACGACGCACCTGCACCCGGCCTGCTTCTATACTCTCCACAGAACCTCCGGACAAACCCAGTCGGGCTTGCCCGGAGGTTCTGTTTTGATGGCCATAAAATGCCGGGTCAAGCAGGCAGGGCTTGTGCCGCCGGAATCATTTTGAGACGCGAGAAAGTCATGAACGGGATTGATCTACACGACACGACACGCTTCCGGAAAGGAACTGCGTTCGGCGGCAGACGTCTTTCATACGGGTCCTGAGGAGCACTTGGATGGATTACTTGTTCCGCAGTCGAAGCTTTTCGACAAGGTTACGCTCTTTAATAATCTCGTACGCTTTGTTTCTCTTAAATTTCAATCTCTCCATCAAAGCATCCGCAATTATGGGGCGCAACTCACTCGCACTATTTTGGTTTTTCCCTATCTCTTCAGAGAGCTTGATCATCATGGTGTTGATTAAGTGCGACATGAGTTTTTCTTCCCACTCGTAGTAGTTCAAAGAGGATTCTGCGTTGATAACGAGTAGTGGCCCGCCTTCACTAAGCCGCTCGCTCAGCTCCTGAGCCATGTAATGACAAAAGGCATGTTCTACGCGGTTTTCGATCTGCTTCCACTTATTAAAATAATCATGGGCTAGTGCCACACCGCTGGGATCAAAAAGACTGAGTTTCGTTAGCTTGAGATAACATACGGCTTCGATTCGCACATTTCTTCCGTCATTGCGTTTTAAGGCGGCGCGAAAGGAAAGCCGAGCAGCATTCAGTCGCTTATGAAATTCGTCCTCCTTGTTAATGCTTTTGTAGTATCTAGACTGCTCGTACTGCACGGACCCCAGCGCTATAAACGCTTCGCACTGCATCCTTGAGCTTTCCTTAGCTTCTTTAAGAGACCTTCTGGCATCTTCTTCCGATCTTGAAAGATCCGCAAGTCTCTTTCCCGGTGCGCTGTCAGGCATGCAGCGCCGAATGTAACTTCTTATAAAAAGCGCCTCAGTTAACAAACGCTGATTTTTGTAGCGGCCTTCCTCGTCCTTCTCGGAGTGTTTTATGGCGGAGTCCAAAAGTTGCATCGCCCTGGTATAGTCCTCCCGGGCGCTGTCAGCGTCTCGGCCCGCTTTTTGATTGGATTTAGCCCTGTAGTGTAAGGCGAGCGCTAGCTCTATCCCCGCACGGTGAAGGTAATGACTGTCAGGTACCAATTTCGAGAGCGTGGCACGGCAGGCTTCGATCCCTCGAATAACGTCTTCAATCGTCTCTCTTTCAGAACTTCCTTCCGCGCGCCTGCATGCGAAAAATAGAATGTCTGTATAAGCCCCATAGACGGCCCCCACGTTTTGCTTTAATGCCGCCCTGGACATTCTCAACGCAGCCAGCGCTTTAGAGATCCGGCTATTGATGAAGGCCAAATACCCGACGCCCAATGCCGAGACTAACGCAGCCCGGCGTAAGGTTACCAGCTTCTTCTCCTCATATTGTTCCTTAGTGATATAACCTCTTTCGTAAAAATCATTCTTCTGGTCAAGTCTCGCAATATAAGCATCGCTGCTCTGTGCGTACGCCTTCTGGGCATTGTCATAATCGCCGTTGGCTGACAAGAGCCTCCCTTTCAGATACAGCGTCAATCCAATCACCCCGAAACTCTCCCGCTTATTCTGATGTTGATCCGGTAGTTCTGCCTTGACATAATTTTCTATGTTTTCAACTATCTCCAAGGCTTCTTCATAATCTCCATGCAGGTGTGAACGGTATAGATGATTCACGCCGCAGAGCGCCGCGAGAATCTGCACTTTAATGACTCGTGCGCGTGCGTCTTCCTGCTGTCGTCGGGCGCTGACTTCACCCTTCAACTCATCAGCAAAAAGCTCAACCTCCTCCCTCTTCACGTGTTCGTTAAACTCCCTGGCTTGCTTGAGGAAGAACTGTCCCAATTCGGGGGGGACCGCGAGTGAGTAATCTTTCACTTCATAAATGAGAGTCTTGATCTTGAGGATTTTGACTGTATGTTCGTTAGCCCAGCTTTCCACGTTTCGTTCTAAAAAAAGGATGAGTTGATATAAATTCTCAACGGCATCCATATATTTGATCCTATTTTCAGTAAACTTTGTCTCATTGCCCGGGGCTTGGTAATCATAAAAATCGGCTTTGTTCTCTAATTCAGGCCATTCGTAGCTATAGCACTTCATTTCCAGTTCAAAGTTCCCTTGCCGATATATTCTGTGTAGGTACGAATAAATCTCACATACGCGATCCTCAAGTTGTTGATCCTTTGTTCTCTGTAATCTTGACACCTTTAACCTCCCTCTCGGACAAAGGTCCTAAATCCTCACAGCCTGCGGCGAGGCGTTTTCAGTCCAGCGTTAAATGGTCAAAAACGAAAATATGAAAACTCAATCCAAAAATATGGAAAATCAATTTCTGAGAACTGGAGGACATCCTGAAATTTTGTTAGTCGGCGTCGCGCTGTTAATTCCGAAAAGCGGAAGCCAAAATCTCTTAACAAAATCTAAAACAATATGCCCTTAGTCAGTGTGTGAACACAAGCCAATATTTCATCTGCCATCTTCTGAAAAGGCAACCCGTTGCTTTCCCTTTTCCGGAAAATAAACTGCGAGGCAGCATCGGCAAGGCAACCGCTTTGAGCGCGGCATAATTGGCCCCACATCTGCATTATATTGGCATTGTCTCGAATGCAGATTCTACCTCTTCATTCGCTTAAGGTGTCTCTATGATACCTCACGGGGCAGTTCCGTCCTTGCTCGCGTATCTAAAGAGCGGAATGAGTTGCGCCGAGTGCATTGACGCTCTGATGTAGGCTATAGCCCGAAGGCTAAAAGAGACGACCGGTTCTCGAACCGAAGAGAGATCATCTCCTGGCATTTCCGCGCAGGTCGCAAGTGGAGAAGCCACCCCCCCCCAGGCCTCTCCGACATAGACAGCTTTTGTAATTTTCATTCTCGCCACTCTTAGGTAATACGGGGGAAAGGAAATGCCAAAGAATGAAGCTGTCAATAGTCGCAACCAGTATCGTCCCTTTTGGGAGGGAATGTATCTGGAATCTAGAGAACGGTTAATCGCCTATGCTCTGAGGCTCAGTAACGGAAATGTCTACGATGCCGAAGACCTTCTACAGGATACCTTCTGCCGTATCCTTCTATATACCAAGGACCCTCAAGAAATAAGAAGCCCCTTAGGCTACTTGTTGACCATCATGCGCAACATCTGGAGGGCCAGGCGGCGTAAGGAGGGAACAGTAAACATGATAAGCATTGATGAAGCGCCAAGCAAAAAGGGCCGCCAAAATGTAGAACCTGCTGTAGAGCCGGATGCGCTACGAATTTTGGAGGACGACGAACGAAAGGCCACGGTGCGCGCTAACCTGGGCCCGCTATCACCACGCGAAGAGCTCTTGCTGGAATTACTTCTTCGTGATTATACGCGCGCAGAGATTGCAGATATGCTGGGTGAAGACGTACGGCTGATATGCGCAGACGTGAATGCGTTAAGGACTAAGATCGTTGCCCGGATAAAGAAAGCCTCAGCATTGAAATGAGAAGAGTGGTGGTCCGACCGTTAACAGTCTTATTTCAGGCTCTATAATTTCAACTACTGTCATCCAATCTCATGCAGACTCGCCGTCGGGTCAGTCAATAATGAAGCCGCCTGCCGGGTTTGCCGCTACTCTGCCAGCATTAGTTCAGGGCCTCATCATAGTATCCCTTTGCCGAAGTTCTAGCAGAAATCATCGAGCTACTACTTACTAAGGAACGCGCGCGCCTCGCCACGCACCAACGGGTCAGGGTCATCTAAGGACCTATCGATAAGAGGCATGGCTTTCCGCTCGTCAAGCTGAGCCAGCGCCCACAGCGCGTGCGAGCGGACGAGCGGTTCAGGGTCGCGCTCGATCCGTTCGATGAGAGCGGGGACCGCAGCCGTACAACCAACGTTTGCGGCGACCACTGCGGCGTTGCGAAGAAGCCCGCGCCGCTTCGGACGCGTGAGCGGCGTGCCTTTGAACCGGGCGCGGAACTCTTCGTCGGTAGCGATAGAGAGCGTTTCGACCAGATCGAGCCTTGCCCCCACGCCTGCCTCCGGGTGAAGCTCAGGCCAGAGAGTTTCCGATGAGAAACGATTGAAAGGGCAAACGTCCTGGCAGATGTCGCATCCGAAAATCCATTCGCCTACGCAAGCGCGAAGCTCGCGCGGGATCGCGCCCTTGTTCTCAATGGTCAGGTAGGAGATGCACTTTCGCGAATCGAGCTTGAACGGCCCGGCAAACGCATCCGTGGGGCACGCGTCCAGACAGCGCTGGCACGTGCCGCAACTGACCTTTATCTCGCGAGGCTCTGCCGGCAGCTCTAAATCCAGAAGTATCTCTGCGAGGAAAAACCACGACCCGTTACGGGGCAGTATCAGGTTGGTGTTCTTGCCCGAAAAGCCCAGGCCCGCGCGGGCCGCGACCGCGCGCTCAAGAAGCGGCACGGCATCGACGAAACACCGCGCGTGAATCGTCCGCCCCGCAGCCGCCTCGATCTCTGCCGCGAGCTTGAGCAAACGGGCTTTTACCACGTCGTGATAATCGAGCCCCCAGGCATAACGGGCCACGCGGCCGTAACGGCGCTCGTGGCGAAAGTCTTGCGCGGCGGCGTAATAATTTACAGCAAGCGTGATGATCGAAGCGGCGGCGGGCACTAGCCGTCCGGGGTGAGCATTCAATTCCGGGCGGCGGGTCATATACTCCATCCCCGCGGCAAAGCCAGCGGCGCACCACGCGCGAAAGGCTTCGTCGTCTCGCGCGAGCGGGGCGACCCCGACTATCCCGATCACCTCAAAGCCCAGCCCTCTTGCCTTCTGTTTGATCTTTGAACCTAAATCGACCACGAGATAAGCCTAACACAAGCAGTCGCCAGCGGTCAGCGGGGCCTTACGGAGCTTTTCTCTCACCGCAGGCCACTGACCGCTGACCGCTGCTTATGCTAGAATGTGCTGAGCATAAAGGACGCTGCTTGTACAGAGAGAGTCTATGGAGCTTAAGGTTGGTTTCGTTTGCGACCGGGGGCTGAATCCTAAAAGACCGGTCAATCAGGATCGTTACCTGGCAATCCCTGAGCGCGGGCTGTTTGCGGTCTTTGACGGCGTAGGCGGCCAGCGAGCGGGCGAAGTCGCCAGCCAGACCGCCGCAGAGACTATCGAAGAAGCTCTTGCGAACTTCTCAGCCGCATCCTCCACGGAGCTTGTGCGCCGCGCGATTCAGTTCGCTAACCGCGACATCTTCGAGATGGCGCAAAACGACGACGCTTACAAGACCATGGCCACCACGGTCGCTCTCATACACATCGACGGCGACCGCGCAACGATTGCGCACGTCGGCGACAGCCGCGTCTACCGGCTGGAGGACGGCCGCTTTTATAGCGAGACCATAGACCACACCGATCTCAATGACGATATAAGGGCCGGTGTTGCCACCAGTCGGACAGCCGGGGAGCCGGGCAGTAACGTCATCAATCGCGCGCTCGGCACCGACTCCGATGTCGATGTCGAGATAAAAACGATCAGCGTGCGCGAAGGCGCGCGGTTCCTGCTGTGCAGCGACGGCATATATCGCCATCTGTCTGATGAACAGATCGCCCGTGTGCTTTCAGAAAACGAAGACCCGCAACGCGCCGCAGACGAGCTGAAGCGGCTCGTCCACGCCGACGGCGCCGACGACAACCTGACGGCCGTCGTTGTGCAGATGGGCCGCGCGCGTCTCGGCCGCGTCATCTCTTTCGAAGACGGGCGGCGCGCAGGCGAGCGAACGGCCGGCGTAGCGGCTACGGCGCGGATGGCGGCCGGGCGCGGCGCGTCTGAAGGGCGTGCGTCTGAAGGTCGCTCGCCTGAACGCGGCAGGATTCAGGTCGATTTCGGGGGGCGCGGGCAGGAAAGGGAACGGGCTTCGGCGGCCGGGCGTAACAGTGAGTGGGAGACGCGCGCGGAGCGCGATTATTCGCGCCCGGTCTCGCGAGGGAGCGAAGGCTCTTTTTTGCGCAAGCTGATATACGCGCTCGTAGTGTTGTTGCTTATGGGCGGCGCTTTTTACGCGGGGCTTCGCGCGTCAGATTTCATCCCCGGTCTAGGGCCTGCTGAAGACCCTGATCAAGGGTTTCGCGGGCAGACCGTAGCGGGGCGCGAGGCATTTGAAAGCGGCGATTATACGCGAGCCACTTCGACGCTTGTCGCGCTGCTCGAAGTGGACCCGGCAAACGCCGAGGCGCGATACTGGCTGGGCCGCACGCAGATGGAGCAGAAGAATTATGTGAACGCGGCGCAGAGCTTCGAGCAGGCCATCAGCCTGCGGTTCAATCTCTACGACGCGTACGTCCAGGCGGCGGCCGCCTACGAGATGCTTGGCGACAGGTTGAGGGCTCAAAAGATGCTTGAGCGGTATTCGCAGGAACGGAATAAGCAGGCCGCGCCCGCCGCGCAAGCTACGCCCGCCGCGCAATGATCTGAGCTGGAACAGGTGGTTTCGAGTGCCGGAATTGAGACTGGAAAACAGCATAGTCGATGATCGCTACGAGGTGGACCGCTGCCTCGGTCGCGGAAGCTATGCCGAGATATTTCTCGCATACGACCGCGCGCGCGGCGACGAGCCTGTGATAATCAAGGCGCTCAACACCTCGCTCCAAGGCACGCCCGATGCCGAGCTAGACCAGACGCTTGTCGAGAACTTTCAAAACGAAGCGATAGCGCTCGACAAGGTGCGCCACCCTTACATCATACGAAGGATGGGGCACGGTACGGCGGCTGACCTTCAGGGGATACCGTTTCATTACCTCGTGCTCGAATACATGGAAGGCGGCGATCTGCTCTCGCTGTGTCGCAACCAGTCTCTCACGCTCGAACGCACCATCGCGTATTTCCAACAGGTGGCCGAGGCGCTCTCGCACGCTCACAGCCAGCGGGTCATACACCGCGACATCAAGCCGAACAACCTGTTGCTCACGGAAGACCACTCGGTCGTCAAGATAGCCGATTTCGGCGTGGCAAAGATGACGCTCGACGAGGTGACGGAGATCACGCGCGTCGGGACGAACGTATACGCGCCCCCCGAACATCACCCGGACGCGCCTGCCGGGATCGTTGACGCGAAGCTTACACCGTCGGCCGACATCTATTCGCTGGCGAAGACGATCTACACTGTGATGACGGGCCGCGCGCCGCGTCAGTTCTCGCGCCAGCCGATCACGGAGCTTCCGCCGGGCTTCGCGGGCGAGCCGTGGAGAGACGACCTGCTGCGCGTGCTTGAGAAGGCGACCGCCTCGCGCCCGTCCGACAGGTATCAGACCGTTCAGGAGTTCTGGCAGGACTTCGCGAGCGTCGGCAAAGCGGCTCTGCCCGACCCCGAAGCTACGGTTGTGCGCTCGCGGCTGAGCCAGCCGAGCACTGTGCCGAAGGTCGTGTCGAGGCCGGATTTTCAAGCGATTGCAAGCGCGCCGCGCGAAAACTACCGCCTGCAAAAAGCCCGCATAGTCGTCGATCTGCCGCAGCATCTAAAAGAGAAGCAGGGCGATGTCGAGCTTCAGCCAAACGGCAAGGGCCATATTGCTCAGGGGCAGCGGGCGCAGCCGCAGGTTCACACCGATGCGCGCGCGCGGGGTGATGTCGCCGTGCGCGAGCAGGCGCGTGCAACGAAGAAGATGGAACCTGTCGATCTCGACCGCAGCTACTTTGACGACCTGCGCGCCGTCATCGGGTCAAAATGGCTGAAGTTCGTCTTTATACTCTTTCTGGTGGCGGCGCTGATAGGGCTCGCGGTCTCTATCTATTCACACTTTGCCAGAGGAGGCCGCGCGGTGATCCCCTGGACCGCCGGCTACAGGGAAGGCGTAGTAGCGCGAGCGCCTATGGTCAATCTGCGCAGCCAGCCGGGCGGCGCGGTGCTGACCGCTTTACCCGAAGGCACGCGCGTTCGCGTGCTGGAATCGCGCGACAGGTGGACGCGGGTTCAGGTCATTGACTGGAAGGGCACGCCGCCCGACAATGCGCCTGACAACGGATGGGTAAACGACAGTTTTATTCAACTGGACTGAAATAAAAAATTTGCCTGGGAGAAAATGGATGGGCTTGCAGGATTGGTTCGAGAGTCTCAGAAAATGGATTGACGGCGAAGAGGATTTAGACGAGCAGGGCCAGCCGCGCGCCCGCTCTAAGTGGGACGATTTTCTGGTTGCGATTGCGCGCGAGGTCGAGCAGACCATGCAGCGCGAGATGTTCACGCCGCCGGGCGGGCCTACATACATTCCGCGCGAGTACGTCGTCTTTATGAACCCGGATGACGACGCGGAGTGGCAGGGCGAGAAGCGCGAAGGGCTTGAGCGAGGGCTTTTTCACGTTCTGTCGGAGCGCGCGAAAGAGCTTTCTGGATCGAACGAGTTTCAGACGCGAACGCTTACGGTAGAGCTGCGCGTCGATCCGGGTCTTGAGCCCGGACGGTTTCGAGTCCAGCACGTCTGGGACAGCGAAGCGCAAAAGACTATGGTCAAGCCGCGCAAGCGCGCAGAGCCTCAACCGGCGGCCGCCGCGCAGGGGGCCGAGAAAGGCATGGCGACCATAGCCGAAGAGCGCGGCGACGAGGCGACGATAGTGCGCCCGCGCAAGCCTTTGCAGCCGGTCTTTTCTGTCCTCGTGCGGCGAGACATGCCGGGAGCCGAGACCGCCCCTCCCGACGTTCGCCCGTTCTTCAAGGACGAGATAAGCATCGGTCGCGGCTCAAGCCAGGTGACGGTCGACCTCAGACTCGAAGGCGACCTCGAAGTCAGTCGCACGCACG
Organism: uncultured Clostridia bacterium; assembly: GCA_964615905.1. GTDB lineage: Bacteria > Acidobacteriota > Blastocatellia > UBA7656 > UBA7656 > DATLMR01. The sequence goes on from CAZTUB010000002.1 coordinate 52,859, forward strand.
CCACTCTGACAAAAAACGGCGACGAGTACACGGTCACCTGCCTCGGCGCGAACGCCATAATGCTAAACGGCGACCACGAGATACCGAGCAACGAGAGCGCGCCCGTGAAACCCGGTGACAAGATAACCATCTGTAGCTACGAGCTTGTAATCCAATAAACAGAGAGGGGCGCAGGGTCGCCCCTCCTACCCTGACGAAAGGTATTCGATGCTTAAGAGTCTCTCGTTGTTAGCGTCGTTGCTGATTCTCGCGGCCCCCGCGCTCGCCCAGACAACGCAGGAGCCGGAAGCCGTTTCGTGGCGCGGCACAAAGTTTTTCGCGCAGATGGACGAGAAAAACCAGGTCGCGGAAGCCGCCGCAAAGCTCGCCGCCGATCCTAAGAATGTCGATCTTATAATTGCGCTCGGACGCGCGCAGGCCGGAGTCTGGCGCTATCGCGACGCGATATCGACATATACGCGAGGGCTGGAGATCGCCCCGGATAACGCGATGCTCTACCGCCATCGCGGCCACCGCTACATCTCCACGCGGCAGTTCGACCGCGCGGTCAAAGATATGAAGCGCGCCGCCGAGCTAAACGATAAAGACTTCGACATCTGGTACCACCTGGCCCTTGCTTATTATCTCAAGGGCGACTTTAAGAGGGCCGCCGAAGCTTACGAGCGGTGCCTCGCGGTGGCCGACAAAGATGATTCCGTGATAGCGGTCTCCGACTGGCTATACATGACTTATCGCCGCTTGAAGAAAGACGCGGAAGCCGCGCGCGTGCTTGCGCGGATAACGCCAGACATGAAGGTGGAAGAGAACAAATCTTACTTCGACCGCCTGCTGCTTTATAAAGGGTTGAAGAAAGAGTCAGACATCATAAACGACAAGATGACCGATCTCGACATCGCTACAGTCGGTTACGGGATGGGCAACTGGCATCTTTATAACGGCGACCGCGCGAAGGCCAGAGAGTATTTCGAGCGGGTGGTGTCGGGCAAGTACTGGCCCGCCTTCGGCTTTATAGCTTCGGAGGCGGAGCTTGCGCGTCTGAGGTAGGAACACGGCGCAGGTTTCTGCGAAGCCTGCGCGCGCCGTTTAAGAGGACCCGCCCCAGCGCTGTCCAGGTTATAGCCGCAAAGACAAAGATGAAGTAGTGCATCGGAAGCGTATAGCGAAACTCCGTATGCATGAAAGATTGGAAGAGCAGGTAATATATCGGGACCGCGAGCAGGAATAAGGCCCTGCGAAGGCCCGCCGCCATCATCATCGCCATCCCCACTACGATAAACGGCTGCAACGTCTCTTTCATCGCGCGTTGAAAAAACCTCAGGAGAGGGCGGAGCCAGAACAGGCTTTCGCCGAACCTGAGCACATACCCGTCCGAGACCCTGTCTTCCCATCCTTTCTTGATAGGGTGCGCGGGCGCGCGACCGCTGACCTGCGACGGTTTGTAGACGAGCGGGGCGTTAGCGGAATACTTGAACATTTCGCGCATGCGGTCGACCATAACCCCCGCGTACCAGGCGGGGTTGTTCCTGATGATCTCGAGGCTTTTGCGGACGCGGTCGCGGTCGCGCATCACCCCGTCGGGCGACGACCACGTGCCCCCGTATCGCGGGTTGTTGTAGATGACGGCGTCCTGCGCCGCCACCTCTTCGTCTTTGGCCACCGTTCCGAAGCCGTAGTTGCTCGCTTCGGCGATGCCTTCCCACAAGACTATGCCCATGCCGATGTTTATAGGGATGAACTCGCCGTAGACAACATAGTTCTTTATCGTCACGGGCGCGATGCACAGGATCGAGACGACCGCCGCAACCGTGGCCCGCTTCAAAGCGGTCCACCTCCGGGTCGAGATCAGCGCAAGGGCCGGGATCAAAAACAGGCCTATCAACATCGTCTGCGAACGGAGCCACGCCGCCGCCGCAAACATCACCCCCGCCGCTGCGTATAGCAGGTAGACGTGCTTGAGCGCCGCGCGTCTTCGCAAACGGTCGGCAACCGTTATGAGGCAGAGCGCGGCCAGCAGCGGGAGCGCCGAAAGCGAGTCGGGGAGGATGAAGTTCGATATGTGCGAGAAGTGATGAGAGAGGGCGGCCATCACCCCTGAGACCTGGCCGACTCGCCAGCTTACAACCAGACCTGCGATCAGAAAGATCAGAACTGGCGAGACGGAGTTGACCGCGTTCTGGACCATCTGCACTCTGAAGAAATCGCGGCCCGTCATTCGGTAGACGAAGCTCAAAAAGATAGAGTAGCCCGGCGCTTGAGCTACCCAGACCGTGCGGGAAGGGTGGATATTGTACGGGCCGAGCAGCCCTTCGCCTTTGAGTATCGAGGCCGCGCGCAGGTCGTATGTATCGGAAAGACCGCCTAACGGCTGCTGAATCGTATACATGACGGGCGCGAGATCGACCGCCTGCAACGTCTTTGTCACATAAGAGACGGTGAATATGACGAGGGCCGTTATGATTTTGGCCCTCGTGCTCAAAGGCGAGCGCGTGGCGAGCGCGTCGGCGAACCAGCGGCGAAAAGCGAAGACTTTAGCGGATAACTTCACAGACAATTGTCCCGGCGACTCGCAAGGCTAACTGGCTGCGAGGTCTGCTATCCGCGCGGTGCTCGTCCTTTTGACAGACTGTGCAAAGACCCGCTCAATCATCGGCTCGAAGTACGATAGCGGGAGCGTTTCGTAGTTGGCGTCGAACGACGCCTGGTCCCACTCGTCCGTGAACCTTTCGGCCATCTCATACCACGGCTCGTCCTTGTACTGGTTGCGCGCCTCAGGGTCTTTGCCCATCAGATGGTAATAGTGGCGCCCCTGAAAATCCTGGTGCGTGCGGATGATCTGGTAAGTCTCTTCAGAGACGTAAGGCTTGAGTATCTCCGCGCCTATCGCCGCGTGATTATCTATCGAGATCACCTTGCCGATATCGTGACAAAGCGCGGCGACGATGATCTCTTCGGGCGCGCCGTCTCGAACTGCGCGCGTGGCGGTTTGCAGCCCGTGCTGCAACTGGTTTATCTGAAAGCCGTCAACCTGCTCTTCAAGCTGAAGCAGCAGCCCCCTGATCCTCGCAGGCATGTTCGACTGGCGCTGGCCGACCGCCTTGCCAATCACCTGCCAATCTTCCGTGCGTCCCTGATCCATTCTGGCAAAAGACATAACGCTCTCCTCTTCAGTATGGCCTCAACATTTTTGGGCTTCGCCTGTATTATAGCCCCAGCCCCGTAGTGTTCAAGCGGCGCGAAGCATTCGGGCCGTTCTAAGACAACAGAAAAGATCAAGGGAAATGGGATGAGGGACAAAGAAATGTTCAAGCGCCTGCTTACGCCGTGTTTGCTGAGCGTTTTGCTGCTCGCGACTGCGCCTGTCAGCCACGCCGCGCAATCTAAACCGTCAAAGCCGCAACAAAGCAAGACAACACAAAACAAGACCACGCAAAACAAGACTGCACAAACCGCAAAACCAAAACAGACGCCGAAGCCGGGACAGGACACAAGGCCACAAGAGAGCGGCGTCATATTGTTTGCCGTCTCGAAGAACGGGGCCGAATCGATGTTTGACCCTATAGCGATTATCGCGGGCCGCGGGTTGAACAAGCCGCCCACGGGTGAAGAAGAGCCAGCCGCGCTCGCAAGGTTCGCCGGGCGGTATTACCGCGCGGGCCAGAAATACTCTGTCCTGTTCGGCGGGGGCAAGAGCGGCAGCGCGATTGTCAAGGAGTGGCTTGGGAAAGAGAACGAGTGCAACCGCTCGATGGCGGGCGTCGAGCTGACCACACCCGCGCGGATTGACGGCAAGGTGATGGGGCTCGCTACAAACTCCAACTCGCTCGGACGCCGGGAGAGCTCGCGCCGCCAGCCGACCGCCGAAGAGAGGGAGTCTGTCTTGAAGATCGCCCAGCGCATCTACCGGCAGAAGGCCGTGCCCGCTTCGCTCTTTCCGAATATGCGGACGATCAATCTCACCGCCGTCGATCTCGACGAAAACGGCAAGTGGGAGATGATAGGCAGCTACCTCATAAAGAAGAGAGGGACAAAGGTGGCGCACCTGCTCTTTTTGATAGCCGAGCCGCAAGGCGCGGGTTACACGGCGAGCCTTGCGCGCTATGACCGTATAAATGAAGCCGACCTGCCCGCGGGAGCGTCGCTCGACGATCTTGAAGATTACGTGCTTGCGGAGATACTGGTCGATCATCTGGACATAGACAAAGACGGGCGGTCCGAAGTCATCGCAATGGACCGCAGCTTCGAAGGCGTGACCTACCGCGTCTATAAAAAACAGAGGAACCTCTGGGTCAAGAACTACGAGCTGTACAGCTATAAGTGCGCTTATTGAGACGCGCGGGCGGTCCGACTTGCCGCCGCGCTTCATGCTCGTTCAAGCGAGAAAGCCGACCTGCTCGAACTGCCCGCCGAGGATGGATCTGGAGTCGGCCGAAAGCCAGCGTTCGAGCACTTCGGCGTAGACCGAGCGGAAGTCCACTTCAAATTTCAGGTTGCCCGCTTCGTCAAGGTCTGTGAGCGAAGGCTGCTCGCCGTGAAGCCCGCCCTTCACCTTGTCGCCTACCAGAAACAGCGACGAAGACGAGCCGTGATCGGTCCCGCGCGAGTTATTCTCTTCTGCCCGCCTCCCGAACTCGGACCATTGCAAGATCAACACGTTTTCGGCCAGGTGGTGTTCGGCCAGGTCGTCGTAGAACGCTTTGACCGCGTCGGAAAACTGCCCGAGAAGTGGCGTATGCAACCCGGCGAGCTTATCACCCGATTCGCCGATCTGGTCCGCGTGGTGGTCGAAAAAGCCCATCTGCACGTAGAGCAGGTTCGCTTCCGGCACAGAGGTTATTATCTGCGCGAGCATCCTGAGCGCGTCGGCCAGCCGGTTTCCCGCCGGGTAGATTATCGTAGAGCTGTAAGCGGACGAAGCCGAAGCAATGCGCGCGACACCGGCCACCGCGTCGGCCCCGATCCCTGTCGCCGCGGCTTCAATCGAGCCTTCGGGGAAGGGGCGGCTGTGAATAAGATTGAACAGGTCGAGCTTCCGCGAGCGGCTGGCCGGATACCTGGGGTCTGTCTGAAAGTTGTATCCCTCGAAGTCGGCTATGTTGGGAACCACCACGCGGTCTGAAAAAAGAGAGCGGGGCAGTTGCCCGCCGATGGCCGCCGCGTGAAATCCGTTGTGCCCGGCGAGCGCTTCGTCAGCGTATTTGCCGAGCCAGCCGTTACCGCGACCGTCGACGATGTTTGCAGTGTGCCAGAAATCTTCCGACAGGAAATGCGATTGGTTGGGCTGCGGGTATCCGACCCCTTGAACTACCGCGACCTTCCCCGCGTCGTATAGCTCTTTCAAGCTTCCCATTGCCGGGTTGAACCCGAACCTGTCTGAGATTATCGTCGAGCGCCCCTGCGCGTCTTTAAGCTCGGCCTCTTTGAAAGAGAGGGTCGGCCTGAGCGCGTGATAAGCCGCGTCCGCGTAAGGTATGACTGTGTTCAGCCCGTCGTTGCCGCCGAGCATCTGAATCACCACGAGCACGCGGCGGTTGGGGTCGCGCGCGGCTTGAGCGTTCGCCGTGCCAACCCAGAAATGGGGCATAACGAGGCTGACCGAAACCGCGCCGACGCTCTGCTTTATAAAGTCTCGCCTGCTTTTCAGCATCTCATCAGCTTTTTTCGCCATCCTTCGGCCTCCTCAATTCATCTGAAACTCAGGCGAGCACATAATCAGGTGGAGCAGACCGCGCACAAGCTTATCGACGCTCTCGTCGCTTACGACAAAGCTCGCCGGGTTCCCCTCGTCGTCCGTTTGTAAGTAATCGGTTAGAGCGCGCTTTGTGTCAGCATCCAGATCGAGCGGCCCCAGCACGACGAGCAGGTTCTCGACAGTCTCCTCGGCGGTCGGGCGAGTCAGACGGCGCAGATCGGCGTTTGAGAGAAATGGTCCCGGCAGCGGGGTCGCGCCGGGTCGATTGCTCGCAAAGAAGCTCGCGAAGTTGAACCGCTCAAGCATTCTCGCGGTGTTGAGCCAGCCCAGATTCATCCTCCACCCGCTCACGTCTGGCGGGTTGAAAAGCTCCATCCCCATGCGGCCAGACCTTCCCGCCAGGTTAAAATCTATCTCGTTGTTGATAAAACTTTCGTAACTCGCGCCGAGCCTGCGTATTGCCCCCGCGATCAATTCGGGCGGGCTCTTGATCAGCGCTCTGCGCGCGCGCGGGCTGAAGAACTCGTCGGAGACGAAGACTGCGCGGGCAAGCTCTTTGATCGAGTGATTGCTGTTGACGTAAACGTCGGCGAACTTTTCGATGATAGCCCGGTCCTGGGCGCTTTCAGTGAGCGTGTGGACAAAGAACTCGAAGAACCGCTTTGCCAGGAATCGCGCGGTGGCCCTGCGAGCCGAGATCACTGTGATTATGTCTTCGCCGCTGAAGTTTGCGGTGGTCCCGTATACCTGTTTCGCGCCGTTATCGTGCAGCTGAGGCACAAAGCGGAACTTCGGCTTGTAGATATTGTCGTTCTTGATCCTGAACAGCCAGCCCGTGAAGCATCGCGCAATCTCTTTGACATCCTTTTCGGTGTAGTTCGGCTCGCCCGTCACGACATCGAATATGCCCATGGTGAAAAGCTCTTGAATCTCGCGGGCGAAGTTCTCGTTCGGGCGACCGACGAAATTGGTTATGCCGTCGAGCCAGATAAGCATCGCGGCGTCTTTCGATACGTTCAGCAGCAGGTCGTCAAAGCGGCCAAGCGCGTACTTGCGCAGGACCTTGTTCTGAACGTACATCAACGGGTAAAAGACCTTCGTGTAAGAGGTCGCAAAATGGTTGTGCCAGAACAGGGTGAGCTTCTCCTCGAACTGGCGGCGGCTCAGGATCATCCGCGTCATCCACCACCGCTCAAGGTCGACGGGGGCGAAGAACTTGCCCGGCTGAAAGCTCCGCGCAAGCACCTCGTCGAGCTGTTTGTTCTTTATCAGGTTGTAATTGATGAGATAGTCGACCGCGCCTTCCCGCCCGCGCGCGGCGAGGTCGTCGATCTCTTCGGGAGGGCCGCCAAAGCCACAGCGGCTGAGCAGATGGGCCGCTTCACTGTAGGTGAGGGTTGCCACGTCGAGGCTCTCCTTTTGATGATCTCCCCTTGATAATACGCGGCCCCTGTGACCGGAGAGTGCACGCCGTCGAGATCAGATTTCGAATCCGCCGATGCGCCCGCCCGATTTAGGCTCAGGCTTTACGAGCACGGCCGACTCTTGTTCGCGGCGCGCGCGCGCGTGGTCCGAATGCCACTCGGCCCATGCTTCGGGCGCGTCGATTGTCTCGCCGCCGTGTCTTGTCAGCCGCCTTCGGACCTGGCACATCACGGGCGTGTTTATCGCAACGCCCGACACGATCAACTGGCCTTTCGTGAGCGCGGGCAACTCGTCAAGCATGCGGCGGCCCGCCCCTTCCACCGTCTTTGCAATCGTGTCCTGGTCTATGGGGTTGACTATACGCATGATGAACTGCGTCATGCATTGCGAGAGGACGTCGGAGTCGAGCTTGCCGGGCCGCTGAGTTATCAGCCCGATGCCTACGCCGAATTTGCGGCCTTCGGAGAGAATCTGCTTAAGCACGTTTGTCGAAACCACCGTTTGCCCGGCGGGGGCGAAGCGGTGCGACTCTTCGAGCAGGACAAAGACCGGGTAGGGCAGGAAGCGCTCGTTCGTCGGGTCGCTCACTTCGTTTTTGTGAGTCGCCATGCGGGCGGCAATCGCGCGGCGGAGCAATGCGCCGACGATCACCTGCTGCTCGTTCTGGTCTATATCGACAAGCTGAAGGACAGTGCACTGGCCGGGCATAAACAGGTCTGTGAGCAAATTATGCTCGTGGTCGGAAAATATCTGGTGCTTGGAGTGGCCGCGTCCGAACCGGCTGTCTAACCGCCATTCGAGAGCTTCAATCGTGCTGACGTTGCCGCCGCCTTGATCGGCTTTGCCGCCGTCATACTTTTGCTTCGTCACTTCATCTATAAAATCCTGGATCGTGTAATGGCCGTACCTTCCGGCCTGTTCCCTGACGCTGCGAAAGGCGATGCTGAGAGCGTGCCTCATCTTTTCGGTGATCTCAGGGAGCAGATAGCATATGTCGGCGAACTCAAGCGTGTCGAACCGCACCTTGACCCGTTCCGGGCGGAGTATCTTTACTTCGGGCTCGTAGCCTTCAGCCGAGAAGCTCTCTTTGAACCGGGCCTGCTTGATCTCTTGAATCGTGTCGTATTCGCCGTGCGGGTCTACGATCAAGACCGCCGCGCGGTTTTCCGGTCGCATAAGCTCTTCGATCAAGACAGAAGCGGTGTAGCTTTTACCGGCCCCCGTTGACGCGAGCACCGCCAGGTGCGTCGATACGACATCCTTGATCGAAAGCACTATCGGGACCTCGCCCGCTTCGCGCGTCAACAGGCTGCCGATGTGCGCCGCGCCGCGCTCGCCCGCTCGGCAGGGCGAAAGCACCCGCGCAAGCATCTCTGACGGGGCGAGAAAGACAGGCTGCCCCGGCATGGGAGGAAGGCGCGGGTTTGCGAAGTCCGATAGCTCGTCGTCAAAATATCCGATCATCGATACCACTATCTCGAAAAGCTCCGCGTGCTCGTCTTCCAATCCGATCATCGCCGCGATTGCCGTGGGCGGCGTGGCCGGGTCTGAAAGAAAGCTGTCCGGCAGCCCTCGCACCAACCTGCGCTCGGTTATCTGGCCGAGTATCAGGCGGGCGTCGCCCGTCGCGCCCGTCGCGCTCGCCGCGTAATAGACGAACTCGCCCACGCGGCTGCGTTCGTTGTCGGTTGTTATAAAGACGAACTCGCCTGCCTTTTCGCCGGGACCCTTGACTGTGCCTACCAGTGTGTCGGACATTAGCTTTGCCTTTGGAGCGCCTGTGACGCGATCATTCGGCGCAAACTATAACATAAGAGCCAAAAAGGTTGTAAATTCAATTGATGAGCGAAGAGCTGCTGATTATAAACGCTTCGCAGCTTGTCACGCTGGCGGGCCCTGGGCGCGCGCGCGTGGGCGCAGAGATGCGCGAGCTTGGGATAATCGAAGACGGCGCGCTGATCGCGCGCGACGGCCGCATATCGGCCGTGGGCCGTACGGACGAGATAAAGCGGCTGTCTAGCCCGTCAGCCGTGCGGCTCGACTGTTCCGGTCGAGTAGTGATGCCGGGGTTTGTCGATGCTCACACGCACCCGATCTTTGCGGGCAACCGCGCCGACGAGTATGAGATGCGAGCCGAGGGGTTGACCTATCAGGAGATCGCTTTGCGAGGCGGCGGCATACGCTCGACCGTAAGAAAGACGCGCGAGGCGAGCGAAGACGAGCTTTTTAATCTCGCGGTCGAGCGCGTCGGGTGGATGCTCGAACACGGCACGACCACTATCGAAGCCAAAAGCGGTTATGGCCTTACGCTCGCGGACGAGCTGAAGCTGCTTCGTGTAATCGCGAGGTTGAACCGCGAAACGGCCATGGACCTTGTGCCGACGTTTTTGGGCGCGCACGAAATCCCCGACGAATACCGCAACGCGGGCGACCCGTCGCGCTCGCGCGAGGCTTATATCGATCTTGTCATAGACGAGATGCTGCCGCGCGTAGCGGGCGAGCGGCTGGCCGAGTACTGCGACATCTTCTGCGAGTCGCACGTCTTCACCGTCGACGAGTCGAGGCGTGTGCTTGAGCGGGCAAAACAACTGGGTCTCGGAGTCCGCCTGCACGCGGACCAGTTGAGCCAGTGCGGCTGCGGGGTGCTCGCGGCAGAGATCGAGGCGGCGAGCGCAGATCATCTTGAGTGGATCGACGATGAAGGCATCGAGACGCTTCGCCAATCCGAGGTCACGGCGGTCTTGTTGCCGGGCGCAGTCTTTAACCTTGGGCTATCGCGATACGCGCCCGCTCGAAGGATGATCGAAGCAGGGCTCCGTGTCGCGCTCGCGACAGACTTCAACCCCGGAAGCTCGCCCACGCCTTCGATGCAGATGGTGCTTTCGATAGCCTGCACGCAGATGCGCATGACGCCTGCCGAAGCCATAACCGCTTCGACGATCAACCCGGCTTACAGCTTGAACAGGGGAGACACGGCAGGGTCGCTCGAAACCGGGAAGCAGGCCGACCTGGTCGTCTACGATTGCGCGGACTATCGCCAGATACCTTATCTTTTCGGAATCAACCACGCGCGCGCTGTCGTCAAGTCGGGCAAGGTGGTGATCGATAAGAGAGGTGACTGAGAGATTGAACAAAGCTCGATTGGGCGTATAATGGGTTTAACCAGGCACTATACGAGTAAAGGCCGGACCATGACAAACGAAGAAGTAGAGCGCGCAATACAGTTCTTGATCGACCACCACGCAAAGGTGAGCGCTCAAAGCGAGCGAAACTCGGAGCAGATCGCCCAGCTCAACCAGACGGTTTCGATAATGGCTTCGCAAGCCGAAACCGACCGCGCGGAGATGCGCGAGGCGATCCGCGCTTTGATTGCGAACAGCGACGCTAACCTCACAGAGGTGCGCGAAGCGATTGGCGCTTTGATCCTGGCCAACGAGGTGACGCGAGACCTGGCTGAAAAAACCGCGAGGCTCGCCATTGAAACCAGCCAGCGCGTTGATAAGCTTGAATCCCGGTCTTAACGACAGACCAATTCAAACCAACTCCATTTATGTGTGGCCGGGCGCCCTGGAGCGCGCCCGGAAACCTGTCTGATTTTGGCACCTCTGAATCCCAGAATTGAACGTTTGAACTCTCGCACCGCCCTCTAATTTGTTATTTACAGCCCGGTTATCTCTGGCATTACATTTGATTTGCGGTGTACGGAGGCACTGCCATGACCAATCTATTGAGAGACCTTCAGTACGGAGTACGCACGCTACTCAAGAAACCGCTCTTCGCTTCGGTTGTAATTATCCTGCTCGCACTGGGCATAGGGGCAAACACGGCGATCTTCACTGTCGTCAACGCCGTCTTGCTTCGCCCCCTGCCTTATGATGATCCACAGAGAATCGTGATGATAACGGAGACAAACGCCTCGGGCGATCAGACCTGGGTAGCTCCCGCCGATTTTGTTGACTGGCAGCAGAGCAACAGTCTTGAAAGCATAGCTGCTATGAGGTGGTGGAGCGCGAACCTGACGGGTGGAAGCCAGCCTGAGCGTGTTCAGGGCTCGCTTGTGACTCCCGCGCTGTTTGATGTGCTGGGCGTTCAACCGCTCCTGGGTCGCACGTTTATCCCGGATGAAGGGCGCGAAGGTCAAGATAAGGTCGTAGTTTTGAGCTACGGGTTATGGCAGCGGCGCTTTGGCGGCGACCCCACAGTCATCGGGACCACAGCCGAGTTTAACGCGATACCGCGCGTCATAATAGGCGTGATGCCGCGCGAGTTCACGCTCCCGCTGCTTAACATCAAGCAAGCTCCCACGCAGACAGATGCCTGGGCTCCGCTGGCCCCGTCGGCAAGTTACTGGCATGCCCGAGGGGCTCATCAACTGCGAGTGATCGGGCGGTTGAAGCCAGAGGCGGAGATCGCTCACGCGCAACAGGAGATGAGCGCGGTGGCAAGCCGAATATCGGAGATGTATCCCGACTCCAACAGGCAGATTGGCGCGATGGTCACCCCGCTGCACCGCTGGTTTGTGGGCGATATACGCCCGGCATTACTGTTACTTCTGTTTGCGGTCGGCTTCTTGCTGCTTATCGCCTGCGCCAATGTTGCCAACCTGTTGCTCGCTCGGTCCGCAGAGAGGCAAAACGAGATTGCCATACGCTCGGCACTCGGCGCGAGTCGCTTCCGGCTTGTCCAGCAGTTGTTATCGGAAAGCCTCTTACTGGCTTTGGCCGGAGGCTCCTGCGGGTTATTGCTTGCGTTGTGGGGGACCGACACCCTTATCGCGCTCAGCCCGCAAGACGTCCCCCGGTTGCAGGAGATAAGCATAGATTGGAACGTCTCGCTTTTCACTTTGCTGCTTTCAATCTTGACAGGAGTCCTTTTCGGAATCATACCGGCATTACAGTACTCAAGGCCCGATCTCAACTCATCTCTTAAGGAGGGGGGCAGGTCAGGATTTAGTCGCAAACGGCGGCTTGTACGGTCGGCGCTTGTTGTATCTGAAATCGCGTTGTCGCTTGTATTGCTTATCGGCGCGGGGTTGATGATAAAAAGCTTCCTGCGCGTCCAGGCGGTAAACCCGGGGTATACGGCCGCAAACGTCCTGACCATGCAGGTTTCGCTTCCGGGCGCGAGATATCCGGAGAGCTACCAGCAGGCGCAGTTTTACAGGCAAGTTATCGAGCGAGTATCTGCCTTGCAGGGGGTTCAGGCCGTAGGGGCGACCACCACTCCTCCGCTCGTCGGCTCGAACAACGCATCCAGTTTTCTCATAGAAGGCCGTCAGGAGAAGACCTCATCGGAAGAGATGGCCGTCGTTACGCCCGATTACTTTCGCGCGATGGGGATAGCCTTGCTCAAAGGCCGCGCATTTTCCGAGCAGGACAACGCAGAGGCTCCGCCCGTAATCCTGGTTAGCCGCGCGCTCGCGGCTGCATACTGGCCGGGCGAAGATGCGGTCGGCAAACGTATCAAGCTCGAAGGGCCGGAAGAACCGTGGCGCTCGATAATCGGCGTGGTCGAGGACGTGAAGCTCGAACGTCTGGAGGCCGAATCCATACGCGAATACTACCTGCCGTATTCACAAGACCCGTGGAATCTCAGCTCGACGATGACCTTCGTTGTGCGTACCGACGGCGGGCCTCTTGATATTGCCGGCGCGGTCCGTGATGAGGTCCGCGCAGTCGATAAAGACTTGCCCGTTTACAACGTCAAGAGCATGGATGAGATATACGAGATGGCTATGGCGGGACGGCGGTTTAATACTTTGCTACTTGGGGTCTTCGCAGCCATAGCATTGATACTGTCGGCCGTCGGTATTTACGGCACCATCTCTTATTCTGTGACGCAGCGGACGCGCGAGATCGGCATTCGCATGGCGATGGGCGCGCAGGCGTCAGACGTTTTAAAGATGGTAATGCGCCAGGGCATGAAGCTCATCGCAATCGGATTAAGCGCAGGGCTCGCTTCGTCTCTTGCGTTAACCCGGCTGATGGAGAGCCTGCTTTTCGGTGTGGATGCAATCGACCCGTCGGCGTTCGCCCTTGTTTCGATTGTGCTCGCGGCGGTTGCCGCTGCGGCGTGTTACGTGCCCGCGCGGCGGGCATCAAGGGTGGAGCCGCTCACCGCTCTCAGGCACGACTGAGTCCTAGCGTCCTTTCACCGGCTTGGGCGTGTTCGTCGCTCGCAGCCTTCTGTTGTATTATTCTCCCTGGACTCCGGCTGCGCGCTTGTGAGCTTGAGGACGAATATCACCGATTAAGGACGGCAGACCGAATGGTGGCTCTCAGCACACTCCAGGATGATCCCCAGTGGTACAAGGACGCGATCTTTTATGAAATATACGTTCGCGGCTTTTATGATTCGAACGCGGACGGGATAGGCGATTTTCGCGGGCTCATCCAGAAGCTCGAATACCTCGAATACCTCGGCATCAACTGCATCTGGCTCTTGCCCATGTACGATTCGCCGCTGCGCGACGGGGGTTATGACATCGCGGACTATTACACGATGCTCCCTGAGTACGGGACGATAGACGACTTCCAGGACTTTCTAAACGCGGCGCACGCTCGCGGGATTCGCGTAATCGCGGACCTTGTTATAAACCACACATCGGACCAGCACCCGTGGTTTCAAGAAGCGCGAAGCTCGGTCGATTCCCCAAAACGCGACTGGTACGTCTGGAGCGACACGGACCAGAAGTACACCGGCGCGCGGATAATCTTTACCGACACGGAGCACTCGAACTGGACCTGGGACGACCACGCGCAGGCTTTTTACTGGCACAGGTTCTTTAGCCATCAACCCGATCTCAATTACGACAACCCCGAAGTGCAACAGGCGATGCTCGACGTGGTCTCGTTCTGGATGGACATGGGTATTGACGGGTTCAGGGTTGACGCTGTGCCTTACCTGTTCGAGCGCGAGGGCACAAACTGCGAGAACCTTCCCGAAACGCACCAGTTCCTGAAGCGATTGCGCGCATACGTTAGCGAGCATTATTCGGACCGCCTGCTTCTTGCGGAAGCGAACCAGTGGCCCGAAGACGTTGTCGAATACTTCGGCAGGGGCGACGAGTTTCACATGGGTTATCACTTCCCGATAATGCCGAGGCTTTTTATGGCCCTCCGACAAGAAGACCGGCGGCCGATAGTTGAGATACTGGAGCGCACGCCCCCCATCCCTGAAAACTGCCAGTGGGGCATGTTCTTGCGCAACCACGACGAGCTCACGCTTGAGATGGTGACGGACGAAGAGCGCGACTATCTTTATACGGAGTACGCCAAAGACCGCCGCATGCGACTGAACGTAGGGATACGCAGGAGGCTCGCGCCCCTGCTCGACAACAGCCGTCGCCGGATTGAGCTTCTGCACGGGCTGCTGTTCAGCCTGCCCGGCAGCCCTTTTCTCTACTACGGCGACGAGATCGGCATGGGCGATAATATCTACCTCGGCGACCGCGACGGGGTACGCACGCCGATGCAATGGACGGCTGATCGAAACGCGGGTTTTTCAAGGGCGGACTTCGCCCAGCTCTACTTCCCCATAATCATGGACACGGTCTACGGCTACCAGTCCGTAAACGTCGAAGCGCAGCAGCGATACGACGCTTCGCTTTTGAACTGGATGAGGCGGATGATTCACCTCCGCAAGAGCCACCCCATCTTTGGCAGGGGCACGCTTGAGTTTATCAAGCCCGAAAACCGCACGATCTTTGCCTTCATACGCAAATACAGAGACGAAGTGGTGCTGTGCGTCTACAACCTCTCAGGCACGCCGCAGCCTGTCGAGCTTGACCTTTCCGGCTACGAAGGCTACAGGCCTGTCGAGATGACAGGAAACACGGAGTTCCCGAAAGTGGCCAACCGCCCGTATCAGCTCGCCTTTGCGCGTTACGGCTTTTACTGGTTCCTTCTCAAAAGCAGTGACAAGTGACAAGTGACGAGTGACAAGAAGGAGCAAAGAATCGAAGCCCTGCCTGGACTTTCTTGTCACTCGTCACTTGTCACTTGTCACTGTCCCGGTCCTTATCTTTGCAAGGCGTTGATGAATAGGTTAGGATTTCGGCGTGCGAAAAATAGTAGAGTGCATACCAAACTTCAGCGAAGGCCGGCGGCCTGAGATCATCGATCAGATAGTTGACGCTATAAAGAGCGTGCCGGGCGCGGTACTTTTAGACCGCGAGTCGGACCCGGATCATAACCGTTCCGTGGTAACATTCGTCGCCCCGCCCGAACGCGTCGTCGACGCGGCCATCGCCGGGGCAAAGCGAGCCCTGGAGCTTATCGATTTGACAAAGCACAAAGGGGAGCACCCGCGCATGGGCGCGACCGACGTGATCCCTTTCGTGCCTATCTCAGGCGCGACGATGGATGATTGCATAGGGCTTGCGCGCGAGTGCGGCGAGCGTATGTGGCGCGAGCTTTCGATACCCGTCTATCTTTACGAGAAGGCGGCCACGCGACCTGAGCGCGAAAACCTTGCGGCGGTTCGCAAAGGCCAGTTTGAAAAGATACGCGACGAGATCGCGACCGTCGAAGCGCGAATGCCGGATTTCGGCGAGCGGAGCGTTCATCCGACGGCGGGCATAACCGCCGTAGGCGCGCGGCCCCCGCTCATCGCTTATAACGTCAACCTCGCAACGTCGGACATAGAGATCGCCAACAAGATTGCCCGCGCCGTGCGTCACCAGACGGGCGGGCTGCGGTATGTTAAGGCGCTTGGGTTCGAGCTGAAAGATCGCGGCATCGTGCAGGTTTCGATGAACATGGTCAACTATGAAGGCACGCCGCTGTTTCGCGCTTTTGAGATGATAAAGCGTGAGGCCGAACGCTACGGTGTTTCCGTGATCGGGTCCGAAATTGTCGGCCTTGTCCCGCAGGGCGCGCTCAACGCGGTCGCCGATTTTTATCTGAGGCTCGAAAACTTTAGCGAAGCCCAGATACTCGAACACCGCCTCGCCGCCGCCACGGAGGACGCCAATCAATGAGCGGAGTAAAGGATTCGCTGGGGAACTTTTCAGAGCTTGTGGCGGCTGGCACTCCCACACCGGGCGGCGGCTCCGTAGCCGCGCACGTGGCAGAGCTTGCGGCCTCGCTTGGCCAGATGATGTGCAACATCTCTATCGGCAAGAAAAAGTATGTGGACGTAGAGCCGAGGCTGAAGGAGATAAGAACCGAGCTTGAGCGTCTTGCCGCGCGGCTGAAAGAACTCGTTTCAAAAGACGCCGAGAGCTTTGAAGCAGTGCTTGCGGCTTACCGCCTGCCGAAGGATACCCCCGACGAGCAGGCGGCGCGAAAAGACGCGGTCCGCAGCGCCGGGCGTGCAGCCGTTTACACGCCGCTTGAGACCGCCGAGCTCGCCGACGAGGTCCTGGGGCTGCTCGCGGAGCTGGCAAAGATTGGAAACCAGAACGCTTTTTCCGACATAGCCGTAGGCGCGCAGCTTGCCAGCCTGGCGGTGCGCGGCGCATTCTACAACGTGGGCGTCAACCTTGAGATGCTCGAAGACGCCCAGGAAGCCCGTCGCCTGCGCCGCCTGATGACGGAGATGATCGAAGCCTCTAAAACGACCGCCGGTCAGATTGAAGCGGAGATGATGGCGAAGATTTAGCGACACACCAAAGATGACTAGCCTCTACAAAGATATACAGTTGAACGTTACGGACCGCGTGGCGCGGATTACATTCGCCCGCCCGCCGCTCAACGTATTTACGATCTCGATGATGGGAGAGATCAACGACGCGGTGACCCGGCTCGGCGCGCAGCACGACCTGTGCGCGATTGTGTTTGCCGCTTCGCCCGCGACGAGGGTGTTTTCGGCGGGCGTCTCGATTGAAGAGCACAAGCCTGAGACGGTCTACCAGATGCTCGCGGCTTTTCATTCGATCTTTCGCACGCTGAATCAGGTCTCAAAGCCCGTCGTCGCGCTCGTTTCAGGCGCGGCGCTCGGCGGCGGGTGCGAGCTTGTGGCCTTCTGTGACATCGTCATAGCCGCGCAGTCGGCAAGGTTCGGGCAGCCTGAGATAAAGCTTGGGGTCTTTCCGCCCGCGGCGGCCGTGCTGTTGCCGCGCATCATCGGCGAGAAGAAGGCGCGCGAGATGATCTTTACGGGCGAGCTGCTGACCGCAGAGACCGCGCTCCGCCACGGGCTCGTCAATCACGTAGTCCCTGACTCCGAGGTCGAATCGAAAGCGGCCGAGGTGCTTGCAGTGCTTAGAGGGTTGAGCGTGCCCGCGCTCGAAAAGAGCCGCCGAGCTATGACTCAGGCTTCGGGGCTATCGTTCGATGAAGCGCTCAAGCGAGCCGAGGATGTTTACCTGAATCAATTGATGTCGCACAAGGACCCGCAGGAGGGCGTCGAAGCGTTTATGGAGAAGCGACCGCCCCGGTGGAAGCACAAGTAAGACCGATTCTGGATTAAGTCATGACCGAACCCATTCCGGTTGAGATAAATAAGACAGGCACAGACGAGATAACCGTTCAATGGAACGACGGGCACGTGAGCGTCTACCCCGTAAAGTACCTGCGAGCCGAGTGCAGTTGCGCGCGTTGCGTAAACGAAGTGACCGGCATGAGGATTCTCGACCCTCGGACTATCTCCGAAGACCTGACCGTTATAAACGCCGAACTCGTGGGCCGCTACGGTGTCAAGTTTATCTTCAGCGACCGGCACGACGACGGAATATACACCTGGGAGCGACTGCGCGAGTTGTGTCCCTGCGCCGAGCACCAGAAGAAAGACAGTAAACAGTGACGAGTGACGAGTGACAAGAAAGACCCGGCTGAGCCTTGGTCATCTCCTATTTCTTGTCACTCGTCACTTGTCACTTGTCACTTTCCCCGAAGGGGTAGAATGGAGAAGCTATGAAACTGCGCGCCGCTGGTTTATCTATCTGTTTATCGGTCTTGCTGATTTGCCCGGCTTTGTGTAAAGCAGCCGATGTTAAGAAGAAACAGGAGACTTCGGCTTCAATCGAAAAGCACAGGGCCGAGCTTGTCGCCCTTAGCGATCAGATATGGTCGTTTGCCGAGACCGCTCTGCGCGAGACCAGGTCTGCACGCGTGCTTGCGGATTACGCCGAGAAGCAGGGCTTTAAAGTCGAGCGCGGGGTCGCGGGGATGCCGACGGCCTTCGTCGCAAGCTACGGGGAAGGCAAACCCATAATAGGCATACTCGGCGAATACGACGCGCTGCCGGGGCTGTCACAGAAAGCCCAGCCCACGAAAGAGTCGGTCAAGGCGGGCGAGCCCGGCCACGGCTGCGGCCATAACCTGTTCGGCGCGGCGAGCCTCGGCGCGGCCGTCGCGATCAAAGAGTTGATAGCCGCAGGCAAGCTCAAAGGGACCATAAGATTTTACGGCACCCCCGCCGAAGAGTCTGTCGGCGGCAAAGTCTACATGGCTCGCGACGGGCTCTTTAACGACCTCGACGTATGCCTCGCCTGGCATCCGAGCGACGAGATTCGCGCAGACACCCAGAGCACACAGGCCATAGTAGATTTTGCGGTCGAGTTCAAAGGCAAAGCCGCACACGCCGCCTTCGACCCATGGAACGGGCGCAGCGCCGCAGACGG
Source organism: uncultured Clostridia bacterium (assembly GCA_964615905.1). Lineage (GTDB taxonomy): Bacteria > Acidobacteriota > Blastocatellia > UBA7656 > UBA7656 > DATLMR01. The sequence continues at coordinate 71,539 of CAZTUB010000002.1, forward strand.
CCTGGAGCTTTTCACACACGGTATCAACATGCTGCGCGAGCACGTTAAGCCGACAGTGCGAATCCATTACGCGATACAAAGAGGCGGCGACGTGCCCAACGTCGTGCCCGAATACGCGAAGTTGTGGTGCTGGGTGCGAGACTCGAAACGGGCCGGGGTCGAAGAGGTGCTTGAGCGCGTGCGCAAGATAGCCGAAGGCGCGGGGCTTATGGCAGGCGTCGAGGCGAAGCTGACCGTACAGGCTGGCGATTACGAGATGCTCGTCAACATCGCAGGCGCAAAGCTTCTCAACTCGAATCTGGAATGGCTCGGCCCGATTGAGTACACGGCGGTCGAGCAGGAGTTCGCCCGCGCCATACAGCGAGAGACGGGCGTGGAGCAGAAGGGGTTGAAAGGCGCGGTGCAGCCGCTCGAAGAACAGCGGCCCGACCCGCCCGGCGGCTCGACGGACGTGGCAGATGTAAGCTGGGTGGTCCCGACTCTTCACCTCTCGGTGACGACCGCGCCCGAAGCCGCTCCCTGGCACGCGTGGCCTGTTGTCGCCTGCGGCGGCATGTCTATAGGGCATAAGGGGCTCACATACGCCGCCAAGGCGCTCGCGGCGACTATGGTCGATCTGTTTGAGGACCAGGCGGCGCGCGATCAGATTCGCGCGGAGTTTAAAGAGAAGACATCGGGCCACGTTTATAAGCCTTATATACCGGCCGGGCCGCCGCCTGTCCCTGTCGATAGCGACAGGTGATACGGGCCGCTAAACCGCGCGCGGGCCGCAAAAGCGGGGCGGCGACCGGCTTTTCAATAGGTTTTGACAGAAACTGCGAACAACGGTTATAGTCTGTTTTCAAGATGAATCAGCGCGTTTTAGTACTCAACGCCTCGTACGAACCGATCAATGTCTGCACGGCGCGGCGTGCGGTAGTGCTCATCTTGAAGGGTGTCGCGCACGCCGAAGAGAGCTCGTCTCATTGGTTGCACTCGGCGCGGTTTTCGATGCCGATGCCCAGCGTAATCCGCCTTGTCGAATACATTCACATCCCGTTTGAGCGAAAGAGCCTCTCGCGCAAGAACATACTGTTGCGCGATCACAACACCTGCCAGTATTGCTGCCGCGTCTTCTCGCCGACCGAGCTGACGCTTGACCACATACACCCGCGCTCGCGCGGCGGGGACTCTTCTTGGGATAACCTTGTGACCTGCTGCCGGTTGTGCAACAACCGCAAGGGCGACCGCCTGCCCGAAGAACTCGGCATGCGGTTGATCAAGCGGCCGCAGGCTTACAACCTTCACGTGAATCGCCAGATCATTCGTTACCTTGGGCGCACGGATGAGTCGTGGCGCAAATACCTCTTTTATTAATTTCGTGGTGAGATGGTCAACCCGATATCGGCAGCGAGCGGAAGGTGTCACGCGCCTCGCGCCGGCGAAAATCCAAAATCGGTTGACTGTCGTCTGTTAAACCTTCATCATACACAAACTCAGCCTCCGAGCGTGGCTGGCCTGAGACGCGCGCGTGACATCACCAAAAACAAGGAAGCTTTCTAGATCCGACGATGCAGAAACTGACTGAGTGATGAATCCAATCTTACAGGCCGTCTACGAACTTCAAGAAGCTACCCTGATGACCGGCCGCGCGTTCGGCCGCGCCTTTTCAAAGCCACAGTACCTGCGCGAAATCATAATGCAGATGGATACGATAGGCGTCGGCTCGCTTATGATAATCGCGCTGACGGGCATATTCACGGGCGGCGTGCTCGCGCTACAGACATCTTCTACGCTTCAGACTTTCGGAGCTACGGGCGTCACAGGCACGCTCGTGATGACGTCCATGGTGCGCGAGATGGGGCCCGTGCTGGCCTCTTTAATGCTTGCCGGGCGCGTGGGCTCGGCCATCGCCGCCGAGCTTGGCTCGATGGTCGTATCAGAGCAGGTTGACGCCATGCGCGCGCTCGGCACCGACCCCGTCAAGAAGCTAGTCTGGCCGCGCGTTTTCGCGCTGCTGGTGATGACGCCCGCGCTCACGCTCGTCGCCGATATTGTGGGCGCGTTCGGCGGGTGGGTGGTGGCAAGCTCGCTGATGAACCTGGCAAGCTCCGTCTATATCAGCGGCGCAAAAGACGCGCTTACTTATAACGACATCGTAGGCGGGCTGATAAAGCCCGCCGTGTTCGGGTTGATAATAGCGATAGTGAGCTGCCGGGCCGGGCTGCGCACGCACGGCGGGACTGTGGGCGTTGGGCGCTCGACGACGCAGGCCGTCGTCCTGTCCGATATACTCATACTGGCGGCAGACTTCTTCCTGTCGAGGTTGATACTGGCTTTCAGCGGGAATTAGTCTCCGGTCCTGAAGCGTAATATGAACGAAGTGGTAAACAGCGCAATCGAGTTTCGCAACGTCACCATGGCTTACGACGAGCGCGTGATCTTGAACGACGTGAGCTTTGAGGTGAACCCCGGCGAAACCAAGATCGTCATGGGCGGGTCGGGGACCGGCAAGTCGACGATACTGAAGCTTGTGCTCGGCTTGATAAGACCGCAGGCGGGCCAGATACTTGTTGACGGGGAAGACATAACCCGGTACACCGAAAAGGAGTTTCCGGCCATACGGCAGAAGATCGGGATGGTCTTTCAAGAGGGCGCGCTATTTGATTCGCTGTCGGTCTATGAAAACGTCGGCTACCGCCTCTTCGAGCAGAGCCTGCCCGAAGCCGAGATCGAAGAGACCGTGCGCCGCATGCTTCGCTTCGTCAACCTTGAGCAGGCGATGTTTATGATGCCGTCGGAGCTGTCGGGCGGCATGCGCCGCCGCGTAGGCATCGCGCGGGCGCTGGTCGGCAACCCGAAATTCGTGCTGTTTGACGAGCCGACGGCCGGGCTCGATCCCATAACCGCGAGGGCCATACTTGAACTGGCCATAAAGCTTCGCGACCTTGAGGGCGTGAGCTCGATATTCGTGACCCACAGGATAGACGATATAAAGCTGCTCTCTTCGAATTACGCCACGATCAACGAGAGCGGCGAAGTCGCGTTCCAGCGCGAACACGGCCAGGTCTGCCTGATAAACACAAGGTTTCTCATGCTCAAGGATGGTAAGATCATCTTTAGCGGGACGGACGAGGAGCTCTATTCCTCGCCCGACCCGTATATCAAAGACTTCTTGCGCGAGTCGTAACAGGAGCATCTCATGTCTAGAAGTAAAACGACACTGTCAGAGCTTCGCGTCGGCATACTTGCCGTTGCCACCATCATAATTCTGATCATCTTCATCCTCTCGGTGACGGGCGACATTTCGCTGTTCAAAGACACGATGGTCTACACGACACGCCTGAACGCGGCCGAAGGGCTGAAGAACGGCGACGAAGTCCGGCTGGCGGGCAAGCGCGTCGGCAAGGTCGAAAGCGTCGAGTTCGGCGGCATACCAGCGAGCCCGAGCGACAAGCCTATACTTGTGACGCTGTCGCTAAACGGCGCGGACGTTCGCGACCGAATCCGAAGCGATTCGAAAGCGATACTCGGCCAGCAAGGCTTCCTCGGAGACCGCGTTATCGACATCACGCCGGGCACATCGGCCGGCGACCCGCTGCCGAGCGGGGCCGAGATTCCGAGCGCAGACCAGGCGAGCCTTGCGGCGGTGTTTGGCGGCGCGAACGACCTGCTCGTCACGTTCAACACCGTGGGCAATCAGGTCAAAGAGTTGATGGACAACATCCAGAACGGCAAGGGCACCATCGGGAGACTGCTGCACGACGACGCGATCTATGTGAACCTCAACCGGACCGTGCTTGAAAGCCAGGCGCTGCTGCGGCGCGTGCAGGAAGGCAACGGCACAATCGCCAGGTTTCTAAACGACCCGACGCTTTATAACGACCTGCGCGGCGTCACAAACCAGCTTGAAGCCATTGCGACCGACCTCAGGTCGGGCAAGGGGACCGCGGGAAAACTCTTAAACGACGACCGTATATACGAGCAGGCCAACGACGCTATCGCGAAAGCCAATACCGCTATAGAAAAGCTCGACCGGATTACCGGCGAGATCGAGGCCGGTCGCGGCACTGTCGGCAAGCTGATCAAAGACGAGAAACTGCACGACGATCTGCAAGCGGCTGTGACCAGCGTACGCACGATCAGCCAGTCGCTTGAGCGAGGCGAAGGCACCGCCGGCATGCTCTTGAAAGACGATAAGCTCTATAACAACGCCAACCAGATGTCGTCCGAGCTCGTAAAGCTCCTGTACGACTTCCGCCAGAACCCAAGGAAGTATCTGAGCATAAGGGTCAGCCTGTTCTAACCCCTTATCAAACGGTCAAGACCTCGGAAGGCGGGCTAGAGCTATGGCCCGCCTTTTACTTTTTGGATTGAGCGTTATCGAGAAGCCCAAGCTCTGTCAGCACGCGCCTTGTAAGCTCTATGCGTTTGTCACGAATCGCAAAGTAGTTCGGCCCTTCTATGTTAGTCGCGAAGAAATAGACGTTGCCGTCCCGTTCCAGATACCCCACGAACCAGCCTAGCGAGCCGTGCGGGAGCGGCCCGCCGCCCGTCTTACCGCTCAACCGATACCTGGGCGTCTCTTCAAGCAAGGTAATCCGTTTTACGATCTCGGTCGTCCTGCTTGAGATGCCCAGCTTGCCCGTATAAAAGGCCCGGAGGAAGTTTATCTGCTCTTCGGCCGATATTCTGAGCGAGCTGTTTAGCCAGAACTTGTCGAGCCCGCCCGACGCGTCCTGGTTTCCGTAATTGAGCTGCGCGACGTATCGCTTCATCGCAGTCTCGCCTACCCTTAGCGCAAGCTCTTTGTAGTACCACACGACCGAATACTTTATCGCAGTTTTAAGCGTGTGGTCGCGCGACCAGTGTACGAAAGGCTCCCGGTTCCAGTCCGGGTCCGGCGGATATTTCTTGCGGTCCCAGGCGATCTGAAAGTTCTCATCCGTAATAACGCCCGACTCCAGGCCTATGATGGAGTTGGGGATTTTGAAGGTAGAGAAGGGCGAGAATCGCTCGCCCGCGCGCTTCTCGTTGTAGCGGAGGTAGCGGTCGTTTTTCAGATCGTAAAGGACAAATGTCGCTGTCGTACCTTTAAAGATCGAGCTCAGGTCTTGCGCGCCGGTGGCGGGCGCTCCGCCTGCGGATGCGAGTATGATCGTGATCAGCAGCACTTTCAGAGATTTCATCTATCCTCTCTTTCTATAACTCAAACTGTCCGGTCCTTAGTGCTATTATTATCGAGGGAGGTTGCACCTGTGAAATTAAATATCGTTCAAGTAGGTGAGCCTGTGCTGCGCAAGCGCGCGCGCGACCTGTCGCCCGAAGAGATTCGCAGCAAGACCATACAGAATTTGATCGAGCAGATGAAAGTCACTATGCGCGAAGCTCCGGGCGTCGGGCTTGCCGCGCCGCAGATAGGCGAGCCGCTCCAGCTGGCGGTCATCGAAGACCCGCCCCAGTATCTGCAAGATATGCCGGACGAAGCGCTCAAAGAGCGCGAGCGGGCGGCGATCCCATTTCATGTCATTATCAACCCGCAGCTTTCGATAATCGACGCAGGGCCGGTAGAGTTTTTCGAAGGGTGTCTGAGCCTTTCCGGGTTTACGGCGATTGTCCCGCGCGCGCGCGGGGTCGAAGTCAAATGCTTGAACGAGCGAGCCGAGCCGGTCGTGATTCGCGCCCGAGGGTGGTACGCGCGCATACTCCAGCACGAGATCGACCACCTGTACGGGACGATTTACATCGACCGCATGAACACGCGGACCTTCATGAGCTTGAACAACTACGCGGCACACTGGTCGGATAAGGGGATCGACGAGGCGCTTGCCGCGCTCAACCGCCGCTGACGGGCTGCTGCACCCCGGAGTGTTATAATCTGTCCCGAATGGACCCGGATAAAGTGCTAATCCAATTCGATTCCGGCACGCTCGTCTTAGAGGGCGCTGACCGCACTGCGAGCCTCCCTTCGGCTTTTCGCTGGGACGACCGCGTGCGCAGGTGGCGCGCGCCCGCGCTCTCTTATCGCCAGGTGATAACGGAGCTGATACGGCAAAAGGTCCCGCACAAGGACGAGGCCCGCCAGTACCACGAGTTCGATTTCCGCACGAGGCTCGAAGTCGAGCCGCGCCCGTACCAGCGCGAAGCGCTCGCCGAATGGCAACGGCAGGGTAGGCGCGGGGTCATCGTGCTGCCTACGGGCGCGGGCAAGAGCTTTCTTGCGCAGATGGCAATAGAGATGACCGGGCGCTCGACGCTCGTCATCGTTCCGACCCTCGACTTGATGAACCAGTGGTACGACCTGCTGATGGCAAGCTTTCAAGCGGAGATAGGCTTGATCGGCGGCGGCTATTTTGAGAAAGGCGCGATAGTCATAACAACATACTCGTCGGCCTTTCGCTTTATGGACCGAATGGGCAACCAGTTCGGGCTGATAATTTTCGACGAATGCCACCACCTGCCCGGCAGCGTCTTTCGCTACGCGGCGGAGCTGGCGATAGCCCCGTTCAGGCTGGGGCTTACGGCAACGCCTGAGCGAGCCGACGGCGCGGACGCGCTGCTCGAACATCTCATAGGCCCCATAGTCTACGAGCGGCAGGCCCAGGACCTTGCGGGTGAATACCTCTCCGACTATACAGTGGCGCGGATACACGTCGAGCTGACGGGCGAGGAGCGGGATTCGTATGAGCGCGAGCGAGCCGTCTTTCGCCAGTTCCTACAGCGACAGCGCATCGATATGAGCGCGCCCGACGGCTGGCAGTCGTTCATAGCCGCAAGCGCCCGCAGCGAGGAAGGGCGAAAGGCGATGATGGCTTACAGGGAGTCGAAACGCATCGCGCTCGGCACGGACGCAAAGCTACGGGTGCTGGCAGAGATCCTTGCCCGCCATAAAACGGAAAGAACGCTCGTCTTCACAGCCGAAAACGAGATGGTCTACACGATCTCCGAAAGGTTCCTGATACCGGCCATCACTCACGAGACAGGCATCAAGGAGCGAAGGCTGTGGCTCGAAGCCTTCAACAACGGTGAGGTGCTGGCGCTTGCCACGTCAAAGGTGTTGAACGAAGGCGTCAACATCCCTTCGGCTTCAATCGCGGTCATCTTGTCGGGGTCGGGCTCGTCGCGCGAGCACATACAGCGGCTCGGCCGCATACTGCGCAAGCAGCCCGACAAGGAAGCCGTCCTCTACGAAGTCATCTCGGCAGGCACGACGGAAGAGCACATAAGCAAGCGTAGAGGGGCGACCGAGGCGTTTCAGGAAGCAAGGCTCAGGATATAAGGCAGAGGCTATGCTGACAGGTGACCTTGCGCTAAATCGTGTTCGCGGAGATCGCGTAGAGCCGCGTTACATCGACCCGGCAAACTCTACGTACTTGAAGGTGAGCGGCGATCTCGTAAAGATCGTCGGCGAGCACACGGGTCGCAAGCGCGCAGAGCTTGACCGCGCGCTTGGCGAGTATGTCGGCGCGGGCACGAATTATAAAGTGATGCGCGGGCTGATAAAGTTGCTTACGGACGAATGCCGGTTCGAGACGGCGAGCCCCGTGCCCCCGGAAGAGATACGCCGCGCGGTCTTCTTAAAAGCGCGGTCGCGCCACCCTCTGGTTGCTCAGGAAGAGGCCCGCGCGCAGGTGATAGCGGAAGCCGCCGCCGAGCTTGGTTGCGCGCCTGAGGATGTGACAGGCAATCTCTACTCGGACCTCTGGAATAACCAGGTGCTCGTGGAGTTCGACGAGATGACGGCTCGCGCGCTTATCGACCGCTACAACGTGGCGCAGGCGCAGGCGCTCCTTTACCGCTGCCTCGGTATGCGCCTGCGCGTCGAGCCGCAGGAAGCGGCCCAGTACCGCCGGTTGTTCGACGCCATCAAGGCATATCGCTTGATACACACGATCCACGGCAACCCCGCGAGCGGTTACACAATAAAGCTCGACGGGCCCGTTTCGATCTTTCACCAATCGCAAAAGTACGGCATACAGATGGCGGTCTTTCTGCCCGCGCTTTTGCTCTGTTCGGGGTGGAGCTTGAAGGCCGAGATAGCCTTGAAGGGAGACGCGCGCGCGTGGTTCGAGATGACGAGCGATCAGCGGCGGCTGCGCTCGCATTACCTTGACGATGTCTCTTACAGGCCCGCGATTGAAGAGAGATTCACGACCGCTTGGGCGAAGGGCGCAGCTGATTGGAGGCTTGAGCCGAACCGTCAAGTCATAGACCTTGGCGAATCTGCCTTCGTTCCCGATTTTGTGATTGAGCGGCCCGACGGTCGGAAGTTCTATCTTGAGGCGCTCGGCTTCTGGACCCCGCGCTATCTCGACGAGCGCGTGAAAGATTTTGAGCGCGCGGGTTTCAAAGATTACCTGCTCGCGGTGACCGATGAGCTTCGCGGCAGCCGCGACGAGGCGAGCGGTCTTCCTCCGAATGTGATCGTCTACAAATCCTCTTTGAATCCGACGGCGGTCAGAATAGCTCTCGAAGCGCTGTAAAATGATGATGCGTCTAAAGCGGTACTCGAATGATAAGGCGGAGACAGTGTCGCAATCCGGTTGTAGCTGCCTGTTTATCGTGCCGGGTCGTCTTGACCGGCTGACGGGCGGCTCGATCTATGACAGGCGCGTTGTCGATCACCTCGCTTCGCTGGGCGTGCGAGTCGATGTAGCAAGCCTCCCCGATCTTTCTTACCTCGCGGGAGCGATTGCGGGGTTGGTCGCGGGGCCTTATCTTTCTACGCAACTGCTCGCTCGCCGTTACGATCTGGTTATAACCGATTCGTGGGCGCACACGACCCTTTTTCTGTTTGCCCTCTTTTGTCGACTCACCCGCAAACGCCGGCCGCCTGTTGTCATGATCGTCCACCAGCTCAGATCGGTAGAGATAAAAAACACCGCTGGCCGGTTCCTGGCGGGAGCCGTCGAGCGTCACGCTCTCTCATCTGTTGATTCGATAATAACTGTGAGCCGGTTCATGCGTGACCGTGTCGAGCGATTTATCGGCAGTCAAATCCATGTGACAATCGCCCCGCCCGGTTGCGATTCGCTAGAAGCGACCGCGCCTGTCATGGAAAAGACCGCGCGGGATTCGAGCCGCGATCCCTTGCGCTTGCTCTTCGTCGGCAATTGCATGAGACGCAAAGGGCTCGATTATCTGGTAGCCGCGCTGTCGCTCTTAAAAGACGTTGATCTGAAGATCGACGTGGTCGGAAGCCTCGAATACGAAAATGATTACTACCGCGATCTGCTGCGTGAATCGAAGCGAGTCGGAGTTGAAGATAAGATCACTTTTCACGGGCGAGTCTCAGACAGCAGGCTGTCACGGTTCTACGCCCGCGCAGACCTGTTTGTGATGCCGTCATTATATGAGGGCTTTGGCATAGTCTACGCCGAAGCGATGCGCGCGGGGCTGCCGATAATCGCCACCGATTCTGGGCCTGCGCTAGAGATAGTCGAAGCGGGCGGGAACGCCATTGTCGTCCGCGCTGCCGACCCTGCTGCGCTAGCCGGAGCGATACGAGAGCTTGCCACAGACTCACAAAAGCGCGAGCGGTTCGCTCGCCGCTCGCTTGAGCTTGCCGCGCAGCTTCCTACCTGGGAAGCGATGTGCGAGCGGGTTTCGGCCGTGCTTCGGCAAGTGACCGGGGAGGTAAACAGGAACAAGTAAACAGTGACAAGTGACAGGTGACAAGTGACAAGAAAGACCGGACTCAACCTTGATCGGGTCCATTCATCTTGTCACCTGTCACTGCTTACTTGTCACTATCAAAAAAAGTTTCGCGGTAAGATGCAAAGACCGAGCTTGATTCCCAGACAGTGACCTTGAGAGATGCGATTCCCGCCTTGCGCACTTCCGGCTCCATCCGCTTGAAGATATGGTGTGCGACAATTTCCACCGTGGAATTTAGACCGGCCAGCCCGGCCAGCTCGTCGAGGTTACGGTAGTGCATTTCACCCAGCACGGCCTTCAGGTCCGCTCGAAGTTTCCCCAGGTCATAAAATGTGCCTGTCGAGTCAAGCCGCCCGGCTTCGACTCGCACTTCGACACGGTATGTGTGACCGTGCAGGCGCGTGGCCGGGCCAAAGTCGCCTTTGAGCGCGTGCGCCGCCTCGAACTCGTCATTGATGCCGATCTCGAACATCTACCCTCCAAAATCGAGGACCACTTGAAGAGTCTCTTCGGGCCGCTCGTCTATCAGACTGTATGCGCGAATTGCATCTTTGAATGGGATAACATCGCTGATCATCTCGCGCAAGCCAAGCCTGCCGAGATAAGAGCGCGCAACTTGCCTGCGGCGCTCGTATGTCCACAGGGGGCCGAGCGAGCGGTCGAGCCTGGAGACCTGCGAGCTTTTGATCGAGATGCGATTACGATGAAACTCGTCGCCCAGCGCGAGCGCGACAGGCTTTAGCCCGTACCACGAAACGACGACAATACGCCCTTCGACTCCCGTAACCTTGATCGCTTCATCGAGCGCGCCGGGATGTCCACTCGCTTCTATTACGACGTCCGCGCCCGCGCCGCCCGTGATCTCAAGAATCCTCGCGCCCGCGCTTTCATGTCGAGGGTCGAAAACCGCGTCGGCTCCAAACGAGAGCGAAAGCGCGCGGCGTTTCTCAATCGGGTCACAGGCGATTACGCAATCCACACCCACGCGTCGCGCGAGTTGAGTGATTAAAAGCCCCACAACCCCTTGACCATAGATCACCAGCCGCTCGCCCAGTCGCGGCGCGGCATCGAGCAAGGCGTTGACAGCAGTCTCGATGTTGGCAAAAAAGACCCCTTCGCGCGGTTCGACCTCCGCAGGCAGCTTAATCACAAACTGCGCCGGTAGAGTGTAGTCTGTCTCGTGCGGGTTGAAGGCAAAGACCATATCCCCCGCTTGAATGTCGGCAACGGCGGGACCGGCCTCGATCACTTCCCCCACGCTCGCATAGCCGTACTTTATTGGAAAACCGAAGCTGCCTTCAAAGGTCGGGATTGTTCGGTCGAGCGGTATGTGAGCGGGCACAAGACCTCTATAGACGAGCATCTCTGTGCCGCTACTTATGCCCGAATAGCGGGCGCGAATTCGAACCTCGCCCTCTCGCGGGGCGCGCACAGTTGACGGCCGAAACTCTATCTCGCGTGGCGCGGTAAACCATAACGACAGCGCTGACGAGTCAGGGCTAATGGCCGAACTGCTCCGCTCGGCCCGCTGGTCGTTATCGTCGATCTTGCGCATACTTCTGTTTATAACCTTCCGTCAAAGATGATGTCGGGTCCCAGACGGCGCGTCTTGAATGATGAGAAGGTGAGCGCCTCGCTCAGTGTGACCACTCCGAGATCGCCCACGGCTTCGACGCCGCGCCCGATGATCTTCGGGGCGATAGCGATGACCAGCCGGTCAACGTGACGCGCGCCCAGAAGCGATGTGATGATACCGCCCCCGCCTTCGACCAGGATCGATGCCACACGCGCCTGGCCAAGTGATGCGAGCAGGTCCGGGAGGCGAAGCCCCGTCCCCCCTGCGACCGAAGGCACGACCAGGACGCGCGCTCCCAGCTTTTCCAGGTTACGGATGCGCGCGGGGTCGGCCAGTTCTGTTGTGGCGACGAGGGTGTGGCTTGCGGCGTCGCCCGCAAGCACGCGGGCTGTTAGAGGGATGCGCAGGCGGCTGTCTACGACTATGCGCAACGGGTCGCGCCCGTTTACAAGCCTGACGGTGAGCTTCGGGTCATCGGCAAGCACTGTGCCTATACCTACCATTATCGCGTCGTGCTCGCGTCGAAGCTGGTGCGCTAATCGAAGCGAGGCCTGCCCGCTTATCCACTGAGAATTGCCCGCGCCCGTCGCTATGCGCCCGTCGAGCGACTGCGCGAATTTCACGGTCACAAACGGGAGCCCCGTGCGCGCATACTTGAAATAGATTTCGTTTACTTCCAGGCACTCTTGTTCGGAGACGCCGGTTGTCACTTCGACCCCCGACCGTTTCAACTCATCCGTCACACCCGCGTCGTCAATGATGCCGAGGACCACGCGGCGCGGGCGCGCGGCTATCAACCGCGCCACGCAGGCTGCGCGGTCCCGGCAGTCCGCGCCGGGCGAGATGTTTGTGTAAAGGGTCGCGCCGCGCGCAAGCGGGCCCGCGTCGGCTATCGCGATGGAGACGGCCGAAGCGTCGTCGGCCGAGTTCTGCTTGCGGGAGCCTGCGAAACCGCGCCCGACAATCCGCCCGCTCGACACCACCACCGCGCCGGCCAGGGGCTCGCTCGAAGGCCGCCCCGCCGCTTTGCGCGCGAGCTTGAGCGCCCGGCTCATGAAGTGTGTGTCTCGCTCTTTCATTGCTCCAGTAGGTGACAGACAGTTATAACTGTAAATTGTTTGGGCCTTCAACGTTTATTAGCTCAGTATCAGGTTTGCGGATAGTTTTGGGTGACAGCTAATATTTACTGCTTATGATGGTCGAGCTTGTAAAGGAGTTCAGCTTTGAATCGGCTCATCGCTTGCCGCGCGTGCCTGAAGATCACAAGTGCGCACGGTTGCACGGTCACTCGTTTCGTTGTGAAGTTGCGGTGCGCGGGGAGGTCGATCCTGAGACGGGCTGGCTGATCGATTACGCGGAGATCGCGGAGGCGTTCGAGCCCCTGCGCAAGCGGCTCGATCACTACTACCTGAATGAGATCGAAGGGCTTGAAAACGCGACGAGCGAAAATATCGCGCGGTGGGTGTGGGAGAGGCTGAAAGATAGCCTGCCCCTGCTTTACCGCGTCACCATCCGCGAGACCTGCACCGCTCGCTGCGACTACTTTGGCTGATAAAACGCATGAGGATCACCGAGATTTATCAAAGCATTCAAGGCGAATCTAGCTTTGCCGGGCTACCCTGCGTCTTTGTCAGGTCGACGGGGTGTGACCTGCGCTGTAGCTGGTGCGACTCGGAGTTCACCTTTACGGGCGGCGTTCGGATGACGGTTGACGAGATAATGAGCGAGGTCGAGAAGTACGATTGCGGTCTGGTCGAGCTGACGGGCGGCGAGCCGCTGTTGCAGCCTGACATATACGAGCTTGCGACGCGGCTCGTAGATAGCGGGCGGCGGGTGCTGATCGAAACCGGGGGGCACCGCGACATATCGAAGCTCGACGCGAGGGTGATTCGCATTATGGATTTGAAATGCCCCGCGTCGAATGAGTGCGAAAAGAATCTGTGGTCTAACCTTGAGCACCTTCGCTCGACAGATGAAGTGAAATTCGTGCTCGCAGACCGCAACGATTACGAGTGGGCGCGCGATACGATTCGCGAGCACAGACTCGAAGACCGCGCGCACCTTTTGATCTCTACCGCGTTCGGTAAATTAGAGCCCGCGCTCGCAGTCGGCTGGATGCTCGAAGACCGCTTGAGAGCCAGGTTCCAGTTGCAGCTTCACAAATACATCTGGTCGCCCACAGCAAGAGAGGTATAAAGCCTGGAACCGATCATCTTTTGCAATTCGTGCCCGTTACTTTCGCCTCAAAATATCGTATATTTGCATAAAGAGAGTTAGCCATGAAAACTATCACTTCTGAGGAAGCACAAGACGCTATGCAACAACTTTTGGAAGAAGCCGCTGCTTCCCATGAGCCAATCCAGATCATAGGCAATTCGTCTAGAGCGGTCCTCATTTCAGAGGAGGACTGGCGCGCCATTCAGGAGACCTTGTACTTGCTCTCCATCCCAGGTATGCGCGAGTCGATCCGAGAGGGTCTAGCAACGTCGGTTGAGGAATGCTCTAAGGAGTTGAATTGGTGAGTTGGCAGTTAATCTACACGAAGCAAGCTGAGAAAGATGCAAAGAGATTGACTGCCGCCAGGTTGCGAAGGAAAGCCGAAGAGTTGTTAAATATCATAAGCGAGAATCCTTTTCAGGTTCCACCCCCATATGAAAAGCTAGTCGGTGATCTTTCAGGAGCATATTCGCGTAGGATCAATATCCAGCATCGCCTTGTTTATCAGGTTTATGAAGATGAAAAAGTAGTGAAAGTCCTGCGAATGTGGACTCATTACGAGTGATAGAGAGAGTGAGCGGCTGTCGTGTGAATCTAGCCTTACTCTTCAGATTACCTCAACGGCGACCTCCCTCGGCTTTGGGCGGGCGGGTTTATCCCCAAAAGATTTGAGACAAAGGCGGCAACGTCAATCGAGCGCACGGTCGCGATTGTACCGCGCTTGATTCCGGGCCCGCGCGCGATAAAGCTTGCGAGCATTTCTGGCCGCGTCGAAAGGTAGCCGTGCTCGCCCGACATCTCGCGCGCGGGCGCTATAACCTCGCCCGCCGTCGCATCCGACGTTTTATACCCCGGCGCCAGGTCGAAGTAGAGGTCGCCTCCCGCCGGACCTCCTATGCCGAGCCTGTCGCCGTGCTCTTCGGGTCTGAAGAACCCTGTGAAGACTTGCCGGTTCGTTTGCGGGTCGCGCACCTGTGCGAGCGCGCGCTCTATCTTATCAACCACCTTCTTGCGGTCTTCGAGCGGGACGATGCCGCCGCGCCAGTCTTTTGTGTTCACAAGGACGCAATATTTAAGGTGAATCGCCTCGGTTCGCTGAGGGTCTATCTGACCTTTGTCATCGAGCGCGAGCAGCCCCGCCTGTTTGAGCGCCACGTTCACCCTTACGTCCTTGAATGCGGGCGACATCCCATGATCGCTTGTGAAAACTATATGGCCTCGCGGGCCCGCAACAGAGTCGAGCAACGCGACCCGCGTATCGACTATTGCATAGCCCCAGCGGCGGAAACTGTTTACCTGTCGCGCTATTGCTCGATCAACCCCTGTCACATCCGGCCTCGCAAGGCCGTACAGCGCGTGCTCCATCTCGTCCGGGTAAGGCGAATAATCGATCAGCAGCCGGGGGTTGTAACGTTTCACTACCCAGGCGCTCAGGTTGTTATATTGCCTGATGACAAGCTCTATGCCTTCCAGGTAGCGGCGCTCTGCCGTGCCGTCGCCGCCCGCGTTGAGCTGCTTTCCCAGCAGCCCGTCGCGGTAAAGATAAGACGGGCCGTTGCCTAAAAAACCACCGGCTTCGCCGAGCATCTTTTCGAGCGAATTGCTTGGAGCCTGCCAGCCGTAAACCGTCCCGGCTTCATCGACCATCTTTTCGGGCGCATCGCTTGCAGCCTTTGGCCCTTCGTAAAGTCCGAGTTCGTAGACGGCGGGCTGGAAGAGCATGAACTGGCTGCCGTCGCGCTCAAGCTCGAAGAGCCGGAAATAAGCGACCGTGGGCACTCTCTTTTCGCCCACCCTGAGCCTCAGCGGTTCGCTGAAGTACCGGGCGAGCTTACGGCCTCGCGGTCCGACTGTTTCAGTCGGAACCGCCGCCACTCGAACGCGCGCTCCCCTGGTGTCGGCCGCGACGTACATCGCCGTGTAGCCTCGCGCCGCGCCGCGTTCGGCAACAATCGCGCCGTGAAAAGTGACCTGATCCTTGGTCCAGCGAAAAGCGCGGACGGGAAGCGCCGAAGCCGGAAGGCGCGGGCTCCACTCCGAGGCCTCTTCGGCAGTCGTGTCCGCTTTGCGCACAACCATGTGATCGGCGAGCTTCGCAGGACCGTACCCGCTTACGAGCACCGGCGGCGTGGTTGCGTCAGGGGCGGTGATAAAGGGTATGAAGGGATAGTTCTGTGTCGAATGATGCGCGACTGTCGGTATTCCTTGCCGCGCCGCCGTGACCCACAACGGCTCTGCCTGAAGCAACCGGGAATCGTACCCACTCATTCGCTCGAAAGCAGTGTGCTCGCTTCTGGGAAGCAGAGGGTTTGAGGATGTGACAACGCCGCTCACGTTGCCGTATGCGCCTGTGTAGAGCGATGCGTGGCCCGCGGGCGTGATGGTCGGGAAGGCTTGAACCATGCCGCGCGCGACCGTGCCCTGACTGGCTATTCGTCGCAGCGACCGCAGCTCGCTCGCTACAGGGTCGTCGCGCCAGATGTGATAAGCAAGGCCGTCTAGGCTGACCATCACTACTCTCGGTTGCTGATTGCTTGCGCGAGCTTGCGCGAGCGCAGGGTTTGTCGAAGATAAGAGAGCGAGCGCGACAAGGAACAGGTGTAGGAATTTTCGTCTCTGCATAGAAGGATTGAGCATAGAAGTTAGCGGGCCGGGCGTTCGTGTCGCGGTTGTGGTTCAAACGGGGAACGCCCGGCCCTGAAGGCTTATTACATCCCCATGATGTGATAGCCGCTGTCTACGTGGAGTATTTCGCCTGTAACGCCGCGCGCAAGGTCCGAGAGCAGAAACAGAGCCGCGTCGGCGACTTCCGCTTGATCCACGTTTCGCCTGAGCGGAGCGCGGTTTCTCATATGATCGAGTATCTTTGAGAACCCCGTGATACCGGCGGACGCGAGGGTCTTGATCGGGCCTGCCGAAAGCCCGTTGACGCGTATGCCGCGCGGGCCGAGATCAGAAGCCAGATAACGCACGCTCATGTCGAGCGCGGCCTTTGCCACGCCCATCACGTTGTAGCCGGGGATAACCTGCTCGCCGCCCAGGTATGTGAGTGTGAGTATGCTGCCGTTGCGGCCCTCTATCAACGGCGCGGCCTCTCTGGCTATAGCCGTCAGCGAGTAGACGCTTATGTCCTGCGCTATGCGATAGCCTTCGCGCGATGTCTTCAGATACTCGCCTTCAAGCTCCTCTTTGAGCGCGAACGCTACGCCGTGAACCACGAAATCGAGCCCGCCGAACTCTTCTTTGATGCGAGCGAATACGGCGGCAATATCTTCGTCCTTTGTGACATCGCACGGGAGGACGAGCGGGTTTGTGAGCGCGGCCGACAGCTCGCGAGCATTCTCTTCGAGCCGCTCGCCCTGGTAAGTGAGCGCGATCTGCGCGCCTTCTTCACCGGCGCGGCGAGCAATCGCCCACGCCAGGCTGCGCTTGTTCGCCACCCCAAAAACGATCCCTTTCTTACCGTTCAAAAGCATGTTTGTCCTCGTATCGCAGGGTTTAAAGCCCCGATTATTGTCGCTTGGCCGGGGTGAGCTTCAAAGTCATATCTCGCCCGTCGCGGCGTATCACAACGTCGATCTCTTCGTCGGGCCGTAGCTCGCCGAGCGCGTATGTATAATCGTAGACGTTCTTGATAGGCCATTTGCCAAGCTTCACAATGATGTCGCCCGCCTTGAGCCCTGCGCGCTCGGCGGGCGATTCCGGCCTCACGCCGTCCAGCTTCATGCCGTCGCTTTGATCCGAGTAGTTGGGGACTGTGCCGAGATAGACGCGAAACCCGCGACCCGTAGGACGAGTCTCCGTCTTCACCTTGTTGAACGCGATTCGCTCAGGCTCATTCGCCACCGCGACCGCTATATCGCGGACAAGCCCGGCTACTTTTTCGATGCCTTCCGCGTTGACCTTGTCGGCAGTGTCCGAAGGTTTGTGATAATCCGAGTGAGTCCCTGTGAAGAAGAAAAGAACCGGTATATCGCGCACGTAAAAAGACTGGTGGTCGCTTGGGCCGAAGCCGTCCTGGCCCGTCGCGAGCGTGAACCGTGTGGCGGCCCCCGAAGCCGCGTTCAATCTGTTGAGCAGAGCTTGCCAGGCGGGCGAGGTTCCGACGCCGCCTACGAAAAGCGAGTCGTTGCGCAGCCGGCCTACCATATCCATGTTTAGCATGGCGACGGTTGATGCGAGCGGCACGACAGGGTTCTTTGTGTAAGCGGCGGAGCCGAGCAATCCCATCTCTTCGGCCGCGAAGGCGACAAAGACAAGGCTGCGTCGCGGCCTCTCTTTCTGGCCCGCCAGCGTTCGCGCCATCTCAAGCAGCGCGGCTGTGCCCGATGCGT
The DNA here is from genome assembly GCA_964615905.1 of uncultured Clostridia bacterium. Taxonomy (GTDB): domain Bacteria; phylum Acidobacteriota; class Blastocatellia; order UBA7656; family UBA7656; genus DATLMR01. The sequence goes on from CAZTUB010000002.1 coordinate 89,302, forward strand.
TATCGTCAGCGCCGTGATGTATGGAACCGGAAGGGTTTGCCGCGAGCGATTCAGGGCCGCCGAGACCGAGGTGATCGTAATGCGCGCCGACGACCACATATTCATTTGCGAGCCGTGGATCGCTTCCCTGTAAAAGCGCCACGACGTTTGCGCCCTTGCCTTCCAGCTTCTCAACGTCTGCTTTGAACTCTACGGCGAGGCCGGGCAGGGCAAACGTCTCGTCTTTCTTATAAGCCTGGCCGGATTCGGCCAGAAGCGAAGCGGCGACCTTGCTGCTTATGACGACGGCCGGAAGCCCCGCGTCGAGAAAGTTCAGGTCGTGCTGCAACCGCGAGAGGCGGTCGGTTGCGAAATCCGGCTCGCTGCTTATAAAGATCACGCCGCGAGCGCCTTTCTCGCGCGCCTTGAGCGTCTTTCGCTGTATCTCAAGACCGGGCGCGGTGTGTTCGGCGAAGCGACCGTGCGGGTTATCGCCGTCGGGACTGCCGCGCTCTATCAACACAACTTTGCCCGATACGTCCACGCCGGAATAGCTGTCGTATTGAAGCTCAGGCGCGGAGATGCCGTAGCCCGCGTGGACAAGCTCTCCGGCGGCGGCGACCGGCGAAGAGAAGGCGAGCGGCATGTAGTCCTGCTCGATCTTGAGCGCGCGGTCACCCTTCGCGCTCTTTACGCGAAAACTGTTTTCCCGGCCCAGCCGCACCCCCGCGACGAATGCGAAAGATTGAAGGTAGCTCGACGCTGAAGCGGGTTTAAGCCCGTAGCTGCGAAACTGGTCCGCGATGTAGCGTGCGGCTTCGTCTGCGCCGGGCGTGCCCGCGCGGCGGCCCTGCAATTTTTCCGACGCCAGAAACGCGACGTGGCGAGAGATGCGCTCGGCCGAAAGCCCCGAATCCGACAAAGCCGCGCGACCCCCGCTCGATGCCATAACAAGCGCGGCTATTATTAAGCCAAACCCGGCCCTCTTAAATCTCATAAACTTCACCTCGTCGTGAGTCTAGCAGCGAGCGGTGGTCAGAGGCCAGTGGTCAGCGGTCAGCGCTGAGAGCCGGTATTATCACCTCAGCTCAACCTCTTCGCCTCAAAAATGCCGCCGCCGGCTGGTGTTAAAGCTCTGTCTCTTTATGCATAAACAATCGCGGCACGCCCGCGAGCAGACCTATCAGCAGGAAGACAAGTATGGTCGACGCCGCGCCGGAGCCGAAGGTTGAGCCGAATGCCACGACGCGCAGGAGCGACAGCAGCTGCGACGTTCCGAGCGCTATCAGCAACGCCCACCACGCCCATCGCTCGCCGCGCCTGTAGGGGAAAAAGGCTATGAACCCCGCAAGCACGCCGCTGGCAAGCGCCCATGTCGCTGCTGTGACTCGACGGCCCCTGAAGGCGTCGATCACATCCTTGCCCGCGATCTGGCTTATCTGGTTCAGCTCGAAGCCGGGCGTTATGTTGTCCGTGCCGCCGTAACCCACCATCAAAGAGTTAATCGACAGAAGAACCAGCAATACGGAAAGTACCAACAGGATCACCCAGCTTATGGTAAATAGTATTCTCATTGCGCCTCCTTTGTTTATATACCTGCGAGTGCTATTTCGAGCAGGATCACTTTCTTGATGCCGCGATAGAAGGGCTCGATCCAGCACCATTCCGTGAGCGCGTGCGAATCCGAGCAGGGCGCTGCGCCGGTCGAGATGGCCGGGATGCCCGCCAGCAGCGCGATGTTTGCGTTGTTGGACGCGGCAGCGCTCAGCGTGACGTTTTCAAACCCCATTGCCCGATGAACGGCTTCGCTCATCCGCACTGTGAACGAATCTTTATTGCCCGGTATCTGCGCCGCGAGCAGCTTGTCGCCTACTATTTCGGTCTTGACCTCGACGCCCGCGCGCTCGGCCTCTTCGCGGACAATATCCGCTATTCGGCGCTCGAACTCGTCAATCGCCTTCTGGTCTGTCGAGCGAAGGTCGACCGTAAACCAGGCGTCCGAGGCCTTGGCATTGATCACGTCCGCGCCGCCCAGCATCCCGATGTTTATGTTGACCTCAGGCGTTTGCGGGAGCTCAAGCTCGTATATGCGCGCGATTGCGCGTGCGAGCGGGAGCGCGGTCGAGTGCGGGGGCGATTGACTGCGCGTGTGACCGCCCGGCCCTATGAAGTGATGGCGATACCAGTTGATTCCTATGCCGCCGTATGTGAGACCTTCGTAACCGCCGTCGAGCGCGACGTAATGGCCTATGCGGTCTTTGTTCTCTTTGACGAAATGTTTCGCGCCGAGCATGTCGGTCTCTTCTTCGACCGAGAAGACGAATATAAGATCGGCCTTGGTCTTTATCCCCGCGTCGTTCAGCGCGCGGATCGAGGCAAGCAACGCTTCTACGTTGCGAGTGTCGTCGCCTATGCCCGGCGCGTAAATCTTGCCGTCGCGCACCTGGGCCTTTATCTCAAGCCCCTCCTGGAATACGGTGTCGAGATGAGCGTCAAAGACCACGGCCTTGCCACCCCCTGTGCCTTTGCGGACGGCAATCAGGTTCCCCACAGAGTCATAATAGACCCGGTCGAGCTGGTAGGATTCGAGTCGGCGTCTTACGGCCTCTGCCCGTTTGCGCTCTTTGCCCGACGGCGCGTTTATCTCGGTGATCGCAATCCACTCTGCGAGTATCTGTTCGCGGTGCGCATCGACGTGCGCGAACGCCCGCTTCACGTCCACACGGTCCATCATCCGTTTGGCTTCCGAGATGTAGTCCGGCGGGGTCTTATACGCTTGCGGCCCGGCGTTGGCGCTGGCAAACAGTATTACGCACGCCATAGCCGCCCTCATCTTGTGCATGATCGAACTCCGTCTGTGATGTAGGCGGGTATTCTAAAGGCAGCGTGCGAGGCGCGCAACGTGATAGCAAATAAAAGTATTGAGCCGGGCGGCGGGAAGGCTTAGAATCGGTTCATACCGGCTATGAAACGCTGGTTCTTTCGTTTGTCCGGGCCGGAAGGAGTCGCGACCTTCCGGCCTCTTTTCTTTCGTAAACCGTGAACCGTGAACCGTGACAAGAATAGGGACCGGGCGACTTGCGTGATCTCTCTTGTCACGGTTCACGGTTTACGATTAAGGGTTTGCCGAGCGGCGCGGGCGCGACTCGCGGCGAAGCACTTCGTCGTTTGCGCGTGGACGCCCAGACATGCGCCACTCGATCCGTTTGATGGCGAGAGTCGCGTCGTCGGCCGTCTCTGCGCCCGATGACCGCGCCACAGGTTCAAGCTCGCGGGCCGTATCCTTGTCGCCGATCCGACCGAGTATGTCTATCACCTTGCGCCGGACGTTCTTGTTGCTTGCCCGGACATAGGGGAAGAGGTCTTCGGGGCTGTTGGACTCCAGAAGGTACTCGCGCGCCTGCTGCTCCTGGTCCGTGTCGAGCTTGCGAACTATGTCGCGAATGTTGGCCCGCGCGCCCATCTTGTAAAGAGCCCAGTGCTGTGCGAGCTTCACGTCAGAGTCGCCTTCGGTCAGGATGAGCCGCGATATTTGATCGAGGTAGCGCGAATCGCCGATGCGGGCCAGACCTTCAAACGCGTACTGCCTGCGGTGCGAGTTTTTGTCTCCCATGTTATCGACAAAGACCTGCTCGGCCCGCTCGTCACCGATGAGCGCAAGCCCCCACAGCGCGGACTCGTCTCTGGGCGGCAGATAAGAGAATAGACCCCTGACCTTTCCTGTGACTTTGCTGACCGAGCCTCTCTTTTCAGAGCCAAGCCCGTAAACCGAAAGCATCGGTTCGACGGCGGGCCTGTACTTCAGCATGCCTGCGGCGACCATAGCCTGCGTGCGGACCCTGCCGTTTGAATCGCGGAAGAAGGGAAGCAGGTGAGGCCCGGCCGCCGGGTCGCCTATCTTGATAAAAGCCCTGAGCACTTCTATCCGCACGTCTTGATCCGAGTTCAAGACATCGGCCAGGTAATGTACGGCCTGACTGCCTCTGAGCACGCCGAGCGCACGAATACCCGCTACGCGCACGTCGCGTTCGCGGTCGTCACGCGCCGCTTCGCCGAGCGCGGTTACGATCTGAGGATCGACCATGATGTAAGGCTCGATGATCTCGTGATCGCTCGTGTCCAGGAAAGGGTTGAACAGGTTCCACCCCGTGCGACGGTTCGTTATGAAATCTATATCGTGCTCGGTGTAAAGCGAGACAAGCGACCGCACCGCCGTCCGGCGAACATCGACGTGCGAGTCCTTGACTGCGTCGAGCATCTCAGGCAGCGCCGAGAAGTCCTTTATCTTTCCGAGCGCCTCGACCGACTCCATTCGCACCTCGTGGTCGTCGTCTTTGCGCGATGCGACCGCCAGCGCTTCAACCACAAGCTGGTTGCGGATGCGCCGGTCGCCGAGCTTACGCGCGGCATCGCGGCGCGTCTCTATGTTCGGGCTCTTCAGATACGCCAGAAGCGTTTCAAGCGATTGAGTCTCTGCGGCAGCCGTGGCCGCAAGCGTCAACAAAGCGATGGCCAGCGTCAACAGGCGCGAGCGCGTGATCGAAAAGGCGTTAGGTCTTATATTCATAACAAACTCCTGAGAAGACGAGACTGCTTCTCCGTGCACAGCACGGGGCCGGCGGGGCTATTGGTGGGAACCTGTCACTAACGGAAATCATTTTTGTCCGCAGCGTCGATTTAGTCAAGCCGCAATTTTAACGGGCCGCTTCCATAGGGCCTGTGGCTTGATGCCTTCGGGCAGGCTGACGTTGCTCGGATGATCTTTGACTTAGGGTTTATAGCAGGCGTAAGCTGATTACACGCAACCAGGTCTGCGTTAAGGGAGATAAGGCATGTCGAACGATTTGACTCAGAACCTTCCTGGCGATGACCGGTTGGACCAGATAATCATCCTCATCCAGGGCATAGGCACTAGACTTGAGCGAGTAGAGGTGCGGCTCGATAATCTTGAGACTAGAGTTGACGAGCGGTTGAAAGAGACGCGCCCAATATGGGAAGCGGTCAACTCGCGGCTCGACAGCATAGATGGCCGACTTGATAGAATCGCCGCTCGGTTCGATGGGATCGACGCCCGGCTCGACGGTATTGATTCTCGGCTCGATGGTATCGATAGACGCCTTGATGGCATAGATAGACGCCTTGATGGGATCGACGTGAGAATCGGGAGTCTTGAAACAGAGACGAGATCGGGGCTGCGTGGGCTGGGCTATAAGATCACGGTTCTTAACGACAGGGTGCTCGATCTGGCTAGCGTTCAGCAGGAATTACAGGACCGCGTTAAAAACCTCGAATCTAAAAACTCATGACTCGCGCTTGAGTTTCGGCAGCGTCTGCCGGTCCTTGAGCATCTCTTTCCAGAGATCGCCCTTCTTCTTTAGGCGGGGCGGGACCGTCTTGATCGTGAAGTCCGAGATCTTTATCCCGCGAGCGATCTCTTGCCACGTCACGGGAGTCGAAACCGTTGCGCCCGGTTTTGCGCGAACGGAGTAGACGGCGGCGGCCGATTTCCCGCGCGCGTTCTGCTGCCAGTCGACATAGACCTGATTCTTCTTACGCTCTGCGATCCTGCGCTCGACGGTCGCGATCTTTGGAAGCCGCTCGGCGACTCTGATCGACACCTGCTCGGAGAACTCCGCGACCTCTTCAAACTCGTAGCGCGGGCGAACCGGCACGTAGATATGTATCCCGCTCGAACCTGACGTTTTTGGATACCCTATGAGCTTCAAATCTTTGAGCACATCACGCATCTCAACGGCGATCTTTAACACGCTCTCAAACGGCGCGCCGTGCGGATCGAGATCGAAGACAATATAGTCGGGCCGGTCAAGGTTCGACACCCGCGATTGCCACGGGTGTTGCTCAATCGTCCCGATGTTGGCGAGGTAAACGAGCGAGGCAAGGTCCGTGTATACGGCGTAATTGAGCATGCGCCCCGTCTCGCTTTCCAGCCGCTCTGTCCTCAGCACTTCGGGCGCGGACTCTACGTTGTGCTGAAAGAACATCTCGCCGCCTACCCCGTTCGGAAACCGTTTCAGTATGGCGGGTCGGTCTTTTAAGAAAGGCATTATGTAGCGACCTACTTCGAGGTAATAGCGGATCAATTCGCCCTTGGTGTACCCGCTGTCGGGCCAGTAGACCTTGTCGAGACTGGTCATCTCGACGCTCTTTTGCCCGACCTTTACCGCGAGATCGCCTTCAAGCTCGCGCTTTTTGAGGAACGCCGCGCTGGTGATCGCCTTGCTCTTGTCGACTTTTGAGCTGGTCGTGCGCCTCTCGTGATCGCGCGACGAGGGAGACCTTGCCGGGCGGCGGCCGGCTCTCGCGCCGCCCGCTTCTCGCTGGACCAGTTGCCAGCTCTCATCCGCGTACCGGTCCTTCTTCTTTACAAGCAGCCATTGAGGCTTACCCTCGCGCTCGCGGCCTTTCATCTTAAAGAGCACGAACTTGCCCTTCAAATTCCGCCCGTTGATCGTAAATTCGAGCTTGCCTTCCTGCAAGGCTTCGACCGCGTCGCCCGAAGGCTCGAACGTACCCGCGTCCCAGATGAGCGAGCGTCCCGCGCCATACTGGCCTTCGGGGATGTCGCCTTCAAACTTTGCGTACTCGACAGGGTGGTCTTCTACTTCTACCGCCAGTCGCCGGTCTTTCGGGCTCATCGAAGGCCCGCGCGGGATCGACCACGATTTAAGCACCCCGCCGATCTCCAGCCGAAAATCGAAATGGAGGATCGACGCGTGATGCTCGTGGACGACGAAGCTGTGGCTGCCGGTAGACTTTGCCTGTTTGCCTCGCGGTTCCGGGGTCTTATTAAATTCGCGTTTCTTCCAGTATTCTCGTAGGCCCATCACAAGTTCGATTGTCGACGCGTCAATCTCTGGTTGCCTGCGCCCACAGCCCGTAATCGCCGTAGCCGTTCGGGTGAGATTGCATCCACTCCCAGGCCGACGCGATTATCTCGCGAATATCCTGGAAAGCGGGCGACCAGTTGAGGTCGCGTTTTATCCGCTCGCTGCTGGCGATCAGCACGGCGGGGTCGCCTGCGCGGCGCGGCCCGAATTTTACAGGGACTTCAAGCCCCGTCACCTCGCGCGCGGTCTCTATGACCTCCTGGACCGTGTAGCCTTCGCCGCCGCAGCCGAGGTTGTATATCTCGCTTCGGTCATCGAGTATGCCGAGCGCCAGTATGTGCGCGCGCGCAAGGTCTATCACGTGTATGTAGTCGCGAACGCAAGTGCCGTCGCGCGTGGGGTAATCCTGGCCGTAAACCTCCACGTGGGGCCTGCGCCCAAAGGCCGCCTGCAGCACTATCGGGATCAGGTGAGTTTCGGGCTCGTGCGCTTCGCCGCACCTCTGGCTTGCTCCGGCGGCATTGAAATAGCGCAGGCTCGCATAACGGAGATTGTAAGCCTGCTCGTACCATCGGAGGATGCGCTCGAAAGCGAGCTTGGATTCTCCGTAAGGGTTTGTCGGGTTTGTCGGGTCACTCTCTTCGATAGGCTGTTTTTGCGGCTCGCCGTAGACGGCGGCGGTCGAGGAGAATACTATGCGCTTTACGTCGCACTCGTTCATCGCGTCGAGCAGAGAAAGCCCCGCCACCAGGTTGTTCCGAAAATACTTGGCGGGGTTCGTGACCGACTCACCGACCAGCGAATCCGCCGCCAGGTGAATCACGGCTTCGATCCGGTAATTTCTGAACGTGTCGCGCAACACCTCGCCTTCAATCAGGTCTGCCTGAATAAAAGATGCGCCGTCGACGACCGCTGCCAGGTGGCCTTTGTAGAGGTTGTCGTAAACGACTACGTCGTGGCCGTCACGAATCAGCTCTTCGCTGACCACGCTTCCTATGTACCCCGCGCCGCCTGTTACAAGCACTCGCATACTTACTGCTCCTTTTTATACCTGCTGGCGTGCCCGATCATTTTCCGCTTCGGTGACCACGTGTCTGCTTACGATCCATCCTCGCTGCCACAATTGTGCAACCGGCGTTCCATCTGGCGGGCCTTCCGCAAATCGCCCGATACCGTCTGCCGCGCTAAAAAACGGGCCAGGCTCGCAGATAAAGCCGCGTGTTGAGGCAAAGCTGTCACGACGAGGAGAACTATTTGCGACCTCTCGCACGGAGCCTCGCCCTTCTGCGGCGATTATAGCGGCGGCGGCACGCGCTAAAAAGCGAAAGTGTGAAGATTCCCGTCTTCACACTTTCGCTTCGTTGCCGTTTTGTATTGGGAGGCGTTAGCCGAGGCGTGTCGGCAACGGCTGAGCCTGGTGGACGCTTGCGTGGTGGCCGTTGGCTCTCGCGGTCGCAGCTTTGCGGCGCGCGCCCACGATATTCGAGTAGACAGTGAGCGCCTGTGCCACTACCTGATCCATGTTGTAATACTTATAGGTCGCGAGCCTGCCGACAAAGTGCACGCCGGTTGTCGCCTGCGCGAGCGTCTGGTATTTCTTGTAAAGCTCGGCGTTTTCCGCTCGCGGCACTGGATAATACGGGTCGCCTTCCGCGCGCGGGTACTCGTAGACTATGCTCGTCTTCGAGTGCTCCTGGCCCGTCAAGTATTTGAACTCGGTTATACGCGTATAGAGGTGCTCGTTCGGATAGTTCACGACCGGCGCGGCTTGATAAACGCTTGAGTTTATCGTCTCGTGCTTGAACTCAAGCGAGCGGTAAGGAAGCTTTCCGTAACGCATATCGAAGAACTCATCGACGGGCCCCGAATAGATCATCTCGCGGTACGGGATGAACTTCTTGATCTCCCTGTAATCGGTGTTGAGCAGGACGCTGATGTTCGGGTGGTCGAGCATGTTCTCGAACATACGCGTGTAACCGTGAAGCGGCATCGCCTGGTATGAATCGCTGAAATAGCGGTCATCGCGGTTTGTGCGCGTAGGCACGCGAGCCGTCACCGACGCGTCAAGCTCCGACGGGTCGAGGTCCCACTGCTTGCGCGTGTAGTTGCGAAAGAACTTCTCGTAAAGCTCCCTGCCGACCTTGCTCACGATCACGTCTTCCGAGGTCCGAATCGTCTCTCGCTTCTCCGCGACCTTTGAAAAGAACTCCTCGACCTCAAACGAAGTCAGGTTGAGCCCGTAAAGCTTGTTCACGGTGTCGAGGTTGATCGGGATAGGGACGAGCTGGCCGTCTACGCTTGCCAGCACGCGGTGCTCGTACTGCCGCCACTCGGTGAATCTGGAAAGATACTCGAATACTTCACGCGAGTTCGTGTGAAAGATGTGCGGGCCGTACTTGTGCACGAGTATCCCTGAGTCGTTGTAGTGATCGTATGCGTTTCCGCCGATATGCGGTCGCTTATCTACGATGAGTACTTTCTTGTTGGCCTCCCTCGCTAGTCTCTCTGCCAGGACGCTGCCGGCAAACCCCGCTCCTACGATTAGGTAATCGAACATTTCTCCCTGCCTTTCCTTGCTCGTATCTTGTTAGTCCCCGTTTATATGCCCTGTGGCCGTCCTGTGAACGGGTTGCTTGTGCGCCGTGAACTCCGACACTTGCGCCTCTAGCGAATCGTTGCGCGCGTTGATCGCGCGCTCGATCTGCTCCATCATCTCTATCCAGGTCTGGTCCCACGAAGTTCCAGCGAGAAAGGCATCGACTTCGAGCAGCCATTCGCGGTCGTCGCGCTCTCGAAGCGCGGCTTCGCAGGCGGTGACGAACTCTTCGACGTTGTCTGCGATCTTCACAAGGTTCTTCTCACCGTAAGGCCGAACGACGTCGCGTATCGAAGTCGATACTACGGGGCGTGCCGCCGCGAGGTATTCGGGCGTCTTGGTCGGGCTGATGAATCGAGTCGCCTCGTTGCGCGCGAACGGCAGCAACGCCGCGTCCCACCCCGCGAGGTACGCGGGCAATTCTTTATAGTCTTTGCCTCCGAGGTAATGAATGTTTGCGCAGCGCGGCAAATCCTCCGGGGCAATCTTGACCACAGGCCCGATGATGACGAGATGCCAGTCGGGCCGCGCCTCGGCCACGCCCTTAAGCAGCTCTATGTCGAGCCGCTCGTCGATCACGCCGAAAAATCCCAGTCGCGGATGAGGTATCGCGGCCTGGTCTTCGGGGTCAGTGGTGATCGTGCGCGCCTGCGCGAAGTGCGCGGCGTCTATGCTCGAAGGGAACGGGTGGATATTCGGGTGCTGGTGGCACTTGGCTTCATAAAGGCTCTGGCCGCCCGTGAAGACAACGTCGGCGCGCTTGAGCAGTTCGGCCTCGCGCTCGCGCATGACGGGGGGCGCATTCTTGAATGCCGATAACTCATCCATACAATCATACACAGTGCCGAGCGGAGTCAGATGGCTTGTGAAGCTCAACGCCATGGGGGTGTAATACCAGAGCAGGTAATCGCGAATCTTGCATTCGGAGAACAGGTCGTCGATAAGCAGGCGCAGCGCGCCGTCAACTTCGACCCCGCTCAACCCCTTCGGGAGTCGCGGGATCACCACGCACACGCCCGTGTCGGTCATCTTCAAATCGAGCTGCGCTAACTGGTCGTTGGTAAAGACTGGCTCCTCGATAAAGAAGACGCGCCGCTCGCGCGCGCAACGTGTCAAAAGGTGCTGCGGTCGCTGAAAGACGAAGTCCCAGCGCAAATGCGACAGGCAAACAAGGTCCGGCGCGTTGTCGAACGAATCTTCGACCATCTCGAAATCTTTCGTGTCGTGGATCGTGACGCCACGTGCCAGCTTCTTCGCGGTTGCTGTATGGTTGTTTTCAGACATGATTCCCCTCTATTCTGATGCGGCATCCTTTCCCGGTCCCACACCGTAGATGCGTTTAAAGTATTAAGCTATGCTCGCGGAGTAGGCAGCTCTCGCTCTCAGGCCGTTCTGCCAGAATTGTTAGCCGTAGCCGCCGATGACGGTTGATAAGAGTAGCCGTATCATAATTCTAATCCATCACTTGGGCCGTATGATTTCAGCTCAAGTGGCCTGAGCGAGCATCCTGCAAAGCAGGAGTAAGTAAACCCGGCCTTTGTTATTGCAAGCCATGTGCCTCTCGCCCAGGCTCTGTAAGTCGTTTAGATGAGGGGAAATTGAGCGAAACAGTGGGACACTTGCGCGCAAGAGTGGCAAGGTAGTGAGTCAAAATCGCAGCCCCGCCCACACAGGCTTTGTACGAAGCGGCAGGCTGTGTACGATACTGGGCATTTATGTGATTTTATAAAGCACGTGATAATCTTTACCGGCCGCTCGATCTACAGAGTTAAACTATGTCCGATCAGTCGAAAGTAATGATAAGCAGCACGGCCCGCGACCTGCCCCGGCTTTCGCGCGGGCGATGAATCTGGTCAGATGATTTGGCGCGTATCAGACGAAGAGATGAATCCGGCTATTGACCGCAGACAGTTCCTCAAGCAGAGTATCTTCGCGCTAGGCGCTCTCTCCGCCAGCAAGCTACAGATGACCGTTACTCCAAAAAAGATCGTTATCATCGGGGCTGGCCTCGCTGGTCTTTCGGCCGGGTATGAGCTTACGAAACTCGGCCACGACGTTACTCTGCTTGAAGCCCGCCCTTACGCGGGCGGTCGCGTCTTTACGATTCGCGAGCCTTTCACTGACGGGCTATACGCCGAGGCGGGCGCGCAGTTCGTCCCCGAAAGCCACGCGTTGACTATGCGCTACGTTAAGGCCTTCGACCTGTCGCTAATCCCTGTCGAGCCGAGCGCGAAGCCTTCGATCTATCACATACGCGGCAAGCGAATCTTTGTGACCGAAGACTCAAAGGTTGCCTGGCCGCTTGAGCTTACCGAGGAAGAGAAGCGTTTGAGCCTCGCGGGCTTGCTCGCGCGATACATCGACCCTGTGTTAAAGCAGATCGACAATGCCGAGGATTCGAACTGGCCGCCCGAACATCTCAAGAGGTACGAGATGGTTTCGATGACCGATTTCTTGCGCGCTCAAGGAGCATCCGACGGCGCGATAGAGCTTTTCAGAACCGGTTATCTTGAGATCAACGGCGAAGGGATCGACAGCTACTCCGCGCTGAGCGGGCTGCGTGACCTTGCGCTCGGTCACGCAGAGCGCGAGTACCGGATCAAAGGCGGCAGCGATCTGCTTCCGAAGGCGTTTGCGTCTCAACTGGCGGGGAAGATCATCTACGACTCGCCCGTCGTAAGGATTGCTCATAATGCTGGAAGCGTTCGCGTAACCTTCAAGCAGTCGGGCTCGAATCAAACGCTCGCGGCCGACCACCTGATCTGCGCCGTCCCGTTTCCGATATTAAAGCGGATTGAAGTGTCGCCAGGGTTCTCTCCCGATAAGCAAAAAGCCATCGAGCGATTAGCTTATACGTCTGTTACTCGCGTCTACCTTCAGATGAAAAGAAAGTTTTGGGAGGACGAAGCCGTCTCCGGCGAAGCCTCGATTGACAGCCCGCGAATGGACCTGTTCCCGCTCGGCCACGCGGGCACGCGAGACATCTACGAGGCCTTTATGACCGGCGCAGAGGCGCGGCGAGTTATGGCTATGGGTGCGGCCAGGCGCGTCGATTACGTGCTCGATCAGGCGCTCAAAGTGATGCCCGCCGCCCGCCTCAATTTTGAGGTCGGCGCATCAAAGAGCTGGGACGAGGACAGATGGGCGCAAGGGGCGTGGGCGTGGTTCAGGCCCGGCGAGATGATCTCGCTGCTCCCGCTTGCCGCGCGCCGAGAGGGGCGCGTACATTTTGCCGGTGAGCATACATCGGCCTATCCCGGCTGGATGCAAGGCGCATTCGAATCGGCCAGCCGGGTCGTGAAAGAAGTAATCAGTGGTCAGGGGCCTGTGGTCGGCTGAGATATAAAAGATGAGGCAAGACGGTACTAATCTGCTGTCTGAATTTCGCTCGCGCCGCCGCTTGCTTCGACTATGTAGATGCCGGGCTTCATATGCTTTGCTTTGAGGTACTGTTCGGAGATTTTTGAGGCAAAGGTCTCAAGCGAGTCCCGGTTGACAAGATTCACAGTGCACCCGCCAAAGCCGCCGCCGGTCATCCGCGCGCCCGCCACTCCGTCTATCGAGCCGGCTATCTCTACCAGCAGGTCAAGCTCGTAGCAACTGACTTCGTAATCATCACGCAAAGAGTTGTGGGACGCTCGCATCAACACGCCTAAGCGCTTGAGGTCGCCTGCGCTCAAGCTCTGCGCGGCCTCGACTGTTCTCGCGTTTTCCGTGATTACGTGTCTGCACCTGCTTCGCACAGGCTCTGGCAGAATATGTTCGTGCTCTTTGAATTGCTCGACCGTTACGTCGCGAAGCGCGCGTATTCCGGGCAGCGACGCGCTTAAAAGCTTTACTCCAAGCTCGCATTCGGCTCGCCGCCGGTTGTACTCGGAAGAAGCCAGACTGTGCTTGACTCGCGTGTCGCAGACGACGATTGCCGTCTCCGGAAGGTTCATAGCGATTGCGCTTGTCTCCAGCAACCGGCAGTCTATCAGGAGCGCGTGGCCGGGCTTGCCGAAAACGGCGATGAACTGGTCCATGATCCCGACTTTCGCCCCGACATATTCGTGCTCGGCTTGCTGGCCCGCGAGCGCGAGACTGCGCCTGTCGACGGCCTGACCTGAGACTTCGAGCAGCGCCAGCCCTACGGAGATTTCGAGCGCGGCCGATGAAGAGAGCCCCGCGCCTTCAGGCACGTTCGATTCGAGCGCGAGGTCGGCCCCGCTCAAACGCGCGCCGCGAGATTCGAGCGCGCGGGCAACACCTTCGACGTAATCGAGCCATATCCGGCGAGGCGCGGGACCGGGGCTGTCCAGGTCGAACTCAAATGACTCGTCCGCGTTGGCAGAGAAGACGCGCACGCGGCGGTCGCTGCGCCGGGAGGCCGCGACAACCGTATCGCGATCAATCGCCATCGGCAGCACGAACCCGTCGTTGTAATCTGTATGCTCGCCGATCAAGTTGACCCGGCCCGGCGCGCGAAACAGGCGCGGCGTCGACTGGTATAGCTGTCTGAACAGACGGCTGAGCCCGTCTGTGTCAACTGCCCTGTTTTCCGGCTGCTCCATTTGACATACTTCCTCGACTGTCTTGCGTACAATCGCAAAACGGCCCGATTGATTCCTCGGGATTTTCTACCTGCCATCGCATCTCTTCGACAAGAGGTGTGGGCTCCCAGCGGCTCTTGCCCTGGCCGTCGTTCAGCTTGAAAAGGCCAAGCTCTAACCGGTATTCGTCGAGCGGTTTGTTGCCGAACCTGTAGCGCCAATCGATCATTGTAAAGATCGGGAACCATGTATAGCCGAGCACGGGCACGCCGCCAGCGCGCAGCTGCTTGACCGCGCCGACCGAAGCGCGGAGCCAGGCAGAGCGTATCTCGTCCGGGCCATGCGCGCTGGTTTCTGTGATGATTACAGGTACCTTGTAGCGATCATAATAGTCTTTGATGAGACTTTGAAATCCGGGACCATGCTGTTCGACGGGTCGGTAAGCGAGCTTGCCTCTGCGGTCAATGTGAAGCTCTTGCGTCGACCACTGCGGGTAAAAGTTCAGCCCCAGCGAATCGAGCTGGATCGCCCGCGAGGCAATCGCCGCGAGGTGGTCGGGCGACGCGCCGTTTCTGACGAGCCAGGCAAACAACGGGTGATCCGGCGTTACGCGGCCCGTTATCAGGTCATAGCAGATGTAGCCGCGCCGCTGCTCTTCTATCGCCAGAATCTCCAAATCCTGACGGGCCGCGCGGCTCAGCCCCGTCGCTTCGACGTGAACCATGAAAGCTTGCGGGTCTATCTCTTTGATCGCTTCGACAGTCTTTATGATGCCGCGCGCGAGCTGGAGCATTATGCTGATATAGCCCGTGTCGCCGCGAAGGTAAGGAGGCCACAGCCCGCGCTTGCCGCACATCAGGGCATTGACTATCGGCTCGTTGAGCGGCGTGTAAAATCTTATCAGGTGATTGTAGCGGCGCGTGAATTCGGCGGCGTAGCGCGCGACCGCGTCGGGGTATTCGTTACTGACAAATTCGCGCCGCAGCCAGAATGGGCAGCCGTAATGCATGAGGTCGATGATCGGGGTTATGCCGAGCTCTTCGACCATGTAAGGCAAAACCTTGTCGATCCAGCTCCAGTCGAACACGCCGGGCGATGGCTCGACTCTATACCACGGCACGCCCCATCTCAGCGCTTTCAACCCGACACGCGGCGCGAACGCGAGGTCTTCGTGCCAGTGGTCGTAATGGCCCATCAACTGGTATTCGTCCAGGGCGCGGTGGCCGGGCCTTGTCTGAGGAACGAAAGTGTCTTCGATTCCTCCGGCCCATACAAAGTCGGCCGGATCGGTCCCTAGTTTTGTTATCGTCATTATCTTCTAACTTATAAACCCTCGCATGACTTTTACAAAATAGCAGTCACTCGCACCATATCAAAAGCGATCCCGGCTCTGTGCGCGTAAAGCGCCGGGCGTGCGGACGCGGCAGGAGCTTCAATCTCTCCAAGTTCGACCGAGTCCCACTGCACTTTAACCCGGCCGCCGGTTTTTCGAAATCGAAACTGCTGGTCCGTGAACGGGTCAAAGCTTTCGGGCAGCCGAAAGCTGCTCGCCTCGCACGCAAGCGACCAGCCATCTTCCGCCCGCTCCAGCCTGCATAACGGGCCGCTTTCGCTTTCGCCAAAGGCAGGGTAAATCCCGTAGCACCCTTCCAGGTCCGCCGTGAGCGCGAGCCGCGCGTTGACCACAAGCTCGTACGATTCCAAAGGCACGCCTTTGACCGCAACCGCGTGCTCGGCCGCGTCGTCTGTCTGCCAGAGATTATCAAGCTCTATTGTCCAGTCGCCGGACCGTGTCATCCATCCACAACCGGCCGCGGACGCAGAGTCTGTAAACAGGTCCTGCCACCCTTCTGTGAGCGCGAAGCCTGAAAATCCCGCGATCATATTTCGAGTGACGAGCGACACGCCGTAATCCGTCTGCGCGGCGCCGGGACCGTTTCTGAGACGGCCTTGCCACCGCAACCGCGAGTTGTCGAGCGCGAGGCTTGCGAGCCCGTGATTTACTTCGAGTCGCAATAGCTGGTCCGCACCGCGCGGCGCGGCTTCAGTTAAGGCCAAAAGCTGCTCGACCGGCCCGTTTTCCGATTGCCACATGATTTGCGCCTGATCGCCTTCGGGGTTTAGCAATAAGAGAAACTCTTCGGCCTCGCCGATGCTCAAAGCGACGCCGAATAGAGAAGGCTCTACGGTTAAAGCGGGCCGACCGGCCTCGCTTATCGTATCGCTTATCGCTCGCAATGTGACTTCGAGTATAAAGCTCGACGCTTTGACAGGCGCGTGAGCCCTGGCCTCCCCCGTTGAGGATTCTTGCGCCAACTCGCCGTTTTGCGAAGCCCACGCTCCGCCGGTCGTCTGCCAGACGCTGTTAAAATCCTGTGCGGCGCGGTATTCAAAATAGTCCGCGAATTTTGGCGCGAGCGGCGCGGGTTGTGAATCGGTGCTCGGTCCGAGCACTATCATACGGCGGCCCGCGAAGTCCTGGCGGTCGATAGCAAGCACGCGCTCGGCGCTCTGTTCAGCCCAGCGATGGTATACGCAGAAGAGTTGCCGGTTGTCAGGCCCGCGCGCGACGGAGTTATGACCCGGCCCGATCACTTTGCCCGGCAGCGTTCTGAGTATCGGAAGCACGCGGTCGTCGTTGGCCGCCTGGACCCACTCGGCGGTCGTCGCAAGGTCGTCCGTCGTGGCATAGCTTACTCCGTAGGTGACGTTTTTCCAGTTGCCGCCGCTGAACATCTGGTAGTAGAGGCTCTTATGTTTCAGCACGAACGGCCCTTCGACAGTGTGCCACCGCACGCCGCCTTTTTCGACACGCGCCGGGTCGTAGACCTGCCAGTCGAACCGCGCGCGCGTGACGGGGCGCGGCTCTCCGGCCAGCGTAAACGGATCGAGCATTCGGTCGATGACGGTCCCCGTGCCTATGTGCGTGTGCGAGAGAAAATCTGTCGCGTAAAACATGTAGCGGTCGCCGTTCGCGTCTTCAAATACGTGCGCGTCTATAGCGAACTGTTCGGTCGTAAGCGCGCGACCGCTATCGACGAACGGACCCGAAGGATGCGCGGCCGTGGCCACGCGTATCTCCATGTTAACTTCGTTGCCGACGCTGTAGTACATGAGAAACTGGCCCCTGTGATAGACCACTTCGGGAGCCCAGTAACAGGTGAAGCCTTCGGGGAACGGCTCAAGCGCGCCCCCAAGGTCGCGCCACTCGACGAGGTCGCGCGAGCCGAGCACGCCGAAAGCGCGGCCGTCGCGCCAGATGCCTGTCGAATAACACCAGTATTCGCCCCTGTGCTTTAGCACATACGGGTCGGGACACGAATGGTTATAGACGGGGTTGAGATAGGTTTGATCGCTGCTCATTCGCTGCCGAGATGATGTCTAAGATTTACCCCTTGGGCGCAAAATACCCGCGTCGAGAGCGGATCGTCACTCCCGGCTGCGAGACCACAACCGAAAGCTTTCGCCAGCGTCCATCCCTTTTTTCGTTTGTGGAGTAGTATGTCAGCGTGTACTGGTTGCGAAGCTCTTCGACTATACTGATGAAAGCAGGCTCCAGTCCATCCCCCTGCGGCGAGTAGACGTAGCGGCCGCCGGTCTGCTCCGCGATGTCGCGCAAGATTCCGCGCCCCTGTCTGAGCGGCTGGACGTAGCTCGCGTTTCCGATCAGCAGGTTGTCGTCTATCATGTCGACAGTGTAGATCGTAATTCCGGCCGCAAACGCGCCCTTGAGCACAGACTCGCGCGTGTGC
This sequence comes from uncultured Clostridia bacterium, assembly GCA_964615905.1. Classification (GTDB taxonomy): domain Bacteria; phylum Acidobacteriota; class Blastocatellia; order UBA7656; family UBA7656; genus DATLMR01. The sequence goes on from CAZTUB010000002.1 coordinate 107,009, forward strand.
TTGCTTGCGGAGTCCCAGCCGTCCGTGAGCAACAAAATAGCGCGCTTTCGTTCGGGGCGTTTGGCCAGGCTCTCTATCGCTTCGGCCACGCAGTCAAAAACCCGCGTGTTATCTTTGGCCGTGACATCCCAGATTCTATCGTTGATGTCGCGGAGGTTCGAATACTCTTGAAACAGTTGGATTTCGGTGTTGAACCCGTAAACGGCCACCTGATCGTCGTCACGTATGTTATCGACGAAGGAAGCCGCCGCCGAGCGAGCCATACCGAGCTTGCGCTCCATGCTGGCGCTCATGTCGAGCAGTATCGCCGCCGCAAACGGGGCTTCTTCGGCGGTAAACGCATCGACCGTCTGCAAAACCCCTTCTTCGGTTATCTTAAAGTCTTTGGCCGTCAATCCGTGAACGTATTTGCCGTCGGGGGCTGCTACGGTGGCGCTGACCACGACGAGGTCTGCGTGCAGGCTTATCTTGTCGTCGTCGCGAGTATCTTTAGACTCTCGCTCTTGCGTCTCTCTCTTTTGCTGGACGAGGCTTGCCGAAGCGCGTGTGAAAGTGGCTGGGCCGATATGCGCCGACAGAAGCACGAGCGCCAGGAAGGCTAACGCGGCGTCTCTTTTCTTAGGTCTTCGGCAGTAGGCCATCAATCGCCCTGTTTCTGGTTGCGTCTGATGAATTGAGCCAGATTGATCACTTCGTTCGAGTTGGCGATCACCATAGCAGAAACGACGAACCGCGTTTCGGTCATCATGCTCTTCTTGATGCTGGTGACGGCTGTGTTTAGCTGGTCGAGCGCTTCGGCGATAGAGACCGGCGGAGTCTCCCGCTCGTCTTCGACCTCGTTGCCGCCCACGCCGCTCAATATCCGTTTCGCAAGCTTCTCTATCTGGACGATCTTTTTCATCTCTTCGGGCGAGAACTTGCCGCGCTCACGGTATTCCTTGACCAGTTCGCTCGACAGGTCGTCGAGCATCTTCACATCCTCAAGGATTTTGCGGTGCTCGTTTTCGGCCCGCTCTCTTGCCATCTTCTTGCGCATGTCGGCCGGAATGTGATCGAGCTGGCCGAACGGGTCATCCGGGTCGTCCGGGTCTGACGGTCTAGCCCCTTTAGACTGCTGCGCGGCGGCAACGACTGTAAGGCAGAACAGCAATATTACGGCGAGGAGAACTTTCATAACTCTAGTGCTTCCGGTTTCTGGTCCAGCGAGACAATTAATTTTTATCACATAGAGCGAAGCGCATCAATGCGGGCGGCAAGCAGCCTCTGCATGATCGAAGCGGAGGGCGCGGCTTGCGGTCTATTTTAAGTCTTGAAGGCGGGCGACAATATGAGGCGCGGCGCGCCCGTAACGGACGCCCCGGAGGCAGAGCTTAAATCGTGGCTTTAATCCCGGTTGCGATCCTAGTTTCTAAATATTCTGGAAAGGTACTTCTCTGTCAGAAACATCACCACGAACGGCAATGACAGAAGGCTGATAACCGAGAGGATCTGAGCGTGTTCGTGCTCATTTATGACCTGCCACAGGCTGACGTGTATAGACATGACTAAGAGCGACAGCACCGCCGTCATCATCCCTGCGAACCGGTTGGCCGCCTGCCAGGTCACGTCGTTTATCATCGACCGTGGCGAGCCGTAGCCGAGTATCCAGTTGCGCTTAAGCTTCGGAGAGAACCAGTACATCGTCGCGCCTGTCAAAATCAAAAGCACGTCGCTTGCCATTAATAAATTACCGTAGACGAACATGAAACGAACCTTTTTAATTTTTGGGGATTTACGAAGGGGCCTAGCCTTCACTGCTTTATTTAACCGTGGCTCGCGAGATACGTCAAGCATATTCCTCGCCGCGCGCTGCTCGGCGGTTGCCTGCGAGAGCAAGATAATGCTGATAATAAGGCCGCTAAAACGAACCTGTTGCTTTATTGTTGCAATTGCGCGACGGAGCCTTCGCCCGTTCGCATCAGATCTGATGCGAACGGGCGAAGGCTCCGTGGGATAGACGTGAAGTGCCCCCGCAGTGGCGGTTCAAACCATCGGGGTCTGTGGTGACGGTCGTCGCAACTGCTAACAGTCGACTTCCCAGATCACTCCGTTGCATACGCCAGGCTTATTCATAGCCGTTCTCCTTTCACTAAAAAATTCTATTCGTGTTGTATCCTGATCCCGCGCGGGAACAGGGGGTGTTTTTTCGATTTGATCTGCTTGAATTCGTGCCCGTCCGCATGCTCGCCCCAGGCGAGCACGTTCAAAGAGGGCGTCTGCTGGTTCATCATGTTTGATGTAAGCGCGCCCTGGTCCAGAAGATTCGACGACCAGGTAGGCTTCACGGCCGAGGGGTTCGTCAGCCCGTTTTCACTGGCCACCCAGAACCACGCGTCGGCGATCATGCGAGCGTCTACGATCATGCGAGCATCGACGATCATCCGACCGTCTACGATCATTCGCCCGTCGACAATCATTCGCCCGTCTACGATCATCCGACCATCGACGATCATGCGACCGTCGGTCGTCAGGTAACCGTTGAACAGCGTAAAGTCGGGGGTTACCTGCCACCCCGCGACCTTGATGACCGAAAGCCGCAGCGATCTGTCGTAGCCGTAAGCGAGACCGTTCGAGTAAACGATGTTGTTGCCCCAGGTGACGCTCTGCCCGGCTATGTTGCTTGTAAGCTCGCCCGTAGAGTTGCGCGAGGAGTAGAGCAGTTCGTCAAGCAACCGCTGGTTGTTCTTGAGGACCGATTCGCCGTTCGCGCGGCGGGTGGCGTTCGGGTCAATCGCTGAGGCCAGCCGGATCGCTGCATCGGCGTTGAGATTGCCCGCGCCTTCCGTAAGCATGCGAACGAGCGGGTCCATGTTTGAGAGCGAAGCCAGCGGCTCGGCCGTGAACTGTAAGATCGACTTGACCATCGACGGCGTGAGGTTCGGGTTCGCGTCGAGCATGAGAGCCACTGTCCCTGCCACTGCGGGTGCGGCCATCGACGTGCCGCTCAAGGACATATAGACGTCTCTGCCCTTGTCCGAGTAGACCGTCAGGTTGTTGTTTACTGTGAGTGTGTTCTTATCGGCTGCGATAGAGCGTATGAGCGTGCCCGGAGCCACGAGGTCCGGCTTCATACCGAAATCGACCAGCGTCGGCCCGCGCGAGCTGTAGCTCCCGATTGTGTCGTCCGAGCGCACGGCAGAGCCCTGCGTGTTGACGGCCCCGACCGTAAGCGCGAGCGGGTGATTTGCGGGGGCGAGTATGCCGCCGTAAACGGTGTTGCCTCGATTGTCTTTGCCAAAGTTACCCGCCGCAACAACACAGACGATCCCTGCATTGACGGCGCGCTCAAGCGCCTGGCACAGCGGGTCCGTCTTGTAAGACTGTGTTACGGGAGCGCCGATTGAGAAGTTGGCTACTCGGATGTTATAGCGGTTGCGATTACGAAGCATCCAATCGATGGCGGCTATCGTGTCGCTTATGTGTCCTGTTCCGTCGCTGCCTATAACGCGGAGGTCAACTATGTCGGCGTTGAAGGCCACCCCGGAATAGAGGTTGCCGACCTGCCGCGAGGCCTGAATAGATTCGCGGCCTGACCCGGCGGCTATGCCTGCGACGTGCGTCCCGTGGCCGTAGGGGTCAAACCCGCACCTGGCGTGGTGCGCGGGCGCGGCGTCGCGCTCTATGAAATTCTGCCGGGCCACGACGCGCGTGCGCGATGCGTCGTTTATGACGCGGAGGTCTTCGTGAACCGTGCTGCAATCGTATATGCCGGAATCAAAAACCGCTACGGCCAGCCCTCTGCCGTTCGGGCCGTTCGGAAGCGACTCGACGTAGTCGCGGACGGCGCGGTCGTCAGAATTGTTGCCGAGTCCGTTGCTGCCGGAGACGTTGGAAGCTCCTGTTGTTCGGCGGAGCAAATCTTGATCGTAGGTCTGTAGCGCGGTCGTCTCGCGGTCGAGCGAAATATAGATCGTCTCGTCATCTTCGGTCAGAGCCGCGATCTCGCTCGCAGGGAGTTCGACGACGTAGCCGCCGACGAGCGGCAGCGAGCTCTTAACGCGACCGCCTCTGGCCATAAGCGAGTCGTTGACTTTTTCGATGGCTGCGCGGGTCTGAACAATGACTCGCACATCGCCTGCGGCGGAAGTTGTCGGCTCGTTTATGAACGAATCGAGTTCGGGTGAGATCTTTGTTCTGGGGGCAATTTCGTTGACCTGGATTGAATTACGGGCAGCGACTGATGAAGGTGCGATCAGGCTGACTGCAAGGATAACCATGAGCGCCAGGCTTGTCATGGTTGTCAGTCCTTTGGGTCGCATCATTATCCTCCTGCTAAATTTCTTTACTTTTCTTGTTTGAAAAGGGGCTCAAGTTGCCAATCTTCGGTCCTGTCTAATACAACATCGGTGCCAGAGAGGATGAAATAGGGTAAGTGGTGAAAAAGGTGAGTTTAAGCCGTTTAGAGCCGGAGCTCGTTAAAACGGTCTGGTGGTGGGGTTCGGTCAGGATGACGGAACAGTTCGGTCGCTACTTCATTTTGATGATAAAAGCCGCCGCCGGGTGAGCGCAGAAGACCCTTAAAATCTTGAATTTAACAAGCAAATCCTGAAGATAGTAGCGGCCTTTGACCGCTAAAATCTGTACCCGGCCGTGAGCTTGTTCGAGCGCGCGCCTTTGCGCGCTTTGACAGGCACCGTGACGCGCGCCTCTTTGAAATAGCAGAGGCTCTCTTTGTCCGCCTCGCAGTAGTAGAGCGTAAAGGTCACCGTAAGCCGTGTCTCGCCTTCGCCAACTTTCACGGGGATAGTTATGGGAAACACAGGGTTGCGGAAGACCTGTTGCGGGCCGTCTTTTAGCGCGACGACCCGGCTCTCTGCGGTCGTGACCCCGGCCGCCGAGGGGGCCTGCGCGTTCAGTTTATGCCCTCGTGGCAGCTCAAGCGTGAGCACAAGCGTGGCCGCGCCCGGCTCGACCGACTGCGCGGGAAGCTCAAGCGTTTCGCCCGCGAACTTCTCCATGCGCGCGCGCGGGCGCAGCTTTTCAAGCCCCTTGATCTGAACCGTCTCGACCTGCCCGGTCTTCAAATCGGCGACGCGTATAGCGTGGTTGTTTGTGTCCGCGATATAGAGCTTTCCAAAGGCCACGGTCACGCCGCCCGGCTCGTCAAACTGCGCGCCCTTGCCGTCTTTGAACCCGGCTTCGCCTGTGCCGAAAATCGTCTCGGTCTTTTTGTCCTTCGGAGAGATCTTTTTGATCTTGTTGTTATACGTGTCTGCGACATAGAGCGCCTGGTCGTGATAGACGACTCCGAGCGGGTGCTGCAATCGGACCTCGTCGCCTCGCCCGTCGCGGTCGCCAAACTCGAACAGACCCTGCCCGACTATCGTTTCAACCTGGCCGTCCGGCGTAAGGTCCGCCGAGCGTATCGCGCTCACCTCGCTATCGGCAAAGTAGAGTTTCTTCCCGTCGGTCGTTATCCCCGAAGGCTGCGCCAGCGCTGCGCTATCGAGCGGGCCGTCGACGATGTTTTCTCGCCCGCTTCCCGCATAAGGCACGACTCCGCCTGTCTCAGGGTTGAGCTTCCATAGCTGGTGCGGCCCGGCCATGGCGATGTAGAGCAACCGGTCGTGAAGCGTGAGGTCCCACGGCGAGTTGAGCGCTGTCTGCTTGCCCGGCCCGCCAATCAGGTCTATGCGGTTGGCTTGCTTGCCGGTTCCCGCGAGGGTCGTGACCGCGCGCCTGGCCATATCGACGCGGCGTACGGCGTGATTTTCAGTGTCGGCCACAAAGAGCGAGTTACCGTCGAAAGCCATACCCTGCGGGTGATTAAAGGTCGCCTCTTCAAAGCTGCCGTCGCCGAGCCCCATCTCGCCGCTCCCGATCACCTCTTTCACAGAGTAGTCGTCGAGCGAGAGCACCACTATGCGGTTATGATTCGAGTCGGCAATGAACAGCTGCCGGGACTTTTCATCCGCAAGCGCCTTACCGGGAAAAGCGAGCATAGAAGCGGGCGCGCGGTGGCGCTCCAGCTTCAGGTCGAGCGCGCGTCGGTCGATCTTTTTTCGCGCGTCGAATTCTTCGATCATCTTCGATATGAGCTTATCGAACGGCTCGTATATGCCTTCGCCGGACATGTAGCCCACTACTTTCCCTTCCGGGTCTATAAGCATCAAAGTCGGCCACGCGCGCGCGCCGTACTGCTGCCAGATGTCCATCTTCCAATCGTTTACCACGGGGTGCTCTATCTCGTAGCGCAAGATGGCCTGCCGGATATTTTCCGTCTCGCGCTCGGTCTGGAACTTGGCCGAATGCACGCCTATGACGACAAGCTCTTTGGCGTACTTGGCTTCGAGCTTTTTCAAATCGGGTATGATGTGCATGCAGTTGATGCAGCAATATGTCCAGAAATCCAGCAAGACGATCTTGCCTCTTAGCTCTCGCAGGCTGAGCGGGCGGTCCGTGTTAAGCCATTCCAGCCCTTCGGGAAAATCGGGGGCGTTCACCTTTCCTTCGTACTGTGACATCGATTCGAGCTCCTCCGCTTCTACGTGGCCAAAGGCTGCCTTTGACGAAAGCGCGGGCCAGGCCGCGCCCAAGACCGCCAGCGACAGGATCAAGACGAGCGACACTCTTATCATCGGTTTACCTTTAAAGTTTTTTAAGTCCGGCGCATTTGGATTATAACAAACCGGCTCGCTTTATGGAGTAAGCCCGGCGCTGCCGGGAGCGAGATACTCTTTCGTGGGCTCGGTCAGCCCTCCGACGGGGCTCCCCTCGCCATAAAAGTTCGGGCTGTAATAACGCGGCGCTTCTTCCATCCGAACTTCAAGGCGATCAACCCACTTGGGGCAGTTCTGGCCCGGCAGCCCCGGTATCAGCACGCGAACAGGAAAGCCGTGTTCGTCATTAAGCGGCACCCCGTTCGCGTGCGTGACAAGCAATGCGTCGTCTTGCAGGTGCTGGTAAGCGTGGTTAGTAAAATGATACCCCGACACCGAGTGAACATAGACGCTTTGAAACCCCTGTTGCGCGCCCGCCATCTCGTAAAGCGCTTTGAGCGGCACGCCTCTCCACCGGCGCTCGATGCGCCAGCCCTGCACGCATTCGAGAGGCAGCTCTACTTCGACGCTGGGAAGGCTCAAAATCTCATCGTACCGGAGCGCCAGCGGAGTCGCTACCGCGCCTGTGACGTGGAGCCTCCACCTGCCTGCGTCCACCTTTGTGCCGCCGCCGAAGTAGTTGACGACAGGGTATTCGAGCGGGCCGGGGCCGTCGTGATACTTGGAAAGCCAGGACAGTCGCGGCCACGGCCATTGCGCCGCGCTGATTGCGAGGTAAACAGCCCCGCCGATAAAGCTGCCGAGAGCGACCCTGCGGCCTAGCCTGTAGCCTGCTGCTTCAATGTCGGTCGAGTCTTCTCTCGCCCTGCGCTCGCGACTCCTGAACGTCTCGGCGAAATGCGCGAGAATGTGAAATATGGCGAGCGCCGCGAGAAACGTCGAGGACCAAACATGCCACTGGACCACGGCGTAGTCGTGATAGAGATAAGGTATCGGGAACAGGTACTCGTACGACCCCCACATGGCGACGCCGCTCCAGAGCGAGGCGATAAAGAGCAGCCCCATAACTGGCGAAAGCACGCGGTTGTACCATCTGGGCGGCCCTTCTTTTTTGTAGACCGCGCGGCCCAGGTAATAGCTCGCCGCTTTCCAGCTTGTCGTCACGAGCTTCAATATCACAAGCGGGATCAGCATGAAGCCTACAAAGAAATGGACTGCGCGCGTAAAGCTGTAAGGCAGCCACAGCGGCATCTCCCAGTTGACGCATATGCCAAAAAAGAGAAGGGCGGAGAAGAACTGCAAGATCACGAGCCAGAACAATACCGCGCCAAGGCTCCGTGTGAGCCGTGTGTTGCTCGTCACCGTGCGGGCAGGCTGCCGGGCGGGTTCTTCCGCTTCGGCTTCGGCGTTGATCTCTTCGGGGCCGTTATCTTCCATCTTTCCGGTCCTCCACTTCTGAAGGCAAACTGCGACGCTATCATATAACCCGATGACCCGCACAATTTATTCCAGGCAGCCGGGCGAGCGCACGCTGGCCGCTGCCTGCCGGGTTAGTTGCTCGGCCACCTGGCATAAAGCGACCGGGAGATAATTCGATTCTTCTAATCAGGGCCGTTCGGCATCAGCCGTAAAGCTTGACGGTCTTGTAGAGCGTTGTTCGCTCGGCGGGCGTGCGTCCGAGCTCGCGTATGCGCGCTTGAAATTCTTCCGGTCCGAGATACTGGCCCGAAGTCGAGCCCGCCAGCCGCGAAATGTTTTCGTCCATCAACGTCCCGCCGTAATCGTTCGCGCCCGCGCGCAAGCAGGCTTGCGTCACCTCGCGCGACATCTTCACCCACGACACCTGTATGTTGTCTATCCACCCTTGCAGCATCAGCCGAGCCAGCGCGTGGACTATCAGGTGTTCTTCGATTGACGGGCCGGGCCGCGCATCGCCCGACTTGTACAGCTGCGTGTTTTCGTGAACAAAGCCGAGCGGCACGAACTCCGTAAACCCGCCCGTCTCTTTTTGAACGTCGCGCAGCAGCGCGAGATGGCGCACCCAGTGCTCTCTTGTTTCGGTGTGGCCGTACATCATCGTCGACGTAGTCTTTATGCCGAGGCTGTGAGCCGTCTTGATGACATCGACCCACTCGGAAGTCTTGAGCTTTATTCGCTCGATCTGGTGGCGCACCTCGTCGTCGAGTATCTCTGCCGCAGTTCCCGGCAGCGTGTCTAACCCTGCCTCCTTCAGCATCGCCAGATAATCGCGAAGCGCCATCCCCGTAAGCTCGACGCCGTAGACGATCTCCATAGGCGAGAAGGCGTGTATGTGCATGCCGGGCGTCGCCTCTTTGATCGACTTCAGCAGGTCGCGGTAGTAGTAAGGCGGTAGCCCGCGCGGTAGCCCGCCCTGCACGCATACCTCGCGCGCGCCTCGCTCCCACGCTTCGAGCGAGCGGCGGGCGATCTCTTCAAAAGAGTGGAAGTAAGCGTCCGATTCGCGCGGGGCGCGGCTGAAGGCGCAAAAACGGCAGCCGACAAAGCATACGTTTGTGAAGTTGATATTGCGGTTGACGACGTATGTAATCACATCGCCGACCCGCTCGCGCCGCACCCGGTCAGCCGCAAGCACCAGCGCCTCTATCTCGGCGCCGCTCGCGCGAGCGAGCCTGACCCCTTCGTCAAACCCTAGCTCCTCACCTCGGACCGCGCGCGTGATCGCTTGCGACACGTCCCTGTCGATCTCGCCGAGCAGCAGGTCGAGCCGGTTGCTATCGGCCCAGTCAATCGTTTCGAGAATCCCGGCGGGCTCTTTCAGAGTCAGTGAAACTACTTTCATAGACGCCTCTTTTCAGCTCGTTCTCTCAGGCTGTCGTTCTCGCGTATCCTCGCTCGTCTGCCATCGAGCGCACACGCTGTGCGAGCCGCGAATCGAGAAAGCCGTCCTGACACACATATTCGGGATAGACGGTCAGCCTCTCTTTCAGCTCGAAGCCCTCATCCCTCGTCCGCCTGGCGAGACTTGCGATGTGCGGCCACGGCTTTTCAGGGTTGATGTGGTCCGGCGTTAGCGGCGATATGCCGCCCCAATCGTTCAGACCGGCTTTGATAAGGAAAGGGTAGTTGTCGTCGGAAAGATTCGGCGGAGCCTGCACGTTTACGCGACCGAGCACGATCCTTGCGACGGCTATCGTGCGCGCGAGGTCCGTTAGCTCAGGCTCTTTATGAAGCCGCATGGGGATGTCCGGCTTGGCTCTGAAATTTTGAACGATCACCTCCTGCACGTTGCCGTACTCCTCGTGCAAACGGCGTATCGCAAAGAACGACGCTACTCGTTCGTCGAGCGTCTCGCCGATGCCTATCAGTATCCCCGTCGTAAACGGTATCGACAGCCGACCGGCTTCTTCGATCATTCGGAGCCTGAGCGCGGGCCGCTTGTCGGGCGCGTTGAAGTGCGGCATCCCCTCGCGCCCCATCCGGTCGCTTACGTTTTCGAGCATAAGCCCCATGCTCGGATTGGACTCCCGGAGCCGTTCAAGGTCGCGCCGCCCCATCAACCCCGCGTTCGAATGTGGCAGCAACCCCGTCTCTTTCAGCACACGCCCGGACATCTCTGCCAGATACGATAGCGTCGTTTGATGGCCAAGCCGTCTCAGGGTTTCGCGCATTTCGGGAAACAGGGCTTCGGGCCTGTCGCCGAGGCTAAAGAGCGCCTCTTTGCACCCCATGCGCGCGCCCGCTTCGGCCACCGCAAGCACCTCGTCCGGCGTCATCGTGTGCGCGCCCGCCTGCGCAGGGTCTTTGCGAAACGTGCAGTAACCGCAGTAATCGCGGCAAAGGTTCGTCAGCGGTATGAAGACCTTCTTTGAGTAAGTTATCACGCGGCCCGTGAAGCGGTCGCGCGCGGCTGCGGCAGTCTCAAAAAGCGCGTCAAGCTCTGGCCCCGCGCCCGCGCGTATGAGGGCACGCGCAACCGTCTCGGTCACAGCGCCCGCGCGCGCGGCGTCTATGGCGCTTTCAAAACTTATCGGCAGTGTCGAGGTCAACGCTTGCATGATGGAGAACCGGGCCGCTAGCTCTGGCTCTTAAACTCAGGCATCACCTCTTCGGCAAAGCGGCGAATCGAGTTGTGATCGAACGGCGCATTCGTGAGCCCTATAAAATGTGTGACGCCGACTTCGATAAACAGCCGCAGCCGCGCGCGAATCTCTTCGACGGTCCCGACAAGCAGCCCCGGCTCGATCATCTCGGCAGGCGCGCCGAACATCTCGGCCACCTGTTTTACTATCTCGGCTTTCTCTGCCGCCGAATCTGTAACGCGCAGCACGCCTGCCCACGAAATCTCGATCTCGCTCAGTTCTCGCCCCACGGTCGCCGCGTGCTCGTCGAGCACAGATATTTTGTGGCGAAAGAGTTCCGGCGACCCGAACGTATTCCAGATGTCGGCGTGTTTAGCCACGACTTTGAGCATCACCTTTTCGCCCGCGCCGCCGATCATAAGCGGCGGTCGCGGCCGCTGCACGGGCTTCGGCTCGCAGTAAGCGTCCGTGAGCTTGTAGTAGCGCCCCTCGAACGTGACCTGCGGCTCGGTCCATAACCGCTTGATAATCTCGCAGGCCTCGTCCAGCCGGCGTATCCGCTCGCCGACCGTGTAGAAAGGGATGTCCTGCGCCGTGTGCTCAAGCTCGAACCATCCCGCGCCAACTCCCATAATCAAACGCCCGTTGCTCATGTGATCGAGCGTCTTTCCCATGTGCGCGAGCACGGAAGGGTTGCGGTATGTATTGCCCGTGACGAGCGTGCCCACCTGCACCCTTGTGGTTTCGGCGGCGAGCGCGGCAAGCGACATCCAGCCCTCGAAACAAGGCCCGGACGGGTCGCTCAGGATGGGGAAGAAATGATCGAAGGTCCAGGCCGTGTCGTAGCCAAGCTCGTCAACCAGCTTCCACGTGTCGCGCATCTCTTGCCAGGTGGTGTTCTGCGGCGGCGTCTGTATCCCGAACCTTATCTGTCTGGTCATCAATCCCTCCGTTAAAGATGAAGCGTATGAAAAGTAAAGCTTACTCCACCCCTCGGCTTAATCCAAAATCCAAAATAACTTCATTGACACTGTCGTCGCTCTGCTGGCACGCTTGACCTTCTATGACCAACATCGAGGACTTGAAAATAGCTGTGGTCGGAGGCACCGGCGAAGAAGGTCGCGGGCTTGCTCTAAGATGGGCGTTGGCCGGGGCGCAGGTCGTGATCGGGTCGCGCTCTGCTGACCGCGCAAAAGAAGCGGCCGACGAGTTGAACCTCGTTTTGGGCAAAGCCGCCGTCGCTCATGCGGAAAACGGGGAGGCCATAAGAGGGGCCGAGTTTGTCTTGCTCACGGTCCCGTTCGACCATGCCGCTTCGACCGTTGAAGCCCACCGCGATGACTTCCGCGAGGGCGCGATTCTTATAGACATAACCGTGCCGGTAGTCTTTGAAAAAGGCGCGCGGTACCGGGAGCCTGTCGAAGGCTCCGCGAGCGAGCACCTGCGCGCGCGGCTTCCCGAATCGGTTTCGCTCGTCGCCGCGTTCAAGACAGAGCCCGCGCACTTGCTGCTCGACCCCAATGCGCGGCTAGATTGCGACACGCTCGTCGCGAGCGATTCCAAGGAAGCGAAGGCGCGCGTGATGGAGGCGATCAGTAAGATCGACGGTCTGCGCCCCGTTGACGCGGGCACGCTCTACAGCGCGCGCACCATCGAGCGCATGACCGTGATGCTGATCGGCGTCAACCGACGTTACAAAGTAAAGACAGGAAGGTATCGCCTGCTCGGATTAGACGAATGAAAATCACCGCGCTCGCCGGAGGCATCGGCGCAGCCAAGTTCTTAGTCGGCTTGAGCCGCCTGGTGCCGCCCGAAGATATAACGATCATAGCCAACACCGGCGATGATATAGAGATGTTCGGCCTGCGCGTATGCCCGGATATAGACACGCTCACATACACGCTCGCCGGTGTGATAAACCAGTCCACGGGCTGGGGGATCGGCGGCGACACATTCGAGTCGCTAAAATGGATGTCGCGTTACGGCGGGGCGGCGTGGTTCAATCTCGGTGACAGAGACCTCGCAACACACATTCACAGGACGGATATGTTGCGGCGCGGGCATACGCTTTCGGAGGCGACAGACCACATTCGCCGCTCGCTCGGCGTGGCGGCCCGCATACTTCCCGCGACCGATTCCTACACGCCGACCCGCGTAGTGACCGGCGAAGGCGAGATGCACTTTCAGGAATATTTCGTCCGCCGCCGATGCGAGCCGTCAGTTTGCGAGATCAGATTTGACAACGTTGATCGAGCGGAGCCTGCCACGGGGGTCGTAGAGTCGATTTCAGACGCCGACGCGGTGATCGTTTGTCCGAGCAACCCGTTTATCAGCATCGGCCCGATTCTGGCTATAAGAGGCGTGCGCGCGGCGTTACGAGAGACGCGAGCGCAGGTCATAGCGATCACCCCCATCATCGGCGGCCGCGCGCTCAAGGGCCCCGCGTCAGATATGCTGCGCGACCTCGGCCACGAAGTATCCGCGCGCGGAGTCGCGGCCGTTTATCAAGACTTCGCCGACATGTTCGTGCTTGATAAGCAGGACGCGCAGCTTGCGCCCTCGATTGAAGCGCTCGGCCTGCGCGTGCTTGTGACGAACACCGTTATGAACACGCTTGAAGAGAAAGAGCAGCTCGCCCTCGAAATATTGAAAGTGGTCAGTGGCTAGCTGCTATGAAAGCTCTGCTGATACCCGTCAAAGACCCTGCGAACGCGAAGACGCGGCTTGCCGGGTTGTTATCAGGCGACGAGCGGCGGCGGTTGGCCTGGGCTATGTTTGAAGACGTGAGCCGCGCCGTGGCGCGGGCCGCGCGCCCCGACCTCGTTGTGCTTGTCACGAGCTACGCCCCGGCTATCGAGCGAGCCCGCAGCCTCGCCTGGGATGTGCTCGTCGAAGAGTCGCAGCAGTCTGAAAGCGCATCAATCGATTGGGCCTCACGCCGTCTTGCAGAACGCGGCGTCGAAAGCGTGATGAGACTTCCGGCCGACTTGCCGCTTGTCGAGGCCCGCGACATAGACGCTTTGCTTTCAATAGAGCTTGATAGGCCGGGCGCTCTGCTCGTGCCTTCGCGCGAGGGCACAGGGACGAATGCCATAATACGCACGCCGCCCGCTCTATTCCCTTCGAGGTTTGGCCCGGACTCGCTCCGCCTCCACACAGAGGAGGCGCGTCGCGTCGGCGTCTATCCGCTCATCGTAAGCAATACGAGAGTTGCGCTCGACATCGACGACACGGCGGATATAGAAATGCTGCTTGAAGGGGGAGGCTCGACCGCCGCATTTTCACTTCTGGCCGACCTGCGAGTAGCGGAAAGAATTAAGAGCTGAGATGGCCGACTCACCCGACATCAGAATAATCCCGCTTTCAGGGCTCCCCGAAATCATCGAGGGGGACGACCTCGGCTCGCTTATACCCGAAGCCGCGAGTGCCGCCGGTCTTGAAATCCACGACCGCGACCTCTTTGTGATCGCGCAAAAGATAGTCTCAAAAGCCGAGGCCCGCGTCGTCGCGCTCGATTCGATAACTCCGTCCGGGCGGGCAATCGAGTGGGCCGCAGCGCACGACAAAGACGCGAGGATGGTCGAAGTCATACTCGCCGAATCGCGCCGCATAGTCCGCATGGAGCGCGGCGTGATAATCAGCGAGACCCGTCACGGCTTTGTTTGCGCAAACGCGGGCGTTGACGCTTCGAACGCGGCGGAAGGCACGGTGATCCTTCTGCCTGTCGACCCGGACAAATCTGCGCGAGAGATTCGCGCGAAGCTTGAATCGGCTTTTGGCGTAAGGCTTGCGGTGATAATATCCGACACGTTCGGGCGGCCCTGGCGCGAGGGGCTTACAAACGTGGCGCTCGGCTTGAGCGGCATCGCGCCGCTCACGGATTATCGCGGGCAGGCGGATTCGCAAAATCGCGAGCTGCGAGCAACCGTCATCGCCACCGCCGACGAGCTTGCTTCGGCGGCCGAGCTTGTCATGAAAAAGAGCGCCGCCGTGCCTGTGGCAATCATCCGGGGTTTCGATTATGAACCGGGCGAATCGACGGCGCGCGATCTTGTTCGCCCCGCCGATAAAGACCTTTTTCGTTGACCGCTGAACCGGGAGGTCGCATATGTTCACACGTCGAACTTTTATGAAAACTGCTGGCGGCGCGACTGCTTCGGTTGCGCTGGCAGGTTTCCGCGAAGACGGGCTGGCGCGAATTATGGCGGCAACCTCGGCCACGCCAGGGATGGACGCCGACCGTATGGCGACTGATGAAGACTTCTGGCGAGAGATACAGCACGCTTTCACGGTTGACCGCTCGATCATCAATCTGAACAACGGCGGCGTGAGCCCTTCGCCGCGTGTCGTGCAGGATGCGATGCGTCGCTACCTCGAATACTCGAACGAAGCGCCCACGCACACGATGTGGCGCGTGCTTGAGCCGCAGGTCGAAAGCGTGCGGCGCGGGCTCGCCTCGGCGTTCGGCTGCGACCCCGAAGAGATGGCCATCACCCGCAACGCAAGCGAATCGCTTGAGATTTGTATTTTCGGGCTCGATCTCAAGCCGGGCGACGAAGTGCTTACGACCAACCAGGACTACCCGCGAATGATAACTTCGTGGCAGCAGCGCGAGCGGCGAGACGGTATAAAGCTCAAGACGATCTCGTTCCCCGTCCCGCCGCCTTCGATGGATGATCTTTATGAAAGATTCGAGCGGGCCATAACGCCGCGCACTCGTGTCATACTCGTTTGCCACATAACGAACCTCACAGGCCAGATCTTTCCTGTGAAGCGAATATGCCGCATGGGCCGCGAGCGCGGGATCGAAGTCATAGTTGACGGCGCGCACGCCTTTGCGCATTTTCCGTTCAAGCACTCGGACCTCGACTGCGACTATTACGGCACAAGCCTTCATAAATGGCTGCTCGCGCCGCACGGGACGGGGTTTCTCTACGTCAGAAGATCGAAGATCAAGAACCTGTGGCCGCTTATGGCTGCCGACAAGTCTATGGACGAAAACATCCGCAAGTTTGAAGAGATAGGCACGCACCCGGCGGCCAATCATAACGCGATTGCCGAAGCGTTAACCTTTCACAACGGCATCGGCGCGGAGCGCAAGGCGGCGCGGCTTCGCTATCTAAAAGATCGCTGGGCTAAAAGGCTTGAACAGCATAAAGGCGTGCGGATACTGACTCCGTATGACCCTCAGCAATCGTGCGGGCTGGCAAATTTTCAGATCGAAGGCGTAGACACAGGAAAGCTCGTCGCGCACCTGTGGGACCGTCACCGCATAAACGTGACGCCAATAGTCCACGCGGAGTTCAACGGCATTCGCGTCACGCCGAACGTCTATACCACGCTCGGCGAGATAGACACTTTCGCCGAAGCGGTAGAGAAAGTCATCAGCGCAGGGATTCCTGCCTGACCCGTCTATCTTGAATCGGGGAAGCCCATGCGTTTTAGCAAGCGGTCGAACCTTGCGTCATCGCGAAGCGAGTCGTAAACCGGGTCGGCTTTGATCGAAACCAGCATCAGGTCTCGTTCTTCAAAGGCCTTTTCAAGCCAGGCGAACGCCTGGTCTTTCTCCCCCATACTCGCGTAAAGCGTCGCAAACCCGTATGCCGAGAGGTTCTGCGTGGGGGCCGCTTCAAGCCTTCGCTTGAGCCGCCATCGCTGCACGTTTCTTATCGCCTCTTTCGCGTCCGCGTGCTCGGTGGCCTTTATCTCTTCGACAGAAGCGCCCGCGCGTTTCATGCTCGCGCGAGCCGCTTCCAGAGCCTCGCCGTACCGGCCCGTGTATATGTAAGCCTGCTCAAGACAGGACTGGGCCGAGTGCGAATCGGGCTCAAGCTCAAGCGTTCTTTTCATCTGCTCGATGGCTTCATCATACCTTCGCGCTCGCAAATAGACCCAACCTACGTCGGCGTTTGCGAGCGGAGAGAGGGGGTCAAGCTCTTGCGCGCGCCTCATCTCGGCTATCCCTTCGTCCATTCGCCCCATCACTACCAGATACCACGCGTAATCGTGATGCGCGTGGCCGTAGCTTGGGTTCAGCTCGATTGCGCGGCGAAACTCGCGCTCGGCTTCCTCCCAGTTCCATTCGAACCAGAACCTGAACGATCCGAGCGCCGCGTGCGCTTCTGCAAGGGTCTCATCAAGCTCAAGCGCGCGCGCGGCCGCCTCGCCCGATTTTGGCAACGCCTCGCGCGGGCGCAGCGTGTTGTACATCCCCGCCAGCCTGTAAGCATCGGCCAGCCCCGCGTATGCCAGCGCGTATCGCGGGTCCTTCTCGATGGCTTGCTCGAAATACTCTATGCTCTTTTTGATCTCGGCAGTCGCGCCTTTATTCCACAGGTACCGGCCCTTCAAATAAGCGTCGTGCGCTTCGGGATTTGTGGCGACCGCTGCGGCCGGTCTGTCTGCCAGCGCGGGCAGCAACTCGATTGCAAGCGAGCTGGCTATACGGCTCGCAACCTCGCTCTGAATCGTGAGCGCGCCCGCCGTCGTGCGGTCGTAACTTTCCGCCCACAGGTGTGTCTGGTCGCTGACCTTTATAAGCTGCGCGGTTATACGCACTCGGTCGGCCTCGCGCCGCACGCTCCCTTCGAGCACATAATCGACTCCGAGCTCGCGCCCGATGCTGCGAATGTCCTTGTTGCTCCCTTTGTAAGTCATGGCCGACGTTCTCGCGATGACGCCGAGCCTTGCGGGCTCAAGCTGCCCCAGGCGCGCGATCATCTCTTCGGTCAAACCGTCGCTGAAATAGTCTTCGTCGGCTGTAGCGCCCAGGTTCTCAAACGGCAAGACCGCAAGCATCGCTTTTCCAGAGGGCTGCGCGGGTGGGCCCGGGTCGCGCAGCCACCAGAACAGGATTGCGGCCGCGACCGCGAATAAGCCGACTATGATGAAAGCGGCTTTCGGCCACGGCTCTCTTTTTGAATCGGCAACCGGCCCTTGAAGATCCGTCGTGTAAACGAGAGCGCCTTTCTTCGCGCGGCCGTTCGAGCGATCAACATTCTCTTGTGTATCGGGCAAAGTCGCGGCACCGTTGCCGTTTATCATTTCGATCTCGGCAATAAATCGGTAGCCGCGTCTTGGCAGCGTTTCGATATAGCGAGGCGATTGCGCGCTGTCGCCAAGCGCCGCCCGTATCTGCTTTATGCAGAAGTTGAGGCCGTGCTCGAAATCGACAAAGGTGTCGCCTTCCCAGATCTGCTGCTGTATCTCTTCGCGAGTGATTATCTGTCCGGCGTGCGCGACCAGAAGCGCCAGCACCTTGAACGGTTGCGGCTGTAGCTTGACGAGCCGCCCCGCCCTGCGCAACTCGCCGCTCTTGAGCGCCATCTCAAATCCGTCGAACCGGACGAGCGACTCTTTTGAGATGTCAGCTTGCATCGTTTAACCCCGCGCCTCTAATCTCGCGTGCAGGATTATACAGCGAAAGGCCGTTTGCTCAAAATTCAAAGCCCGCTTACTGTAGCTGTAAACCTTAAAATAGCTAAACTTAACTGCTCACCTAAAACTCACCTCCAACTCACCCTGGACCTGTTGGCCCG
This sequence comes from uncultured Clostridia bacterium, assembly GCA_964615905.1. Classification (GTDB taxonomy): domain Bacteria; phylum Acidobacteriota; class Blastocatellia; order UBA7656; family UBA7656; genus DATLMR01. Next base: position 125,147 of record CAZTUB010000002.1, read on the forward strand.
CGCGGCGACCGAGCCTAGAATCGCCAGGCTTAATATCAAAGGAGCTTGAGATGAAAAAGATTTTTTGCATCGCCGTAATACCGTTACTGGTAATCGTGACACTGCTTTTCGCCAAAACTCACATCGCTTTCGGGCAGGCGGGCGAGCGGGAGGTGACGCTCACGGGAGAGGTTGTCGACCTGCATTGTTACGTCACGCGGCACGGCAAAGAGGGGCGCGGGGCCGAGCACGCGGGCTGCGCGAACTCCTGCATAAGCCGTGGGGTCACGGCCGGGTTTGTCTCGGATGACGGGAAGCTTTACGTGCTCTTTGACGAAAAGATGATTGCGGTCAAAGAGAAGGTCGCGGGGCTTGCGGGCCAGCCGGTTGCGATTACGGGCTTCGTGGTCGAGCGCGACGGCGTCAAGGCCATCCGCGTCGTCAAGGCCGAGCCGGTCAAGAAGGGTTGACCTGATAGGGGGTCTTTCATGATCTTTAAGAAGCGAGCGGAAGCAGAGATAGCTCCCGGCATATTCGAAGAGCGGCGCGCATTCTTGTGGGCTCCGTTAAGCGTAGCCGTGGCGGTCCTTCTGGGCCGCTCGGCGGCAGGCGGCCGGGTGAGCAGAGAGGGGAATGCGGGGTTGATGAATAAGCGAGAGTTGTCATTTGAAGAGTTCGTCCGAGAATCAGAGTCGCTTGCTAAACAGATGGCGAGCGATTCGGAGCCCTGGGCCGACGAGCACCTGTCGCGCCTCTCGGAGCTTGCAGAGCGGTTGCGCTTGAGCGGGGTGCCCGAAGGCAAGCTGGGCGCGTTTGGCAATCTGAATCCGCCCGTGGAATTCGGGCCAATCCATTTTGCGATGCCGCTTTTCATCATCAAGTGGCGAATGGCTCCCGGCGCAACCCTGCCCGCGCACGACCACACGCCGGGAAACGTCGTCACGCTCTGTCTCGAAGGCGAATGCCGCGTCCGCCATTTCGAGATAGCGGGCCGCGAGCCCGACTACTCGTCAAAAGAGACCTTCTTGATCCGCGAGACCCGGAACCTGCTTTTGACGCCGGGAGGGATGTCGTCGCTCACACAGAAGCGCGACCAGATTCATACCTTCCAGGCCGGGGGGCGCGGCGCATCAGGGATCGACATAAACGTCGCGCTCGCTGGTGATAAGAAGTTCAGCTTTCTCGAATTTTCAGACAGCCCGAAGGATGCCGAAAGGCGCATATACGAGGCGAGGTGGAAGAGTATCTGAGATGCCTTTTAGAGCAGAGACGCGGCGGCGCATGTCAACGCGACGGATAGTGCTGGCGGCAGACGCTTGTGACGCAGCCTTGCTTTAGCTTTTCGATCTTCTCTTCGGGTATCTTCCACGCCTTTCCCTGATGCAAAGCCATAATCAGGTTCACCTGCACCATGGCCTGGCTGACGCTATTCGTGTCGCGTCCGCCCGCGTCCAGCTCTGCGCCGCGTTTGCCCCACTCTTTCAACCAGCGTTCGAGCCGCGCTTCTATCAAACGGCTGTCGGCAGCCTTCCCTCGCTTCGAAAGAATGTATGCGGCTACGCCCACCGCCTCAGGCTCATCGCTCTCAAGCCGCCTGCGCAGCAGGTCTCCGACCGCTTCGGAGTAATTAACGCGCGTAAGCTCGACGAAGAAGGACAGATCTTGACCCGGCTCCATCTCCGCAAGCGCCTGCTCGATCAGCGGTATCGCGCGAGTCTCATCATACCGTGTGAAATAACCGAGCAGGCCGCCGCGAGAGTCCGGGCCCCAGGTATCGCCCCACCTGCTGTAGACCTCCATCAACCCCTCGTAGATAGCAGACGAGGCGTAGCGGGCTGCAGCGAGCGACTTGAGGCGAAGCATGATGAAATTGCCCCTCTCTTTCGGCTGACCATGGCGGCTTATCTGTTCAAGCAGCGCGGCGTCGGCTCCCGGCAGCGTCTCTTCTTTAAGCGAAGCGAGCACGTCGAAATCTACGACCGAATCCGGGTCTTGAAGCTCTACGACGACAAACCTGCGGGCCGCTTCAGGATCGAGTTCTATCAGCCGCTTTATCGCCTCGCCGCGCAACTGATAGCTCTCCGGGTGCGCCGTCAATAAATGTTCAATAGCAGGTTTTAATGAAGCATCACTCAAATGGTCCCAGTGATGGCTAAGCAGCCGCTCCTGATCGAACGGGTGCAGGCTCTCAAACTTCGCAAGGAGAATCTTACGAAGATCGATTAACATCTGAGCAGACCGTTCGGGGTCTTTGGGCAGGTTGCCGAGAACGGTCATAGCGGTCCTCGTCTGGCTCTCGCCCGTGCGCTTATGCAGGCTGGCCGCAAGCTCTCTTACATACCCTTCTTTAATTTCGCGCGCCCGCCGCTGCTCCTGGCTTTCAGCCTGGGGATCAACGAGATGGTAATGGCCTTGAAGCCGCACCCCCGCGTGTAATAAACGGAGGGTGGCCAGCGTGTGTATCCACCCATAGTCAACAGGGGTGTTCGTGTCGCGCAACGATTGCTCAAGCAGGCGTATGACAAGCGCTCGGTTTCGCGCGATGAAAAGCCCGAAGTAGATCTCTTGCGAGTAATTGCCAGACCGGCCCTCAGTGCTAACATAGCGCCGCACCTTCTCGCGCGTTGAAACGTCCCCCGGCAGGTAGGAGAGCGCCTCAGCAAGCGCGGTTTCAGTCTCCAACTCCCTTGTCGCTTCGATCTGCGCAGACAGGCGGCGCACCTCCTGCTCCTCTTCAGCCAGGCTCATCTTTATTACTTCGAAGCTGACCTCGTTCGTCGTCAATTCTACGGCCCGCTCGATATTACCCGTTTGCCCTGCGCGCAGGACTCTTTTGGTCTTGACCCGCACGGTATACATTCCCGGCCGGTCGAATCTGTACCAATCGTTGAGCGCCAGCACGACAGCAATCGGGGTGGCCGTGATCTTCTGTGTCGCCATGTAATCGGGATGATACCTGTTCCTGCCGGAATATTCGTCGAGCCACCGCGACACGCCCTCGCCGGGCGATACAATCATTTCATCGACGGGAGACGCTGGCTTCGTCGTGGTTGTGTTGAGCAGGTAACCCTCCCTATCGGACGTGAAAGCAAGAGACAGCCTGATGGGCTCGCCAGCGCGGTAGACGGTCTTCGCGCCCGCAAGCGAGAGCTGAACCTGCACCCCCTGCGCGGCGCTCTGTGCGAGAACCGGCGGCGCGAACAAAAAAGTCAGGATGCCGATAAATAAGAATTGGAGCCCCGGTCTTGTACTTATCATAGTCGTTCCGAAATTATAGAGCGCCGTCGTCGATCCGCCCGTCGCGGATGTTTATTATGCGGTGAGCGAGCCGCGCATTATCAGGATTATGCGTGACGAGCAGAATTGTCTGCCCGTTGCGATTGAGATTTAGAAAGACCTCCATCACTTCGCGCCCTGTTCGTGTATCGAGCGCGCCCGTGGGCTCATCCGCGAGCACGAGAGGCGGCTCGTTTACTATTGCGCGGGCTATTGCCAGGCGGCCTTGCTCTCCGCCTGAAAGCTGGTTCGGCAGCCGCGACGCTTTATCCGCGAGCCCCACTTTTTCAAGTGCGCCCAGCGCGCGAGCGCTCTTATCTTTCGCGCTCATCTCGGCGGTGGCAAGCGGGAGCATCGCGTTCTCAATAGCGTTCAGGTAGGGCATCAGGTGATGCTGTTGAAAAACGAAGCCTAGATATTCTCGCCGGAAATCAGCGCGGCGCTCGTCGGATAGATCGTATACGTCTATGCCGTCTATCAGGACGCGCCCGCGAGAGGGGTGATTCATTGCGCCGATGATCGTGAGCAGAGTGCTTTTGCCGCTACCCGACGGCCCCATCAGCCCGACGAACTCGCCTTCCTTTAGCTCTGCCGAAACGTCCGACAATACGTTTACCGACGAGCTTGCGTCGCCCGTTTCGTAAACCTTGCTGACGTTTTCGACTATTACAAAAGACACTCTCTCGATAACCCTCTACACGTACCTGATCGCTTCCGACGGATCGAGCCGCGAGGCGCGTATGATCGGGTAGAGGCTCGACAATGTGCCTATCAAAAGCCCCGCGACGACCGCCGCGACCGCGAGCCCCGGGTGAAACTCTAAAGCGATGCGGGTCTCGGCAAAGTAAGGCAGCGCGAGCCAGCTTGCGATCATCCCGGAGGCCCATCCGAGGGCCCCGCCGAGTATGCTTATGGCCGCGACCTCTATCATCAGGCCCTTGATAATATGTGCGCGCCGAAAACCGATTGCGCGCAACACGCCTATCTCTTTCGTGCGCTCGATGACCGACCCGGTCATCGTGGTGAAGATCATCAGCGCGCCTATCGCGAGCACAACCACGGCGACCACGGCCGAAAACCGCGTCAATCGCTCGACTGTTTCGGTGCGCGCTCGCACGCTCTGTTGTATGGCTGAAACCTTGGTGTGCGGCAGCCGCTCGTTTATCTGCGCTACGATGTCTTCGACGGGGCAGTCCTTGCAAAGCGCGCTCACCTCGACGAGGCTCAGCTGGCCAGGCTTTGCGAGGATCGATTGGACGTGCGCGAGCGGCCCGAAGATCATACGGTCTTCCGGCCCGCCCGTCTCAGACAACACGCCCGCGACCTTGTGCGCGCGGCCTGCGACCTGTATCTGGTCTCGAACTATCTTGAGATCGTGATGGTTGCCTGTGTGACCGCCTTCGTGAGAATCGCCGTGGTGATCTGTATCGTCGGCCATATTATGGGCCGGGGCGCTCTCTTCTATGAGCGAGAGGGCACGCGCGACGCCGTACCCGACCAGCAGCTCGCCCCCCTGTGCAGGGCTGTTGCCCACAACGTGCCACCATCTTTTCAGCTTCAGCTCGTTCTCAAAATCGACGCCCGCAAGCAACACCTCTGTGCCCTCGACAGAGACCGCGCCGAGCAGTTTTGGCGCGACGATGCTCAGGCGGTCGCGGTAGGGTATGTCGAGTATGTGCCGGGCGTCTTCGTCTTTAAGCTGCTGCACGTCGAACGAGACGCTCGAAACAGAGACGCCCCCGTAATCGAGCGACAGGCTGTTTGATTGCGGGACCACAACGATGTTTGCCCCGTACTGGTCGAGCTGCGAGCCGATCTCTTCTTTGACCAGACGGCTCATGCTCAACAGCGCGACGGCGGTCCCGATCCCGATTGCCATACCCACGACGAGAAAGATCGCTTTGCCTTTGCGCCGCTTGAGATTCGCCAGGGCGATTGTGCTGATTCTCATAAAGGGCCTTCTATCAGAAGTACCTGCCGGAGCCTTCGAGGTCGCTCCGCTTGATGACCAGGTAGTCGCCTTCTACGCTGCGCGGCACGCCCACGGGGTTACAGCCGCCCGATTTATCGTTCACCTGCGCGGAAGGGAAGTGCAGCCCGCAGTTGTTGCAGACCATATCGTCGCCTTGCTGGCGATAGCCTTTCTTTGCATGAAAGCAGGTGTCGCACGCGTCGAGCGCCGCGCGGTATACGCCATCCGAGCTTTTCACCACGAAGAAGCGTACAGACTGGTTGTTAGCCAGCGCGTGATCGAAAAACTTGGCCTGACCGCTGTTGATCTCCGAAAGCGGTATCCTTATGTCGCCGCCCGCGCTCTGGCCGCCTGCCGTCGTGACGGCGGTCGCCGCCGGTTTATCATCCGACCGACCGAAGACAAGGTATGCCGCCACCGCGACCAGCGCCACGAGCACCCCTATAAGGATTGGCGTAGTCCTGCTCTTTCCCGCGCCGCCTTCGGTAAACTGCGCTCTCTTCTTCTCGCGGCCTTGATTGCTGCTTGTCATCATTCCTCCACACGCTCTCACAACAAAAATTGTGAGACTAAAGATTTGGATAAGGGCCAGAGGACCGTTCGTGAGCCTTTATTATACCAAGCGGATGAAACGATGAGCCAGCGGCATTACCCCAGCCGCTCTTTCACGCGCGAGGCGTAGCGGCGGCTCATGCGAAGCGGCGCGGGGAGGAAGCGCAGGTGGACCTGGTAGGAGTAGTTCAGCCACTTTTCCAGCCGCTCGACATATTCGAGGTTGATGATGGTCGAGCGATGAATGCGCAGGAATTGCTTTTCGGGGAGCCGCCCTTCCCACTCCTTGAGCGACTTTGGCGCGAAGACCTTTTCGCCGCCGGCGAGTATGACATCCGAGTAAGCGCCTGCGGCAAGTATGCACACGATGCGGCTGACCCTTACAAACCTTGCGCGGCTGTTGACGGTCAAAAAGATGTGGTCGTCATAATCGAGCGCGACGCTCTTTTCAGGCTTTGGCTCGGCCTGCTTGAGCCTCGCGATAGACCGGGCGAGCCGGTCAGGGTTGACGGGCTTTAGCAGGTAATCGAGCGCGTTGACTTCAAAAGCGCGGATCGCATGTTCGTCAAAGGCGGTCACAAAGATGATCTTGAAGTCGGCGTCGGTCTTGTTTAAAAGCTCGAACCCGCTTTCGCCGGGCATCTGGATGTCGAGAAAGACAACGTCCGGCTTCAGACCGTTGACGACCTCGGCGGCTCGCCCGCAGCTATCGGCTTCGGCGACGACTTCTATCTCCGGGTGCGCGCTAAGAAGCGCGCGCAGACCGGCGCGGGCGAGCCGCTCGTCGTCGACGATAACGGCCTTCAATTTGTCGGCCTGCGTCTCGCTCATATGGTCGCCGCGTGCGCCGCTTCTGATCTGCTCCGCTCGATCTCGATGACGGCTCGAACCGATCCGCTCTGTTCGACGATGTCGAAGCTGTGGCGGCCGGGGTATACCTGTTCGAGCCGCTGGCGAACGTTGTCAAGCCCTATGCCTGTGCCGTCGGACGAGCGTAAACCCGAATCGCGACCGGCCCATCGCCCGGAGTTCGCCACTTCGATCCGAAGCGAGTCGGCGCGCGCCCGCGCCGACAGCTCTACCTTTAGCGGCATCGCGCTCGTCTGCATGCCGTACTTGATGGCGTTTTCGACGAGCGGGTGGATCAGAAATCCGGGCACGAAAAAGCGTTCGGCCTCCGGGTCTATATCGAATCTCACGTCGAGCTTGTCTTCGAACCTGATCTTCTCTATAGCCAGGTAATTGCGGATCGCCTCGACCTCGTCTTTGAGCGTCGCTTCGTGCGGCCTGTGTTGCGCGAGCGAATAGCGAAGGAACTCCGACAGCTCGCCTATCATCCTCTCGGAGCGTTCGGGGTTTTCGCGAACGAGCGCACGGATCGAATTGAGCGAGTTGAACAGAAAGTGCGGGTTGATCTGGTAGCGCAGCAGGTTAAGCTGAGCCTCGCGCGCAAGCGCGTCAGCGCGCAAGGCTCGCTCTTTCTCCTGCTCGACCTTCTGCCAGTACTTGAACCCGAAATAAAGGGCGCTCCACGACAGAAACAGAAACGGCTTGTTATGGGTGAGCGAATACCTCATCGTGTCGCCGAGGTAAGGCAATAGCGCGGCCTCTTTAGGCTGACGTATACCGAGCAGCAGGAATATCCGGTCGCTCAACAGCAGCCACAAAAATCCCGCGACCACAGAGCAGAGGACCGCCACCACGGCCACCATGACAAGCGAGGGCGAGCGGGCCCACAGCCATCTATAAACAGGGCGCATGACGAGCGTCAGGCTGAAAGCTACCAGTATGTAAATGAAGATCGCCGGGAAGAACTTGTACTCGGAAAAGTACCTGTCGAGCGCGTAGCCCGTCCACCCGATGACCTGCAATGCCCAGAAGAGGCTTATATGTCGTCTCAGAAAATTGAACATGATTTTTCTCAATCGGCCCTACCTGGCGACGGTCACTCGTTTTAACAGCCAGTCGAGCATCGTCTCCGCGTAGCCGGGCGCGACCTGACCCCACGACCAGAAGTAATTATCGATCCCCGAAGAGCGGACTTCTCTGACCAGGTCAGGAAAGCCTATGCCGTGATTGGCCCCTTCGATGACCACTATCTTGAACTCCTTGTTGCCAGCTTCTGTAAGGTACTTTTCAAGCTTGGGGGTGTTGTACTGAGGCGGCACGACGTAATCTCTCGTCCCGTAGAATGCAAGGAAAGGCGCGGTGATCTTTTTAAGATCGGGCGCGGGGTCGTAATTGTTGCGCACCATCCAGTCAATGTCGCTCGCGTCGTCCGCGTCGTTAAGCAATATCCGTTTGCCCGGTCGCAGGTTCTTCATCCTCGCCACGGCTGCCTGGTACTCCTGCTCGCCCTGCTTGTCAAATATCGCGCCCATCCTGAGCCGGGCGAATTCGTCCGCGGCCCTGATCTCTTCTTCCGTATAGTTGATGTCGGATTGCCGCAGCACCTCCGTGTAGACGTGAATCTGCTGATCGCGGACGCTTTCGGCAGGCCCGGCCGACGTGATCACAAAGGCGACCGGCACGCGCGCATGAGTCGCGACTATCGGCGCAATCCACCCGCCCGCGCTCTCGCCGTGAAGCCCTATCTGGCGGGCGTTTATATCCTTGCGGGTCGCCAGGAATTCGACAGCCGCCTGCGCATCGCCCGCCAGGTCTTGCATGGTCGCTTTGGCAAGATCGCCCGTCGATTTTCCAGACCCGCGCTTATCATAAATAAGGCTCGCTATGCCCCGCTGCGCGAACATCTTTATCATCGCCGTGTCGGCGCGCAAAGTGCCGCCGCGCCCGTGAATCCAAACGATCACAGGGTGCGGGCCTGCGGTCGCAGGCGTTACGAGCGTCCCTGCGAGACGCACTTCGCCGTTTTGAAACCCGACCTCTTCTCTCTCGATAGCGATTTCCGAGGGCCTTATTCTGCGGCGCAGGTGTATGGTGACGGGCGGGTTCAGATTTCCGATCTGTCCCATCATCTCTCCTGCCTGCGGGTTTACCTCGACCGTAGCGTCGCCCGCAAGCGGGACGCGGAAAGTGAGCCTGCCGCCGCTGGCCGTGACAGCTTGCGGGCGAAGCCCCCAGTTAATCAAGTCGGGTATCTCGAAATGGGCCTTGAGCGCGTTTGCTTCGCGGGCAAACTCTACACGGACGACGCGCACCGCTCCGCCGCGAACAAGCGCGCCCTCCCAGTACCCTTCAACAGGGTCGTGTTGAGCGAGCGCCGAAAGATTCAAACAGCAGATCAACAGCGCGACGCTAGGAGCGGATTTGATAAGACTATGCATCGTGGTTCCTTTCACCGGCCGCTTTCTTAAAGGCCGAGCTTGTCCATCTTCGCCTTCTCGTAGACGCCGTCTTCGCCGGGGTATCTAAGCAGGCGGTCGTACTTGCCCGACTCTTTAGCCAGCGCCCAGACGATGCTTTCGCCCGCGGGGATGATGTTGGGCGTCGAATCAAAAACCGGGTCCTCAAACGCCTCGTCGGCGTTGATGAGCTTCCAGCCGCGCTTGTCGAACATCTTGAGCAGATCGCTCAAAAATAGCGCGTTCAGAAGGTTGAAGTGGATTAATAGTGTGTGTTTGCACGACCGGCCGAGCACGCGCTTTGCGAGATCGTCGTAATAGGTCGCGCGCTCCCAGATGTGATCGAGGTAGTAATTCCTGTAGGGCGCTAGCTCCGCGTTCGGGTCTTTCTTAAGCCGCTCCCTGAGCCGCGAATCGACGTACCAGTCGCTCGCGTCAATCGTGACGTGACCCACCCGGTAGCGTTGCTCCTTGAGAAATCGGCGCATGAGGTCGCGCTTCTCTACAGTCTCGCCTTCTTTCAGATACGGGAATCGGAAGAGCTTCCTAAATCGCGGGAACGCTTTTATGATCGCTTCGCATCTGAGTATGTCTTTCGAGAAAGCATCGAACTCTGTCTTGGCAGAGTTGTAGTACATATGCGAGTAGCTGTGATTTGCAATCATGTGCTCCTCGCGGTCCCACTCGGCCAGCAGCCGCTTCCCCGTTTCGCTATCGATATGCTTGCCCGTAACAAAGAGCGCGGCTTTCAGATTAGAGTGCTCGCGGAGCGCGTCGAGCGTTCTGCGGTTGCGCTCCAGCGCGGTGAGCTTCGGCGTTTCGCCGAGCGCGAAATCGTCCATCGTGATCGAGACTGCGGGTCGGGCGGCCGGAGCTGCCTTGCGGCCTGCTCCGATTGCCACAGCCCCGCACGCAAGCGAGTTGATAAATTGTCTGCGGTTCATTACTCGGCCCTTTCGTGTCTGAGAATTTACGCTCGACGCCCGACCGGGAGAGAATACACTCGCCCTGCTGGCCGCGAGAATTAAAATTGTACAAGCGGTCATATCGTTTAACGAGCGGTAAGACGGCCCCGGCCCACGCTCGCCTTGAATTACCCGTATCCAGAGTTTATAAAATTACTGACCGACCTTAGTCTTTAGCTGGAGACGAGCTATTGCTGCTGCAAGAAGTCGAAGTCACAACCACCCCGCCGCCACCGCCGTCGCTGCGCGACACAATCGTCGATCACGTCGTAAGGTTTTTGAACTACCCGTTCATACAGCAAGAAGGTCAGTTCAAAGTCTCGCTGATGAGCCTCGTGCTGCTCGCCATAGTCTTGTTTATCGCCGTGCTTGTCTCACGCTATGCGCGCAGGTTTCTGGAGACGAGACTGCTGCCGAAGTCCCACATCGATCCCGGCCTCAGGTACACGCTGCTCAGGGTAGTCCATTACCTGGTAGTCACGATTGGCGTGATCTACGGTCTAAAGATCGGGCTGGCGATTGACATAACAAGCATCGCCGTCATCCTCGGCTTTCTGTCCGTCGGCATAGGCTTCGGGCTCCAGTACATCGCCTCCGACATAGTTTCGGGCTTCATACTCCTTTTTGAGCGCCCGTTGCGTGTAGGCGACCGCCTGAAGATTGACGACATCGAAGGGCGGGTCGAGAGCATAAGGGTCCGCTCATCGACGCTCGTGACCAATGACAATATCACTGTCATCATCCCGAACTCTGACTTGATAAGAAACAAGGTTATCAACTGGTCATACAGCGAGTACGTGCGCATAAGACTGCCTGTGGGCGTGGCCTACGGCAGCGACATTGAGCTTGTAAAAAAAGCGTTGATCGAAGCGGGGCAGGCGGTCGAGAAGGTCTTGAAAGACCCGGCCCCGCGCGTCCATTTCATGAGGTTCGGCGACTGGTCGCTCGATTTCGAGCTGCTCGTCTATATAAACTTGCCCCACGACCATCAGCAGATTCGCAGCAACGTCAACTTCGAGATAGACCGATTGTTCCGCCAGTACGACATCGAGATACCGTTCCCCGTCCGCGATCTGAACCTGCGCTCAGGCTGGGACAAGATCGCCGCCGGGCCCGCCCGCGAAGGCTAATTATTAGCTGCTTCCTTGACGTACACCGACACGTCTCGTAAACTGGTTTTCACTGGACAAACGGCGCTACCTGCGACCTTGACCCTTTTATACGCGCGCCACGCGCAAGGTCTTTAGAGAACTTATGACACACAACCTTTTTAACTCACTCCAGAGCTTTAACGCCTCCGGGGATCGACAGGGAAAGTTTTACTCGCTGCCTCAATTGGAAAAAGAGGGAGTCGGTCCCATCTCAAAATTACCCGTCAGCATCCGAATAGTGCTCGAATCTGTCCTGCGAAATTTCGACGGCAAGCGCGTGACCGAAGAGCACATCAGAAAGCTTTCCAACTGGGGCGCGACCTCGGAGCGGACCGAAGAAGTCCCGTTCGTCGTGGCGCGAATCCTTTTGCAGGATTTCACGGGCGTCCCGCTGCTTGTGGACCTCGGCGCTATGCGTTCGGCGGTCGCGCGGCTCGGTCGCGACCCCGATATGATCGAGCCGCTTGTGCCGGTCGACCTCGTCATAGACCACTCCGTGCAGGTCGATTACGCGAGCATACCCGACGCCTTCAACCTGAACATGCAGATGGAGTTCAAGCGCAACAACGCGCGCTACCAGTTTTTGAAATGGGGGATGCAGGCGTTCAGCAGCTTCAAGGTAGTGCCGCCCGGCATTGGCATATGCCATCAGGTCAACCTGGAATTTCTGGCCGGGTGCGTGCTTGAAAAAGAGGGCGTCTATTTCCCCGACACGCTCGTCGGCACGGACTCGCACACGACCATGGTAAACGGGCTCGGCGTCGTGGGCTGGGGCGTCGGCGGCATCGAAGCAGAGGCGGGCATGCTCGGCCAGCCCGTCTACATACTCACGCCTGACGTTGTCGGCGTGCATATGTCCGGCAAGCTCGAAAAAGGCGTGACCGCGACAGACCTCGTGCTTCACATCACGGAGATGCTCCGCAAGGCGAAAGTCGTCGGCAAGTTCGTTGAGTACCACGGCGAAGGCGCCAGCACGCTCTCGGTGACAGACCGCGCGACGATTGCCAATATGTCGCCCGAATACGGCGCGACTATGGGATTCTTCCCCGTGGACGAAGCGACCTGCAATTACCTGCTGGCGACGGGCCGCGCTGTCGAACACGTCGAGATGGTCAGGAATTATTTCCAAGCGCAAGGGCTGTTCGGGATGCCCGCCAGGGGCCAGTGCGAATACAGCACGGTGCTCGATCTGGACCTGGGCGAAGTGCGACCGAGCGTTTCGGGGCCCAAGCGACCGCAGGACCGCATCGACCTGTCGAACTTGAAAGAGCGGTTCAACGAGCTGATGCTGAAACCGCTGAACGAGAACGGTTATAACAAGACCGAAGACGACCTCGATGACCGTTTTCTCACCACGATAGGCGTGCGCGCAGACACGCAGGTCGCGCCGCTGACGGGCGGCGGCGAGCAGGAGACGGAGACGCAGCCCGAACAGACGGACGCCCTCGACACCAGCCCCAGAGACACCAGCGCGTTGACAGAGATCGAGATGATGAACAACCGCCCCACGCCCGACCGCGTCGAAGACGTGCTCGAAGGGGAGTTCCCGAAAGCACGCGTCGATCTGGGCCACGGCGACGTTGTCATAGCTGCCATCACCTCCTGCACAAACACGTCGAACCCTAGCGTTATGCTTGCGGCGGGCGTGCTTGCAAAGAAGGCGGTAGAGCGCGGATTGAGCGTTCGCCCGGCGGTAAAAGCTTCGCTTGCGCCGGGGTCGCGCGTCGTCACAGATTATTTGGAAAAGTCGGGGCTTCAGCCTTACTTGAACCAGCTAGGGTTTAACCTTGTAGGTTACGGCTGCACGACCTGCATAGGAAACTCCGGGCCTCTCGATCCTCGCATCGAGGACGTGATAACGAAAAACGATCTTGTCGCGGCGAGCGTGCTGAGCGGTAACCGCAACTTCGAAGCGCGCGTTCATCAAAGCGTGAAGGCGAACTTCTTGATGAGCCCGCCGCTGGTCGTCGCGTTTGCCCTGGCCGGGCGCGTCAATATAGACCTCGATAAAGAACCGCTCGGCGAAGACGATGAGGGGAACCCCGTTCTCCTTCGCGAAATATGGCCGAGCACGGAAGAGCTTTCCGGTTACATGAAGCTTGCCTTCGACCCGGAGACTTACCGCAAGCTATATTCAAACTTCGCCGACCAGAACCCCATGTGGAACGAGATACCGGCCATACTCGGAAAGGTCTACCAGTGGGACCCGCAATCGACTTACATACAGGAGCCGCCCTACTTTGAGCGGTTCGGCATGGCTGCGGGCGAGATTTGCGACATCCGTGGGATGCGCCCGCTGGCCATCTTCGGCGACTCTGTGACGACGGACCATATCAGCCCGGCCGGCGCGATAAAGCCGTCATCGCCAGCGGGTCTTTACCTGCAAGAGCGCGGGGTTGAGGTGCAGGACTTTAACAGCTACGGCGCGCGGCGCGGCAACCACCAGGTCATGATGCGCGGGACGTTTGCAAACGTGCGGATAAAGAACCTGATGGCGCCGGGCACAGAAGGCGGCATCACCATACACCAGCCGCACGGCGAGCAGATGTCGATTTACGACGCCGCGGTCAAATACCAGGCGGCAGGCATCCCGCTCATAGTCATCGCGGGGCAGGAGTACGGCACAGGCTCGTCGCGCGATTGGGCCGCAAAAGGGACGCGGCTTCTCGGAGTGAAAGTTGTTGTCACCCAGAGCTTCGAGCGCATACACCGCAGCAACCTTGTAGGCATGGGCGTGCTGCCTTGCCAGTTCAAAGAAGGCACGAGCGCGCAATCGCTGCGGCTCGACGGCACGGAGACTTATGACCTGCTGGGTCTTGAAAGCGGCGTCAAGCCTCGTATGGATTTGACCCTGCGGATAATGCGAGCCACAGGAGATGTCGAAGAGGTCCCGGTCACGCTGCGCATAGACACGCCGATTGAGATTGACTACTACCAGCACGGCGGTATTCTCCCGTACGTGCTGCGGCAGTTGATCGCCCAGTCGTAAACACACTGTCAACAAAAGCAGAAGCGCCGGGAGCGGTAACACTCCCGGCGCTTCTGCTTTTGAGCTTTGATAAAGCCTCCTTGATAAACCCTCAAGGATTTATCAAAGTCTTGTAGGTTCTGCTCGCGCTCGCGTTGTTGGCGTCCCTCACCGTCACCGTTATGTTGAAGGTCCCATAAACAGTCGGAGTGCCGCTCAACAGACCCGTCGCGCTGTTGATCGATAGACCCGAAGGCAGACCCGTCGCCGACCATGTGTAAGGCTGCGTGCCGCCGGTCGCGGTCACCTGCCTGCTGAAGGATAGAGACCGCGTTCCAGACCCGAGTGTCGTTGTAGTTATCGAAAGCGGGCCCGAGGTCGGCGTCGATACCGCCGACACCGTCACAGGCGCGTTTGTGCTCGAAGCTCCGAACGAGCCTGACCCGTTCTTCATCCTCCACTGGAAGTTATAAACCCCGGCAACCGCTGGAGCGGTGATGCCAAAGGTGAAGGTCGCTTGAGCCCCCGGCGCAATCGACACAGGCAGGATGATCTCGCTCAATCCCCAAGTCGAATTTCCCGCAGGGTTATCCGAGCCGAGCTTGTATGTGCCCGCCGCCCAGGTCGTCGTACCGCTATTTTTCATCGTAACCGACACGCTCGTCGTCTGGCCCGCCGTCATCGAGGCCGGGACTGACTGCGATACAAACTGCGCGTTGTTCGTGGCGACTGTGCCTCCGCTTGTCACAGAGACAACGACGTTTGTGCTCGTCGCGCCGAAATATGTCGTGCCGTTTTGCATCCTCCACTGGAAGTTGTAGCTTCCTGCGGTCGCAGGCGCGGCGACGTTGAAAGCAAAGGTCGCCTGCCCGCCCGGCGCAACCGGAGCGGCGAGGCTCACCTGATTGACCCCCCAGTTGAAGTTTCCCACAGGGTTCTGCGAAGCGAGCTTGTATGTGCCCGCCGCCCAGGTCGTCGTGCCGCTGTTTCTCATCGTGACCGACACGCTCGCCGTCTGGCCCGCCGTCATCGCGGTCGGCGCGGTCTGCGAAACGAACGACGCGTTGTCTGTGCTGCTGCCGCCGCCGCCGCTGACATTGCCAACGCGCACAGGGACGTTTGTCGTAGGCTGACCGAAGAATCCGGTCCCTGTCTTATACATCTGCCACTGGAAGTTGTACGTTCCTGCGGTTATGGGCGCGGTTACGGATAAGGAGAAAGTGATCTGCGCCCCGGCTGTGACAACCTTTGTCAGCGAAACTTGATTCGTGCGCCAGGTCGTGTTGAACTGGGGGTTGATCGACCTCAGGCTGTAACCGCTCCCCCAGCTGGTTGCTCCCGTGTTCTTAAACGTCACGACCACGAAGTATTTCGCGCCGGGCGTCATAGTGGCCGGTACTGTCTGTGATACGAAAGTCGAGTCGTCGCCAGTTACTCCGCCGCCGCCGCCGCCAGCTCCCGTCGTGGTAGCGAACGCTTGATTCGAATAGGCCGAATTTCCTGCCGCAGCGTTGAATGCTATGACGCGGTAGTAATAGGTTGTCGAAGGCGCGAGCCCCGCGTCGGAAAACGCCGTCGAGTTCGCGGGCAGGCTTGTGATCTCCGAATATACGCCCGTCGATCCGATCTTTCTCTCAACCCTGAACCCGTCTTCGTTCGTGCTTGGACCGGCCCAGGTCAGGTTGATGCCTGAGTCGGAAACAGCAGTCGCCGTCAGGCTGGTCGGAGCCGCGGGTGCGGTCGGCGGCGGCGCGTCATTCGTCCCCGGATAGAGGAAAGAGACAATCGCGATGTCGTCAGAGCCGAGCGTTGCGCCGCGACCTCTGCCGCTGGCTCTCGGAGCCATGATGGCCGCGCTGTCCGCGCTGTGACCGAAGCCGAGCGAGTGGCCGATCTCGTGACAGGCAACTTCCGCGAGGTTGGCGGAGATACCGAGGAAACAGGTGTAGTTATCGTTAAAGACGACGTCGCCTTCGTATATGCGCGAGAAGGTCTTGCCGCCGATGATTTTGGTGGGGCTTCCCGCGCTGGTCACGCCGCCGATTGCTAGCGTGCCGCCGCAATTGACAGGGTCTTGCATCTCCCCGTCGGGGTCGTTAAAGGATATGGCCGAAACGCCGTCGCGCCTGAAGCCCTGCGCTGTGGTCGAGCCGCCGTTTTGAAGCCGCAGCGAGGTGGTCAAGACTGTAGACCACGCCGCCATGGCCTGGTCTATCTCTGCCACGCCGCCGCCTGCGACAGGCGCGCCGGTCGAGTTGATCCGGTAGATTACAGGCTGCGCCGTGTCGGGCTCGAACCAGCGAAAGCTTCCTAAGAATGTGTACTGCGGGTTTACGTCGCCAGATTCGTCGCCGCCGAAACCGTCAACAAAGTCCGACGGCACGTCGATGATCGGCGAGTGCGCCTGCTTCTCTTCGTAGCGCGCCACGTCGGCCTTGCGCGTGCGAAGAACGCGCTTGATCTTCTTTTTGAAACGGGCAAGAGTCGTCTTGTTCGTGATCTCAGGGCTTTCGGTTACGCCCAGAAGATTCACCGTCTCGTCGTCGGTCTTCCGCTCGACGCGCGCGTTCCCCGTCTCTTTGTCTTCGATGATGTTGTAGTTGCCTTGAAACAGGTGAGCGACCCTGAGCGTGCCGTCGCCGGCCGTGTTCAGGAAAAGAAGCACGCGCTGGCCCCTCTTGTATTCGGGCGCGCCGAAGACAACAGATGTGTCGTCGCCCACGGTTCCGCCAAGCTGCTTGAAGACCACAAAGCCGCCCTGTATCTGCCCCTTGAGCACTTCGTCAACCTGGACCTTAACGTCTGTGTATATCCTCTCGTTGTTCGCATCCCAGCGCGATTTGACCGCTTTTACTTCGCCCGTAAGGATGACTCTGGAGCTGGTTATAAGGTCCTCGTCCGTCAGCATGACGGCGGTCGTGGCCTGCGTCGATCTGGTAATAAAAAGTACGGACAGTATGATTATGAAAGCCCGAACGGCAGGCTTGGCAAAAAAGCTTTTCATCGATACCTCTCCTCTGAATATTCAAGCGAGGCCGGGGCCGCGCTGCTTAAGGGCAAAGTTTCGCTTGAACGAGTACCGCTGGCAGCTATCTAAAACGCCAGCCGGAAAGACTCTTCGTGAGGGGGTAAAAGCGTAGTTCTAACCTGGAAACCCTACCCGTTTTGTTCGTATATTCGCCCGTATCAGTATTCCTGATATCTTCTGTTTTATTCTTAAATGGAGCCGGTATTTTGGGACAAATTAATTGAAACACACTCCCATAAATGAATCAATAACCGCAACATTTTTAGTAGAATTGGCCTTGCCCGCCCTGCGGGTCATTTAGTCGCGGCGATCTTTTTAACCTCTTCTATCAGTAGTGAGTCGTCAGGGCGGTCGCCGGGGTCTTTGCCGACGTAGATGAACCTTATCTGGCCGCCTTTGCCTACGATAAAGACTGCCGGGTGAGCTATCCCGCCGTGCTCTTTTGCGTTCAAAACGCCGTAAGCCTTTATAACCGCGCGTTCGCTGTCGGAAAGGATCTGGTATTTCGCGCCGGTAGTCTGCGCGGTTGACCACGAGTACGTCTGGTTATCCGAACTGATGGCTATCAACTCTGCCCCCGCCTGTTTGAACTTGTCGTAATCGTCGGCCAGCCTGGCCAGCTGCATAGTGCAGGAGCCTCACCAGTAGCCTCGATAAAAGACGAGGACCACGGCGGTCCGCTCCGTATATTCGGCGAGCGTCACAATCTTACCGTCGCCGTTCGGGAGCGAGAATTCAGGCGCTTTGTCACCGACCTTGAGCGGCGCGCGCGGGCTTTGCCCGGCGATTGTTGCGGAGGCGATCAGGAGTATGAATGTTGCGAGGAACGATCTCATTGCCCCTGAATCTAACGGGGCCGAATCATTGTTGTCAACGCTCGCAAGGCGGGGTGAAAAAATCTATTGAGTCGAAAAGGAAATCTGAATATACTGGGCGCGATCAATCCTATAAACACTCAGATCGTATGAATTTTAGCGAATCAACCCCGCACGACCTTCCAGCCAGGATTACCTGAAGGAGCTTCTGTTTATGTTGGGCTTATGCGACCGGTGCGACGAAAAGACAAGTAATATAGTCAACGTAGCTCACCTGCCTGAGCTGGCCGCCGTTGCGCATCTCGGCTACCGCTCAGTCTGCGCGCCCTGCTATGACGACCTGCTGGCCGAGGCCAACGACGCGGGCGAGCAGGATGAAGACCGCCGCCTTGAGCCGCGCGCAAGGGTCTCGCTCAAGGCGCGGGTCGAAGGCAACACGTCGCACCTCGAACCCTTCTCCGACGAGATGACTGTCGAGGAGATAAGCCCGTCCGGGTTGAGGCTGCACACGGCTCGCGAGCTGGAAGCCGGCGCGGTGCTCAAAATCTCTCTGCCCTCGCACAACTTCGAGGCTACGGCCATCGTGCAGGTGGTGTGGCGCGAAGGCGGGGAGCACAAGGTTGGCTTGAAGCTGATCGAGCCGGGAGAAGGCTGGCAGCAGCTCTGGGAAGAGTACAAAGAGGACTGACCCGTTCCTGGCTACGCAATCGCGGTTTCTGCTACCCTACCCTGGATGAAGACTGATGCGTATCTCCACTGCATAGAAGAGGATTGCGGCGCGCGCCATTCGATTCTTGAGCGCATCTATACCTGCCCCCGATGTGGGGGGCTGCTCGACGTTGCCTACGAGTTCAAGCTTCCCGCAAGCGCCGACGATATGAAGACCGCTTTCGCCGCGCGCAAAGCCTCGCCTTCCGAGCTTGACCAGAGCGGCGTATGGCGGTTTCGAGAGCTTTTGGCATTCGCCTCCGACCCGTCGCAGGTAGTGACGCTCAGGGAAGGGAACACGCCGCTTTACACGGCGCCGCGCTCTGCGCGGTTTGCAGGGATAGATTCGCTCCGGTTCAAGCATCAAGGGATGAACCCGACAGGCTCGTTCAAAGATAACGGGATGACGACGGGCGTAACGCAGGCGCGCGCTCTCCAGGCGAGCGCGGTAGCCTGCGCTTCGACCGGCAACACATCGGCTTCGATGGCCGCTTACGCGGCGCGCGCCAGCATGCGCGCCTTCGTCTTCATACCTTCGGGCCAGGTAGCTTACGGCAAGCTCTCTCAGTCACTCGAATACGGCGCGCGCGTCGTCGAGATCGAAGGCAATTTCGATGACGCCATGCGCGTAGTGCGCGAGATGGCCGAAGAGACTGACCTTTACCTGCTGAACTCGATCAACCCGTTCCGGCTCGAAGGCCAGAAG
This sequence comes from uncultured Clostridia bacterium, assembly GCA_964615905.1. Lineage (GTDB taxonomy): Bacteria > Acidobacteriota > Blastocatellia > UBA7656 > UBA7656 > DATLMR01. Next base: position 144,572 of record CAZTUB010000002.1, read on the forward strand.
GCCATAGCCATAGAGCTGATGGAGCAACTCGACTGGCGCGCTCCCGATTGGATCATCGTGCCCGGCGGCAACCTCGGCAACTCGTCCGCGATTGGCAAGGCGCTTTACGAGCTTTACAGTTTAGGCTTTATCTCGCGGCTGCCGCGCCTGGCGGTGATCCAGGCCGAGCGCGCTTCACCCTTTTACGACCTCTTCGCTTCCGCTGATCGCCAGTCGCTCAAAGCCTTTGCCCGACCTGAGACGCTCGCGACCGCGATCAGAATCGGAAACCCCGTCTCGTGGAAAAAAGCGCTCCGCGCATTAGCGTGGACGGATGGGGTGGTCGAGCGCGTGACAGAGCAAGAGCTTGCCGATGCCAAGGCCGTCATCGGAAGCGACGGCATCGGGTGCGAGCCCGCCTCTGCCGCGACCCTCGCGGGCCTGCGCCGCCTCGTGGCGGGAAATCAAATCGCGAAAGACTCGGAAGTGGTGGCAATCTTGACCGGCAACTTGATGAAGGATTCGGGCTACACGATAAGCTATCACACGGGAAAGCTCGCGCTCGAAACCGATGGCGGCAGGCAGGAGATCAAATCCAACTTCGCCAACCGCCCCGTCCGCGTCGAGGCCGACAAGGAGAAGATCAAAAAGTTGCTGGAGCTTTAACGTTCGCGGCTGAGGCTCGCTATTTCTTCTTGATCTGAACGATCACCATGCCTTCGCCCGAAGACTCGAACGTAAACTCGACCTTGTCGCCGGGCGCGAGATCGGAGATGAGAGATTCGGGTTTGATCTGAAACGGCATGGTCATAGCGGGCATGAAATCTTTTATCTCCGAGTGCGCGATCTCTATTGTCGATCCGGCGCGGTCCAGTGATTCGATAACGCCTTCGCCGTTATAAAAGCCGATCTCGCCTGCGGCCACATTGCGTAAATCGGCGAGCACTTCGGCAGGCTTCCACTCGTTGCCACGGTAAAGCCGCGCAAGCCGTCCGTCAGGCGTTATGATTGCGGTTTCGAGCGAGTGGATGATCTGGTCGGACTCTTCTCGATACTGAAGCCCGAAGTAACCGGCGGCCTTTTTCACTTCGTCGGCGCTGCCTGAAGCAAATTCCCAGTGATCAAAATTCTGTAATCCGAGCGCCTGCCCGTAGCTGCGCAGAACTTTGGGCGTATCGAAAGCCGGATCGACGCTTACGCTCAGAAGCCGCGTCTTTTCATACTGTGCGGGGGCTTTTTGAAGCTCGCGTTCAATCTCTGTGAAGTTCTGACTCATCAGCGGGCAGTAATCCGGCAGCGGGCAACGCGTGTAGATAAATGTGAGCGCGAGCGCGCGACCGCGATAACCGTGTATGGTCAGGCGCTTGCCGTCCTGGTTTACGAGCGAGAAATCCGGCACCTCGTCGCCGATCTGCGGTCCATGCGAAATCTGATCTCCGCCCGACTCGCTTCTGTCTATCCGCGCAAAGACTACCTCTTCGAGCCACGAGCGGCTGCCGTCAACGACGAGCACCGCGCTTACTATATCGCCTGGCTGCATCTCTTTGAGCGGCCACGGGTCTTTGAGCTTGAACGCCATTGTCATGGCTTGCATGTAATCGCGTATCTCTTCGTGCGCGATTGTTACGGTGTTGCCGCGCTGATCGACGTGAACGACCTTGCCTTTGATCTCATAGCGTTTGGCGTTTGGGCTCGCGCCCGGCTCGCAGGCCGCAAGCGCCAGGCAGGCGGTCGCGGCCGCGAGCGTAACCAGTAACCTTACGCTCGCGGCCGCAGTTGTGCTTTTATACTCTCTCAACCTCGGACTCTCCTTAACCATATCTCGTTTTTATGGTAACAGGCAGCGAGGCTGACTTCAAAAACTGAGCCGCAGCCCAAGTTGCACCTGGCGCGGGTCGCCCGCGGCGGTCGCGCGGCCAAAGCTCGCAAGCGGCTCGACTCCGGTCCCGAACACGCGGTTGGGCAGTTGCAGATTGGTCCGGTTTAGAGTGTTAAAGCTCTCAGCCATCACCTCCAGGCGCAGCCGCTCGGTCAGTTGGAACTTTCTGCTCAACCGCAGATCGAGCGAAGCGAAATCGAAACCGCGACCGGTGTTTCGTCCCACGCCCACGGGCCTGTCGTTTACGTTCGTATCGAAGTTGCGGTCGGTCCCCGTCTGAAGCGTGAAAGGCAGCGCGGATTCGTACGTGTAGATGTAGCTGAAGAGAAACCCTCCCGTGATTCGTCGAAAGATCGAGTCGCTGTCGGAGGCGGGACTCTCAACCGATCCGCTCACGGTGAAGCGGTGTCGCTGGTCGTTATCCGATGGCCCGCGCTCATCGCGAATATCGAAGTTGTTTTGCGGCGAGCTGAAGAAAAAATTGCCGGCCGTGTCTATCGACTTCGACAGCGTGTAGGCTGCCCGCACGCTCGCCCATCTGCCCGCCCGCTTATTGAACGAAACCGTGAGGCCGTCGTAGTAAGAGTCGCCCGCGCTCTCGAACCGCGAGACATTGGCGAATCGCGGGTCGGGCCTGCCGAGGTTCGGGACGCCGAGACTTGCCGCTTCAGCCGCCGAGAGTCGCGGCACGTTGACGTTGCGCGACATGACGAGATGCAGCCCTCGCAGGTGCAGATACCCGATTGACACGGAAGTCGATGCGCCCAGCTCTCTTTCGACTTGCAAGCTGGCTTGCTGGCTGTAACTGCTCTCTATCTCCGTGTCGATGGTCGTGATGCTTGTCAGCAGGTTTGCGGGAAACGACTGCAACAGGTTCGGGAAGAGAGGCGCGGCTGGCTGGCCGAATGATAAGACAGCGGTCTTGAACTTTACGCCGTCGCGTTGCAGCGCGTTCGAGACAGCGCGAAGCGGTATGCGGTCGAAGTATATGCCGTAGCTGGCTCGCACAATCGTCTTTCGGTCAAACGGCGCGAAGGCCACGCCGATGCGCGGCGCAAAGTTGTTTCTGTCTGTCTCGACGGGCCGGGGAAGGGACTGCGCGTCGTAGCGAAGCCCTGCGTTGATGGTCAGGTAAGGCGCGGGCTTCCACTCGTCTTGAACAAAGAGGCCGATGTTCGGGTTCGATTGCTCCTGTGAAGGCTCGCCGAATGCCTGCTGAAGATTGATATAGCGACCGGCCTGAAACTCTGAGAGACTGGCAAAGGTGTAGACCCCCTGAACCGGGCCGGGGAAGTCTATCCGCACGCGGTTATAAAGAAAGTCCGCGCCCGCTTTGATCGTGTGTTTGCCTGCGCTGGTCGATACGTTGTCTACGACTTCATAAAGATCAATCGCGCGCGCGGTCGGCGAAAAGGTTGCGGTGCCGAAGCTCGCCACTCCTGAAATGTTTATAGCCGGACCCGCCAGATCGTTTACAGGCGCGCCGAGGCGGCTGCGCGTAACCTGAAACCGTGCTTCGTTGAATGTGTCTTGAGAAAGGGTTGTCACAAGGCTTGTGGCGAAGGTCTGGTCGCGGTTCTCAAGCCCGCTGCCGCGACTGATGGAGTTTAGCCCGCCGACATTGCGCCCGTTCTCGCTCGTTATATCGTAGAGGTTGTAGCGCGCAGAGAGCTGGTTGGCATCGTTCAGGCTGTGGTCTATCCTCGCAAAGAGGTTCGTCGAATCGAGCCCCGTAGGAAACTGGCCCGTCTCTATGCGCGGCCCCGGAAAGCCTATGAGGTCGAGCGTGGAGTTTATAGCCGCGACATTTTCGGGCGTGATGGTGATTACGCCAGCGCGGTTCTGCCTCGTCTGCTCGAAGTTTGTGAAGAAGAAAGTGCGGCTCGTGATTATCGGGCCTCCGAGGCTCGCGCCGTACTGCCCTTGCGTTAACGGGTCGCGCGAGCGCGCGAGCGGGTTGCGCGCGTCGAGCCGCTGGTTGCGCAGGAAGCCGTAAACTCGACCGTGCCACTGGTTTGTTCCCGACTGCGTAAGTATGTTGATAACGCCGCCTGATGCGCGACCGAATTCCGATATGCCGCCTGAGGTCACGACTTGAAACTCGCGTATGACTTCCTGGCTATAAAACGAGCCGGACAGGCCTGCCGCGTCATCGTTAGCCGAAAGGCCGTCGACTATGAAACCGTTATTGAGATTGCGCTGGCCCGCGACGGATATGCCTGTCCCCGGAACGGCCGAGGTCTCGGCGAAACGCTGGTTGCTCGCGGTATTTGTGCGCGAGACCGCGGGCGTAAGCAGCGCGAGATCGAGATAGTTGCGCCCGTTTAGAGGCAGGCTGTCTATTTCGCGCGGGATGATCGTCTCGGCGACCTGCGTGCGAGCGGCTTCGATCACTGGAACGTCGGTTGTGACCTCTACTGTCTCGCTGACAGACGCTACGTCGAGCGCGAGCGGCAGTTCCAGCGACTGCCCCACAGTCAAAGTCAACCGCGTGTTGAGCATCGAAAAGCCCGTGTGCTCGGCTTTGAGCTGGTACTCCCCGACAGGGAGGTAGAGAAAGCGGAAGCGGCCTCCGTCGTCGCTCGTGGTCGTCCACGTTTGATTGCGTTCAAGGTTTACGAGCGCGATCTGCGCGCCGCTTACAAACTCCCCCTCTCTATCCTGGACGCGACCGCTGATCGCAGCAGAAGTTATGGTCTGCTGCGCGAGCGCGTGCGGCGCGAAATTGCATAGCAGTATGAGTACGATGACCGGGACAGCCATCTTATCTAAAGCTCTTTTCATGGCTTCTCCTCTGAATGGGCTGAGCAGAAATGTATTAGTGGCGATAAGGGCATACCTGCGCACCTTTGTCGAGATGCGCGGCTGACCCGTACCGGCTTATATAAGCTGAGAGATGAGGAGAGTGGGAGGAGCGCGAGGCGAAGAAGGAGCGGCGCGGAATGCGTCGAATCCGATTATGCGATTTTGCAAACGAGCAGGAGCGCAGGTCCCCAGGTCGGACGTAGTGATCGCGGCTCGAATCGAACCGCGCGCCTGCGTCTTGGTCGAGATGGTCGAAGTGGCGCACCCCTCAGGGCAACGCGCTTGAACTACACCGTCGTGAAAGCCCGCTTTGTCGCCCGACTTTTGCCCTTTTACAAACGGGAGCGCGGGGCTACAGCAACAATGGCCGTCTTCGATGCAGCAGGCCATCGCGCAGACCGATGATGTCTGCGTTGCGAGCGCGACGGGGGCGGCGAGCCAGCCTGTCGCCAGCACCACCAGCGCGCAGAAAACGCGCACCGTGGTCAGCCATTTTTTCGCGCTCGTCGTCATGCGGGGCCTAGCTTATCACAAAATGATTAATGCTACACAAGGAATTACGGACCTGTTTCGAAAAAAATACGGAGCAATATTTATGCCTGCGCGGGCCCGTTTGATAAGTGCGAGGTTGAACGGGGTTAGGCGGCAACTGTCATCTCAAAGTGTGTTTCAGGATGGATCATGTGTGCCAACCCTGTGATTCAATATCGGGATTTCGGCCCGTGCGTTCGGGTCTCGAAGAAAACCCTCAAAAATCCTGCACCGGTTGCGGCGCGCGAGACGTTATGCTCTTCGCATAATCTAATTGAACGGAGATTCGCTCAAATATGACCAGGTTTATGGTACTTATCCTCTGCTCTTTGTACTTTGCGGTGGGCGGCGCGGCGGTCAAGGCCCAGGAGGCGCGCGCAGGTAAACTCACGCTTGAGCCCCACGCCTTCAGAACATTCGACGGTAAGGAGTACCCGTCCGAGCTTGGGCGGCTCTGGGTGCGCGAAAACCGCCGGGGCCAATCCACGCGGCTGATTCAGCTTGCATTCGTCCGCCTCAAGAGCACCTCGGCACAGCCCGCTGCGCCAATCGTCTGGCTTGCTGGCGGACCCGGCACCCCCGGCATAGTCATGGGGCGTATCCCCCCGTACTTCAACCTGTTTAATAGACTGCGGGAAGTCGCTGACGTAATCCTTCTTGACCAGCGCGGCACGGGCATGTCATCGCCCAACCTGCAATGCCCGGCTTCGGTTGTGCCGCCCGACGTTTTCGAGACCGCCGAGAATTGGCTGCGAGCGTACACGAACCTGTCGCGTGCTTGCGCCGAACACTGGCGTTCTGAAGGAGTTGATCTAGCCGCATACAACACAGATGCTAACGCCGATGACCTGGACGATCTGAGGCGGTCACTCGGCGCGGAACAGATCAGCCTTATCGGGCATAGCTACGGCACGGTACTAGCGCAAGCCGCGATTCGCCGTCACGGCGATCACCTTAGCCGCGTAGTGCTCGCAAGCGTCGAAGGCCCCGATAATCTGCTCGCCTTGCCTAGCGTCTGGGACCTGTTTATTAAAAAGCTATCGTACTTCGCGAGCGAGGATACCGCCATCAGCAAGATCGTCCCTGATATGGATGGGCTATACCGGCGGGTACTGGACAAGCTGGAAAAGAACCCCGTCATTCTCACCGTAACAGACCAGCGGACCAGGCAGCCCGTGAATATCCGCGTCGGCAAGATCGGGTTGCAGTGGCTGCTGCGCCTCCAGATGAATGATGCGCGAACCTATTCCGGTTTGCCCGCATTGTTCTACACCATAGACCGGGGCGACTACTCAATCCTGACAAGCCTGATAGAGCCTCTCTACAACGGTTTCAAAGGGCGGTCGCCGATGGCGAATATGATGGACTGTTCCGTAGGCTGGTCAGCAGAGCGGTTCGCGCAAGTTCAAAGAGAGTCGCCGCAAGCGTTGTTCAGCAACGTCAACCTTCAGTGGACTTCAGACATTTGCAAATCATTGGGCCTGCCGGGCAATGCTTCCGTGCCGCCGAGGGTCTGGAGCACCCTTCCGGCCCTTTTCGTGAGCGGCACGCTCGATACGAATACCCCGCCCTTCGAGGCTGAAGAAGTGCGATGGGGCTTTCCCAACAGCGTGCATTTAGTCGTTGAAAACAGCGGGCACGAGATGCTTCCCTCGACCGAGGTGCAATCTATAATCGTTGACTTCTTTAAAGGGCAAGACGTAAGTAACCGCAGGGTCTCGTTTAAGCGTCCGAGTTTCACCCCTGTTGAAGAGGCGAAGGCACAGGGCGCGACCCGTCGTTGACCTAGGGCTTCGCCTCCATCCAGTTTCGCCCTACGCCGACATCGACGACAAGCGGCACGGCAAGCTCATAGACCTGCTCCATCTCGTGGCGGACGACATCGCGCGTGCGCTCGACTTCCGAATCGGGGACTTCGAGCAGCAGCTCGTCGTGGACTTGCAAGATCATGCGCGCGCCCAGTTGCTCGCGTTGCAGCCGATTGTATACGCGGATCATCGCCATCTTAACAAGGTCGGCGGCCGTCCCCTGGATCGGCGCGTTGATGGCTTCGCGCTCGGCCCTCGCGCGCAGGTTGTGGTTGTTGTTGTTGATGTCCGGTATGGGGCGTATGCGCCCGAAGATCGTCCGCACGACCGCTTCTTCGTGCACGCGCTTGCGCGTCTCTTCCATGTAGCTGTGCACGCCCGTATATGTCTCGTAGTAATTTTCAATCACGCGCTTGGCTTCGGCGCGGCCAAGCCCCGTGCGCTGCGCAAGCCCGAACGGGCCTATATCGTACGCGATTGCGAAATTTACTATCTTTGCCAGCCTGCGGTTTTCCTCTTCTTCCTTCTTGTTCTTCGCTCCAAATACCGCGCGAGCCGTGCGCGCGTGAATGTCTTCGCCCTTGTTGAACGCCTCTGTCATCACGCGGTCGCCGGTTATGTGAGCGAACAGCCGCAGCTCTATCTGCGAGTAGTCGGCCGACATGAGCATGTAGCCGGGCGAAGGCACGAAGGCCGCGCGAATCCTTCGGCCAAGCTCCGTGCGGATAGGGATGTTTTGAAGGTTCGGGTTGGTCGAAGAGAGTCGACCTGTCGAGGTCACGGCCTGGTTCAACGTCGTATGGACGCGGCCCGTGCGCGGGTCGATCAGCTTTGGCAGCGCGTCGACGTAGGTGCTCTTGAGCTTGGCCAGTTCGCGGTATTCGATGATGAGGCGGGGCAGGTCATACTTTGCCGCCAGCTCTTCGAGCACGTCAATCGAAGTCGAGATGCGACCGGTCTTGGTCTTGCGCCCGACTTCGAAATTGAGCTTCTCGAATACCTCGCCAAGCTGTATGGGCGAGTTGATGTTGAACTCCTGGCCCGCGAGCTTATAAATCTCCCCGGTGAGCCGCGCAAGCTCTTTCTCCATCCGAGCGCCCGCTTTGGCAAGCGCCGCCTGGTCAATGCGCACGCCTATGCGCTCCATCTCGAACAGAATCTCGACGAGCGGCAGCTCTATCTCTGTGTAGACGCGATCAAGGTCGTGCTGCTCAAGCCGCGCGCGCAGCACGTCTGCGAGATGAAACGTCAGGTCGGCGGTCTGTAGCGCCCGCGAGTCGTCTGCGTCGAACTCTTCGATGGTTTCGGCAAGCTCAAGACCCAGGTACTCGCGCGCTATTTCGAGGATGCGATAGTTTGTGCGGTTCGGGTCGAGCAGGTACGCCGCGAGCATTGTGTCGTCTTCAACCCCTTCGATCCGGACGGCGGGTTTGAAGTCCTGTATGCACCCCTCTGTCGAATCAGGGTTAGCAGCCTCGCGCTGGCAGGCCCAGGCGTCGATGAGCGTGAGCGCGCCTTTCCAATCGTGAACCGACTTTTGTATCAGCCCGTTTTCGAGCACCTCTTTGAGCGAGTCGAGCGGGTCCGCGCCTTCGTCGAACTTCTCAAAATCTACCAGCACGGCGTTCATCTGCGCCGTCGAGATCGCCAGGCCGTAAAGCGCGCCTTTGCGCTCGGCCACGCCGACAGCGATCCGGTCGAGCGACCATAACGAGCGCGTCAGCTTCTCAAGCTCCTGGCGAGTGGTTATGCGCGAGTATTTATGCTTGCCCGGCTTGCGAGCGGCGACCACTGCCACCGAATCGTGTGTGGCCGCGTCGGCGAACTCGCGCGAGAGCTGAGAGAATTCAAGCTCTGAAAACAGCTCGTAAGCGGCGCGGCGGTCAGGCTCCTCGTAGCGGAGGGCTTCGAGGTCAAGCTCGATAGGCATCTCGCAGGCGATCTTTGCAAGCTCGCGCGATTGGCGGATCAGGTCGGCGTTGTTTTGCAGGCTCTCGCGATAGGTCTTGCGCTGGATCTCGGAGGCGTGCGCCAGGGCGTTTTCAATCGAGCCGTAGTCGCGAATTATCTGTAGCGCGCCTTTCTCGCCTATGCCGGGAGCGCCGGGGATGTTGTCGGAAGCGTCGCCCCAGAGGCCGAGAAGGTCAACTATCTGATCGGGCCGAACGCCGAACTTAGCCTCGACCCCTTCGGCGTCGAGCAGCGTCATCTGGCCGTCGCGGCCTGTGCGCAATATCTTTACACGGTCCGTGACGAGCTGGCACATATCCTTATCGTTGGTGACGATGACGACATCGAGCCCCAGGCGTTCGGCCTGGCAGGCAAACGTCCCTATGATGTCGTCCGCTTCGTACCCGGCGGCACGCGTGATGGGCACTCTGAGCACGTCGCACGCGCGCTGTATGTAGGGAAGCTGCGCGACGAGATCGTCCGGCATCGCGCCGCGCGTGGCCTTGTAAGCCTCGAATACGTCGTGGCGAAACGTCCGCTCCGGCGAATCGAATGCCACGCCGAGATAGTCGGGCTTCTCGTTTGTGATCAAGCGGCGCAGCATCATCGTAAAGCCGTAGACGGCATTCGTCGCAAGCCCGCTGGAATTCGTAAGCCCGCGAATGGCGTAGTAAGCACGGTAGATTTGCGACATCCCGTCGACTAAAAAGAGCCTCTTGTTTTTCTGCGTCTTATCCTCGGTTTCGGCCATAAAATCTATGCTAGCGCACGCCCGTCCATCAAGCAAAGCGTCCGAGTATTGATCTGATCTCGGCAACCCTTATAATGAAGACAAGCGCGGTGCCAGAAGTTCCCAGGCGCTCTGACAGCACCCCGGTGATTTTAAGAAGGGGCACAATGCCATGAGTGACGATCTCACAAACAGGCTTTCCGGTAACGACGACTCGCGCCTGGATCAGATTATCTCGATGCTCGGCTCGCTCGATTCGCGTGTGCAGAAACTCGAAGAGCGGCAGCACGACACAAAACCCGTCTGGGAGCAGGCTGTTGCGGAGATAGCCGAAACGCGCGCCGAGATGCGCGAGCGTTTCGCGGAACTTCACACAGAGATGCGCGACGGCTTTAAGGAGTTGAACAAAGAGGTCAAGCAGACGAACCGTTTGATACGGACTCTTTCTGATAACTCGTTAAAGATGCAATCCGACATTCGCGACCTTGATGATCGCCTGGGCGATCTGGGAACCAAGGCCACCTGATTCTTTGCGATCTCGCCCGGTTTATACAGATGGCTGGAAAGTCTTGCGCAAACCATCGAGTATTGTGCTAGCATGAGTCCGCCTCAATCGAAGCTTCTATCAGCGTGGCAGATGGGACCGAGCGCCTGGAAGATAGCACATGACAGTGGAAGAGTTCCAAAAAGCGTTCAAAAAAGAGATTGCCCTGACGCTCGCGCGCATCGAGCGTCGATACAACGTCACAGACGACGAGATGGCGGCCGCGCTTCACTCCTCTCTAAAGAAATACCTCTCGTATGAGCCGGGTCAGGCTCAGAGCAAGCTTCAGGAGCGCAAGGCGGTTCGAGAGTTGTTAGACTCGCTCAACCTCGAAGACCTTTGCCTTGCCGTTGCTTGCGCGAAGGGAGACGAAGCGGCCTGGACATATTTCTTTCAGGACTATCGCAGTTATCTTGTAAACATAGCGCGCGCGATGACGCAGGACGCGGGCGCGGCAGAGCAGCTTGCCGACTCCACTTTCGCAGAGCTATACGGGCTGCGCGAGTCCAACGGCGCGCGCGTCAGCAAGTTCTCTTTCTATTCGGGGCGCGGCTCGCTTCGCGGCTGGCTGCGCGCTGTGGTCTTTCAGCTTTCGGCCGACTCGCACCGCCAGTCGAGCCGTTTCGTCCAGACCGAAGAGCCTGAGGATATGGACAGGCTCGTGCAGAACGCTTCGACGATGGACCGCGCACCCGCGAATGAACTGGGCTTTATCGGCGAGCGCTATCGCGCGGCGGTCAAAGACGCCCTGGGCCGCGCCATCGCCGAGCTTGAGCCGCGCGAGCGGCTGCTTCTGGCTTACTACTATTATGACGAGCTCACGTTGCGCGAGATCGGGCGCATGTTCGAGGTTCACGAGGCCACGATAAGCCGCTGGCTCACAAAGGTTCAAAAACGGCTGCGCAAGCTCGTCGAAAAAAGCCTCGCCCGCGACCACGGCTTTAACCGCCGCGAGGTGAGCGAAGCCATAGAGCTGGCGGCGGAGAAGATGGATATAAACGTCCGCGAATATCTCTACGAAGCCGCGCCGGAGCGCGAGCGCGACCCGGCTGCCAAGAGCGCGGAAGGCGCTGTTGCGCCGCGCTAGTTAAAAGATAGATAAAGATGACTGGAAGCCGAACAAAAAGTGAAAAAAGGCGCAAGCAAGACGCCCACGGACGTTCATTTGGAGGAGAAGACCCTGAAGGATGAAGATGTTCTCAAAAACAGAAGACGGGGAAATTGATAATCTGCTCCGCGCCCATGCGGGGGCGCGGAGCCAAAAGGTTCCGACTTGTTGTGAGTTTGATCCTGATCTGGCCAATGCCTTTGTCGAGCGCCGCTTGAACTCCGTGGAGCGTGCGCGTTACGAGCGCCATCTGGCAGATTGTTCCCCTTGCCGGAAAAATACCGTACTGCTCGCGCGGATGGCGGACGCCGAAGCTGCGCCCGTCGCCGCCGGGTTCGCTGCGGCTACCGCCGCGCCTGCTGCGACAGGGGTGCGAACAGGCCTTAGCGCGTTGCTGGCCGGACTCTTCACGCCGCGAGTCGCCATTGGAGCGGCGGCGGCAATAGTGCTTTTTGCCGTGGCCCTTCCGCTTCTGCTTTCGCGCCAGAGCTTGCCCGGAAACGACGCGGCGAGCCCGGCTGAGATCGCATCGGCAAAACAGCCAGAAGGTGCGCCTGTGGTTGCTAGTGCTAAAGCAGGCCAGCCCGCGTCTGAACCGACTGCGACCGCCTCGCGCGATACGACAGAGGTCGCCAGGCAACAGCCCGCAGAATCGTCAACTGTCGAAGAGCCGTCACAGCAGGCGTCCGAAGCCCGCGCTTCCGGCCCGGCTCCTCCGCAGGTTGCGGTAGTCAATCAGCCTGCGCCTGCCGACGCCGAGCGCTCAGATGTGGTAGCTCAGTTTCCGCCCGCAGCCGCGCCGCCTGCGCCTGAGCCTGTGGCTGAGTCCGCAGGGACCGAGACGAAGCTTGCCAGGATCGATCCGAAAGAGACGCTTCAGTTGCCGAAAGACGGGCAGGGTTCGGCGGAGGTGAAGGTGCTCAAGCCCGGCGTCTACATGGGCGAAAAGCGTGAGACCGATACAGGGGGAACGATAAGGCCGCAGGATTCTATCGCGCCGCCTGCTCAATCATCGAGCGATGGCGGTCGCGCGCGTCGCGGGATTGCGGCGCTGCGGTCATCGGAGTCCGAGCGCAGCGAGCGCAACAAGGCTGAAGCTTCACGCGAGCGCGCGCCCGTGACTCGCAGGGTCGCCGGCAAAAAGTTCGGGCTGCTCAGAGATGTCTGGACCGATACGGATTATAACCGTAAGAAAGAGCGCCCCGAAGTGACTGTCGTTCGAGGCAGCGACGTTTACACGGCGTTGCTTGCGAAGCATAGCGGGTTGAAGGTCTACTTCACGAGCTTTGCCGCAGACGAGATGGTCACGGTCGTCTATAAAGACACGGTCTATAAGCTCGTCCCTCCAAAAAAATAAGAGCGTGCGAGAGAGATTTCAGGGGGCATAGCTCATATGGGCTATGCCCCCTGAATCATTTCTTACCGCTTTTGCTTTCCTCCCTCCGTTTCCATAAGATAATCGAGATGATTAGCTACCCGGCTCGTTATGAATCCGACATCCTGCTACGCGACGGCTCGACTCTTCGTTTAAGACCGATCAAGACGGACGACCTCGATGCGTTTATCGCGCTACACAATCGCCTCTCTCCAAAGAGCGTCTACTTCCGTTTCTTCGCCCCTATCCCTGAGCTGACTAAAGAGAGCGCGCGCGAGCTTGTCGCGGTTGATTACCAGGACAGCTTTGCGCTGGTTGGCGAGCTTGCCGGGAGGCTCGTCGCCGTGGCTCACTACTTTCGAAATAAAGAAGCTCCCGACCGCGCCGAAGTCTCTTTCGTGACCGAAGACGCTTTGCAGGGTCGCGGCATCGCGAGCCGCATGCTCGAACGGCTCGCAGAGATAGCCAGAGAGCACGACATAACAACCTTTGAGGCTTATGTGCTCGGCGACAACCGTAAGATGATGGATGTCTTCATACGGTCGGGCTTTTCGGTCGAGCGGCGGCTCGACGGCGGCGTTTTTATAGTCACCTTCCCGATCACGCTCACGCCGGAGTTTGAAGAGCGGGCCGCCACGCGGTCCATAGCGGCGGCCAGCGCGTCGATGAAGGTCTTTTTTGAGCCGAAGGCCATAGCGGTCGTCGGCGCAGGCCGCCGTCGCGGGTCGATAGGCGCGGAGGTATTTCATAACCTCGTCTCGGCCGGTTTTCAGGGGGTCGTCTACCCTGTCAACGAGCGCGCAAACGTCGTCGGCTCGGTCCACGCATACAAGCGCGTCACAGAGATCCCGGCAGAGATAGACCTCGCCGTCATCATAGTCCCCGCCGCACAGGTCGAGCACGTAGTCGAAGACTGCATATCGAAAGGCGTTCGCGGCATCATCATCATCAGCGCGGGTTTTGCCGAGACCGGGGCCGAAGGCCGCGCGCGCGAAGCCGCGATACTTGATCGCGCGCGCGCGGCGGGCGTCCGTTTGATCGGCCCGAACTGCATGGGCGTGATAAACACAGACCCCCGCGTTCAGCTTAACGCGACTTTCTCGCCCGTCTACCCGCCCTCGGGCTCCGTAGCGATGTTGACGCAAAGCGGCGCGCTGGGGCTTGCGATCCTCGACTACGCGCGGCGGTTAAACCTGGGAATTTCGACGTTCGTCTCCGTCGGAAATAAGGCCGACGTGTCGAGCAACGATCTCATTCAATACTGGGCCGACGACCCTCGCACGGAAGTGATACTCCTTTACCTTGAAAGCTTCGGCAACCCGCGCAAGTTCGGCACGATTGCTCGCAGGATCTCGCGCGCAAAACCTATTGTCGCGGTCAAGTCGGGCCGGTCGCGGGCCGGTGCGCGCGCCGCGTCTTCGCATTCGGGCGCGCTTGCTTCGACAGAGACGGCGGTGAATGCGTTGTTTCGACAGGCGGGCGTCATCCGCACAGACACTCTTGAAGAACTCTTCGACGTGGCGAACCTGCTCGCGCACCAGCCCGTGCCTCAAGGCAGGCGCGTCGCTATTCTTACGAACGCGGGCGGGCCAGGCATCCTCGCCGCCGACGCTTGCGAAGCGCACGGGCTGGAATTGCCTGCCCTGACAGACGCGACCATAACAGAGCTGAGGTCGTTCCTTCCCGCCGCCGCGAGCGTCGCCAACCCGGTCGATATGATCGCGTCGGCTACCGACAAGCATTACCTTCGAGCGACGCGCGCGCTCCTGGCCGATGAGAACATCGATAGTGTCGTGGTGATCTTCATCCCGCCGCTTGCCACGCAGCCCGAAGCGGTCGCCGCCGCGATAGTCGAAGGCGCGCGCGAAGCCAACGGCAAGCCTGTGCTTGCAAACTTCATGAGCGCCAGAGGCATACCGGAAATTCTATCGAGCATACCGAGCTTCATCTTTCCCGAAGCCGCCGCAACGGCGCTCGCGCGGGTGACCGCCTACGGCGAATGGCGCGCGCGCGACTTGGGAACGGTCCCTGTGCTCGACCGTATACGCATGCGGGAGGCCCGCGCCTGTGTCGAGCAGGCGCTCAGTCGAGGCGGCGGCTGGCTCGACGCGCTTGAGGTCGAGCGCCTGCTCGGCGCGGTCGGCATTCCGGTCGCCCGCACGCGCTCTGTCAGCGATATGGACGGAGCCGTGGCCGCATCCGTAAGCGCAGGCTTTCCGGTTGCGCTCAAAGCTGTAGGTCCGGGCCTGCTGCACAAAACGGAAGTGGGTGGAGTCGCGCTCAGGCTGGGGACGGAAGAGGCCGTGCGCGCCGCATATGCGGATATGCGCGGCAGGCTCGGCGAGAGCATGACCGGCGCGGTTGTACAGGAGATGGTCGAAGGCGGCGTCGAGGTGATAGTGGGTGCGACGCTCGACGCGACCTTCGGCCCTCTTATCGTTTACGGCAGCGGCGGAATACTGGTCGAGCTACAGAATGACGTGGCGTTTCGCATGCACCCGGTCACGGAAACAGATGTGCGCGAGATGATGGACGAGGTGAAAGGCACGCAATTGCTCAGGGGTTATCGCGGAGCGCCCCCGGCTGACGAGCCTGCGCTCGTAGACGTAATCCTGCGAGTCTCGGCCTTGCTCGAAATATGCCCGCAGATTCAGGAGATAGACGCCAACCCGGTCAAGATATTAGAGAAAGGCGCTAAAGTCGTCGACGCACGCGTGCGAGTAGGCCGCCTTGTCGACCCGGCCCCGACCCGGCGCATAGCCTATTGAAGGAACGTAAACCGTGATAAGAAAGAAGAGAGTGACAAGTAACAAGTGACAAGTGACAAGAAAGACGGGAGCGGGGCTTAATCGGTTCCTCTCTCTTGTCACTTGTCACTTGTTACTTGTCACCTTCCTACTCTTATCCCATCGAGCTTGTGCGTTGAGGCTCGATCTTGTAGAGAACGCGCCGCTCGCCCGGACGACGCCAGGGGTACTTGTCTTTGTCTATATACTTTTTAGCCATCTTGTCTATGTGTTCTTCCGCGCCTTCTTCGGTTATCTCTTTGACGCGGCCTCTGACTTCGAGATAGCGGTAGGGGTTGTCCGGGTCCATGATCGAAAGCGAAACGGCAGGGTTGCGCTCCATGTTCTTGTCCTTCTGACGACCGCGCGCAGAGTTCACCAGCACGTATTCGCCGTCATAGTCAATCCACACAGGCGTCACCTGCGGCGTGCCGTCAGGCATCATCGTAGCCAGGTTCGCGAAGGCCTTCTTCTCAAACAGATCTCGATATTTTTCAGGTATTGCTTCCGCCATAAGTCCTCCTTGAAGATCGTCTGTCATTATCTGGAATTGTGACTCACAAGTGAAATTTTGTGAAGCTGCTAATCGAGGGAAATCTCGACGGGGAGCCCTTCGCCCCAGCCGTATTTCTCTCGCGCCGCCGATTGAGTCGCTTCCCATAGCGCGCGGTCGCCTTCGGGGTCGAGCACACGAGCGGTGGCGGTCGATTCCACCTCGCCCACGCGCACCCTCACGCGCGGATCTTGTAAGACGTTTTTCACCCACTGCGTTTTATGGAAGTGTTCGGCGAAGATATAGAACTTACCTTCACTTCGGATAAACCATATCTCGATCTGGCGCGGCTGGCCCGTCTTGCGCCCGGTGGTCGTCAGGTAAAGATATTGCTCCTCGGCTCGCTCGGTCATGAAAATATCATCGGGCAACAGCCGACAAGTGCGCAAGCGGCTGCTTGACGGCAGCGGCGCGCGGCTCGTAACCTGAGCGGTGAGGGTTCCAACGATGGATCAAGATATAAGACTCGACGCGCTCGGCATCGGCGCGCATCCTGACGACACGGAGTTCTCGTGCGGCGGCACGCTCGTAAAGCTCGCCGCGCTCGGATACCGTGTAGGCATACTCGACATGGCGCGCGGCGAGCTTGGCACGCGCGGGTCTGCGGAGATTCGCGCTCGCGAAGCAGAGGCGGCCGCCTCCGCTTTAGGGCTTGCGGTGCGCGATAACCTTGAGCTGCCCGACGGTCATATCTGGCTCACGCTGGAGTCGCGCCTTCGCATGGTGCGAAAGATTCGGCAGTACCGGCCCCGCGTGATCTTCACGCATTACTGGGAAGACCCGCACCCTGACCACGTTCATACCTGCCAGATAGTCCGCGAAGCGGCGCACGTCGCAGGGCTTGCCAAGTACGACGGCGATTATGGGCAGGAACGATTCCGGCCTTCGGCTGTCGCACATTTCATGTTCCCGCGCACGGTCGTTCCCAGCTTTGTCGTCGATATAACCGATCACGCGAAGCAGAAGTGGGAAGCCGTCGCTTGCTACCGCTCGCAGCTTTACGACCCCGCAAGCCAGGAGCCCGAAACCGCCATAAGCAACGAAGCATTCCTGGGCCGCCTGGAATCCCGCGAGCGGTTTTACGGCTCACTCATCGCGGTCGAACGCGCCGAAGCGTTCGTCGTGCGCGAAGCGCTCAACGTTGGCGACCCGGTCGAGCTTCTGACTCGGCGGATGAATATGTACTCCTGATGAAGATCGGCATAACCTGTTACCCGTCATACGGCGGCAGCGGCATAGTCGGCGCGGAGCTGGGGCTTGAGCTTGCCCGTCGCGGCCACGAGATCCATTTCGTAAGCTACGCCCCGCCGATGCGACTCGGAAACGCGGCGCTGCGCGAACGCATACAGTTTCACTCGGTCGATATGCTGAGCTACCCGCTGTTCGACTACCCGCCCTACACCGACGCGCTCGCGTCGAAGCTGTGCGAGGTCGCGCGCTCGCACTCGCTTGACCTGCTGCACGTGCATTATGCGATACCGCACGCCGTCAGCGCGTATCTCGCGCGCGAGATGCTCAAGCCTGAGCGATACCTGCCCGTAGTCACGACGCTGCACGGGACAGATATAACGCTTGTCGGGCGCGACCCCTCGTTCCTGTCGATCACGCGGTTCGGCATAGAGCAGTCGGACGCGGTTACGGCGATCTCCAGCTACCTGCGCGAAGCCACTATGGATACGTTCTGCGCCTCTTGCTCGATAGATGTTATCTACAACTTCATCGACGCAGGTTTTTATAAGCGCGCCCCCGACCTGTCGCTCAAGCGGGAATTTGTTCCCGACCATGAAAAGCTCATACTGCACATATCGACCTTTCGCCCCGTAAAACGGATCATGGATTGCCTTGAGGTCATGGCGCGCATTCGTGTGAGCGAGAGCGTGCGCGCGCGCCTTGTCATGTGCGGCGACGGTCCTGAGCGGGCCGAAGCCGAAGCGATGGCCGAACGGCTCGGCGTGGCCGACTCGGTCGTTTTCGTCGGCAAGCAACCGCAATCGCAGATACGCGATTATCTTTCGGTCGCGGATTTGCTGCTGCTGCCGAGCCAGACAGAGTCGTTCGGGCTGGTCGCGCTCGAAGCTATGGCCTGCGAAGTCCCTGTCATCGCCACGCGCGTAGGCGGGCTGCCTGAAGTCGTGATCGACGGCGAAACCGGGTTTCTGTTTGATGTAGGCGACGTGGATCAGATGGCCGGGGCGGCGCTCCGCATTCTTTCCGATACGGGCGAAGCCGAGCGGCTCGGCAAGCAAGGCCGCACGCGGGCCGT
The DNA here is from genome assembly GCA_964615905.1 of uncultured Clostridia bacterium. Lineage (GTDB taxonomy): Bacteria > Acidobacteriota > Blastocatellia > UBA7656 > UBA7656 > DATLMR01. The sequence continues at coordinate 162,883 of CAZTUB010000002.1, forward strand.
CACCCATTTCACAACCGATAAGATAATCCCTCAGTACGAAAAGCTGTACTCAGATGTCCTGAACAGGCGCGCTGGCTGATCTCAGGTCAGGTGACCGAACACCCGGTCGTCTATGCGGCGGTTGAACGACTACAAAAGCCCTAAGGAGAGGACGCATGCGTTTAAGAAAGCAAATATCAAATAAGACACATCTCGCGGCGCGGCTTTCGGTGGCGCTCGCCGCGCTCGCGGTCCTGTTGAGCTTGAGCCTGTCGCCGTCTCAGGCTCACATGGCAAAGCAAGAAAAGACCCTGGTATTTAAGAACGTGCGAATCTTTGACGGCGAGAAGGTGATTTCGCGCGGGGCGGTTGTCGTCCGTGGCGGCCGTATCGCGTCTGTAGGAAGAACTGCAATCGTTCCTGTTGACGCCGAGGTTATCGATGCAATGGGGCAGACGCTATTGCCCGGTTTTATCGATTCACACACGCACACGTTCGGCCCCGTCTTGAAACAGGCCCTGGTCTTTGGCGTGACGACCCAGCTCGATATGTTTACCGATCACAACTTTGCCGCTCAGATGAGAAAAGAGCAGGCGGCCGGGCAAGCAAACGACCGGGCAGACCTTTTTTCAGCCGGGACTCTTGTTACTGCGCCGCGCGGGCACGGAACCCAGTTCGGTCTGCGGATTCCCACTATCACTTCGCCTGAAGAGGCCGAAGCCTTTGTCGATGCGCGCATCAAAGAGGGCTCGGATTATATAAAGATCGTCTACGACAACGGCAGCTCATACGGCAGAACTAGCTCAACCTTAAGCAAAGCGACGATGCAGGCCGTAATAGCCGCCGCTCACAAGCGGGGCAAGCTTGCGGTCGTTCATATACACTCGCTCGGCGAAGCGCGCGAAGCGGTTGAAGCAGGCGCAGACGGGCTCGTCCATCTCTTTATCGACCGCGCAGCCGACGAGCAGTTTATCAATTTAGTAACCTCTCGCCGCGTCTTTGTGATACCCACGCTCACGGTTATAGATAGCGTCGCGGGTCGCGCTTCGGGCGCAATGCTCGCTCAGGATGCGAGTCTTGCGGCTGCGTTGTCTGCCGAAAATACGACCGCTCTGAACACGGGTTTTCCGGCCAACCCGAAAACGGCCGAAGGGCTCAAGGTGGCTCAGGGCGCGGTGCGCGCGCTTAAAGCCGCGCGAGTCCCGATCCTTGCCGGTACCGACGCGCCCAACCCCGGCACGGCGCACGGCGTAAGCATGCACCGCGAGCTTGAGCTGCTGGTCGAAGCAGGGCTCACTCCTGCCGAAGCTCTCGCTTCCGCGACATCGATACCGGCGAAGCATTTTCAGTTGAATGACAGGGGCCGCATAGCGACCGGGCTCAGAGCCGACCTCGTGCTCGTCAAAGGCGACCCGACCGCCGACATAAAAGCTGCACGCAACATCGTCGGCGTGTGGAAGCAGGGCGTTCGCATGGACCGCGAGGGCTACATCTCCGCTATAGCCTCGGCCAGAGCCGAAACGGCACGCTTGCGCGAAGCGCCCGCGCCCGCCGGGTCCGAATCGGGGCTTGTAAGCGATTTCGAGCAGGAAAAACCTGTAAGCAAATTCGGTTCGGGCTGGGAGGTCTCGACCGATAGTGTCGCAGGCGGAAAATCGGTTGGCGAGATAAAGATCAGCCCCGAAGGCGCTGCGGGCAGTCGCGGCTCGCTTTTGATAAGCGGCGAAGTTATGACCGGCTTTTCATTCCCGTGGGCGGGCGCGATGTTTTTCCCCGGTCCCGCGCCGATGGAGCCCGCGAACCTGTCGTCAAAAAAAGAGATCAGCTTCTGGGCGAAAGGCGACAACAAGACATACCGCGTCATGATCTTCTCCAGGAGCCGTGGATTCAGACCCGGAACCCGAACCTTTGTCGCGGGGCCGGAATGGAAGCGGTATAGTTTTCGGCTTTCAGAATTCGACGGCCTCGACGGGCACGATGTGACAGGGGTAACCTTCGCGGGCGGCCCTGCGCCGGGCAAGTTCGCGCTTCAGATAGACGATCTCAGATTTCACTGAGCGTCGAAATAATCGAACGCTATACCTGATCGAAGCCTGCGAAAACCGGTTCGGGTGCAAGCGAGACATTGAAAGCCTCGCTCACCCGACCCTTTATTATTTCGGCAAGCTCTCTGATTTCGCGCGCGGTCCCGCCGCCGCGATTGATTATCGCCAGCGAGTGCTTTGTCGAAGTGCCGACGTTGCCGTAGACGTAGCCGCGCCGAATGCCTGCGCGCTCGATCAGCCACGCGGCCGATAGCTTCACATTACCGCCGGGCGCTGGAAACGACGGTATGGCCTGGCCGTCTTTTAAAAACTCGCTCGCGCGCTGCTTGATCGTCTCGAACTGTTCGGGCGACACGACGGGGTTTACAAAAAAAGAGCCGACGCTTCGCGAGTCCGGGTCCGCCGGGTCGATCACCATAGCCTTTCGCTTGCGCAGGCGTATGACCGATTCGCGCACCTCGGATAAATCCGGGTCCTGTTTCTCTTGCTCATCCAGATACCGCTTCAATTCTGCGTAGCGAACCGCCGGGCTGCCGCCCGCTCGAAGCCTGTAGCTCACCTCCGTGATGATGAATCGCTCGCGGTCTTGATGCTTGAACCGGCTGGCGCGGTACCCGAACTCGCACTCTGCGGCGGTCAGCCTTACAAGCCTGCGTGTCGAAAGATCGAATGCCTCGACAGAGACAAGCGACTCGCTCGTCTCCTGCCCGTACGCGCCGACGTTTTGCACGGGCGTAGCGCCGACGCGACCTGGAATACCCGACAGGCATTCGAACCCTGCCCACCCCCTATCGACCGCTAGCTCGACAAGCGGGTCCCACTCTTCGCCCGCGCCGACTCGCAACGAGACCTGATCCGCTTTCGTATCGCTTTCTATGCCCCGAATGCTTATGCGAAGCGCGAGGCCGGGCCAGCCGCTGTCTGCTATTACAAGGTTGCTTCCGCCGCCGAGCACGAGCAGAGCGATACCGCGCGCGGCGGCCCACGAGACCGCTTCGCTTAGAGCGTCTGCCGAAGTGATCTCGGCAAAGAAGCGCGCCGGGCCGCCTATGCCGAGAGTCGTCATCTGTGCGAGCGGTACGTTCTGCTTTAATGAATCTTCGAATCCCATGGCTCAATCAAATCTCATGGCTCAATGGCAAGCTCAAAGCCTAACCTGCGAGGCGACGGGCAGTCTACCGCTTTTCGCCCGTCGGCTCACAAAAAAATACTTGTCACAGGAAGCCTGCTGGGAGTAGGATGTAGCCACAAGCGGAGGCCGCCCTTAAAAGCGATTGGTTGCGGCATCCACAGGAGAAGCGAATGCAACTCGTAATACGAATTCGATAACTACCCTGCTACGTTAACGTCTGGTGTTCGCCTGCGCCGCCAGGCCGTATTGACCTGCGCCTTTTAACCCAATTTAAGCGACGATTATGACTTCAACAAAGACAGGAGTCGGCCCGACTGTGCCGGATAGGGCCGCGCTCAAATGTTCCGGCTTGATAAAGCGGTTCGTGGACGTGACGGCCGTAAACGGCCTCGACCTCGAAGTTCGCACGGGTGAATGTTTCGGCTTGCTCGGTCCGAATGGAGCGGGCAAAACCACAACCATCGAGATTCTCGAAGGGCTGACGCCGGCCGACGGGGGCACGGTCGAAGTCCTCGGCGAAAGCTGGGGCAAGGGGCGCGACCGCGCGCTCCGCGAGCGTATAGGCGTTCAGCTCCAGGAAACACAGTTTGGCGAGAAGCTGAGCGTTGAAGAGACGGTCAGGCTCTTTCGCAGCTTTAACAAACGCGGGCGAAGCGTTGACGAAGTGATACAAACGGTCGAGCTTGAAGAGAAACGCCGCGCGCGCGTCGGCAAACTTTCGGGCGGCCAGAAACAGAGGCTCGCCATCGCCTGCGCGCTTGTCAGCAGCCCCGACCTGCTCTTTCTCGACGAGCCCACTACCGGGCTCGACCCGCAGGCGCGGTTGAAGCTGTGGGAGATAGTCGAGCACTTCAAGGCAGGCGGCGGGACCATTCTGCTGACGACGCATTATATGGAAGAAGCGGCGCGGCTGTGCGACCGCGTGGCCATTATGGATCACGGTCGCATGATCGCGCTCGGCACGCCGAATGACCTCATACAGTCGCTCGGCGCTGACCAGATCATAGAGTTCACCGTAAAAGGCGAGCTTGACCCGGCGACGCTTGCGCGGCTTTCCGGCGTGCGCGGCGTGAATAAACGCGAGCGCGGGCACGCGCTCACCGTTTCAGAGATCGCATCGGCGCTGCCTGCTCTGCTCGCGGAGCTGAAGCGCCAGCAGGTCGAGCTTGTTACCCTGACCACGCACCAGGCAACGCTTGAGGACGTGTTTGTCAATTTAACCGGGAGGAAGTTACGCGATGGCTGAAGCTAGAAAAGATTTTAGAGGCGGTGCCGAACTCGACGTGCGCGAACGCTCGGCGCCAGCGAAGCGAAGCGGTCAGGCGGGCGGCGAGCGGCTCAACCCGCTTGTCGAGCTCACGCTCGTCAGGATGCGTGAGTTTTTTCGCGAGCCGGAGGTCGTCTTCTGGGTATTCTTCTTTCCAGTGGTGCTCGCGCTCGTGCTCGGTATCGCATTCCGCAACACCGCGCCCGAGCAGACTCGCGTCGCGGTCGTAACCGGAGACAGCGGCGACACGGCCGAGGTTTCGCGAATAACGACCGCGCTCACGAGGTCAGACTCGACGGGGTTGTGGGCCGAGCCGCTCTCGCGCGATGAGGCGGCCCTCGCGCTCCGCACGGGCAAGGTGGCTGTCGTGATAAGCCCCGTCAATACCACCGAGGGCAAGCCTGGGATCGAGTACCGCTATGACCCCACGCGCCCGGAAAGCCGCACGGCGCGGCTCGCGGTCGATGACGCGCTGCAACGCGAGTTCGGGCGCGCGGACATCGTGAGCGTGCGCGAGGAGACGACCACAGAGCCGGGCGCGCGGTACATAGACTTTTTGATACCGGGGCTCATCGGCTTGAACCTTATGGGCAGCGGCATGTGGGGGCTGGGGTTTTCGGTCGTGCAGGCGCGAAACCGCAAGCTGTTAAAGCGGCTCGCGGCAACGCCCATGCGCCGGTCCGATTACCTGCTCTCGTTTATGTTCTCGCGGCTGGTTATCCTTATAGGCGAAGTGGCGGTGGTCGTCTTCTCGGCCTGGCTGATCTTCGACGTAAAGATGCAAGGCTCGCTTATCAACTTCACCGTCTTGTCACTTGTCGGGGCGGCGACGTTCGCGGGAGTAGGCCTTCTGGTCGCGGCGCGGCCCAAGACTATCGAAGGCGTGTCGGGGTTGATGAACCTTGTGATGGTCCCGATGTGGCTCTTTTCGGGGACGTTCTTTTCGGCCACGCGGTTCCCGGAGTTCCTGCTCCCGTTCATAAACGCGCTGCCGTTGACCGCGTTGAACTCTTCGCTCAGGGCGGTGATGAACGAAGGCGCGTCGCTCAGCTCGAACTGGCCGCAGATATGCATCATGACCGCGTGGGCGGTTGCGAGCTTTATCCTTGCGCTGAAGCTGTTCCGCTGGCAGTAGTGCTTTAAGGAGGGCGAAGGTCGAGAGCCTTCGCCCTCCCAATTTCGATTTACATATAAACTTTGTCGAATTAAAATGTCCGCGCTTTCCAGTTGTCGCTTTCAAGCCATAATCAGGACCCAGATCAAGCATGAAAAACCGCACGCCACAGACACTTGTCGAGTTGCTAAAGCGAGCCGTCTCGGTGCGTCCTGAAAGCGAGCTGCTCAGGTACAAGCAGAACAAAGAGTGGACGGGCATAACGGGCCGCGCGCTGTCGGAACGCGTGCGCAATGTCGCTCTGGGGCTTTACAACCTCGGCGTGCGCAAAGGCGACCGGATCGCTGTGCTTGCCGAAAGCGGGCCGCTGTGGTCGATAACCGATTATGCCATCCTGTCTACGGGCGCGGTCAACGTGCCCATCTACCCGACGCAGCCTGCGCATCAGGTCGAGTACATACTCCGCGAGTCTGAGCCTCGATTGCTCTTCATATCGACCGCGCGGCAGATGGCAAGGGTCCGAGATGCGCTCGAAAAATTCCCGGACCTGAGGATAATCCCTTTTCAAGCTTCGGTGACGGGCGAAACGGTACTCCCGTTTGCGAAGCTCGAACAGGACGGCGCGCGGCTGGCTGCCGAACGCCCTGAGCTTTATGACCTAATCTCGTCGGACGTAGCGCCGACCGATCTGGCTTCTATAATCTACACGTCCGGGACGACCGGAGAACCGAAGGGCGCGCTGCTCACACATTCGAATATAGTCTTTAACGCGCTACAGTCGGCGCGCCATCTTCAGATAGAGCCGGACAATCTTATGCTCTCGTTTCTGCCGCTCTCGCACATATTCGAGCGGATGGTGCTCTATCTCTGCCTGCACTCGGGCGTGCAGATAAACTACGCGGGCGGCATAGAGACGGTCGCCGCAGATATTCAGGAAGTGAACCCGACCCTGATGTCGTGTGTTCCGCGACTGCTCGAAAAGATTTACGCGCGGGTGCAAAAGACCGCGACCGACAGAGGCGGCTTGAGCGAGAAGATATTCCGGTGGTCTGCCCGCGTGGCGCGCCGCTCGGCCGAGTTTCAAACGCGCGGAGAGGGCATGCCGCCGCTGCTCGCGCTCCAGCACGAGATAGCCGACAGCCTCGTCTACGCAAAACTTCGCAGCGCCGTCGGCGGAAAGATGAAGCGCATGGTGTCGGGCGGCGCGGCGCTTTCGCCTGAAATCGCGACCTTCTTCATCGGCGCAGGGATACCCGTGCTTCAAGGCTACGGGCTGACGGAAACCTCGCCGGTCATCGCCGTCAATACGCTCGAAGCCAATCGCATTGGGTCGGTGGGGTTGCCGCTGCCGGGTCTTGAAGTCAAGATAGCCGAAGACGGCGAGATACTGACGCGCGGGCCGCACGTATTCGAGGGCTACTTCAAAAAGCCGCAAGATACCGAGCAGGTCTTTGCCGAGAACGGCTCGCCGGGCCAGCAGAAGTGGTTCAAGACCGGAGACATCGGGCGCATAGACGAGGAAGGCTTCCTCTTTATCACCGACCGCAAGAAAGATTTGATAAAGACTTCGTCCGGGAAGTACGTCGCGCCGCAGGTGATCGAGGGGCTTATCAGCCAGAGCGATTTTGTCGAGCAAGCGGTCATCATCGGCGACAGGCGAAAGTACGTGAGCGCGCTCATCGTCCCCGATTTCGAGCGGCTGCGCGGCTGGGCAACGCAGCACAACGTCTCGACCGATAAGCGCGAGATGGTAGCCGACAAACGGACAATCGATATGATTCGCGAAGAGGTCAAGCGGCTGACGCCCGACCTTGCCGATTACGAAAAGGTCAAACGGGTCGCGCTTCTCCCTTCGGAATTCACCATAGACGGCGGCGAGCTTACCCCGACGCTCAAGGTGCGCCGCCGGATAGTCGAAGAGAAATACCGCGATTTGATCGAATCTCTATATACGGGCGGCGAGGCGTTATCATAGAGCGTGTGAGAGGGACCGCCTTTCTCTTCTCGCCCGCCCGCGCCGTATGATAGGCTTTATCTCCTTATGTGGTGGACGGCCCCAAGAAGTCCAGCCGTTTTTCTCGCCCTGGTGCTCACAGGCGCAATCACCGTCTGCGCCCAGACTTCGCAGAAGCCTCATGCGGTAGAGAACTCTCAGAACACGCGGATAAAATGGCTGCTCGCGCAGCTCGCAGAGAACGCGCGCCAGTCCACGGACGCCGCGTTTCGAGCGCGCGCGCAATGGCAGGCCGCAAGCTTGCTGTGGCCTCACGACCGCGAGCGAGCGCGCGCAATCTTTCGCCGGGTCTTCGAGTCGTTGAATGCGCCCGCGCCGAGCGAGCGCGAACGAATCGAGCAGGACGCGACTTTGTCCTCGGCTGAAAGATACAGGCTTCGGTATGAGTTGCTCAATCAGGTAGCGGGCCGTGACTCGGAGCTTGCAGAAGAGTTCGCGCGGTCGCTTGCGGACACTGCGGCTGCTAGCGTTTCAGCCCCGCAAGAGGCTGAAAACATGGCTTCCTCAAGGGGCGACGGGCGAGAGCGCCGCGAGCTTCTGGTGAGCGTCGCGTTGCAGGTGGTCGAGCGCAACCCGTATCGCGCTATGGCTCTGGGCCAGCTCAGCCTCGGCTCGGCAGGCGACGGCGATCAGGCTCACTCCCCCGTATCGCCCAATTTTGCGCGACTGTTGACATTGATGCGCGCGGCAGACCCTGTGCTTGCAGACCTGCTCTTTTCGAGCGCGGTCGCGCGGCTTGAGCACATCTCGACGGTCGATCTGGCGGACATTCGCACGCTCGGCTCGTACCTGGTGTCGTCCGGGACCTCGACGCTCAGTAAATCGGAAATAGTAAAGTTTCTTACGCTGGCATCGGACCAGATAAACCGCCACGTCGAGGCCGCGCAAGGGGCCGAAACAGACAGGGACGATTCGACCTCGATCTATTTCATACAGCGACAGCTTTCGGACCTGTTCGCGCGCTACCTTCCGGGAAGGCTTGCGTCGTTAAAGACCAGGGCCGTCACGGCCTCCGACACCGCCGTGGCAATCGTGCCCGGCTCGGCTGAATCTATGAGCCCTTCCGACGTCGCTCGCGCGGCGCGCGAATCGACGGACGCGCGGGCGCGCGACTCGCTCAATGCGCGGGCCGCGCTCGCATTTCTTGGCAGGGAAGAGGTGAGCGAAGCGCGCTCGCTCGCTTCCAAGGTTTCGAGCGACGAGATGCGCGACCGCGTGCTGGTGCAGATAGCGAGGCGGCAGATGCAGGCGGGCGAGCTTGAAGAGGCAGTCGAGGTCGCGCGCTCAATCTGCGACCTTACGACGCAGGTCGGCGTGATGGTGAGGCTGGCGGGCGCTGCGCTCGTGGCGAAAGATCAAACGCGCGCTGCGGAGCTTCTGAACGAAGCGGAATCTGTCGTTTCAAAATCGGAGGCTTCACCCGCCCGCGCGCAATCGCTGCTTTCGATTGCTGCGAGCTTTTCGAGCTTTGATACGCTGCGCGCTTTTGAAGTCACGCAGTCGGCTGTCAAAGCCATAAATGCCCTGCTCGATAGTACTGAAGACAAGGCCCGCGAGTATTCGGCGTCGCACATCAGCATAGACGACCTCTCCAATCTGAGCTTCAAAGAGACGCTCGCGGCGCTTGCGCGAACCGATTTCGACAGAGCGTTGCTGCTCGCGCAGCAGCTCTCTACAAGAGAAGCGACGGTGCTCGCTCAACTGGCGGTATGTCGCGGCGGCCTTACCGCGCAGCCGTCAGGCCGACAGGCGATCAAAGGCGAGACGGAAACTCACTAAAGGACTCGGATGGCTTTAGGGCAATTGATCGGCGAGGTGCTTGACGAGAAGTACCGTATAGAGAAAGAGCTTGGCCGTGGCGGCATGGGCGCGGTCTATCTCGCCACACATCTCGGCACGGACCGCCCGGTCGCGCTCAAAGTCATAACCCCGCAGTTTATGATGGAGGGCGAGTTTGTCGAGCGGTTCCGCCGCGAAGCCAAAGCGGCCGGTCGCCTTCGCCATCCGAACGTCGTCGATGTTACGGACTTCGGGTTTGCGGGCCACGGCGCGGGGCGAGTCGCTTATCTCGTTATGGAATACCTGGACGGCTGCACGCTCGCGGAAGTGTTGAAGGAAGAGTCGCGGCTGCCGCTTGCGTGGGTCGTAGATATTTTGGAGCAGGTCTGCTCGGCTGTGGACGAAGCGCACCGTCAGGGAATAATTCATCGCGACCTGAAGCCGGATAACATATGGCTTGAGCCGAACCAGCGCGGCGGGTACACGATAAAGGTTCTGGATTTCGGGCTGGCGAAGCTTGCCGATTCGCCTGTTCAGGAGGAGAGCGGAGATGACCTGCCGCTTTTGCCCGCGTCCACTCAATTTCCCCGCACTCTGGCGCTCGGCCAGGGCGCGACGAGCACGCACGACCACGACTTTTTAGAGTCGGCCACACGGATTCAAACGCCCGGCCCGGACATTACAGTCGATCTCGAACAAGAGCAAACCCGCATCTACACTCCGCCGGTCCCGGATGACGAATCGAACGGGTCCCAGGCGATGCCTCTCGAAGCCGCGACACAGATACAGACGGGCAGTTTAGACCATGACGATCCTGAAGACGGCGGCGGCACGCAGCGTATAGGCCAGCTTACGACCAACGAGAACCTGCAAGACGGCACGCGGGCCGACGACGGACTTACAAGAGTTGGCTCGATACTGGGAACGCCCGCATACATGTCGCCCGAACAATGTCTCGGTCAGCCTCCCAGCGCGCGCTCAGACATCTATAGCCTTGGCGTGATCGCGTACCAGATGCTTGCGGGCCGTCCGCCGTTTTCGGGCGATATGGCAACCGTGATGCATCACCACGTCGAGACAGCGCCGCCGCCGCTCGAAGCGAAGAAACTGCCGAAGAGGGTCGCGGAGCTTGTTATGTCCGCGCTGGCAAAGGACCCTTCCGCGCGGCCCGAAACCGCCGCCGCTTTCGCAAGCGCGCTTCGCGCAAGGTCGGAAGGCGCGGGCACGCTGCTTCGCCGGACCATGTCGCTTTACAGCGAGCACTTCCCGCTCTTTCTGCGGCTGTCGGTGATCGGCCACATCCCTTTGATCATCATTGCAGTTCTGGTTGCCATGAATACCGCGCTTGGGGCTTTGAACCTGATACCCGTCGAGCCGGGCTTGATAGTACTGGCGCTGTTGGGCTCGATCAGCAACATGTTCATCACGCCCGTGATCGTCGCGGTCACCGCCTGGATGGTGACTCAGTTGATGACCGCCCCGCTTCGCCCGCTCAGGATTCGCTCGGCTTTCATGGCGCTCAGGAAAAAGCGGCTGTGGGCCTTTATGGGCACTGTCGTGGCCATGGCCTTGATGGTTGTGGTCGGCATCGGGCTGTTATTGATCGGCGCGATATATGTAATGATCAACTACTCGCTGTACGTGCCCGTGATGATGATAGAAGGCAAGTACGGGCGTGCGGCATTCAGGCGCGCGAAAGAGCTGGTTAAGCGGGCCAGGGGTACGGTGGCGATGATCGTCTTCATACAGTTTGTGCTGCCTGCCGCGACCGGCGGCATCCTGGGAATGATGCTCCAATCTGTCGCCAGGAACCTCAATCTGAGCGTCACGTCGGGCGCGATAGAGATAGTCGGCGGGTTGATACGACTGGTGATTCTCATCCTGATCACTCCGCTCATCGCCGTCTTGACGTCGCTGCTCTATTTGAAGATGCGGCAAGCCGGGGGCGAGTCTCTCAAAGAGGCGCTCGGCATGGTCGAAGCAGACGACAAGGCTTCGAGCAAATGGGAACAGCGCATGCGGGAGCGGCTGTCGATGTCGTCGCATTCGACCCGGTAATCAACTCACTTATTTGTATCCTGAGCGTTTGTATCCTGAGCGTTTGTATCCTGGGCGTTTATATTCTGAGCAAGGGGGTCGTCTTCCTTTTCGTCTGGCGCTAGAAGCTCGTCGCCGGTCTCGCTCGCGACCTGTTCGGCCAGCACGACCTCTGCGGCGTCCGCGAGCCTCTCTTCGAGCACTTCACTGGGAGCTTCGGCCGGGTGTATGTCTCCGGCGTGATAAAAGTAAGAGCCTTTATAAAGCTCTCGAACAAATTTGAGAAAGACCTTGGTCACGGCTATCGTGGGAACCGCCAGAATCACGCCGAGCAGGCCGAAGAGTTTGCCGCCTATCAACAGGCCGAGAAAGACCGCCATCGGGTGCAGGCTCAGCCGTGTGCCGAGTATGCGCGGCGTCAGGTAGTAGCCTTCGATTGTCTGTACGACGACGAATACTCCTACTACGCCGGCCACCTGCCAGAACCCGCCTCCGTCAGCAATCGTGAAGCCTGTCGCGAGCACAAGTCCGAGCAACGTCCCGACGTAAGGGATCGCATTTAAGAACCCCGAAAGCGCCGCGATGCCCGCCCACGCAGGCACTCTTAGAATGGCGAACCCTATCGCGTAAAGCACAGCCATAATCATGGCTATCAGCAACTGGCCGCGCACATAGGATTCGAGTATGCGGCCCACTTCGTCGAACAGGCGGCTGAAGGTATCGCGGAATCGCGGAGGGATCAAGTCCTCCAGGGAGCCTCGCCAGTTGCCGAAGTCGACGAGGATATAAAAGACGAAGAAGGGGATCACCAGCAGATCGAGCGATGCCGCAGCGCTGGCAAGAAAACCCGTAAGCCCGCCCGCGAACCAGTTGCTTGTAGACTCCCGCAGTTCTGCCGACGGGTCGGTTAAAAACTTCTGGACCCGGTCCCCGGCCACGCGGTCAAGAAGCGGCGAATACCTGCGGAGCGCGGCGCGCTGGCGCGCGGCAGACTCAGGCGTGAAATACTTTGCGATCTTTTGTCCGGCGTTAGCGCCTTGCTCCCACAGGTCGGGGATGATGAAGGCGAGAAAGAGAGTGATCATAACCCCGACCAGAAGCATTGCCAGAACTGCTGCTAAGGGCCGCGAGACGCCGCGATCCGCGCCCCACTGAACGAGCGGGTTGAGCAGGTAAGCGAGCGCGAATGATGCAAGTACGGGGATTATAGCTACGCTGCCGAGTATGTAGATCAGGTCGAGAATCAGCAGGACGAAGATTACGGTTGGGACCCATCGCAGCCACCAGAAGGGCGAGCGCTCCGGCGGAGGCGCGGGTGATGATAACGGCGCGGTGACGGTCGGCTTCTGCATAGATGACGCGAGTCGATCAAGACTCAAGTTCGAGCGGGCTTACCCTCAACCCTACTCTTCTTTTAACGGGCGGCCCATAAGCTCGCTTGCGGCCTCAAGCGCAGGCTTATCTTCATAAAGCAGCGCGTGTATGCTCGCAGTGATCGGCATATCGACTCCGGCCCTCCGGCCAAGATCATAGATAGCGCGGGTGGTCTTGACCCCTTCGGCCACTTCGCGCATGTCGTTTAGAATGTCTGCGAGTTTGCGGCCCCGGCCAAGCTCTATGCCGACGTAGCGGTTGCGGGAAAGGTCGCCCGTGCAGGTGAGCACGAGGTCGCCAAGCCCCGCAAGCCCCGCAAGCGTCTCGACCCGCGCGCCCTCAGATAGCGCGAGCCTTGTCATCTCCGCAAGCCCGCGCGTGACTATTGCTGCGACGGAGTTCGTGCCCATGCCAAGCCCGCGCACTACGCCTGCGGCGATGGCGACGACGTTTTTTACCGCGCCGCCAAGCTCTACGCCTATCGTGTCGCTGTTTGTGTAGACGCGAAAGACAGCGCAGCTCAGTTCTTGCTGTATGGTCTCGCTCGCGCGCGAATTCTTACTCGCCGCGACGATAGCGGTCGGGTCGCCCTGCGCGACTTCGCGGGCAAAGCTCGGCCCGGAAAGAACGACAAAACGCGTGTCGAAGTCCGGGCCTAAAACGTCTGCGACCACTTCGGACATTCGCATGAGAGTGCCGTTTTCGACCCCTTTTGTCGCGCTCACAAGGAGCGTCTCAGGTCGCAGGTGATCGCGCAGGCTCTGTGTCACTTCTCTAAAGACGTGCGACGGGACGACAAGGATCACCGAGTTCGCCTCTGCGAGCGCCTGTTCTAAGGATGTGGTGGCGGTGATGTTTTGAGAGAGCTCGAAATCTGAAAGATGAGCTGGGTTTTTATGCCACCGGTTTATCTCGTCGGTTACGCGCCGGTCACGACCCCACAGGCTGACGGTGTGGTTATTGCGCGCGGCGACCAGGGCCAGCGCAGTGCCCCAGCTTCCCGCCCCGATCACGGCTATCTTCTTTCGCTCGGCGCGCGAGGTTTCAGCCATCGGCTTCGGCCCTCGCTGACACGGCCTCTTTGGCGCGGCTGCCGATCTTGTTCTCGGTGCCGTGAATCAACCGTGCGATATTCTGTTGGTGCTTGGCGACGATCAACGCGCAACCGGCGAAGGCGATGACGACCAGCGAGACGAGGTGCGGGCTTGGCCACAGCCATCCGTAGTAAAGCAGCGTCCAGAGCGGGACAGCCGAGGTGGCGATGATCGAGCCGAGCGAGACGTAGCGGGTGAGGTAAACGATAACCGACCATAAAACGAGCGTCGAAAGCACCGAGTAAGGAGCGAGCGCGAGGTAGACTCCAACGCCTGTGGCCACGCCCTTGCCGCCGCGAAAATTGAGGAAGACGGGGAAGATATGACCGATTATCGCGGCGATGGCCGCAGCGCCTATCCAGAGATAATCATCGCCCGCAATCTGCTTCATGATAAGGACGGCGGCCAATCCTTTTGCCACGTCAAAAGCGTATGTCAGAAGGCCCGCCTTCAGGCCCGCGCGCCGCGTGACGTTTGTGGCTCCCGTCCCGCCCGACCCGATCTTGCGAACATCCTCGCCGCCCGTGAAGACGTGCTTGACCAGCAGGTAACCGAAAGGGATCGAGCCAAGCAGGTATGCAACCGCCACGACGATGATCTTGAGGAGCATCGGATAAAATCTCCACTGATTAATAAAAGCCAGGAGCAACGAATATAGCAGAGGCATGTGAGGCGCACAACTTGAGCCATCTCCGCGTTGAGCCGCCGCGCTTTGCTTCATTGATTCGTCGTGGAGCTTATAATATTTCAGTGGAAATTATTATTACTAAATGATACTCTCCGCGCGTGGGCTGACCGCCCATCGACAGCAGTCATGCCATTCGCCTTTATTCGACAGTCAGCTCTCATAACCGTCCGATGTGGGAAAGAGCAAATGTCTCTTGTGGAGCAAGTGTAGAGCGCGGCGGGCTCTACGGCACGAAGCAGCCCCTGGCTGCCGATTTAACTCTTTAACTTAAAAGGAGAGATCATGGCAAAAACCATTGCAACACTGGTCGGCGCGGTTTTCATTCTGGTCGGGATCGCTGGGTTCGTCAGTCACGACCTGCTGGGAGCGCATCTAAGCATGACGCATAATATTGTGCACCTGGTGTCGGGCGCGGCCTCGCTTTACATCGGGTTGAAAGGCACGCTCGCGCAGGCGCGCACGTTCTGTCTCATCTTCGGCATCGTCTACGGTCTGCTCGGTGTAGTCGGATTTATCGTCGGGACCGGCGAGAACCGCCTGCTCGACATCAACGCCATCGGTCTGACGCTTGGGACCGTGGACCACATAATTCATATAGTGGTCGGCGCTCTTTACCTGATCGGGGCGCTCTCGACAAAAGCTGGCGTGGTCGAGGCTGACGCCCGATAATCTCGGACTCAGGCGGGCAGCCGGTAGATGATTTGCTGCCCGCTATGCCTTGTTCGATTTCCCGTTCGTGCTGAGAAGCTTTAACAGCGCTTGTTCTTCCGGTTCATATTCGGGCTGGAGGCGACGTATCAACCGTTGAGCCTTCGGCCTGAACTCGTCGATAGTCAGACCGGCAAGGTAGCGATCAAAGACTGCCGGGTGTATATAACAGCTCCGGCAGACTGTAGGAGTGTTGCCCAGCCGCTCGGCCACCTGTTTGACCGCGCGCACGATATTACGATTCGCCTCTTTTTCGCTCTCCGCCCTACCGGTCTCCGCCAGATTTATTGCGGCAAGCAGCGAGCCGCCCCATGTGCGAAAGTCCTTAGCGGAAAACTCGTACGATGTCGCCTTCTTTATATAGTCGTTTACGTCGCGCGGCGTCACAGGGCGCACGCGCCCATCTTCGTCCAGGAACTCAAAGAGTTTTGGGCCGCCCAGCGCCTTCAGGTCGCGCATGACCATGGCCATCTCTTGATCGACTACGATCCTGCGGTGGCGAATGTGGTGTTTACCGACAAAGCTGAAGATGAGCTTGCCGCCGCGTTTTATCTCAAGATGCCGATTGCGAAGCGTCGTGACCCCGTATGTGCGGTAACGCTTCACGCTCGATTCACTCCCGATGCGAAAATAGAGATCGTTGATCAGCCGTATGACAAGGGCTAAGACGCGCTCGCGCGGAAAACCTTCCAAAGCGAGGTGCTCGTTTGTGATCCGCCGCAAAGAGGGAAGGTGACGGCCGAACCGCTCGATCTTTTCAAATTTCTTTTGCTGCTGTCGCGCGGCAAAAGTCGGATGATACTTGTATTGTATGCGGCCACTCGTATCGATTCCCACGGCCTGAAGCGGCGAGCGCGGTCGCGGGCTGATGCGCACATGCGTCCAGGCGGGGGGGATGACGAGCGATCTTATACGCTCAAGGTCCGCCTCGTTCGTTATGGCCTTGCCGGCGGGATCCTCGTACCTGAACCCGCGCTTCTTTGACCCGAGCCTGCGCCACCACCGCGCCCGCCCGCCACACTCGACCACGGCAAGCGCGGTTTTTTCGCACATTTCGGTGTCGCTCGTCGCGCTCGCGTTTGGCTCGGTTTGCCCGGACGCGCCTTTTTTAGGGCCCGCTTTTTGCGAAGCCCCTTCCGGTGGCGTTACTTTTTTCGGAACTGGCGATGCGCTCATTCGGTCTTTTACCCCTCGAACGGTTTCATAAATCGCTTGCCCAAAGGTCATCTTACTTCAGCGACAAGCTCATTACGCGAGAGCAACGACCGTGCCAGCGGCGCACAAGCGTATATGCGCGCGAGCGCAGCCGCTTTTTTGTAGCGACAAGCACAACGCGAGCTTGATTCTCTCGGTCCAAGTGCGTATTCTGATCAGCACAACGGCAATAACCCTTTTTGATTACTTTGCAATAAATTTAAGACTCTCAAAGTAAATCGAGCGGACGGTAGGAGAGAGATGCCGAAAGATGAAAACCTGCCACTCACCCTTGACCGGTTAAAGCAAATGACGATGAGCGAAAAACAGGCCAGGCTTATAAAGGTGATCTGCGATGACCAGATCACGGACCAACAGATAGACAGGTTGCTGGCAATTGCCGAAGGGATTGAGCTTGATGAAACGGGCAAGTCTTAGATGGCCGGGTTTAGACTCCTTGCCTATTAGCTCGCGGATTGTTTGGCCTTGTTTAAGATCCTGGCTGACTTGAGCAGCAACGCGCGCTCGTCATCGGTCATGCTTAAAACCTCTTCAAGAATCTGCGCAACGCTTGGGCTGACAAGCACCTTCTGAATTATCTCAAGGACGACAAGCGGGTCAGAGCGGTAGCTTGCCTGGGAATCGCCTTGCTGGCCGTTTGTCTGCCCCAGAGCTACGTGAAATAGCTCGTCGGCTTCCACACCAAGCCCCAGTGCGAGCGCTTTGAGCTTTTCGACAGAGAGGTTCTTTGCCCTCCCCGTCAAAATGCTCGCGACATAGGCGCTCGTTATGGTTCCGCCGGATAGGTCCTCTATGTCCCGCTGCGTTAAAGACTTCAGACCCATAATCCGCCTGACGTACTCTGCCAGTCCCTTCTGATCGTCAGCCATTTTGCTGCTCTCCTGGTTTCTGATTATTTTTTAACCCAGCATAAAATAATACTTGACAACCGTAATTAATCATTCTAATATCACCCTGCTGAAAATAGTCAGAAAGTTGATAATATAATATATTCGAGCAATAGGTCATCATTCTAACACAAGATGCAAGACTTTAAAGCAGGGTAATTGATTTTGGCCGAGGTGCGATTACAACCCTATATTCGCGGGAGATTTATTAGTTTTTTGGGCTCTTATAGAAAAGCGCCCTGGATTTAGACATTGGATGAAGGAAAGCTCGGCCGAAAGAACTGGCCGCAAGTATGCGGTCCGGTGATTTGTGGTTCCTCCTTATAGCGGCTGGAGAGGGACGTACGTAGTGTAGTTTGTTAGACCTGGGGAAACCGCCCTACGCTGCGCTCCCTCTCTTTTTTTGCCTGATGCCTTAACTACCCTTTGTCCGTATCCGTCAGACCGGGTAAAGCCGGCAATTGTAATTGCAGATCATCCAGCGATGGCAAATTCTACCAAGCAGCCAGAAGCAGCCGGGTATATCTCTGCGGGGTTGAAAGAGCAAGGAGTCGAGCTTGCCCCGGAGACCGAGCATATTGCGAACGAGCAGTGGCTCGTATTCAGGCGTGGGACGCGCTCGGCCGGGGTCGATCCGCAGTCGGGCATCTGGATAGCGCTCGCGGGCGGCGAATGGCGCTGTCTGTCGGAAAAATGCACTGTTAGCGCAGTTTTAGAGGCTGTTGAGTTTCTTGTGGGCGTCGATACTCCATGACATATCGCCCGATCAACAGGCTGACGTGCGCCGCCAGCCCCAGATGTGGCTTAACGGCTGAGCCTATCGTCGAGATCGTCCAGATCGCGAATGAGAACCCATCCGGCGCTGTCTATAATTTTTCGATAACCCGTAGCCTCAGCTCCGCCGACCCATACGCGTGTTGATGGGTGTATCGACCTTGCCAGCGCTTCCATCTCTTCTTCGAATTCGCGTGTCGGGCCCGTGACCATGCTCAAGGCAAGAAATCTAGAGTTGGTGAGCTGTAAGGCGTGTGCTATCTCAAGGGCAGGGAGGTCTGTCCCAAGATAGACTACGCGCCAGCCGCGACTTGTCGCAAGCAGCGCCGTCAGCAGCAGCCCGAATTCGTGCCGCTCTCCCTGGATCGTCGAAAGAACGATGGTGTCGGACTGTTTGGTTGGCGGGTATAGTCGTATGAGCGAGTTGAGCAGGCTGCGAATTAGCCCCGATGCCACATGCTCCTGTGCAACTCCAAGCTCTTTGTGCGCCCATCGCTCGCCCACTTGTTCAAGGATAGGCGCTATAACTTGCGTTACCAGCGTCTTTACAGGAAAAAGCGTAGCAGCGCGGCTCAATTCCATGTCCGCAGAGGCCACATCCATTCGCTCTATGGCCTCAAGAAATCGCTCTTGCGCCGTCGAATAGGGGTCCTCGGCAACCGCGCTGTCAGGCTGGCTGCCGAGTAGATGTTCCAGTTCCTCAGCCGGTAGCTTTGCCGCCTGACCGATGCTGTGCCCTTTGTCGATAGCCTGGCGTAACTGTCTTAAGCGGGATATATCAGCTTCCGAATAGAGACGGCTGCCGCCTTCGCTGCGCACTGGTCGTATAACGCCGTACCGCCTCTCCCAGACCCTTATCACGTCGGCAGAAAGCCCCGTCAGCCTTGTAACCGCCCCTATGCGATACCGTGGTGTTCCAGACGCGTTTTCGTTTATCGTCATATCTCGCCAATTCTGACCGTCTGTCCTGGGTTTGTCAAGATTATACCTGAACAAGCTTGTAGTATACGCTTCGATGTCTAAGATAAATCCAGGATAAATCTTGACAGAGGTCTCCTGGCTGTCTAAGCTTGGGGTGAATGTAATGTCGTCAGGTTCAAAGAATCGGTCGGGCAAAGGAGAGCGAACGTGAAGATATTGATGACAGGAGCAACAGGGTTGATCGGGCAAAATCTCTGTCAAGCATTGACGGGTGAAGGTCACACTGTTGTGGCGCTCTCGCGTTCGCCCTCGGCTAATGGGGTTGCCGCCGAAGCTGTTTACGCGTGGGAGCCGCAGGCGGGGCCGCCGCCTGTTGAGGCTTTCGAGGGGGCTGAAGTGGTTGTCCATCTCGCGGGCGAGTCTATTGCCGCGCGGCGCTGGACTGACGAGCAGAAACGCCTCATAAGGGATTCGCGCATAATCGGCACGAGAAACCTTGTCGAAGGTATAATCAGGGCCAATCCTCGCCCGGCAGTATTTGTCAGCAGCTCGGCCGTCGGGTTTTATGGAGATCGCGGCGACGAAGTTCTCGACGAAAGCTCTCCGGCGGGCGCAGGGTTCCTGCCCGAAGTCTGCCAATCCTGGGAAGCCGAAGCGTTGCGAGCCGAGGGGGCAGGCGTTCGCGTCGCGCTCATCCGCACCGGCGTAGTTTTGAGCTCTGAAGGCGGCGCTCTCGAAAAGATGCTCCCGCCTTTCAAGCTCGGCGTAGCTGGACCGCTCGGCAGCGGACGCCAGTGGTTTCCCTGGATTCATATTGACGACATTGTCGGGATATTTCGCGAGGCGATCTTTTCAGCGAAACTTCGAGGCGCTGTAAACGGCGCTGCGCCCGGCATTGTGACCAACCGCAAGTTCACGCGCCAGCTTGCGGGCGTGCTTAACCGGCCCGCTTTTATACCCGCGCCGGAATTCGCGCTGCGGCTGATGATGGGGGAGATGGCCCAGATCGTCCTCGACAGCATGCGTGTTGTGCCCAGGGCGGCCAGCGCTGCGGGATACAGCTTCAAGTTTGCAGACCTTGAGCATGCACTGAGAAATCTCTTAAAAAAATAGAGCGAGAAGAAATGAACGGGAATTACATACTCGAAAGGTCGCAGGTGATAAGCAGACCGCGCCGTGAGACGTTCGCCTTCTTCGGGGACGCTTTCAATCTCGAACGCATAACGCCTGCCCTGCTGCGCTTTCGCATTTTGAGCAGTCGCCCTGTAAAGATGGAAGAAGGGACTCTTCTTGAATACCGTCTGGCGCTGTTCGGAATACCTTTCTACTGGAAGACGCTCATAGAGAAGTGGTCGCCCGAAACCTGTTTCGTCGATGTCCAGTTGAAGGGGCCTTACAAGCTATGGCGGCATACGCACTCGTTTGAAGAGATGGGCCCTTCCCGCACGATCATGCGTGACAGGGTCGAGTACCAGATAGGCTTTGGGGCGCTTGGGCGGCTGGCGCACTTTCTGTTTGTCGGCCGTATGCTCAGAAAGATATTCGATTACCGCGCAGAGATGACCGCTCGGCTTTTAGCACAGTCGGCAGAGTAATCAGCAGCAAACCGGGCGCGATTAATTTGAATAAGACCGCCGAGCCGCTCCGTCCCGGTTCTCCAATCAGCCGGGCGTATTTGCGCCGCTCGCGCGCATAACTTTGTTGGATGGTTCGGGGTGAGCCTGTTAATCTTTGGACTCGCCGTTTTGCGCTGGCGAACCGGAAAGCTAAAACCACCGAGGCGATTTTATGCCCGACTTGAATGAGATGGATGGGCCTGTATCTGAAGGCTCTGAGTGGCCCGAAGTAAAGGGGCTACTTGTGACCGCGATCATCCTTGTGTTGGTCCAGGTCATGTTTCGCGCCGGGTTCTACATACAAAACCCGGCTCCGTTCTATCTTGTAGCCGTCGTCTTCGCGGTTTCGAGCGGCGGGCTGCGCTCCGGTTTTATAAGCGCGGCGCTTGTGCTTGGCCACGCGCTCTACTTCTTCTCAACCCACGGCAGGCTTTTTAATTACACGAACTATAACCTCTGGAATCTGGTGCTGCTCGCCGTGGCCGTTCCAATCGTGACGCTGATTGTAGGGTCGCTCAGGCAGCGCAAGCAGGCCGACCAGGCTCCAGAAGGCCTCTTGGCCCGCGAGCAGGCGGCGCGCGCCGAGGCTGAATCCGCTTATCGTCGCTCGGCTTTTCTGGCCGAAGCGAGCCAGGTGCTTTCGGGCTCGCTCGATTACGAAACGACGCTAAAGACGCTCGCGCGGTTCGCCGTGCCTCAATTTGCCGATTACTGCATTGTCGAGCTGATCGAAGATGACAAGTCGCTGAGGCAAGTAGCTGTCGCTCACGTCGATCAGACACAGGAAGAGGCTCTCAGAGAGTTCCGCCGCCGCTACCCGTTCGATCCTGGTCTTCCGTACGGCTCGGCCAAAGTGGTGAGGACGGGCCAGCCCGACATTGTGTTTGATGTCAATCGCCCGTGGCTTGAGACGTCCGCGCGTTCGCCTGAAAACCTCGACGACATGGCGCGTATCGGAATCGCCTCTTACATCTGCCTCCCGCTTAAAGCGCGCGGTCGATTGCTCGGCGTGATCTCAATGGCGATGAGCGTGTCGGGCCGCCACTATCAGCCTGAAGACCTATCGCTTGCCGAAGAGATGGCGCGGCGCGCGGCGCTCGCGGTCGATAACGCGCGGCTCTACAGCGAAGCGCAGGAGGCCAACCGCGCAAAGGACGAGTTTTTGGCCACCGTATCGCACGAGCTGCGCACCCCGCTTAACGCCATACTCGGATGGACGCAGATTCTGCTCAGTCGCGAGCAAGACCCTGTCGCTCGCAGGGCGCTTGAGATCATGGAGCGCAACGCGAAAGCGCAGGCTCAGTTGATCGAAGATATACTCGACGCTTCGCGAGTCATCACAGGCAGGCTCAGGCTTGACATACGACCGGTCGATCTCACATCGATCACCCGCGCGGCTATCGAGACAGTGCGCCCGGCTGCTCGCGCTCAGGGAGTAGACCTTCAAACGAAGATCGACCCATCGGATTACACGGTGAACGGCGATGCGAATCGCTTGCAGCAGGTCTTCTGGAACCTGCTGACGAACGCCTTGAAGTTCACGCCGCCCGGCGGGACCGTCGAAGTAACGCTTCGTTCCTCGGATAGCGCGGACAGCCCGCAAGCGCAGCTTGTCATAACAGACACTGGCGACGGGATAAGCGCGCACTTTTTGCCTCACGTCTTTGACAGGTTCAGCCAGGCCGATTCCACAACCACAAGGCGGCACGGCGGCCTCGGGCTGGGGCTTGCGATAGTGCGCCATCTGGTAGAGATGCACGGGGGAACGGTCGAGGCCCACAGCGAGGGCGAAGGGCAGGGGGCGACCTTTATAATCAACCTTCCTCTAGCTCAAGGCGAGAGCGGCGGCGACGGCGCGCGCGCGCAGGTTGCGCAAGATACTTATATGCTCGCTCAGTCGCAGGCGGCAGAGGACCGCAGCGCTGCTGAGCCCGGCGCAACCCCGAATGGCAACCCGGATATAGCCAGCGATAACGGGGAACGCTCCCGGTTGAAAGGTCTGAGCATACTCCTTGTTGATGACGACTCGGACACGCTTGAAATGCTTACGATGGTGCTTGAGCGTGCGGGCGCGGAAGTGATTCCTGCGCGGTCCGCACGCGAGGCGCTCGCCTCGTTTCAGCTATTGAAGCCAGGCGTGATCGTTTGCGACATAGGCATGCCGGACGAGGACGGCTACGAGTTGCTGTGCAAAATTCGAGAGGTCGAATCGGCTCAAGGCGAACGTGTGCCCGCCGTCGCGCTGACTGCTTATGCTCGTGCCGAAGACGGCGCTCGCGCGGCGCAGGCAGGGTTCGACAGGCACGTAGCCAAGCCTGTAGAGCCTGACGACCTGGTTTCGATAATCGCGAGCCTTGCAGACCGTGCTACCATCGCTTAGCTTCCAATTACATGAAGGTTATGTCCGAAAACAGCCTGTTTAAACGCTACGGCGCGGCAGTCCTGGCCGTTATCCTGGCAACCGTGATTCGGCTGGCGCTCAACCCCGTGCTGGGAAACAGAATACCCTTTGCGACATATTTTCTGGCGATGGTCTTTGCGGCGTGGTACGCGGGGCTCGGCCCCGCGCTGGTGGCCCTAGCGCTTGGCACACTGGTCGGGGCGTACTTTTTCGTCCCCCCGGCAGATTCTCTTCTAATCACAGACGTTGCGGATCAAATATCCATATTCACCTTTGCGGTCATCGGCGTTGTGATAGCGCTGTTGAGCGAGGGGATGAACAGGGCGAGGGGCCGCATCGAGGAAGCCAATCGCGCGCTTGAGAGCAACAGGCAATGGCTCGCAACAACGCTGGCGAGCATCGGAGACGCCGTGATAGCTACGGACGCTCAGGGGGAGATCATTTTCATGAACCCCGTTGCCGAAGCCGCGACCGGGTGGAGGAGGGAAGAGGCCGCAGGGATGCCGCTTGACGAGGTATTCAAGATCGTCAACGAGCAGTCGCGCGCGACGGTCGAAAGCCCCATATCAAAAGTCTTGCGCGAAGGGCGCGTGGTCGGGCTTGCGAACCACACAGTCCTGCTGACCAAAGACGGGCGCGAGATACCGATAGACGACAGCGGCGCACCCATCAGGGATAAGGCCGGGAATATAAGCGGCGTCGTTTTAATCTTCCGCGATATTCAAGAGCGCAGGCGGGCCGAAGAAGCCGCCCGCGAGAGCGAAGAGCGTTTCCGCACGCTGGCAAACTCGGCCCCTGTGCTCGTGTGGATGGCCGACCCTGAAGGGCAGCGCAACTTCTTCAACAAGCCGTGGCTTGAGTTCACGGGGCGCACGGTTGAACAGGAGGTAGGCAACGGATGGGTGGAACTGGTCCACCCTGATGATGCCGAGCGCGTGCTGGCCACATACAAGGAATCGTTTGGCTCGCGGTCGAGCTTCAATATGGAGTACCGGTTGAAGCGCAAAGACGGCCAGTACCGGTGGATGCTCGTCCACGGCGTCCCGCTCTACAAGCCCGACGGGAGGTTCACAGGGTTCATAGGCTCGTGCATGGACATGACCGAGATCAAGGAGACCGAAGACGAGAGGTCGCGGTTGATCTCGGAGCTTCAAAACGAGCGGCAGCGCGTAAACAACATCGTGGCTACCGTGCCGGGCGTGGTATGGGAGGCATGGGGGCAGCCGGATGAAAAAGGGCAGCGGATAAATTTTGTTAGCGATTATGTCGAGCCCATGCTCGGTTACAGCGTCAAAGAATGGCTTGCAACGCCGAACTTCTGGCTGGCGATAGTCCACCAGGACGACCGCGAGCGGGCCGCCGGCGAAGCCTCTGCGATATTCGCGGGCAAGAAGCAGGGCACGAGCGAGTTCCGATGGGTCGCAAAAGACGGCCGCGTTCTCTGGGTGGAATCGCAATCGATAGTCGTCTTGGACGACGCGGGGGACCCTGTCGGTATGCGCGGCGTCAGCATCGACGTGACCAAGCGCAAGCAGGTGGAGGAAGAGCTTGAACGGCTTCTCGTGCGCGAGCAGGCGGCCCGCGCTCAGGCCGAAGCCGCCAACCGCGCAAAGGACGAGTTTTTGGCCACCGTATCGCACGAGCTGCGCACCCCGCTTAACGCCATACTCGGATGGACGCGCATGCTCAGAATGGGGACGCTCGATGAAGCGACCTCCCGCCGCGCGCTTGAGACTGTCGAGCGCAACGCGAAATCTCAGACACAGTTGATCGAAGATATACTCGACGTTTCGCGCATCATCACAGGGCAATTGCGACTCGATGTTTACAGCATCGATCTTCGTTCGGTGATTGAGGAGGCGGTCGATTCCGTGCGCCCGGCCGCCGAAGCAAAAGATATAAAGATCAAGTTGATGCTCGATCCGAGCGCAGGCCCGGTGCTCGGCGATGCCAGCCGTTTGCAGCAGATCGTCTGGAACCTTGTCTCAAACGCCGTGAAATTCACCCCCAGGGGCGGGCGCGTAGAGGTCGGGCTCGAAAGGGCCAACTCACAAGTGCAGATCATCGTAAGCGACACGGGTCGCGGGATAAGCGCGGAGTTTTTGCCTTTCGTCTTTGACAGGTTCCGGCAGGCCGACTCCACGACTACAAGAAAGTTTGGCGGCCTCGGGCTGGGGCTTGCGATAGTGCGCCATCTGGTAGAGATGCACGGGGGAACGGTCGAGGCCCGCAGCGAGGGCGAAGATCGAGGCGCGACTTTCATAGCCAAGCTGCCGTTGATGGCAGTCCGAAACAGGCCCGACGTGAACAATCAATACGTGCAGCACGCTCAGCCAGTCCTCTCGCTGCGCCTTGACGGGTTGCGCGTGCTCGCCGTAGACGACGAGCCCGATGCGCGCGACCTGCTGGCCGTAGCGCTCGCGCAGTACGGCGCGCGGGTGCGAGTCTCTGCGTCGGCCGACGAGGCGCTCGCGGTTTTAGACGAGTGGAATCCTGATGTGCTCGTGTCGGATATAGAGATGCCCGGCCAGGACGGTTACCAGTTGATACGCGCGGTCAGGGCTCGCGACCGTCAGCGCGGCGGCGAGACCCCTGCCATTGCGCTCACGGCCTACGCGCACACCTCCGACCGCATTCGCGCGCTGGCCTCGGGCTTTCAACAATACGTCGCCAAGCCGGTTGATATAACCGAGCTGATCACGGTGATAGCAGCGGTCGCCGCAGACGGGAACGGTCGCGAGGTCTAACGCTTCTGGTCGCCTTGTCGAAAGTCGGCGACGAGCGGGAGGTGGTCGCTCGCGATGAGCGCCGTGCGGCTCTTGTGCAGGTGGAGTTTTTCCATTTCGAGCGACTCGTCAAAATAGATGTGATCGAGGTGCAGGAAAGGCAGCACTCCCGGATATGTCTTTGTACGTTGCAGGTGGATCTTTACGTCCGCGCTTCGCATGTGAGCCGCCAGAAGCTTTGTCGCAAGCCCGCGAGTCCACTCGTTAAAATCGCCGAGCATGATGCGCGGCCCGCGCAGCTCTTCGTTATGAAGTATGGCCGTGTCTATCAACCTGCGCGCCTGGTAGCGGCGCTCAAGAAAGGCCGTCCCCAGGTGCACATTAAAGACGTGGACGAGGCCAATCGGGCCTGCCTCAACGTCGGCGCGCAGGCAGCCGCGTTGCTCGCGCCCGCGAATGCTTATGTCGTAATTGCGCGCAGATTGCACGGGGAAGCGGCTTAACAAGATGTTGCCGTAATCGCCGCCTTTGTGTTTTCGATTCACCCCCAGCGAGAGGTTGAGCCCCATCTCCTCGGCTATGAACCGGGCCTGGTCATGTTCGCGCGGGCCTTCGCCTACGCTCAAGACCTCTTGAAGCGCGATGATGTCTGCGTCAAGCTCGCGCAAGACCTCTACTATGCGATCAGGCCGCACGCGGCGGTCCAGCCCGCGACACCTGTGAATGTTATAAGTGACTACCCGTACCCTTTGACCGTTGTTCATGGCTTTAAAATCTCAATCGCCGAACCCGCTCATTGCTGGCGCTCAAGTATGCGGCCAAGCCATTCGTGTATGCGCTCGAATATAGAGCGGCTGCTCCACTTTCGATAAGTCACCTTTCGGCTCACAGCCAGGTCTGTCGCAAAGTCTTCCGCGAGCCGCGCGGCCAGCCCCTTGTCATTTGCGGCAAGGTTGACCTCGTCATTTATGCTGAACGAGCGATGATCGAAGTTTGTCGAGCCTACGACGCTCCACACATCGTCTATGACCATAGACTTTGTGTGGATCATGCCGCGCTGGTACTCGTAAATCTCCGCGCCCGCGCGCAGTAGCGAGCCGAAAAGCCTGCGGCTCGACCGCCGCGTGAGCAGGTGATCCGAATGCTTGCCGGGGGTGATGATCTTGACCGCCACCCCGCGCTCTTTCATCGCCTTCACAAGTTCCTTGCGCACGGATGCGTCGGGCAGAAAGTAAGGCGTCGTGATGAGTATGCTCTTGCGCGCCGAAGCCATCAGCGTTTGATAAAGCATTCGAGCGCGGGTCGATTGGCCGGCCGAGGGCGAGCTGTCGATCACAAGCGTCTTTATATCACCGGCGCGCTCGCAAAAAGGGAAGTACGATTCGTCGACCAGCACGCAGCCCGACGCTTCGACCCAGTTCTCGACGAACGCAGATTGCAAGCTCGTGACCGACCCGCCTTCGACCCGGAACATGGTGTCGCGCCAGCGCGGGCGTTTGCCCTGCGCTTTGTACCAGTGGTCGGCTATCCCCGACCCGCCTGTGAACCCTATGCGCCCGTCTATGACAATAATCTCGCGGTGCGTGCGGTTGTTGATGCGCGGAAAGGTATGCAGGCGAAACGGGTGATACCAGGCGATCTGGCCGCCCGCATCCGTCAACGGTTTGAAGAAGCTGTTCCAGGTCGCGAAGCTTCCGATAGCGTCGACGGTGACGTGGACGCGAACGCCCGCGCGCGCGCGTTCGGCGAGCGCCTCGACGAAACGGCTGCCGATCTCGCCTTTCTGAAAGATATAAGCTTCGATATGGATGCTGGACCGAGCGTTGCGTATCGCTTCGAGCTCCGCCTCGTAATAGACCTCGCTGTTGGTCAGCACCTCGACCTTGTCGTGCCTGTGAATCTGCGCGTCGGCCAGCGCGCCCAGTATGCAGAGAAACTCGTCCGAATCGATGGGAACGTCAGGCGGCCTTTCGATCTTGTAAGGCAGATGCGGCTCGAACAGCGCCAGAAAGAGCGTTAGACTCAAAAATGCAATCGCTATCAGTGATATGACTTGATACCACGTTGAATCCATTCTGGTTATAGATTACCCAACATCGGCCGTTTAATCCACCCTTTTACATTTCGCCGCCGGGGAAATGGTTATTCGTGACGCAAAGCCTCCATCGGGTCAACCCTTGTCGCGCGGCGAGCCGGAACGTAGCAGGCCACGAGCGCCACGACCGCGAGCAGGAGCGAGACGCTCGTAAACGTGACGGGGTCTGTCGCTGAGATTCCGAATATCATCTCCGACATCACGCGCGTCAACGCAAAGGCCCCCGCGAGCCCGAACGCGACGCCCGCGATTATCAAGGTCGCCCCCTGTCCGACGACGAGCTTGAATATGTCGCGCGGGCTGGCGCCTAACGCCATGCGAATGCCGATCTCGTGCGTCCGCTGCGCGACCGCATAAGAGATCACCGCGTAGATTCCTACGGCTGCCAGCAGCAGCGCTATCAGCGCAAAGATTGCGAGCACCCAGGTCATCAGCCGTTTCGTCGAGCTGCGCTCGTCTATGACCTGGGTCATCGTCTTGATGTCGGAGATCGGCTGGTCCGGGTCGAGCCCGGCGACGTAACCGCGCACCGCCGCCGCCACCTGCTCGGAATCCGACTCCGCGCGGATTATAAGCATCATCGAGCGCGCGGGATTCTGCGCGTAAGGTAGATAGACGTACGGCTCGGCCGGATCGTCCAGGTCTTCGTTCATAACATTTGCCACGACGCCTATGACTTCGGGCGGATGATCGTTGTCAATCACGATCCGCTGCCCAATCGCGTCACGGTCGGCAAGAAAGCGGCTGGCGAAGGCTTCATTGACCAGAATGACGCGCGACGACTGCTCGTTGTCCTGTTCGGTAAAGAGTCGCCCCCTGCGGAGCGGCGTGCCGATGGCGGCGAAGTATTCGTGCGTGACTACGCGTGTTTGAGTTAGCGGCTGCGAGCCCTTGGGGTAAGGCGGCTGGCCCGCGATTTGAAAGGAGCTGATCTGGTTTGTGCCGCTCATCGGCAGCAGGTTGATCGCCCCGGCAGAGACTACGCCGGGAGACGCTTTTACACCCGCGAGCAGTTCACTATAAAAATTGATTCGCTGTTTCGCCTCAGGGTACTTGTCGCGCGCAAGGGCAACCTTCATGCTCACGACGTTGTCAGGGTTGATTCCGAAATCGGTTCGGAATATTTCGATAAAGCTGCGGATCATAAGCCCCGCGCCTACGAGCAAGACTAGCGACAGCGCGACCTCTGAGACTACGAGCGCGCTCCGCAGCCATGAGCGCGACGCTTGCCCGGCAGCAGCTTTACCGCCCTCTTTCAACGCGTCGTTGAAGTTTGTCCTTGTCGCCTGCCACGCAGGCACAAGGCCGAACAGTATGCCCGTAAAGACGGACATAATCAGCGTAAAGACCAGCCCCGACCGGTTGATCGCAAAATGGCTCCAGCCGGGTATAAATTTAGAGAAGTCTTCCGGGATGCTGTTGGCCAGCAGTTCGACGCTCCAGATTGAAATCACAAACCCTAAAGCTCCGCCTGCAAGCGCGAGCAACACGCTCTCTGTTAGAAGCTGGCGGGCGAGACGACCGCGAGTCGCTCCGAGCGCCAACCGCACGGCGATCTCCTTTTGACGCGACGAAGCGCGAATGAGCAGCAGGTTTGCGACGTTTGCGCAGGCGATCAGCAGTACGAACAGGACCGCTCCGCTGGCTATCGGCAGACCCATACGAGCGCCGCGCGTCGCATCGGCGTTTAGCGAGACTACGGCTGCGGTCCTGCCTCCATTCGTATCGGGGTAGATTTGCTGCAAGCGGTCGGCGAGGGCTCGAATCTCCGCGTCGGCCTGCTCAATAGCGACGCCGGGTTTGAGCAAGCCTAAAACCTGCAAGTAGTGGTTGCCGCGATTTGCGGCCGCCTGCTGATCGAATACAAGCGGCGTCCACAGCTCACCGCCGTTGTAAGGGAACTGAAAATCCTCCGGCATCACTCCTATCACGGTGAAGCTCTTGCCGTTGAGCGTGACAACCTGGCCCAGGACGTTCGGGTCGGAACCGAAGCGGCGCTGCCACAGGCTATGTTTTAAGACAACTACCTGCTCGCGGCCCGCGCCGCTCTCGTCACGCTGGAACGTGCGGCCAAGCGCCGCTTTCACTCCGAGCGTGTCAAAGAAACCCGCAGAGACTTCATAGCCCGCAAACCTTTCGGGCCTGTCGCCGCCGGTCAGATCGAAGTCGCGTGTATTTATCGCCGCAAACTCTTCGATGGTGCTGCTCTGCTCGCTCCAATCTTTGAGGTTGCCGGGCGAAACCGACCCGCGCCTGATGCCGAACTCGGGGTTGCGCTCCCAGATTATCACCAGGCGGTCCTGGTTGGGGAACGAGAACGGCCGAAGCATCAGCGTGTCGACCGCGCTGAAGATCGTCGTGTTCGCGCCGATGCCCAGCGCAAGCGTTACCACAATCACGAAAGTAACGCCCGGATTTTTCAACAGCATTCGCACGCCGTAGCGCAGGTCTTGACCGAGGGTTTCCAGATAATTGCCCATCCTGACCTCCCGAACTGTCTCTTTATCTTCTCTACGCCATCCCTGTGGCCAAGGTTGCGCCGCAGGCCGAAAAAATAGACCGGCCGCAGATTGCTGTCGCGCGGCGATCATAGAATCAGGCAGCTTCAAGCCTCGCGCCTCGTCGCGTGTGATCGATACGGGTATGCTCTTGTTTTAATCTGTTAGAAGCCGATCACTGTATAGAGCGCCGCGCCGATAATGCCGCCGATAATCGGGGCGATCACCGGTATCCAGAAATAGCCCCAATCGGCAGCGCCTTTGCCGGCGATAGGCAGGAGCGCATATGCCAGGCGCGGCCCAAGGTCGCGCGCAGGGTTGATGGCATAACCGGTCGGGCCTCCCAGTGACAGGCCTATGCTCCACACGAGACAGCCGACAAGGATTGGTTGCAGACCGTGGCTGAAGACGACCGAGAGGTTTACATCGCCGGGCGTGGCAAGTTTTTGCGCATTGGCCGCGATTGCCAGCACGCCGAAAAGGAATAACGCCGTGCCGATCACTTCCGAGATAAAGTTAGAGAACGGGCGGCGGATCGCAGGCCCTGTTGCAAAGACCGCTAGCTTTACACCGGGGTCTTCCGTCTCGGCCCAGTGCGGCAGATATGCTACCCAAACGACCACGGCGCCGAGAAACGCTCCCACAAGTTGCGCAAGCAAATAACCCGGCACCTCCGACCAGGGGAACGCGCCGATGGTAGCAAGCGACACGGTCACGGCCGGGTTGAGGTGCGCGCCGCTTATCCGCCCGACGCAGAAGACTGCGATGATGACGGCAAGCGCCCAGCCGGTCGTGATTGCCATCCACCCTGCGTTCTGGCCTTTCGATTTATTGAGCAAGACGTTGGCAACGACCCCGTCGCCCAGAATTAACAGGATCATCGTCCCGACAGCTTCAGCAAGATAGTTTGTCATTTCGCCAGTTAGGTTGCAGCCCGCAGCCGCGCTCAGACCGGCGACCGCTTTGAAGGCTCGGTTGTAGGGCCAAACGTCAAGTCAAACTAAGTGAAGTTAAACAAAGGCGCGGGCGCGCTCTGCCTTCTACTTCGTATAAGTGTCTGCGCCAAGAAAGTGTATAGAGATATAAGGCTCATCTCCCACCACCCAGCTGTCGTGCGCTTCGGGTGGAACGTAAAAGATAGTTCCTGGGCCGAATTCGTAGGTTTCGCCGTCCCGCATTGCCGCTGTTGCTCTTCCAGATACAACCATCCCGACGTGCTCCACCTCGCAGAAGGCCGTCCCTGCGATGGGGCTCACGTGTTCCGACCATCTCCACCCCGGCTCGTATGTCGCGCGCCCGATGGTGACGGGGCCGACCCGCACGATTTCGAACCTCCCCTTCTCGAACACGCGCACCTCGTCGGGGTTCTCGAACCGCTTCAAGACCACTTCAAGCATGGGGCCTCTCCGTTTGCAGTAGATTGCTCGTCCGTGATCTTATACTCGGAACCGGTGAAATCATCAACCGGCCAGGAGCCGCTTCTCTTGAATTACTCAGCAGCCGCACAGACCCGTGGCGTTGACTTTGCCTATCGTCCCGTCGTGCGTAACCGTGATGACTGCGGAATAATGTGCGACCTCGCACGCCTCATCATCGGGGTCGCAGACTTTCGTTACGACGTATTCGACCTCGACCTTAGTCTTCGCGGCTTCATAGACCTCTTTCCACTTCGCGCCGACTTTCAAGCTCTCTTGCGGCAGGTTGTTTGTGGTCTGCTTCAAGGTCATGTCTTTGCCGTTTATATTTACCTGCGCGCTGCCGTCCACGTCGGCAACGAAGACGTATTTTTCGTTCTTCAGCTTGGTATCCTTAGGCAATTGCAGATAGCACCCGCACCCGTCCGAGATCGGCTTTTTGATGACGCCAATCGTCAAAGGCCTGCCCGCATCGGCGGTTGATCCATACGCCAGCAACGCGACCATCGACAGTAAGAATGTTCTTTTCGCCATGTTCTTCATAACTTTGATCTACTTCCTTATAAAATCCGCCCAGTAAATCTTGCGACCCGGCTCGTAGCTCTTACAAGCCGGGCATCTGCTTCATCAGCACAACGCGAAGTTTAACCTGAGCGGCCTTGATCTGCCAATTAAGAGAGATTGTCGGTGTAGCAGGCGTGGTCTCGCTCATCGAGCAGGGATTCAAAGCGTTTAAACACAACCTCGGCAAGCTCCTTCATATCGAACGCCCCACGACACTCGAAAAAGCTGCATATACGGTAAAGCGCGATCCGGCTCATTTTGCCGTCGAGTCACCCCGGCCCGTATGCATCGCGACGGCCTTCCACGCGCCGTCCGTGTTGATAAAGGTAAGGGCATAAGAAGCTGTGGTGCGAGCGTTGTTATCGCTGCCGGGCTTATCGCCTCGCACAATTGCGGTGTCGCCGTACAGGTCTATTGTCGCCCGACCCGTGTTGAGCTTTGGATAGTTCAGCTTTCCTGTCCTTAACTCGTCGAGCAACTGCTGCCGCGTCAATTGCTCTCCTCCCCCGTGCGTCCAGACGAAGCTTTTATCCGTCAGCGATTCTACGCTCTTTAGATCGGCGGCCAGCATAGCTTTATGAAAAGCGGCCTCAGTTGCCGCCACTTCTTTCTTGTCTTCTTCCGCGGACCGCCCCATCTTTGTCGCCTGCCAGTTCACGACTTGCCATATACCTTTGCGCTTGAGAAAAGTCCCGGAGTTGAGATATCTCGCGGTGCTGGTCCTCCCGTCTCTCTCTGTCGTGGCCACAAGGCGGAAAGCCACTATCGCCGTATCGCCGTATTGCTGGATGCGAATATCTTCGGCGCCGTAAACGGTTGTCGGAGCGCCGGGCGTCGGGGCAGACGGCGAGCGCAGCCCGCGCATAATGTCGGCCTTGCCTGTTCGCCTCCCGGCTGAGCCTGTGTAGATAAGGTCTTCAGCCCAGAAGCGGTCGTGAATCGCGGCATCGTTGCGCGAAGCGCCGTCCAGGAACTCTTTTAGCAGCTTTGTCAGCTCGGCCGCATCCGGTGACGACTGCGCGTGCAG
Organism: uncultured Clostridia bacterium; assembly: GCA_964615905.1. Classification (GTDB taxonomy): domain Bacteria; phylum Acidobacteriota; class Blastocatellia; order UBA7656; family UBA7656; genus DATLMR01. The sequence goes on from CAZTUB010000002.1 coordinate 196,253, forward strand.
CCCGAACGCAAGCATCAATATCACGACCGCAGATGAAAGGCCTCGTCTCATATCATCCCTCCTTCTTTGCATCTCTCCTTATAACACTGCTCAAAAGAATTTTATAAATCAAAACACGTATGGACCGCCGGTCTGGCGAAAAAACAATTGTTGACAGGCTCGCCGCGCCTCTGTATTAATTTGTGAGTGTACGCCAGCCAGCCTGTAAAACCCGGTTGGCAGCAGTCCGCCTCAAGACGAGAATCCAGGCTTTCAATGAAGCACGCCCTTTAAGCTCAGGCAGTACTTTATCCCGATTTACCTTAACCTAAGCCGGTCGCAATAATCGAAAGATCACACGGAGATCAACTCAGATGAGAATAGTGAGAGATAGCCTTATAAAAACCCTGGCGGCGGTATCTTTATCTTTGGCTGTACTGGTTATCCCCGCGTTGCTTCAAGGCTGCGGCGGCGGTGCTGCGCCGGGCGACAGGGTGACGCTGATACTTGGCGCGTACACCACGCCGCGCGAGGCTTACGGCAAAGCGATACTCCCCGCTTTTCAAAAGTACTGGAAAGAGAAGACCGGTAAGACCGTCGAGTTCCAGGAGTCCTACCAGGGCAGCGGCGCTCAATCGCGCGCGATAATCGGCGGGTTCGAAGCCGACATCGCCGCGCTCTCGCTCGCAGGCGACATAGACAAGATCGCCGAGGCCGGGCTAATCACTCACGATTGGAAAAGCAAGCCTAACGGCGGGATGGTTTCGGATTCGATAGTCGTAATCGCCGTCCGAGAAGGCAACCCTAAGGGGATAAAAGACTGGCCCGACCTCACCCGGCAAGGGCTGAACATACTGACGCCCGACCCGAAGACGTCGGGCGGCGCGATGTGGAATATCAACGCCCTTTACGGCGCTGCGCTGCGCGGGTACGCGGGCGTTCCCAAAGATGACACGGCTGCTGCCGAGGAGTTTCTCAAGAGCGTATTTCGCAACGTCTCGATCATGGATAAAGGCGCTCGCGAATCGATTACAAACTTTGAAAAGGGCGTAGGCGACGTTGCCTTGACCTACGAGAACGAAGTGCTCGTAGGGCGCGAGTCGGGCCAGAAGTACGAGTACGTCATCCCGCGCTCGACCATCTTGATAGAAAACCCTGTTGCGATCATCGACAAGAACGCCGACAAGCACGGCGTTCGCGAAGCGGCCGAAGGCTTTATCGAGTTCCTGTTCAGCAAAGAGGCGCAGCGAGCCTATGCCAAACACGGGCTCAGGCCTGTCGATAAGGATGTGGCGCGCGAAGTCGAGGCCCAGTACCCGCGCGTCGAAGACCTGTGGAAGATAGATTATCTCGGCGGCTGGGACAAAGTGATCAAAGAGATATACGGCCCGCAGGGAATCTATACGCGCATGTACGAGAGCTTGCACACATCAAGATGAGCGCCAAACCTGTAGAGCTAAGACCCGAAAAGACCCCCGCCGCCCGCAATGTCGTCAGGCCGTGGGGCAGGTGGGGATTGCGCGCGGTCGCCATCAGCTATCTCGGATTGATGATCGTTCTGCCGCTTTCGGCGATCTTTGCCAAAGGGCTCGAGGCCGGGCTGACAGGGTTCGTCGCAGACATAACGAGCCCCATTGCGTTTGCCGCGCTGAAATTGACCCTTGTGACGGCGATCATCACCACCGTTATCAACGTGGTTATGGGGACGCTGACGGCATTCGTGCTGGTGCGGTACGAGTTTCCGGGGCGCGGGCTGTTAAACGGGCTGATCGACATGCCTTTCGCCATACCGACTCTTGTGACAGGCGTGATGCTTGTCGTGCTCTACGGCCCGGCGGGTGTGCTTGGCGGCTGGTTCGAAGCGCGCGGAATAAAGATCATCTTCGCAACTCCGGGGATAGTCCTTGCGCTGCTGCTCGTAACATACCCGTTCGTCGTTCGCGCGATCCAGCCAGTCCTTATGGATATGCAGAGCGATCAGGAAGAGGCCGCCTATACGCTTGGGGCGACGAAGTGGATCGCGTTTTATCGCATAGTGCTTCCGACGATCATGCCTGCGGTTATCACGGCGGCGCTGCTCACGTTCGCCCGCGCCATCGGCGAGTTCGGGTCGATAGTGATCGTTGCGGGCAACATACCGGGGCTGACGCTTACAGCGCCGGTCCACGTCTACGGCCAGATCGAATCGCAGAACGTGCGAGGCGCAAGCGCGATGTCCGTTCTGTTGCTGGCCATCTCGTTCACTTTGATGATTACAATCGACTGGATGCAGCGGCGCAGAGAGGTCTCCGATGCAACAGGCTGAACCGTCAAGCCCGCTCGAATTCGGATTGATGTCGGGCAAGCCCGCGCGGGTCAAAAAGAAGCACAGCCCCGTCGAATGGCTCTTGATAGCGGTGGTTGTGATCTATGCCTCCGCGCTGCTGATCGGCCCGCTCGCGGCCGTTTTCTGGGGAGCTTTAGAGAAGGGGGCGGGCACGTTTATAGCCGAGGTCACTTCGCCGAACGCGTTGAACGCGCTAAAGCTGACGCTGATCGTGGGAGTGTGCGCTACGGCGATAAACGCGGTCTTCGGTCTTTTGGTGGCGTGGGTGCTTGTCCGCGACAACTTCCGGGGACGGCAGCTAGTCAACGGGCTTGTCGATTTGCCGTTCGCCGTTTCGCCGGTCATCGCAGGGCTGATGCTGATACTGCTATTCGGGCGGGGCGGGTGGTTCACACCGCTCACGGACGCGGCAGGCATAAAGATGGTCTTTGCGCTGCCGGGTATGCTTATCGCCACGACCTTTGTGTCCATACCGTTCGTCATTCGCGAAGTCATGCCGGTGCTTTCTCAGATAGGCACGCAACAGGAGAGCGCGGCATATACGATGGGGGCGAGCGCGTGGCAGACGTTCTGGCATGTCACGCTGCCTTCGATCCGCTGGGGCCTCTTTTACGGCATCTCGCTCACGCTTGCGCGCACGCTGGGCGAGTTCGGCGCAGTGCTTGTGGTCAGCGGCGGGGTGAGCGGGCTGACCGAAACCTCGACGCTGTTTATCTTCCGCTCGCTTGACGACCGCAACTACGTCGGAGCCTATGCGATGGCTATGGTGCTGGCTCTGATCTCTTTCAGCATCCTGATGTTTATGGAGTTTATAAAAAAGCGCACGCAGGATAGCTAGACCTGACTTACTTTCCCTCGACAAACAGGAGGTTTCATGAAGCTTGAAAAGGTATCATTTTACTCTCTATTGTTTCCGGCGCTCGTTCTGATTTTGCTTCCGAGCGCGGTCGCGCTGGCAAATGACGGCGGCAACTCCCCTAAGGCGGCAGCCGCGAGCGCAAAGGCCGCGTCTCAAAACAGTAGCGGCCAACCGGGAGCCAAACCTGAGAGCGGATCAGAGGATCAGGTCAAGCAGCTTGCCGAAAAAGTCGAACGGCTACAGGCTTTGATCGAGCAGCAGCAGCGGGCGCTTGCTGCGCTTGAGCGCAGGCTTGAGGGCAGAGACGCGAAGCCAGAGCCCGCCTCGCTCGACACAAGAGTGGCGACGAGCACCGGGGTCGAGCCGTCCACAGAGCCTGTCACTGCAACAAAACCTACAGATGCTGCCCGCGCGCAGAGCCAGCCCGCCGCGCCTGACAAACCCGCGCTTCTTGCAGGGTGGGACAAAGGCCGGGCCTTTTTGCGCTCAAGCGACGGCAGTTTCGAGACGTTCATAGGCGGCTACGGCCAGCTCGATTTTCGCGGCTACCAGTCCGGCCCCGTCGCCCCGGCGAACACTTTTCTTCTGAGGCGCGCGCGGCTCATCGTCGAAGGAAAGGTCCAGCGCTATTACGACTTCAAGATCGAAGGCGATTTTGCCGACAGGACCGGCATCATCCTCCGCGACCTGTTCGTCAGGGTCCACCGCATAGACGAACTCCAGCTGACCTTCGGCCAGTTCCGCGTGCCTTACAGCCAGGAAGAGATTCGCTCGGACGCCGTGCAGGATTTTGTCGAGCGCTCGCTGGTCAACAACCTTGCGCCCAGCCGCAGCCCCGGCATACAGGCGTCGGGCGTCGTGGGCGGGGGCGTCTTTGAATATCAGGTCGGCGCGTTCAACGGCAAAGGGCTGCTGGTCCCGAACGATAACGACACGCCAGAAGGCGCGATACGTTTGCGCTTCACGCCGTGGCGTAACGGCAGCGCCTTCTGGCTCAAGGGGCTCAGCTTCGGCGGGGCGTACACGCAGGGTCGAAGCCGGGGCGGCCTGAGCGTTATCGGGCAGACCGAAAGCCGCAGCGTCACTTTCTACGAGGCAGACAGGATCAACGGCAAGGTCCAGCGCGCAAACGGCGAGCTGACATGGATGCTCGGGCCCGCCGCCATTCGCGCGGAGTACGACCAGACAAACCAGGAGCGGCTGAGAATGGGCGCGGGCGGGACAGACCTGCCGGGAGTTGTCGCCAAAGGCTACATGGCGCAATTCACTTACCTGTTGACCGGCGAGACCAAGCCCGAAGCGGGCGCGGTCGTTCCCAAACATAGCCTGTTTGAAGAAGGCAGCGGCACAGGGTTAGGCGCGTGGGAGGTGAAATTCCGGTACTCGAATCTTCAAATCTCCAACGGCACGCCGAAGGCGAACCGCGCAGAGACTTTCTATTTCGGGCCTAACTGGTATCTGAACCGCTTCGTTCGTTACACGCTCGATCTTGGCGTGGAGCGGTTCAAAGACCCTTTGCGCACGCCCAACCCCGGAGACAAGAATTTCTTCGTAGTGCTCAGCCGTGTTCAGATCGTCTTCTAGGGAGAACTTTCTGAAATTCGTTCTCGGAAATCGGACTGGATGAGGTAATCTATTGAGCAATACGATTATGCAAGACCTTGTCAGTCGAAAACCGAGCGCAGTGCTGCGCGATCTCAACGTCTTGGTTCCCGCCGAAGAGGTGGCGGCAGCAGAGCGCATATTGCCGCTTGCGGTCAGCCTGAGCGGCTCGGCAAAATCGACCATCTCGCTGATAGGCGTGACGCCTATCGGGCGCGACGTGTCGCTCAGCGAAGGCGCAATCTCGGCCCAGCGCTTGCGCAACGACCTTGAGACTCTTGCGAGCGAAAGCCCGCGCATAAACCGGCTGGCCGGCAGCTTCGTCTCTCATCAACCCTGGGAAGACATCGAAGCGTTGATCGACGAGCGCATGCAGGACAACGACCTGCTGCTGCTCGCCTGGCAGCAAGACAAGACATATTTTCAAGCGGACCTGGCGGAAGTCTTGCGCGACCCTCCCTGTAATGTCGCGGTCGTAAACCCGATGGTCGACCCGCGCGACATACGCCGGATATTGCTGCCGGTTCGCGGCGGCCCTTACGCGAACCTGTCGCTCCAGCTGGCGATACGGCTCGCGCGGTCTGCCAACGCCGAAGTCACGCTCCTTCGCGTGGTCTCAAGCGACGACGACCCGATGAGCCAGGTGCTCAGAGAGAAGTTCACCGGGCTTTCGGACGCCTTCCCGGAGATCACCACCGAGCTACAGATCGTCGGCGACGCGGGAACGGCGGTCGTCCGCGCGCTGAAAGATCATCAAGCGATTATTCTCGGAGCGAGCGCCGCGCACGACGGCCCGCCCATAGGGTTGATGGCCAGCATAATCCTTCAGCGCAAGGACGTGACGACGCTGCTCGTAAAGACCAAAGAGCCGTTTCGCCTGCCCGCTTCGACCGCGCGGCGGGCCAACCTGCCCGTGCTCGTGCGCGTAGAGAAATGGTTCGCCGAGAATACATTTCACAGCAAAGAGTTTTCAGACATCGACCGCCTCATCGACTTAAAGAGGCAGCAGAACCTTCGCATAAGCCTCGGTCTTCCCGCGCTCAACCAGGAATCGACCATAGGAAACCTGATTCACTCGATCAAGCGAAAGCTCATGGACGACGCGCCGCTCCTTGATGAGATCGTGTTGATCGACGGCAACTCGACAGACTTCACGCGGAAGATTGCCGCAGAGCTTGGCGTCCCCCCATACATCCATCAAGAGATACTGCCGAGGCTCGGCAGCGTACGAGGCAAGGGCGAATCGCTGTGGAAAAGCCTCTACCTTTTGAAAGGCGATCTGATCGTCTGGCTGGACACGGACATCGTGAACCCTCACGCGCGAATCGTCTACGGCATACTTGGGCCGCTGTTGATGAATTCGCACATACAGTACGTCAAAGGATTTTATAAGCGGACGATCAGGTCGAGCGGCGAAGTTCTCAGCGCCGGAGCGGGCACGGTGACTGAGCTTCTGGCGCGGCCGATGATAAACCTCTTCTTCCCGGACCTGTCTGGGGTGATAGAGCCGCTCGCGGGTATTTACGGCGGGCGGCGCTCCGCGCTCGAACAGGTCCCGTTCTACACAGGCCCCGGAGTCGAGGCAGGGTTGCTGCTCGACTTGCTTGATAAATTCGGGTTGAAGTCTTTAGCTCAGGTCGACCTTGAGGATGTAGAGTATCGCAGCCAGGATGAGCGCGCCTTTGGTAAGATGTCGTTTGCGATCTTGCAGGTCTTCGCGCAGCATCTGAAGCAGAAAGGTTTGATGGACGCGGGGGCGCAGATGGAGCGAACCATGAAGCGGCTGCGCGTTGAAGATGACCGCTTCTACCTGGAAGAGATTGACGTTCACGAACAACAACGCCCGCCGATAATCGAAGTGACGGAGTATCGCGGTCGCTACCGCCCGCGACTTTCGTAAGGCAGGGGCCGGGGAGGCTTGAGGCCGAGGCATGTCTATTGTCCTGGACCAGATAACAAAACGCTACGGCAACCAGCTCATCGTCGATAGGGTTTCGCTCGAAGTATCGGACGGGGAGCTGTTCGTGCTGCTGGGCGCATCGGGCAGCGGCAAGAGCACGATCCTCAGAATGATCGCGGGCCTTGTAACGCCCGACAGCGGGCGTATACACCTTCACGGGCGCGACGTTACTGAGCTTCAGCCGCAACAGCGCGGGACCGGTTTTGTCTTCCAGAACTACTCGATCTTCCGTCACATGAGCGTCGCGGAAAATATCGAGTTCGGCTTGAAGATAAGAAAGATGACCGCCGCCGACCGAAAACAGCGCCGCGAGAGATTGCTCGACCTCGTAGGGCTAGGCGGGCTGGGCAATCGTTACGCGAGCCAGCTTTCGGGCGGCCAGCAGCAGCGCGTCGCGCTCGCCCGCGCGCTCGCATACGAGCCGGGCGTGCTGCTTCTAGACGAGCCTTTCGGCGCGCTCGACGTGAAGATTCGCGCGCAGCTGCGCCGCAGCCTCAAAGAGATTCAACGAAACCTCGGCGTCACCACGATACTAGTCACACACGATCAAGAAGAGGCGTTCGAGCTGGCCGACCGCATCGCCGTTCTTGAGCGCGGCCGGTTGCTCGAAGTCGGTGAAGGCGAGGCGCTATACTCGCGCCCGCGCTCGCTGTTTGTCGCGACCTTTCTGGGAGCGGGGACAGTCCTCGTAGGCCACGCGGACAAAGGGCAGGCGCGGTTCGGCCCTCTGTCGATGCCCATACCCGATACTGTGCCGCACGAAGACGGGGCGCAGGTCCAGTTGCTCTTCAGGCCGGAGCAGGTCACGTTGAGCGAAGAGAAGCCGCCTGATGGCGCGATGGTTTTAGGGCAGGGCACGATCATCGAGCAGAGCTTTACGGGGTCGAGCCAGCGAGTGCGGCTGAGAGTGCCGCGCATAGCGGCCACGCGCCAGGTCGCTCCCTCGGTCCCGTTTGGTGAAGAGGGCTTGCTCATAGACGCTATTGTGCCGCCGGGCCTGGAACTCTATACCAAACCGCTATGGGTTTCTATACGCGGCTGGCATATTCTCAAACAGCCGCCGCCGCGCCTTATGGTCTTTGATAACGGCTCGGAATCGAGCGCGACGCTCGGCATGGCTCGCTGGCTGGTCGAGCGGCTGCGGGCTTCGGCCACACTACTCACGGTCGCAGAGAGCCCCGAAGCGGCCGAGCGCTTGCGCGAAAAGCTAAAACAGCGACAACAGCAGACAGGGCTTACAGATGCCGAGCTGAGAATCCGATTCGGCGACGCCGCAGAGCAGATAGCCGCTGAGCAGAACGAGACGCTTTACGAGGTGATAATGCTTGCGCCGAAGATCAAACGATTCTCGGTGCAGGACAGGCGCACGGACGGGCTCGGCACGACCACTGCAAAGGTGTTGAAGCACGCGGAAGTGCCCGTGCTCCTGGTAAAAGGGGCAGAGCGCGAGGTGCGGCGCATATTGATCTGCACGGCGGCGGGCGAGCCGGGCAAAAGCGATGTGAGGGTGGGAGGCCGTCTCGCGCGGCGGCTTGGCGCGGCGGTGACGCTGCTTTATATCACCAAGAACACCTTAGAGCCGGGCAGCCTTGCGCGCACGCATCTTGATCGCGCGGTCGCTACGCTCAGGGCGGGCGATATAAACGGCGAGGTGCGCGTGCGCGAGGCGGCGGCCCCGGCCGACGGCATACTTGCCGAAGCGAGCGAAGGCGATTACGACCTGATAGTCGTCGGCGGCCACGTCCCAAAATCGCGCTCGGTCTTTCGCATAGACAACGTGACCATGCAGGTCATGACAGGGGCCGACCGCCCGGTGCTGGTCGTGCCCACGGCCGATAGTTAGCCGATAGTTAAATTTATGAGGATTGAGGGCCGCGCCAGTCGGGCCTGTCTTCGCAACCGGCTTTCATATGAAAGATGATCGCGACACGAACTCCGCCCGGTCCTCAGTCCTCAACCCCCAGTCCTATGCTCTAAGTCTTACTTTCAATAGCCGAGCCAACAAGAAATTCGGGGTGGGGCTGATGCGGGCATTCGGCGGGGCCATCATCTTCTCGCTCCCCATGCTTATGACGATGGAGATGTGGTACCTGGGTTTCTACATGGCTCCCGAAAGATTCGCTCTGTTTAGCGCGCTCATAATCCCGCTGCTTGTCGGGCTTTCACACTTCCTGGGGTTCGAAGAGACATTCTGCTGGCAGGATGACATTATCGACGCGTTCGTAGCGTACGCCGTGGGGTTCGTCACTTCGGCTGCGATCCTGTTCCTGCTCGGCATACTTGGGCCGGGCATGTCGCCGGGCGAGGTCATCGGCAAGATCGGCTTGCAGGCCGTATCGGGAAGCATAGGCGCGTTGCTTGCCCAATCCGAGCTTGGGAGCGACAAGGAAGAAGAACACGAGAAGATATGGGAGGCGGGCTATTTTGGCGAGCTGTTTCTCATGTCTGTGGGAGCAGTCTTTCTGGCTCTCAACCTCGCGCCGACCGAAGAGATGATACTGATCGGGTACAAGATGACCCCGTGGCACGCAACGGCGCTTATCATATTCTCGCTCGTAGTGATGCACAGCTTCGTTTACATGGCCGAGTTCGGAGGGCAGGCGTCGATTGCCGAGGGCGATTCTGCGTGGGGCGTCTTTCTGCGCTTCACGGTTGTCGGCTACGCTATGGCGTTGCTGATAAGCTTCTACATACTATGGGTTTTCGGCAGGACCGATGACGTGGCATTTGTCGAAACCATTATGGCGGTCATAGTCCTGAGCTTTCCCGCTGCGGTAGGCGCAGCGGCGGCGCGATTGATCTTGTGAGAGTGGAGGGTCGATGCGAGAGCGACCGAATAATTCGGGCGGCAAGGACCGTGACCGGGACATAAGCAGAAAAACGCCCTTTTTGGAGCTTGTTGTCGCCGTGATAGGTCTTTTGCTCATAGCGGCAACCATGGGCTTTATGGTTTATAGAGCCGTGTGGGGCAGCCAATCGCCGCCCGACATAGTGGTCACTATAGATTCGATACAACCGGTCAGCAACGGCTACCTCGTAAACATCAATACGGTCAATAACGGCGGCATGACCGCGCAAGGGCTGACCATAGAAGCCGAGTTGAGCAGCAACAGCGAGAGCGTCGAGACGAGCGAGATCACCATCGAGTACCTGCCTTCGTATTCGGAACGAAAGGGCGGAATTTTCTTTACAAACAACCCGGGGGATTTCGAGCTGAAAGTCCGCCCTAAAGGTTACGAGCAACCCTGATGCGGGCTCGTCAGTCCTTAGAAAAGGCTGTGGTCTTTATCATCAGCACTCCGAGCAGCGAATTCCAAATAGCCTGCGCGAAGACCAGAATGCCAAAGCCGTGCACGTTCAAGCGGAGGTGACCGGAGAAAAACGCCGCGAGGCTGACTAACCCGATGACCAGACCCAGCAGCCCGACGATCTTTGCGAACGTCCCGGCTCTCAGTATCAAGATCGACCAGAAGACCACCGCGAACGACGAAGCTACAACAAAGACCTTCGCGAACGCCTGGTTGAGAAGCAGGTTGTAATCCAATACGAGATGCAACATCTCTTGCGACGGCCCTTCGCTTGTCAGTATGTCTCGCGTAAGCGTGGGCGCGACCAGACCGTTGAGCGTCGCCGCGCACAGGACGGCCACAGCGCCGAAGCTGTAGACGACGAAGGCCGCCCAGGCGAGCGCGTGATCTGAAAGACGGCGGGTCAGACCTAGAAGCCCAAACGTCACGACGGGAGTGCTTGCGAGCGCGAGCGAGTGCGTCAGCACCGTGATCATCTCAAATCTTCGAGCGACCTCGTCAGGCTGGCCGAGCAGGTCGCGGCCCGTGGGGTGAAAGATCATCGTCGCGACCATCCCCAGCGAACCGGCGATGAGCGCAAGTCCGTAGATAGACCGGTGCTTCATTAACAGTCTCCCTTTCAACCTAAGAATATCCCTTGAGTCTATTAAAAGCGGCGCAGGCTGTCAGCAGATAAGCCCGCGCCGAATGTTTCATAATGGACAAATCGACCGACTTTGTTTGAAAATGTGAGCCATGACCGCCGAAAGTAAGAAAGCTGACCGCAGGTCGTCGCGCACGCGGCGCTCTTTGCGAGATGCCTTGATCGAGCTGATCCTTGAGAAGCGCTACGACTCTATCACAGTGCAGAACGTAATCGACCGGGCGGACGTCGGGCGGTCGACCTTCTATGCTCATTACCGCGACAAAGAAGACCTCTTTTTAAGCGACTGGGAAGCGATGCTCGACCGGTTCGCCCGGCGCATAGAATGGCATGATGCAAGCGCGCACAGCATTGTCCCGATAGCCGGTCTGTTTAGCCACGTGCAGGAGGCGCACCATTTTTACCTGGCGATGGCCAGGTCGAGAAAGACCGATTGGCTCTTTAAGACAGGACAGAGTTACCTGAAGCAGAGCATAGAGAATTCGCTCGCGCCGTTCCTTGCGGACAAGCCCCGTCCGTCGGTGCCGAAGCCTCTCCTGGCGAACTATCTTGCGAGCGAGATACTGGCGCTGCTCAGGTGGTGGCTCGATAACAATATGCCTTACACGCCTGAGCGGATGGACGAGATTTTTCACGAGCTGGTGATGCCAGGGTTTCGCGCAAGCTTAGGAGCCGGGCAGGATGATTAGCACAGACGGCGTGTTTTGAGGGTCGTGAAGCCGCAGGTAATAGTATCCGATTCCGGCGAGGCCGAGCATGAGATTTGGCGCTTCGCCGCCCCCGTTGACGCCGCAAGGCCAGGCAAACCTGTTCTTCATAAATTGCTCGGCTCCAAGCACGCCTATCTGATCGGCGACCGCCCTGTGCTCGCCGTTTTCAAGCACCGCGCTCGCATATATCAACAGGTCCGCGTTGCCCGCGTTTCCATGACAGAGCGAAAAATTATTATGGTTATGATAGGTCAGGTTCCTTGTCGTGGTTCTGATAGCTGCTTCCGCTTCGTCGCGGTAAGACTGGTCGCCGGTCAGCTCAAAGAGCCTCAATCGCGAAAGCCCTATGCCGGGCGCTCCGTGACACCAGGCGACCATATAGCTGAGCGATTGAGCGGATGATTCCGAAGTCGCGGTGTAGTTGCGAAGGTCCGGCCAGTTCTCCTGTTCGGGGTTGTACCAGCGCCTTTCATAATAGATGGCCTGCTCGGCTGCGACGCGGAACTTCTGCTGCTCGGTTTTCTTGTACAGCTCGAATAACGCCCACGCTATGCCGGCCGTGCCGTGCGAAAAGCCTGTCAGGTCGGGTTGCTGCAACTCGGCCGGGGTATTGAATGTGTTCCAGGACCAACCGGCGGCGGTCTTTCTCGCGGCAGCGATGAGGTGCTCTCCGTGCCTGATCGCTTCGTCCAGCAGATAATCGTGCCGGTACTTCTGATGGATATTCAGCAGCACGGGAATCACGCCCGCGCTGCCCGCGATAATATCGAGGCCGCTTGCTGATACCTCTTCTTTGGCTAGGTTTTTAAGGATGCGCAAACCCTTCTCTACAAGCTTTGCGTCGTCGAGTACCTCGCCGATCTTGATAAATGCGTACGCGACGCCTGCGCGCCCGGTGTAAAACGCCCCGCGAGTTATCTGAGGGATGTCGTCCAATCTCGACGAGCTTTGCCGCAAGGCGGCCTCGGCGGTGAGGCGAAACATCCTCTCGCCCGTCGCCCGGTACAGGTACGTAAGGTAATAAGCGATCCCGCTCGTGCCGTTATAAAACTCGGGGCCGAATGCGCGGTGTACGAGCGTCCAGGCATTACCCACCGGCTCGAAAGAATCGCCGAGCCAGTTACACCGGTCTCCTGACCACATGGCGTCGCGGCACAACCTCGCGCCTATGTAATCGGCCGTCTCAATAAATATATCGCTCGGTTTACTCATCGTTGTTCAAGCCTGGACGCCTGGGAATGTGTAGACGTTTTGCGACCCCGGATTCAGGTAAGCCCGTTCGAGGTCGATCCGGTAATCTTGAAACTGCTTTACCACCTCCTGCAAACGCGCGTGCTCTGTCTTCGCGTCGTGGTTGTGAGCGCGAACTATCCCTTCCGCGAGTATCCGCGAGCGCTGCGTGCCGAAGCTGTCTTTGTCGCCGGGGTCTTCGGCGAACCCCAGCCCTCGCGCGAGCCGTTTGGCAAAGAGCGGCGTGTCGGGCAACAGGTGCTGCCGGACGCTTCTGTGCACGTCTGTCAAAAGCTCCGTCGTTATTCGATAATACCGCTTGCTGACATACAAGACTGCGGAATCGAGCCGCGTGTAAGAATCGGGCGTCGTCAAACACTTAAACCGAAACGGCAGCTGAAAGCGATTGAGAGATCGGGTAACATGCCGCATCAATTCGGGCGCGCCTGCGGCCTCGACGTTCCAGTAAAAACGGACAAGGTTGTAATCGTTGGCGTCGTCGATCATCGCCTCGCTAAAGGCCATGTAAAAACCCGGCTGTAGAGTCCTCGACTCTTTCGGGGAAAAGACCCTTATGGTTGCGCCGACTCTCAAGGGCATGCCGGGGCCGTCGAGCGTGATAAATTCACCCGCCCAAAAGCTGCGGCTCACACCGTTTTTTTGTGCGGCTACCTGGCCCGACGGAAGGATTTGAACGACCTGCCACCCAAAATCCCACCGCTCGCGGCTGGCGTTAGCGTCGGACAGAAGCTCGATGAAATCGTTGTCGGGCGAAGCGCCGGGCCGGTCATCGGGAAGGTCGCCGGTAAACTTATGACAGAAGCAGTAGAAGTACAGATAGTTCGTCAGCAGCGCGACGAGCGGGCTTTCGGTCTCGACAGGGATAGAGATATTAGCAGGCATGGCCGACTGGTCTATGACGCGGCCACCGAAAGAGAACGAAGTCGGCGACAGGATCGTAACGGCCTTCAGAATCTTGCGTATCTCTGTGACTACCTGACTTGCCATCCTTACCTCGTCGCTCACAAACCCAGCAGCTCGGTTATCGCCTCGTCCGGGCTTTCGAGAATATTTAAGCTGACCTGAAGAAGAGAGATCGCGTTGGGCGTTATATGCGGCGACGGGCTCATGTGCTCGTAAACGGTCTGGATCATCCGCGCCGCGCCGTACCGCACGCTTTTTTTAAGCAACTCCCTCAGGGTTTTGTTGTCGGCGTCCAGGGACTCCGTGTATGACATCCAGAAAGCTTTTATCGCGGGCTGCATGTCGTCGATAGGATACTTTGCCTGGTCCATAAGCTGTGAAGGCGGAACGCCAGCGACTGACGGGATAGACAAAAGCCAGCAGGTGATATACGCCTGGAAGATCGCGCCCGCGTCCCAGCACGCGTCGCCTATGTCGGCCAGCTCCCAATCGACAATCTTTAAGCCCGGCTGCTGGTCGCCGTTCTTGTACAAAACGCAATTCTCCCATTTTATGTCGCCGTGGATTAAGCAGTTGAACTCGTACTGGTTTTGAAGCCCGTTTAACATCTCGTGGAATTCGGGGAAGCTCTTGACTATGTTGATAACCTCGGAATTAGCCGCGCTTATCGGCTCTAAAAAATTCGGGTTCAGCTGGTGCAGTTGCAGAATCCACGGCATGCGCTTCTGAAACAGGGAGATTTTGGCACTGCCCTTGATCTTCTCGGTTATGTCGCGATGAAACCGGCCCAGGAGCTTGCCGACTTGCGCGGCCGTATCGGCGGGAAATTTGCCGAGCCGCGCGTGGTAATCGGCAAGATTTTCTCCGTCCTTTAACAACTCCACGACAAGTATATGCCTGCTCGCGTCGTAATCGTGATAACGAGGCATAAGCGGAACGAGCGGCGCGAACTCTTCGTCCGATTGCGAGAGCTGGTATGTGGTGGCTTCATACTGCAATGTGATGATGGCTTGCTGATCCCACGTCTTGATCTGCTTTAAGAAAAGGCCGGGGCTGTGGTCTCTCAGGACCATAAAGTTTCGATTGCGGAGCGATTTTTCGACCACGCGGAAGTCGCCGTCGACAACCGATTCGTAAGTTATCAGCCCGCGCCCCAAAAGATAATGCGCGATGTTTGCCGCCGTCAGTATCATAAAATCTCAGGCTATCGGATGTTATTCCACTTACTCTCGCCTATGCGCACTTTTGTGGGAAGCCTTCCGGTATGGAAAGCGGGTATATGTCTTTCTAACGAGATTAATCGCAACCTTGATCGTCTGCGGTTATATCAGAAGTTGAACCCCCACAGCAAGAAGTCGGCAAGTCTCACTATCGCGAAATAGCGAGACTTGCCTTGACGAGGTTACACGGCTGCTAATAGCAGCACGCGGTGTGAATGCCCGAACAGGGTTGCTGTGCCGTGGGCGGGCAGCACTGAGTGTAGACGCCTGAGCAAGGCGGTTGAGTGATTATGCAGCACTGCGTGCGAATGCCGGAGCAGGGTTGGTGCGAAATCGGCCCCGGGTCAGGACAGCACGCCGTGTGAATACCAGAGCACGGCTGTTGCGCCGTGGGTGGACAGCAAGCCGTGTAGATGCCTGAACAAGGAACCTGCGCTGTCGGCGGGCAGCACTGCGTGCGGATGCCCGAACATGGCTGGTGCGAAATCGGCCCTGGGTCAGGACAGCACGCGGTGTGAATGCCCGAACAGGGTTGCTGTGCCGTGGGCGGGCAGCACTGAGTGTAGACGCCTGAGCAAGGCGGTTGAGTGATTATGCAGCACTGCGTGTGAATGCCGGAGCACGGCGGCCGCGAGATCGGTGCGGCAGCCTGCAAAGCGTCAGCCTGCAAGCAGCACTGCGTCTGTATGCCTGAGCAGGGCTGGTGCGATACCGGGCTGGGGCAGCATTGGGTCTGGACCCCTGAACACGGCGGGGCCGAGACGAGGGCCTGTCCCTGCGGGCAACATTGCGTCTGGACTCCCGAACAGGGAGGGTGCGAGACGACGCAGCATTGCGTGTAAACGCCTGAGCAAGGCGGGGCGGAGACGAGAGGCCCGACCGCCTGTGCGCCCACTGCTCCCGCCGGACAGCACTGCGTCTGAATACCTGAGCAGGGCTGGTGCGATACCGGGCTGGGGCAGCATTGGGTCTGGACCCCTGAACACGGCGGGTGCGAAATTACAGGGCCGGGACAGCACTGCGTCTGGACTCCTGAGCAGGGTGGAGCGGAGACGGGAGTGGCTGCCTGCGCGCCCGTGCCGGCTTGATACTGCTGCTGTATTCGGCCCTCCAGAAATTTGGCCTTCGGTCGGTCACCACCGGCTTTCCCATGCGTCACATCCGCGTCGCGATTTATCCAGACATAACTGCCGCCAAGCGGCGACTGCTCTGCCGGAAGCTCGACGGTGTGCAAAACCGCATCCTGGGGAATCTCTACGTAATCGCTCAATTGCGGATCGAGGTAGAGCCTTATGTGGTCTTCCTCAGAAGAGGCCCCCAAATACCCCTGTAATAGCAACGCATCCGGTGGATTATTCGGGTCCTTGACTATCTGATCAACGAAGCTGGCTGTTTTGTTATTTCCTGTTTGTCGAGGCATGAGTCGATTCCTCCGTCGAAGTGATTAACACCATGGGTGAGGTTCTTATGCCAAAGAATCGCAGAAGGTAATAAGTCTTACTGCCTTTGTTTGTACGTGCTATCATCCGCGTCTCTAGCAAGATGCCTGCCCGTATTGGGACGCTTGAACCCTTGAGATTGCTGCGATACTAACTGAGAGACGGGCATTATAATCCAAATCACCGAATCTGAGAAGTAATGTTCGTTTCTTTCGGTCGACAAGGGCAGATCACATTGGACCCTGTTGGCAAGTAGGCGACAGATTCTGTTATGATGCCCCGGAATCTACGAGCTGCGGAGTAATAGGATCAATGGGCGAACCCAACAGGAAACGGCGTTTCTGTCTCGTGCTAATCAAGCCGTCGCATTACGACGACGACGGCTACGTCATACAGTGGTTCCGGTCTGCTATCCCCTCAAACTCGCTTGCGGTGCTCAACGGGCTGGCGCTCGAAGCTGCCAAACAGAACGCGCTTGGCGACGATGTCCATATAGACATTCATGCCTTTGACGAGACGAACACGCATATACGCCCTGCCCGCATCGCGTCGCTCGTGAAACGGGCCGACGCCGGAATGGTCATGCTCGTCGGCGTCCAGTCCAACCAGTTCCCGCGAGCGCTCGACATTGCGGCCCCTTTGCGCCGCCAGGGGATTCAGGTCGCCATCGGCGGCTTCCACGTCTCAGGCACTATCGCGATGCTCAAAGAGCAAGACCCGGATGTTTGCCGCGCGCAGGAGATGGGCGTGTCGTTATTTGCAGGCGAAGCCGAAGGCCGCCTCGGCCAGGTGTTGCGCGACGCCTGGGACGGGAGGCTCAAGCCGCTCTACAATTTTATGAACGACCTGCCGGACCTCGAAGGCGCGGCCATGCCGTTGCTTCCGGCCGACCGCGTCAACAGGACCGCGGGCGCGAATACGAGCCTTGACGCGGGGCGCGGTTGTCCTTATCAATGCTCCTTCTGCACAATCATAAACGTCCAGGGACGCAAATCGCGCCACCGCTCGGCAGATGATGTGGAGCAGATCGTGCGGGCAAACCTCGCGCAGGGGCTTCACAGGTTCTTCATCACCGACGATAATTTTGCCCGCAACAAGGATTGGGAGGCGATACTGGACCGGCTCATATACCTGCGCGAGGTTGAACGCGTCGAGATGAGCCTCATCATTCAAGTGGACACGTTGTGCCACAAGCTCCCGAACTTCATCGAGAAAGCCGCCCGCGCAGGCGTCAAGCGAGTCTTCATAGGGCTTGAGAACATAAACCCTGAAAACCTTATCGGCGCAAAGAAGCGACAGAATAAGATTACCGAATACCGCAAGATGCTGCTTGCGTGGAAGCAGGCGGGGGTTGTGACATATTGCGGCTACATACTCGGCTTCCCAAATGATGAGCCGGAGACGATCCTGCGCGACATCCGAATCATCCAGAAAGAGCTGCCGGTCGACCTGCTTGAATTCTTCTACCTTACGCCATTGCCGGGTTCGGAAGACCATCGCAGGCTGCACGAATCGGGGGTGTGGATGGACCCCGATCTCAACAAGTATGACCTCAACCACATTACGACAGGCCACCGAAATATGACGCGCGAGCAGTGGGAGCAAGTCTACCGTTCGGCCTGGCAGACGTACTACACGACAGAGCATATTGAAACGGTGCTCAGGCGGGCCATGGCCACTCGAACTAGCCCCGGCAAGACGCTCTTCTTTATCGTATGGTTCAAGGGCTGCATCGACATCGAGAAGATACACCCGCTTGAGGGCGGGTTCCTGCGCCTGAAGTTCCGCACCGCGCGCAGGTCCGGCCTGCCGCTTGAACCTGTCTGGCTGTTCTACCCGAAATATATCGTCGAAGCGATGTGGAAGCAGGTCAGGTGGGTATCGCTTTATTTGCGCCTGCGGCTCATCTACCTCAAGATCAAACGCGACCCGCAGCGTTACGACTATATGGACCTCGCGCTTGAGCCTGTGGCCGATGACGAGATCGAAACCAGAGAGATGTTCCAGTCCGAGGTCGCTCAAACATACGTAGGCCGGGTGCAGCAGATTGAGAGGATGCGCAGGGGCGCGGTCTCAACGCCGCGCGCAGAGCAGTGACCGGCCCCTGCGAGGGGTGTTTACTTGGTCCTTAGGTGGAAGAGGTAACATCTACAGCCATTTCCTCCCAGGAAGCATACGCCGGGGCATTCCCCATTACAGTCTTCGCAAGAAGGGTAGTTGAACCGTGCGGGGTTCTCGATCAGGTCGATTATCGCGCCAATTTTCGGAAGCACTTTCAGCTTCCCGGCGGCGTGGCTGACCGTTTCTTTTTGGAATCTACGCTGGTTTGTGCCTTCGATCATGATGGTAAAGGTCTTGAGCTTAGGGTCGACCGCCGTGACCTTGCCGGTCATGGGCTCGGAGTCGGGGCGTCGCGCGTAGGGGCCGACGCAAAAATATTCCTGGTCGGGTACTGAGCTGCCCGACCAGAATCCGGTTCCCTCGTTGTCCCAACAAAAATAACGGTGGGCGGAGGACCATTCCTTTGCGCGCTGTATCGCCTCGACACTCTTGGGCGGGTCCTTCTGCGCCCGATTGTGCTGCGCTACGCCAGGACTGCTAAAGCCAAGCAGGGCTACGAGAGTCAAAGCCGGAACGAGTAATTTCTTCATGGGAATATCTCCTTTCTTACTTCGACAGTTAGTAAGCGTTACTATTTGTCGAGCAGAGTCTTGCGAAGGCGTTGTTGAATACAACAGCGAGTCTGGACTAATCTTCTCGGTTATATCAGCAGCAGCTTGCGTTAATAAGCGATATAATTCCGAAGAATTTAATGCCATTGATAGTATTTTATCCCTTAAGGCTTTTTCCGGGGTCGGAGGTGTCATACGAACACTTTTTCTAGGCATATGATTTTTCCCAGGAACCTTTTCAAAGTATTTCCAGAATCATAAAAAGACTTAAAGCCAACTATATTATTAGCAACCCTGCATATGATCAAATCAGTTATAACTGCCAATTCCTTTTCCTCATCTTTCCCTCGTGTTAATCGGGGCAAGAAGTCTAAGCAACTACTCCCGACTTCCTCCCCCCACCCACACCCGCGCCGCCACAAAGCTAGACAGGACGTTTCACGTTCGGTAATGGCTTTCTTCTCTCCTTTTGCGCGTGGCCGCAGATTTTGAGACCAGGCAAGGCGGTTAAGCTGCGCCTTTTCTCCTTCCCCTTTGCGGGCGGTCAAAACGGGGCTGGCTATCGGCATATACCCCTTTGCTACAAGCCTCTTGTGAGCCTCTATCAGCAGCGCGATAGCCCGTAGTGAAGCCCTGACGCTAGATGCTGAGATGTCTCTTTGTACCCCCTAGTAATAGATAGAATGGTGATTTCTGATAGAACTAGGTCTTTCTGAAGCGGCCGCGCTGTAACCTGGCGCTGGCCTTATGAACTTACATTGAAGCCTCTTATACCTTTACATATCCACCGGCCTGACCTTCTTCTACACTCATACTCTGTACCGCTATAACCATCCTTGGTTGTATATTGGCCCAGAATAATTCGTACTCTCTGTCCCTTGACTTCGGGCTTTGAAAACCGGAGGTACGCAAGCCGTTCCCCCCGCAAGCCTACCCGCTGGATGTGTTCAGGAGTAAGTAGGACCAACTTGCTCGGCGTAAGCCCTGTCGTAAGCGCCTCAGCAATATTCTCTGTTGAAAGGTAAATCGTCTGGTTCACACGAGACTCCCCTTTGCCAGCAAGCTCTCGTTTCAATAAGAGGCTTATTATCGAAGCCTTGTCCGTGCCACTGAGGGTGATTTGTTTCCCCTGAGCCGTAACACCAAAACCAAATGTGGACGAACTGATCAAGATCAAGGCGATCAGAGAGACTCTTATAAGAAACAACCCATATCTCCTTTTGCCTTTTGTGACCATACCTCAGCCCGCGAGTTTGTAAGCGTCTAGCGCCCCGCATCACCCGGCCCGCACGTGATATTGGAGGCATCATTCGAGCTTCGGTTGTGGGCTCGGATACGCGCGAAGCACGCTTTCACATTTCACCAGGTAAAGGTTTTAGAGTTCGAAGCCGAGCGTCAGCACCTTAAGCTCGCCTCCTTCCTCAATAAAATAAAAATCAAAAACGCCACGCCTTAGATTATAAACTTCTACTTCTTTTCCAACTCCATGCATTTGTAAGCCATCGACTATCCGAAAGCCACGAGAGTCTTTATTATGGTCCGCCAAATTGGTTCTGTACCTGACCGTGTTGAAGAGCTCCTGAGGGAGATGCTTACGGAACAATGACGAGACAGCATTAGCTTTCGCAATAAATGCCTTTACTGGTATCAGCCTCATGTATTTCTCATCCAGTTTTATGCTGTAAAGCTCCTCTAATCCCTTCGTCACATCCACTGGAAGTGTGAAGTCGTCATCCTCGGATTGCCATGTAGCCAGCCCATACTCCTGTACCATATAAAATATGTTCCACCACGCCAGAGCTCCTTTTCGCATTAGAGCCTCGTCTATCTCCTTTTCAACTCCAGGGTCATAACCCAATCCGGCGATGAATCTATATATACTACGAAAATGATATGCGTTACGTCGCCGTTGCTCAGGGTTCGACACATACATCTCTTCAAATAATAGATTCATATCTAAAGTTTCATGCCATCGCTCAATAAATCGGTCGGCAGCAGCCTCAGCGCGCTGAAGCTTCTGTTCCTCTTCAGGAGTAAGAGGCCTTTGCTTTTCTTCCTTATCTTCGCCCTGTTTAGTATCAGGTACAGGAGTATCCGGATCAAAAGCTAAGCTTATAACCCCTGTGACCTTCACAGGTATTCCTTCAAGCATTGTTGGCTTGAACTTCCATTTACGGGCTGCGGCGACTGCAGAATCTTTCAGCAAAGCATGCCCAGATAAAGCCCTCGCAGATATAACATTCCCGCTTTCATCAATCATGATTTCCACCTTCACTGTGGCGGAAACTCGGGCTGCTAGCGCAAGGGGAGGGTACTGGGGTTGGATTCGAATGACAGCCTCGGATTGCAGTATATCCTCAGCCTTCTGAATAGTTCTCGCTGGGGATGGAGGCTGCTGCTGTTGAGCAGATATAGGACTGGCAATCGAAAATGCGACGACGGTGATAATTATAAAAGCAACTTTAGCTTTGAACTTATCTAAATAATTCATTTTCATAATTCAACTTCTTGAAATGTTTTTGAACCACCGCGCCCCTGCGCCTAACTATTGAGTAGACCGGCTAAAGTCGGTAGTATTACCTTTTTTAGTCGGTCTAATCCGATTCATAATCACCTATACCATAGATTTAAACCCCTTTAGGTCTCCCTCAACCGGATTATACCGATACTTCTTACATCTGATTTTTCTTTTAGTTCCGTTTTCCCTGCACACTCACCTGCTGCCCTCACAAGTAGGCAATCCCAGCATTTTGACCTGGGCAGACCACGCTTATATAATCGTCTCTCTAAGGAGACAAGCATGTCAATTTCCGGGCTTATAGAGAAGATCAAAAAGTATCAGGGCTGCGTCTATTTTAATGGGCAGGATTATGACGCTACAGACTTCGCGGCAGCAATGGCAGATTGGGATGAGGCTACAAGGCGGAACTTAGAAGGTAAATTGGACTACATTCTCGGAACTGCAAAACTCTACGCGGATTGTTTAAGCATACCTACCTGTGTCGATCCGAAGTACCCTTACGCATCAGTCAATATCAGTATGGATGGCAGTATTAAGTACACCTGGAAGAAGACCGGCTGCAAATAGGCAGCAGCCCATCAAACGCGCTATGCCCCCCTCCCATCCTCATCGGCCGCGCTCAGGCTACAGGCAATTAGCTACCTCTATACACTCTTTGTCACACGGGCTCCGTCAATGGGAACGCCCATTGATCCACGTAATGTCAAACGCCGCTTTGACTCTCTTCTGAAAAAGGCCAAGTTGCCGCATCACCGAATACACGACCTCAGACACTTTTGCGCGTCGTCGCTGTTAGCTCAAGGCGTACCGCTTAAAGTAGTTTCAGACATTCTAGGGCATAGTCAGATCAGCACTACGGCCGACTTGTACACTCACGTACTCCCTTCATTACGAAAAGAGGCGATTAACATACTGGATTCGATATTGGCGGGAAATAAATGATTCTCATTCCGGTTGCTGTCAAGGTTGCTGTCAAAGCGCCTAAAAACACTAAGAGCCACCCGGTGAGGTGGCCTTAAATGTTTGAATCTAGAAGGGCGAGCAGCGGGTCTTGAACCCGCGACCTCCTGTTCCACAGACAGGCGCTCTAACCAACTGAGCTATGCTCGCCATAAAAATATGCCCCGGTCGAGGCGTTGCGATCTATAACTTTGGCCCATTCTCGCTGGTTTGTCAATCACATCTAAATCGCTTTTTTACGGCTCACATACCCGCCAATATTGCTATGTTGACACCCTCCAAACCTGTGATATACACTGAAAATGTCGTGTGATAACACATAAATGACAGGATTTGATCTTCCCAGATTGTGCCAACGGATGCCACGGGCTGAGGCATCATATACCAGTGAAACAGAACAGGCGGAAACTTAGCCAGTAAATCGTAATGGAGGAGATTCGATGTTTAGCAGGATTATAAAAAGGGCTGCTGGTCTTTGCTCGCTTTTGATTGTTTTATCCGCAATCGCATTAGCTCAGACTACGCATATCGAAGGGACTGTAAGGGTCAAGGGCGAGGACGGGGTTGGGAAACCTGTCCCCAATGCGGTGGTCGATATATATCGCACGGATATAAAGGGCCACTGGCAGGTCAAGACCGATAAGCAGGGCGTCTACAGACGGCTCGGAATGCCAATAACGGGAACTTACATGGTTGTGGCGTCGGGGCCGGGGCTTACCCCTACCTGGATTCACAACATCAGGCTTGCTCAAACCAACACGGTTGACCTGCTTGTCAATCCGGGTGACGGCGGCACGCTGACTCTTGAGCAGGTCGAAGCCCAGATCGCCCAGTCGAAAGCGGGCGGGGGCGCACCAGCCACCGTTTCGGCCGCCGACCGGGCCAAGGCCGAAAACGCGAAGAAAGAGTATGAGGCCAGGGCCGCCGAAAACAAGGCGCTCCAGGCCAACTTCGATCAGGCCCGCGCTCATTACAACACCGGCATTGATATGATGAAGGCCAGTAACTACCAGGCCGCCCTCACAGAGTTCGAGCAGGCCGCGACCGTAGACACTTCCAAGCATGCAGCTTTTGTCGAGCTTGCTTATAAGTCGAATGCCAACCTCGCGGAAGCTCACTACCAGATCGGCGTAGATCTCTTCAACAAGAAGAGCAAGCCCGAAGCCAAGCCTCATTTTGAAAAGGCGATCCAGGCCGTAACGAAAGCGATAAACGCGGTGCCCGCTTCCACCACGGGCGCGACCAACCCGGAGCTTATCGTTTATTACAACATCCTTGCCAAGAACGCCGCGCTGCTCGTCGAGCATTACGGCTCCGTCCAATCGGTCAACGAATGGGCTGCGATGATCGAAAAGGCCGTCGCTATTGACCCGCAGAATAAAGGGAAGTGGGAGGTCGCAAAGGCCAACCTCTATCGCTTCTCCGGCGAAACGGACAAGGCCGTCACTGCATACAAAGCGGTGCTTACTGCCGAGCCTGCTAACCTGGACGCTCTTTACAATCTCGGCCTCACGCTGATAGCCGCGTCGGATAAGCCCACTATTCAGGAAGGCGCAAACGCCCTCGGTGAGTTCGTAAAGAACGCGCCTCCGGCAGACGCGCGCGTCCCGGCGGTAAAAGAAGCGCTCGAAGCCGTCAAGTCTGCTTATAACATCGAGGCGGAAAAACCCTCGCGCCGCCGCAAGCCCTGATGCGGGACGCAGGTTGACTCGTTAAAGAGCCACGGCAAATCGAAAGCCGTGGCTCTTGGTCTTTACGCCGTCTGTAACCCGCCCAACTCACAACAGGCTTGCCGCACGCCCCCTTGTACGGGATAATTCTTGACCTGACGTCGGGCTTTTGGTAAATCCCTTTATGACAAGCCCAAAGGATAGAGATATGCGAAGCGGCTGCCGCACACGTCGCGCGGCGATATTTATGCTGGGGTCGGTCTTCTGCGCGCTTATAGCGTGTGCGGGCCTCTTCCTATCCAGCAAGGTTATAGCCGACCGCAGCCTCGAACGGGCTATCAGCGAAGACAAAGACCGCCTGACGCGGCACGCTCAGCTCAGGGCTCGTCTTGAGTCTGCAAGCCGGGATGAATTTCTGACCGCGCTCGACGCGCTCGCAAAGCTCGACGAGCCGGGCGCGCTCGACGTCTGGAAGACCGCGCTCTATAGCTCCAACCCTGAACTTAAAAAAGAGGCGTGGAGACGATACGCCGCCGTGCGCGGCGAGTTGACTCGCAAAGAGCTTGTGCCGCAGGTTGCTCAAGTGGCCGCGCCGCAATCGGAGATAACAGAGCTAGCCCGCTCGCTCGGCATCGAAATCAACGTCTGGTCCGAGAGCGAAACCGGGACCGTCATAGCCGCGCCCGCATATTTTCTCGAAAGGCTCGAAAGCTCGCGGGTGAAATTCAAGCCGCTCTACTCTACTATCGCCGACTGGCAGCAGGCCGTAAAAAACGGCGACGAGGCTGCTCGACGCATCACGCCCGGCTACCAATCCGACCGGGCGGCGGCCGAGACGCAGGTGCGCATCGCCATAGTCGATCTGACGAAACGCGAGCGCCCGGCGACGGGCTATTCTGACTGGCTCGGCGATAGAGAGAACATCCTGATGCGCAACGACTCTTTTCTTGCCTATCTCGATCTGTTCACATCCGACGGTTCTTCCGAGTCCATCAGCGCGCACGTCCAGGAGCAGTACACGCGGCGCGGCTACAGGCTTGCCGCGTTTTATACCGCCGAGCAGTTCTCCGAACGGGTTGAGCGGTTCTTCCCCGGTAAGACCTTCAGCGCAGGGCCGCGCGCACTGCCGGAAGCGGCGAGCGGGAATCGCGCGGCCTCTCTCGAAGGCGCGTTTCACAGCTATGACGAGACGATGGCGGAGTTCAAATCGCTTGCGGGCGCGCGGCCAAACCTTGCCCAGTTCGTAGAGATCGGCCGAAGCCACGAAGGCCGCGTGATATTCGCGCTCAAGATCAGCAAAGACGTTTCGGTGAACGACCCTCGGAAACCCGAAGTCCTTATCACAGGGGCTCATCACGCGCGCGAGTGGATCTCTGTCGAAACGCCAATCTATTTCGCAAAGCAGTTCTTGAATAATTACGACACGGACGATTCCGTCAGGCACATGGTCGACAGCCTGCAAATATGGATAGTGCCGATAGTCAACCCCGACGGGCTTGTCTTTAGCCAGAACGCGCCCAACTCGGCGACAGACGGGGTGAGGTTATGGCGGAAGAATCGACGCCCCGTCTCGAACGACTGCGGCTCGGATACGGGCGTCGATCTGAACCGGAATTATGATTTTCAATGGCGGCTGGAAAGTGATGCGCCTTGCGAGACCAGAGACGACGACGGCGCAAGCGACAGCGTGAAGAGCGAAGTATATCGCGGCCCTAAGGCTGCGAGCGAGCCGGAGGTTCAGGCCCTCACCTCGCTTACGGACGACCCGAATCGCCGCTTCCGTGTACAGCTCGACTATCACAACTTCTCGCAACTGATCCTCTATCCCTGGGGTTATCAGGAGGGCATCGCCCCCGATTCGAGCGTGCTCTCAGACCTGGCGCAGCGCATGTCGGACAGGATATTCGCCCACCAGAGCCACCGTTATACGCCTCAGCAGGCCATAGACCTTTATAAGACGACCGGCACTTCTACCGATTATGCTTACGGCGTAAACCGAGTGGCCGCGCCTTTCGTTATCGAGATGCGGCCAAGCTGCTGCGATTTCAGCGTCCCCGAAAGCGAGATAGGCGCGGTCAATCATGAGAACTGGCTTGGCGCCAGGCTTATGTTGAACTGGGCCACGGGCCCCGCCATACTCGAATCGGTTCAGGCGTATCAACTGGCCGTTGGCGGCGGGTTCACAAAGCTCGTCTATTCCGCCCGCTGGACCGAATCTGCGGGCTCGCGCCAGATGGTCGTTGATACGCGGTTTCCCGGCATCGAGCCCGGTCGCATACAGTTGCGGCTGCAATTTTCAAAACCGATGGACAGCACGCAACTGCCCGTGGCAACGCTCGGCCGCAACGGGCGGCTCGATGAACTGCGGCTCCTGCCTGTCGGGCAAGCGGGCGGCTGGCAAAAGAGCGTTTACGCGAATGACACATGGGTGGGCGAAGCAGTAGTGCTGCAAGACACTGCCGACGCGACCTCCTGGCAGCTTCAGGCGCAGGCAATCGATCCCGTCCAGCTCAATATCGACGCGAAACCTGGGACCATTGCGAGCTATCAGACGGGCACAGGCAACTGGCGTGATTACGAAGACGCGGACGGGGAGGGCACCGCAGGCGGGGCCGATACCCATCACATATTGTCGCCGACGCTGCGCGCGGATATACCAAACATCTTCCTGGGCTCGCCCGCGGGCGGGGAGCGTCTGCCTGGCGGCGCTGTCTACACGGTTGCCTGGACCGTTCCAAAAAACCTCGGGCTATCTATTGTGCGACAGGAGTTGTTGCTCTCGACCGACGGCGGCGCGTCTTTTGAGAAGTGGGTTCCAGACCTCGCTCCGCACCTGGAAAAATTCCAGATCGCCATGCCGAAGATAACCACCACCCAGGCGCGCGTGCGCGTGCTTGTGCAGGAGGCGTCGGTCGGCAACGTGCTTTTTGGCGACAGCCAGATCAACTTTACAATCGGCAGCAACGTGGGCGCCGGCGTCGATCTGAGTGTGCTCTCTTCAGAGCGGCTCGATGAGAGCTGGACGGACACGCCGCAGGAGGAATTCGGCGCGCCCTCAAGCGGCGCACAGCGGCTGGTGATAAACCTCAGCCTGACCAACCGCAGCTCGGTCGCAATCGCGCACCCGTTTTTGCAGGTGGCCGATGTCACGCGGGGCAACGTCCTGCTCACGCGCGACAGCAAGAGCGGGCCAAGGGGCGGTGCTCGCCAGTCGATTGACGCGGGCAGCGATAGCATCCTTTCGCCCGGCGAGACCGTGCAGGTGCGATTGCAGCTCGGTATCGTCATCAAAAAGAAGTTCAACCTCTATGTCGATATATTCGGCGTCCCGGTAAACGGCTCGATCAGCCCCGCTGACAGTCTGAGAATCTGGAAGGGCAAGCCGCGCACGCTCTAAGCTTCGCCGTTTAATACTCTCAATTTTCATAAATCATCAAAAGCCCGAACCATCAAAAGCGGCATGCGAGTTGCTGCCTAAAAGACCGGGCGCACATTCGATTCAACACGGTTTAGGCAGGAGGTAGACATGCCAAACAAGAAGGGAAGAGCGTGGAAGATGGAGCGGGCCAGCGTCTCCGAGCGGGGAAGCTCAAGGCCGCGCTCCAACAAGTATTCCGGCGCTGACAACAACAAAAAGCCCGCTCCCGGCACTCGCTCGCGGGTATGGGTCGGCGGCTATGACAAGTCGGACGGCACACACGTGGAAGGGCACTACCGCTCCGCACCGGGGCGTTAAGCCTGACCGGTCGACAACCTGTCTTGAATAAAGTCATAGATGTATCGAGGGAGGACGTTATGGCTCAAGGAGATAAGGACAAGTACACGGACAAGCAGAAGCGTCAGGCCGAGCACATCGCCGAAGGCTACGAAGAGAAGGGTGTTTCCGACAAGGAGGCCAAGAGCCGAGCCTGGGCCACGGTCAACAAAGAGACCGGCGGCGGCAACAAATCCGGCAGCGGTCGCGGCAAGAAGGATACGCACGAATCGAGCCGGAAGGGCGGCGAAAAAGGCGGCAGGCATTGACGGGCTCTCTTTGTTTCGTCTTTAAGATTAAGTGTCCTGCTTTGGGAAAGCAGGGCTATTGCCAGGCGAGAGTCGCGAGGCCCGCGGCTCCCGCCAGATGGTCGAACCGTATAGGCTCGTTCGCCAGATCGAACCCGAACTCCGAAGCGGTTAACGCGCGAGGATGCGCATCAAGCGCGTCGCCTATGGCTTGCTGCGCTTCCGCGATGTCGATGTCGCCGAGCACGAGCAGGCTCGTCAGGTTCACCCCTGACGCTCCGCCTTGGTCGAGCCTGTCTTTGTAATAGAGCGCAAACCTGTGTATCTCATCCGGCCTCGATTCGCGGTCACAGAGATACGAGCGTATCAGCGCGGGCTCGTTTCTTTGAACCACCAGCGCGGTGAACCCGCCACGGTTGGCCGACACGAGCATCTTGTCGCCGGGCGTGCGGTCCCACGTCAGCCACTGGGCCTCGCCCAGATGGCGCGGAAGCAGTAGCCCCGGCTCCCAGCCTATCCCAAAAAAGAGAGATTCGTATTGCGATATAACCGCCTCTTTCGCGACGGCGATGAGGTATCGCTCTTGCCCTGCGAGAGGGCTCAGGCGCTGGCGGCTTATGCGCAATTCGTTTGCGGACACGGCGATGACGCGCTCGATCTTCCAGGCTAGGACTTCCGTCAACTCCTGGCGGCTCCCCGGCTTGCTTTCGAGCGTAACGACAAGTGTCCGCACGACGCCTTCGGGCAAAGCAATCGACCACCGCTTCTTCTTCGAAAGCCCTGAGGCCTCAACCGTCTGCAAGACGATCTCGGACAGCTCCTGTTCGTCTTGTATGTTTAGCGAGTCGAATCCGGGCGTGACCACCCCCGGCGTCAGTTGCGTGACCGCGCTTGAGACTAAAGAGAAGCCGCGCCGGTTGCGTCTCAAGTCGACAACCGCGAAGTTGTCGTCGATAAACCCGGCCGCAGTATTGGGCGTGCGGGGCGCAAGTAGATACCGCTGTATAGCTGATGCCATCTCGAATACGGTCAAGCGTGAAAGGTCGGGAGATGCCGACGATTGGCCCGCAAGCGCCCGTCGAAATCACACGGCCCGTCACCCTCGCTTCAGGTCCTTTCTTGTCAGTATTCGCTGTAAGGGATACCGTCTGTCCCTGTGCCCGGCGCGTTGCTCCGCACGTCCGTCGCCCCCTGCCCGCCTGAAAGCGACACGTTATCGTCGCCCATCTCGATTCGCCAATCGGCCTGGCCTGTTATGGGGTCGATGGGAACTTCGCGGAGGTAACCCGCCGTAACCAGGTCCTCAATAGATTGCGGCAGCTTTTCTTTATCCGCCGCATACTGGTCTATGGACTTACGCAGGTCCCGGAGGTTCTGTTTGAGAATCGTCTCTTTGGCTTTGAGCTGAAGCTGCTGGTATGAGGTTATGCTGACGGCTGCGAGGATGACTATGATCGTCATAACCATCACAAGCTCCAGCAGCGTGAATCCGCGTTCTTTGTTGCTCTTACCTCTCATTACCAGTCCTTGTACTTCGTTCCGTTAAGCGCAGTCGCATCGCTCGTGGTAAAGACGTCGAAAACGTCTTCGCCGCCCCAGCTGGTCGCGTCAGGCTCGTCTTTATAAGACCGCTTGCCCCAGTCTGTCGTCCCGGTCAGCGGATCGACAGGCATGCGGCGCAGGAATTTGATGCGGGCTCCGCTTGTCCCTACCACGTTGGCCGGGATGAACCCCTCGAC
Source organism: uncultured Clostridia bacterium (assembly GCA_964615905.1). Taxonomy (GTDB): domain Bacteria; phylum Acidobacteriota; class Blastocatellia; order UBA7656; family UBA7656; genus DATLMR01. The sequence goes on from CAZTUB010000002.1 coordinate 226,017, forward strand.
CAGTATCTCAAGCTCTTTAGGATACCCGCTCTGTGTCTTCCACTCGATTGGGATGGTCGTGCCTTGAGTCCTGTCGTTGTACCTTTTATATTCGTCGATGGCCTGGCGCAACTGGCGCAGCGCCAGCCTTAGCTCGGACTCCCGCTCGCGCCTGACACTGTTGCGAACCATCGGAATGGCGGCGGCGGTAAGAACCGACAGTATCGTGATAACGATTATCACTTCGAGCAGCGTGAACCCATACGCCGCCTGCCCGGCCTTAATCGCCGCCCTCTTCGGTTGTGCAGTACCTTGCCGCACGCAGATCACCTCGCTTCAATCTGCGCCGATTGCAGCTTGAGCACCAACGACTCCCCGGTAGGTGACCGGAAGCTTGTCTGTTCATTCAAGACGAGGTTCGTCTGCCCCTGACCCTTTACGGTGAAGATCAGCAGCAGCAACTGGCCGCGAGCAGGCACGCCGCCCGACCCTGCCGGGCGTTCGAGTTGCACGTTTAGCTGCCCGCCTTCGGCAGAGAATTGCAGCTCGGGATTCGCACCCCCCGCGCGCAACAGCCCGCCGTCGCGCACGCCTTTAATCTCGATGATGTTCGGGTCGTAAGCTAGCGATATATTGCTCCCGGAGATCTCGCCGTTGCCGTTGACGATTATCGCAACGTAAAGGTCCTGCCCTTTTGTGGCGACAGCCGCCGCGCTCTTGACGCTCACCGTGAGCGGCCCGTTCCGCTGGCCCTGCGCCTGCGCGGGCTCGTCTTCGTCTTCGTCCTCATCATCGTCGTCATCCGACTCGCCGGGCGGCAGCCCCGGCTGAGGCACAGACTTCCTCTCGACGGTAGGCTTGAAGGTCTGAGTCGTAGTTACGGTCGGAGGTTGAGTTACAACCACTCCCGGTTGATTCACCGGCTGATTCACCGGTTGATTTATAGGCGTGGTCGGAGAAGGAACGGTCAAGACGGTCTTCGACGCGGGCCTGGCCGCGCCGCCAGCCACACCGTTTCCGCCGCCGCCGGTTGAGGCCACCTGGTTTTGATTGGCGTCTTCCTGCTCGGCCAGATAAAGAATCTGCTCGATGGTCAACTGAGTGGTCGGGTCGGCCTGCGTCCCGGCCCCTCTCGCCAGATGGTCGTCGTCACGTATATCGGCCCGCCTCAGAATATGCGGCGTCACCGTTATGACCACATCGCTTTGAGTGTTTCTGGTTTCGGGGGTGGCGAAGAACCGACCGAGTATGGGTATCAGCCCGATTATCGGGAGCCCCTTGACGCTCTTAGACTCGACGTTCTGGCTGACGCCCGCGACAAGCGTGGTCTGCCCGTCCTTGATTCGCGCCACAGACGACATGGTGCGCTGGTTGAAGGACGGCGTCAGCGTGCCCGTGCTTGCGTCGACAGACGTGGACTCGATCTTCATCTTCATCTGCACTTCGTCTTCAAAGACGGTCGGCTGCATGTCTATGTTCAAACCGACGTTCTCGTATTGAATCTGCGGGAACGCGCCGTTGCCGAATCCGAATCCCCCAAGCCCCAGGTCTATATTGTTAGGGTTGTTGTTATTATTCTGGTTGTTGTTATTGCGGTTGTTGTTTAGCGAGATGGTCGGGCTCTGGAAAACGGCGGTCTGGATCGGGACCCTCTGGCCGATTCGGATGGCGTGCTGTTCGGCGTCGAGCACGTGCACCTGTGTCGATGCCAGGAGCTTCGCTTTGCCGCGATCCTGGAAGAGGCTGATAGCGCTCGTGGGCAACCCTATTGCCAGCCCGAACGCCCCTGTCAGCGTGCGCTCGGAGTTCCGCTGCACGTCCGGCCGCCCGATGCCGCCGAGGAACGCGAACCCCGGTATCCCCTTGGCCGAATCTCCCGTCGGGTTGAACTGGTTGCCGATGCTCAACAGATCGTTGCGCGAAACTTCGTAGATGCTGACGTCGATCAAGACCTCGGCTTTCGCCTTGTCGAGCGAATCGATCAGCGACGAGATCAGCTCAAGGTTGGCCGGGGTGTCGCGAACGATCAGCGCGTTGAGCTGTTTGACGGGCACTATCTGTTTCGATTGGAGCGTCTGCTGGATTGCCTGACGCATATCGGTGATGTCGGCGTTCTTGACATAGAAGGTGCGGACGGCGAGAGGCTCGAACTTCATCCTCGACTGCGCGTTGTCCAGGGCGATGACGATTGTGCGCGAATCGACCTGCGCGTACATCAGGTTGTTCGTCCTGAGAATTATCTCAAGCGCCTTCGGCTTTGTTACGTCTCTCAACTCCAGTTGAAGCTTGTTGTTCCTCATGGTCGACGAGACCTGCTGGTCGAAGACCACGTTGAGCTTCATATCCTGCGCGAGCTGCTCGATGACCGAAAGCAGGTTGTCCGAGCGCGCGATTATGTCAGTCTTTGGAAACCGGCGAGAGTTCATCCCCGGAAGATCGACCGCGGGGACCACTCTGGGCAGCCCGCCCGTAAAGGAAGCCTTCGTATTCGGATTGTTCTTATCAGGCTTGCCCTTCGGCCCCGCCGGGTCGTCGCCGTCGGGCAACGAATCGGTCGGCAGCCCCTGCACTTCCAGCATGCGCCGCATCTTTAAACGCGAGAGCTGGTTGGTAGGGTCGAAGGCGTACGCCTGCCGGTATGCGTGGTAGGCGGCGTTATAGTCTTTCTGCTCGGCGAGCTGGTCGCCGCGCTCGACAAGCATCACGCCCGCCATGACGAGCGCGCGCTGGAGGTGTAACTGGTACTCGACGTTCGACGGCTTTTCGGCGACAGCCAGGGCGAATTTCTCGGCGGCTTTGTCCCACTGCTTGTTCTCTTCGTATTTCAAGCCTTCCTTGAATTGCTTCTTCGCGTCGGCGAGCGCCCCGACAGGAGCAATCATCGCCAACACCAACGCCAGAGCTATCGCCCGGTTTACCTTCAGAAGTTTACTTGCCATTACACCTACCTCTACTAATTATTTCCCACAACTGCGACTTGAGTGGATTGGTTGAGAGCTTCTAATCCAATCGAGCTTCCTATAGTTAAAACTACTCTACCACGTATTGGTTTCAAATTTAAACCGACTCTCGGTAAATAGATTCTACGGTCGTCATTCGACAAACGTCACGCGGTTGATCTCGTGAAGCGTGGTCACGCCCTGAAACACCTTTGCGAGCGCGGATTCGCGCAAAGATGTGAGCCCCTCTGCTCGCGCCGCGCGGCGAACCTCCGAGCCGGGCCTGCGTTCGAGAATAATCTCGCGGATGTGATCGGTTACGTCGAGCAGTTCGTGTATCGCCGTTCGACCGCGATACCCGGTGAAGTTGCAGACCTCGCACCCGACCGCGTTATAGAAAACCTCGTTGCGATACTTGTGCGGGTCGAGCCCCGACTCTCCAAGCTCCTGGTCGGTCGGCTGGTACTTGACCTTGCAGTGGCCGCAAAGTATTCGGACGAGCCGCTGCGCAAGCACGCAGTTGAGCGACGATACGAAGTTGTAAGGCTCGACCCCCATGTTCAGGAACCGCCCGATAACGTCGATGACGTTGTTTGCGTGAACGGTCGTAAAGACGAGGTGGCCTGTGAGCGCGGACTGTATGGCGATCTGCGCGGTTTCCGAGTCGCGGATTTCGCCGACCATTATCTTGTCGGGGTCGTGACGAAGTATGCTGCGCAGCCCGCGCGCAAACGTGAGCCCCTTCTTCTCGTTCACAGGGATCTGCGTGATGCCCTGTAGCTGGTATTCGACAGGGTCTTCGATTGTGATGATCTTATCTTCTTCGTTCTTGATCTCGTTGAGAGCGCCGTAAAGCGTGGTCGTCTTACCCGACCCCGTGGGCCCTGTCACAAGCACCATCCCGTAAGGCTCTGATATGAACTTGCGAAACTTCTTCAGGTCGTGCGGGTCGAACCCCACTACGTCGAGGTTCAGCTCGCGAAACGATTCGTTGATCTGCTCTTTGTCGAGGATACGAATGACGCAGTTTTCGCCGTGGATGGCCGGCATGATAGAGACGCGGAAGTCGATCTTGCGCCCGCGAATTCGCATGCGGAAGCGACCGTCCTGCGGCACGCGGCGCTCGGCTATATCGAGCTCCGACATGACCTTTATGCGCTGTATGATCGTCTGGTGATGCGCGATGTCTATGGGGTCTGCCGCGCGATAGAGCGCGCCGTCGATGCGGTACTTGACCGTGACATCGGAATCGCGCGTCTCGATGTGGATGTCGGATGCGCGGCGCTCAAGCGCATTTAGCACGACCGTATCGACCAGCTTGATGATCGGCGACATCTCTTCATCGCCCGCGAGCCGGTCCATGTCGAGGACCTCTTCGCCCTGCTCCGTCTCGCGCAGCAGCGCCATGCCGTCGCTGCGAAACCCTGCGGTCGCGCTTTGAAGTATGCGCGCCGCAGTGTCGCCGCGCTTGAGCGACTCGTCTATAGCCGTTTGCGTGGCGACGGCGTACTTCAACGTGTAATGAAGCTGCGCTTCGAGCTCGTCTATCACGTCGAGGTTCGTCGGGTCGGCCATGGCTATGAAAAGCGTGTTATCTTCCAGGCCGAGCGGGACGAAGCTGTGGCGGATCATCAGATCGACAGGCAGCTCGTGTATGAGATGGTATGCAGGCTCTTCTGTTCTGAGATCGACAAACCGCAGCCTGTAGCGCCGGGCCTTCTCGCGAGCGGCCTGCTCTTCTTCGCCAAACTCAGGCGGGGCCTTATCGACCGCGCGCGGCTCTTCGATCTCCGCGACCGCTGTCGCCTGAGCCTGGTTCTCTTCTATCTGGTCAACCGATTCTGACATAATTTTTTAATTCGACATCAAGGTGTCTGGCTCGCGCCCATGTTGCCGATCATATGGAACAGCGGCAGGTACATAGCCAGCAGTATGGTCATCACCAGGCTCCCCATGAAGACGAGTATGACCGGTTCTATAAAAGTAGCTATCGCGCCGAGCCTGACATCGACTTCCGCGTCATAGAAGTTCGCCACTTCGTCGAGCATTTCGCGCAGCGCGCCCGAACGCTCGCCCACGCCGATCATGTCTATTGCAAGCTCAGAGACCCAGCCCGATGCTTCGAGGCTGTCGGTAAAGGGACGGCCTTCGCGTATGCCCACAAGCACGCCCGCGCTCGCCTGCCTGAGCGCGCGGTTGGTAATCGACTCGCTCGCGATCTCGACCGATTCGGGCAGCGTGATGCCGCCCGCGAGCAGCGTCGCGAGGCTCCGCGTAAACTGCGCTGTCGTCAACTGGCGCACGGTCTCGCCTGCTATAGGCATCTTCAATATCCACTGGTCAATCGTGAGACGGCCCGAAGGGGTCCGCCGCCAGAAGAATAGAAAGATGAACGCGCCTATCAGTAGCGGCACGATCCATATGAGGTTGGTCGCGACGAACTCGGCGGTCGAAACGACTATGACGGTGATCGTCGGCAGCTGAGTTGCCCCGACGCCGCTGTACAGCTTCATGAAGTTCGGGATGACGTAAGTCGAGAGCACCATCACGAGCAGTATCGAAGCGCCTACGAGGACCGCCGGATACGCCAGCGATTTTTTGATCTTACGCCGCGCCTCCGTGATCGTCTTTTGATAGCTGACGTAGCGGAGCAGCACTTCGTCGAGCGAGCCTGAGCGTTCGCCCGCAAGGATCGATGCGATATAGATTCGCGGGAACGCGTCGCCCTGCGCGGCGAATGCCTGCGAGAGCGCCTGTCCCGCGCGGACCTTCTCTTCCACGTCGTCGAGCAGAAGCCGCAGCCGCTCGTTTGCGACGCGCTTGCGAAGGATGCCAATGGCTTGAAGTATCGGAAGCCCCGCGCGCAAAAGCGCAGACAACTGCTGGTTGAAGAGCAGGAAGTCTTCGGTCTTGACCTTTCGCGCGTGCGATTCGCCGCCGAACGTCGCACGAACGCCTCGCGAGCCGGTCGAGGAGATGGCGAACACGCGGAAGCCTTCGCGTTCGAGCTTCGAGCGCAGATCGCGCTCGGCTGTGGCTTCTACTGTGCGCGTCACGACCTCGCCTGTAGGTGTGCCTAAGCGGCAAATAAACTCAGCCATATTATTTAACCCGACTTGAAACCGGCCTGTAGCAGCCCGGTGTGCGCGTTCTGGGGCTATACGCAACCAGAGGAAATAATACCACACCCGACCGATTTGTAACCACTGTCGATAAAGGAGCGTGGTTTTCATCCGAGACGCGAGACAGATGCTTACACGCGCCTGAAACAGATCGGTTTCATATTTCACCCGGTGGGCGGCCCGACATAGACCACATTGCCGGTTTTGCAAACAGCGTGCTACCATCCGCTTTACCCGTGCGAAGGGCAACCGGAGGCTTTTTTAATAGATGTTTCGTATTTCAAAGTCGTTCTCGACCGCGCTCTCTCTTATATTGTTTCTTGCCCTGGGCGCGGAATCGGTCCTCGCCGGCTGGGCTTTTACACCTTCGCGCGCCGCAAAGCAGCAGCAGTCCCGCCCTCAGCCCGTAGGCCAGGACCAGAGCGAAAAAGAGGGTCAGGAGCAACCCGCGAAAGAGCGTCCCGCAAAAGATAAGGCTAAAAAAAGAGAGAGAAAAAAGCAGAAGCGCGAGCAGACCGGCGCGCAGACCAAAGAGGCGACGCCCGCGACCGAGCCGCGAACCGACGGGGCCGCAAACGGCGAGCGCCGCAGACCCGCGGCCGGCGAGGAGGTCGAGATCGTCTCGGATTCGCAGGCGAGAAACGGCGACCTGCTCTCGGCCGAAGGCTACGTCAATGTGACCGTCGGCGACACGCGGCTCCAGGCAGACCGCGTCACTTTTAACGAAGTCACAGGCGACATGGTGGCCGAAGGCAATGTGATCTTCGACGAGGGCGCGGACCAGCGAGTGACCGCGCGCCGCGCCGAGATCAACTGGACCTCGCGCCGGGGCACATTTTGGAATACCACAGGGTTTACGAATCGCACGCAGACGGGCGAGTACATATTCTTTACCGCCGAGCGCGTCGAGCGCACAGGCGAAGAGACATACAAATTATTTAACGCAACCGTGACCGCCTGCGAAGACGTTGTGCCGAAATGGAGCTTCAGCTCGAAGCGGGCGGAGCTTAAACTCGACGACCGCATAAAGCTCTACAACTCCGTCTTCCGAATAAAAAGCTTTCCCGCGTTCGTTCTGCCTTTCGCCTGGATTCCGGCCACGCAGTCCGAGCGCAAGAGCGGTTTTCTGCTGCCGACCACGGGCACCTCAAACCAGAAAGGGCGCACGTTTAAGACCGCCTACTACCAGACGCTTGGGCAGTCCGCCGATATTACTTTTCGCAGCGACATATACTCTTCGCGCGGCTTAGGGTTCGGAGCCGAGTTCAGAGCGCAGACCGACGAGCGGTCTTTCATGCGGTTAGGCTTTTTCACCGTCAAGGATAGGTTGTTTGGCGAGGAGGGCGAGAGCCAGGGCGGCACGGCCTTCATGGGCGAAGGCGTTCAATACCTGCCGCGAGGATGGCTCGCCGTGGGCAACGTCTCGCTCGTCACGTCCTTGAGATTTCGACAGGTCTTCTCCGACGACATCTCGCAGATTATCGACCCGCGCCGCGAGTCCACGTTTTACGTCAACAACAACGCGGGCGCGTTCAGCTTCAACTTTCTTGCGAGCAACGAGACGACCACGCTCTTCAGACCGGCTGCCGACCCGGAAGCCCCTCCGGTTGACGGGACCAATTTCGATGTCAAGATAAGACGCGCGCCGGAGATCAACCTGAACGTCTACCCGCGCCGCATATTCGAAAGCCTGCCGATCTATTTCTCTTTCGAGACGGCCGTGGGCGCGCTCAAGCGCGAAGAGACCGTCGACAGCCAGGTAGTCTTTATCACCCCTTCGGCGGTCCAGCGGTTCGATTTTCAGCCCCGCATAACCGTGCCGCTTGCGACCCTTGCGGGCGTGGCCATAACTCCGAGCCTCACCTTGCGCGAGACTTTCTATACAAGCCGTCTCGACTCAGGCGTCGAGGCGTTCGACCCCGACCGCTTCACGCTCTCTGTAACAGACCCCCGGCTCGACCCCACGCGAGAAGAGTTCGAGCCGGGACTGAAGCTCTTTGACCGCGCGACGTTCGATTCGGTGGTCGCAGAAAATCTCTCGCGCCATTACGCGGAGCTTGCGGTCGATGTAAGACCGCCGACGCTTGAAAAGGTATTTCTAAACGAAGACGACTCGCCGAGGTTCAAGCACGTAATCGAGCCCTACCTGACCTACAGGCTGATTCGCGGCGTCGGCGACGAGTTCGACGAGACCATAAAATTTGACGAGCGCGACGCGGTCGCGAACACGAACGAAGTAGAGTACGCGGTCGTCAACCGCTTCTTCACCACGCGCCGCCCGTCAGAGCTTGTCCGTCGCCGCAACCGTGATCGCGGCGACGATGAGCCGGACGAGATGGAACCCGTCTCTCCAGGCAAAGAAGACCGCCGCCGCCGCAAGCGCGACAAAAAGAACCAGAAGGACCAGCCCGACGATCAGGCCGAGCCAAAACAGGACGAGCTAAAAAAAGCCGGGCCTGAAAAACCGGAGAGTGAAAAACCGGAGAGTGAAAAACCCGAGGCTGAAAGATCGGAGCCCGCCCCGGTTGACACTCCCGCGACCGACCCGGCCAGGCCGCAGGAAAAGCCCTCTTCTGAAGAAGAAAACAAAAAGAAGAGGTTGGAGACTGGAAAACCGGCGGAGCTTGGCACGGACGCGGCGGCTCGCAAGGCGCGGCGCAAGGACGCAGACAGGGAGCCAGACGAGCGGCCCGCCGGTCCTGCGGACGAATCGGCGGAAGCAGATTCGCTCCAGCCTGACGATCTCGACTCGGCGACGAACGAGAACGCGCCTGGTCAGGCTTACGAGTTCTTGTCGATAAAGGTGGCGCAGAAGTATTTCTTTGACCGTGATTTTGGCGGGGCGCTCAGAGAAGGCGAGAGGAACCAGTTCTACCCTATCAACACGCTTTCGGGCTTCACATACGGCGGTCACGCGCGGAGCTTTTCGCCTGTCAACGTCCAGGTCCGTTACAGACCGCTCTCGTCGGTCTTTGCCGACCTGCGTATGGACATAGGCTCGGACGACAAGGCAGTGCGCAACGTGACTGTGACGGGCGGGGTCAGCCGCGACCGTGTAAGCGTCTCTACGAGCTGGTATCTTTCGCGTCGCATAAACCTCGACGGCAACCGTTTCGAGCCGGGCACTTTTCCCGGTAATCAGATAGTCACGACCATTCAGTTCGGTGACGCGGATCGCGGGTTTTACGGCGGCACGCGTATCGGCTACGACTTCACAAACCGGTTCATCACCGACAACAGCGTATCTTCGGGGAGACTGAGAAACTCGCGGAGCTATGTCGGCTACCAGTTCGATTGCTGCGGCGTGCAGTTCAACTACAACACCTTCAAAGCCGGTTTGCGCAACGAGAGCGCGTTTTCGTTTACCTTCACGCTGGCGGGGCTGGGGAGCTTTGGGACAGACCAGTTCTCGCAGCTCGGCGGCGGCGGGCGCGGAGGCCGCAAGCGCGGCAAGCGGGCGCGTCGCGAGATCAACGACGATTTCTAGCAGCCACTCGTTTCAGCTTTGAATCTATGAAATTCCAGGTTTTTAATCGCAAGTTCCATTACTGGGCAGCAATCGCCATCGCCCTTCCTTCGCTCATCATCATCACAACCGGCCTCTTTCTCCAGATGAAGAAAAACTCGTCGTGGGTCCAGCCGCCGGAGCTGAAAGGAAGCGGGAAAGTGCCTGTCGTCTCATTCGACCAGGTACTGGAGGCATGTCGCGCAATCCCGCAGGCGCAGATACAAGATTGGGAGAACGTCAACCGCATAGATGTGCGGCCCGGACGCGGGATGCTCAAGGTGACGGCAAAGAATAACTGGGAGATTCAGATAGATACTAAGACGGGCGAGGTATTACAGGTGGCATACCGTCGATCAGACATCATCGAGTCGATACACGACGGCTCCTGGTTTCACGACAAAGCAAAGCTGCTGATCTTTCTACCCACAGGCGTGGCGCTCCTGCTGCTATGGCTCACGGGTATGTACCTGTTCGCCCTGCCCATACTCGCGCGGCGGCGCAGGCAGCGGCTGGGCGCACGGCAGCAACAGCCCGTCCGAGGCATTGGCTAAAGGGAACTTGAAAGGAGGCGCGCGTGAAGGTCAAACGAACCGAAACAGGCTTTATAGCAGTCCTCGACCGTGGAGACGAAGTGATAGCGTCGCTCAAGAAGCTGGCCTTTGCCGAGCGAATCGGCATCGCGTCGTTTACGGGGATAGGCGCTGTCAAAGACGCGGTGCTCGGCTATCTCGACCTCGATAAAAAGGACTATCTCAAGCGCGAGTTTCCAGAGTCTATGGAGGTGGTTTCGTTGACGGGTAACGTCGCGGCGGGCGAGGGGCAGGCGTTCATCCACTGTCACGCGGCGCTTGGCGACAGCCGCATGCAACTGTTTGGCGGCCATCTTTTCCAAGCCACCGTCTCGGTTACGGTCGAGATTTTCCTGCGCGTTTACGAAGGCGAGATGACGCGGCGGTTCGACGAAAATTCGGGCGCGAATCTGATTTCATTCTGACCCGCGGCCGGGGACTTGCGGCAAATCAAACCGTCAAGGCAATATTATTGACAGGGTAGGGCATTGGTGTTACTTTAGCGACGATACTCCAAATGGGTGTGCCCCCCTGCTATGAACCTATGAAAAAGAGCGGTTACAATTTCGACGACCGCAAAAAGGAGATACTCGGCGCGATTGTCAGAAAACATATCGCCACGGGTGAGCCTGTCGGGTCGCGCATGCTCGCTCAGCTTTCGAGCGAGCGGCTGTCGTCGGCCACGATCCGCAACATATGCGCGGAGCTTGAAGCGGAAGGGTATTTGACTCACCCACACACATCCGCCGGGCGCGTGCCCACGGACAAGGGGTACAGGTATTACGTTGACAATTTAATGGGGGCGGCAAAGCTCTCTCGCGCGGACGCCGCGCGGATCAAAGAGCGATTGTTAGACGACGAGTCGCTCGCAAGCCCTGAACGGCTCATGGAGCGGACAAGCCAGTTGCTGTCGCAGCTGTCGGATAACGTGGGCATTGTCGTTCCGCCCGCGATCACGCAGGACATACTGCACCACATAGAGTTCGTGCGTATGCCCGACAAGCGTATACTGGTCATCACGGTCACGAGCGGGGGGCGAGTGCAGGACCGTGTGATACGCGTCGACGCCGAGTTCACGCAAGACGAGCTGAACTCGACCGCACGGTACCTGAGGGAGCATTTCCAGGGGCGGACGCTGATAGAGATACGCGACGAGCTGCTCAGGAGGATGACCGAAGAGAAGGCGCTTTATGACCGCCTTCTGTGCAACGCGGTTCTGCTGTGCAGCCAGAGTCTTCAGGACGGCGACCAGCCGGATGTCTTTATCGAAGGGGCATCGAACATACTGGCCAAGCCTGACTTCTCTGACACGATGCGCATGCTCGCGCTGTTCAAGATGTTCGAGCAGAAGAGCCGCATGGTCAAGATACTGAACGAGTGCATAGAGAGCGCGCGGGGAGAGGTCGCGGTTCGAATAGGCAGCGAGAATCGCTTTGTAGACCTGCGCGACTGCACGGTGATCGCCTCGCCGACTTTTTATGCGGGAGGCACAGCGGTTGGACGCATAGGCGTTGTGGGACCGACGCGCATCGAGTACGACCGGCTCATCAGCATAGTCGATTATATAGCCCGGTTGTTTGAGCGCGCGCTCGACCCTGAAAACGGCCAGCCGGGCTCGCGCGCGGCTCGGACGCTTTAAGATTTGAATAAGTGAAGTCGTGAGGAAGACAGCGGAAGAAGATGACTAAGAAAAAAGACGATCCCAGGGTGATACCGATCAAGTTCGAAGACGATAGCGAAGAGGTTGCCGAAAGCGACGATGTTAAAGACGAGCGGCAAGTGGACGACGCCGAAACCGAAAGCGAGCCTGAGGGAGAGGTGAAAGCAGAAGAGGCCAAAGCAGAGACTGACCTGGGCGGCTCTGATTTACAGAGCCAGGTAGACGCGCTCACGCAGGAGAAGGCTCTGCTCTACGACCAGTTGCTGAGGCGGCAGGCCGAGTTTGAAAACTACCGGAGACGTATGGACCGAGAAAAGTCGGAGCTTGCGAGCCGCGCTCGCGCCGACGTGGTTTTAGAGCTGCTGCCGGTTTACGACAATTTCGAGCGCGCATTGTCGAGCCTGGAAAAAAGCTCTGTCGACGCGCAGGCCCTTCGCCAGGGCGTCGAGTTGATTCACAAGCAGTTGAAAGACGCGCTCACGAAACTAGGGCTCCAGCCGATAGAAGCGGTCGGGCAGACTTTTGACCCTCATCTGCACGAAGCGGTGACAATCGAGCCCACGGACGAGCACGAAGAGAATACCGTGATCGAAGAGTTTCAAAGAGGCTATAAGCTGGGCGACAGGTTGCTCAGGCCCGCTCAGGTCAAGGTCGCCCGGTCCCCCGAACGATAGGTTTGAAGTTCTACATTCAGGATTCCTCGACTGTTCGAGGAATCCTGAAGCACAGCCCAGATCCCGCCCCTATTTATTCATCAGACCCCCGTGTACCTTTCTCGGTTCTTGAAGTGTATGGAGGAGAGGCCTTATGGGTAAAGTGATAGGAATAGACCTCGGCACGACCAATTCGTGCGTGGCGATACTGGAAGGGGGCGTGACTCAGATCGTGCCGAACAAAGAAGGCGGGCGCACGACGCCTTCGGTCGTCGCGTTCACCGAGAAAGGCGAGCGGCTGATCGGCCAGATTGCCAAGCGCCAGGCCATAACGAATTCGGCTAACACTATCTACGCCGTCAAGCGGCTGATGGGGCGAAAGTTCAACTCGGACGAAGTGCAGCGCGCGCGCCACGCCTGCTCTTACGATATAACCGAAGCCTCGAACGGCGACTGCCGCGTGCGCGTGCGCGGGCGCGATTACTCGCCGCCTGAAATCTCCGCCATACTTTTGCAGCGGCTCAAGCTCGCCGCCGAAGAGTTTCTCGGAGACGAGGTGACGGAGGCCATCATCACCGTTCCCGCGTATTTCGACGACATACAGCGGCAGGCGACAAAAGACGCGGGCAAGATCGCGGGCCTCAACGTCCAGCGAATAATAAACGAGCCGACCGCCGCCGCGCTCGCATACGGGCTCGGCAAGCGCGAGAGCGAGAAGGTGGCCGTATTCGATCTGGGCGGCGGAACGTTCGACATATCGATCATGGAGATGTGCGACGGCGTGTTCGAAGTCCTTTCGACCTGCGGCGATTCGTTTTTGGGCGGCGAGGATTTCGACCAGCGCATCGTCGAGTGGATGATCGAGACCTTCAAGCAGGAGACGGGCGTAGACCTTTACGCGGACCGGCTGGCATTACAGCGGCTGAAGGAAGCCGCAGAGCGGGCCAAGTGCGAGCTCTCTACCGCGAGTGAGTCGCAGCTGAACCTGCCGTTTATCGCGGCCGACTCCACCGGCCCGAAGCATTTCAATAAGACGCTCACGCGCGCCAAGTTTGAAGAGCTTGTCGCGGACCTTGTCGAGCGCACATCGGAGCCTTGCCAGAAGGCGCTCAAGGACGCGCGGCTCACGCCGGCAGACGTGACAAAGGTCCTGCTCGTCGGCGGCCAGACGCGCTCGCCCATCATCATCAACCGCGTGCGCGAGATATTCCAGCGCGAGCCTTCGATTGAGATCAACCCGGACGAGGTTGTAGCAATCGGCGCGGCGATCCAGGCAGGCGTGCTCGCGGGCGACGTGAAGGACCTGATCCTGCTCGACGTGATCCCGCTCAGCCTGGGCATCGAAACGCGCGGCGGTCTGTTTACGAAGATACTCGACCGCAACTCGACCATACCGACGAAAAAGAGCCTCGTCTTTACCACCGTCGCCGATTCGCAGCAGGTGGTCGAAGTCCACGTGCTTCAGGGCGAGCGCGACATCGCTTCGGGCAACCGCAGCCTCGCGCGCTTCGAGCTTGTCGGCATCCCCTCAAGCCCGCGCGGCGTGCCGCAGATCGAAGTGACGTTCGAGGTGGACGCCGACGGCATAGTCTCCGTTTCGGCGCGCGATAAGATGACGAGCACGGAACAGGCCATGCGAATCACGCCGAGTTCCGGTCTGTCCGCGTCCGAGATTTACGACCTGATCGAAGAGGCGGGGCGCAACACGGAAAACGACCGGCGTATGAAAGAGATCATCATCGCGCGAAACCGGCTGGAAGGGCTGCTACAGAACACCGTCCGCACCTTCAGCGAGTTTGGCTGGATGCTTTCGTCAGCCGATCAGGAATTCGTCCGCACGACGCTTGACGAGGCCCGCCGCACGGCCATCTCCGAAGACACTTCCGAGATTCGCTACATCCTCGAACAGCTCGAAAGCGCCGCGCGCATGATCACAGACGCGATGTTCAGACCCACCGCGCTTTCAGGCGACGTCGAGGAGAAGCGCGAAGATGAGGGCGTCCCACTGTCAGAAGCCTCCTAGAGTTTGCTATAATGCTCATCCACCGTCAGGGTTCGGTTTTCAATCAAGAGGTTTTACCAGCGGGCGATTGAAAACCGAACCCTGACGGCTCATTTGAGAAAAGCCGATTGTTAAAGAGGTAATAAAAGAGTTGAGCAGCAAACGCGATTATTATGAGGTGCTGGGCGTCCAGCGAGGCGCCACCGACCAGGATCTAAAGCAGGCGTACCGAAAGCTGGCCATCAAATACCACCCCGACAAAAACCCCGGCGACAAAGAGGCCGAAGAGAAATTCAAAGAGATAGCCGAAGCTTACCAGGTCTTATCCTCGGCCGACCTTCGCGCGCGCTACGACCGGTTCGGTCACGCTGGCGTGACGGCGGGAGCAGGCGCGGGAGCCGGGGCAGGGTTTGCCGGGTTCGAAGATATTCTGAGCGATCTATTCGGGTTCGGCGATATGTTTGGCGGGCGCGGGCGCAGCGGCCCGCGTCGCGGGGCAGACCTTCGCTACGACATAAACCTTACGCTCGAAGAGGCGGCGGCGGGGCTCAAGACAAAGATTCGCGTGCCGCGCCTCGAAACCTGCGAGCTATGCCACGGCAGCGGCGCGGCCGAAGGCAGCACGCCCACTCGCTGCACGACCTGTGCGGGGAGCGGCCAGGTCCGTTACCAGCAGGGCTTCTTTTCCGTAGCCCGCACCTGCTCGCACTGTCGCGGGACCGGCAAGGTGATACGCAACGCCTGCCGCGATTGCCGGGGCGAAGGCCGCATCGAACAGGACAAGACGCTTGAGATCAAAATCCCGGCCGGCGTTGACACGGGCTCTCGTCTAAGGATCGCAGGCGAAGGCGAGGCGGGCGAACAGGGGGCCGGTCGCGGCGACCTCTATGTAATCATCCACGTTAAAGAGCACGAAGTCTTTGAGAGGCGCGACGAGAACCTCTACTGCGTGATGCCCGTTTCGTTCGCGCAGGCCGCGCTCGGCGCAGAGATAACCGTGCCGACGCTGACCGGGCAAGAGACGCTGCGTGTCCCCGAAGGCACGCAGACAAATCAGGTCTTCAGGCTTAAAGGGAAAGGCATGCCGGTGTTGAGCGGTCGCGGAAACGGCGACCTATTTGTCGCGGTCAACGTAGTCACGCCGACCAGTCTTTCAGCCGAACAGCGGCGGCTGCTTGAAGAACTCGCCCGCATCGACTCGAAAGACGGCGACAAAGAAGACGGCGGCCTTTTCAACAAGGTCAAGAAGGTCAAAGATATATTCGGGTAGGGGTCAGAAAAGCTGGCGAGCGTCGCTTCAGCCAGCAACACCGCGATTGCCACGGCAATGATCCTAAAACGCATATCGATCTCCAAGGCGTAAACCGTGAACCGTTAACCGTGACAAGAAGGAGGGACCGAGCGGCCCGTCTGCTCTCTCTTGTCACAGTTAACGGTTTACGTTCTACGCTGCGCGCTCCTTCTTTCTTCTCTGTTTAATCCTGATAGGGGTGGCGAAAAAGCCGAACTCCTCGCGCAGCCGGTTCTCTATGTATCGCTCGTAGGAGAAGTGGAGCTTTGCGCGAGGGCTGCGCGCGGACGTAAAGAGCACGAACGTCGGCGGGCGCGTACCGGCCTGAGTTATGTATTTGACGCGGACGGGGTGGCGGGCGGTTGTGGTCGCGCGCGGCTGTTCGAGGTTCTTTTCAAAGAAGCGGTTCAGCTCGGATGTGGAGACGCGCTTGCTGCGCGCTTCGTTCGCTTCCCGCGCCATCTCAAGCAGCTTTGTTACTCGCAATCCGCTTTTGGCCGAGATAAAGACGACCGGCGCGTAATCGGCAAACTTCATCATCTCGCGGATGCGCCGCTCGTACTGGTAGACGGTGTTGGTCTCTTTTTCAACCGCGTCCCATTTGTTGACCGCTATGATGATGCTCGCGCCCGCTTCGTGGGCGTAGCCGCCGATGGTTGCGTCGAGCGCGGTCGGCCCTTCTATCGCGTCGATCAGCAGTATGGCCACATCGGCCTGCTCAAGATGACGCCGCGCCATGACGACCGAAATCTTTTCGGCCACAAGCTCGGTCTTGCCCTTGCGCCGTATGCCTGCCGTATCGACAAGCTGGAATGTCGTCTGGTCAAACTCGATCTCGGTATCGACCGAGTCGCGAGTCGTTCCGGGGATAGGCGACACGATGACTCGCTCCTCGCCCGTCAGGCGATTGACCAGAGACGATTTGCCTACGTTCGGTCGCCCGACGATGCTCAGCCGTATCTGCCGCTTGACCTCTTCGCTCACTTCGGGGGCAGGCAGTAACTCAAGCACGCGGTCGAGCATCTCTCCGATGCCGTCGCCGTGCTCTGCCGAAACAGGGAAGACTTCGTCAAACCCCCATCGCTCAAACTCAAGCGCGTCGGCCTCGAGCTTGGGGCTGTCGACTTTATTGGCGGCGACGAATACAGGTCTGCGCGTAGAGCGCGCGAACTCGGCCAGCTCTTCATCGAGCGGCGTGATCCCTGCGCGGGCGTCGACTACGAGCAGGACAAGCGAGGCCTGCTCGATGGCCTGCCGCGCCTGGCGCAAGATGTTTGCAGGTATCAGGTCGTCATCGTCAGGGATGATACCGCCCGTGTCGATAAGGCTGAACTCTCGCCCGCCCCACTCTGCGCGACCGTATATGCGGTCGCGGGTTATCCCCGGCTCGTCGCCCACGATGGAGCGGCGCGTGCCTGTCAGCTTGTTAAAGAGCGTTGACTTGCCAACGTTCGGGCGACCAAGTATCACAACACTTGGGAGGGCGCTTTTTTCAGCCCCTCCGGCTGCCTCGGCAGCTTCTACTTTTGCAGGTTCGGTCTGTTCCATAGCTTGCGGTCCCCTCACTGACTGTAGCTTGCCAGCGGCGGCTTTTACAAGCGGCAACGCCGGGTATAAGATTCGACCACACGATGATAGGCGCGATTAAAAGAGCTCTGGCTAAGAAGAGGCGCTCGCCGCGTGCGGCTCATCTCGCGCTCGGCGAACGCGGCGAGCGCGAGGCGCTCAGGTTTCTCAAAAGGCGCGAAGGCTACCGGGTAGTGGCCACCAATTTTCGCGTGCCGCTCGGGCGCGGCCTCGCTGGCCATAAGCTCACGGCCGAAATCGACATCATCGCTTATGACGGCGACCAGCTTGTCTTTGTCGAAGTAAAAACCCGCGCGTCGGACGAGTTCATCGCGCCCGAACGCGCGGTCGATTTGAGAAAGCAGCGCCAGATAGCTCGCGCCGCTCGCCGCTACAGGCAGTTGATGAAGGTTACGGATGAAACTTACCGCTATGACGTTGTGACGGTGATTGCGCGCGACGACGAGGACCGTACGGAGAGCAACCAAATAGAGCTGCTGCGAAATTACTTTGACGACAGCCGCTTCAGCCGCGCGCGATTCTTCTCGAATTTTCGGGACTGACCGCCGCCACCGGGCCTTTTCTTTAGCGGCTTCGATCTTAAGACCGAAGGGCGAGATTTAACTTTACAGATTCAGGATTGGTGGCTAATATCCCAGCTATCGAACGCGGATAATCGAGTAGGTAAGCGTCGTCTCTTGTTAAGCCATGATATGCCCGCATTGCCACCACGATCTCCTAAACAACGCGAGGTTCTGTACAAGATGTGGCGCCGCCGTAACGCACGATAAAGACCCGAATCCCAACGACTCAACCGCCAACGACAGGGTGACATCTCCGCTTGCAGACGACCCGTTCGTGGGTCGAGTGCTCGAATCCAAGTACGAGCTTCTTGAATGTTTAGGCGAAGGCAGCATGGGCCGCGTCTATCGCGGACGCCGCAGGCTGATCGGCGACGAAGTTGCCATAAAGATCCTTAATCAGAAGTATGTGAAAGAGGCCGCCGCGCTTGAGCGCTTCCGCAGGGAAGCGCAGGCCGCTGCGAAACTCCATCACCCGAACGTCGTCATCATATACGACTACGGCGAGGCGATCAGAGAAGACGCGCCCGGCTATATCATAATGGAGCTGATACAGGGCCGCTCGCTTCGCGCAATCCTTATCGACGAAGGCCGCCTCGCGCCGGAGCGGGCGGTGCTGCTGATGCGAGAGATATGTGCGGGAGTCGGCGCGGCGCATCGCAATAACGTCATACATCGAGACCTGAAGCCTGATAACATCATGGTCATACCGGCGGGCGTGATAGGCGAAACGGAAACGGCAAAAGTCGTCGACTTTGGCATCGCCAAGCTTCGCGACACCGCCAGCGTAAAAAGCCTGACAGAGACCGGCGTTGTTATGGGCACGCCTTACTATATGTCGCCGGAACAGTGCCGCGCCGAGCCTCTCGATTCGCGGTCAGATGTTTACAGCCTCGCGACGATGCTTTACGAGATGCTCGCGGGCTCACCGCCTTTCACCGCCGCCAGTGTTACAGGGGTCGTGGTAAAACACCTGACCGAGCCGCCGCCGCAACTGCCTGCCGACCTGGACGTTCCGCCGCAGATCGACCAGGTTATCCAACGCGCGCTCTCGAAAGACCCGGAGTTGCGGCAGGCCGATGCGACCGTGTTGGCAAGGGAGCTTCAATCGGCGCTCAGGCATGGTGGCAGAGATACCGCCCTGCCAGCGCAATCTCAGACGTTGCGCGACCTCGTGCCCGCCACGCGTCCTGTCGCGGCCTTTAGCAGCCAGGGATATGCCACAACAAAAAGCCCTCTTCTACAACAATCGACCAATGTCGACGTGGTTCAACCTACGCCGCGCTCTTTGAAGCCTGTAATAATCGCGGCTGCGGCCGTGGTATTACTCGTCGGCGCGCTCATAGTCGTATGGATGATGGTAAATAGGCATGGGGACACGAACAGGTCGCCGCAATCGACGGCGCAAACGGCAGGCGGCGAGAGCTTGAATCGGAACTCAAACGGCGCGGCGTCCGGCAGAAACTTGAACGCCTCCTCCACGGAAACTGTAACCAATACATCGAACATAAACCGCAACGGCGAATCTTCAGAAAACAGCCCTGCGCTCAGGGCTGAGGCAAAGCTTGTGAGAGGCGACCTCCTGACGCCTGCCGATATTGAAGGCAGGTCTCCGCAGGACATGCGAAACCTCCGCAACGCGGTCTACGCGCGTCACGGGAGGATTTTCGAGACCCCGGAGCTGCGAAACTACTTCAACAGCCGACCGTGGTATAAGCCCCGCCAGGATCATAAAGATTCGGACTTGACGCCCAACGATTACGCAAACCTCGCGCTCATCAAGAAGGCCGAAAACGGCGCTGATGGTAGCGGTGCGGAGACCTCTAAAGCAGACATACTGGCGACAATAAACGGGTGGGCCGAAGGCCTGAGAAACCACGACCTGGACGCGCATATGGGGTTTTACGCCGACCGGCTCGATTTCTATTACAAGCGCGGCGAGACGGGCGCAGACTTTGTTCGCGCCGACAGAGAGCGGGCCTTCACCCGTTTCTCCAGGCTAAATGTCGAGCTAAGCAATATCACCATAACGACCGATGCGTCGGGCGAGCGCGCATTTATCTCGCTGGATAAGTCGTGGGATTTTGAGGGCGAAAAACCCTTTTCCGGGTCCGTGCGACAATTGCTGTGGCTGGCAAAGATGAGAGAAGGCTGGCGTATAATCGGAGAAAAAGATCAGTAGTGAAAAGAGCGCGTGCCCGGGGTAGACCCTCCGGGCACGCGCCCCGTTTCTACTTTGCTACGCGACGACTTTCTGTCGACCCGCGTCACCATCTTGAACCACCACTGCGGTAGCCCTGGCTGTAGCCTATTGCGAACCCTTCTCGGAAATGCCGGCGGTACATCTCAAGGTTGCCGAACTGCCTGCGGTATCCGAGAGTCGCGTTTCTGAAGATCACTTCGTCCCTGAAGTTGAAACCTTCGCGGCGCATCCTGTCGCGGCGGCCCTGTTCAAACCCGGCCCTCGTGCCAAAGCTGATTGCGCGTCGTCGCGCCTCGGCGCGGTCGCCACGGTCCCAGCGATCATCGTCGTCGCGGTCGCGGAATCTTAATTGCGCGGGGGCGCTTGCGTTAGGGGCGGGCGCAGCCGCTACAAACGTCGAACAAGAGAATACGAAAAGAATTGTCAGAAGACTTGCTATCGTCTTTCTTCGGTCAATCAGGTTAATCATAACTACATCTCCTTAATTCAATCTAAGCAGATAAGGGCGTCTTTAGATCGACTGCCGTTACTAGCTTCACGTAAAGCAGTAGATCAAAGCGTATGCCACAACCCGTATCGGAGCTAAGTCATCTGTTTGCGTGAGATTTAACTTGAGCGGAGCCGCGCTGCTATACGAAAACGTGCGCGGGCATTCTTAAAGTGTCGATCTTCGGCTCTGGTTTTCTGCGCAGGCGAAGCCACACGCGTTGAAACTTGACAGCGCTCAACCCAAGAGGGCATTCTGGAAAACGGCGGCGTGACCGAAGAGAAGAGCGTGAGATCGAACTCATTTAGACCGTTCCTCAAACTACTATCAGGGAGATAATACAAACAGATGAACTCGTTGGAATCCGACTCCGGCGCGAAGCCGGTTGAAACACCGGGCCGGTCTAATTTTATTCGCGACATCATCATCCAGGACATCAAGGCGGGCAAATTTGAAGGGCGAGTGCAGACCCGTTTTCCGCCCGAGCCAAACGGGTACCTGCACATAGGGCACGCTAAAGCCATATACCTCGACTTCGGGCTGGCCGCGGAGTTTGGCGGCAAATGCAACCTTCGTTTCGACGACACGAACCCTTCCAAGGAAGAGACGGAGTATGTCGATTCCATTATGGAAGACATACGCTGGCTCGGGTTTGAATGGGACGGGCAGTTTTATGCTTCCGATTACTTCGGCCAGCTTTACGAATGGGCCGTCGAATTGATCAAAGCGGGGAAAGCCTACGTCGACGACCTCAGCGCGGTTGAGATTCGCGAGCACAGAGGCACGCTGACCGAGCCTGGCAGGGAGAGCCCTTACAGGGACCGCCCCGTCGAAGAGAATCTCGATCTGTTCGAGCGGATGAAGCGAGGCGAGTTCCCTGACGGCTCGCGAACGCTCCGGGCCAAGATCGATATGGCGTCGCCGAACCTGAACATGCGCGACCCGGTTATGTACAGGATTCTTCACACGGAGCACCACCGCACGGGCAACGAGTGGTGCATATATCCTCTGTACGACTACGCGCACGGGCAGTCGGATTCAATCGAGAAGGTCACTCACTCTATCTGCACTCTCGAATTCGAAGCTCACCGCCCTTTGTACAACTGGTTTATCGAACAGCTCGGCATCTTTCCGTCCCAGCAAATCGAGTTCGACCGGCTCAACCTTACATACACGATTCTTAGCAAGCGCAAGCTGCTCACTCTTGTGCAGGAGGGCCACGTCGCGGGTTGGGACGACCCGCGCATGCCGACGCTTTCGGGGATTCGGCGGCGCGGCTATACGCCGGAAGCGATCCGCAGCTTTTGCGCAAGTCTCAGCGTTTCTAAGACAAACAACACCGTCCAACTGTCTGCGCTTGAGCACTTCGTCCGGGAGGATTTGAACAGGCGCGCGCCGCGCGTTATGGCGGTGCTGCGGCCGCTGCGCGTTCGTATAGAGAACTATCCCGAAGACCTCGTAGAGGAGATGGAGGCCGTCAACAACCCCGAAGACGAGAGCATGGGCACTCGGCGCGTCCCCTTCTCGAAAATCCTCTACATCGAGCAGGACGATTTTCGTGAAGACCCTCCCAAGCAGTTCTTCAGGCTCGCGCCGGGCCGCGAGGTCCGCCTACGCTACGGGTATTTCATCACCTGCACAGGCGTCGTGAAAGACGAGGACGGGAATATCGTGGAGCTTCAATGCACGTACGACCCGGCGTCGCGCGGCGGAAACTCCCCCGACGGGCGCAAGGTCAAATCGACTATACACTGGGTATCGGCAGCGCATGCGGTCGACACGGAGGTGCGGTTGTATGAGACGCTCTTTACGAAAGAGAACCCGAATGAGGTAGAGGAAGGCCAGGACTTCACAGCCAACCTGAACCCGAACTCGTTAGAGCTGCTGACAAGCTGTAAGGTCGAGCCGAGCCTGCGGGGCGCGGAGATTGGCGGGCGGTATCAGTTCGAGCGACTGGGCTACTTCTGCGTGGACAAGGATTCGCGCCCGGACAAGCTTGTGTTCAATAAGACAATCGGCCTGCGCGATACGTGGTCAAAGATCGAGCGGCGCGAAAAGTAATTATGCCGCTTTAAAGCAAGCGGATTCTATCTAAGACGGCTGATACCACACGGTCGCAGCGTGCCTGCCCGAACTCAAACGCCGATGCCGTCGCCGCCCCGGTCCGCTCGTATATCTCCTTGCGCAACATCACCTTCGCCCTGTGCAGCCTTACCTTCACCGCCTCTTCGCTTATATCCAGACACTCGGCCGTGTCGGCTGTGCTCATCCCCTCGACCTCGCGCATCATAAACACAGACCGGTAGCCGTCTGGCAGCCTCTCGACAGCCGCCTCCAGCACGACCTTCAACGTCCCGGTCAACATCTCCTGTTCAGGTGAAGGCGTTCTGGAGTCTACTGTCATACTCTCCCCCATCCCCTGGCGGGCGGCGTCGATCTCTACAAACTTCCGCCGGTTATGAAGCCGCGCCAGCGACTCGTGGACGGCGATCTTCGTCAGCCAGGTCGAGAATTTGGCGCGGCCCTGGAACTGACCGAGGTGGACATAAGCCCTTACATAAGCGTCCTGCATAACGTCTTCGGCCTCGCCGCCGTTTGAAAGGATGGAGCGAGCCACGCGGTAGATGCGCTGGTTGTAGCGGCGCATCAATACTTCAAACAACTCAGTCTCCCCAGCGCGGACGCGGTCGACGACTTCCTCGTCGGTCAAGGCGTTTAAAGCGATGGTAATGACGGCAGTATCGACCATAGACATAATCATTCTAGCACTCCTCATCTATACAGAGTCGCTCGGTCGAAAAAGGTTACAAACTTTCTTTTTGTTCGCGGCTGTAACCAATTCAAGGCCGACAGCTCTATTAAGGTAAGGAGGAATAGTAATGTCAATTTCCGATAGCAGACTCAACTCCGCGTGGTGGGCGCTCAAAATAGGACTTGGTGCGGCAGCCTTCCTTGCGGGCCTCGATAAGTTCACAAACCTTCTCACGAACTGGGAGATGTACCTGAACCCTCTGGTCGCGCGATTGCTGCCTGTCAGCCCCGCGACCTTTATGCATGTTGTAGGGATAATTGAGGTGGTGGTAGGCCTGATGATACTGACGCGGTGGACTCGCCTCGGCAGCTACATCGCCATGATCTGGCTGGCATTGATAGCGGTCAGTCTCGTCTCGGCCGGAGCGTTCTTCGATGTCGCCGTGCGCGACCTTGAGATGGCCATCGCGGCTTATACGCTTGCGCGGCTCACAGAGGCCAGGCAGCCTGTCGATAGCTTGCAACCGGCGTCACTGGGCGAGCGCGAATCCTACAGCTTACCGGCGCGCTAGCTCAAACTATATAAGAATGGCGGTGGCTGAACGGGCGAGGTTGCGGCGCACATCAAAGAATCTGTCCGGGAAAGGGGACTCGAATTGCAGTCAGGCACGATTGAGGCGCGTGATGAGCGGGTCGCGTCTCAAGCCTCGCCCGCTTCATAGCCCGATGACGGAGCCTGAACCTGTGTCAAAGAGACCCTCAGCCGCTTCTCTTCTTGAGAAGCCATGAGCTTGACCTTCTTTAGCTCCATCCCCTTCATGCCAAAATAGGCGGCCATCTGTATCAACTGACTGGCGCTTACAAAATCTTTCGGGTCGGAGCAGAACTTCTCAAGGCCAGGGTTATACTCCCGGCAAGACATGTGTTTGGGTATGTTCAATCCAAAACCGCATTTACCGTCTTCTTGATACTGTATACAGAAATCGCAAACTATCATTACACTATTTCCTGAGCTCTTGTTTGTTAGACTTCAGCGCCGGGTGAGCGGGCCTCGGTATCGACCGCCTCAAGCGGCGAGCCGTCGTTGCCGCAGTAGTTGTCTTCTTCCGGGTACTGTTTTTTACAAAGCGGGCAGATTCTCTTATTGATCTCTTTTGACATCTCCTTCACCTCGTCAGTCTGCGCGCTCGCCACCGGCGACGCGAAAGAGAGTGGAATTTATCACCTCGAAGACATCCACCCTTGGAGTCCCCTCAATTACTTCGAACAGGCTCTTCGCCAGATCAGGGTTCTGCCTGCGATTGAAAGCTTCCTCGCTCTCTTGATTATCCCAAAAGGTTATAAAGACGGCTTCGGTGCATTCAGGAGACAACAGGGTAATCTGATCTGCAAATCCTGCCTGCTTTTGCAGCAAGGGCACGACCTCTGACGCGATGACGCGTGCGAACCTGGCGACAGAATCGGTCCTCAGTTTCAGACTGACCTGGCGAGCGAACATGGCAAGGCTCCTTTATGGCGAGCTGTTTAGTCAGGTAATCTGGAGTATTCCAGAGAAGCTGAGAAGAGAGTGAGCTAGACTCGGTTCTCACTAACCCTATGGCAAGCAGTTGTTTTTGTCAATCTGCGTTGCTAAACAACCGGCGGCTTGCGAGGGTCTATTCCGGATGGACCGGCACGGGGTCTGGTTTGCGCGCGCCGCCTTTTACGTCATCGTCACCGTGCGAGCCGGCGGAGGTCAGAGCCGGTTCCGTCTTACCCCGGATCATTATAAATGCGCTAAGAGCCGCCGCCAGCGCAAGCCCTGCGGCAACCGCCATCACCAGCCGAAAACCTGAGATAAACGACTCGTCGATAGCCAGCTTCAGCATCGCTCGTGTCTCGAAATCGAGTTCAGCGGGAAGCTCTGCTCCCGCCAGCCTGACGCGCTGCTGGTCGAGAACGTGTTGCGCTTCAGGCGCGATTTCCGACTGCGCCAGGCGGCGATCAAGCTCCGCGTTGAATGCCTGCAGCATCACTACGGCCAGCGCCGCTATCCCAAGCAACCCGGCGGTGCGCGAGACCGCGTTGTTGATGCCCGAAGCGACGCCCGCGCGACTCTGCGCCACCGCGTTCATCACAGTCGTCGTGAGCGGCGCAACGCTGGTCGCCATACCGAGGCCCAGCACCGCGACCGCCGGAAAGAAGGTCGTCCAGTAAGAGGCACGGACGCCAGGGATGATGAATAGAATGTAGCCTGAGGCTGCTATGACTGGGCCGACAACCAGCGGCAGCTTCGCGCCGTAGGCTTTAACCAACCCGCCGGACCAGGGCGACAGGACGAACATGATAAGCACGAACGGGAGCAACGCGGCTCCTGCCTTTGTTGGCGAGTAGCCCTGCACCTGGATCCAGTTGAGCGGAACGAAAAACAGAGCCCCGCCGAGCGCCGTGTACAGAAAGAGCGTCAGCAGATTGGCTCCCGTAAAATTGTGAGAACGAAACAGAGCGAGCGGCAGCATCGGGCCCGCAGTCCGCGCCTCGACTGCGAGAAACGCCGCGAGCGAGACCGCGCCGAGCACGAGCGCGGCCAGTATCCGAGGGTGGCTGAATCCCAAACCCGATGACTCGATCAACCCGTAAACGAGCGCTCCCAAACCGAAGGCCGCAAGCGCTGCGCCCAACCAGTCTGGCCGCGTACTGGTCTTCTCATCTCTGCTTTCGGGCACATACCTGAAAGCAATGAGCAGCACGACGATTGCCAGAGGCACGTTTATAAAGAAGACTGCGCGCCAGGATACATGCTCAATCAACCAGCCGCCGATCACAGGCCCGACCGCCGCCGTGATCGCCGAAAACCCCGACCAGGTGCCGATGGCCTTCCCGCGCCTCTCTTCGTCAAACGAAGCGCTGATGATGGCAAGGCTGCCCGGCACGAGCAGCGCACCGCCTACGCCCTGCACCGCCCGCGCGATAATCAGTTGATCGATTCCGGGCGCTAGGCCGCACCATATAGATGCAAGCGCGAAGAGGGCCGTGCCTATACAAAAGACGAGTCGCCTGCCGAAGCGGTCGCCCACAGAGCCTCCGACCAGAAGCAGCGCGGCAAGAAAAAGCGCGTACGATTCGACCACCCATTGCACATCAAGAACCGTGGCGTTGAGGTCCGTTTGCAGAGCGGGCAGAGCTACATTGACGGCCGTGCCGTCGATAAAGGCGAGGCTCGACCCCAGGACCGTCGCTGCCAGAATCCACGGCTCGGCTGACCGAGCGCACAGGGCGGCAGCAGGCTTTGACCTGATAACCCCCTCGTCGCACGGCTGATTGATGATGTTCGCCATGTCTCAACCCCTGCACAGCCCCTCGTTATATAGGCCACTATATTCTCGCTCCGTCGATTGAAACGAGCATTGTGATAACGCCAGGTGCGATGGCGAATTTATCATACACTGTCGGTTGTTGCTCTTTAGCGGGTCACCGGGCAGAGAATCACTTCCCCGTTTTGATTCTTGTTGGACGTGCGGCGGAAGCCTTGACCCTGACCGTCGCTCATCGGGTTGTCTACTCTCCCGCGAGAGTTGCGCGGGGGAGCAGGGACTCAGGTATCGGGTCCAAAAATCGCGAGACGCTTCCATAAGAGCTTACTTGCTCGATCTCATAGGGGTTGGCGGGGCTTATGAAATAGAGATACTGCTTGGCACGGGTCGCCGCGACATAAAGCAGTCGCCGTTCTTCTTCCAGGTCCTCAAACGCGTCATACGCGCGCGAAGAAGGGAACCATCCGTCAACCATCCAGAGGATAAACAGCGTGTTCCATTCCAGCCCCTTCGCGGAATGGACCGTCGAAAGCGTGACGAACCCCTGGCCACGCGCCTGTGCTTCGGCAAGCGCCATATCGACCGGGTCGAGCGCGACGTCTGCAAGCAGCTCTTCGGCCGATTTGTACCGCTTCGCAATAGAGATCAGGTGCTCCATCTCGCGCCGCCTTCGCGGATGATCGTCGTAATTGGCCTGGAGAATGGGCCTGTAGAAACGCTCGACGGCCGAAAGCTGCCCGCGCACGGTCTTGTTCTCGACCACGGTTTCAAGCAGGTGGGCAAGCCGCGTGAGCTGGTCCTTGTAACTCGCTTTGGACGGGAACTGTTTCAGCTTTTTAAGCATCCCCTCTTTCGCGCGCGGCGTGCGGAACTCTTTGCGCTCGACTCCGAGATAATCGACTATCTGCTGGGCCGTGGCGTCGCCGATATGATCGACGAGCTTGAGCATGCGGAACCACGATATGGTGTCCGACGGATTTACAACCACGCGCAGGAAAGACAGCGCGTCTTTGATGTGCGCAGACTCGGCGAACTTGATCCCGCCGAACTTGCGAAAAGGGATGCCGTGGCTGGCCATCTCAATCTCAAGATCGAACGAGTGAGAGCCTACGCGAAACAGGACGGCCATCTCCTGATAGGGCACGCCTTCGTCGTGCAACTCTTCGATGCGCTGCACGACGAAGCGCGACTGCTCGTTTTCATCGCTCGCGTTGACAAGCACGGGAGGCGGCCCTTCGGTTGCCCGCGAGAATAGTCGCTTGGCGTAACCTTCGCTCGCTTCGCCGATTATGGTGTTTGCCAGGTCGAGTATCGGCTGCGTGCTGCGGAAATTCTCTTCGAGCTTTATGACCTTCGCTTCGGGGAACAACTCGGGGAACTCAAGCATGTTCTTGAAGCTCGCGCCGCGAAACGAATAGATCGACTGGCACTCGTCTCCGACCACCGCCACATTGTCGTGCGACGCGGCCAGGAGCCGCACGATCCGCGCCTGTAGCCGGTTCGTGTCCTGGTACTCGTCCACCATTATGTACCGGTACTGGTTCGAGAGCTTTCCGCGAAGCTCCTCGCTCGTCTCAAGCGCCTCAAGAAGGCGAACGAGCAGGTCGTCATAAGTCAACAGGTGGCGCTCGCGCTTGTATCGCTCGAATGCCTTCAGCAATTTTTCAAGCTCCCCGGTCGCATACATAAACTGCGGGTAGTGATATGTCACGACCTCTTCAATCGGGAGCAGCTTGTTTGCGGCCATGCTAAAGATCGAACCGACCGTGTGCTTTCGCGGGAACCGGCGGTCTTTCGTCGCAATGCCCGTCTGGCGGCGCACGAGGTCTATCAAGTCCTCTGTGTCGCTTTGATCGAAGACGGTAAACATTCGGTTGACCCCGGCTATCTCGGCGTGCCTGCGGAGCGTTGCATGGGCAATCGAATGGAACGTGCCGCCCGACACCCGCTGGCAGCGGTCATCGGCGAGCGATGCCGCGCGCGTCAGCATGCTCTGAGCCGCGCGCCGCGTGAATGTCAAAAGCAGAACCGTTTCGGGCCGCGCGCCCGTCTCAATCAGCCGCGCCACGCGATAGACAAGCGTTCGGGTCTTGCCCGTGCCCGCGCCCGCGACGATCAGCAGCGGGCCGTCGGTCGTCGTCACCGCCTCGTACTGCGCGCGGTTAAGCTCCCGCTCGTAATCGATCTTGCGACCGGGCCGCGCGGCGGTCACGGCCTTTAAAACAAGCTTTGTTTTGACGGGCACGGAAGTCTTGCCCGTCTCAAGGTCGCGCTTGAGCGTTCTGATGGCGGTAGCGAACTCCTTGATCGTTTGATAACGCTGCTTTGGCTCTTTTGCCAGCGCCCTTGCCAGGACCGCGTGAAAATTGCGCGGCACGTCCCGCTTGACGGCGTGCGGCGGCTTCGGCTCGTCGTGCAGGATCGAGTGCATAGTGTCGATGTCGTTTTCATTGGCGAAGGGGCACAGGCCCGTCACCATTTCGTAGAGCACTACGCCGAAGGAGAATATGTCGCTTCTGAGATCGATGCGCCGCCCCAGCAGTTGTTCGGGCGACATGTACTTGACCGTGCCCATAATCGTGCCCGAACGGGTGATGACCTGGAGTATGGTCTTCTCATGGCTGGCTGCGTGATCTGCGCGCTTGCGCTCGATCAGCTTGGCCAGGCCGAAGTCCAAAATCTTCGCGTAGCCGTCGCGGCTTATCATCAAGTTTTCCGGCTTCAAGTCGCGGTGGACTATTCCGTGCTCGTGCGCTTTCGACAGGCCCTGAGCGATCTGGATGGCGATCTCCAAAGCGTCGTTGATTCGGATAGACCGCGCGACGATCTTCTGCCTCAAGGTCTCGCCTTCGATAAACTCCATCGCGATAAAAGGCTTGCCTTCGCAATCGCCTATCTCGTAGACGGTTAGTATGTGCGGGTGGTTGAGCGCAGAGGCGGCGCGCGCTTCTTGAAGAAACCTGCGGCGGCGGTCTTCGTGTGCGAGGGCGTCGGGGGGAAGCACTTTCACCGCGACGATACGATCAAGCTTCTCATCGTGCGCCTTGTAGACCGCGCCCATCCCGCCCGCGCCGAGCGGCTCGATGATCCGGTAATGCGCTATCGCCGTGCCTCTGGCGATAAATTCTTCAGCAGGAGCCTGGCTCATCTGTGCTCATCTATCCTACGGTCTTGACCTGTTCACAACACTGATTCATTAAAGCTGCACGTCTAACTATGTGCGAGTAATTGTAGTTCATCAGGCGCAGTAACTGAAGCAGATATGTGGCAAGCCGGGTCAAACGGGAGCTTGCTCTAACAGGGCAGAAATGTGAAGGCCGCGACTCCGCAGACGAACCAGAGAAGCGCAAAGATCAACCCGTAGCCGAAGAAGGTTCTGAAGTCGATCCGGGCGATCTCAGCCCTGACTACGAACCAGAAAGGTGAAACGAGATTGCCCATCTGGTCGCCTACGCCGAGCGCGAGCAACCCTCGCTGCGCGGTCACGCCCACGGCTTCGGCCGCCTTGATCGTCACAAAACCCTGTATGACCCATTGCCCGCCGCTCGACGGGACGAAGACCGCAACCAGTGTCCCCGCCAACGCCGTCAACAGCGGGAATGTCCACGCGTTGAGAATCGGGGTAAAGAGGTTGCTGAATGCCGCGCCGACGGTCGTAAACTGGATCAGCCCGGCCACGCCTGCGTACAAATGATAAAGCACGAGGATCGGCCAGCAGGCGGCGACCGCTCTTGAAAGGGCGCGCGAAAAATTGCGTATATTTCCGTGAAGAAGAAAACACAGGGTCAGAAAGATCGTGTTGAGCGAGTTGAGATCGAGGCTCGCCTGTTTCACGAAAAAGTGGTAATACAACCAGACCACGAGCGCCGCCCCGAGCGTGACAGACATCAACGGGTTTCGCTCCATCCGGTCCGACAGGTTTAACTCAAGTGACTTCTGCTCCTCGGCATCCTTAACCGGCTCGGCCAGCTTCCTTGCCGCCGGAAAATTCGATAGCGGCTGCGGGTTTCGCGGCATCAACAGGCACGCGACTACGGCGACTACTACGGGGAACCCGACCACCAGAAAGATCGTTGCCGGAGACCATATGGTCGAGCTGAGCGACATGGTACCGGCATCCTTTTCCAGAAAATGGCCCGACGTTGCCATCAAAAGCGGCGCGCTGGCCGAAAGCCCGAATTGCCAGATGGAGCCCGCCCCGCCGTTTACCGCCAGAAGAAACGGAAAATCAATCGGTATCCCCTTTCGCTCCGCCTCGTCTGCGAAGTGTATGGCGATCAGCGGACCGAGCGCCAGCGCCAGCCCCCAGTTGAGATAAGAGATGACCGCCACGACCAGCACAGAGTAGATGATTACTTGTGTGGCGGTGCGCGGCTTGCGCGAGACGGAGACTATCACCCTGCGAAAGAGCGGGGTCGCGGCAAGCACGGAGCCGAGGACTAAAACGAGCGTCATCTGCATCGTGAAGGGCAGAAGCATCCACAGCCCGCGATACCACGCGTCGATTGTCGCCGTCAGGCTATTGCCTATGGCCACTGCGATGACAAACAGGACGACCAGCATGAAGACGGCGGTCGATATGGCGTCGGGGACTACGCGCGCCATCACGCGCGAGTATCGCGCAAGCAAGCCTTCCTGCGCGTCCGGCTGCTCGTCAGGTCCATCAACTTTTACAGTCGCAGTCGCTTCTTTCATCCGTTTACCTTTTGTATTCGTTTGAGAGGCAGGCACACTTTAATGTGGCGGGCGACATTTTTCAAATCGCCGGGAGTAGCTTTTTACAATTAGCAGTATGCATTCCGAGCGGCAATTGGTTATATTCAACCGGAAACCCTCTCTCGGAGATTACCTATGACTAAACGCGTCGGCTCGCTCCTTTTGACGGTCTGCCTGGTATTGCTCGCTTCCACATCATCTGCGCAGACTGCTCAGCGGTCCTCTCAGTCGAAGGGCAGCCAGTTGCCCGCCGAAACGGTGAAAAAGATCGAGGCCGTGATCGAAGCCGAGATGGCCAAACAGGCCATCCCCGCCGTCTCGATAGCCATAGCCGTTGACAACCAGCTTCGTTACAGCAAAGGTTTTGGCAAAGCCGACCTTGAGAACTCTGTGGCAGCCAAGGCAACGACGGTCTATCGCACGGCTTCTATAGCGAAGCCGCTCACCGCAACCGCCGTGATGCAACTCGCAGAGAAGGGCAAGCTCGATCTCGACGCGCCTGTTCAGAAATACTGCGCGGCCTTCCCCGAAAAACCGTGGCCCGTTACCGCGCGGCAGCTTCTCGGCCACCTCGGCGGCGTGCGCCACTACCAGAAACCGGGCGAGTCGTCGGGAACGGCTCATTTCTTCACCATCAGCGATTCGCTCAAGATCTTTAAAGACGACCCGCTGTTGCACGAGCCGGGGACGAAGTACCACTACACGACCTACGGCTATAGCGTGCTTGGCTGCGCGATTGAAGGCGCTTCCGGCCAGTCCTACGAGGACTATATGCAAGAGCACGTCTTTCGGCCCGCAGGGATGGAGCACAGCCGCCTCGACGACCATTTCAGACTCATCCCGGACCGCGCGCGCGGCTACATGAAGATGGACCAGCGCACATACGCGCAACTGCCGGAGTCGATGAAGTCGAGCGTGAAGGTCGGGCAGATATTTAATGCTTCGCTGCACGACACTAGCATGAAAGTACCGGGCGGCGGCATCGCTTCGACGGCGGTTGACCTCGTGAGGTTTGCCCTGGCTTCCACAAACGGCGTTCTGGTAAAAAGACCGACTCTTGAGCAGATGTGGACCCCGCTCAAGACCAGAGACAATACCGATACACGCTACGGGCTTGGCTGGGGCATAGGCGATGTGGCGGGAATGAAGCTTATAGCGCACTCAGGCGGACAGGCCGGTACAAGCACGCTGCTTTACATTCTGCCCGAAAGGGGCATCATCATCGCCGCGATGAGCAATCTGGAAGGAGCAGCCCTTAACACGATTCTAAACGGGATAGGAAAAGAGCTGATTGGCGCTTCCAGACCCTAGCCGAACCGGGCCGCACCTCCCCCGTGCGAGATTAAGCCGCTAATGTATCGAATTCGTTTATGGTACGCTGCCCGGCTCGGAGGATAAGAGTTCAAGCTGGCCTTCAGATTCGCCGGTACTCTTTTAACCGGCACAACAAGATTGCCGCACACGAAGATCGCCGCCGCGCCTCGAAAGGCCCTGCGCGGACAGACCTGCCAGGCTTCCTCGCGTGAGGCGTGCGCGAACGCGCCGGTCGGGAATCTCGGAGGCGCAAATTACCCATCCTTTAACTAGAACACCCCACATCAAATCCCTGCCGCCCCCGATTTTTTGTCGATGCGTAATCTTTGAGAGAAGCTAAAGGGCACACTCCTTGCTGAGATTATTAAAGATACCTGTGCGCGCACAGGTGGGAGAACTCGACAAAGCGTTGCCCCTTCGTTCGGTGGAACGAGGGCAGGCGTTGTAAGTAATTATCAAAGGCCGGAAGCCTCGAAGCACGTCGCTATCGAAAGGCCTTGCCGGTCTGGAAAGAGAGGTGAGCATGGCTATTCAACAGACGAGGCGGGCTCTGGAGCCGACCCGCGAACAGGACCCGCGAGAAGAGGAAGGTCTCCAGCGGCAAAGTCGCCAGCGCGGGCTTCAACAAAAGCAGCCCCGGCCCGGTGGGGGAAGCACTGAGCAGATCGCAAACGGGCTGGGGTGGTTCAGCATAGGCCTGGGCCTTGCAGAGATTCTGGTCCCGAAAAGCTTTGCGAAATTTATCGGCGCAGAGGGCAAACATACCGCATGGATTCGCTTGCAGGGGATCAGAGAGATAACGGCGGGCATAGGCATATTGTCGAACCCAATGCCCGCTCAGTGGGTCTGGGCGCGAGTCGCGGGCGACGTTATGGACCTGGCTTCGCTCGGTGTGGCCTTCGCCTCGCCAAAGTCGAACCACACGAGGCTCGCTTTGTCGACGGCGGCCGTCATTGGGGTGACCGCGCTCGACGTGCTCGACGCAAAGAAATTGAGCGCAAACGCGCCTGAGATCAACCGCGCCGCCCACGCAATCACGATCAACCGCAAGCCCGAAGAGGTCTACAGCTTCTACCGTGATTTCCAGAACCTGCCCCGTTTCATGGCGCATCTCGAATCCGTAACCGTCACAGACGAGCGCCGCTCGCACTGGGTCGCGAAAGGCCCGGCCGGGACGACCGTCGAGTGGGACGCGGAGATCACCGAAGACCGCCCGAACCAGCTTATCGCGTGGCGCTCAATCGAGGGCGCGGACGTGGACAACTCCGGCACAATCACCTTTGCGCCTGCGCCCGCCGGGCGCGGCACAGAGATCAGGGTAGAGCTTGAGTACAACCCGCCGGGCGGCCTGTTCGGGGCGGCGTTCGCAACACTTTTTGGCGAAGAGCCCGACCAGCAGCTCAAAGGCGATCTCTACCGCTTCAAGCAGGTGATGGAGACAGGCGAGGTGATGCATTCGGACTCAAGCATTCACAGAGGACCGCACCCGGCTCAACCTAAAAAAAGCGAGTGAGAATAGATTCGGTTTCGGGCGAGCGAGCCGGGGGAGCTTTACCTGTGTGAAAGTTGGAAAGGAGAAATAATGAAGGCCAACTGTTGGATGAATTTGAAGAAGGTTGAGGTTCGGGATGTACCCGATCCGAAAATCCTGAATCAGCGCGACGCGATTGTTAAGATTACAAGCACAGCGATATGCGGGTCTGATCTGCATCTTTACAACGGGTTTGTCCCGGCCATGGAGCCGGGCGACGTGCTCGGACACGAGTTTATGGGCGAAGTCGTCGAGGTCGGTCGCGAGGTGAAGAATTTGAAGGTCGGCGACCGCGTGGTCGTCCCTTTTCCTATAGCGTGCGGCAACTGCTGGCACTGCCAGCAACAGATGTTCTCGCTTTGCGAGAACTCCAACCCGAACGCGTGGATGGCCGAGAAGCTGTTCGGTTATTCGCCCGCGGGTATATTCGGCTATTCGCACCTTACGGGCGGGTTTGCGGGCGGCCAGGCCGAGTACGCGCGCGTGCCGTTTGCCGACGTGGGGCCGATCAAGATCGAAAGCGGGCTTACGGACGAGCAGGTGCTGTTTCTATCCGACATCTTCCCGACAGGGTACATGGGCGCGGAGATGTGCGACATCAAGCCGGGCGACACGATTGCCGTCTGGGGTTGCGGGCCTGTCGGCCAGTTCGCCATAGCGAGCGCGTACCTTCTCGGCGCTGAACGCGTCATAGCGATTGACCGGTTCGAATATCGGCTGCGCATGGCGCGCGAAAGGTGCAAAGCCGAAACGCTCAATTACGAAGAGGTGAACGTCCTCGAAGCGCTCAAGGAGATGACAGGCGGTCGCGGACCCGACGCCTGCATTGACGCCGTGGGCGTGGAAGGGCACAAGCCCGGATTCATCGGCGCTTACGACCGCGCCAAGACTATGCTGATGATGGAGACGGACCGGCCGCACGCCTTGCGCGAAGCCGTCATGGCGTGCCGAAACGGCGGCATCGTTTCGGTCATAGGGGTCTACGCGGGGTTTATAGATAAATTCCCTATGGGCTCTTTTATGAACCGGTCCCTGACCATGAAGACGGGCCAGTGCCACGTCCAGCGTTACATGCGCCCGCTGCTTGAGAGAATAAAGAACGGGGAGATCGATCCGAGCTTCGTCATCACGCACCGCTTGAAACTTGATGACGCGCCGCGCGGGTTCGACATGTTCATGAAGAAAGAGGACGACTGCATGAAGGTCGTGCTCAAGACAGACGCCTGATCTTGAGAACCATCCTGAAACCGGTTCTTTCGGTTTCAGGATGGTTCCCTGATAGCAACGGCGAACGAGCAAGCGGCCGCGAGCCGCACGTGTAGCTTGAAGCGGCTCCGTCATTCAGATAGCTTATCGCGCAGAGGTCATACGCGCTCGTGAGGGGTCTGAGTCTGCCCGACAGCTAAACCGAAGGAGGAGAGATGACCAAGGCGAAAGACCAACCGGCGAACGAAGACGAAGAGCCGTCTGACGGCGAAATGTCTGAAGCCGAGATCGACTACAACTTGATGGAGACTTTTCCCGCGAGCGACCCGCCGTCGTGGACGCTCGGCATCAGCCCCCATAAGAAGGAGCACCACAGTTTTGACGTGGACCTACCCTCCGCAAGTGACCCGTCTCATCAAAATGAAGAGACTCAGCCGACTTCAAAGCAGGAAAACGATAGCTGATTATCGAGACCGAATCTGGACAATCGAATCCCATTAGCGGGCAATCAGCCGATTTACCGCTCGGCTCCAGGCCCGACTAAAACTGTAAGCCTCATCGGTTTACAGCGACGCCTGATCTGGCATAGCGCTTTCATAAACTCTTTGCAAAATCACCGAGGAGAGATTTATGGAGATACTCCTGCAAGACTTCCGTTACGGGATGCGCATGTTGTTAAGGAAGCCCGGCTTTACGGCTGTGGCCATCATCGCGCTTGCGCTCGGCATCGGGGCCAGCACGTCGATCTTCAGCGTCATAAATACGGTCCTGTTGAAGCCGCTGCCCTACGAAGACCCGCAACAGATCGTTATGGTATGGCAGACCAGCCAGCAGGCGGCGAAGGTGCTTGGGACGGCGAGGCTCCCGGCTACATACGCAGACTTCTACGACTGGCGCGATCAAAACTCTCTCTTTGAATCCCTGGCCGCGCTCGACTCCTGGCTCGTCAACCTGACGGGGCAGGACGAGCCGCAGAAGCTCAACGGCGTGCGCGCCACGCCCGATCTTTTTTCGCTGCTCCGCACGAAGCCGCTCATCGGTCGGACATTCCTGCCTGAAGAAGAGCGGCCCGGCTCGGACCGCGTGGTGATGTTGAGCTACGGGTTATGGCAGCAGCGATTCGGCGCTGACCCGACCGTCATCGGCCGGTCGATCACTCTAAACGACGCGAGCTTTACAATCGTCGGCGTGCTGCCCGACGACTTTCGTTTTACGGAAGGCTCGAACCTTCCGCGCGTCTTCAAGTTCGCTGCCCGCGCAGATATATGGACGCCGCTGGTGCAGACCGAAGCCAGGGTCAAAAACAGGGGGAACCATAACCTCGCGGTCGTGGGCAGGCTCAAACCCGGCGTCACAACCGAGCAGGCGCAGGCCGAGATGCAGACAATCGCCCGGCGAATAGCCGAAGGCTACGGCGGCAAGCCTGACGAATCGGGGACCGAGGTCGTTTCGTTGCGCGAGCAGATCGCCGGCGATATTCGCCCCGCGCTCTTTGTGCTGATGGGGGCGGTCATCTTCGTCCTTTTGATCGCGTGCGCAAACGTCGCGGGGTTGCTGCTGGTCCGCGCGTCGGCGCGTTATAAAGAGCTGGCCGTCCGCACGGCGCTGGGCGCGAGCCGCGCGCGGCTTATTCGCCAGTTGTTGACCGAGTCGGTCATACTTGCGTTTATCGGCGGCGGGACGGGCGTCCTGCTGGCGTTGTGGGGAACCGACCTGCTTGTCTCTTTAAGCCCTGAGACGATTTCGCACATCGCTCCCGAAGGTATAGACTTTCGCGTCCTGGCCTTTGCGCTCACCGCCTCGCTTGCGACCGGGATAGTCTTCGGCCTTGTGCCCGCGCTCGCATCTTCAAAGCCGAACCTCAACGAAATGCTCAAAGAAGGGGGGCGCGGTACGACCGATTCGCGCAGCCGTACGCGTAACGCGCTCGTGGTCGCTGAGATCGCCCTTGCCCTTGTGTTACTGGTCGGCGCGGGGTTGTTGATAAAGAGCTTCGCTCAGTTGATGCGCGTCGATCCGGGGTTCAACCCCGAAGGCGTAGCGTTGATGGACGTGTCGCTGCCATACGCCCGTTACGGTGAAGATTCGAAGCGGGCCGAGTTCTTCCGGCAGGCCGTCGACCGCATAAAGTCTTTGCCCGATGTCGAATCCGTCGGGATCAACTACTCGCTCCCGCTAAGCGGCGCAGACGCTTCGAACGCATTCGTGATCGAAGGCCAGCCGCCGCTCGCCGACGGGGAGTGGCAGTCGGCAAACCTCGGCACTATCAGCCCCGATTACTTCAGGACTCTGGAGATCCCTTTGATGCGCGGGCGCGAGTTTACCGACCAGGACGGTCTGGGCTCGCAGCCGGTGGCGATAGTCGATGAAGCGATGGTGCGCCGCTACTTTGCGCACTTCTTCGGCGGTGACGACCCCATTGGTAAGCGCCTGCGGGTCGGCGGCCGCGAGTGGCTGACGGTTGTAGGCGTTGTCGGCAGCGTCAAGAGCGAATCGCTCGAAGACGAGTCGCGCCCGTACATATATGTCCCTTACGCTCAACGCTCGTCGTTCTGGCCGTCTACGACGATAGCGATGCGCAGCAGGACGGGCGAGACGACCGGCCTCGTCGCTGCGGCAAAACGCGAGATCAACGCGATTGATAAAGACCAGCCCGTTTCGAACGTCACC
Organism: uncultured Clostridia bacterium; assembly: GCA_964615905.1. Lineage (GTDB taxonomy): Bacteria > Acidobacteriota > Blastocatellia > UBA7656 > UBA7656 > DATLMR01. The sequence goes on from CAZTUB010000002.1 coordinate 264,058, forward strand.
ACGCTCGCAGAGCTATACAATCGAGCCGCCGCGCCGCAGCGATTCAGCATGGCGCTGCTCAGTCTGTTCGCGGGCGTCGCGCTCGTGCTCGCGGGCGTAGGTCTTTACGGGGTGATGGCCTACTCGGTCTCGCAGCGGACGCACGAGATCGGGATTCGCATGGCGCTCGGCGCGCAGAAGTCCCACGTCTTCAGCCTGGTGGTGAGACAGGCCGTAAGCGTTGCCCTGATCGGCATAAGCGCCGGTCTGGTCGCGGCACTGTTGCTGACTCGCTTGATGTCGAGCCTGCTGTTTGGGGTCAGCGCGACAGACCCTGTCGTGTACATAGCAATATCGCTGCTGCTCGTAGCCGTCGTGTTGCTGGCGAGCTACATCCCCGCGCGCCGTGCTATGAAAGTCGATCCGATGACCGCCTTGCGATACGAGTAATGATAAGGGCTGAGGACTGGGCCCGGTTGCCGAGACAGGCGCAGCCGCTCAGTCCTCATCGCTCATAACTTCCCGAAAGGGCTCCCGAATAAACCCTCCCGGAATAAATTTCATTCGGCGCGGTAATATTTCATCGCTACACTGGCTCTTATAAAGAGAAGGCTGGTCAATAGGAGTTTCAGTTTGAAAGACACTCACGCGCTTATCGCAGGCGTCCTCGATTCGGAAGCCACGCTTGCAAGCAGGCATCAGGCATTTGCCGAGATAGTAGCTCGCTTTCAGGATATGGCGTTCGCCTGCGCCTATGCCTTCTTGCACGACTTTTATCTTGCCGAGGACATCGCGCAGGAAGCCTTCATTACCGCCTGGCAGAAGCTCGATCAACTGGAAGACCCCAGGGCCTTTCCCGGCTGGTTCAAGAGGGTTGTGCTGACGGAGTGCAACCGCGTCACGCGCGGGAAGCGGTTAAAGGTCGCGCCGCTTGAAGCAGGGCTCAACGTTGCTTCAACCGACCCCGGCCCGGAGGCCGTAGCCGAGAAGCTTGAGCTTGCCGAGCTTGTGATTTCGGCTATCCGCGCGCTTCCGGACCACGAGCGAATGGTCACGACGCTCTTTTATATAGACGGGTATTCGCAGAACGACATAAGCGAGTTTCTTGAGTTGCAGGCTGCGACCGTCGCCAAACGGCTCTTCTCCGCCAGGCGAAGGATGAAGGAAGGACTGGTTGAAATGCTTAAAAAGAATTTGAAAGAGCATCGCCCTTCCCGCCATACGGCCTTCGCCGAGCAGGTCCAGGCACGACTCCGCCCGTTTGCCGCCGAGGACTGGAAGCCCGTCACTTCGATTGCCTATTCGCTCGACACGGCTTTTCGCGCGGACGACGAGAGCTGGCTGCGTGACCGCCTGCGTTTTGACGAACGCCGTTACATACGCCGCCACTATGTCGGCGAGCACGCCGAGACAGGTCAGATTCTCGGTTACGGCTCGATTGAGCAGACGATATTCCTGCCAAACTACAGGTTGTTTCTTGTAGCGGCTCCGGGCCGTCTGGAAAACGGCGTCGGCGATATGCTGCTAGACCGTTTGATGAAAGACTTGCGCGAGGTCGAGGCCGTCACGGTCTTTCACCGCAACTATGCACATCTCACCGCCACGTCCGATTTCCTCAAAGCGCGCGGCTTTGAAGAGACAAGCAGAGTGTGGGATTTAAGGTTGACGGTCGCTGAGGCGAAACTTGACGGGGCCGTGTCCATTGCTGAGCAGCTTCGAGCGCGCGGCATAATCATTACTACGCTTGCACAGGAGCGCGCGACGAACCCCGATTACCTTGTCCGCGTCCACGAATTACTGAATCTTGTTATGGCAGACGAGCCCGGTCGCACAGACTTCGCGCCGGTCCCTCTCGACACGGTGGCGCGATGGCTCTCGCGGAGAGGCTTTCTCGCGGACGCCTGCTTCATCGCAAAGGATTCGGACCGATATGTCGGGATTACAGACCTTCGTGTGATTGACGAAACAGACTGCGGCGTCATCAGCGGGTTTACGGGCGTGGTAAGAGAGCGCCGTCGGCAAGGGGTCGCAACCGCTTTGAAGATGCGCGCGGTCGAGTACGCGAGCGAGCGAGGGTTTCGCATAATCCGCGCGCTCAATCATCACGCGAACCGCCCCATGCTCTCGCTCAACGAAGGACTCGGATTTGTCCGCCGCTTCAGCTACGTGACGCTTGAGAAGTGCCTCAAGGAGGTTAAGAAAGTAAACCCGGCGATCTATGACGGATACGCAGGGCAATACCGAATAGACCCGGCGCATCTTGAGAGGCGCAAGCTCCCGGCCGGTCTTACCTTCACCGTGAAGAGGGTAGGCGAAAGGTTGATAAGCGAAATCAGGGATATGCAGGACGAGCTGTTTCCTCAATCGAAAACGCGGTTCTTTACCAAGATGCATTATGGTGAGGTCGAATTCATCACCGACGAACGAGGACAGGCCACGCACCTTTTCTACCGCGAGCCGGAAGAAGAGTTCCGCGCCGACAAGATAAGCTAAAGACGAAAGGAAGCGCGAATGAAAAAGAGAGTTCAACTCGTTACGGCAATCCTTTTCTCCGGTCTCTGTATGAGCCCGCTTGCCAGAAGCGCCGCTTCAACTCCGCAAGATCAGGAGAAGACAACCGAGCAGGTCTTCAAAAATATTCAGGTCTTGAAAGGACTCCCCGCATCGCAGTTGCAACAGATCATGGCGGTGCTGACCGCTTCGCTCGGAGTCCGGTGCAGTCACTGTCACACCAACCAGTTTGACAAGGATGATAGACCCGCCAAACTGGCTGCCCGAAGAATGATGCAGATGGTCTTTGATCTCAACAAAGGGACCTTTGGCGGCAAGGACGCGATCAATTGCTATACCTGCCATAGAGGCCAGCCAAAGCCTGTGGCCGTAACGCCCGTGGGCGTAAATCTCTGGCAAAGAGCTTCCGCGACCGGCGCGAAGACAGATACGGCGATGCCGAGCATCGAGCAGTTGATCGATAGGTACGAGCAGGCCGTGGGCGGCAAAGCCGCGCTCATGAAGGTCACGACAAGGGTGATGAAAGGCTCCCGCGTAGGCGCGGACGGCGTGCTCGTGCCGGAAGAGGTGTACCAGTCGGCATCTAACAAACTGCTGGTGGTGACGAGCTACCCGGACATCGTCTTTCGAAGAGGGTTCGACGGGGTAAGAGGCTGGGCCAAAAGCAGCCAGGGAGAGGGCCAGATAAGCAAAGAGGAGTTAGCCGAGTTAGAACGCGATGCAGAGTTCTACGGCGAGATAAAACTGAGAGAGCTCTACCCGCAGATGGTTGTCGAAGGCAAGTCGATGATTGGTGACCGTGAAGCATTTGTCGTTGCGGCGGCGTCGCGTCGCGGGCTTGCCGAAAGATTATATTTCGACGCGCAGACAGGCCTGCTTGTCCGCAGGAGTAGAGAGTTCAAGACTGCGCTCGGATTGTTCCCCCTGCAAACGGACTATGAGGATTATAAAGAGGTGGACGGCATAAGGCTGCCTCTCTTTATCCGCTGGTCTATGCCCGGCAGAAGCTGGGGCCGCAAGATCACGGAGGTCAAACACAACACCAAAATCGACGACTCGATCTTTTCCCCTGCCGGTGGCAAAGGATGAGTCTTCAGACGGCCTCTCCTTTTCCGGTACGCCTGACTTTCTATGACGGTGGTATTTGTAGATAATAGCCAGACAAATTCGCCGTTAAGGAGAGACTCAGGATGCTGAAGGAATTTAAGGAGTTCATAGCAAGAGGGAACGTGGTAGACCTGGCCGTCGCGGTCATCATCGGCGCTGCGTTTGGGAGCATCGTCACTTCGGTCGTCAACGATATCCTGATGCCGCCAATCGCAATGTTAACGGGCGGGATAGATTTTACAAGCATGTTCTTCGCGCTTCGAGGCAACCCGGCTACGCTTGCCGAAGCCAAGGCCGCCAAGCTGCCCACGATCAACTACGGCCAGTTCATACAGACCGTGATCGAGTTTCTCATCATCGCTTTCGTGATCTTCTTGATCGTCAAGGCCATGAACCGCATGAAGCGCAAGCCTGATGAACTCCCGCCAGCGGTGAAGGCCTGCGGCTACTGCTTCTCAAGCATCCCCGCGCAGGCTACGCGCTGCCCCCAATGCACCTCTCAACTGGTGGAGGCGTAAACCGTGACAAGTGACAAGTGACAAGTGACAAGTGACAAGATGGAGGGAACGGTCAGCGCAGCTTCGAGTTTTCTTCTTTCTTGTCACTTGTCACTTGTCACTTGTCACTCCCCAGGTCGCTTGTAAAAATCGATCACGCCTTGCGCCATCGCTATCACCTTCTCGCGCAGGCTTGCGGGCTCAAGCACCTCCATCTGCGAGCCAAAGCTGAGCACGTACTCGCAGGCGACCTCTTCAACGTCGAAGCGGACAACCACTTCAGCCCAGCCTTCTTTATCGGGTGATCCGGTCTGCTCGATCTTTGCGAACCTTCCGGCGTAAGGCATAAAGAGCAAAGCGCGAGGGCTCGCGCGCACCTTCACCTGATAGCGCGGGAGGTTCTGTTTGAACCTGGCGGTCGATTGCTCCCAGTACCCGGCCAGATCGAACCCTTCCGGCCTGGCCGAAGGCTCGTCTAGAATCTCTGCGCTTATCACGCGAGATACTCTGTAGCTGCGAATCTCGTCATCGGCGGCCGCGACCAGATACCAGACGCTCCCTTTTGCCACGAGCCCCAGCGGGTCCACCTCGCGCACAAGCGGGTCGCATTCGAGTCGCTGGTATGTGATAACCAGCCTGCGCTCTTGCCAGACCGCCTCCTGTATGGTCGAAAGCGAAGGGAAAGCCTCGTCGGCCCGATTCCATCCCGTCGGGTCTATGAATACGCGCTGGCGCATGTACTCAGCGTCTTTACGATGGATAGAAGGGAGCGCGGCCAGCAGCTTTATGAAAGCGGCGTCCCCGGCTTTTTCAAGCCCTATGTCTGCGAGCACCCGCGACGGGCCTGCCACAAATAACGCCTGTATCTCAGGCAGGCTCAGCCCCGTGAGATTCGTGTTGTACTCTTCGACGAGCGCCCATCCGCCCGAGCACCCGCGCTCGGCATAGACGGGTATCCCGGCCGCGCTCAACGACTCCATGTCTCTGTGAATCGTCCGCTCGGAGACTTCGAGCCGCCGCGATAGCTCGCGCGCGGTGATTCGCCTGTTGACCTGCAAAAGCAACATGATCGAAACCAGCCTGTCAGCCCTCATAATCTCTCCCCTCGCTCTCTCCCAGGTTATTTCGACTTTATCATAGAAATATGACATCAGGTGTCAGGATTAGTTGTCGATACTCGGTCAAGGCGAAAAAGATTGGCAAACGAAAGGAGCGTGATATGAGATACGGGTTCGTTATCGACGGCGGCGATGTGCACACGATCTGCGGCCTGGCCGAGGAGGCCGAAAGCGCGGGGTGGGACGGCGTCTTTGTCGCGGACGCGATGGCGATAGGAATCCCTGGCATGCCGGACTTTCCCTGGTTCGATCCGTGGGTCACGCTGGCTGCCATGGCTGTGCGAACAGAGCGCATTCGGATAGGGACTATGATCACGCCTGTGTCGAGGCGGCGGCCGTGGAAGCTTGCGCGCGAGACCGTAACGCTTGACCACCTTTCGGGCGGGCGGCTCACGCTCGGCGTCGGGCTTGGAGCGGCCAACGACGACGGCGGGTTCTTCAAGGTAGGCGAGGCGCTCGACCTCAAGGTCCGCGCTGAGATGCTCGATGAAGGGCTCGCGGTCATCGACGGCCTATGGAAGGGGAAGCCTGTCAGCTTCAAAGGCAGACATTATCAGGTAGACGAGATGAGCATGGTCCCCGTGCCTGTCCAGTCGCCAAGGATACCCGTCTGGGTCGTCGGCGTATGGCACAAACAGAAATCGATGAATCGCGTGGTCAACTGGGACGGGATCATCCCGCAGAAGTACAAGAGCATGAAGCGCGTGACGCCCGAAGAGGTCAGCGCGATGAAGCAATTCATCGACGAGCGCCGCGACAGCCCGACCCCGTTCGATATTATCGTGGGGGGTGACACGCCCGGCAACAACCCCGAGAAAGCCGTCAAAAAGGTTCGCCCGTTTGCTAAAGCAGGCGCTACGTGGTGGATGGAAAGCACTATGAATCTATCCGGCGATAAGCTGATGGCGCGAATAAAGCAGGGGCCGCCCCGGCTTGATTGAAACGGCGGCAACGGTAAGTCGTTGACCTGGCTGGGACGCGCGGCCTGGACGACGGAATTAATTGATTTTTCAGGAGTTATAGCACCCGGCCGGTTTGACAAAGCCCCGGCCGGGTGCTATTGTTCTTGTGAACCGAGGAATAGCTCACTCTCTTTTTCAGCTTCTCTGGAATGATCCAGTCCATCTGAATCCAACAGCTCACATTTCAAAGGAGCTAATAATGTTTACACGCAATGTAACTCTGAAACTCAAGCCGAATTGCGGGCCGGAGTTCACACTTCTCAACCAGAACGAGATTATTCCTATGCTTCGCAAACAGAAGGGGTTCCGTGACGCGATGATCTTTGTCGCGCCCGAACGCAACGAAGCTCTGGCCATCAGCATATGGGACACGAAAGAGAATTCGGAAGCATACAGCCGAACGACGTATCCTGAAGTCTGGAAGCTCCTGGCGAAGCTTGTAGAAGGGAATCCCACATCGGAGACCTTTGAGCTTTCCAACTCAACGTTCCACAAAGTCGCCACCGCAGTGGCTTAGGTCTGAGTCAGAGACGGCAGATTTGCCTGCCGTCTCGTCGTAACTCCGCATTCCGGCAAATAACGGAGATTGGTCAGGGTCAAACGTGGCCCGGATCATCAATCGCCCGGAGAGCGGACAATCGTTTACCCGTTAGAAGCCCTTCCCGAAAGTTTTCGGGATGTCAATCGATTCCGCCTGCAACCGTTCCTGCGAACCGCTTGGCCTGCTTTCAACTTTTACCGAAAGGACAACTAAATGTCAGCTAAATTGTTTGTAGGAAATCTCTCGACCGAAACCTCCAGCGAGGAACTCAACACTCTTTTCAGCGAGGTCGGCGTGGTCGAATCTTGCCAGGTTATAACTGACCGCGACACGGGCCGCTCAAAAGGCTTCGGGTTCATCGAGATGAATTCGAGAGAGACGGCGGACGCGGCCAAAGGCAAGTTCAACGGACAGGACCTGCACGGGCAGCCGCTAAAAGTGAGTGACGCCAAGCCCAAGAACGATTTCAAGAACCCGGCAGGCTACAACGGCTCGCGACGGGATTAACTTTATTGAGGGCTGAGAGAATCCGAGATAAAACTCGATTCTGATCGCCCACTCCGGGTGGCTGAGAACAAGGGCCTGGCTAGCTCTTTTCTCAGCTTTCCTGGGATTTCACAGAGCCTGAAAGCAAGGCTTTACCAGCAGGAGGCACAGTATGTCTATCGAAAGCGTAGTACGAAAACTCACCCCGGTCCCTTCCGGCTCAATCACACGGACGGCGGTGCTGATGGGGATCATAGCGGCGGTGACAGGGCCGTTTCTTATATTGACTGTCGGCGGGCGTGATGCAAACAATCTGCCCTGGTACGTCTGGACAATGATACCGCTGATTCTGTTAGTGGTCCTGACGGCGGGCTACCTCGCATTCAAACGCGACTCCACCGATGCAGAAGCGATCTCTATACGTCCGAGGTCCCGCTGATTGCAGCAGCGCTTCTTGAACCCTGGGTATATAAGCTATGTGGTATACAGTAGAACCTGATAAGAGCACAATTAGAAGCGAAGGCACGCAGAATTGCGAAGCGACCTACAAGCGCCTGCGCGAGATATTCCGGCTGCCTACATTAACTTCGTTGAGGGCGGGGCTGAAGGGCGACTTCTCAAGCCTCATGGCGTGGAACCAGGATAATGACATCAAAGTGCTGCCCTTCACTTTTGAAAAAGAGAAGCGGATAAAGGTCAACCTCGTGCCAAAAAACGAGAACGTCGTGGTGGGGAATGTCTGGTACGGGGACTCAAAGACGGTCAGCGCCATGTTCACCAGGACCGGCGACGCGAAGGACGTACTGGAGGCGTTCTATCCACACTCGTTTGCTTTCTACGGCAATCTCGACTCGCCCTACAGCGCGATGTCAATCAGAGAGATTATCGAAAAACTATAATCCTAGTAAACACCCAGCCTCTGGCTCACCCGTGAATTCGGCTGCGCTAGCTTACCCTTGACACGACTGATCCAGTCTCAGGCTGGTGTTTCCTATGTTCGCAGGTACTTGTATTTGACTGACACCGGCGAGCAGCCTTGAAATCACCCCACCGATAAGATATATCCCGGTAGGTTTGGTCAGATAAGACTGTGCTCCGGCAGCGATTCCCGCTTCGATGTCATGTTTATAGGCTGCGCTTGAAAAGAAGATGATCGGGGTTTTCGGATCAAACAGACGAATCCGGCGACAAAGATCGACGCCTGTGCCGTCGGGAAACCTGCTGTCGAGTATGTACAGGTCAAACTGCTCAAGCCGCGCCATTGTTAAACCGTCGGCCAATGTGTTCGCCGTCGCAACTGTGTAGCCGGAGTAGCCAAGCATCTCCGCCAGCATTTCACGAGAGTCTTTATGATCCTCGATGTAGAGAATCCGCTCTTGTTTGCTTTTGACACCAATATTTCCTGCCATATTGTCCTCCTGCTTCAGCCATATCCTCAATGCGTTGTCGTAAAGCTTGCTCGTATAACCTGATTTAAGGCCATGCTAGCCGGACCGTGTATTTGTTGCTGTCCTTTATTGAACAACTTTTAAATTAAACTCTGAGTGGGCCGAGCAGCGGGTCCGTGCTTAAACGATAAAGAAACCTGACACAAGGAATCTGTTTAGCGAGTCGCGCACCTGTTTTTGAACAGGTCTGTGTCGGGGTTATTTTCAATCATAATGCCTGCTCAGGCGTAGACCGCCAGCCGGGTGTTACGCTATGGCAGGTCGTATTATACGCCCCGTAAAGAGCGATTGCTGTCCAATATTGAACAGCGCTTAATCACAATTAGGCGTATCGTTAAATCGGGGCCGGAATCGGGTTCGCGAAGGGAGTAAATTCGAATGGAAATGGCCGTTGGAAACAAGGTGATTTATCCGAGGCAGGGGCCTTGCCTTATTGGCCGCATCGTAAACCGAGACGTCAACGGCAGCCCGATGAACTTCTATCATCTGGTTGTCCTCGGCGATGCGGGCGAGCTGTACGTCCCCGTAGATAAAGCCCAGGCCATAGGGATGCGGCACCTCCTTGACAAGTCCGAGATCCCGAAACTGCTCAGAAGGCTGACGATGACAGCCGCTATTGCAGGCAACTGGAGGCAGCGCACCGATTACAACCTGAAACTGTTCAGCTCAGGCTCTGCCTTCGATCTGGCCGAAGTCATCGAGTCATTGACAGAGCTAAGCGCAAGCAAGACGTTATCGCTCGGCGAGCTGCGAACGCTGGACCGGGCAAGGGTTCTGTTGATTCGCGAAATCTCTGAAGTGACGGGAGAGACAAAGACAGCAGTTGAGCTACAGGTCGACGAGGCTCTGAAAGCGCGAGAAGTAACATGAAGATCAGCCTTATAAGCGAAGGCGCGGGCATCCCGGCTATCGGCAGTCCGGTCAATCACCAGGGTAAAAATGTTGAGTTGCGAACGCCCGATCAAGGGCTGATTCACGCCATTTTACAGGAGATAGACAGTTGCCTGAGCCAGGGAGTCCTGCCCGTGCACAACGATCATCTGAAACACCTCTCTGAAATGGGCGAGATACTCGACTACCTCCTGTTGATGAGGGAAAAGAGATTGATCGGCGGCATTTTGATAACAAAAGGCAATGATAATACTCCCCATCGAATGACAAATATCAGGCTGACATACCTGGGTGTCAAAGCGCTCCGCCCCGGAGACTAGAGCCTGCCACGCGTCCCATCTTTCATAATCAACCGGATACCGCATGCTGGATGCAGAGGCCGAGTTCCTATAGAATTATCGAGCAACCGATAAGCCGGGAGGGTAGACGCGTGAAAAGAGTGCGCTGCGGTTTGATCTTCTCTATTTCCCTCTGTATTGCCTGCGCTTCTGTCGTCACGGCCAGCGCATCGCAAAGGCCGAGCAAGCGGGCGGCGAATCAGAGCCCGGCTGTGAAGAGGCAGGCTACGCAGGGCCATCATGCGCGTCACGCGGCGCAACTGTCGTCGCGAGCCGACTTTGACAGGTTTGCTCGCGTCTATTATCGCGGGCGATTCTATGCGCTGCCTCACGTCATGTTCGTTATCGACCGGCGCGCGCAGGGGCGCGTCTACTACGTCAATTCGAAGGTCTACCAGTTCCACAAGGATTTCGTTAACGCCAGCTATCTGTCGCTTGAGCGCGGCCGCGCTTTTTATGAGAACAACTATTTGAAGAGCGACCGCCGGTTTCTTCTCGGCACAATCGCTTTTCAGAGCGCGGTCGGCAAGTTTACATACGAGTTCTGGGAAGGCGATAAGCTCACCGCCCGTTTGATAAACGAAGCGCACGCGGCGCTGAGCAAAAGCTTTTTTGCGCCGCTTGCGTTCAAGCCGAACTCGCTCGCGCAGGAGGAGGTCGTCGCTGAAAACAACAAGATGGCCAAGCCCGGCATCCCTATGCTCACGGCCGCAGAACTGGCGCGCGACCAGGAGTACCAGCCGCTCAATCTCGGCTCCGGCCTGGGGCAACTGCGGATAATCGACCGGCTCACTCCCGATATGGTGATCGACCGCAACCAGATCGTCATCTTTAAAGAGATGCCCGTTCAACTGACGCCGTTATCCGGGATCATCACGACCGAAGGCGGCTCGCCGCTTTCACATGCAAACCTGCTTGCAAAGTCCTGGTCGATCCCGAACGCGCAGATCAAGAACGCCGAAAAACTTTTCAAGCAGCTCGAAGGCAAGTACGTAAAGCTTGAGGTGCGCGAGAACGATTACACGCTTGCTCTTGCCGACCCCCGCGAGGCGCAGGAGCTCAGAAAGCAGTGGATCAAGCGCGCCGACGCCGTGACCCCGCCTGCTGATCTCAGCTACAGAGTGCTTGCGGACCTCAAAGACCAGCGCGCGCGCGACGCGCGGCGATTCGGCGCAAAGTCCGCTAACCTGGGCGAGATGGCGGCCGCGCGGCTTGCTCGCATCATCGTGCCGCGCGGGTTCACGGTCCCTTTTCACTACTACCATCAATTCATCCTCCGCAACGATCTCGAAGAACGGATAGCTTCGGCGGTCGAAGAGGACCGGTTCGTTCATGACCCTGTTTATCGCAAGAAGCGGCTCGCGGAGATTCGCGAGTGGATTCAAGCCGGTCGCCTCGATGATTCGTTCAAGCAAGCGGTGCTTGAAAAATTTCACGGCGAATACGGCGGGAAGGGCGTTTTCGTGCGAAGCTCGACGAATGCCGAAGATTTGCCGAATTTCAGCGGCGCGGGCCTTTACACGACCGTCCCGAACGTCCGCACTGACGAGCAGATGGTGGAGGCGATCAAGACCGTCTGGGCAAGCGTTTGGAATTACGAGGCATACGAGGCGCGTGAAAGCTTTGGCATGAACCATTTCGGCGTATACCCCGCGGTGCTCATTCAGGAAGGCATAAACGCGGACAGCGCGGGCGTGGCCATTACCGCCGACCCGTTTGATAAAGAGTCGAAAGCAGCCGTCTATATCAACGCGAAACGCGGGCTCGGCATAAAGGTGGTCGAAGGCCGCCGCGTGCCTGAGCAGGTTATCTTTCGGCCGCGCGCGGGCACGATCCAGGTGCTGACACGCTCGGACGAAGATACTATGCTCGCCTTCGACGAGCAGGGCGGCGTCAAAGAGGTCAAGGTCGAAGAGCGCAGGGCCGTGCTTACGGACGAGATGGTCAGGCGGCTCGCCCGCGCGGCGCTCGCAATAGAGCGGGTCTTCGGCGGGCGAGATCAAGACATCGAATGGCTTTACAAAGGCGGCACGCTCTACATAGTCCAATCGCGCCCCTATATCGAAGGCAATTGAGCCGGGCCGGTCTTAAACGCGAACCGCTCCGGCAAAAAGAAACAACTGTTGACAGCCGACCCTTGCATTATTATCCTAGCCCGTATCGAAAGCTTTGCCCCTTTCGTCGCTGATAAAGTGCAGAATGGCGCATTGCCGTTAAGCCATCTTGCAAGCTCTGCGTATCTGGCCATCCCTTCCGCCGGAAAGCCCCGGAGCAGATCAGACAGCTTACAGCCTTCATAGCGCGGGTTCTCGCCAGGCTCTGCGAGAGCCGGGACGTTATTCCTACAGGACGGATGCCTATGGAATCAGTGGAGATTCAAAGCATCATTGGACTGACCATCCAATGTGCAGGCATATACCTATTAACCATACTCTCATATTTTATTACGCGGTCGATCAGGCGCGGCTTTCTCGAATACTGGACGGTCGCCTGGGGCTGCATGGCGCTGGCGCTTTCGTCTCTCATAGTGTCGTTTCGGGTGCCTGAATTGCAGAAGCTGTTCTTGCCGCTTTACTTTCTGGGCGAGTATGCGTTCGGGTATCTCTATATCGCCGGTTGTCGCAATTACGTTTCAGGCTTCAGGCTTACGAGCCGAGACCTGAGGTTGCTTGGCGCGGGCGCTTGCCTGGCATTCATCCTGCCGCATCTTTCAAGCTCGTTCGATATATTGTTCATACCGCACGCTGCGGTCATGGCCGTGCTCTTTGCGCTCTCTGTGCACACGCTCCTGCCGCTGCGCCGCTGCGCTCATATCAGCCCGGGCCTTCGGCTGATGATGGCGGCGCTTACGCTGCTCGCGCTCGATTTTCTCCACTACATCCCTATCTTCAGTTACGTCGAAGCGACGGGCGCTGACTTCGGCGGCTATCTCAGGTATACGTCGATTTACGATCTGATCCTTGAGATCATGCTTGAGTTCGGCGTGGTTATGGTTGTGATGGAGGATGTGCGGCGCGAAGTCGAGGACTCGAACCGCGAGCTTGTCGCCACTCGCGACAGGCTTGAGGTGCTCGCGCGCGTAGACCCTCTGACAGAGGCGCTCAACCGGCACGGTTTCTACTCGCTGCTTGAAACCGGGCAGGGCCCCGCGGCTAATGTGTCGGGCTGCGTAGTAGTGGTCGATATGGACAATCTGAAACCGATAAACGACCGCTTCGGCCACAACGCGGGAGATGCCGCGATCCGCGAAGTTGCGAAGGCGATCCGGGGCGTGATTCGCGCAGACGACCTGTTGTTTAGATGGGGCGGCGATGAATTCTTGATACTGCTTTTGAACATCACGGAACGCGATGCGCGCCTCCGCGTCGATCAACTAAACGCCGCGCTCGCGCTCACGCGGCTTCCGGGGGCCAGTTCGCCCGTGCCGCTCATAGTCTCCTACGGCCTCGCCTGTTTCTCATCGATGGGCAAGGTAGAGCAGGCTATCGAGGAAGCAGACGGCGCTATGTACGTTCGCAAGCAATCGCGTAAACAACTCGAACCGGCCGGGGCCGTGAACCACGAGGCGTGAACCACGAGGCGTGAACCGTGAACCGTAAACCGTGACAAGTCAGAGAATGGTAAACAGTGACAAGTGACAAGTGACAAGTGACAAGAAAGACCGGAGTGGAGTTTGGTCGGTCCCTCCCTCTTGTCACGGTTTACGGTTCACGGTTCACGCCTCATGGTTTACGGTTCCAAATCTTGATACGGACGAGGCGGCGCGTGTATACTCCGAATTCAGGGAATCCTCACACGCGAGTTCGGCATCTATGCATAAGTGCCTTCGTTTATATCCAGCATGCTCAGTCGCTTCAACACCATAAAAGATCGCTACGGAAACAGGCTATGGCCGGTCTGCCTGTTTATCGCCATTGCTTTCGCAGTCGCCGCCAGTGGCCAGGTTCCACCCGCTCCACAGCCTCAGCCGAGCGGCGCGAGCGTCATCGGCACGATACAAGATGACAGGGGAGCGCCCGTCGCCGACGCAAGGGTAGCCATAACCTCGACGGGGTTCTCTTCAATCGCGTTGACACAGGCCGACGGCCGTTTCGAATTTCGCGGGCTACAGCCGGGCGAGTACCGCATCACGGCCGAGGCCGCGCGGTTTCGTAAAGGCCGGGTCAACATCACCGTCGCGCGACCCGACGAAGTGCTCAACCCTGTGATAAGGCTGACGGCCTCGTCCCTGCGCGTAGCAGTCGTCGACGCGAGCAACCAGCCGCTTCGCGGTGTGGTCGTGACGCTCGCGACGCAGGATCGCGGAGGGCCGGGGGCGGTCGCCGCGCGCACGACCACAGACGAAGGGGGCGACGCATACTTCGGCAGGCTCTCGCCCGGCCCTTATCAACTGACAGCCGCGCTGCGCGGGTATGAAGAGAAGCGGACCGAGGTATTCATCTCGTCGGATTTGACCACGGACCTCCCGCTTCAGCTCCTGGTCGCGCCCGTCATCCCTATCAACGAAAAGTCCGCGACGCGTTACACGGTGCCGAGCCTGCCTTCAAAGAATGTCCAGGCGGTCTTTCAAGACAGCGAAGGCTGGATATGGCTTGGCACGGACAAAGGTCTGGCCAGGTTCAACGGCACAGATTTCACGTCGTCAGCCTCGGCGGGCTCTCGTTACGCTTCGCTCGGCGGCGAAGATATACGCTCGATTGCCGAAGATACAGGCGGCACGATCTGGCTTGCCACACCCACAGGCGTGCGACAGATAACCAAGGCAGGAACCGAAGTCGGCACGGCGCTCGACGGCCAGCACGCGCTCCAGATATTTCTGGACTCTCAATCAAACGTCTGGGTTGCGACCGCCGACGGACTGTTCAAATTCGACGGGAGAGCGTTCACACTGTTCAACCAGTCGCGCGGGCTCTTGTCGAACGACGTGCGCGGGGTCGCAGAAGACAAGAGCGGGCGGTTATGGATAGCCACGGCGAGCGGCTTGATGATCCTGGAAGACGGCAAGATTACGGCTTTCGACGAAGCGCGGTTGCGCGGCAATACGGAACCGGCCGCCGCAGAACAGCGCGACCCGGCGGCGCGAGCAGGAGCCTCGTCGCGCTCGACGCCCTCGGCGCAGAGAAGCGTGCCCGCCGTCGAGCAGCCCTCGGCGGTCAATCGCGTCTTTGTCGATGCGTCGGGCAACGTCTGGTTTGCTTCAGAGCGCCGCGTATCGGTCTTTGACGGCGCCCGCGTCACGGATGTCGCTTTGCCGGGGCCTTCTGGTTCGACCGCAGAGGCTGCGGATTCTTCCATATCGTCGGGCGTGCTCGCGATTGGCCAGGACTCAAGCGGGCGGATGTGGCTTGCGCTCGCGTCGGGCGGCGCGCTGATTTATGACCCGGCGCACCGCGTCTCTCAGCGCATAAGCTCTCTCGACCGCGACCGCGTGGCGGCAATCTTTACCGGCCGCGAAGGTAACGTGTGGTTCGGGACCAACAACGGCGCGGTTCAGGCCGATTACTACAGCTTCGTCGCTTTTACGACGAGTCGCGGGCTATCTGATAACGACGTGCGCGCGGTCATCGAGTACGACGATCAAAACAGCGGCGGGCTGCTGTTTTTGACATCCTCAGGGGTATCCAGGCTCGACGGCGAGCGGTTCGTCCAGTCCGACAGGCTTCGTTCGGGCATAGGGGTTCGCGCGGTGGCTTTCGATCAAAGCGGGGCCCCGTGGTTTGCGACAGAGCAGGGGGCGTTCCGGCTGAGCGGGCAGATACTCAGCCAGTTCAACGAGAGCAAGGGGCTTGCCTCGAACAACGTTCACTGGGTCACGAGCATAGAAGGCGGGGCGCGCATGATCTTCGCTACGTCGGCTGGCGCGAGCCTGTTTGAAGCGGGCGAGATTCGCCCTCTCGACAAGCTCGACAGCTTCGATGTGCGCCACGTGTTCGAGGCCGAAGACGGGGTGGTCTGGTTCGCCACGTCTCGCGGCATCGTGAGCATGGACCCGCGCACCGGCGAAACCGACCTGATCGACACCGCAAGGGGGCTTGCCGATAACGACGCGCGGTGGATCGCCGCCTACCGCCACCGGCTCGTAGTGGCTACGCGAGCCGGTGTCCAGTTTTATAATGCGAGCGTGCAAAACACTTCCGCCTTCTCGACTCTTGACGGCGATGCGGCGAGCACAATCTTTGTCGACCGCGACGGCTACCTGTGGGTAGGGACCGACGACGGGCAGGTAAAGAAGTTTGCGCAGTTTGGCGACAACATCGTCTCGACAATCTATTCCGGCGACTCCTACGCGCTCAGCGGCAGCCGTATCAACTCGATCTTTGAAGACAGCCAGAGGCGGATATGGATAGCGACATCGGGGGGCGCTGTTCGCCATGCGCCCGTTCGCGTAGCCCCTCAATCGCAGGTCGCTCTTGAAGTAGACGGCTCGGCCGAAGCGGCGACCGGCTCCGGCCCGCACGACCTCTCCTACGGTCGGCAGCGACTGACGTTCAGGTTCACGGCCGTGAGCATGAACGGGCAGGTCAGGTATCTTTACCGCATAAACCCGGAACAGGGCGACCAGCGATGGACCCTGCTGCCTGTCCAGCAAGAGGCCATGCGCGAGGTGTCGCTGTTCGGCATAGATTCGGGGAACTACACCTTTCAGCTGATCTCGCTCAATCGTGACCTCTACCAGCTTTACGGCGAAGGCGCGCCCGTGGCTTCGGTGTCGCTCAGGGTCGCCGCCCCGTTCTGGCAGCGTTGGTGGTTCTACACGATTGCCCTCGCGCTTGTCGGGCTGATAGTGGCGAGCACAATTGCCGCCCGGCGCATACGTGACCGCGAATACGTGCTCCCGAAAGAGCTTCGCAGCTTTGTGCCAATCGAGCCGAACCCTTACATAGTCGGAAACCCCATTCGCAGCGAGAATATGTTTTACGGGCGCGAAGACGATTTCCGCTACGTTCGCACAAAGCTTGAAAACGTCAACCAGGGGGTCGTCATCGTCTTTTGCGGCGAGCGGCGGGTCGGTAAAAGCTCTATCCTTTACCAGGTGTTGAACGGGCGGCTGGGTGAGCGGTTCATCCCCGTCTTTGTCGATATGCAGGAGATGGTGATCGCTTCGGACTCGGAATTCTTTGCGCGCATATGCCGGTTGATTGCCGAAGCCGTGACCGCTTCGGGGGTCCGAGTCGGGCAGGCAGTCCTGGCTTCGACCGGCGGCGCGGCATCGAGTGCGCAGCAGGCTCCGGTTGTGAGCGTGCCCGTGTTTGACGGGCGCAACCCTTACCCGCTCTTTTTAGATTTCCTCGACGAAGTGCTTGCGGCGATAGGCGACCGCGAGCTGCTCATCTTGATAGACGAGTACGAGCTGATGGAAGCGAAGGTTGACGAAGGGAAGCTCTCATCCGAGCTGTTCACATACCTTGCGGGTTTGATGGATAACAAAGAGCGGCTCGCTTTTATCTTCACAGGCTCTCGGCGGCTCGAAGAGCGCGACAAGAAATACTGGCGCGAGCTGCTGCGCCGTTCGCTCTTTCGCAAGGTCAGCTTCCTGTCGGAGAAGGACTGCATGCGCCTTGTCACAGAGCCCGTCGTAGGGCGCGTAGTCTTCGGGCGCGGCACGGTTGAAGAGATTTATCGCCTGACGGCCGGGCAGCCCTTTTACACGCAGGTCATCTGCCAGAACATAGTCGATTACATGAACGAGCACCGTCAGAACTGGGTTACCGTCGCAGACCTCAAACAGGTGATCGCGGAGATCGTCGATAATCCGCTGCCTCAGATGATCTACGCGTGGGACGGGCTATCGGATGACGAGAAGCTCGCGCTCTCGCTGCTTTCAGAGATTCTTGTGGACAACAGATCTTTCGCCACCGCGCATGACCTGCGGACAGCAATAAAGGCGCGGGAATACCCCGTGAACCTTTCGGAAAACACCATACGTCTGACGCTTGAAGAGATGTTTCGCCGCGAGCTGCTCGACAAGGACGCGGGCGGCGGGTTCCGTGTAAAGATAGACCTCTTCCGGTTATGGATTCGCCGGTCGCATTCGATCTGGCAGGTGGTTAAAGAGGTCAGAACGCTTTAGAATTTAAGGTCGGGCGATTACAAGAGGGACCGAAAAGACAGCAGATATAAAATGGCGCCTAACCCTTATCTGAACAGAGTTGCGATTAAAGACCCCGCGCAGTTTTTCGGGCGCGGGAGGGAAGTCGCAAAGATATTCTCCCGGATCGGGGCGTCGCGCCCGCAATCGATCTCGGTCGTGGGCGAGCGCCGCATCGGAAAATCGAGCCTGCTCAACTACATCAACAACCCCGAAGTCCGCGCGCGCTATCTCGACCGGGCCGACACCTTCGCCTTTGCCTTCATCGACCTCCAACAGAAGCGGCGGCTGACGCTGACGGAGTTTTTTAAAGAGCTGTTCGCGCTGCTTGCCAGAGAGCAGGGTTACGCGGGGCTTGTGGACCAGGAGCCGAGCTTCGACTCTGTCCGCGCGCTGCTCGAAAGGTTTCGCGGCGAGGGGCGCAAGCTGATAGTGCTCTTCGACGAGTTCGACGCCATCACGACGAACCGCGCCTTCGATCTTGAGTTCTACTCCTTCCTTCGCTCAATCGCCAACAACTATGATGTGGCCTACGTGACAAGCTCCGCGCGCGACCTTCAAGAGCTTTGCTACACGCAGTTGATAGCCGACTCGCCGTTCTTCAACATCTTCACAAACGTCTTTCTTCGCGCATTCACGCGGGCCGAGTCGATGGAGCTTATCACGCGCCCGTCGGTTGAAGCGGGGCTGCCGCTCGAAGGCTACGCGCGTCGGATCATAGAGACTTCCGGTTACTTCCCGTACTTTTTGCAGATCGCCTGCGCGGCCTATTTCGATCACCTTTCGGAGAACGGCGGCAAGCTGGATCGCGAAGAGGTCGAGGCGATCATCCTCGACGAGGCAAAGGGCCAGTTCCGGTTCATCTGGGACCACATGAGCGACAGCTCGCGCCGGTGCATACGCGACTTCATCGAGAACGGGCGGGTCGAAAAAGAGCAGGAGCATATCTACGAAGATTTGAAGCGCGCGGGCTACTTTATCGAAGACGAGCGAGGGCCGCGCATCTTTTCCCACCTCTTCTCTTCGGTCATCTCGCGCCCTCGCGTCATCACGACAGAGTTGCGCGAGACGGATCGCGCCGTCATGGCCGTGCACGACGGCAAGACGGAAAAGGTGGCCGCGCCGCCGCTGATAGAGCCTGAGGGCCACATCGGCCGGTTCGACATACGCCGCTCGCTCGGGTCGGGAGGCATGGGCGAGATATTCGAAGCCTACGACACGGAGCTACAGCGCACGGTTGCGATCAAAGTGCTCGCGTCAAAGTATGTCGAAGACGAAACGATGAAGCAGCGCTTCTTGAGAGAAGCGCGCATGGCCTCGCAGCTCAACCATCCGAACATAGCGACGATTTACGAGATAGGCGAGGCGGCGGGCAACCCTTACATCGTCATGGAGTACGTCGAAGGCGAGACCCTGACCGACCGCCTCGTCGAAGGGCCGCTCGCCTTCGACGCCATCTTCGAGATAGGGCGGCAGGCGGCTGACGCGCTCGCCGAAGCGCACGAGCGCGGGGTGGTTCACCGCGACATCAAGTCTTCAAACATCATGATAAATGATCGCGGGAAGGTTAAGGTGCTCGACTTCGGTCTGGCGAAACCCTTGATCTTGACTAACCCCGAGGCGAGCAAGACGCGGCTGACGGAATCGGGCACGCTGCTTGGGACGGTCAGCTATATGTCGCCGGAACAGGCGACGGGTCGCGGGGAAGTGACACACCTGTCGGACATTTTTTCGCTTGGCGTGGTGCTTTATGAAGTGACTACGGGAAGGTTGCCGTTTGAAGGCGACACGTACTTTCAGACAATCGAAGCGATAAACAAACGCATCCCCCCGCCGATCAAAAAACATCGCCCCGACGCGCCCAGGTCGCTGGTCGTGATCGTCGAGCGAATGCTTGAAAAATCCCCGGCAGACCGCTACCAGTCCGCATCCGAAGTCGCTCGCGACATAGAAACCGCAGGACAGTAAGAACAGTGACAAGTGACAAGTGACAAGAAAGAGTAAAGCTAAGCTGGCGCTTCTTCCCTTCTTGTCACTTGTCACTGTTTACTTGTCACTACTTAAGTCTCCCTATGTTGTTCCGGGCTTATAGAGATCTCTTCGTTGTGGTGCGACTCGCGTGTGAACATAACAAAGCCGACGCCGATGATAATAAGGAGCAGCACCAGCACTATGACTAAGAAGTACCAGGGAAGGTTCGGCTGGTCGGGGCGATTCGGGTCGCGCCCCCCGATTGCAAGCAGCACAAACGGGCCGACCACCGCGCCTATCAACCCGATGACGAGCGCCACGCGGTCGAGCACGCCTTCCGTGGGGACTCCGACATGCCAGCCCATGTATGCGCCGACGGACGCGGCGATCAAGGCGAGCACCGTAAATAAAAGGGTTCGACCGATGTTGGTCGTAAGATTGCCGAGCAGCAGGCCCGTCACAAACTGGCCTTTGTTGCCTTCGGGCAATGCCATATAGATCAGCGCGCTCAAGACGAGCGTTATCAACGCGACTATCACCGCATCGCCGATCCTGAGCTCTTCGCTCATCCAGCCGATGACCAGACCCCCGACCAGAAACGCGCCCAGCGTGATGCCAAAGACGAGGAGCGAGATCGTCTGTTGAGGGATGCCCGTCTCGCTCGCCGCCGCGCTATAGGCGATGCCGGTGAAGATAAGCGAGATCAGCACCTGAAGCCCAAACGTAAAGCCGAGCCCGACTAGCATCCATTTGATACGGTTTTTCATTTTGAAGCCCTCCTGGCGCCCTTGCTCGACTGGGGTTCTGAGCCGGTTAACGCCCTGCCTTATACTTGAGTATCAATTTAAAATACCATTGTCAGCTTTACCTTACGACTTCCGGGCCTCAATGAGTTCCTGCCTTCAAAGATAGAAATAAATAATTGCTTGGGTGAGGCAATCTTAGACTCCCACGGTTCAAGAGTCAAAGGCAGGATTAAAGATTTGGAAGCGGATATACGAGATTCAGTAGCGGGCTATGGTATGCCGATCAAGCGAAGAAGCTGGACCGCGCCGGTCGCCAGCAGGTAGCCGAGCCCTGTGTAGAAGAGCAACTGGGCCGCCGCCATCTGCCAGGAGCCGGTTTCGCTCTTTACGACGGCCACCGTCGACAGGCATTGCAGCGAGAAGAAGAAGAAGATAATCAGCCCCGTGATCGTCGCGGTCGTAAAGATCGGCTGCGAGCTGTTTTCAAAAGTGGCCGAGCGCATCTGCTCTAAGAGGCCGTCCTGTTGCGAATCTTCATCGCCCGCAACGTGAAAGACAATCGCCATGGAACTGACGAAGACCTCGCGGGCCGCAAATGCGGAGATAAGGCCGACGCCCACTCGCCAGTCCACACCCATCGGGTAAAGCACTGGCTCAATCGTCTGCCCCAACTGCGCCGCGAAGGAGTGATCCAGCTCGCTTACGGCGATAAACGAAGGCTCAGGGCTGCCGGCTTCCCGAACCTGGCGCGAGCCGAGCCCGAAGTTCGACAGCAGCCACAGTATCGCAGAGACCACGACGATTGGAGTTCCCGCGCGCTTGAGGTATGAAGACGAGCGGACCCACGTCATCCTGAGCGTCGGTTTGATAAGCGGCTTGCGGTAAGCGGGCAGCTCCATCGCAAGCATCGAAGACGACCGCTTGCGCAGGAACAACCGGCTGATGAGCCCCGCCACTATCGCGCCCACGACCAGGCTGCCGACATAGATCATGGCAAGCGCGAGCCCCGCTTTCAAAGGCTCGCCCGGAATGAGCGCCGCGAGCAGCAGCGCATAGACAGGAAGCCGCGCGCTGCAACTCATCAGCGGGAGTATCCATATCGTGAGCATTCGCTCGCGTTTCGACGGTATCGTTCGGGCGGCAAGAACCGCCGGAATGGCGCAGGCGTAACCGCTCAGCATAGGGACGAAGCTGCGCCCGTGCAGGCCGAGGTAGGAGAGCGGCTTATCGACGAGCGCCGCCCCGCGCGCAAGATAGCCTGAGTCTTCGAGCAAGTTCATCAGAAAGAAGAGTATGACAATCTGCGGGAAGAAGACCGCGACCGCCCCGACGCCACCGATCACGCCTTCGCCGATAAACCGCGCCAGCACGCCTTCGGGCAACAATCGCGTGACGGCCTGAGCGGCCAGCCCGAAGCCCGATTCGATCAAATCCATGAACGGCTGCGCTACCCAGAATATCGACGCAAAGAGCGCTACAAGGATCGCGAGAAACACGGGGAAGCCCCACACCTTATGGAGCACGACAGAGTCTATGCGCGATGTCAAAGCATCTTTGGCCAGGACGAGCCGGTTGCCTCGCTTGACCGCGCCGCTCGCCTCCAACATCTCGCGCACGATCCTGTATGAAGCCACCGCGTCGTCAGGCAGGTCCGAAAGCGGGCTTCCTTCCGCCTGCGGATTTTGAAGCGCCTCGTAGAGCTTCTGCATAAGCTCTGCGACCCCAAAGCCCGTTCGGCCATCGACCGCGACAACTGGAATACGCAGGGCCGCCGCCAGCCTCGCGACATTTACAGACTGCTCCGTGCGACCGAGCATGTCGGTCATCGTAAGAGCCGCGACCATGGGCTTACCCCTGCGGGCGGCAAAACCCGCGAACTTGATGTGCCGCTCAAGCTGAGTGGCGTCGAGCACGAGTATGAGCGCGTCGGGTTGGACGGACGGGTGGTTGCCCTCAAGGACCCGGCAGGATAACTCTTCTTCGGGCGACTGGGCGACGGTGCTGTGTACGCCCGGCAGGTCGACTATCGTGACTTCAGGCCCGAACAGCGGCTTGCTCTTGCCTTTGGAAAGGGTGACGGTTACGCCGGGATAGTTGGCCGTGTGGAAGTGCCCGCCCGTGAGCGAGTTCATGAGCGCGGTCTTACCCGCGTTGGGCATGCCGGTCAAACAGACCGTAACGGCTCTCGTCCCCAGAATCGATGATGGAAGCATCGACCCTCGTGCTTCTTTCTCAGGCTCTGAAGAGGCCATCACGGCTGAGCTTAAATTTGCTATCGAAGTTGTATCCACGCCGCTTCCCGCCGCCTGAGCGCCAGCCGCATCCCGCGCACGACGACCACGAGCGGGTCTCCGAGCGGAACTGCCTGCACGACAGCCATCTCTTCGCCGGGCGTAAGCCCAAGATCGAGCAGCCTGCGGCACTCCTCGTCAGGCCCTTCAAGCCGCTCTATGCGATACCACTTGTTGTGTGCCGCATCCAGCACAGTCATAGCTCAACCTGTCAGACCAATAATCAGGAAGATCGCCGGGGCTTAATTATGAAATTCATTTTCATTTGATCCGCACCCGAAGAATAGCGGTCGGCGGGTAAGCTGTCAATAGATTTCTATGGCGTAAACCGTGAACCGTAAACCGTGACAAGAAAGACCGGACGCGCCGATGATCTTCCTCTCCTTCTTGTCACGGTTTACGGTTCACGGTTTACGCCTTTAAGGCGGGCGGCGGCAATGGCCTGGTCGAGCGTGGTCACTTTATCGTCGAGTTGGAGATCATAGACTTCGCGCAGTATCCGCCCCATAGCGGGGCCGGGCGCAAAGCCCTGTTCTAACAAGTGACGCCCCAAAAGAAGCGGCGCGGGCGGCCCCTGTTCAAGCCCAAGCTCACGTACTTTTTCGATGAACCAATCAGCAGCTTCGGTCGATGAGGCGGGACCGCGAGCGAGCGCGTCGGCACGAACGACGCGGCAGAGCAGGTCGAGATCGACTTTGGCGGCAAGCCTGCGAAACGCACCCACGGAAGCGATACTCTTGTCTCGAAACATGCGGTCCGGCGTCAGGTGCTCGCCGACGAGAGCGAGCACCTGTGCGCGCACATCGAACCCGGCGATTGTTTGAACGCCGAGCCTCTTCATCACCGAACGCGCCGGGTTCAAGCCCTGGTCGGCGTGATCGGGGAACGCTATGCGATTCCCCGCGAGCGTCTTTGTAAGGGGCTTGCCGAGGTCGTGGCAGAGCAGGGCCAGGAGCGCCGCGAGCCGCCTCTCTTTTGGTAGACCGCTGACCATCTCGATTGCGTTATCGAGAGCGAGCAGGGTGTGTTTGAAGACATCGCCTTCCGGGTGATCGGCAGGGTCCTGGAGACATCCGACAAGGGCGCGTATCTCCGGGAAGAGACTGTCGAGCACGCCCAGGTCGAGCGCCGCTTCAAGGCCGATTGAAGGGCGCGCGGCAAGCGTGAGCAGCTTTTCGATCTCGCCCCAGATTCGCTCGCGCGGCAGGTCTGAAAGGTCTATCGAGCGGCAGAGGTCTACGGTACTCGGCTCGATTGTCATCTCGAACCGTGCGGCAAGCTGAACCGCGCGTAGCACCCTCAGGCTGTCTTCGACAAAAGTTTCGGGAGCGACAGCTTTCAAACGCCGGTCTTTCAGGTCGGAGACGCCCCCGAACGGGTCGATGATCTCGGCTGCGAGCGGGTCATACATTATCGCGTTTATGGTGAAGTCCCGACGGCGCGCGGCCTCTTCAAAAGACATCGCCGGGTCGCCTTCGATTACAAACCCGCGATGGCCGCGCGCGGTCTTCGATTCGCGGCGGGGCAGCGACACGTCTATCTCGTATCTCTCGCCTGTATCATCTGTAGAAGCGTGATGGAACGCGAGCTTATAGACGGCGAAGTGCTCGCCCACGGTGTTTACAGGGGCGATTGTCTTGAGGATGGAGCGGAGCCGCGCCGCGTCAACTCCGTAAACCTCAAGGTCGAAGTCCTTCGACTCCATGCCGAGCAGCTGATCGCGCACAGACCCGCCGACAAGCACCGCTCGGCCGCCAGCTTCGCGCACCGCCCGGCATATCTTTAAGACTTCCTGATTAGCTACTCTAAAGCTCATCACTCGAAAGCATACCGCAGAAGGCAAACTGCGGCGCTTATTTTGCGAAACCTCGTATATAGACTACGAGCGCCTTGATCTCGTCGTCGCCGAGCTTTTCTGAGTAAGGCGGCATCAAGGGCGGGTTGCCTTTTTTGATCACGCTGATTAAGTGGGCATCGCTCGATTTTTTCTGCCAAGCCGGGTCGCTGAAGTCCGGGGCTCCCGGTAGCCTGCTCTTTCCTTGAGCGCCGTGACACCCTGCGCACATCTGCGCTCTATAAAGCTCAGCCGCGTTTATCTTTGAAACCTGTGCCGATTGACTTGCGGGCTTCGGCTCTTCCTTCTTGTTAGCGTTGGCCGTGGCGCTTGAAACAGGCCTGTTGGCATTTGTCGCGCTTGTCGCAGGCGTTTCCGTAGCGGCTGCCGGTGACGGGCCCGGCGAAGGCTGCATGGCCGGAGATTGTGTGGCTGCCGGAGCCTGCGAGGCGTTCTGGTTCGCGTTGTGGTTTGTCGAATGGTCTGTGTTGCAGGCAAGGAAGAACGTGATTGCTGGAAACAAAAGAAGACCCATCTTAAAAGCTCTCATTCAAGCCTCCGTCCGGTAATTTTGGTATGTCCTTGGGAAAATGACAGGAGGAACGTGAACCGTGAACCGTGAACCGTGACAAGAAAGACCGTAGTGGAGTTTAATCGGTCCCTCCCTCTTGTCACGGTTCACGGTTCACGGTTCACGCTTCTCATTAACAGACTATAAGACCCAGTTTCTTGCCGATGATGGTTTCGATCTCATCGATTGATACTCGCTCCTGCTGCATAGTGTCGCGGTCGCGTATGGTGACCTGATTGTCTTCAAGCGACTGGTGGTCCACGGTCACACAAAGCGGAGTGCCGACCTCATCCTGGCGGCGGTACAGCTTGCCTATTCCGGCCGTGTCATCATAGACCGCGCGCATGCTGCCGGTCCGTTGCAGCCGCGACTTGATCTCTTTAGCGAGCTTTACTATCGGCTCTTTATTCTTCGCGAGCGGGAGCACGGCGACTTTGATCGGCGCGAGGTCGCTGTGCAGCTTCAACACGACGCGCTTTTCGCCGTTCACCTCTTCTTCCGTGTAAGCGTCCATCAAGAAGGCGAGCACGCTGCGGTCAACGCCCGCCGAAGGCTCAATCACGTAAGGGAAGACGTGCTGGTTCGTCTCGTGGTCGAAGTATGTGAGGTCGGCCGTCGAGTCGGTGTTGATGCGCTTGCCCTCTTCGTTGGCGGGCTTTTTCGAGTGCGCTTTCAGATCGAAGTCGGTCCGATTGGCTATCCCTTCAAGCTCGTCCCACTGCTTCTCTTCATCCTCGCGGTCGGGGAAGAACCGGTATTGAAGATCGACCGTCCGCTTGGCATAATGCGCAAGCTCCGCGCGCGGCTGCTCGTACTGCCTGAGATTTTCGGCCTTCATGCCTAGCGAGAGATACCAGTTATAACGGTCCTCAATCCAGCGGTCGTGCCATTGCTCGTCGTTCAAGTCGCCCGGCTTGACAATCGCGGGAGGCTTGACGAAGTACTCGATCTCCATCTGCTCGAACTCGCGCGTACGGAATATGAAATTGCCCGGCGTGATCTCGTTTCTAAACGACTTCCCGACCTGCGCGATGCCGAAAGGCAGCTTGCGATTTGTCGAGTCGAGCACGTTCTTGAAGTTTACAAAGATGCCCTGGGCGGTTTCGGGCCTCAAGTATGCGAGCCCCGACTCGTCTTCGACGGGGCCTACGGTCGTCTTAAACATCAGGTTGAACTGGCGCGGCTCGGTCAAGTCGGTCGAGCCACACGACGGGCACACCCCGCCTTCGATCTTGTCTGCGCGCAGCCTGGTTTTGCACTTGCGGCAATCGACGAGCGGGTCGGAAAAGGTGTCCTCGTGGCCGGAATACTTCCAAACAAGCCTGTTCATGAGCAGGCCCGCGTCGAGCCCGACCATATCGTCGCGCTCGTAGACTACGGCTCGCCACCAGGCGCGCTTTATATTGTTCTTCAATTCGACGCCGAGCGGCCCGTAATCCCATACGGAGCCGAGCCCGCCGTAAATCTCACTGGATTGAAAGGCGAAGCCGCGTCGCTTCGCCAGCGATGTTATAGTTTCGATGTCTGCCATATTCTCTCGATTCATCAAGTTAGTAGAATGAGAAAATATACAATAACCCCTGATACAATGAAAGAAAGATGGGCGTGGTCAAAGCCCGCACCGAGCGGGAAGTCCGTCAAAATAGGGTTTTCAAGTGAGCCATAACTGTTTATGATTGCCGGGTGGACACTTGCAAACGGGAGCCGGGAATTTTCTGAGCTTCAAGGGTTGACATTGGGTTAAGCGCTAGCTACGGGTGTGGGAATAGTCCCGGAATCCCAATCGCGGTCACCGCGAGACAACTGATTTATTTTATCGTCAAACACATCAAGCAAAACAACGAGAACCGGCCGAGCTTTGAATGCCCGGGCCGGACCATCGATTTAGGATCATCGTGAGGGAGCGGTGCGTTTTGTCCTTTAATAAATCCCTGCCATGTAAAGGAGAGTCAAATGGCGACTGAGACGACTAATACTGACGAGTTAGATAACAGGATACTGCTAAAGACATTAATGGCCGTTAAGAAGGGCGACTTCTCTGTTCGCATGCCCGACGACCAGACAGGCGTGGCCGGGAAGATAGCCGACACACTAAACGACATAATCGAAATGAACGAGCGGATGGCAAAAGAACTCCATCGTCTCAGCTCGGTCGTAGGAAAAGAAGGGAAGATCACGCAGCGCGCTTCGATTGGAAACGTGAGCGGGTCGTGGATCTCTACGATCAACGCGTTAAATAGCATGATCTCGGACCTCGCTCAGCCGACCACGGAGGTGTCTCGCGTCATCGGAGCGGTTGCCAAAGGCGACCTGTCGCAGACGATGGCGCTTGAGATAGAAGGGCAGCCGCTAAAAGGCGAATTTCTAAAAACCGCCAGGATCGTAAACACAATGGTGGACCGACTCGGCTCGTTCGCCTCGGAAGTAACGCGCGTGGCCCGCGAAGTGGGTACGGAAGGCAAGCTCGGCGGCCAGGCCATCGTCAAAGGCGTCTCAGGCACCTGGAAAGACCTTACCGACAACGTGAACCTGATGGCGGGCAACCTGACGGATCAAGTGCGAAACATCGCAGAAGTCACAACCGCTGTGGCAAACGGCGATCTGTCGAAGAAGATTACGGTCGATGTTAAAGGCGAAATTTTAGAGCTTAAGAACACCATAAACACGATGGTCGACCAGCTCGGCTCGTTCGCTTCCGAAGTCACACGCGTGGCTCGCGAGGTCGGCACGGAAGGAAAACTTGGTGGTCAAGCGGAAGTGAAGGGCGTAGCCGGTACGTGGAAGGATTTGACCGACAACGTGAACCTGATGGCGGGCAACCTGACAGGCCAAGTTAGAAACATCGCGGAGGTGACAACGGCAGTCGCTAACGGTGATTTGTCGAAGAAGATCACGGTAGACGTTAAAGGCGAGATTTTAGAGCTTAAGAACACGATCAACACCATGGTCGATCAACTAGGTTCGTTTGCCTCGGAAGTCACGCGCGTGGCCCGCGAAGTGGGTACGGAAGGCAAGCTCGGCGGTCAGGCCGAAGTGAAGGGGGTTTCGGGAACGTGGAAAGATTTGACTGACAATGTGAACGCGATGGCTGGCAACTTGACAGTCCAATTGAGAGACGTATCAAAAGTTGCTACCGCTATCGCAACCGGAGACCTGACCCAAAAGATCACGGTCGATGTGCGAGGCGAGATTCTCCAGATCAAAGAAGTGATCAACACGATGGTCGATCAACTCGGCTCGTTCGCCTCGGAAGTCACGCGCGTCGCGCGCGAGGTCGGCACGGAAGGGAAACTCGGCGGTCAGGCCGTGGTGAAAGGCGTAGCCGGTACCTGGAAAGACCTCACCGACAACGTCAACTTCATGGCAAGCAACCTGACAGGCCAAGTTAGAAACATCGCGGAGGTGACAACGGCAGTCGCTAACGGCGATTTGTCGAAGAAGATCACGGTCGATGTGAAGGGCGAAATCTTAGAGCTTAAGAACACGATCAACACGATGGTCGACCAGCTAGGTTCGTTTGCTTCTGAAGTCACGCGCGTCGCCCGCGAGGTCGGCACGGAAGGCAAGCTCGGCGGTCAAGCTGAAGTGAAGGGCGTAGCCGGTACCTGGAAAGACCTCACCGACAGTGTGAACTTCATGGCCGGTAACTTGACGGGGCAAGTTAGAAACATCGCGGAGGTGACGACCGCAGTCGCTAACGGCGATCTATCGAAGAAGATCACCGTAGATGTCAGAGGTGAGATTCTCGAACTCAAGAACACCATAAACACGATGGTCGACCAGCTAGGCTCGTTCGCCTCGGAAGTAACGCGTGTGGCTCGCGAAGTGGGTACGGAAGGCAAACTTGGCGGGCAGGCCGAAGTGAAAGGCGTAGCCGGTACGTGGAAGGATTTGACTGACAGCGTGAACTTCATGGCCGGTAACTTGACCGCGCAGGTGCGAAACATCGCAGAAGTCACAACCGCTGTGGCAAACGGCGATCTGTCGAAGAAGATTACGGTCGATGTTAAAGGCGAAATTTTAGAGCTTAAGAACACCATAAACACGATGGTCGACCAGCTCGGCTCGTTCGCTTCCGAAGTCACACGCGTGGCTCGCGAGGTCGGCACGGAAGGAAAACTTGGTGGTCAAGCGGAAGTGAAGGGCGTAGCCGGTACGTGGAAGGATTTGACCGACAACGTGAACCTGATGGCAGGCAACCTGACAGGCCAAGTTAGGAACATCGCGGAGGTGACGACCGCAGTCGCTAACGGCGACCTATCGAAGAAAATCACGGTCGATGTGAAGGGAGAGATTCTTGAGCTTAAGAACACGATCAACACGATGGTCGATCAACTCAGCTCATTTGCCTCGGAAGTCACGCGCGTCGCCCGCGAAGTGGGTACGGAGGGCAAACTCGGTGGCCAGGCGCAGGTAAAGGGGGTCGCCGGTGTCTGGAAAGACCTGACTGACAATGTGAACCTGATGGCAGGCAACTTAACAGGTCAGGTGCGAAACATCGCGGACGTTACAACGGCTGTGGCAAACGGCGATTTGTCTAAGAAGATCACGGTAGACGTTAAAGGCGAGATTTTAGAGCTTAAGAACACCATAAACACGATGGTCGACCAGCTAAACTCGTTCGCTTCTGAAGTAACACGCGTAGCTCGCGAAGTGGGTACGGAGGGCAAGCTCGGTGGTCAGGCCGTGGTGAAAGGCGTGTCCGGCACCTGGAAGGATTTGACCGACAACGTCAATTTCATGGCCGGTAACCTGACCGCGCAGGTACGAAACATCGCCGCGGTCACGACCGCAGTCGCTAACGGCGACCTATCGAAGAAGATCACGGTAGACGTTAAAGGCGAGATTCTCGAACTCAAGAACACGATCAACACCATGGTCGACCAGCTAAACTCGTTCGCCTCGGAAGTAACACGCGTAGCTCGCGAGGTGGGTACGGAAGGCAAGCTTGGCGGCCAGGCGGAAGTTAAGGGTGTTGCAGGTACGTGGAAAGACCTGACCGACAACGTCAACTCGATGGCTGCGAACCTGACCACCCAGGTGCGAGGAATCGCGCGAGTCGTTACCGCCGTCGCTAACGGAAACCTCAAACGGAAGCTGACGGTTGAAGCTCTCGGAGAGATCGCCGAGCTGTCCGACACCATCAACGGTATGATCGACACGCTGGCTACCTTCGCCGATCAGGTCACGACAGTGGCCCGTGAGGTCGGTATCGAAGGTAAGCTGGGCGGGCAGGCGAACGTCCCCGGCGCAAGTGGGACGTGGAGAGACTTGACCGATAACGTCAACCGTCTTGCCGCTAACCTGACGACTCAGGTGCGCGCCATTGCCGAAGTCGCGACCGCCGTTACCAAGGGCGATCTCACGCGGTCGATTACGGTCGAAGCGGCAGGTGAGGTCGCGGCACTCAAAGACAACATCAACGAGATGATCCGAAATCTCAAGGACACG
Source organism: uncultured Clostridia bacterium (assembly GCA_964615905.1). Lineage (GTDB taxonomy): Bacteria > Acidobacteriota > Blastocatellia > UBA7656 > UBA7656 > DATLMR01. Next base: position 294,889 of record CAZTUB010000002.1, read on the forward strand.
ACCCGCAAGAACACCGATCAGGACTGGCTCAAGACCAACCTTGCGAAGTTCACGCGGCTGCTGCAAGGGCAGAAGGATTTGATGACCGTTTCAAGGTTGATCCTGTCCGAGCTTGCGCCGCTCGTCAGCGAGCAGCACGGCACGTTCTACATCTCCGAAAACGGGAACGCAGAACAGCAGAGCGTCCTGAAACTTCGCGCAAGCTATGCTTACAGGGAGCGGAAAGGGCTGGCCAACCAGTTCCGTCCGGGCGAGGGGCTTGTCGGCCAGTGCGCGCTTGAGAAAGAGAGGATTCTGATAACCGATGTGCCGCCCGATTATGTGAGAGTTAATTCGGGCCTCGGCGAGGCAGCGCCGCTCAACATAGTTGTGCTGCCCGTTTTGTTCGAGGGGCAGGTCAAAGCGGTCATCGAGCTTGCTTCGTTCCAGCGGTTCAGCGACATCCACCTGGCTTTCCTCGACCAGCTCACCGAAAGCATTGGCATCGTGTTGAATACTATCGAAGCCAATATGCGAACCGAGGAGTTGCTTGCTCAGTCGCAGTCGCTCACGCAAGAGCTGCAAATCGGGCAGCAGGAATTGACCGAAACCAACAAGCGGCTCGAACAACAGGCCAAGTCGCTACAGGCCTCCGAAGAACTGCTCAAGAAACAGCAGGAAGAGCTTCAGCAGACCAACGAAGAGCTAGAGGAGAAGGCGCGGCTCTTGAGCGAGCAAAAGACTGAGGTCGAGCGCAAGAACCGCGAGATCGAAACCGCAAGGCTTTCGCTCGAAGAGAAGGCCGAGCAGCTTGCGCTGACATCGAAGTACAAGTCCGAGTTCCTTGCCAACATGTCGCACGAGTTGCGCACCCCGCTCAACAGTATGCTTGTGCTGTCGGAGCTTTTGGCCGAAGACCCTGAGAAGAATCTCACACCCAAGCAGGTCGAGTTCGCGCAGACTATCCACTCTTCGGGTGCCGACCTGCTGGCGCTGATAAACGAAATCCTGGACATGTCAAAGATCGAGTCGGGCATGATGGTCGTCGAAGTCAGCGACATTTCGTTCAAGACTCTGCAAGAGGACATGGAGCGCATCTTCAAACAGGTTGCGGTTACGAAGGGGCTCAACTTTGAGGTGGAAGTTGACCCGAAACTCCCCCAGTTTATGCGAACCGACTCGAAGCGTTTGCAGCAGGTGCTCAACAACCTGCTGTCGAACGCGTTCAAGTTCACTCACCAGGGCGGCGTGACCCTGAGAATCGAGTCGGCGACAAAGGGATGGATCTACGACAACGATTCGCTCAACCGCGCATCGTCAGTGGTCGCCCTGTCTGTGATCGACACGGGAATTGGCATCTCCGAGGATAAGCACCGGATAATCTTCGAGGCGTTCCAGCAGGCCGACGGGACCACGAGCCGCAAATACGGCGGGACGGGACTCGGCCTGTCGATCAGCCGGGAGATTGCGCGGCTGCTTGGCGGAGAGATTCGCATGACGAGCGTGCCGGGCGAGGGAAGCTCGTTTACCCTCTACCTTCCGCTCAACTACGCGGCGAGCGGGATCAAATCGGACGGGAACGGTTCGGGGCAGGCCGACCCGAGCGGGTTCGGCCATCTCAGCACGTTACAATCGACACAGACCCTGCTGAGCGGCAGCGATCTGTCCGCGACGGTCGAAGTAGACCCGTCGCTGCTCTTGCAAGGCGAAGTCTCCGACGACCGCGACGATATTCAAGAGGGAGACCGCGTGCTGATGATCGTCGAAGACGATGTGAACTTTGCTCGCATCCTTTTGGATATGGCCCGCGACAAAGGGTTCAAGGGCATAGTCGTGTCGCGAGGCGACGCCGCTCTGGCGACCGCCTTGAAGTACAAGCCCGACGCGATCACGCTCGATATACGGCTGCCGGTCGTGCACGGGCTTGCGATACTCGACCGGCTGAAACACGACCCCGCGACGCGGCACATCCCCGTCCACATAATCTCACTGATGGAGGACGTGCAGATCGGGCTGAAGATGGGCGCGCGAGTCTACCTCAAGAAGCCTGTGACGAAAGAAGGTCTCACAGACGCGCTCAACAACATAAAGAACTTTATCGAGCGGCCCGCGCGCAGGCTGCTGGTCGTCGAGGACAACGACGTTCAGCGCAACGCGATTGTCGAGTTGATCGGAAACGGCGACGTTCAAACGGTCGCTGTGGCGACAGGCGAAGAGGCGCTCGCCGCTTTGAAAGAACACCCGTTCGATTGCATGGTGCTCGATCTCGGCTTGCCCGGCATGACAGGCTTCGAGCTTATCGACAGGGTAAAAGCAGAGGTCGGCTCGGTCGATCTTCCAATCATAGTTTACACGGGCAAGGAGCTGACCAAGGCCGAAGAGACCGAGCTGAAGCGCGTGGCCGAGACGGTCATAATCAAGGACGTAAAGTCTATGGACCGGCTGCTCGACGAAACGGCGTTGTTCCTGCACCGCGTCGAGGCGAATCTGCCTGAGCCGAAACGGCGCATGCTCGAACAACTCCACCTGACCGACTCCAGCATATTCGGCAAGAAGGTCTTGATCGTCGATGACGACATTCGCAACATCTTCGCCATAACGAGCGCGCTCGAACGTCACAAGATGAACGTCGTGTACGCCGAAAACGGGCGAGACGCGATTGATATGCTCGACAACACGCCTGACATCGACGTTGTCTTGATGGACGTTATGATGCCGGAGATGGACGGGTACGAGGCGATGAGCGCGATAAGGGCGAATCCCAAGCTCCGCTCGCTCCCGATCATCGCGCTCACGGCCAAGGCGATGAAAGGCGACCGTGAGAAGTGCATAGAAGCAGGCGCATCGGATTACATCACCAAGCCGATTGACATTGCGCAGCTTCTATCGCTGCTTCGCGTCTGGCTGTACAAGTAAGGGCGTGAACCGTGAACCGTGAACCGTGACAAGAGGGAATAGAAGCGAAGCGCGGTACTCTCATCCAACTTGTCACGGTTCACGGTTCACGGTTCACGAAAGGAAGTTTATGAGCAGGCTCAAAAACGACCCTGATCTCGAAGCCATAGAGATCAAGCTCCTTCTCGAAGGGGTCTATCTCCACTACGGCTACGATTTCAGAGAGTATGCCCCGGCTTCGCTCAAGCGACGTATCTGGGACTTTGCGAGGAGTGAAAAGCTCCGCAGCATATCCCGGCTACAGGATAAGATTTTGCACGACCCCGCATGCTTTGAGCGATTCATCGTTGCGCTCACGGTAAACGTGACGGCGATGTTTCGCGACCCCAACTTCTATCTCGCGTTCCGGCAGCGGGTGGTCCCGGTGCTCAAGACCTACCCGTTCATACGCATATGGCACGCCGGCTGCTCTACGGGCGAAGAGGTCTACTCGACCGCAATCATTCTGGCCGAGGAAGGGATTTACGATAAGTGCAGGGTATATGCCACGGACCTTAACGAAGCGGTGCTGCGGAAGGCGAAGGACGGCATATACCCGTTGCAGTTTATGCAGGGGTACATAAACAACTACGTCAAGGCAGGAGGGAAGAACTCTTTTTCCGAATACTACACGGCCAACTACGAAAGCGCGATCTTCCGGTCGTCGCTCAGAGAGAACATAGTCTTCTCGCAGCACAACCTTGTGACCGACGGCTCTTTTAACGAGTTCAATGTCATTCTTTGCAGGAACGTCTTGATCTACTTCAACCAGTCGCTCCAGGATCATGTTCACAACCTCTTATACGAAAGCCTCGGTAAGTTCGGGGTTCTTGGGTTGGGCCACAAGGAGACGATCAGCTACACCCCGCACGAGAAGCATTATGAAGTTCTGGCCGAGGGCGAGAAACTCTACCGGAGGATCGCCTAGATGAGATACGAGTTGATAGTAGTGGGAGCCAGCCTGGGCGGGTTTAAGGCTCTTGAAGTGCTTGTGGGAAGCCTGCCGCCGAATTTCCAGGTCCCGATAGCCGCGGTGCAGCACCGCAGCAGCGATTCCGACGAGTTGCTGATAACTCTGTTGAATCGCGAGAGCCGTTTGCCCGTGGTCGAGGTCGAGGATAAACAAGCGATCTTTCCGGGAAGAATCTACATGGCCCCGGCGAATTATCATCTCCTTGTCGAGGAGGGCCACTTCGCTCTGTCGACAGAAGGGCCCGTACAGTTCGCGCGGCCTTCGATTGACGTGCTGTTTGAGTCTGCGGCCGACACTTACCGTAATCGAGTTGTGGCTGTATTATTAAGTGGGTCGAACAGCGACGGCTCGCGCGGCATGGCCAGGGTGAAACAAAACGGCGGGCTCGCCGTGGTGCAAGACCCGGACTCGGCTGAGAGCAGGAGTATGCCGGATGCTGCCATCGCGGCGACGGAGGTTGACTGGATTTTGCCGTTATCAGAGATACCCTCATTCTTAACGAAGCTTGTCGAAAAAGCAGAGGTGACTTTATGACGCGGCAAAAGCCGACTGACGCTTTGATACTGGAACAGGAACTATTCGCTCCGCCCAAAGAGCAGAAGGTGAGCATCCTTCTGGTCGATGACCACCCTGAGAACCTGCTCGCGCTCGAAGCCACGCTCTCCTACCTCGATCAGATTATCGTCAAGGCGAGCTCGGGCCGCGAAGCGTTGAAGCTCGTGCTGGAGCAGGATTTTGCCGTCATCCTGCTCGACGTTCATATGCCGGAGATGGACGGCTTTGAAACCGCCGGGCTGATAAGAGCCCGCGAGAAATCGCAAAACATCCCGATCATATTCCTGACCGCCATGCACAAGGGCGAAGGCCAAGTCTTTCGCGGCTACTCGCTCGGGGCCGTCGATTACATCTTCAAGCCTTTCGAGCCTGAGATACTGAAAGCGAAGGTGTCGGTATTTATCGAGCTCTCAAAAAAGACGGAAGAGATAAAGCGGCAGTCCGAGCTTCTCTTGAGTAAGAACCGCGAGCTCGACAGCACGAACCGCGCGATAGTCGACCTCTATAACGAGATTGAAAAGAAGAACGACGAGCTTGAGGTGCGCGTGCTTCAACGTACCGCCGAGCTTGCGAGGACCAACGACGCGTTGCTGGCCGAGATAGCCGAGCGAAAGCGCGCCGAAGAAGAGCGCATGCTGCTTCTGATAAGGGAGCAGAAGGCCCGCGAGCAGGCCGAAGCCGCCAACCGCGCCAAGGACGAATTCCTCGCCACGGTCTCGCACGAGTTGCGCACGCCGCTGACGGCGATACTCGGCTGGACGCGGCTGCTCAGGACGAGCGAGCTTGACGCGACGTCGCTCGCTCGCGGGCTCGACACGATAGAGCGCAACGCGAAATCTCAAGCGAAGCTCATCGAAGACATACTCGACGTTTCGCGCATAGTCACGGGCAAGCTGCGCATCGAAGTGCATCCCATAGAGCTTGCGCCCATTATCGACATGGCCATAGACGCCGTGCGACCGGCCGCCGAGGCCAAATCCATCAACATTCGCGCTTCGGTTGACCCGGCGGCGGGCATCTTAAGAGGCGACCCGAACCGCTTGCAGCAAGTCGTGTGGAACCTGCTGGCTAACGCCGTCAAATTCACGCCCAACGGCGGAGATGTTCATATAGAGCTGAAGCACAATCACGAGCAGGCAGAGATAATCGTCAGCGACACGGGCAAGGGGATAAGCCCCGACTTTCTCCCGTTCGTATTCGACAGGTTCAGCCAGGCCGAAGGCCACATCACAAGGCGGCACGGCGGGCTTGGGCTTGGGCTTGCAATCGTGCGTCATCTGGTAGAGATGCACGGCGGGTCAATACGCGTAGAGAGCGCGGGCGAAGGGCAGGGAGCTGCCTTTACGGTCCAGCTTCCGGTAACGGACACCGATTTTGAAGAGCCCGCGAGAGTCGATGAGGCGATAGAGCCTGCTCCGTCTGAAGTTGAAGAGGAGGCGGAGCGCGCTCCGTCGCTCAAGAATTTGAGAATCCTGCTTGTTGACGACGACCCGGATACGCTTCACGTCTTGACGCTCGCGCTTGAGCAGGCGGGGGCGGAAGTGAAGGCGTGCTCTTCGGCCGCCGACGCGTACGAGACTCTGGAAGCCTGGGACGCGAGCCTGCTCATATCCGACATATCTATGCCGGTCGAGGACGGGTATTCTTTGATCGGTAAAGTCAGAAAGATGGGCGGAGTCCTGCCCGCCATAGCATTGACCGCGCTGGTAAGCCCGGCCGATAAATCACGCGCCCTGTCGTCGGGCTTTCAGGTCCACGTGGCCAAGCCCGTAGCGCCCGCGGACCTCGTCACAACCGTGGCCGAGCTTGCGCGAAAATGACCCCGCCTTAGTTTCCTCTTGACTCTGAGCAATAAACCGACAGGAGAATCAACTATTCGTAGGAGCGTTGAGTCTAAACTCTTTTCTCCACTCCCTGAAGTCGGCGCGGAACTCTACGAATTCATACCGCGTCTTATGAGTCAAAGCCTCAAACCGCTCAAGTCTGTCTTCCATTTCATCGAGCCGAGCCTCGACCTTCCCAAGCCGGGTTTCTACCTTTTCAAGGCGAGCTTCAACTTTGTCGAGACGCGTTTCCATGCTCTTACGGAAATCATCCATGCTCTGGCGAAAATCTGCGATACGCTCAAGCACAGTGTTGATGGTGGGGTGGGTTTCGAGTTCGTCGGTCATGACAAAAAGCCTCTTTCCGACCTGGGAACGGCTCTATCTTATCACACAGGCTGGAATCTACGGAAAGGCGACTGTGACCGCTGTTGCCACGGAGGCGAGTATCAAAGCGCGGCGGTGGATCCGGCGGGCTTTCAAGCGAAGTTTTTTCACCACGGCTTCATCTTCGATGACCTCTTCGCCCGCGTCCATGTTGCACGTCCCGCGTGCCGCGAGTGCGATGCAGGTCTTTTCGCGAGCCTGTAAAAGTCCGAGCCCGCCTATCCACAGAGGGAAGAAGACCACTGCCCGCAAAAATCGCGGCGCGTCGTAAGCTATCATAAGGAAGATCAGCCCTACGCCCACCACAAGAAAGGCTATCCCCATGACGCGCCGCTTCGCCCGCTCTCGCGGCCCGATGTTATTAATAATGTTGATCTCCGACTTCATCGGTTGTTTGAAGAGAGCGTGGCGATGGTCTGCCCGGCTGCGACTCGCTGCCCGACGCGTGTGGCCAGCACGCGCACAGTGCCCGATTGAGGGACGCGCACGGCTATGACATTTTCCTGCACGGGGGGCGCTGACCTGTTCTGCTGAGGGATTGATGCGCCTATCTGCGCGCTCGCGGCTCTGTCGCGTGCGCGGGCGAGCCGCTCCTGCGCCTGCTGATACACGGCGCGCGCGGCGTCCAGCTGGGCCTGCGGCGCAGCGCCGGACCGGACGAGCGGCTCGACGCGTTGAACCTCGACAGCCGCGCGGTTGGCTTCGGCTTCCGCGTCGGCTATCTCTTTTTGCGCAGCGCCAACCTGATTGCGAGCCCGCGCCTGATCGTCCGCGCGATCATCCGCCGCAACTGGCGCATCCGGCTTTACGGCTATCTCTATGATGGCCGCGCCTTCGGTTACGGCCGCGCCTTCGCTCACAAGCACCCGTCTGACTTCGCCTGTCGCGGGGGCCTTGACTACTATAAGACCGGCCGCCGCATCGTTCGCGTTTTTAGAGCGGCACGCCGCGTTGGCTATGAACGCTATCAAGGCCAGCGAAAAGATTGCTCGTCTTTTCATCACCGCCGGTTTCCCAGTCAACGCTGTTCGACCTGTTCGAGCTGTCGAACAGGGGTGTCTGTATGCACAACGATATTATGGCTCTGTAGCGTTGAGCCCGTCGCGCGCTGGAAGTCTGCTATGGCCCTGTTCAAATCGGTCTGCGCTTGAAGCTCGCGCCCTCGCGCAGCCGTCAGCTCCGTCTGCCGCTGCAACACGAGAAAGACTGTCGAAAGCCCTCCCTCAAAACGTCGCTGCTCGCTTGCTGCCTGCTGCTCGGCAGACGACCGCGCGGTGGCGGCAGCCGCGAGCCTTGCCTCAGCCGACCTGACGGCTTGCAGCGTGTTGCGAACCTCTGCTTCGACCTGCTGCTCGATTGACTGGCGCTGGTTCTCGATCCTACGACCCTCGGCCAGCGACCGACCGAGGTTTGCTTCGGCGGTGCGGTTGCCTACCGGGAACGAGAACGTCACGCCCACTCTCGTCGTCGGAAAGTTCAGGCCGAACAGATTCGACAAAGATTGAGCCGGGCCGCCGATGAAAAGCTCTGGCAACTGACCGCTTGCAGCGGGCGGCGGCAGCGGCGTCAGGCCCGCCAGGGCCGACAGCTCGTTTATGCGCGCAAGCTGGGCCGCGCTTCCACCGGCGAACGGGTTCGCTCCGTTTACAACCGATCCCGCCAATCCCGCCGCGCTGTAGGATGCGACAAGGTTGATCTCCGGCCTTGTCTGATCGCGAAAGAAGCGCGTGTTGATCTTGTTGATCTCGGCTGTCGTCGCCACCTGTTGAATCTCGGACCGGTTCGCCAGCGCAGCCGCGACGGCTTGATTTAGCTCCACGCGAGGCGGGTCAAGGCTGACGGGGCTTGTAGGCAGAATGGCGCGCGACCACAGCGGCGCATTGCGGTTGGGCAGCATCAGCGATTTCAACTCGTTTTCGGCGCGAGTCAACGCCTCCTGCGCGGTGTAGACGTTCTGCTCGAATGTCGCCACCTGAGTTTCGGCCGCCGTAATATCTATCGGGGCGAGCACCCCTTCGGCTACCAGGCGGCGATTGCTCTCAAGCTGCGTCTGCGCCTGCTTTACCGCGTCTATCTGCACCTGCAGGTTTCTGAGCGAGAAGATCATGTTCCAGTAGGCCTGCTGGACACGCGTGATCGTCTCGATGGCACGCTGGCGAAACTGCTCGTCGGAGAGCGTGAGATTTCGCTTGGCGATCTCGATGCGGCGGCGATTGTCGTCTATACGCAGCCCGCGCAAAAGCGGCTGTGTGTATGTAAGAGTCAGCGAGCTAGGGTATTGAGGGTTGAGCGCGGTGAATTGATTATTCGTGTTGCTTCGGCCCGCGCTGAGGTCTATCGAGTACGCGCCGCCGAGCAAAGGCGAGCTGCCCGAAACGCGCACGTCGCCCGTGACTCCCGACTGTGTGATCTTGCCGTCGGTCCCGCCGCTGATGAAAGAGGCTGCAGGCGTCGTCGTCCGCGTGTAATCAAGCTCCGAGAAGATGCGCGGGTCATAAACGCCCTCGGCGGCCTTCAAATCGAAGCCCGCGATCTCGACATCTATCCGCGAAGCGTTTATGTCTTTGTTATTGGCAAGCGCGAGCGCGATGGCTTCGTTCAAGGTCAGCGGCACTTGATCCGCAAGGTTGACGCCGACTCTTTCAATCGAAGGCAGCGGGCGCGCGGGCGCTTGATAATTTGGCGCAACGGGCGGTGGCGATTGCGGCAGCTGCGGGGCCTGTTGCTGCGACGGGGGTGATTGCGCCAAGCCTTTCGGGGCAAGCCCGGCGCTTGCCGCAAAAACGCTCGCGCATATCACCGTAACAATAAGCTTTTTAAGTCGCATGGTCTCTGGCCTCAACCCTTTAATCGCCCGAAGTCTGGTCTGCATAGTTCTTCCCTTTCGATTTGCGCGAGCCGGCGTCTCGCGAGCGTGTCTCTGCGAAGCGGCGGCGCACGGAGCTTCCGATGCCGCGATAACGCTCGCCGATATAGCTCCACACGCGCAGCTCGCCCAGGTCTTCAAATAGCGAGTAGAAGACGGGGACCGCCAGCAGTGTCAGCAGCAAACAGAGCGTCTGGCCGCCCACAACGAGAACACCGATTGACCTGTTAGTGCCCGACCCCGGACCGCTAGATATAACGAGCGGGATCATGCCCGCGACCAGCGCGATGGTCGTCATAAGGATTGGCCGCAAGCGGTCGCGGTTAGCCTGAATGATCGCGTCATGGCGAGTCATCCCGCTTGCCCTGAGCCCGTTCGTGTGATCGATCTGCAAGATAGCGTTCTTCTTTACGACGCCGAACAGGAGCAGAAGCCCCAGACCGGAGAATATGTTTACTGTCTGCCCCATTATCAGCAGCGACAGTATGCCGAACGGCAGCGCGAGCGGCAGCGTCAACAAGATCGTTATCGGGTGGATGAACGATTCGAACTGCGCCGCAAGCACAAGGTACATGAAGATGAAAGAGAGCGCGAAGGCGAGCATGAAGTAGTAGCCTGAGCGCGCAAGCTCTTTGGAGCGGCCCGCCGGGCCGGTGGTGTAACCCGGCTCCATCTTCAACTCGTTTACGAAGCTTGCGATCTGGGTTATCACCGCCGCCTGCGAGCCGCCCGGCTTTACGTTGGCTGAAAGCATCACCTGTCGCTGGCGGTTCAACCGGTCGATGCTCGAAGGGCCTGTGCCTTGCTCGACACGCACGACGTTGTCGAGGCTGACCCATCCGCCGTTGGTCGAGCCTACTATCATACGCTTCAAACCTTCGGCGCTGGCGCGGTACTCTCCCGTTGCCCTCAGAACCACATCGTACTGGTCTTTGCCTTCGTTAAAGGTCGAGACCTCTTGCCCCGCGACAAGCGTGTTCAGGGCCTGAGCTATATCGCCGACGCGCACGCCCAGGTCTGCCGCGCGCGCGCGGTCGATCTCTACGCGCAGCTCAGGCTTGCCCGCTATGAGCGAGCTGTCGACGTCAACCACGTCGGGTATCGTCTTCATCTTTTCAAGCAGCGCCTCCGAGTACGCGCTCAGCTTCGCAAGATCGGGGCCGCTGATGACATATTGGATATCGGCGTTGCGAACGCCGCCGCCTGAGATCGCGGCGACTTCCTGCAAGCTCGTTCGAAGCTCTTTCGGGTACTTCTTGAGAAGCTCGCGGGCGCGCGCCATGAGCTGCTGCTGCGACTCGTCGCGGTCTTTGATCTCTTTGAGCTTGACGTATATCGACGCCGAATTGACTATCTCCTGCTGGCCGCCGCCAATAGTTGTGAGCGTGTCGGTCACGCCGGGGAGCGTCTTCATATCCGAAGCTATGCGCTCGACCACGGTAGTTGTCGCCGCAAGAGTGGAGCCTTCCGTCGTGCGAACAGAGATTTCGAATTGCGACTGGTCGTCCACAGGCAGAAAGTTTTTGCCGACCATCATGAAAAGCGGGACGATGCTCAAGATAGCGACGCCGCACAGCGTCACAACCATCCACCTGTGCGCGAGCGCCCAGTGCAGCATCTTTGAGTAAGTGCGGTCAATCACGCTGTAGAAGCGCGACTCTTTTGAATCCTTGTGCGCCCGTACCGAATCGTCTTCGATTGCGGCGGGTTCGGAAGTCGGCGCCGATTCGCCGCCCGCAACCGCGAGCGTCTCTTCGCGGCGCTTAATGAGCCGCGCGCAAAGCATCGGCGTAAGCGTGAACGACACGAGCAGCGACACGCCTATGGCGAACGACGCCGTGAGCCCGAACGACGACATGAAGCGTCCGACCATGCCGCCCATGAAACCGACCGGCACGAAGACCGCGAGCAGCGAAAGCGTCGTCGCCATGACGGCGAGCCCGATCTCGCGCGTGCCTTCGATGGCCGCTTGAAACGGGGCCATGCCTTTCTCTTCGACAAAGCGGTATATGTTTTCAAGCACGACTATCGCGTCGTCAATCACTATGCCCACCATGAGCGTCAGCGCCAGCATGGTGATCTGGTTTAGCGTGTAGTCCATGGCGGCCATCACGCCGAAGGTGGCGATGATCGAGGTCGGGATGGCGATGGCCGCGATCATGGTCGAGCGAAAATTCCACAGGAAGAGAAAGACGACTATCGCGGCAAGCACGCCGCCCTCTACGAGGTGCGTCTTGATAGAGTCAATCGCCGCCTTGATGAATATCGACTGGTCGCCGACTATCTGCGTGCGCATACCGGCGGGCAACGTGGGGGCAATCTCTGCGAGCCGCTCTTTGACGGCGTCTGCGACCGCGACGGTATTCTGTCCCGACTGCTTTGCGACGACGAGCGTGACGGCGGGCTGGCCGTTTAAGAACGCGGCGGTGCGCTGTTCCTCGGCTTCGTCGGCCGCGCGCCCTATGTCGCTTAGCTTGACGGCGTAAAGCCCGCGCGTGGCGACGGCGATGTTGTTGAACTCGGCCGGGTCTGTTATGCGGCCCATCGTCCGAACGGTAAGCTCGCGCGTTCCTTCATCGACGCGCCCGCCGGGGACTTCCATATTCTGTAGCCGCACGGCGGCGGCGACCTCCGCGACAGTGACGTTGTAGGCGCGCATCTTGTCCGGGTCGAGCCAGATGTGTATCTCGCGCTCCTGCTGGCCTACCATCTGAACCTGGCCGACCCCGTTGATGCTTTCGATGCGCTGCTTGATCTGCTTATCGGCTATCTCTGTGACGTCGCGCAACGAGCGCGGCCCTGACACGGCTATGCGCACGACGGGCGCGGCGTCGGCGTCGAGTTTCTGTATGACGGGCTCTTCGGCGGTTTCGGGCAGGTCGCCCAGGATGAGGTTTACTTTATCGCGCACCTCCTGTGCTGCCACGTCCGCGTCCTTATCGAGTATGAAGTTGACGAAGACCTGTGAAACGCCCTCGACAGAGGTCGAGCGCAGCTCGTCTATGCCGCTGATGGTATTGACAGCGGCTTCAACTTTATCCGTTACTTCGGTCTCTATCTCTTGAGGCGAGGCACCGGGGTTGACCACCGTGATCGTTACGACAGGGAAATCAACCTTCGGGAACAGGTCTACGCCGAGCGAGAAGAAGGAGAAGATGCCGACGACCGTCAGCGCCAGAATCAAGACCGTGGCAAAGACGGGGCGGCGTACACAAATTTCAGCTAGCTTTTGCATAGTTCCTCAGCACCTGTTGAAGAGCCTGTCACAGGCGCGTGATCTCTGCGCCGTCAAATAGCTGGTCGAGGTTGCCTGTGGCTACCACTTCTCCGGCGTTGACGCCTGAGATGATGCGCACAAGCCCGCCCGACTCTTCGCCCGCCTGCACGACTCGCAGCCGCGCCGTCGAGCCTTCGATGACATAGACGCGCGCGGAGCCTGTTCCCGCCTCGTTCATAACGGCCTCGCGCGGAACGAAGACCCCCTCCGTGCCGCCCGGCTGCATAATGCGCCCCGTGGCGAACATGTTAGGTCGCAGCACGTTTCCGGGGTTGGTCATTTCGACCTCGACCGTGACCGTTCTCGAAGCAGGATCAATCGCGGGGTTGACGATTTTGACCTGTCCGCCGAACTCTCTTTCGGGAAATGCCGACACGGTCGCGACGACCGCCAGACCGGCACGCACGCGCCCCGCGTCGGCTTCGGGCAGTTGCAGCCGCAACTTGATAGGGTTCGTGCGAAGCAGCGTGGCGATCTTCGACGCGGGGGTGACATACTCGCCGGCGGCTATCGGGCGGTCGCTGATGTAGCCCGCGAAAGGAGCGGTGACGACCGAATCGGCGACCGCTTTTCGAGCAAGCGCGGCCTGCGAGCGGGCCGAATCGAGTTGAGCCTGCGCCGCCGCTATCCCTGTGTTGCTCGTCCGCGCGACGTTGATCGCGACCTCCAGAGCCTGTCGGGCGGCGTTCGCCTGAGCGCGCGCGGTCTCCGCCTGAGCGCGCGCCTGGTCGTAGACGCTGCGCGAAACGTCGCCCGATTCGACAAGCCTTGTGTAGCGGGCGGCGTTGGTTTCGGCCAGACGCGCCTGCGCCTCGGCCGCTTCGTAGTTCTGTCGGGCGGCGCGGACTTCGGCCACTTCGTTTGCATTAAAGCTCCCGCCCTGAGCGATGCCGAGTTTTTCCTGAGCCTGTTTGACGGCCGCCGCCGCCTGTCTCTCGGCGGCTTCGGCCTGCTGTAAACGCAGCCGCGCGTCTCGATCATCAAGTCGAGCTATGACCGCTCCCGCGCCTACGAACGCGCCGACATCGACCGGGGTCGCCACGACCTGGCCGCTCGTCTCCGGCGCTACGTCTGACGATTCGTCGGCGGCAAAACTGCCCGTGGCCTGAAGGTATGCGGCGACCGATTGCGTTACGGCGGGAGAAGTTGACACGGCGACTGGCGCAAGCTCCGAGGCCGCGCCCGTTTCGGCCTTTGCGGCCTCGTCCGCGCCGGAGCGGCCGCGTGTAGCGAAAATCATCACCAGTATCAGCAACGCGCCGAGCGCCGCAAAGATATAGAATTTCCTGCTCTGCGAAGATAGCTTCTGTACGAGCTTCATAAGACCTCTACTTCTGTTTTTTTATGCTTTTGTCAGGCGAACCGTTTTCCCGCAGCCCGTCGAGGAATAAGTGCGTGAAGGTTTCGACCGCTTCGTCGTCGCTTATCTGGACCAGTTTGAAGTCGAGCAGCGATTTGACGAGCGAGTGATGAAGTGACATCCCAAGAAAAGCGCGCACGGCGGCAACCGCGTTGACGCGGCGAAATGCCCCCTCGCGCTGCCTTGTAGCGATGTAGTCCTGGAGGAAATCGTATATCAGCTTGAACTGTTTTTCTCGAAACTGCTGCGCGAGGTCGTGCCCCTCAAGCGCCGAATAGAGCATAAGCCGCAGGAAGTCTACGTCCTCGCGGTGGTGCTCAAGGATTCGAGACGACAGCAGGCGAAACAAGCCCTCGTCGTCGCGGCGCTCGGCATACTCGCGCAGCTCTTCGAGCCAGTCTTCGCAATTGATCTGCTGCGCCTTCGAATCGAGTATGGCAGCGTAGAGATCGTCTTTGGTCGCAAAGTGGCGAAAGATTATCGCCTCGGTCACGCCCGCTGCCGCCGCTATCTCTTTCGTCGTCGTCCCGCTAAAGCCCTTCTGCGAAAAGAGGCGTATCGCCACCTTTATCAACTGGCGGCGGCGGCCTTCGCTCGACATCCGTCCGACTTCCTCTTCGCAGCTTCGTGCCGCCGGCGCTTTTATAAGAATCTTCGACACCTTGAACTCCACCTCCTCGCTTACTTTGTTTAGTAAGTAAGCACTTACTTATTCTAGTGGATAAGATGAAATCGGTCAATTAGAACTTCCGTGACGCGCTCGAAAGGGGGTAGACTCTGGGGCGTATGGACAATTATCTGCAAGAGCGCGGGGCGCGGCTGCGCGAGTTCTTCGAGCTTGCGGAGGATATCGACCTGCTCGGCGGCCGGGCTGTTTTGCCGGATATACAACCGCACGAGGCCGACCATCTAGAGCGGTTCAATCTAGAATGGCACATAATCCCCGACGCGGAAGCAGTGCCTTTTGACGAGTCCTACGCGCGGCGGCTCTACCCCATGTGCTCAAGAGATTTCGCGAGCCCGAGGCACCACTCGACGAGCTGCCACAAGGCGCTTGTTGCAGGGCACAGCCGCCACCAGGGGCGTGTGCTGGCGGTCGAGACCACGCGCAAGCCGCGTTACCTGCCGGGCAACAGGCAGTTTTACGGGACCGAGTACGGCTTCGACGCGACGGCGGACCCTTTTGCACAGTACCTGGGGCTGGCGAGGTTTGCTACGCCTACGCGCTACGGGCACGACTACGTTTCGCTTCGTGAGTTTCTCGATGTAGTCAACCGCGACTGGCGCGCGCGAACCCTTATGCCGAACGGCTATCGTTTGACGATCTGCCCGCCCGCCGTGTTAAATCTCGTGGGCACTCTGTTTCACGCGGAGTGGAGCGAGACTGAAGCCCTTGAGCTCGGTTTTTACCGAGACGATCACGGAAATGCTAAATGTTACGCCGTGGGCTCAAACGGTCCGGGCGATTTCTCGTACATACACGAGATCGAAACCAACTCGGACTGGACGCTGCTCGGCTTTCGCCTCGCGCTCGTGCCCGATGAAGCATAAACCGTGACCTGGGCAAGGTGACGAGTGACAAGTGACGAGTGACAAGATAGAGAAGGCGCGAGACATCGGTTTCCTCCTTCTTGTCACTCGTCACTTGTCACTGTTTACTCTCCTCCGGCTTGTCACGGTTCACGGTTCACGGTTCACGATTAGATATGGACCTGTCGCCCTTAACATTCTCGTGCCCGAATTGCGGCTCGCCGGACGTGGCTTATAGCTGCGAGCCGGAATGCTGTTTTAATCACGTTTGCGGAAACTGTCTGTCGAGCTTCGAGCTTTTCACAAGCGATCTGGGGCAGGATCTGGCTGGCGGTAAGAGAGGCGCGCGGGAAAAAGATTCGTGCGCGCCGACAGTGGCCTGCGCGCGTTGTCAGGGGCTCGACGTCTTGATCGTAGCGGGCGAGGGGCCGGAAAACCGGCTTGTTTGCGGCTCGTGCCGGGCGCTGCTCAGGTTGGGCTTTTCGACCGCCTGATCCGGCAAGTCTTGCCGCCGTCTCAGATGGCAGTTATTCGCTTGCTTAAATCCCCGGCTTATGGGGTATAATGAGCGGCGTTTTAAGAACCAGGGAGGTCGAGGGCTTATATCGACCATTTCCTGAAGTTGGACGCCCGGTTTTATAACCATAAAAACCTTGCCAGAATTCGTTGGTATTTGATCTCGAAAGCAGTAAGAAGTTTGGTAGCTTGAGCCGGTAAGTCCGGTATGAATATTATGCTGTTAGTTTTTCTGGTCGCTCTAATTTTAGTTGCAGGTCTTAGCATATGGGCCTTTTATTATATGCAGCTTAAGAACGCGCGCCGGGCACAGGCGGATAAGCCGACTCTGAGCGCCGGGGTGCCCGTCGAACTCTGTTCCAGGTGTCAACAGGCGCGTCTGATTATCAAGAAGGACCCCGGGCTTTGCGCGTTCTGCTGGAGCTCGATTAATACGAAGCAGGTAAGCTGACAGATGCTGCCGGGTTTCGATCCGGCACGTTTACGAAAGGCTCGATTGAAGATGAATGTGTATACCGGCATATCAACAGTCGTCACGCATTCGTACCGATTAAAATTTAGGTCTTAGCGAGGTAAAGCCATGTCCACAGATCTCCACGACGATGCTACGAAAACCCCGCCAGTAAATCTGGTGAGTATAACCTCGAAAGAAGAGTTGATCCGTCAGAAGCTTGAACAAGAGCGCGCTCGGCTTCAGCGCGAGATGGGGCTCGAATCCCTCTCGCGTCCGCATTTCAAAAAGCCCGTCGAAGGCGCATTTACGCGCGAACAGCGCGCGCACACGACGCTGCTGTTTGGCGGGTTGACCTGGAAGCACGAGTACCTGATTCACGGAGCTTTAGAAGGACTTGGCTACAAGTGCGAAGCCGTGCCCACGCCAAACGTGCAGGCGTTCCAGCTCGGGAAAGAGTACGGCAACAACGGCCAGTGCAACCCGACGTACTTTACCGTCGGCAACCTCGTACAGTACCTGCAAGACCTCGAAGCGCGCGGGCTGTCGCGCAAAGAGATCCTTGACAACTACGTCTTCTTCACGGCCGGCGCGTGCGGCCCATGCCGGTTCGGTATGTACGAAGCCGAATACAGGCTCGCGCTGCGCAACTCCGGTTTTGACGGCTTCCGCGTCATGCTCTTCCAGCAGTCGGGCGGGTTGAACCAGAGCGAAGCCGAGGCCGGGCTCGATTTGAACGTAGACTTCTTCCTGGCCATCCTCAACGCCATGAACGTGGGCGATCTGATCACGGATGTCGGCTACCAGATTCGCCCGTTCGAGGTGAACGCGGGCGACACGGAGTCGGCCATCGCTCGCTCGATGGACTATCTGCACGAAATCCTGAAGACTCACCGCACGTTCACCCTTGAAGGCAAGATGGGCAAGTTCGTCAAGAACCTTCCCGTCGGCGGGACCGCCGAGTACATCGGCAAGTTC
Organism: uncultured Clostridia bacterium; assembly: GCA_964615905.1. GTDB lineage: Bacteria > Acidobacteriota > Blastocatellia > UBA7656 > UBA7656 > DATLMR01. The sequence goes on from CAZTUB010000002.1 coordinate 312,518, forward strand.
CTCGACCAGCTTTACGGCACCGAGTACACCGACGCGTTGAAGGCCGTGGGCGAGGAGATGGCCAAGGTCAAGCTCGACCGTACGCGCGTCAAGCCCATAGTGAAGATCACGGGCGAGTTCTGGGCGCAGACGACCGAAGGCGACGGCAACTTTAATATGTTCAGGTTCCTTGAGCGCGAGGGCGCGCAGGTGCTTGTCGAGCCAATCGGCACGTGGATCATGTACATGATTCACCAGGCCAAGCAGCAGCACGCCGACCGCAAGGGCGTAAACGAGGACGAGGCGATGCCCTCGTCGTGGCGAATCGACAAGCGGCTCAAAAACGAGCTTAAGATGCGCAAGACTACCGCCAAGCTCACCCTTGCCGAAGCGATCTTCAAGCGCGAGTGGAACCGCCTGCGCGAAGCGCTCAACAACATACCGCACGGGCTTACGGACCAGTACGAGCTCCAGCGGCTGGGCCACCCCTACTACAACTCGCGCGCGGGCGGCGGCGAGGGTCACCTGGAAGTCGCAAAGAACATATACTATTCCAACAAAGACCTCTGCCACATGGTGCTTTCGTTGAAGCCGTTCGGGTGCATGCCGTCCACGCAGTCTGACGGCGCGCAATCTGCGGTGGTCAATCTCTACAAGGACATGATCTACCTGCCGGTTGAGACTTCGGGCGAAGGCGAGATCAACGCGCACAGCCGCGTGCAGATGGCGCTGGGCGAGGCGAAGGTTAAAGCCAAGCAAGAGCTTGCGCGCGTGCTCGAAGAGACCGGGCTTACGATTGAGCAGGTCCGCGAATATCAGGAGGACCATCCTGAGCTTCAAAGCGGGCTCTACCACGTGCCGCATACAAAGGGAGTCATTGGCTCGGCGGCCAACTTCGTAAAGCACGTCTCGGAACTGATGAAGAGAGAGAGTCGCGAGCGCGTATCGACTTACGCCGCCGACTGAGACTCCCCCCGGGTCGAGCGAGTTTCGCTTGCGGGATTCGCTCGACCCATTTTCTTAAGCTGAGCACCACCAAGGAGTCGGAGTAGATAAACATGAGCCAAAGCTACGACAAGCTATACATAGGATTGGACGTTGGATCGACAACCGTGAAGGCCGTCGTCGTTGACCCTGTGACCGACGAGATCATTTGGAGCGATTACCAGCGGCACGACACAAAACAGCCGGAAAAATGTCTCGAATTTCTAAAGCAGATCGGCGAAGAGTTTTCAATTCCGAATGAACAGGTGCGAATCTTTCTTACGGGGTCGGGCGGCGGCGGAATCTCGCCGCTGATCGGCGGCAAGTTCGTCCAGGAAGTAAACGCCGTGTCGCTTGCGGTCGAAAAGCTCTACCCGGAGGCGGGCTCCGTAGTCGAGCTCGGCGGGCAGGACGCCAAGATCATTATCTTCAAAGAAGACCCTGAGACAGGCAAGAAGAAGAAGATACCGTCGATGAACGATAAGTGCGCGGGCGGGACCGGCGCGGTCATCGACAAGATCAACGCCAAGCTGCGCATACCGTCCGACAAGCTCTGCGACATGGGCTACTACGGATTGAAACTGCACCCCGTAGCGGGCAAATGCGGTGTGTTTGCCGAGACCGATATAAACTCGCTGCAAAAGATGGGCGTTCCGCCCGACGAGCTGATGGCGTCGCTGTTTGAGGCGATAATCGGCCAGAATCTGGCGGTGCTGACTCGCGGAAACACGCTGCGGCCTCACGTGCTCTTGCTCGGCGGCCCGAACACATATATTCGCGGCATGGTCGAAGGCTGGAAGTACAACATCCCCAAGATATGGGAAGAGCGTAACTACCCGCTCCCGGAAGGCGTCGATCCGCAAGACCTGATAAAGGTCCCGGAAAACGCGCAGTACTTCGCAGCAATCGGCGCGGTCGAATTCGGCAAACAGGAAGACGACAACGTGGGCGTATATCGCGGGTTTGCCGACCTCGAATACTACATCAACTACGGTCGCCTGGAAGAGAAGAAGAAGGCGGGCGGCAAGGGGCTTTCCGAAGACACGGACGAGCTTGTCGCTTTCAAAGAGCGGTACAGGATGAAGAAGTTCATCCCCGCCACGTTCCGTCCGGGCGAAGTGGTCGAAGGCTTCCTCGGTCTTGACGGCGGCTCTACGTCTACGAAGGTCGTCTTGATCGACAAAGACCGCAACGTGCTCGTCAAGACCTACCAGCTCTCGAAAGGCAACCCGCTTGAGGACACCAAAGAGGTCTTCTCGAAGCTCGAAAAACAGGTCACCGATCAGGGCGCGTCTCTCAAAGTGCTGGGCGTCGGGACGACCGGTTACGCCAAGGACATCTTAAAAGACGTGCTCGCCGCGGACGTTGCGCTCGTTGAAACGGTTGCGCATACGGAATCGGCTTTGCAGTTTTACAAAGATGTCGATGTCATCGTCGACGTCGGCGGGCAGGACATCAAGCTTATCATCTTGAAGAACCGCCAGGTCAAAGACTTCAAACTGAATACGCAGTGCTCGGCCGGAAACGGCTACTTCCTGCAATCGACCGCCGAAGGGTTTGGGATAAAGGTCGAAGATTACGCCGACATAGCTTTCAGCGCGGGCGCGATGCCGACGTTCGGTTACGGCTGCGCGGTCTTCATGCAATCGGACATCGTGGACTTCCAGCGACAGGGCTGGAAGCCGGAAGAGATCATGGCGGGGCTTGCCGCCGTGCTGCCCAAGAACATCTGGCTATACGTTTCGCAGATTCCAAACATCGCCGGGCTTGGTACGAACTTCGTCCTTCAAGGCGGAACCCAGCACAACCTCGCGGCGGTCAAATCTCAGGTCGATTTTATCGAGTCGCGCTTTAAGGGCAAAGATGTACAGCCGCGAATTATCGTTCACGAGCACTGCGGCGAATCGGGCGCAATCGGCGCGGCGATTGAAGCGGCGCGATTATACGAGAACGGGCGGCGAACCTCTTTCATAGGGCTCGACCGCGTGGAGGAGATAAGCTACGTTACCCATCGCAACGAAGACACGCGCTGCTACTTCTGCAAGAACAAGTGCCTGCGGACCTTTATCGACGTTACGGTGTCGGACAAGACCGACACGCAGGAGCCGCCGCGCAAGTCGAAGATACCTATCCTGCCGGGGGTGAAGCGGCTGATCGTCGGCAACTCCTGCGAGAAGGGGCTGGTCGAAGACGTTGCCGACATGCGCGTCATCAAGAAGGGGCTTGACGAAGTAAAGAACGCCAACCCGAACTTTGTCGAGGTCGCGGCCAAGGCCGCGTGGCGCAGTTATAACCCGCCGATGGTCGCCGATCCGCCGCATAAGTACGCGATAACCAAAGGCCAGAAACAGCGCAACGAGCTTTTGAAGAAACGCGAGACGCTGCGCATAGGCATACCGCGAGTGTTGAACCAGTACTCGGTCAACCCGCTATATTCGGCCTACTTTGAAAGCCTCGGCATCAAGACGCAGAACCTCGTCTACTCGGACTTCACGACCGAGCACCTTTACAAAGAAGGCGCGAAGCGCGGGGCCATCGACCCGTGCTTCCCGTCCAAGGTAGGCATCCCGCACGTTCACAACCTGCTGCACGTGCATCATAAAAAGAAGCCGCTCGACCTGATCTTCTTCCCGATGATCGACGCGCTGACTTCGGACCTCGAAAACATACAGAGCAGCCGCGCCTGCCCGACCGTTACCGCGACGCCCGAAGCCGTCAAAGCCGCCTTTATCAAAGAGGGCGATCTTTTCGCGCAGATGGGCATCAATTACCTTAACCCTATCTCGAACGTGGACGAGCCCCGGCTGCTTGAAAAGCAGATGTACGAGACGTTCAAAGACATCCTTGGGCTCACGCCGGAAGAGAATCATCGCGCAATCGAGGAAGGCTACAAGGCGCTCGACGCCTTCACCAACGTGACATTGCGCGGGGCGGCGCGCGAAGCCCTAAACCAGCTCGAAGCCGAAGACCGTCTGGGTATCGTGTTGCTCGGTCGCCCCTACCATAACGACCCCGGCATAAACCACGAGATACTCGAAGAGTTCCAGAAGATCGGTTACCCTGTCTTCACGATGGACTCGCTGCCGATAGACGACGACATACTGTGGCGGCTGTTTGGCGACGAGGTGAGCGCGGGGCTTATCACGCACCCGATGGATATTCAGGATGTGTGGAAGAACTCCTACTCTGAAAACACCAGCCGGAAGGTCTGGGCTGCCAAATACACTGCGCGCCATCCGAATCTTGTCGCGCTTGAGCTTTCATCGTTCAAGTGCGGTCACGACGCGCCGATCTACACGGTGGTCGAGGAGGTCGTGCAGAACGCGGGCACTCCGTATTTCTGCTTCAAGGATATCGACGAGAACAAGCCCACGGGGTCGATAAAGATACGCGTCGAAACCATCGGCTACTTCCTCAAGCGGTATCGCGAAGATATGGTGAAGAACAAGGGGCGTGTCAAGACGCTCGAAGAGAAGATGGCCGAATACGAGCGCATGCTGCGGCTCCAGATGGAGCTTGAAGAGCAGGCGCAAACGAAGCGCGGCTCTGGGCTGTCGCTTCCGGTGCTGACTCAAAACGTACAGATCGAGCGCATAAGCGCGAGCGGAGACTGAGGGAATCACGGGGAAGTGGCAAGTAAACAGTGACAAGTGACAAGAAGGAAAAGGCGGGCCGATGGTTCATCCCTCTTTCTTGTCACTTGTCGCGTTTCACGGTTCACAGTATTTAAGTGTATGCGTCAATCGGAAAAGATAATGTTCGAGATATACCGCGAGACGGCCTATAACCGGCGGTACAAAGTGGTCTACTTCACCGAGCTGAACGACCACAACAAAGAGACGGAGATAAATCGCGCGCTCGCCGGGGACCATTTTTATGACGGGTTTCTGGCCGGCAACAAGAAGGACGAGGCCAAGGCGATAATCGAGCGGACCCTTGAACGATTGAACGACGGCGAGGCGGTGCGGCCCGAAGAGCTTGAGCGCGAGCTGGCTACGTATCTTGCTTGATGTGAAAAGATGGCCGAGATGAAACGCCGAAAGAGCTGGTTGAGAAAGCTTGTCGAATTTGCGCTCGACGGCGACGTGAACCAGGCAATCGACGAGCAGCAGCGCATCCTTCGGGCTGCGCCTGCGTCTGCCCGCGCGCACTACGACCTGGCGGTGCTTCATTACAGCCAGGGTCGTGTTGCCGAGGCGGTCGCGAGTTATGACCGGGCGATAGAATGTGATCCGGGGTTTGCGCCCGCATACCGAAAGCTCGGCGAGGTCTTTATCAGCGCGGGGGATTATGAGCAAGCAGGGCGGTATGCTCTTATAGCTGCCGATCTGGGCGACAACTCGCTGGTAGAGATGTTCGAGCGGTATCCGGCCGTCAAAAAGTTTGTCGAGAGGACAGATGCTGTTTCAGATTCTTAATAGGATTAAAATCTTCGAGACCCGCGAGGAGACGGAAAATGCATAAGCCTGTTAAATACATGGAGAAGGGTTTGACCTATGTGGCACGCGCGACCTGGGTGGCGTTTGAAAGAATGAACCGCATAAAACCGAATGCCTCCTTTAAGCCGAACTGGTCAGACAAGCCTTTATTGAAGTCCTACCAGCAGACCAAGCCGCCGCTCGGGTGGCCTCGCACGACAGACTCGCTCTGCCCAAAGTGCATACCCGAAATCCGACAGCAGATCATCGACGGCAAGCTCCCGCACGAGATCCTTCTCAACGAGAAGGTCGGCGAGATCAAGGCCCAGATCATCGAGCGCGACGGCAAGATCCTCATGGTCAAGGACTGCCCCACTCACGGCCACTTCGAAGACGTTATGTCTATCGACCCGGCTTTCTTCAAGCATCTCGAAGAGGTATTCCCCGGTCGCGACATCCCCGCGCATAACGACGATAAGCTGCACAACCACGGCAGCTCGACCGTCAAACACGGTCGCGGGTCTGTGCTGACGATAGACCTTACGAACCGCTGCAACATGATGTGCGACCCCTGCTTTATGGACGCCAACCAGGTGGGGTTCGTGCACGAGCTGACGTGGGAAGACATAAAGCAGTTGCTCGACGACGCCATCTCGATCAAGCCTCGCCGTCAGATGAGCGTGCAGTTTTCGGGCGGAGAGCCCACGCTTTCGCCTTACTTTTTGGATGCGGTTCGATACGCCAGAAAAGTCGGGTTTAACAGCGTGCAGGCGGCGACGAACGGGATAGAGTTCGCCAAGAGCCCTGAGTTCTGCAAGCAGGCGGCGGAGGCGGGGTTGAGGTATGCGTACCTGCAATTTGACGGGATAGGGAACGCGGCGAACGAGCACAGGAAGGTGGGAAACCTGTTCGATGTGAAGCTGCGGGCGATAGAGAATCTGCACTCGGCGGGGGTGGAGATAGTGCCGGTGACGACGATAGTAAACGGCATCAACAACGAGCAGGTCGGGCGCATAATCAAATTCGCCCTCGATAACCCGAAGAAGATCGCCTTTTGCTCGTTCCAGCCCGTCTCTTTCACGGGCCGCGACGAAGAGGTGAGCGACGAGCGGCGACACGCGCAGCGCTACACGCTCTCGCATCTCGCGCACGACGTAAAGAACCAGACGGGGCTAGGAGAGCCGACTCGCGACTGGTTCCCCATATCTTTCATCAGCACCTTCTCTGATTGGGGCGATCTGGTGAAAGGGCCCGACAATGATTGGGGCCAGTTTAAATGCGGCTGCCACCCGAATTGCGGCGTCGGCATGGCGATTATGGTCGATAAAGAGACGAAAGAGGCCGCGCCCGTTACCTCTTTCCTGCACGGCATGCAACTCGCCAGAGACGTTGCCAAGGTCAACGACGCGGCGCGCGGCAAATGGCTTTCAATATTCGGCATGGCGCTCGCGTTGATGAAGAACTACGACCCGTTCAAATCGCCCACCCATTTCCGAATATTCGATCTGTTGAAGAAGTTCGATAAGACGTGGGGCGCGACGGGCAGGGATTACGGCAAGGTTACAGGCGACCGCACCGCCGAAGACATCGAGAAGCGGCGCAAGGACCGTTGGAACTTCCTGTTCATCGCGGGCATGTGGTTTCAGGACCTGTTCAACTACGACTTCCGGCGGACGGAGCAGTGCATCATCCCTTACGCTACGCAGGAGGGCGAGATCTCATTCTGCGCATACAACACGGGCGTGGGCTGGAGAAACATAATCGAGAAGATGCACATGACGGCCACGCTAACGAAGTGGTACGAAGAGCACGGTCGCCACGAGATATTCGCGGGCGGCAAATCCGTGGGGCTCGAAAGCACGGACCACTCGCTTGTGCTTGACGACCACCTGGTGACGCAAGAGGTGCAGCACGACCTTGACGACCTTGGCATAGCCAAGAACGCGCGCGAAGAGAAACTCCGCGCGCGCGCAGAGCGGCTCCGCAAGCAACAGGAGAACGAGCGCATGGCGAAACTCTACCGCCAGCACATCCTCAAGGAGCCTGAGACGCCCGACACAAAACTGGTCCAGTTGAAGGGGCCCAAATCGCAGCAAGAGATTACCCCTGCCGGGTTTGGCGACTAGCTCATGCATGGAAGCTGCCGACATATAGGGCCGCCGACCGAGAGATTGGCGGCCTTATTTTTCTGGCGAGCGCGGCGGTGATAGGGCTAAAGTAAGGGAGAGGGTTTCTGGGTTGATATGAAGACGACGCGCAGACTAAAAAGCTACTACCGCGAGTTCAGATTCTTAGTCAAAGGGCTTGCCTCGACCAAACACCCGGTGCTTGCTCATTTGATCCCGATTCGCCGCTGCAACCTCTCTTGCACATATTGCAACGAGTACGACAACTACTCGCCGCCGATCCCGACTGACGTTCTGATAGGCCGCGTCGATAAGCTCGCGGAGCTTGGCACGACCGCCGTGACTTTCAGCGGCGGCGAGCCGCTGCTTCACCCTGAGCTTGAGAAGGTCATAACAAAGATACGCAAACATCGCATGCTTGCCGGTCTTATTACAAACGGCTACTTGATGACCAGAGAAAGGATTCAGAAGCTCAACGACGCGGGGCTCGAATACCTTCAAATAAGCATCGACAACATCAAGCCCGACGACGTTTCAAAGAAGAGCTTGAAGGTGCTCGATAAGAAGCTTCAGTGGCTTTCAGAGCTTGCCGAGTTCAAGGTCAACATCAACTCGGTCATAGGCAGCGGCATCAAGAATCCTGAAGATGCGCTGGTTGTTTCCCGGCGAGCGCTGGAGCTAGGTTTTTCAAGCTCGCTTGGCGTGATACACGACGGATGGGGTAATGTGAAGCCGCTGAAAGGCGTAGAGCGAGAGGTCTACTTTCAGATGAAATCGCTCGAACAGAAGAGCTATTCCAGGGTCAACTATTTCAAAGACAATCTGGTAAACGGCAAGCCGAACGAGTGGCGGTGTCGCGCGGGCGCGCGGTATCTCTACATCTGCGAAGACGGGCTGGTCCATTACTGCTCGCAGCAGCGCGGGTACCCCGGCATACCGCTTGAAGAGTACACGCTTGAAGACATTCGCCGCGAGTACCTGACAAAGAAATCGTGCGCGCCGTTTTGCACTATAGCCTGCGTTCACCAGGTAGCCACGTTTGATCGCTGGCGTGACCCGCAGACGCTTGACGAGATGGGCGCGGGGCCGAGCCCGCTCGTCCAGATCAAGCAGGAGTCGAGCTAAGACGCTGCCGCTTTCTACTCTTCATCGTGCGCGGAAGCCGTAGCGCCTCGCTTGCCGAAAGCTTCCGAGAGCGTCTTCGCCATCTCTTCGCGCGTCAGTCGCGCGGGCTTACCCTGGCCTATAATTTCAAAACTCTGAGCGGCGGCAAGCCAATCTTCTATGCGACCCTCTTTGTTCTCGCCGGGAATTTTGGCGTGCCCGCTTCTGTTAATCAGACAATGCTGGCCAGGCGCTCCACCGTCGAATTTGATCTCTGTGCGGTGATCGATTGCGTACCGCTTCAAGTTCATCAGGTTCAGTTCCATCTCTTTTCACTCGTCACTGTTGAAGTCCGAAAGTATCGCATCGGCAATGGTCGTGGCCGACTTGTGATTTCCGGTCGCGGCTTGCGCGCGGCCTTTCAATTCGACCCACTGTTCGAGCAGCTCGACCTGCGGCTCGATCAGCCCTTCTATATCGACCTCTTCGCCTGGGCCAAAGTTCAGCTCGCATGCCTGAAGCTCCGCAGGCTTTCCGGGATTGAAGAGCGGGATGCCCCACTTGCGACAGATTAGCGGGCGCGCGTTGTAGATCGAGCACGCGTCGTCTTTCAGGGCAGGACACGCAAGCCTCAACCCCGGACGAGGCGTAAAGGATTGCTCTTCGTCTCGACCGCCGCCTGTGATCTTTCGGGCCTGCTCGATGTACTCGCGAGCCGCCGCGCGCAGTCGCTCTCGCTCCGTCTTTCCCATCGCTTCGACCGCGCGCGAGATATAGGCCGCTTCGATCATCGAGATTGAAAACATCTGGCTACAGCACATCGAGCAGCCGCTGCGGCATTGCATCCGTTCGGCAAATCGGTCGTAGACGCGACGAAACTCCGCATCCACGGCGCGTGCGTGTTCTTCGTAAGCCTCGAAAACTTCTTTCGTGATCAAAAGCCTCTCTCGTCAAAAGCCTCGAATCGGTCCACGGATAAGATAACCTTGCTTTGAGAAAAATTCGACCCGTAAACGAGGTTTTGTTTAACCCGGCCGGGTGACATGTTCTGCGGCTGACCTCGACAAACGATCCGAACCCGAAGAATGCTAGAAAATCGACGATATTTTCTGTTGTCAGCCGGGGCGTTTTTGCTACAATCCTTCTGGCTTTAGTCCTCACTAAGCCGAAATAAGTTTTTGCTCCCGACTAAGTTTCCGATCAAATCGATCTTAAGCCGAAAGCTTTATCGGTTTCCTTACCCTATCTCCGCCCCGGAGCATTTAGCCGCACATCACCTGACCCCGCCGGGTGATCCACGGCAAAACCATATTCGTAGAGGCAATCGGTTATGAAATATCTGTCGATAGCGATATTCGCTTTTCTCATCTGTATAGCAGCTCTGGCCGGGCTGTCCGAAACGGTCGCAGCGCAGTCGGCCACGTACGAAGTCGGGCCGGGCAAACCGTTCCAGACCATAAGCGACGTACCCTGGGAGTCATTGCAGGCAGGAGATACGGTCTTGATTCACTGGCGCTCAACTCCCTACAAAGAGAAATGGGTGATATGCCGTCAGGGCACCCAAGCGGCTCCCATCATTGTCAGGGGCGTGCCCGGCCCCGGTGGCGAGTTGCCGGTCATCGACGGCAACGGGGCCACGACACGGCGCTCGCTGAATTACTGGAACGAGCCGCGCGGTGTTATAAAGATCGGCGGCGCCAACGTGCCTGCCGACACTACTCCGAAACACATCGTAGTCGAGAACCTCGACATACGGAGCGCGCGACCGCCTTACACATATACTGCCGCGAACGGCTCGACGCAGACTTATTCGAGCAGCGCGTCTTCGATCTACGTCGAGAAAGGCGAGAACATCAGCATTCGCAACTGCCGTATGAGCGACAGCGCCAACGGCTTTTTCATCGCTTCGAGCGACTCGCTGGCTTCCCGCAACATCCTTGTCGAGGGCAACTATATTTTCGACAACGGCGTTGAGGGCAGCATCTTTCAACATAACAACTACACCGCAGCAATCAATATCATCTTTCAATATAACCGCTTTGGCCCGCCGCGCGCTGGCTGTCCGGGCAACAACCTCAAGGACCGCTCCGCCGGTCTTGTCGTGCGTTACAACTGGATCGAAGGCGGCAACCGTCAGCTCGATCTTGTCGATGGCGAAGACAGTTCGCTTATTCGCAACGACCCGCGTTATCGCAACACGTTCGTTTACGGCAACGTGTTGATCGAGCCCGCAGGGGCTGGGAATCGACAGATTGTTCACTACGGCGGCGATAGCGGAGCAACTGCAAACTACCGAAAGGGCACGCTCTACTTTTATAACAACACCATCGTCTCGACGAGGACTGACAGGACTACGCTGCTGAGGCTTTCGACGAACGAGGAGCGATGCGATTTTCGAAACAACATCGCTTACGTTACGGCAGCCGGTAATACGCTCTCTCTGGTCGATGCGTCGGGCGTGCTCGACCTGAGCCACAACTGGTTCAAGCCCGGATGGGTGAACACATTCGGCACTCTTGATGGCATAGTCAATAATGACGGCACATCCGTGCAGGGATCGTCGCCGGGATTCGCCGGCGAAGCCTCGCAGGATTACCGCCTGAGCGCAGCTTCGGCGTGCGTCAACACGGGGGCTCTGCTTCACGTAAATGTCGGCACCTGGAACAATGCCGTCCGTGAGTATGTGAAACACCAGTCGAGCCAGGCGCGGTCGCTCGATGCGACGTTCGACATAGGAGCGTTTGAGCTTCAAGGCGGCACCGCGCCTCCACCCGTCCCCGACCTTGTTATCACGACCGCTAGCCTTGCAGACGGGACCACAGGCGTTGCGTATTCAAAGACACTGGCCGCCGTCGGAGGCGTATCGCCTTACAACTGGGCGGTTGCGTCCGGCAGTCTTCCAACAGGTTTATCGCTCAACGCTTTCACGGGCGTCGTAAGCGGCACGCCGTCTGCGGCCGGGACGTTCCTGTTCACCGTCCGTGTGACCGATTCGCAGCCCGCGCCTGATACTTATACGAGGGGCTATTCGATTACCGTTGCCGCCCCGCAACCCATCCCGGTCAATATCCTGACAATCAGCTTGCCCGGCGTCCTGCGCGGCAAGCTTTATAAGGAGACGTTGCAGGCCGCGGGCGGGCTCAGACCTTACACCTGGTCGATAACCGCAGGAAGCCTGCCGCCGGGGCTCTCGCTCAATCCCACGACTGGTTTGATAAGCGGCAAACCTACGACGCGGGGCGCGTGGAGCTTCACCGTCCGCGTGCGCGATAGCCAGAGCGTGCCCGCGAGTGATACTCAGGCGCTCAGGATCACGGTTCTTTAAGTTTGAACCGTAATTACAAACAAGACCGCAAAGAACAGAGACTTCGTTCTTTGCGGTCTTTTATTTGCGGGCATCGGCTGTTCGCCTGACTCTTCTTGTCTCTCCACGCCTTTTTTGTGAAGATCAATAAAACAAGGATTGGAGGGGTAAGGGTTGACTACAGGGTTCTTGATCGACAGGGTGGCGCTGGCGCTGGCCGTGCTGTTCTTGCTGTCTGCGCTCTGCCCGAAGCAGGGGCTGGCAGCGACCCGGCAGCAAAAGACCGATTACGCGCAACTCGAAGAAGTGGTCCTGAAAGAGCTGCAAGAGACAAACACGCCCGGCGCTGCGGTCGCGATCATCAAAGATGATCGAGTGATCTATAGCAAAGCCTTCGGCGTGGCGAGCGTTGAAACGAAAGCCCCTGCCACCGAAGATATGCTCTTTCGTCTCGGCTCGACGACAAAGATGTTCACCGCCGCCGCGCTCGTTACGCTCGCAGACGAGGGCAAGATAAGACTCGACGCGCCAATTGGAAGTTACATAAAGGATCTCCCTCCGACCCTTTCTCGCATAACCGCGCACCAGTTGTTGAGCAACACATCGGGGATGCGAGATTTCGCCGCGCCCTTTGTCTCTGATGACGAAGCCGCGCTGGCCAGGATGGTCCGGTCATGGAAAGACGATCTCTTTTTCACAGAGCCGGGGAAGATATATTCCTACTCAAGCGCCGGTTTCTGGCTCGCCGGTTTTCTGCTCGAAGAAGTCGGCAAAAGGCCATACGCGGATAAGATGGACGAGCTGATCTTTAAGCCGCTTGGGATGACGCGAACGACGTTGCGCCCGCTCGTCGCGATGACATACCCGATGTCGGTTGGCCACAACATCAACGCAGCGAAGAGGCCGGAAGTGATAAGGCCGTTCTTTAACAACACGGCGATGTGGCCCGCCGGGTCGATCTTTTCAAACGTCGGAGACCTCTCGCGGTTCGTAATCGCTTTGATGAACGGCGGCAAAATTGACGGCAAACAGCCGCTTGCCGAGGGAGTCGCCGCCAGGCTTCCAGCCCCACACGCGCCCATACCGGGCGATTCGACCGCCAGCTATGGTTACGGATTGTTGATGTTCGACTATCGAGGCGAGCGCGTGGTTATGCACGGGGGGTTCAGCAGAGGTTACGGCTCGATGATTCAGATCTGGCCGAAACATCGTTTCGCGGTGATAGCTTTGACAAACAGAAGCGGCGAGACGCTGCCACGGACCAGAGATAAAGCCGCCGAGGTAGTCCTGGGGCTAAAACCGCCCGTCGAGGAGCGAGCCTCGGTATCGCCGCTGACCGAGGCCGAGATGGTAAGCTTCGCGGGCAGATATTTTCACGACCCTTCGGTCTGGGAGGTATTCATCAAAGACGGCAAGCTTGTGTTGAAACTTGACGGAGCGGAGTCGGAGCTAAAGAAGGTTGGCGACAGACGATTCTCCTACGGCGACGGCGAAGAGATAGTCTTTGTCGCGGGCGCGGGCGGCAAGATAGAGCACCTGTTTACAGGGTTATACTCTGCGAAAAAGAGGTAGCGCTTCTTATCTCGCCCGCGTCCGTTGACCGCCGCTTTGACGGTCACTGCTGTTTCAGCTTCTTCAGCATCTCTGCGGCGTTGGTATTCGCAGGGTCGAGCTTTAACGATTTTTCATAGTTCTCGATTGCCTTCGCTTTATAGCCGTCTCGCATGTAGGCTTCGCCGAGACTGTCGTAGACATTTGACGAAGAAGGATAAGCCTCGACGTTTAGCTGAAAGACCCGTATAGCCTCTTTTACCTTGCCCTGGTTCATCAGGTTGTAGCCAAGCTCGTTTAGTACAGGCTCCTGGAAATTGTAAGCGTCACCCTGATTCTTCTTCAGGTCATAATACTTCTGAACTGCCGCGTCTATTCCTTGAGCAACCATAGTCTTGTAGAAGACCCTTGCGACAGACGGTTTGACCGCCGAAGCGTCAGGCTCTAATCCGAGCGCGACATCGAGCGCGACGTTGGTCAGCTGGCGCATGGGGGCGCGGTCAAAGTTCGTCATCATCACAACCGCGATTGACCTGTCGGGTATCAAGACGAGGTTGCTCAGGAAGCCGAGGTCGCCGCCGCTGTGTGTCACGATAGAGTGGTCTTTATATTTCTGAAGAAACCAGCTTATGCCGATCTGTTGGAACTGCGCGCTCGCGGGCTTCCACATCAGGTCGTAGGTCGAAGCCTTCAGAATGCGCTTGCCGTCCAGCTCTCCACGGTTGAGGTTGGCAATCGCCCATCGCGACATATCAAGCACGTTCGAGATGAGCGTCGAGCTTGGCGCGTGCATGCGGTTGTACGGGAAGACAGGGCTCACCGCAACGTCGTATGAGTCGTTATAAACGTGAGGGCTCGTGAGCAGATCGGGGTCCGCCTGTTTTACAATCAGCGTGCTCTTCTTCATTCCGAGAGGGTCAAGGATGTGACGCCGCACGTAGTCTTCAAAGCTCTCTCCAGACACTTTTGCGATCACGTCGCCAAGGACTTCATAAGCCATGTTGCTGTACTGGAATCTCGCGCCGGGCTCGGCTATAAGCGAGTGCGCGGTCAGGCTGCGGACATACCGCTCAAGCGCGCCCGCGTCGTACTGCGGCTTGTCCCACTCGTAGTCCTCCACGTCGGGCATGCCTGAGATGTGGCTCAGCATCTGCCGCAGGGTGATCGCCTTCGCGCGGTCGTCTTTCAGGCGAAAGTACGGAAGGTGCTTCGACACAGGATCGTCGAGGTTGATCTTACCCTGCTCCCAGAGCTGCATGATCGAGGTGGCGACAAAGGGCTTTGTGATCGAAGCCATGTGAAAGAGTGACTGGGGAGTTATGGGCCTCGATTTGTCCTTGAGGTTTTTGACTCCGAACCCTGCGGCGTATACTACTTTCCGGTTTTCGACCACCGCGATTGCAAAACCGGGCACGTCGGCCTTTTCGAGTATCTGTTTGATAACCGGCTCAAGCCGGGTTTTATAACGGCTGCTGTCGGCCTGACCAACAGCCGTCGGCGCCAGACAGGCTGCTGTTAAAAGGATCAACGAGGCGCGAGTTATGGTCTTCATCTATATCCCTCCGTATAAAGTCCTTGTGCGGGATTATTGAGCTATAATTCTCTACTTCTATTCCCAACCTTCGTTTACTATTTCTATCATATATACGAAGGATAAGGGAAAATAGACGCGGCGGCCGCCTTGAAAATCGACCGGGCGATCAGGCGGCATATTGAAAATCGCAGGTTCTAAGGTTAAAGTGAATCTGCTTCTCTGCTGTGGTGAGGCAAGGTTAGGTGACCTCAGAAGCTATCTCACACTACCGGATAATAAGGAAGCTCGGTTCGGGCGGGATGGGCGAAGTCTACCTGGCGGAGGACATAAGGCTCGGTCGGCGGGTCGCGCTCAAGCTGCTTTCGGACCAGTTTGCCGCCGACGAAGACCGATTGCGCCGCTTCGAGCAGGAAGCGCGGGCGGCTTCCGCCTTGAATCACCCTAACATTATCACGATACACGAGGTCGGGCTGGAGAACAGCACACGCTTTATCACGACCGAGTATATCGAGGGCGAGACGCTTCGCCAGCATATCTCGCGCAAGCGCATGAGTTTGTCTGAGGTGCTCGACGCCGCCATACAGATGGCCGGGGCGCTTGCGGCGGCGCATCAGGCAGGGATTGTTCACCGCGACATCAAACCTGAAAACATAATGCTTCGGCCCGACGGCTATGTAAAAGTGCTGGACTTCGGCATAGTTAAGCTGACAGAGGAGTTCGCCGACCAGCGCCAGGCCGCGACCGACGCGCCCACGCAAGACACGACCGTGCTCGTAAAGACCGAGTCGAACGCCGTCCTGGGAAGCCCCAGTTATATGTCGCCTGAGCAGGCGCGCGGGCTTACGATTGACGAGCGAACGGACATATTCAGCCTGGGCGTGGTCCTTTATGAGATGATCGCCGGGAGACGACCCTTCAGCGGGACGACCGCCAGCGACGTGATAGTCTCGATACTTGATCGGACGCCGCCGCCGATCAAAGATTTTGCAAGCGACCTGCCCGAAGAGATGGAGTATATAGTCGCAAAGGCGTTGCGCAAGGATCGCGAGGAGCGGTACCAGAACGCGAGAGATCTGATACAGGACTTGCGCGCCGTCAAGCAGCGGCTAGACTTTGAGGCCGAGTTGCAGCGCTCCACGCGGGAAGGGCCTGTCTTCACATCGAAATTCTCGCACGCCTTTGAGACGACCAAACAGCTCGCCGTCAGGAGCGAAGAGATGGCGGGGCGCACGACCTCAAGCGCCGAGTACATAATCACCGAGCTGAAGCACCATAAAAAGACGGTGGCGCTGTTCGTAGTCGTGGCGGCAATCGTCACGGCGGTGGTCCTGTTCTACTTCAACAAGCCGCAGCCGCTGACGGAGCGAGACACGATTTTGATCGCGGACTTCGCCAACACCACGGGCGACCCGGTCTTTGACGGCACGCTGAAACAGGCGCTCGCCGTGCAGCTCGAACAGTCGCCGTTTCTCAACATATTCTCGGACGAGCGTGTGCGCGAGACGCTTCGCTATATGAACCGCCAGCCTGACGAGCGGCTGACGATCCCCATTGCCCGCGAGATTGCCGCGAGGCAAGGGTTGAAAGCCATGTTGTTCGGGGGCATTTCAAGTCTCGGCAGCAACTATGTGATAACGCTTGAGGCGATGAACTCGCAGACGGGCGACGTGGTGGCGCGCGAGCAGGTCGAGGCCGAAAGAAAAGAGCAGGTGCTGAAGGCGCTCGGCAGCGCGGCATCGAGCCTCAGAGAGAAGCTTGGCGAGTCGCTTCCCACGATCAAGCGGTTTGACGCCCCGATTGAACAGGCGACGACCTCTTCGCTTGAAGCGTTAAAGTCATACTCGCTCGGATACGAACAGCAAAGCAGGGCACGCTATCTGGAAGCCATACCGTTTTATAGACGCGCAATCGAGATGGACCCGAATTTCGCGCTGGCTCACACGCAGCTCGCCGTCGCATACGATAACAGCCGCCAACCCGAAATGGCGGCCGAATACGCGGCCAAGGCGTTCGAGCTGAGAGCGCGCGTAAGCGAGCGCGAGAAACTCTACATCTCGTGGCGTTACTACAGCGGCACGACGCGCGAGCTCGATAAAGCAATCGAAGTCCTTGAGCTGTGGAAGCAGACGTACCCGCGCGACGTTGTGCCGCCGAACTCGCTCTCGTTCTATTACTCGCAGATAGGGCAGTACGAGCGAGCCATCGAGGAAGCGCGGCTCGCCATAGAGCTGAACCCTTCGCGCCCGCAGCCTTACTCGAACCTGGGGCTCGCCTTGATGGGGTCGAATCGCCTGGACGAGGCTCAAGCCGTTTACGAGCGCGCGCTTTCGCAAAACCTCGATTCAACAGGCTATCACTGGGGCCTTTATTCAATCGGGTTCATACGCGGTGATACGGAGCTTATGAGAAAGCAGGTCGAGTGGCTGGCGGGCAAGCCGAACGAGTTTGAAGCGGTCTCGTGGGAGGCGAAATCCGCGGCCGCGCAGGGTCAGATGGCCAGGTATCACGAGCTGTCGCGGCGGGCCATTGAGATGGCGCAGAGCCGCGACCTCGGAGAAGTCGCGGGCCAGTTTGCCGCGCGCGCCGAGCTCAGAGACGCTATGGCGGGCAATTGCGACAAGCAGGCGACCGACGCGGCCGGGTTCCCGCGAAGCAACCCCGCGACGATAGACCGCGCGCTCGCGCTCGCGCTGTGCGGCGAGGTGACCGGAGCGCAATCGCTTATCGAAGAACAGGCGCGGCGGTTCCCGAAAGATACGATCCTTAACATGATCTGGCTGCCGACTATACGAGGCGCTATGGAACTCAGGCGCAACGATCCGGCCAGGGCGATACAGCTTTTGCAGCAGACGGTCAATTACGAGATGGGATACGCGGCGGGCTTCTGGCCGGTCTATATTCGCGGGCAGGCATACTTGCGCCAGCGCGCCGGGCAGCGCGCGGCCGCCGAGTTTCAAAAGATTCTAGATAACCGGGGCGCGGGGATGGATTCCAACCTCTACCCGCTCGCCCACCTCGGCCTTGCGCGCGCCGCCGCGATTGCCGGGGACACGGGGCAAAGCCGCAAGTCGTATGAAGAGTTCTTCGCGTTGTGGAAAGACGCCGACCCTGCAATCCCTGCCCTCAAAGAAGCTAGGCAGGAGTACCAGCGGCTCCCGTAGTCGTTTTTCATATACCCGCAGTTGTGCTAGAATCCTTACCGACTTTGGGAGAATGATGTTGATCGTCACTCAAAAACCAGGCGAGGTCACTCGCGGCAGCAACGGCTGTCAACCGCTTCCTGCCTGTTGTTAAACGCACACGGTTAGCCTTACCAATTTCCTCAAACATACAAAAGAATTGTAGGAGTGAAAGGAGAAAATCAATGGCAATCAGATTAGGTGACACTGCACCGGATTTTACAGCCGAGACGACCGATGGGCCGATCAGCTTTCACGAATGGATTGGCGACAACTGGGCGGTCCTATTTTCGCACCCTAAAGATTTCACACCCGTCTGCACGACAGAGCTTGGCGAGGTTGCGCGAATCAAACCCGAATTCGACAAGCGCGGCGTGAAGGTTATTGGGCTCAGCGTCGATCCTTCCGACTCTCACCACAAATGGGCCGAGGACATCAAAGAGACGCAGGGGCACGCGCTGAACTTTCCCGTCATCGCCGACGCTGACCGCAAGGTGGCGGACCTGTATGACATGATCCACCCGAACGCCAACGACACGCTGACGGTCCGCTCCGTCTTCGTCATTGGCCCGGACAAGAAGGTCAAGCTGACATTGACCTACCCGGCCTCGACGGGGCGGAACTTCGACGAGATTCTGCGCGTCATCGACTCGCTGCAATTGACATCGAATTACAGTGTGGCGACGCCCGTAAACTGGAAGGACGGCGATGATTGCATCATCGTCCCTGCCGTTACGGACGAACAGGCTAAAGAGAAATTCCCCGGCGGGTGGAAGACCTTGAAGCCTTACCTGCGCGTCGTCCCGCAGCCGAACAAGAAAGCCGCTTCGGGCGACTAGAAAGGTTTGAGGGGCGGAGGACTGAGCGGCTGCGCCTGTTCGATCAATCAGATTTCATCTGAAGCGCGGCCCTCAGCCCTCATAGCTCAGCCCTTCGCCGCAGGCGGTCTACATAACTTTGTACTGGCTCAAGTCGTAAGCCCTGACGTATTCCGAGCTGGGGTGTGTGGTCTTGCGTCTGGCCTTGTCCTGAAACATCGGGTGCAGGGCGGCCACGAGCAATTCGTCGAGCGTGTCGCCGTGCGTGCCGAACGAGGCCCAGCCGACGCTCATCTGTATAAAGATGTTTGAGTTGACGAAACCGAAGTCCTGTTGCTCAAGCGTCTGTCGGATTCGCTCGACAAGCTCCTCGACCTCATCGGGCGCGACTTGCAGCATCGCCACAAAACGGTCTGCCGAGAATCGGCCGATAAAGTCCGAAGATCGAACCAGGCTCGACAGCACCTTGCCCACCTTCCACAGCAGGTGATTGCCGCCGTCCTGGCCTAGCTTTTCGTTTATCTGTTTGAACCCGTCAAGGTCCATCATCACCACCGCGAAGCTTTCGCCGTGCCGCCGCGCGCGGTCCGCTTCTATCTCGAAGCGGTAACGCAAGGCGCGCGCGTTGGGAAGCTCGGTCACTTCGTCGATCAGGTCTTTAGTCTCTTTGCCGTCCTGGTTTATCGCGCCCGCTATGGCGTCGGATGCGAGCTTGGCGACGGCCTCTATCAATCGCAAGTGGCCCGCGTCATACGATGCGACCTCTGCCGAATAGAGCGCGAGCGCGCCAATGGCCTTGCCTTCTTTGAGCAGCGGCACCACGGTCGCCGTGCGGTATCGCTCTGGCACTTTTGCCTTCATCGCGTCGAAGTCCAATCGCGGGTCGCTGTTATGCATGGGATGGCCGTTTGCCACAACCCACCCGGCTATCCCTGCTCCGAGCGGTATGGTCCCTCGCGTGAACATCTCGCTGTTGCGCCCGCTGACGTGTACCGCTTCGACCTCTGTCGAGTCCTGCTTTACAAGGTAGAGCACGCTTGTCGTATAGCTGACTATGTCCTGTAGCCTTGAGGTAAAGACCGTGAGGGCGTCGCGGAGGTTGAGGCTTGTGCCGACAGCTTGCGCGACCTTCGACAGAGAATCGATCTCGCGATGGGCATCTCGCACGCGGTCAAAGACTTCCTGATCGAGCCCTTCGGCGCGAGTCTTGAAGTATGCGCTCTTCTCGCGCTTCTCAAAGGGCTGGACCTTCTGCTTGTGTCGTTGAATCTCCGCTTCAAATTTTGGCAGGTTCTCGATAAATGCGTCTACGACTCGCGGGTCGTACATCGTGCCGCTACTGCTCTTTATCAGCGCGATTGCTTCGTCGCGCGTCATCGCCTTGCGGTACTGGCGGTCTTCGCGCACCGCGTCAAAGCAATCAACGACGGAGATGATGCGTGCGGTCATGGGTATCTGCTCGCCTGCAAGCCCGTCCGGGTAACCGCGCCCGTCCCACCGCTCATGGTGATGGCGAACGACAGGCACAACCGGGTAAGGGAAGCTGACGCGCTCAAGTATCTCCGCTCCGACGACCGTGTGCATCTTCATCTCGTCGAACTCTGCGGTGGTGAGCTTGCCCGGCTTGTTCAAGATATAGTCGGGGACGGCCAGCTTGCCTATGTCGTGGAGGATCGCGCCCGCCTTCAGCGCTTCTACTTCGGGGGCGGAAAGCCCGAAGTGGCGAGCGAGACCCGTCGCGTAAACCTGCACGCGAAATACGTGGTCGTGCGTCACCTCGTCCTTGGCGTCGACGGCGATTGCCAGCGCTTCTATCGTGCGCAGGTGCAGGTCGGCCATCTGCTCCATGTACCTGTTCGACGCGTCCGTCTTATCGACCGAACCCTTGTAGCTCAGGTATATGGTCACAAGCAGCATCGTGCCGATGATAAAGCTGTGGAACGAAAGGACTGCCGCGACCTGCACGAGCACGCTCGCTCCGGCAACCGCCGCGTAGCCGACAATCGTAGACCATGCGGTCTCGCGCCAGACGAACATTTCGCGGAAAGCCGAGCCGAACTCCGCTTCCTCTTCGAGCCCTGCGAGGCCGCTTGCAAAGACCGCTTTCACGGCGTAATAGAAGGCGACCACAAGCGCCAGTGCCAAACCCGACCTGCCAAACTCCCACACGGCAGGAGAGCCTGTTGCGGGGATAAACTCCGCGAGTGAGCTGTGGATTAAAGCAGAGATTGTGCCGGATACGAAAACCGCCAGGCTCGCGACAGCAGCATTAAAAAGCGTGATCGTTTTTTTATCTCGATTGTTGAACGAGCAGGCGGCGGCGTTTGTGCCCGCAAGCACTACTGAAGGGAGCGGGCCATAAAGCAACATCGAAAGAAGGATGAACAGATCGGATGTGCGTACGACCGAAGGGGTCTTTATAAAGCGCAGGTCGATTCGAGAGACGGCCACTATCGTGACGACGCTTAGCAACAGCCACTCGAAACTGAACAGCCCGGCCGCCACATTGTACAGCGCGTAGCCGAACGCGGAGAGCCCCAGCACCGACCCGAAACTAATGTACAGGCTGGCCATCGCCCTCCACTTTTGCTTAACATTCTCTGACATGCCTGAACCCCCGCCTCGTGATCGAAGTACCGACCTTCAACTGTTAAGCAATGCGCGTTCCATTGCGAGCCGTCACGCAAGTTGTTGATAAGGGCGGGCTTAGATGGCGCGGCTTTTTAACCGGTCGGGCAGGTTGAGTTAGGTTGACCAAAACAGGTTCGGTCAAAATGAATGACTGAAGTCGTCTCCGGCTTACCAGATTGATTCGAGAGCCGACTCGTCAAGCTCCAGCGTTTCGCCGTCGGGCAGTATATGTATGATCGAAGCGCCGAGCGCGCGAAGCGGCGTCGAGAGCAACCCGACGCGGTGGCAGTTTGCGTGAGGCGCGCGCGCGTGTTTTGTCAGTGGCTGCGACTCCGAGCACATTATGGCGACGCGAGTTTCGGAAGCGAGTTCGATGACACGGTCGAGCCCGCGCCGCAGCTCGTCAGGCGGCCGCAGGTCCTTGCCGCCGCATTCGGGCAGGTGCTCGTAGCCGATGCCGTTTTGGGCGAGCGCCGCTTCAAGCACGCGGCCCTGGTACTGCGGCCAGCGCGAGCGGGCTACCGAGCGCACGTCCGCGACAAAGGCTATACGGTGCCGCTTGAGCAGCTCAAGAAAATAATCGAACGGGTGTCGCCCGTGTCCTATGGTGTAGACGGTTATGGCTTTATCTTGCATGCTACGCTTACATTCTACCCGCGCGCGGGTTTTCGCGCACGCGCCGGGCATGAGATTATAGACCGGGGACTGTAAGGATGGAGACGCGAGAACCGACGACTTACACAGTGGTAATAAAGAACCCTTTGATCGACAGGGAGATCATGCGAATCCAGACCGACAACCAGAACATTGCGCTGGCCGAAGCCTTACACTATTCGAAGCTACACGGCACGGCGTCGGTTTTGAGTGACGCGTCTGGCGAAGAGGTCGCGCGGTTCAGGTATGGGGCGCGCGCTAGCTGATTAACACAAGCATTAATACCGGGAGAGTAACCGATGATCTTCTCAAACAAGATTCGCGCAGGCGCGCTCAGGCCCGTCGCTCTTATGATCATGGCGGTGATGGTTGCTGCTATGGCTTCGGACCGGGCAATGGCTCAGCAGAAGAAGAGACAGGCCGCGCAGGCCCCGTCACTTTCCGCTGAAGAGATGGCCGGGCTTGAAGCGGTGATTACCACAGAGCAAGGCGTGATACGCTTCGAGTTCTTCCCCGAAAAAGCGCCAAAGCACGTTCAGAAATTTATCACGCACGCGCGGGCGGGCAACTATGACGGCTCCGCCTTTCATCGCGTGATCCCGCGCGGGTTGATTCAAGGGGGCGACCCGCTGTTGAAAGAGCCAAGAGCGGCGCGCGCACGCTGGGGCACGGGCGGGCTTAACGAGATCGCAGATGAGTTCAGCGACATCAAACACGAGCGCGGGACCGTCTCGACCGTCCGGCTGCCCGGTCGCGCAAACAGCGGCGGGCAACAGTTCTTTATATGCGCTTCGGCTCAGCCTTCGCTCGACGGCAAGTATTCGGCTTTCGGCCAGGTGACGGAAGGGATCGAAGTCGTCGACAAGATTTCGGTCATAGAGGCGGACAAAAACTTTATCGCCACTGCCCCTGTGAAGATCGTGAGCATCAAGATCGAGCCGAAAAAGACGGAGCCTTTCAAGAGCGCGACCAAAGAGGAGATGAAAAAAGAGGTCCTGTTGAAGACGAGCCTCGGAGAGATCACTGTCGAGCTATACCCGGACCTCGCGCCGGAGCACGTGCGCAACTTCCTGAAGCTTGTCGAATCGGGCTGGTACGATCACACGGCGTTTCACAGGGTCATACCCGGCTTCGTCATACAAGGCGGCATGGCCGAAACCCGCGCGGGGAACCAGCCTCACCCGGCAGACAAATGGGTGCGCCCGCTCAAAGGCGAGTTCGGCGCGACGAAACACACTCGCGGCATTTTGTCGATGGCGCGCACAGACGACCCCGACTCCGCGACCACTTCGTTTTTCATAGTGCTTGGGCCTGCCTCGCACCTTGACGGCAAGTACACTGTCTTTGGCCGCGTCGTTTCGGGCTTTGACACGCTCGAAAATATCGAGAAGGTCGCCCGCGACGGCGAAACTCCGCGCGAGCGCGTAGAGCTGATCGAAGCGGCAATCAAACCCTAACCGCAAGAGAAAAGTTATAAACCTTACTCGTTGACGCGTCCCGTTAAGCAGGCTTATCATAGGCCAATCCAGGTCAATTGTTCCGGCGGACGCTTTCAGGAGGCAGATCAAATGACAGCCAGGATTTTGAGATTTCTCTGTGTGTCCATTGTGTGTATTGTTTTAGGTGGGGAGAGCTACGGCCAATCGAGAACATGTTTAAAATGCGAACTTGTCCAGACGGGAACCGTTACTACTTGTTTTGATTGTGTCGTTGCCGGCCCCGGCGTAGCGGGAGGCACGCGTTGCACCACGCCTGCCTGTAGTACCTGCAGGCTCACGAATCCGTGCAAGGATAGGCCAAGCGGTGGTGACGACGATGATCCTCACGAGCCGGTACTGCAATCGGCCATAAGGCTTGACCACGAGACCATCAAACAGATCGCCGCTCGCCACCCGCGATTTGCCGCCACGTTCGCGGTACTCCACGAGTTCGGAGGGGTGAACACAAGATGGTCGCTGATGCACTGGGTTCCGGTTGACCTGGACGAATCTGTAGTCGAAGCCCTGCTCGACCCCGAGGCAATGGCGTCAAAGCCCATCCTTAAGAAATTTGAGAAAAGATCGCGAGCCATGATGCAACGCGTGGCTCGAAAAGAGAAAGCGCCCGCCGTTTATGAAATCCTTGTTGAAGACCTGGGCGATGGCAAGCAGGTTCTGACGATCAAGGTGATAGACGCTGCGGAATCGGACCCTCCCTTCACAGAGCTTCGACTGTCGCTTATCCCGGTAAAAGACGCTCCTCCTGTCATATTGAGCTGGAATATAAGGTAGAGAACCGCGCCGGTATCCAGGCCGATTGCGCAAAAAAATCGCCTGCCCTACAAAGGGTGGGCGATTAGCGTCTTATCTCTCACGCGAAAATCATCCAACCGCCCGCTCTCGGAATTGACACGCTGCCGATATAGTATAGGATTACTGGTCGGGCCGGGGCTTGAATAAACCAAACAAAACTGCCGATTATGATAGAGTCGCGGGTTAGGAGGAGACAAGTGCGTAAAGCGTCATTCCTGTTTACTATGGCCGTGGTGTTGCTCTTGCCGCAATCGAGTTTCGGCTGGAACGACACGGGCCATATGGTCATCGGGCGAATCGCCTACGAGCGGTTGAACGAAACGGCGAAAGCTCGGATGGACCGCTACGCGTCGTTGATAAGGTTCCGCGACAGGAATTATGACGCGGTCACGCTTGCCTGCTGGATGGACGATTTTCGCAGCGACCCCCGCAACGAGCCTTATGCGGTCTGGCACTATATCAACATACCGATCTTCGTCCGCCCGTTTTATAAAGAGACGGGACCGGCGCGGTACAACGTCCTTGAGCGCATCAAGTGGTGCTCTGAGCGGCTCAGGTCCGGCCGAGGGTCCGAACTCGACCGCGCGCGGTTCGTCGGATACCTGGAGCACCTTGTGGGCGATCTCCACCAGCCGCTTCATTGCGCGACGCGATATTCAGCCGAGCAGCCCGACGGCGACGCCGGGGGAAACGGGTTCAAGATAGTCACAGACCTTGAGTGGCTCAACAACCTGCACAGGTACTGGGACTCCGCAGGCGGGTTGTTCGGGTATGAGAGAATCGAGCGCCCGCTGACAGCGGAAAATCGCCAGTTGATAGAGCGGTACGCGCGCGAAGTCGCGGCCGCTTATCCCGCGCGCCGAAACGGCGTGTGGCGGCGAATGAACCCTGAGGGCTGGGTTGCGGAAAGCCATCAACTCGCCAGAAGAAACGCATACTCGCTCGGAAGCAACCGCCCTGACGCGGCTTACCAGTCGATGGCGCAACGTGTCGCGCGCGAGCGTATAGCGCTTGCAGGCTACCGGCTCGCCGCGCTGTTAAACAATCTGATCGGCAGTGAGTAACCGGAAGCGGAGGCGCGCAGGCTGGCGGTTCGGTATAATTCTCAAGGTCAATCGAAGTAATATCAGGAGGTCGAAAATTGAACAGACGCGTACTTTCTCTACTCGTAATTATGATCCTCGCGGGGCTTTCGCCGGTCGCTCTGGCGCAGACCGATTCTTCGAAGCTGGTTGGCGTGTGGGACGGAACGCTTGATACGGGTGGTCCAAAACTTCGTCTCGTTGTCGAGTTCGCAAAGGCTGCCGACGGCACGTTGAAAGGCGATCTCGACAGCCCCGACCAGGGCGCTATGGACCTTGCGCTGAGCGCGATCACACTTGAAGGCGACCGCGTGCGGTTTGAGTTGAAGGCGGTCGGCGGAGTTTTTGAAGGTACGCTGAACAAAGAATCGACGGAGATAACAGGCGAGTGGCACCAGGGCGGCTCGCTTCCGCTAGTGTTGAAACGCAGGGCTAAAGACGCTCCGCCCGTCTCGGCCAGGCCGCAGGAGCCTGTGAAGCCTTACCCGTACAACGAAGAAGATGTCACTTACGAGAACAAGGCCGGAGGGGTAAAGCTCGCAGGCACTTTGACCTGGCCCCGGTCGGCCGGGCCCGTGCCCGCCGTCGTGCTGATAACGGGCTCCGGCCCGCAGGACCGCAACGAATCGCTGCTCGGTCACAAGCCGTTTCTGGTGCTGGCCGATCACCTGACCCGGCGCGGAATCGCCGTTTTGCGAGTTGATGACCGTGGAGTGGGCGGCTCGACCGGCAGTGTCAACAATTCGACAACGGACGATTTTGCGGGCGACGTTCTTGCGGGGGTCGAGTACCTGAAGACCCGAAAAGAGATCAACCCGAAACAGATCGGCCTGATCGGGCACAGCGAAGGCGGCGTCGTTGCTCCTATCGCGGCTTCGAGGTCGAAGGACGTAGCCTTTATCGTCTTGATGGCGGGGACGGGCCTTCCTGGCGAAGAGATACTTTATCTTCAAGGCGCGTTGATAGCGAAGGCGAACGGCGCGACGGACGTGGCGGTCGAGAGCAACCGCCGCATGCAGCAGATAATGTTTCGCGCCTTGAAAGAAGAGAAAGACGACGTGGCGGTCAGGCAGCGAATCAAAGCCGACTTCGCCAAGATGACGGCCGATTCGTCAAGCGGGCAGAAGCAGGCTTCGGCCGCAACCGACGCTGAGATCGACGCGCAATTGAAGCGGGTGCTGACGACGTGGTTCCGCTACTTTTTGACTTATGACCCGCGCCCCGCTTTGACGAAGGTACAGGTTCCCGTGCTCGCGATAAACGGCGAGCTTGACTTACAGGTCCCCGCCGATGCAAACCTCGCGGCCATCGAGAAGGCGCTTAAAGAGGGCGGCAACAAAGATCATACGATAGTCAAGCTGCCCCGCTTGAATCACCTGTTCCAGACGAGTCAAACGGGATCGCCAACCGAGTATATAAAGATAGACGAGACGATAGCGCCCGTAGCGCTTCAGACAATCTCAGACTGGATCATAAAACAGACTAAGTGAATCAATGTCTAATCCCGAGAAGAACGAAGATTTACACGGCAACGTGCCTGACAAGGCGCACGCCGCATTGCTCTTGATCGACGTTATCAACGACTTCGAGTTTGAAAGCGCGGACGCGCTCTTTCGACATGCTCTGCCGATGGCCGAGCGGCTGGCTGAGCTTAAAAAGCGGGCGCGCGAGGCTGGAATACCCGCCGTCTACATCAACGACAACTTCGGCAAATGGCAGAGCGACTTCAAGAAGCTCGTAAGCCACTGCCTGGAAGACGACGTTCGCGGCAAGCCCATCGTCGAGCTGTTGAAGCCTGATGATGATGACTACTTTGTGTTAAAGCCGAAACATTCGGGCTTCTTTTCGACTACGCTCGAAACGCTGCTCGATTACCTGAAGGTCAAGACGTTGATACTGACAGGGGTAGCCGGCAACATATGCGTGCTGTTTACCGCCAACGACGCTTACATGCGCGATTACCATCTGATCGTGCCTGCCGATTGCGTGGCCTCGAACGACACGGAAGAGAACCGCCACGCCCTTGAGCAGATGCAGAAGGTGCTCGGCGCAGACACGCGGCCTTCTACAGAGCTTGAGCTTGATAGGCTGAACGCAAAACCCTGAGACCGGAGGCCAGAGCTTGAAGAGAATACCTTTCACCGTAGTGATGCTGTTCGCCCTCGCGCTTCTGTCTGTAGTGAGCCTGGGCCAGGAGCCGCCGAAAGAGGAAGGCGTTTTTCGCAAGCCTGAGCTGGTAGAGCTGGTCAAGCTCGATAAGACTATAAGGCTCGACGTGCGTTACGCTACACCCAACAACTTTCTGGGCCGCCCTGTCTACACAGAGGCGCGCGCGTTTCTACAACGCCCGGCTGCCGAGGCGCTTGTGCGTGTAAACCGTGCGCTCAGGAAGAAAGGCTATGGCCTTGTCATCCACGACGGCTACCGGCCCTGGTCTGTTACTAAACTCTTCTGGGACGCCACGCCTGAGGATAAGAAAGAGTTCGTGGCCGACCCCTCCAAGGGCTCGCGTCATAATCGCGGGTGCGCAGTTGACCTCTCTATGTTCGAGCTTAAGACGGGCAAGACGGTCGTTATGCCGTCGGCTTATGACGAGATGACCGAGCGCTCGCACATCAACTACGCGGGCGGGACGGAAGCCGAACGCCGCGTGCGCGACATACTTCGTCAGGCGATGGAAGCAGAAGGGTTCGTTGTTTACGAGCCCGAATGGTGGCATTACGATTACAAGGACTGGCAGCAGTACCCCATCTTAAACATCAGCTTTTCGGAGATAAGATGAAAAGAATGATGGCTACGGCCCTGGTCTTGCTGATCTGCGCCGAGGGCTTTGCGGCGGGTGACGATTATCGACGTGCCGCGCTCGACGCGGGTGAGTGGATTCGCTCTACCTCGGTTCAAACGGAGAAGGGCACGGCCTGGCCCGCGGACCCTAAAGATGCCGGGAGCGTGAACGCGACTCTGTATAGCGGAGTGCCCGGAGTGGTGCTCTTCTTTCTTGAAGCCTATCGCTCGACAGGTGACGCGGCTTATTTGAAGGACGCGCGCGCGGGGGCCGACTATCTTCTTGCGCAGGCGGATGCGGAAAAAGAGACGGGACTTTACACAGGGATCGCAGGCATCGGCTTTACTTTGATTGAGACGTATAAAGTCACGCGGGACGAAAAGTACAGGCAGGGCGCAATCAGGTGCGTGCGGTCGATCAAGGACCGCGCGAGCCGAGTAGGAAAAGGGGTCGAGTGGTCCGACGTTTCCGACATCATCAGCGGCGGCGCGGGCACGGGGCTCTTTCTGCTATATGCCGCGCGCGAGCTAAACGACAAGTCTGCCCGCGACCTGGCCGTCGAAGCGGGCCACCGCATGGTAGAGCTTGGGCAGGCCGAGAAGGTGGGCTTGAAATGGGCCATGACTCCAAAGTTCGCTCGATTGATGCCCAACTTCTCGCACGGCACAGCCGGGTCTGCTTACTTTCTGGCGACGCTTTACGGCGAGACTAAAAAGCGGGAGTTTCTCGACGCGGCCCTGGCCGGGGCTTCATATCTTAAATCAATCGCAAAGACAGAGGGGGATGTCTGCCTGGTCTTTCATCACGAGCCGGGCGGCGAAAACCTTTACTACCTCGGCTGGTGTCACGGACCTGTAGGGACCGCGCGGCTCTTTTACAGGCTCTACAAGGTGACGGGCGACAGATCGTGGATGGACCTTGTGAACAGGTCCGCCCGCGCTGTGATCGAAAGCGGCATCCCTGAGAAGCAGACCGCCGGGTTTTGGAACAACGTCAGCCAGTGCTGCGGGTCGGCGGGGGTGGCGGAGTTCTTCCTCAGTCTTTATCAGGCAACAAAGGACCGGCACTATCTCGATTTTTCAAAACGTGTGACCGCAAACCTCCTGTCGCGGTCATCGCGCGAAGGGCGAGGGATCAAATGGATTCAGGCTGAGCATCGCGTAAAACCCGACCTGCTGGTGGCGCAGACGGGTTTCATGCAAGGCGCATCCGGCATAGGGTTATGGCTGTTACGGCTTGACCGGTTCGAACGAGGAGACGCGCGCCACATCGTGTTTCCCGATTCGCCCTTCTGAAGCGGCGTTACTTCAGCCCTTTTTAATTTATGAAGCATCCTTTGCCTTTATACCGACATCAATAAACCTCGACGAATGAGCGCAGATATTTCATAGAGGCTTCTATGAGCAAGGTGAAGTGTCTTTAAAAGATGGCGCTTTCTTCGATACCGAACCCCGTCTTTCGTCTGGTCGATGCCAACTTTTCAGCCGGGCCTGCCGAGGCCGGGGAATCGAGCAACTGGTGGCTCGACCTCTTTTCAATCATCATCTTTGGCGCGGCGGCGGGGCTGTCGATGGGCCTCTACACGGGCGGGCTGCACCTCGTTTACGTAGCGACGAAGATACCGCTGCTGCTGTTAGCCAGTCTTGCCATCGTGCTTCCGTCAATGCAGGTGCTTGGTCGATTTGCGGGCTGCTCTCTCGACCTCGTCTCAACTTCTCAACTGGCGCTCGCCACGATTGCAAGAACGGCGATAGTCGCCGGGTCGCTTGCGCCTGTGACGGCTTACTTTGCTCTGACGCTGCCGCAGGCGTCGGCCTCCGCTTACCGCGCCGTAGTCTTGAGCCAGGTCTTCACGTTTGCCGTAGCAGGCTCAATCGGCGTGGCAGCTTTAAGCAGCCGCCTGGGCGAACTCTTACCCGATAAAGGAAAGCGGCGACGGCTCATCCTTCTATGGCTTGCAATATATTCTTTCGTAGGCGCGCAAGTCACCTGGCTGCTCCGCCCGCTTCTAGGCACGCCCGGACTTCCGGTCGAATACTTCCGCAGTTACGGCGAGCGACTCGGACTTGAGAGCAACTTTTACACCTCTGTCTACAGGCTGTTGTTGAACCTGTTATGAGCCCGTCTCGACCGACAAGGAGAATGTTATGCGCAGCACGCGATGGATTGAGTTATACGTTCAAAGAATCATAAGGACAATCGACCTTCTTCTTCGCAAGCCCGAAGGGGCCAGCGCGGCCTTGAGAGCAGACGGCGGCGTCACGGTAAGCGATGCCCTGCTGGTTGCCGTGCCGCTCGCCGCGATTTACGGCATCGGCATAGGGATAGGCGCGGACATCAAGACCGCGCTTTACGACGGCGTCAAGCTCAGCTTGATACTGGTGGCATCTGCCGCCATCTGCCTGCCTTCATTCTACGTCTTTTCCGCGCTCGCGGGGGCGAGGTTTGCAGTCGTTGAAGCTGCGCGAGCCGTGTCAGGGTTTATCTTGCTGACGTCGATAATATGGGCGGCGCTTGCTCCTGTCACAGGCTTTTTCACAGCGAGCGTTCCGAGCGGCGCATTTCTAACGGTGTTGCATGCGGTCGCGCTGCTGCTGGGGTTTGCAATCGGCGGGTTGACGCTGGGGCGCGCTCTTGTTCGTCCCGCGCCCCTGTCGTCAAGCACCGGTGCGAGGCAAGAAGCGCTTGAGATGTTAAACCCCAGAAGCGATGTCGCCAGGGTCTCGCGAGGGTTTTATGTAGTATGGTTCGCGGTCTACTCGGTTGTGGTCTGCCAGCTTTTCGTCGACTTCACACCTTTTATTGAGGCAGGGCCGTTCTTGCGAGCGGAGCGCGTACTCTTCCTCGACTTGCTCAAGAGAGGATTATGATTCCCTACATATCAGAGTTGAACGAACGGCCCGTCACGGATTATCCTTGATGCCTTGCAATAATAAAAGGCGGAGGTCTTATGCAGCTTTCGAAGAAGCTCCAAGAGATAGTCGATTCCAATTCACGAGACAGGCAGTCGCTATTGGATTCGGTGAGCGGGTTAAGTGCGGCGCAGCTTGAGTACCGTCCTGCCGACGGAGAGTGGTCTATAGAGGATATTCTGCACCACCTTGCGATTTCTGACGAAGCCAATATCAAGCTCACGTCGATGATGCTGAAACAGGCCGAGGAAAAAAAACTGCCCGCCGACCCTACCCCGGACGAATCGGTGTTAGACAGCCTCGACAGCTTGAAGGGAAGGCTTGCGCAAAGGGTCAAAGCTCCTGATCGCGTCGCGCCGCGCTCGCACCTCCCGGCTGCCGAATCGCTTGCGCGGCTCGAAGCATCGCGCACAAAGCTCACCGATGCTATCGAACAGCTCGCGTCTTATGACCTGGCCCAACTCAGCTGGCCTCACCCGCTTCTCGGAGATTTGAACCTCTACCAGTGGCTGATGATGGCAGGTCGCCACGAGAGCCGTCATACAGCGCAGATCGATAGGATAAAGTCCGAGCCGGAATTTCCGAAGGCGTAAACCGTAAACCGTGACAAGAAGGAGGGAACGACCAAGGTTCAGTCCAGCCTTTCTTGTCACTTGTCACTCGTCACTTGTCACTGTTTACTTTCCCAAGTCACTTTCTAACGTGAAGCCGACAAAGCCTATCATCATCTCGTCCCACGTCTGCTGGCCCCATCGAATGGTCTTCGTAGGGTCAGGGTTCCACTTGTTCTTGGCGGAGTTGTCAAACAGGGCCCGGCATTCGAGGCGGCTCCCCTTCGGCGCGGCCACAGGCTCCGTTAGCTCATAGCGCGTCTGCCAGTTGAAATCATAACGAGGAACCGAAAGGATTATCCTGCTCGTGTTGTCAGGGTATACAAGCTTGTACTCGAAAGCCTTTCCGCGCAGGTGCATGTGCGGCATCAGGTTCAGGATGCGCGAGTCTTCTTTGAACGTATAGCTCGATACGACCTCGTGATTTTCGGCCCCCGGCGGGATCGAAAAAGAGCGGTTTATTGCCGCGCCGCCCATCATGACCTTCTCGACAGGCTTCTTGTTAAAGATCAGCCCGACCGATGTGCGGTCCTTCTGCTCTTTCCCGTTCGGCGTGTAGTGCATCTGAAGGACGAGGCTTGAGCCCGCTTTAACGAGCCTCCCAATGCCGTCGGGCAGTACGGTCGGCTCCTCGCCGGGAGCCGTTCCGGTGAGCGCGGAAAAACTGCCGTCGCGACCGAACGCTCCGCGTCTAAATTTGAAATCAGGAGCGACGACAAAGACGATCACATGATGGACGACCGCCGGGTTGCCCGGCCTTATCTCTGCGGCCTGCACCCAGCGGTCTTCCTTGAAATTCGTCGGTATCAGCATGTACTGGTAATTGACCACGCCTTCTGCCGGGACCGTGTACTCGTCAGTCATAGTCAGCACAACGTCGGGCTTGCCGATTTTCCACCCTTCCGCGAACCGGGGCGCGGGCGGCAAATCTTTCGGGTTGCCCTCTTTCGCGCCCTGGTCAACCCAGGCAACAATTGTGTCGATCTCTTTTTTCGAGAGGCGACGGTCGTTTTTGAAACTGCCGTGCGAGGGGTCGGCGTGCCAGGGCGGCATCACGCGGTCGATCACCTTTTCGCGGATGCTCTTGGCCCAGGGGCGCGCCTCTTTGTACGACATCAAAGACATCGGCGCGATCTCCCCGGTTCGGTGACAGGTGGCGCAGTTCTTATAAAAGATCGGCGCAACGTCCTTGCTGAAAGTGACAGGCGCTGCCACGGGCAATACGGCCGTCTCCACGCTTGCCGAAAGCGCGACGGCTAAGACCGTCATCGCGACCGCCCCTGACAATAAAAGCCTGAGCATACGTTTCATGGTTTAGCTCTCCTTAGAGTCGCTTTGGATTGCGAGCAACAGTTTAGACTAAAAAGCATGAAAGCGCGTCTGTTTTTTTTGTTCTTTTCGGACATGCTACAATTCGCTTCGCAGGAGAGGCCCCTACGGGAGAGAACCGCAAGTGAACAACTCTTGTGTAAGGATCAGCGACCGCGTGGTGAAGGCGATAGAGGCGCACGCGCTCCAGGCGCGGCCCGCCGAGTGCTGCGGACTGCTGAGCGGGCAGGGCGATCTTATAACGGACCTGCACCCGCTTCGTAACGACGCCGATAGGCCGGAGAGTCGATACTTCGCTTCGCCCGAAGACCTGTTCGCGGTGATGCGGCGAATACGCGAGTCGGGCCAGGTCTTGCTAGGCATCTATCACTCGCACCCTCGCTCGCCCGCTTACCCTTCGGCGGCGGATGTGGAGATGGCTTTTTACCCGGAGGCCCTCTACTTTATCATGTCACTTGATCCCCGCACGGTCCTGCGTGCTTTTAGAATCGAAGGGGCAAAGATCGAAACAGTCGCGCTGTCGGTTATCGAGGACTGAACGAGCTTATGGCAGACACGAGTAAGATAAAGATCACGGCCTTGTTGTTCGGGCAGGCGCGCGAGTTCGCGGGCCGCCCGTCGGTAGAGCTTGAAGTCGAACAGCGCGCCACGGTAGAAGAGGCTTTTGGCGAACTCAAGCGGTTGTTTCCCAGGCTGGCCGAGATGGAGCGCAGCCTGCTTTTTGCGATCAACGAAGAGTACGCTGACCGTCACCAGAGCCTGTCGGATGGCGACACCCTCGCGGTGCTCCCGCCCGTGAGTGGCGGCGCGCACTCCAGAGAAGACATATTCGAGATAACGCGAGAGCCTATCGACATCGCGGCTTTGCGCGAGCGAATTCTGGAAGGCGATTCGGGCGCGGTCGTCATCTTTGACGGCGTGACCCGCAACAACACGAAAGGCCGACCGACGCTCTACCTCGAATACGAAGCATACGAAGAGATGGCGCTCGGCACGATGCGCCAGATAGGCGTCGAAATTCACGAGCGGTGGCCGATCAACCGTGTCGGGATAATTCACAGGCTCGGACGCGTCGATATAAGCGAGTCGAGCGTCGTCATCTGTGTGACCTCCGCGCACCGCAAAATGGCTTTTGAAGCCTGCCACTTCGCAATTGATCGTCTGAAGCAGATCGTGCCGATCTGGAAGAAAGAGTTCTTTGAGGACGGCGAGGTCTGGGTCCAGAATACAACCGGTTGAGCGATGGCAGGGGCGGGAACTACGCCAGTGAAACCGCCTACGGCAGCTTCACTTCGTTTCGGGCCTGCGCGGCCTCGCGCTTTTGTTGTTCGAGTTCCGCCACCCGCCGGAGCACGTATTTCTGCTCGCCCTCGTCTTTTATGTCCCGCAGAACGCTTATCGCCTCGTCAAACTGAAACAGCCCCGCGTGGCAATCCGATATGCCGTAAAGCGCGCGACGGCGCACGTCCGCGTCATTACTGTTGGACGCGAGCTTCTGGTAAGCCCCGATGGCTTGCTGGTACTGGCCGCGCGATATGTGATAGATCGAAGCCTCGCGCAAGTATGCCTGCTCGCTCAACTCATCATACCCGGCTTGCTCTGTGACCTTTGCGTATTCGGTAAGCGCCTGCGAGTAATTCTTTTGCTCAAAATAGAGGTCGGCTATGCGAAGCCGTATTCGACGCCGCTCCTGCTCGTCTTGCGGGGTGATGGCTTCAAGCTCGGCAATCGCTTCGTAGGAGCGGCCAAGCTCCGCGAATGCTTCCGCCATGCGCTCGCGCGCTATCTGGGCGTTCTTGTTATTGGGGTTCTGATCGAGAAACTGTTTGTAATGCGTTATGGCTTGATCCAAACGGTGAAGGTTCAGGAAATATATGTTGGCGAGCTGGAACCTGGCGTCGGCCGACTTGTCGCCGTCGGGGTTGAGGTACAGGTAATGTTCGTACTCTTCGACCGCCGCCCCGTAGTCTTTGGAGTCCCAGGCTTCGGCGGCGCGGTCGAGCGATTGCTCGGCCCCGCGCCTGCACGAGCCCAAAACGAGCACAAACAAAAGGATAAAAATAAGGGAGAGCGACGGATGCGCGCGGGCGTTCGCCGTGCGCTTCAATCTCTCTCCCTTTCTCTTAAAGTCGATCACGTTCACACTATCACGGCGTCTGTCGCGTCCTGCTGCCGCTCGATGAGCGAGGCCGAAGAGACCATATCGCCGTCGGATGTGTCTATGAGCTTCACGCCTTGCGTAGACCGCCCGGACTCCCTGATGGTCCCGGTCTCTACGCGGATCAGCTTGCCGCCGCTTGTGATGATGAGCACCTGGCTGTCGTTATTGACGGGCAGCGCGGCAACGACTTTGCCGTTGCGGTCGCTCGTCTTCATGTTTATAACGCCTTTGCCGCCGCGCCCCGTCAAACGGTACTCTTCCAGCTTGGTCCGTTTGCCGTACCCGTTTTCAGAGATCGACAGTATCTCCGCATCGTCCGTCACGGCCCCGACGCTTATGACATAGTCGCCCTTGCCGAGCGTCACGCCGCGCACGCCGTATGCGGGGCGGCCCATCGGGCGCACGTCCGACTCCTTAAAGCAGATCGCCATGCCGAGGTGCGTCGCCAGGAATATCTTCTTATTGCCGTCGGTTATCTCTGCTGCGAGAAGCTCGTCATCGTCGTCAATTCCCATCGCGATGATGCCGTCGCGGCGGATGTTTGCAAAGTCGGAAAGCTCTGTCTTTTTGACGGTGCCCTTGCGCGTCGCCATGATGACATACTTGCCTTCTTCAAACTCGCGCACCGGCACGACGCTTGCGAACTTCTCCTCTTTCGGGATGTTCACGAGGTTCACAATCGCCTTGCCGCGCCCCGCCGCCGCCGCGTCGGGTATCTCGTGCACCTTCAGCTTGTAGACCTTGCCCTTGTTGGTAAAGATCATAACGTAGCTGTGCGTCGACGCGACAAACAGGTGATCGACAACGTCTTCGGTCTTGAGTGACGCGCCCTTTCGGCCTGTTCCGCCGCGCCGCTGTGCGCGGTAGATCGAAACGGCGGTTCGCTTGATATAGCCCGAATGCGTCACCGTGATGGCAACATCTTCGTCCGCGATCAGGTCTTCGATTGAAAGCTCTGCGCCCGCTTCGATTATCTCTGTGCGGCGCGGCTCCGGGTAGTCGCGCTGCACTTCGCGGAGTTCCTTCACGATCAGGTTGCGCATCACAGACTCGTTCGACAAGATCTCCTGAAGCTCCGCGATCAGCTGTATGATCTGCTTATACTCGTCGTTCAGCTTCTGCCGCTCAAGCCCCGTCAGCCGCTGAAGCTGCATTTCAAGGATCGCGCGCGCCTGAATGTCGCTGAACTTGAATCGGAGCATCAACGCTTCGCGGGCTTCCACGGTGGCCTTCGCATTGCGGATGATCTTGATGACTTCGTCCAGGTGGTCGAGCGCCTTCTTGAGCCCTTCGAGGATGTGAGCGCGGGCCTCCGCCTTCTTTAGCTCGAACCGCGTGCGGCGCGTTATTACCTCGCGGCGGAAGTCTATAAACAGGCTGAGCGTGTCGATGAGCTTCAGCTCGCGCGGCTGCCCGTTTACGATAGCAAGGTTGATGACGCCGAAAGACTGCTGCATGGGCGTGAGCTTGTACAGGTTGTTCAAGACGATGTCGGGTATGGCATCGCGCTTCAGCTCGATGACGATGCGCATGCCGTCGCGGTCCGATTCGTCGCGAAGGTCAGAGATGCCTTCTATCTTCTTATCGTTTATCAGCTCGGCTATGCGCTCTATAAGCTTTGCCTTGTTGACCTGGAAAGGGATCGCGGTCACCACGATTGCCATGCGCTCGCCTGAGCGACCGCCACGGTCTATGGCCACCTTTGCGCGCATCACAACCGTGCCGCGCCCCGTCTCGTAAGCCTGCCGTATACCGTCGCGGCCATAGATGAACCCGCCCGTCGGAAAGTCCGGGCCAGGCAGCATGCTCATAAGCGTCTTGAGCCGCGCGTTAGGGTTCTGGATCAGATAGATCGTCGCTTCGACGACTTCGCTCAGATTATGCGGCGGGATGTTTGTCGCCATGCCGACCGCGATACCGGAAGATCCGTTCACCAACAGGTTCGGGAAACGAGTCGGAAGCACCGTAGGCTCCTTGCGAGACTCGTCGTAGTTCGGGACGAAATCGACAGTATCTTTTTCAATGTCCGCGAGCATCTCGGTCGCGACGTGCGTGAGCCGCGCTTCCGTGTAGCGGTAGGCAGCAGCCGAGTCGCCGTCGACCGAGCCAAAGTTGCCCTGCCCATCGACAAGCGGGTTGCGCATCGAAAAGTCCTGCGCCATGCGCACCAGCGAGTCATAAACCGCAGTGTCTCCGTGCGGGTGATACTTGCCGAGTACGTCGCCTACAACGGTGGCCGATTTTTTGAAAGGCTTGCCGGGATTAAGCCCAAGCTCGTGCATCGAATATAGTATCCGCCTGTGCACGGGCTTCAGCCCGTCGCGCGCGTCCGGCAGCGCGCGGCCTATGATGACGCTCATAGCGTAGTCCAGATAGCTACGCTTCATCTCTTCTTCTATGTTTACTGGAATCTTCAGAGCTGCTTCACTCATTCTTGTACTCTCTCTAATCTTTCTTTCTGGTTAAGGGGTTTCTCGCCGCCTCCTGAGTGCGGCAGCAATAACTGATTCTCATCCGAGTTTTCTAAAAAACTACGCCCGCGCGCCTCCTTCTTTGATGGCCGCAACCTTGCCGGGGCGAGCAAGATTTGCCGCTGGCTACAAGCCGCAAAAAGAGAAGTTCGGGCTCTATTAAACAAACGTAATTTTACTATATTTTGGGCCCATTTTTCAAACCCAAATTGGATGAAAACCGGTCGGAAAATCAGCTATTTACGGGCAGCCGGGGGGTGATCTCTCGGGCGCGACAGCGGGGCCGGTATTCAGCCTTCTACCGCGCCCCGGCCGACGTGGCGGCGGGCCTCTTCCAACCAGCGCAGCAACTCGTCATGGAGGTATCTGTTTGTGCGCTTTGCGAGCGGCAGGTAGTAATCCTCGGTGGTCCGAATATAGCGCCGTTTCTTCTCGGCTTTGTTCGAGTATGCGAGAAATCGGAGGTTGTCGAGGCGGTCGCACAACTTGACGACGGGCGCGCCTGTGTGGCTCGAAAGCTCGATGTTTCTGAGGTAAGCAGGCAGGCTGACGTGTTCGAGCTTGGTCAAAAGCCAGACGACCTCGGCCACGTCTTCGCCGAAGTGGTGCGACACTTCCTCGCGGGTGATGGGGCTGTCTTCTATCACGTCGTGTAGGAGCGCTGAACAGACGAGTTTCGACGAGTATATCTCAAGCTCGTCCACGAGCGAGACGGCGACCCGCAGCGGGTGGACGATGTAGGGCGTGCCCTCGTCTCGCATCTGATCGCGGTGCGCCGACTCGGCCATAAGGTAAGCGCGCCGAACCGCGTCCAGGTCTTCGGGTGAGACGCGCGAGGCTAGCCGCTCCGCCAGGTATTCATAACTTCGTTCGTAAATCATGTTTATCAAACCATGTTCGACTTTAGCATCGAGGAGCGGCCAGTGGCCAGCGCCCTTGCCAGGCATGCTTCAGGCGTAGTTTAATGACTCCGCCCGGCTGACATTTAGCT
The DNA here is from genome assembly GCA_964615905.1 of uncultured Clostridia bacterium. Classification (GTDB taxonomy): domain Bacteria; phylum Acidobacteriota; class Blastocatellia; order UBA7656; family UBA7656; genus DATLMR01. Next base: position 351,433 of record CAZTUB010000002.1, read on the forward strand.
CACAGGATTGCTCGAATATGCGGTTCATAATCGAGGTGTTGAGGCCGTTCGCGCGGTGGCTGTGCCGCGTGTGGTTCGACATCGAATTTCGCGGCGTCGAGAATGTCCCGCGCGAAGGCGCGGTCATCATAACGCCCAACCACGTAACCTACGCAGACCCGATCTGGATCACCATCCCCATACGCCGCCGCGTCTATTACATGGCCTGGGACAGGATGTTCCGCATACCGGTGCTCGGTTTTCTCATGCGAGTATTCGGGGCGTTCCCCGTGAGGCTCGAAGGCAGCGACGCTTCGGCCCGCCGCGAGGCGAACGAGTTGCTCACGCAGGGCCGCGCGCTTGTGATCTTTCCTGAAGGCGGGCGCGCGAAAGACGGCAAGCTGATGCCGTTCAAGCAGGGCGCGTTTCGGCTGGCTCTGACCTACGGCATACAGATTCTGCCTGTCACGATCAACGGCGCATACGACATCTGGCCGGTGGGGCGAATGTTTCCGCGCGCGGGCAAATTGATCATAACCTATCACCCGCCGATCCCTGTCGAACGCATGGCTGAAGACTTGAGCCGGGCCGAGATGAAAGAGCGCGCCCGCGCCCTCGCGGCCCAGGCTCAGCAGCGGGTAGCGAGCGCGCTTCCCGCATCAAGCCTCGCTTCCGATGCGCAGCCCTCGGTCCTGAGCCCTCAGTCCTGATTAATCGGGTCGCCGTATCGCATCTCGCCAAGCTTTTTTGAGCTGTCGCCGGTTCTGAAATCCGCGAGTATCTCTCGCCGCCGCTTTGCCTGCTCAGGAGTTTTGACGCTCGATTCGAGAAGCGTCTCCATCTCCTTCAGAGCGCGCGCCGCGTCGCCCGCGTGCGCATAATTGAGAGCGAGCGAGATTGCGGCCCCCACGTATAGCTCGTCGGAGAATTCTTCAGCAGTAATCTCGCGGCGGAACTCTTCGATCTGCGCGCGCAACTGGTCTATCTCGGACTTGTAGTAAGCCGCAAAATCGCGCGAGGCGTAGACGTACCGGTCTTTTTGCCAGGAGTACACGACAGCAGCCGAAGGCGAGGCGGCGTGCGACAATTCGCCGTACAACTCCCAGCGGGCGTCAGATAGGACGATCTCCATAGGGCCGTCGCCGTTGAGGTCGGCTATCTTCCGAACAGGGCCGGCCGCGAGCAGCTCTGCTTTGTGGTTCTTGACGCGGTATATCTCCGTCGGGTTACAGCTCCAGCAGTTGCCGCCGCTTGAGCTCTGGACGATGATCTCTTTCGCGCCGTCGCCGTTTATATCCGTGAGGTTGAGCTTGCTCAGCTCGTCCGTCTCAAATGTAAAGTAGAACTCGGCCCGCCGAAAGATCGTCTTCGCCGTTTTGCCGTCGCTTTCGATTATCCTCAGCTCGTAGGCTTCGTTTGGCGATTTGGGTTCGGCACGCTCAAAGATAGCTACCAGGTGGCTGGACGTTCCATCAAGGCTCGTCACGAAAGACTCTTTCAGGGCGAGCCCTGCCGATTTCAGCCCGGAGATTTCAGCGCGAAACTCCTGGCTCATAGGCGAGCCGGACGGGCGAGCCTGCTCGACCTCAGGCCCCGCCCCCGAAGGGTCCGTGTCCACGTCGGCCCAGCACGCCGAGCCTGAAAAGGCGAGACAGATAATCGCTATCAGTTGAGCCAAACGCATTTCGGTTACTCTCCAGAGAATTGCCTGCCGCTGTTGTCAACGCTGACTTCAAGCGTGCGGGCCTCGACGTTTGAAGCCTTTAATCGGTCTGCCATCTGAGCGGCGATCTCGGATGTCGCCTCAGTTGCGAAGGCGATTATAGTCGAACCCGCGCCGCTTATGGCAACGCCGAGAAGCCCTCTGTGCAGGTGCGCCTCATCATTCATCTTCAGCACGTCGCTCAACCCCGCAGCGAGCGTCGCCCGATAAGGCTGGTGCAGCCGGTCGCGCAGAGCCTCCGAGAGCAGGTCGAACCGCTTCTCTGCAATCAGAGCTTGAAGCAGCGCCGAACGTTGCAGGTTAAAGATCGCGTCGCTTCGCGGCACGCTTTCGGGCAGGACTGCGCGCATCCTTGCCGTCTCCATCTCGTAATCGGGTATGGCAAGCACGATCTTTACTTGCTCAGGCCAGTCGCGCTTCAAAGTGATGAGCGACCTCTTGTCATCATCGCCCGACAGGCAGGCGACGACAAGCCCGCCCAGCAAGCTCGGCGCAAGGTTATCGCCGTGTTCTTCGAACCCGAGCGCGTATCTGAAAATCTCTTCCTGCCCCAGCCGCTCGCCCGTGAGCGCTTCATAAACAGAGACGCCCGCGACAATCGCCGCGCTGCTGCTGCCCAGCCCGCGCGCAAGCGGTATCTCGTTTTGAATTGAGAGCCGCGCGCCCTTGAGGCTCGTCCCGCGACTTGCGGCAACCGCGCGGGCAACGCGCGCGATCAGGTTCGACTCGTCACGCGGCATCGCCCCGGCCCCTTCGCCGACCGCCGAGACGTGAAAGCCTGTGCCCTCTTCGACCTTCACGCGCAGGTATAGCGCGAGCGCGAGCCCGCACGCGTCAAAGCTCGCGCCGAGATTTGATGTCGAACCCGGAACAATTATCTCTGTCATGCATTTAAAAGCCGTGAACCGTGAACCGTAAACCGTGACAAGAAGGAAGCCGTGAGCAGCACGGTACTCTCCTCTGACTTGTCACGGTTTACGGTTCACGGTTCACGATTCTCAAGTCAGGCTGGAGCCGCGTCTAAGAATCTCGATCATTCGGTCATGGATCAAGCCGTTGCTTGCAAGAACCTCCGGCTTGTAGTTGGAAAACTCGTTGCCGGAAAAATCCGTGACGCGGCCACCTGCTTCCGTCAATATCAGCGCGCCCGCCGCTGTGTCCCACGGGCTAAGGTTCAATTCCCAGAACCCGTCGAAACGCCCGCAAGCTACGTAACATAGATCGAGCGCGGCCGCCCCATCGCGCCTGAGCGCCTGCGCGTTCATAGCGAAGTTGGTCCAGTGGTCGAGGTTCGTGAGCTGGCTCGTTCGGATGTCGTAGGGGAATCCGGTCGAAAGCAGGCTTTGCATCAGCTCTTCGGTCCTCGACACACGAATAACACGGTTGTTCAGGGTCGCGCCCACGCCTCGCTCCGCCGCGAAAAGCTCGTCGCGCGTCGGGTCATAGACTACGCCGAGCACTGTCTGGCCCTGGTATTCGAGCGCGATTGAGACGCAGAAGACAGGATATCCGTGCGCGTAGTTCGTAGTGCCGTCGAGCGGATCGACTATCCAACGGTATTCCGACGCGCTTGGTTTAAGCCCGCTCTCTTCGGCGAGAATCTCGTGGCGCGGGTAGTATGTGGAAATCTGATCGCGAATCAACCGCTCGCTCGCCAGATCGACCTCTGTGACTATGTTTATAGCGCCTTTATGGGCTATGTCGAAATTCGTGCCCATCCTGTCTCTGAGCAACCGCCCGGCGTCGCGGGCGACACGAATCGCAAAATCGAGCATGCTTTCCCCTGGCCTTTTCTATGCGGCCACCAGACTATTAGGACCGCCGACAAACTATAACAAAGACGTGAGGCGGCGGACAGTTTAGTTGTCGCTGGCCACGGATTTGTGCAGCATCTCGACGAAGTCTATCACTCTTGCCTCGGCCCAGAATCGCGCCTCGCCCTCTTCGCGCGCGCTGATAAAGCCGACGTGGCCGCCGTGATCGGTCGCGACAAGCGTGATGTTGGGGTTTTCGGTTATCTCGCCCCCTTCAAAAGAGGCGAACGGGATAAACGGGTCATCCTTGGCGTGGAGTATCAACGTGGGGATGCGAATGTTTTTCAAGAGCGGCAGCGCGCTCGCCCGCGTGTAATAGTCTTCCACATCTCGAAACCCTCCCGCAGGCGCTGTGTAATGATCGTCAAACTTGCGTATGGTCCAGATGCCGCTGAGCGCCTCCGCGTTATACCGCTCTGGAAAGAGTCGTGCCTTAACGCGCAGGCTGTTTCTGAGGCTCAAGATGAAATTGATGTGGTATATGAGATTCGACCTCGTCTCGATTGCGTCGGCGCACCGAGCAAGATCGAGCGACGGCGAAACGCCTATGACTCCGCGCAGCTCTCGCGGGAAGTCGTCGACGTACTCGCCCGCGAGTTTCAGCGTGACGTTGCCGCCGAGCGAAAAGCCCGCGACGTAAATCTCGCCGAGCCCGTCCCGGTCAATCAACTCTTTTATGATCTGGCGAAGATCGTCTGTCAGCCCTGCGTGATAAAGGCTCGGCGTCAGGTGCGCGGTCCCGCCGCAGTTTCGCATGTTGAGCCGCACGGCGTTGAACCCGGCCGCGAGAGCTTTCTCGGCGGTCCCCAGCATGTAACGCGAGTCGGCCGACCCCTCCATCCCGTGGACGAGTATCAGCGTGGGCTTCGCCCCTTTATCTTCGAGCCACGAGCAGTAGCCGAGCACCTGCACGCCCTCAACCGTATCGAACAGGCGAGGCTCGGAGTTGGCCGACACTTCGGGAAAGCGGCGCGGGATCAGTGTGCCGACTATCGTCTGTGCGTGGCCGTTTTTCAGCGCGGGGTGAGGTATAAACGGCTTTTGCGCCAGTTGCTCGGTGATCTTCTCTTTCATGATGACTTGCTCTGTTGCTACATTAAGCTTTCGCGTTGCACAGGCTTAGCAATTCAATTCTAGAGAGATGCCGATTCGCTATCAAGCCAATTCAACTCTCGCCGGGAAAGCGGGAGAGGACCGCCACCGCTACGGCCAGCACTACACTCCCGCCCGGGTGGCCCGTCTGCTCGCGCAATTCGCTGTAAGGCGCGCGTCAGACGTGGTGCTCGATCCGAGCTGCGGCGATGGGCGGCTGCTGGACGCGGCACTTCAAGCCAAGCTCGACCTCCGCGCGAGCCAGGGCCGTGCTGAAACCTGCGCGCAGGTCTTTGGTCTTGACCGCTCGGCCGACGCCGTGCGGCTCGCGGCAAAGACGGGTGCTCGTGTTGCGGCGGCAGACTTTTTCGATGCGGAGCCGGGCGCGCGAGTTGGCGCGCGGGTTCGGCTTCCGGCGGAGTTCGACGCGGTTATCGGCAACCCGCCTTACATCAGGCAGGAGGTGATGGGCCACGGCGATAAGATTCGCGTTGAGGGGTGCCTCGCCGGCGATGCGCGCAGCAGGCCCGAAATATTCTGGCCTGCGTGGTCGCGCAGGTCGGACATCTACGTCTATTTCTTTGCGCACTCGACACGCTTTCTGAAAGACGGCGGGCGGCTCGTCTTTCTCACCGCGAGCAGCTGGCTCGACGCAGAGTACGGGCGCGCGCTCAAAGAGTTCCTGCTCGCCAACTACCGCCTGCTCGCGGTCATTGAATCGAGGTGTGAGAGCTTTTTCTGCGGCGCTTCGATCAACACCGCCATCACTGTGCTCGAACGCGAGACCCGACCTGAGGCGAGAGCGGCCAATCTTGTAAAGTTCGTTCAGCTTGATCGACCGCTAAAAGAAGTGATGTCGCGTGGTGATTTCGCCCGCGTTGTCGGGGATGCTGTCTCGTCGTCTGCGGGAGAGGCATACCGAGTCAGGGTCGTGCCTCAACAAGAGCTTGCCCATCGAATCCAGACCCGCGCCGTATCCGGATGGGGAAAATATCTGCGCGCCGACGATGTCTTTTTTGACGTGCTTGATCGAGGCGGCGACGCGCTGAGCAGCCTTTCAGAGATCGCGCGCGTTCGGTTCGGCGTCAAGACAGGGGCGAACGACTTCTTTTATGTTAAGGAGCAACGCGACGGCAGGCGCGGCCTGCTCAGTCTGTCCGAGGTTGCGTCTGTCAGGCGCGGGATTACAACCGGCGCAAACGAGTTCTTCTACCTCAAAGCTATTACTCCCGACCGGAATGAGGGTAGGCGCAAAGGCTCAACGCTTGTGCGCGTAGAGAACAGATCGGGAGAGCGCCACGTGATCGAATCGCGCTACCTGCGCCCGGTCATCTTTTCGCTGAGAGAGGTTGCCGGGATACGGCTTGAAAAAGCGGCTGGCAACAAGCTCTTTTTTTATTGCCCGTCGCCGCCTGCCGAGCTAGCTGGTCAGGACGCGCTCAGGTATATAGAGCGAGGCGAGACGGCCGGGTATCACTTGCGTCCGACCTGCGCCGCCCGCCGCCCCTGGTACGCAGTCGCGCGCAGCATGAAGCCCGCCCCGCTTATCTTTCCGTCGAAGGTGGGCGAGCGATGGGTTGTCGCCATCAATCGCGCCCGCGCATTCGAAGACAAAAAGCTATACGGCATATTCCCGCTCGGCGCAGTCTCGACCGAGCTGCTTGCCGCCCTGCTCAATTCGACCTGGGCGCGCTACTACGCAGAAGTGACCGCCAGACAGATGACCGGCGCGCAGGCCATCGCCGACATAGACGTAGCCGTAGCCGAGCATATACTTCTGCCCGACCCGCGAAGGCTCAGCGCGCGGCTGAAGGCACGGCTCGAAGCCGCGCTCGACGAGCTTGCGCGCCGCCCGGTCCTTTCGATTTTTGAAGAGGTCCGCATGCGAGACCGTATACGGCTCGATCAACTGGTGCTGACCGCAATCGGGTTCACCAGCGCAAAAGAACGCGCGGCGGTGCTCGCGCGCCTCTACTCTGCTCTAACGCGGCTGGTCGAAGAGCGCGTAAAGAAAAGCTATAGAGCCTGAGCCTGCCGGTTGATGGCTTGTCACCTGCGACGGGCGGTTTTAGAATCCTTGCGGGAGAATATTCATGTCGATAGACGCTCGGTTTAACAGAGTCTTGTTGATAGTGCTCGATAGTGTGGGGATCGGCGAGATGCCCGACGCTGCCGATTACGGCGATTCGGGGGCCGATACGCTAGGCCACACGCTCGGCTCGCGCGCCGTTCACATCCCGAACTTGCGGGCTATGGGGCTTGGCAACATTCGCCCGCTTCCGGTAGAGCCTGTCGATAGTCCTACGGGCGCGTTTGGTCGCGCAGCAACTCGGTCACGAGGTAAGGATACGACGACAGGTCACTGGGAGATGAGCGGGATCATCACAGAGAGCCCTTTCCCCACTTACCCCGAAGGGTTCCCGCCGCGCATCATCGAGCCGTTCGAGCGCGCGGTGGGTCGGCGTGTGCTCGGCAACAAACCCGCGTCAGGAACAGAGATCATAGCCGAGCTTGGCGAAGAGCACGTAAAGACCGCGCGCCCCATCGTCTACACGTCGGCAGACAGCGTCTTTCAGATTGCGGCCCATGAAGAGGTCGTGCCGCTCGCGGAGCTTTACAGGTGGTGCGAGATCGCCCGCGATTTGCTGAAGGGGGAAGACGAGGTCGGGCGTGTTATCGCTCGCCCGTTCGTAGGCGAGCCGGGGGCGTTTCGCCGCACGGAAGCGCGGCAGGATTACGCCATCGACCCGCCACGAGAGATGCTGCTCGACCTGTTAAAAAAGAACGACCTTGCTGTGACCGCCGTAGGCAAGATCGGTTCGATCTTCTGCCATCGCGGGACGACTACGGAGCTGAAGGCAGGCAACAACAACGCGAGCGTCGATCAAACTCTTCGCGCGCTCGAAGATACCGGGCGCGGGCTGATCTTCACAAACCTTGTCGATTTTGACATGCTCTACGGGCACCGCAACGATACGGAAGGCTACGCGCGCGCTCTCGAACAGTTTGACGCGCGGCTCGCGGAGATTCAGCAAGCCATGCGCGCGGACGATCTTTTGATGATAACCGCAGACCACGGCTGCGACCCCGGCGACATGTCGACGGACCACACGCGCGAGTACGTGCCTGTGCTGGCGTGGGGGCCGGGTAGCCGCGCGAACGTAGACCTCGGCATTCGCTCGTCGCTTGCGGACGTAGGCCAGACGGTCGCCGACAATTTCGGTCTTGAGCTTGCAGCCGGCGACAGTTTCTTGCGAGAGTTGATCTGAGAATAAAATCTAAGGAGACTATTCATATGAAAGAACAGCTCGTGTCATTGCTGGTTTCAAAAGTAGGGCTCGATCAGGAGAAGGCGGATCAGGCGGTCGATACCGTGCTCGGTTACCTCAAGGATAACCCGCAGCAGCTGGCCTCTTATCTGGACAAGTTCGGCGCGGGCGCGATAGGCGACAAGCTCGGCGGGCTTTTCAGCTAAGATAATCACCGGTTGTTTCCTGGCAAATTTGGCGTATACTTCTCCCGGCTAGAAAATCATAATCTTACCTTGGTGATGAATATGGAAAGGCTCCTGATCATCCCAATCTTTCTGGTCGGCTTGCACGCGCAACTGTTCGAGCCGTCGAGCGCTCTCCTGCGCCCCCTGCCCGCAAACATGTCCGCCCTGCCCGCTGCTCAAAAGTCGAGCGAATTAGACCGTTTGATCGAGCAGCTGAAGAGCCAGACGCCCGGCGAGCGGCGCGGCGCGGCAGAGCAGCTCGGCTACCTTGAAGACAAGCGCGCGGTCGATCCTCTCATGGCTGCGCTCAAGGACGGAAACCCCGACGTGCGCGCGGCTGTGGCCGACGCGCTCGGTCTGCTCGCAGACAAGCGCGCGGTCGATCCGCTGGTGATGTTGTTAAGAGACGACGTTGCGTTTGTGCGCGGGGCCGCAGCACGTGTGCTCGGTCAGATCGCCGACGTTCGCGCGGTCGATCCGCTGATGGCCGCGCTTAAAGACGAAAACTCGACCGTTCGCGGGGCGGCTGCTTACGGGTTGGGCGCGCTCAAGGACAACCGCGCGATAGGGGAGCTGGTGCTGTGCGTGAAAGACGATGCGCCGGACGTGCGCGCGGCTGCGGCTACGGCGCTCGGCGATCTTCGCGACCGGCGCGCGGTCGATCCGCTGGTGACAATTCTCAAGGACGAGAACCGCATGGTCAAGCTCGCGGCCGCGCTGGCGCTTGCAGACATAGGCGACAAGCGCGCTCTCCCGGCTTTAAACGATGCGGTTGCGATTGAGAAGGACGAGGAGACCAAAACGCAGATGAAGGAGGCCCTTCGCCGTTTGACGGCGACCCCGGATTAATTCTGCAACTCCTGACCGGTGCGGTTCAGTTATCCGGCACCTGAGCTTCTTAATCTTCGGAAACGCGCTTCCTGAGGCTCTTTCTGGCCCTGCGCCTCGCCACCTGAGATTTCAGGCGCTTGCGCTCGCCCGGCTTCAAATAAAAGGCGTGTTTCTTGGTGTCTGTGATTATACCTTCGCGGGCTACCTGCCGCTTAAAGCGGCGAATCGCGCTCTCTATACTCTCGTTGTCGTGAACCTGTACTCTTGCCAACTCAATACCTCCAAAAAATTACCAGCGATTACCGGAGCTGCCTCTACCGCCGCCTGAGCCCCCCGGCCCGCCGCGACCGCCGCGACCGCCGCCCGGCCCGCCTCGTTCGGCCTTACGGGCCTGACGGCAAGGCTTACACCGTTTCGGCTCGGTCATCCCGCGCTCCAGGTAAAATGCCTGCTCGCCAGCGGAAAACGTGAATGGCTGGCCGCAATCTGCACACGTGAGGGTTTTATCTTCCATTACTAAATGGCTCCTTCGTGACCAAAGGTTTGCGACTGGTTGAAATTTGCTCTCTGGAGTGCGACAAATAGTGCTGGGCGCAAACCAGTTGAATGCAGTTTTGCCAACCTGTTGAAACAGCTATCCGAAGCGGATAGCTTACACAAAACGGCGCGCGGCTGTCAATAAGCGGAAATCACTCTAGAAGTTAGCGGTTTACGCGGGCAGACTCGTCAGGGCGCGCGGGCGTGCTTGCGGGCGCGGGGGAACAGGGCGGCTCAAAAATCATGAAAAATTTTTGTAACCGGTTTCGCGTTTTGGCAGTCTTAACCGACAGGCGGGCGAGCTTGTGGCCGTGCTTCCACTGGCGCGGACACGAGCACGCCCTGCCAGCTTCTTTTAATCTTTCAGCTTTCAGCATTCAATCGTTTAACCTACCGGCCTGCGCTCCGAAGTCTTTCAGAGAAGGTCTCGACACCGGCGGGCGCCGATTGCTGATCGCCGCTATCAACGGAGGATTTGATGAAACAGGGACGCTCGCTCGCCATCCGGCAGACGTGCGCATTATTTACCGTCTGCATATTGCTGCTATCGGCTCCGCTCGCCTCGGCCGCCGCGCAACAGTCCAAGAGCGTTAAGACGCGACCCGCCTCTCGGTCGCGGATCGACGAAGGCTACAGCGCAAAGATAAAAGAGTATACGACCGAGAAGTATTTCTTGACCGAGCTTGTGGATCACCTTCCGGCTTCGGATAAAGTGCCTACGCCCGAACGCGTGCTCGGTTATGTCGCGGGCACGCCCAACCGGCTGACCTATACGAAAGACATGTACCGGTACTACCGCGAGCTTGAGAAGTCGAGCCCGCGCGTACGCGTCTTCAACGCGCCCGAAAAGAGCGAAGAGGGGCGCGAGCAGATGCTTGTCATCGTGAGCGACGAGGCGAACCTTGCAAAGCTCGACCGTTATAAAGAGATCACCGCGCGGCTGGCCGACCCGCGCCGCCTGAGCGAGGCGGACGCGCAGGCGCTCGTCAGCGAAGGCAAGCCGTTTTACTGGGCGTCAGGGTCGATACACTCGCCTGAGACGGGCTCGCCAGAGATGCTTATGGAGCTTGCCTACAGGCTCGCCGTGTCGGATTCGCCCTTTATCGAATCTATCCGCAAGAATACGATTGTGATGATAACGCCCACGCTCGAAGTCGACGGGCGGGACCGCATGGTCGACCTTTACAACTACCGCAAGGCCAACCCGAACAAGTCGTCGCCGCCTTCGCTGCTCTACTGGGGTAAGTACGTCGCGCACGACAATAACCGCGACGGGCTTGGGATGGCGCTCGCGCTTACGCGAAACATGATGAAGACGTTTCTGGAGTACCACCCGCAGGTGCTCCACGACCTGCACGAATCGGTCCCGTTTCTTTACACCTCTACGGGCACTGGGCCGTACAACGCGTGGCTCGACCCGATTGTGATAGACGAGTGGCACGCGCTCGCTTACCACGAAGTCGAGGAGATGACCAAGCGCGACGTGCCGGGGGTGTGGACCCACGGCTTTTATGACGGCTGGGCCCCCAATTACATGTTCTATGTGGCTAACGGCCACAACTCTATCGGTCGGTTTTATGAGACGTTCGGCAACGGCGGGGCCGACACGCGCGAGCGGACAGTCGGCGCGCAATCACAGCGCGCGTGGTTCAGACCGAACCCGCCGCACTCGCGTGTGAACTGGTCGCTCAGAAACAACGTCAACCTTCAGCAGTCCGCAATCCTGTTCGCCATGAACATGGTCGCAAACAACAAGGACCGCTTCCTGAACAACTTTTATCTGAAGAGCAAGCGCGCGGTAAACAAAGCCGCGAACGAGGGCCCGTCCGCATACGTAATCCCGTCGGACACGCCGCGCCCGGTCGAAGCGGCAGACATGGTAAACCTGCTCCGCTTGATGGGGATCGAAGTTCACACATCCACGGGAGAGCTAACGGTCAAAGACCAGAAGTACCCGGCCGGGTCCTACGTGGTTCGCATGGACCAGCCGTATTCGCGCATGGCCGATATGCTCATGGACACGCAGTATTACAACGTGAACGACCCGCGCCCTTACGACGACACGGGCTGGACGCTGGGCGCGCTTCGCAACGTGAAGACTGTTCGCGTGGTCGAGAAAGATATTCTCAAAGCGCCGATGGTCATGCTGACCGGCGATGCAAAGGTGCGCGGCAAGCTCTCAGGCGCACAGAGCGCCGCCGGGTATGTCATCAACCACACGACAGACAACACGCTCGCGACCCTCAGGTTTAAGCTGAAAGACGTTCCGATACTTGCGGCCGAAGAGCCGTTTAAGATCGGCTCTCAAAGTTATAACGCGGGCTCGTTTATCATAAAAGCAGAAGGCGACAGCGCCGCGCTGCGCGAGCGGCTCAATCAATCGGTGACGGAGCTTGGTCTTACCACCACGGCTGTAGACAAGCTGCCCGAAGTCAGCACGCACGCGGTAGCCGTCCCCCGCATAGCCATCCTGCATACCTGGACGAACACTCAGAACGAAGGGTGGTTCCGCATAGAGTTTGACCGTCTCGGCATCCCTTACTCTTACATCTCCGAGCACGTAATACGTGACACGCCGGACCTGCGCCAGCGGTACGATGTGATAATCTTCCCGCCCGTCGGGGGCTCTGCGCAGACGATAGTCAACGGCATACCCGTGCGCGGCGAGCCCATACCTTGGAAGCTCTCAGACGTGACGCCGAACTTCGGGTTCTCGCCCGACCAGACGGACGACATGCGCGGCGGCATGGGGCTCAGGGGCGTGGCAAACCTGCAACGGTTTATCGAGGAAGGCGGGTTGTTCGTGCCCATCACGACCATCTCTCAAATCCCCATCGATTACGGCATAACGAGCGGGGTCAGCATTCAAGAGCCCCGGCAGTTACAGGCGCGCGGCTCGATCTTTAACGCCACGTTTGCCGACCGCAAGAGCCCCATCTCTTACGGGTATGGAGAGACGCTTCAGGTCTACTTTAACCAGGCTCCGCTGCTTCAAGTAAGCGCAGTGCCGGGCGGAGGTTTTGGCGGCGGCGGAGGCGGAGGCGGGGCGGAAGGGCCGAGGCCGACGGGTCGCGGCGGGCTCACAGACCCGGACGTGGTTCAGGGCATGCCGCTGGCCTCGCCCCGTGAGCCGCAGCGTCCGAATGCAGACGGCATTTCCGAAGAGATGCGGCAGGCGCTGGGGCCGTTTCTGACTCCGGCAAACGCGCGCCCGCGCGTCGTGTTGCGGTTTGCGACGGACGAGAAAAACCTGCTCGTGAGCGGCATGCTCGCGGGCGGCTCAGAGCTTGTCGGCAAGCCTGCGGTGCTGGACGTCCCTGTCGGCAAAGGCCACGTGGTTATGTTCGCGACCAACCCCATGTGGCGACACCAGACGCAGGGGGCGTTCTTTTTGCTCTTTAATGCCGCGCTTCATTATGACAACCTCGGCGCTGGCCGCGCTCCAGCCGCGCAGCCCCGCCCGCAGCCCGGCAACGGGAACGAGGAGCAGTAACAGTAAACAGTGACAAGTGACAAGTGACAAGAAAGAGGGAGGCTGGGCTGACCTTCTCCCCTTCTTGTCACTTGTCACTCGTTACTTGTCACTTTCCTCAAGTCACTTGTCACCGCTTAGAGTTCCGCGAGCAGTTGGTCGGGATGCTCGCGCGCGTCGACCTTGTCTACGGCGCGGGCTATCAGGCCGTCGGGGCCGATTACGTAAGTTATGCGGCGCGGGTAACCTGCTTTACGGTCGTCGCAGGCGTGGTAAGCCAGGCCGATCTCTCTTTCGGTGTCGCAAAGCAGTGGGAAGGGGAATCTGAACTTTTCAGCGAAGGCTCGGTTCTCTTCTTCGGTGTCAAAGCTGACTCCGAGTATCGCGGCGTTCTTTTCGGCGTATTGTTGGATTCGGTCACGGAACCCAATACCTTCGGCCGTTCAGCCGGGGGTATCGGCTTTTGGATAAAACCATAGCACGACGGTCTGCCCGCGCAGCTGGCTCAGGGTAACGTCGTCGCCCGTGTGCGCGCGCGCGGTAAAGTCGGGCGCTTTATCTCCAGGCTTCAGCATCTTTTCTCCTTTCGGAATCGTCAAACCTTTCACCCGATTGTATCTGCCGCGAAGGGTGAAAGCCACCGGCAACCGAGTTTTAAGGATAAATGTAATAAAATATAATCCAACTAATGGCTTGCGGCCGGCGTCAAAAATATATGGAGCTGTTGTCGGACTCGACTCGATGAAGTTATCAAACTTTGAAAGTGAGGGAGCGACAGATGCGAAGTAATGTATCGAAACTACTGATGATTTTTGCTGTGATGGCGCTTGTGCTTGGAACGGCCTCGCCGTCCGAGGCCCAGCGGCGAGGCGCTCGCCGCGCGCGAGGCCCCATATACACTCGCGCAGACGTAGACCGTGTCATCCGTCGCGTAGAGACCCGCAGCGATGTCTTTGTGCGGATGTTCGATAATGCGCTCGACCGTAGCGTCCTTAACGGTTCGCGCAGGGAAGACCGCCTGAACGAGCGGGCGATGGAACTCGAAAGGGAGCTTGATCAAGTGCGCCTTGAGTTCGACCGCATAGAGGGCTACCGCGACATACGAAACAACGTGGCGAGGGCTATGAACGTGTCGGAGGCGATCAACAGGGTCGTCCGCGCTCGCCGCTTGAGCCCGCAGGTCGAGCGTCAATGGGTGCTGCTACGCACGGAGCTCAATCAACTTGCGAGGGTCTACAACCTGCGCCTGCTCCGGTAAGGCCGAGGCAAGGAAATGCGAACGGGTAACGGGATCGCACTGATGCCGTTACCCGTTCGCACTTAGGGAAAATTGACAGAGTAGCTTGCCCTTCTGTATGCTCTATCGACGATGCCCGCGTAGCTCAGTGGATAGAGCGCTTGCCTCCGGAGCAAGAGGTCGCAGGTTCGACTCCTGCCGCGGGTACTTCTAAACCTTCCTTTCATAAATCAAAACGGCGAAAAGAGCGGTTCGAAAGATTACCCGCTTGTATATAACCGGCAACGCAAGTATAAAATTAAATAACACCTCGTGGACGCGGTGAATGATGCGACGCTTCAAGTGACGATAATTTCAAGGGAGAAGCGACATGGCGAACACTAAAGGGAAGAGATCCGCCACGAGCACGAGAGGTCAGAAAGAAGACGATTCAAGCGTAGTCGATACCGCCGCGGGCATGGCGGGCGCGGCGGTCAATCTTATAGGCTCGGCTTTAGAGAGCCTCGGCGAAGCCGTATCGAGCCTCGCTCCGGCTACGCGCAAGACTGTCAAGCGTGCGGGCGAGACGGTTGTGGAGACAGCTCAAGGCGCTACCGCGACGGCTATGAACAGCACCGAAGAGGCCGCGCGCAATGCAAGCTCTGCGGCCGACTCGGCAATGAAGACCGGACGCGACGTAGCTAGACAAGCAGCCAACTCGGCAAGCGATGCGGCCAGGTCTGCCACGAGGACCGCAGTCAAAGCGGGTAGCTCTGCGGTAAACACCGCTGCCGACACCGCCCGATCAGCTGCCAATCAAGCGACATCGACCGCGAGACAGGCAACACAGGCAGCCGACCGCGCGACAACGAATTCTGCCAGGACCGCCGCGCGCGCGAGCGGCGCGAGCCAGGCGAGCGGAGCGAAACCGGCGAGACAGATGGCGCTCGTTAAACGTCCCGTCGCCGCTCTGCCTCCCGCCGGGAGCGCGAGCGCAAACAGGCCCGCCACAAAGAGCACGCCGGTAAAAGGCACTTCGTTAAAAGGCTCTTCAGTAAAAAGCTCTCCACTGAAAGGCGGCACATCAAGAGCGACGGGCTCTGCCAAAACAGCATCGACTAAAACAACTTCGACCAAGACAAGCTCGACCAAAGCAGGCTCGGCTAAAACGGGCGCGGCCAGAGGCGGGTCCGGGAAGAAAGCCTCGGACGGCTGGTCTATGTCGGCGAAATCTTCGACCGCCAGGTCTTCGGCCTCAAAATCTCCGGGCGGGAAATCTTCGACCGCGAGACCTTCGGCGGCTGCGCGCACGGCGAGAAAACCGGGTCGCAAGTAGAGCGGGCCTTTTTAAATCATCAAACCCGGCGGCATGGCTCTTGATAAAGCCATGCCGCCGGGGCTTCTTAAATCCTTCTTTGACTCATTCGTCCCAGCCGAAGAAATCGTTTGCCCATTCAAAGGGCACGCGTGCGCGGCGCGCGGCCTCGCGGTCTTTCGCGTGATCGCCGACAAAGAGCGCGTCTTTGCGCTTGACACCCGATTCGTGGATTATGTCCAGGAGCATTCCGGGGTTAGGCTTTCTGCAAGCGCAGTTCGATTCGGGCGCGCAGGTGCACATCTTTATCAGCGCGTCCGGCGGGATAAACCCTATTGCCGCTTTCACGGCGTCTTCGATCAGCGACCGCGCCCTCTCTTCGGCTATGTAGCCGAGCGCGACGCCGCCCTGGTTTGAAGCGACCCCAAGCCGCGTGCCTCGCGGCCCCCAGTCAATGAGGCTCAGGGTCTCGCTGACGTTCGGCATAAGCTCCCACTGGTCGGCGTTGTTCGGGCAGGGAAGGCCCGCTACGGTGGTCCTGCGGAGCGTGCCGTCTACATCAAAGATCAAAAGCTTTGGCGTCGGTCTTCTTATCACCGCTTTCTCGTCACCGCCCGTCTTTACACTCTTTTGTTGAGGCCCAAAAGCGGAAGGCGCGAGCCGTAACTCGCGCCTTCCGCTGGGCTGTCAAAATAGTTCTGCGCGCCGGTCTCAGATTTAGCGGAGGAACTCCATAGCGATCTGAGAAAGTGCGTTGACTACTGGCTCGGCAACGCGAGCGGTACGGGTGCTGCGTGAGCCGGAGTTGGCAAGCAGAATACCGATACCGATGCCCGCGCCAAAAGCTATGAGGGCGAACTTGCCGGGGTTCTCGCGGCCGTATGTGATCGCCTGATCGTAGGTGTTGCTCAAGGTTTCAGCCGTCTTGTCATAGGCGTTTGTCACGGCCTGCTGCGCCTGGCTGGCCATCTCTGTGGCCTGCGTGCGAGCGGTCTGTGTCGCGCTGCCTGCCGTCGAGCCCGACGTGCCCGTGCCTGAAGGAGTGATCGAGCCCGCGTGGCCCGTTGTGCCTGACTGGCCGGTCGAGGGTGACGGCGTTGTTGACCTGGGCGTGGTCGAGCCACCCGTCTGGCCTGTTGTGCCTGTGTTCGCAGTGCCCGTGGTCTTGTTGTCTTGTGTCGTGTTCTTGTTGGATTCCATCTATATTCCTCCTAACTTGATCTCTAGATTGTTGAGGCTCTTTCATAAAATAAAGAGCTGGTTAAAGGTTCGAATCAAAACTCGTCGGGCTGGCAGGATTCGCGCATGCCGCCTGTCGCATGCTGCTGCCGGTCCCTTTTTTGTCGCCGATCAGATACCCGCTCGCCCGCTCCTTCGCGTAGTTCATTGCGGCCGTGGAGATGGAGGCGACGACGGCTGCTTTCAAGGTCTTGCCCGGCCCCTTCTTCTTGGGTATGACATCTCCCAGCGAGTCGCGGAAGCGGTCGGTGATGTCTTCGACGGTGTCTGCCAGGGCATCAATCAAACGGTCTGTCGGCGCAGGCTCGCGCTTGAAGATGCCTGAGACTAGAAAGCCGACGCCCGCGGCGAGGCCGAGCGCGACAACAGGGTACTCGGCGATGTACTCGCGCCAGTCGAGCGTCTCCTGTATGCGGTCGCCAAGCTTATCGACGGTCTCTGTGATCGAATCACGCTTGGCGGCGATGTCGAGTCGAATCTCTTCGGCGCTGCGCTCAGGCGTTTCTGTAGAAGCGCGCATGCGTGTAGCTACGTCAGTTCTTTCAGCCATTCTTTATCTTCCTCCAATGTCTCGATGGTCTGCTCGGGCTTGAGGCTTGTTCGATTCAGCTTGCCTATGCCCGACATAGCGATTACGCCGCCCACAATGGCAAGCAAAGCTCCTACGATAAGCGCCGACCAGCCCGCGCCGACAAAGTATGCGAGGCCGATGATCGCAGCCGCCACCAGCGCCAGCATGCCAAAATAGACCACCGCCGCGCCAAGGGCTATCGTCACCACGCCTGACTTAAACGACGAGACCTTCTCGCGCATCTCCTGTTTAGCGAGGGAGATTTCGTCGCGGACCAGCGCCGCAGAGTTGTTTGCGAGCTGGCTCAACAATTCGCCGAATGATTCGCGCTGATCGATGATTTCGGGTTGCTTTTGAACTTCCCTGCGCGTCTGCATCTCGCTACCTCCTTCGGAAGAGCGCGCCGAGTATCAGTCCCGCCGCCCCCGCGATCAAGAGGCTGCGGCCGGGGTTCTGGCGCACCTCTTTTTGGACGTTCGTCTTCACCTGATCCAGATCGAGGTCTCGGACGTAATCTGCCGACCGCGTGAGCCACTGCGAAGCCTGGTTCCCGTAGTTTGCCACTGTGCTGTTAGGGTCTGATGTCTGTTCAGCTCGCTGGTGTAAGGCACTGGCCGCCGCGCGTAGCTTGTCGGCAACCGTGGTCTTTATGTTATTGACCTTTGAACCGCTTCCACTCGAACTATCTCCGAACGAGGAAGTAGACCTACTGGTCGTAAGCCCTTCGGTTCTATTTAAATCGTCGTAAACACTCGCCATAGTATTCATCTCCCGTCTTTAATGGTTGCCACATGAGCGGCAGTAATTCCCCTGATAAATGATTGCAAAACGAGTGCCATCGCGCAGGGCGATATTCACTGCCTGCGGTCGCGCGCGGATACCCGCCGAGCTATGACAAAGAATCGAAGAAAATGGGCTGAAAAGGTAAATTTATTCGCCCCGCGCATCGCGGCCTGGTTTCAAAAGCGCGACTCCCGCGCTCCTTTTTTGCAAGCAAGTGTGTCTCTTTAGCGTGCAGTGTTGTCTGCTAAACGTCCGCAGGAGGCCGTTGCGCCAGTGGAGCGGGACTCGCCGCCTGCGAGATTCATTCGTGGCATCCGGCTTGCCCTCTAAGCGGTTGTAAAGACCTTTTAAGGAGGAAGAATGAGCAACCGACAAGATCAAACCGACCACGCAGGTCAGAATAATCAGGACCAGAACCAGTCATCGCAGGATGTAAGCCAGTCATCGTCGACCCCCGGCGGCAGAACCGCTGAGCCCGGCAGGACCCCAGGCAAGGCCGAAGGCGATAGGGAGACGGTCGAGCAGAGCCTGAAGGACAAAGAGCGGAAGGAGCAGAGCTAAAGAGCACGCGAGGCCGTCTGTTGGCCTGAGAGTGTCGTAATTTTGCCTGTCGACCGCTACGGCTCGTTACAAATATGTCACCCGCACTGAATGGCCTCTTATCAGGTGAGGGTTGTTCGGTGGACGGCGTTACTAAATTTCCCGCCTCTTTGCGGCGTTATAGTCTATAACTGCGGCTGGTTCTCGTGTTAGCCGGAAACGGAACGTCCTTTGCTTATTCAACTCTTATATGGTTGTGTAGCGAGCCCGGCGGCTCGCTTATCAATTACTAGTGTTAACCTAAACAAATTAGGAGGAAACAGCATGTCGGCCAACAGAGACAGGGATCAAAACGATCAGGGAACAGGTGGAGATCAGGGTAACACAGGCACGACTGGCGGCACGCAGGGTGGTGGCGGCGGCAGCACGCAAGGTGGCGGCGGCAGCGGCAGCGGCACACAGGGCGGCGGCGGTGGCACAGGGACCGGCGGCGGCGGCGACAGAACAACCGGCAGCCAGACGGGCAGCGGCGGCGAGACTTACTAATAATCTTGGAAAGCCCTGGCCGTTGTCACTGTTGCCGGGGCTTTCTAGCCTTTCATCAAGCGACCACAGGAGAAATTGGCAACGTTGAGTAAGACCTCCGGGCCTCTGGTCATTATCGGCGGAGCGGAAGACAAAAGAGAGCAACGAAAGATTCTTCGGGAGTTTGTCAGGCTCGCTGGGGCGAGCGAAGCCCGAATCGTGGTGATCGCTGTAGCGTCCGACGAGCCTTCAATAGTGGGAGCGCGCTATATAGAACTCTTTAGCGGGCTCGGAGCCGCCGACGCGCGCACGCTCGACATCTCCTCCCGACAGGATGCCAACGCAGCCGGCGCGGTTCAAGCAATTTTACAGGCGACGGGTGTATTTTTTACCGGCGGGACTCAGCTTCGTATAACGAGACTGCTCGGAGGGACGAAGCTCGATACGGTCCTGCACAAGCGCCAGCAAGAGGGGCTGGCGCTTGCTGGCACGAGCGCAGGCGCGGCTATGATGTCGAGCATAATGATCGTCGGAGGGTTATCGACCGCGCCGCTTCGCGCAGGCATAGTCGAGCTTGGTCCCGGCATGGAATTTATCTCAGGCGTCTTGATCGACCAGCATTTCGAAGAGCGCGGCAGGCTCCGCCGCCTGCTGTCGGCCGTCGCCCAATACCCGCACGACCTCGGCCTGGGGATAGACGAGGACACGGCCATCGTCGTACAGGATCACCAGTTTGAAGTGATCGGCGAAGGCTCTGTGACGATAGTCGATGCGGGCGATCTCACTTACACAAACCTGCTCCAGACCAGCAAGAACGACCTGCTGGCGCTTTGCGGCGTAAAGATTCACATACTGCCCGCGGGCTATAGATTCGATCTCGAAAACCGGACTCTCGTTATCTCTCAAGAGCCCCCGGAAAAAGAGCGTGCCGAGAGGAGGCGCGCGCCCGGAAAGACCGGCTCGGCGCGCAAACGAGCTAAACCGCAGAGGTGACAGAAAGTCTTTCGAACGGACAGACCCGGCGAACTCAGAACGAACAGAACGCATAGACCATTATGGTGCGAGGTAAGAGCATGAGAATCGACACTATAAGAACGCTTGCAGGACCGAACATCTACAGCCACAACCCCGTGCTTGTGATGCGGCTTCATCTCGACGAGCTGAACGAGAAGGAGAGCTACGAAATCTCCGGTTTCATAGACAGGCTGCTCGGCTTGCTGCCTGGCATCCGAGAACATCACTGCTCGCTTGGCCGACCCGGCGGGTTCGTCGAGCGGCTTTACGAGGGGACGTATTTCGGCCACGTAGTCGAGCACGTAACGCTTGAGCTTACGGAGCACGCGGGCGTTCCGACCTTTCACGGCAAGACTCGCGAGGCGGACGAGCCGGGCTGTTACAATGTCGTCGTCGAATACCAGGCCGAGCAGGGAACGCGCTTTCTTTTAGAGACAGCCGTAGAGCTTGTCGAGGCGCTTGTCAAGGACGAGCCTTTTTCGCTTGAAGAGAAGCTCGACTGCGCGCGGCGCATCATCGCGAAAACTGAGCTTGGGCCGAGCACTCGCTCAATCGTCAACGCGGCCGCGGAGCGCGGCATCCCGTGGATGCGCGTCAACGGCGACAGCCTTGTGCAGCTCGGTTACGGAAAGAATCGACGCCTCATACAAGCGGCCGTCTCTGATCGGACAAGCTGCATCGCGGTCGAGATCGCGTGCGATAAACATCTGACAAAGTCCGTGCTCGAACAGGCAGCGATCCCCGTCCCTCGCGGCGAGATAGTGCGCACGGAGCGAGAAGCGGTCGATGCGCTCGCCTTACTAGGCGCGCCCGTCGTCGTCAAACCTCTGGACGGTCGCCAGGGTCAGGGCGTCTCGTTGAACCTCTCGACTCCGCACGAAGTCGCCGCCGCTTTTCGCCTAGCCCGCGACTACTCTTCAAGCGTGCTGGTCGAAGAGCTGTTCGAAGGCCGAAACTATCGCGTGCTGGTCGTCAACGGCAAGGTCGTCGCGGCGAGCGAGCGGCTGCCCGCTCACATCACAGGCGACGGCACGCACACGGTCGCTGACCTGATAGCGATAACCAACAGCGACCCGAATCGTGGAGACGGGCACGAAAAACCGCTTACGAAGATACCTGTCGATCCGGTCATGTTCTCTTACCTTGAAAAGCACGCCATCAGGACCGATTACGTTCCGGCGCGCGGCGAGCGCGTATTCTTGCGCGACGGGATCAACCTGTCGACAGGGGGGACCGCTAAAGATGTCACAGACATCGTCCACGCCCAGGTCGTGCGGATGTGCGAAAGAGTCGCCACCATTATGGGTCTGGACATCTGCGGCATCGACCTTGTGCTGAAAGATATTTCGGAGCCTTTGACGCGCGGGAGCGGCGGGGTGATCGAAGTCAACGCGTCGCCCGGCATTCGCATGCATCACTTCCCAAGCGAGGGCCACTCGCGCAATGTCGCTGCCGCCATCGTCGATATGCTCTATCCTGAAGGGGCGGCCTCGCGCATCCCGATAGTCTCGATCACAGGGACCAACGGCAAGACCACCGTCACGCGCATGGTCGGCCATATCCTATCGGAGATGGGCAAGGTAGTCGGGCTGACCACGACCGACGGCATATACATCGGCAAAGAGTGCATAGTCGAAGGCGACACCACGGGGCCGCAGTCTGCGAAAACCATCCTGACCGACCCGACGGTCGAGGTGGCGGTGCTTGAAACGGCGCGCGGCGGGATCGCGCGGCGGGGGCTTGGATATGACTGGTCGGACGTCGGCGTCATAACGAACATACAGCCCGATCACATCGGGCAGGACGGGATAAAGAGCCTCGATGATCTCGTCTTTGTAAAATCGCTTGTGGCCGAGCGCGTTCGAGAAGGCGGGACGCTGGTGCTTAACGCTGACGACGAGCACCTGGCTCGCTTGATGGAGAGCCCGCGAGTCCGAAAGGTGAAGAAGCAGGTCGTATACTTTTCGCTTCACGCAAACCACCTGCTTATCAGAAAGCACCTCGCGGCGGGCGGCACCGCATACTTCGTCCGCGACGGGTGGATAATCGAGGCCACTGGCCACAAAGAGCACACGATCATAAAATCATCGACAATCCCTGTAACATTGAACGGCACTGCCGACTTCAACATCGCAAACGCGCTGGCGGCCATCGCCGCCGCTCGCGCGATGGGCGCGACTCGCGACCAGGCGCGGTCATTCATAATGACGTTCAGGAGCCTGGGTCATAATCCCGGTCGCGGCAATCTCTATCACGTAGCGGGCGGGTATGTGATGCTCGATTACGGCCACAACCCCGACGCCATTAAGGCCATATGCCGCATGGCTTTGCAATGGGAGGGCCGAAAGGTGACCGGCATAGTCGGAGTGCCGGGCGACCGCGCGAACTCCGTGGTCGTTGAGGCGGGGCTCGCAGCGGCCAAAGGGTTCAACCGGGTAATCATAAAAGAAGACTGCGACTTGAGAGGCCGCGCCAAAGGCGAGGTGGCGGGGCTTTTGTGCGAAGCGATCAAAGCCTGTGCGCCGGAGCGCGAGTGCTCGATAGTGCTGAACGAAATAGAGGCGCTTGAGCTTGCGCTTAAAGAGATTGGGCAGGGCGATGTCATAATCGTCTTTTATGACAAGCTCAAACCGCTGCTCGACATGCTCGAAAGACACGGCGCGGTTCCTGCCGCGAAGCTTGAAAATATGGTGACGACGCTCAGCGTAGCCAAAGGTTGATGAGCGCCTGGTGTAAAATGAGCAGCTATGAAGATAGCTACGTGGAATGTCAACTCTGTAACTGCGCGGCTACCGCTCGTCTTGAAATGGCTCGGTAGCGAGCGGCCGGACGTTTTATGCTTGCAAGAGACAAAGTGCATCGACGACCGGTTCCCGCGCGAAGCGGTGGCCGAGCTCGGTTACGAGTCGTTGATTTTCGGGCAGCCCACTTATAACGGCGTGGCGATACTGGCGCGCGCAGGTTCAACCGATGGCTCGACCGATCTGTTGGCCGATGTTCAGCGCGGGTTTCCAAAAGACTCGCCCGAAGCGCAGGCGCGGCTGCTTGTGGCTAACGTGCGCGGTGTTCACATCATCAACGTCTACATCCCGAACGGGCAAGCGGTAGGGACCGACAAGTACCAGTTCAAGCTGGAATGGATGCGGCGGCTGCGCGATTTTATCGACTCGCGTTTCAAGCCCGACGAGAAGGTCTTCATCTGCGGCGACTTCAACGTAGCGCCTGAAGAGATAGACGTGCACGACCCGAAATTGTGGCGAGGCCGTATACTCTTCAGCAAACCTGAGCGCGAGGCGCTCGACCACATAAAGCAATGGGGCTTCGTCGATACTTTCAGACTGCACAACCAGGAGGGCGGCCAGTTCTCGTGGTGGGATTACCGCGCGGCATCTTTCAGGCGCAACGCGGGGCTCCGCATCGACCACGTATGGGCGAGCGAGCCGCTCGCGCGTCTTTCGACAAACAGCTGGATAGACAAAGAGCCGCGCCAATGGGAGCGGCCTTCGGACCACACGCCCGTCGTCGCCGAGTTCAAGCAGGTCAAAAAATAACTGAGCACCCGCCCGCCGCCATGCGCGGACTATGGCCATTACAACTGCCACGCGGCGACAGCCTTATATTTGTGGCATACCTGGCTGCCCTCCGCTGTTCCCACCCAGCTACCGGCTTTTACTGCCGCCCGATTCGCCGCGTCCAATCCACAAGATTCTGGAGCAATTTGCGTATGAACTCTTTCGTCGTCTCATCCGTCAAATTCCCCTCGGCGTCAAACCGCTCCGATGCGTTGCCGATCATCACCTCCGGCTGGTTTATGGGAAACATATTGAGGAAGACCATCATCTGCCGCAGGTGGTACTGCGCACGCGCCGTGCCGATGGTTCCGACCGATGCGCCCATGATAGCGGCCGGTTTGCCGTTCCAGGCGCTGTCGCCGTAAGGCCTGGAAGCCCAGTCAATCGCGTTTTTCAACACGCCCGGAATCGAGTAGTTGTACTCAGGGGTAACGATCAGAATAGCATCCGCCTCGCGTATTCGCTTCTTCAACTCTGTGACTTTGGCGGGCGGATTCTGCTCTTCGTCCTGGTTAAAGCCTGGGATGTCGTCAAGCTCAAAGGTGTCGATGGTCGCGCCTTCAGGCACAAGCTCCGTTGCGGCGCGAAGGGCCGCGCGATTGAATGACTCTTGTCGAAGGCTGCCTGCGATTCCAAGTATGCGAATCTGTTTGCTCATCAACGTCCTCCTGGTTGGGATAGATTTAGCCTGTAGAGGCGTGCATCATCTGAGTGATCGTAACTGGAGATGACAATCTTCCGTGGTCTGTCTGCCGCGTCCACGGCTGTGGCTGACCGCTACTGCTTATAATCCTGGCTCTGTGCGCCGGGGAGCGTCAAGCTGATAATGTCGAGCGGCGTGCACAATTCATGCGCGCTTGCCTTTCACTTCCCCCGCCCTGCTCAACGAGAGTGGAATCTGTGGTCCAAACCCAGTTTAGGCGTGCGATGATAACCGCATAAGCTGTCAGGCCGGGAGTCGTTAGGAACGAATCTCACCTTCAGACTTCCCGAAATTCACTCTGGTCCCGACGGCTATGGTCAGGCTGCGCCCCGGTTCTACATCTTTAACCGCACCTTCGGCAGAAGTCGTCACCCACTTATCCGGGGATAAGTTCTTGAGCCCCCAGATGTCCGGGTTGGACGGGTGGCGGACGACTTCCGCGACAGGCTGCGTGAAATCATACAACTTTTGCTCGTCTGTGTGATGCGGGAACAGCTTCGTGTCATGGTTGAGCATCACCACGTTTGCGCCGATACGCATGCGGGGCGGGAGCCGGAGCGGGCTTTTGCAGGACCAGCAAGAGCCCGCCGCCCCGGACTGCTTCAACAACTCTGGGTCATAGAAATTCTCCATACCACAGCTTGAGCAATACGCGATTGAGTCACGTAGCCGCGCACAAACCTGTCGCCATTCGCTTTCACGCACGCGGCCGTGTTGAGGGTCGCGGATCCCGTC
This sequence comes from uncultured Clostridia bacterium, assembly GCA_964615905.1. Lineage (GTDB taxonomy): Bacteria > Acidobacteriota > Blastocatellia > UBA7656 > UBA7656 > DATLMR01. Next base: position 376,590 of record CAZTUB010000002.1, read on the forward strand.
GGTGAACGCCCTGGTGAAAATATCGCGTAGGAATTGCGGGTAGATTGGCCAAAACGCGAGCGCATTATCATGGTAACCGGGGACCGGCTCATTAGAGGTGTCTTGCGGGTCGAAGATGAATAAAGGCTCTGTGCCGTAGAGCTTGGTCATCGCGGGCAGGTCAAGACATTTTATCGACAGTTCCTTTTTGCCCTCTAACGGGTGATGGACCATCAGCATGTAAAAGAGCAGGACGGCCAGCGAGAAGAGGTCGGTCTGGGTGCTGGGCAAGGCGTCGCCACGGACCACTTCAGGGGCCATGAAACGCGGCGTTCCCAATACACTGCTCTTCGCCTGGGCGTCTACGGCGACGTTATCATTATCCCCTATTAAGATATCGCCTGAGGCGGGATCGAAGAACGCGTTGCCGAAAGAGATGTCTCTATAGCACAGCCCCTTCGAGTGAAGCTGGAGGTAGCTGTGCGACAGTTCGACCCCGGCCGTAGCGAGGGCGCGGAAAGTAGGCTCTATGCGCCTCTTCATCAAGTCCACTATGCTTTTGAACCTCTTGTCCCGCAGCGGCATGACGTAACCGAAGCCGCGCACACCCGGCGCAGATAATGTCTCCATAGGCCATAGGAATTTCATGTTTGGCGGGCCTGTCTTTGTTAGCGTTTCTATCGAAGACCGCAATTCGCTCGTGGCTATGTGCGGAAAGAACCATTTCACAGCGACGGCCTTGCCGCCCAGTTCTGCCTGGTAAACCTCTCCCTGGCCTCCCGCTCCGAGGAACCGGCCCACCGTGCAATCCATGCCAGAGGATTCGGCTCGCACCGATTGGCCGGGTTCAAGAATCTGGTTCATCCTGCTCCCCCTTAAACTTTGTTGCCGCTCTTGTTCAACTTAGACCCGGGCTCGACCGCCCATGGGCCGTTGATGTTATCGCTCAAGTCACAATCCTCGACCGTCGCCACACTGCTTCCGGTGACGCGAATCGCTTCCCAGCCGTTACGGCGGATTTCCGAATGCCTGATTGACGCTTCGCTCCCCTGGTCGATGCACACCCCTGCTGCGTCATTGTCGAAGACGCGACAGTGCTCGATCAAAGCGCGACCTTTGTAATGGACCCATACGCCCTTGTCCCGGTTCCCGAATATGTCACACCGCCGTACGAGCGGGAGCCCGTTTGTGCCGCTGTTAGAAGTAACGTTGCCGCGACTCACCGCCGTAGCCCTGCCGATCAGGGCCTGGTCGCCGTAGATGTCTGCGAGTATGTGAGCCGCCATCTGCCTCGCCTCCTCCAGGGTGTCGCCGCTTATGACGAGGCCCGACCCGGCGCAATTGGAAATCTCGCATTCCTCAATAATCCCCCCGGCGTCATCCCATACCCAGATGCCGTAGTACCCGCCGTCTTGAACGCGACATCGCCTTATCTGGGGGCTTACCCCCGGCCCGTGGATTGAGATGCATACGCCAGCGTTGCTGCTGATGACGCAGTCCTCAATAATGAGCCTGCCGAAGCTGATGTCTACAGCAGGATAGCTGTCCTGCTCGCCGTCGGAGAAGCTTCGCAGCGTTAATCCGCGAATTTTGATCTCTGCCGCTCTGGTCACGACGCATGGCGAGTCCGCGCTTTCGACGATCACCTCTTCCGCCCGCCCGCCGCCGCTGATCCACACGGGCTTGTTTATTATGAGGCTCTCCCTATACACCCCCGGCTCCACCAGGATGTGCGCGCCGGGCCGTGCGCTCTCGATTGCATGACTGATGCTTTCGTGCTGAGCCCCGCGTTCCTGAGATACGGTCAACGTAGTAGGCGGCGGAGGCTCGTGTTGCGTGCTTTGATTCGCCTGTTGTCTCTCCCTGTTGACCTCCGCGAAAATCCTGCTGGCCACTTCGGTTGGAAGACCTACTCGCTCTCTGATGCGCCGCAGGTCGGCTTTTTCATATTCCGTGGCGACACCGTCGGCGAAGACTATGCGCAGGGCCTGCCGCAGTATCTCTTCCGGCGACGAGTCTGCCGAAACTTTCGGAGCGGTTTCGATGAAAGGGTCATCAGGATCAACAGGACCGTCCGCGCCCCTTGATACCGCAGCCCGACTGCCGGTCCCTTCTTCTAATTCACCTGTTGAGACCACTCCGAGCGCCAACGCCCAGGATTCGACAGCCCACTTTGACGCCGCTTCGGAGTAACCCAGGTTCTCTTGCAGACGTTTTACAAGCCGCGCGATAAGTAGTTTCACCGGTAGCACGCCCGACGCGCTGGTTAGGTCGGCGGCTACCCTCTCCTTTAATGCGCCCGCCAGTACATTGATCTCGCGTTTGTACTGACCGCAGTAATCGCGCAGCATCGCCTCGCACCTTCGGGGATCATCGGCCAGCGACTTTCCATGCCGTTCAATAATTCTGGCGAGTTCTTGCCGCACGGCGTCGTTCATTGCTTCTCACCCCTGGCGGCGGCCGGTTCCTTCTCGCCGGTTTCCGTTTGAGACGGCAAATCCTCCGCTTTGATAACGGGCTCGCCGGGCGGGGCATCGGCCACCCTGGACAAGGCGTCTTTGCGGCAGATGATCGCAAGCGTTGTGTCGTCCCCGCTCCCTGTTTCTGTGGCCTCTGTGAGCCAGCCTTCAAGGCTTCGGTCAACCGCCTCTATACCGTCCGAGCGCAGGATCTCCAGCATGTCCTTTCCTACCTTCGTAAACTCCTCCTCATTAAGAAATGAGTTGGCGTACCCGTCTGTCGAAATTAAGATGAGGGCGGGCGGTGTGCCTACAATCGTCTGGAATCCGAGACGGAAATCGGGCCATGCGTTTTGTGAGCTGAGAGATGTCGTCTCATTTGCAAAGAGGCGGTCGTCTTTGGGCAGCGGTCTTTCGACCTCCCCTGTGTCCGACACAAGTAAGATGTCTCCGTCCCCAAGCTGTAGGTAGAGTATGAAAGACTTTTCGACTATCGCTGTGACAACCGTGGCCCCGTAGGCCTTGAGCGGGTTCGCGGCCACTGATTCACGCGCCGCCGCGCCGTCGGCTTGCTCAAGCGCGCTCAGTTCTTCATCCGAAAACGGGTTAGCCTCTACATGGTTTTTGACGGCCTCATTCCACCGTCGCGCCAGCTCTTGCGGCAGGCGCTCTTCGGCGGTGCGCTTGACAGACGATAGATTACTCAGGTCAGGCTGCCCGTCGAGGAATTCCTGGCCGAGCGCGAGTGTTGTCTCTATCGCCAGCCTGGACCCTATATGGCTGCGGAAGTACTTCGCGCTCCCATGTCCATCCGATACGACAACGATAAGCCGCTGGCCGAGGCCCTGAATCTGTAGCCAGCCTATGGCGTCCTGGTTGGGGAGACCTGTACGGCCATGCGAAGCGCCGCGCACGCTTCTCCCGATAACCCACCATGCGGCATCTGCAACGCCTGCCGCCATCGCCTCCCCTACCATACGTCTGTCGGCTCTGTGCCGGTATCCGCCGCGACAGGGGCAGCAGGGATGGGCACGTTCGCGCCGGGGGAAGGAGAGTCTTTAGTCTGGCTGGCGGGCGATGACGCCGACTTTAACACGGCGGTCGACACCCACTTTATATGCCTTACGAGCGCCTCAGGGTTATTCGCTTGCAGAGGTTTGATCTCCGAATGGCCGATGAATCCTTGTAAGACTTCATCGTCCGCGTCCGCGCCGATTGATATGGCGATTCGAACCGCCTTCTTACCCCAGGGCTGGTCCATGAGCGCTCTCAGCCCGCCTTGAAAGTCGTCCGTAGGCTGGCCGTCAGAAATCAGCACCAGCACGGGCGGGAGGGCACGGTCGGTCATCGGTGGTATCTTCAGTTGTTCGGCCACCATCTGAAGCGCCTTACCCATGTGCGTTTCGCCTTCAGCGCTCAGGTCCTCCCACTTAAAATCGGCAACAGGTGTGGGCTGGGAGATGTGCCACTGCGCCCCGTTGGAGAACCTTATTGCGCGAACAAGCACCTGTGCGTTGGGGTTCTCGTCGGCAACCTTTTGCATATGAGGGATCGCTTCCCTTATGGCATTATTTAGAGCCTGAATTTTACCATCGGACTCCATGGAGCCAGAACTGTCTGCTATCCAGATGAAATGGAGCGGCCTCGTCGCAAGCTCGCCGCCGGGTCGTTTGCTCATATTATGGTGTTCCTTTTTGCCATCTGTCGATATGGCGTCCGTAGGAATCATAAGCAATCAAGATGCCGCGCCGGTTCGTTCAGCCATTTCCCTCGCCGACGGTGCTATATGGCTATAGAACACCCTCACGGGCCGGAAGAGATGAGCCGTTTTTGATACCGAATCGGTACGAATGGCCGATTTGATCTATTACCTGGGGTCTGTGCTTTCGTGGTTACGAATCACGCGAGAGCATTAAGGTATTAAAAGATAGCGCCTGCAACTTACAACTTGCAGGCGCTGTGTAGATTAAATAAATGAGGTTTCGAAGCAATTTTTATAAAGCGGAGAAGGAGGGATTCGAACCCTCGATAGGCCTTTACAGCCTATAGCGGTTTAGCAAACCGCCGCCCTCAGCCACTAGGCGACTTCTCCAGTTAGTCTTTATGCCGCTTAAGACTCAAGTGAGTATACCCGATGCTTTGAACCCCTTTCAAGGCCGGGTCAAATTTCATCTCGTTATGCGCAACACGGTCGTGTAGCGGTCTGTATAGACGGTCTCGAAATCGCCCGTCTCTCGCGCTACTCTTAGAAAGTCTTCGTGGTAGTTGTCCGTAAAGACGTACTCGGCGCCGAACCGCTCCTTGATGATCGGCGCGGGGTCGTTTTTGTCGCCGAGCGTTATGTCTCTGTAGAGGTTCCACATCTCCGGGTTGCGGTCGTAGAGGTATGTCGGGTCGAGCCCTACGATGTAAGTGCGGTCCGGGTTGTAATAAAACAACATAGGGAAGTCGTCCCAGTCGGTGTTGAAAACAACCGTCCCCGGCGGCGTATTCTCCGCGAGCCACAGCGACGCTCCGCGATAGGCGTAAGGGTCGGTTTCGGTCCTGATGTTATAGTGCGCGATCCATACCGTCACGGTCATAGTTCCGAGCAGCGCGACCAGCGCCACGCTTGCGGCCACCGCACAGACCGCGCGGTCTACGGGCTGGCGCACACCCCTCTTCATCAACCGCTCGATGTAGGGCGAGAGCACGAACGCGCCGAACAGGACCGCGAAGGGCGGCCAGTATTCGATGAAGCGGCGCGACTTGAAGGCTAGCAGCAGAAACAGCGTCGCGAGGATTAAAAAGAAGAGCGGCTTGGGGTCGCGCCCGGGGCGGCGAAAATCGAAAGCTAACAGCCCCGCGAAGTAGATCACAAACGCAACCGCGCTCCCGCCCAGGATTACCCAGGTGTCGTAAGGATACCACTCGACGCCTACGTTGACGGAGTAATCGGCCGTCAGCTTCATCATCAGGTGTTCCCAGAACAGCACGAGGTTCTTCGGGAAATAGGGGTTGATTAAAAGCCCCGCGACTATACCGGCAAATGATGCGAGCGCGGCTCCCGTCTCTACGCGGCGCTCTACTACATAGACAGCGATTGTGTAAGCCAAAGCGACCGCAAAGATGAGCGGGAAGAGGCTGTATAACCAGACGAAGGCAAACGACAGCAACCCTAACCAGACCCATCGGCGTTTTAGTATCAGGTAGATTCCCGCGCCGAGAAAGGCGAGCGACAGGCTCGGCGCTCGCGTCATCGACATGCGATAGAGGAAGGGCTCCGAGCTTAACAGCAGCGGGACGAGCCACGCCCACCGGTAAGGGACGCGGTAAGCGATTATCAGCCAGAACAGCGCCGCCACGGCGAGGCTCGAAAAGATCGCGGCCGATAGCTTTGCCCCGAATCTCAGGTCGCCCAGCGTGAAAGGGATGAGGAGCACGTGGTAGAGATAATGATGATCCACGTAGTCGCGCTCGTTGAGCGTCGTGAGCGGGAGCGGTTTAAAGGCAGGAAGCGCGGGCGCGTGCTCTCGAAGCATGCGGCTCCAGCGTATGTGATAGTAGCCGTCGTTGTCGAGTATCGCGGGCCCTGCGAACTGTATCGAGAGCATCACCGCAAGGATCAGCGTGAAGCTCGCAGCGAGCTGTACGGCTTTCAGTTCGAATGCCTTACTGAGACGCGAAAGGGCAGCGACGAGCGGCGAGTGGCGAGTGACGAGTGCTGAGTGCTGAGGTTGAATCGACTCTTCCATACTCATCACTTGTCACGTTTATTGCTTGACGCGGGTGTCTACCTCGTCCAATTTCTTCGTCAGCCCTTCAAGCTGTTGGACAAGCTGCAAGGATTGCTCCGTGTTTATCTGGCGCAGCTCGGTCGTCAGCTGGCTTATGCGCTGGCGCAAGGAATCTACTTCGCGCTTCATGTCAGCTTTGTTAGATCTCGTTTGCGAGCGAGTGTCCAAATCTTCCACCTGAGCCTGAAGGTTCGCGAAGATGGCAGTGAAGGTTATTTGCTGGAACCTCGCAGTCCGCTCTTCGCGTTCCTTGAGCCCCGCCGTGCGCTCGCCAAGCTCTTCGGTCCGAGCTTCGATCTGGCCTGCGCGCCGGTCAAGCTCCGTCTCTAAAGCCTTCGTGCGCTCGTCGAGAACAGAGGCTTGCTCTTCGACCTTGCCGACCATCTCGGACGCGCGCGAGGCGCGGCTTTCGACCTCGCCGATCTTGGCGGTGAGCTGTTGCTCTATGCTCTCGGCTTTTGCGGTGGCGGCCGATATTGCGCCGAGCGCCTCGCCCGCGCGCGCTTCGGCCGCACCCGCGCGCGCGCCAGCGGCGGTCAGCTGATCCGGGAACTCTCCCGTAGTCTGCTCAAGCTGCGATGCAAGGTCGCGCAACTGGCCAAGCTCATCGCGCTGCGATGCGATGATCTGATCCTGTTCTTTGAACCGCTTCCCGTTCTGATAATCGGCTTCGTCAAGCTGCCGTTGAAGCTCGATCAGTTGGGCGAGCACCAGCGCCTCGCGCCCGCGCGGGTTGGCTTTCGCCGCCAGGGCCAGCTCTCGAATGTCCTCGTCGGACAGGCCCGACAGGTTGAAATTCTGCTGAAGCGCGTCGGCGCTCGCCGCCCCCATCAAGCCCGCCGGAATTTCGATCTCACGGTCGGGCGACCCGCCGAACAGAAGGTGCGAGCGCATCAACGCCACCTGCGAAGACGCGTTTTCGCGCCCCGCCGCGAGGTCCGCCAGGTAGACGAGCGCCCAGAAGGCGAAGACAAAGATGGCGGTAAAGACCGCCGTGCGGACGAAGGCGCGGTGGACGTTTGAAAGCAATCGGAAAGGGGTGTCGAAAAACGGCGGCGTGTTGATCTCGCGCCGTTCCGGGAATGAATAGTACTGCTCGCGCAGCCTCGATATGCGGCCAGGCGGGGCCGCGACCATCTCAGGCTCGTAGCCTTCCGGCTGGCTGCGCTTTACGCGCACTCGCATTCGCCCGCTCATACGCTCCCAGAAAGAGAGCGCGGGGCCCGTCAAATAAATGATCAGAAAGATCACCGTGAACAAGGCGAGCAATGCCAGCCCGGCAATCTTCATGCGCTTGTTTATCGTTCCGAGATAGGCGCGGTACATGCGCTCGTCGCGCTCTTTCAAAAACGGCTCGACCTGCCAGATGCCGAGAAACTCCTGGTTGGCCGAACCCGTAAGAGAATCGACCTCCTGGTCTATGCGGTCTTCGGAATAGATGCGGTTGCGGTCGAAATAATACTTCAGCCATTCGCGGAAGCTGTTCGGGTCCTGCCCCCCGTCGAGGTACTCCGACATCGTGGGCAAGGCATTAGCCCACGCCGCATCCTCTTTCGAGTCGAACCGCGCGAGTATCCAGCGGCCGGGACCGTTGCGCAGGAACTGTTCATAGTCTCGCCTGAACTTCGGCTCTTTCAATAGCGCGTTCGATTCAAGCTCAAGCCACTGAGTGTATGCGTCGCCGGTCGTCCCGCGATTCTTTGCAAACTGCTTGAGCGAGGAAGGGCGCTGAACCGGGTTGACGTTGTTGCGCAGCACAAGCCATGTGCCGAGCACCGCCAGCGCTACGATGATTACAGTGGCGGGCAGCGTGCGCCGCCACGACCTGAAGTAGCGGCCACCGAATAGTACCGCCAGCGCGATCATTGGGGTAGTAAAGAAGAAGAAAAAGAGAAAGACGTAGAGGAACACAGGCTCCTCGCGCGGCAGCGCGGGATTCCACCACTTCGGGACCGGCGCGAGATTGATAAACAGGAGCGTCGCCAGCAACACCAGCGCGAGGGCCAGTTGCTGCCCCACGACCAGCGTCAGGAAGATCGAAATACGCGCGCCCCACGGTCTTGACTCGAACCGCCGCACGAAGCTGCGATTCAGCCGCTCGTCCACTTCGCGGCGCAGCGAGAGGACGTCTTCGTCTGTCGTCTCAAGGTTCACCCGATCAAGCTCGCGGCGCAAGCGCGCGAGCTTAACCGTTGCGGCAAGCCGCGCAAAAGGCGAGAGCCCTCGTTCGCGCGCATCGAGCGCGACCAGGTACTCTCTCAATATATCAGTATCCCGCGTTATAACTGTTTCCATATTCTTTACTATGTCAGGGGCGGAGGCTTCGGATTGTGGTAAGGCAACTCGTAACTGGCCCGCTCGTCTCTGACTCCCGCTCCTGATCTCAGGTATTGAAATTCTGCACGACCCGCAACTCTTCTCCATTGACGGCATCGAGGTAGACTGTCCAGGCGAGCGACCTTCCGGCCGTCACCTGCCAGGCGAGCCGCACTTCAATCGAGTCACCTTTTTCAACGGGCAAAACGACCAGACGTTCGACTTTTACTTCGTCCGCTGTTCCGATCTGTACTCGCTGCTCGCGACCCGCTATGTCCCCATAAGTGAACGTGCGCCCGACAAATCTTTGCCTGACCGCTTCGCGCTCAAGCGTCGGGCGAAGCGGCACTTCGACGACGGGTATGAACCGGTCGTCGAGCTGCATAAGCCGCCCGTCTGCGCCGAGGACAATCGTCATCTCGCCGTAATTGCCCGCCACAGGAAACGGGTACCCGGCCTGGCCGTATGTGTAACGCTTCACGGCTGACGAGTCGTCTACGTTCGTAAGCGACAGCGTTGAAGGATCGGCCCCTATCAGATCGCGCCACCTGTCAATGAATACCTTTGCGGCCTCGCGCAGAACGAGCGGGTCGGGGTTGGCGGCATTAATTATCTTGATGCCGCCGCTGACGCCGAGCAGCGAGCGCGGCGTGTATGTGATGGGGTAGAGGTCGGGCGGCGTCTGCGCGACCGCATACGCGTCGAGCATGCGCCGCCATTCCCGCTCGGCGTTCGCTCGTCGCTCGGCAGAATCTTTTATCACAGCCGGGTATCCGGCTTGCGGCCCATTGGGCACTTGAGGCGTCTGTTCACACCCTGCCAAAAAGAGAACCACCGTTAAAAAGCTAAGGCGACGTAAAATCATAGCGGCACGGAAAGCACTCCGCGCGCCAGTGTCGGTCATCTTCGGCGCGCGGAGAAGAATCGAAAGATCAATTATTCATGTTTTCAAAGACCTAAGCAAGGCAGCGGTCAGTGGTCGGTGGCCTGTGGTCAGCGAAGTAGTCAGATGAAACCGCATTTGCGCCAAAAGACGGCTTTCGTCTAATGAACTTATTTGATAACCGTCTCATTTTGAACAGACTTCTTAGGTGGTCGGGCATAGAATATTGCGGCAGGTCAGGAATACTTGAGCAAAGCTACTTCTGTGAGCCTCGAACAAAGGCTGATAGATGCCACCCCCTACTCACTGTTGTAACTTATACTCAAGCTAACTCGGATGAGGAGGCTAATATGAGTGCAACTATTTTCGCGCATGGCCCCGCTGCTTTGGGTTCGGGTGGTGAAACGCGGAAACACCTCTTGTGCGCTGACGACCACGAGGATACTCGCACAATGATGTGTGCTTTGCTTGGAATGCTCGGCTATCAGGTGACAACCGCAGGCAGCTTAACCGATGCCCTGTCTTTAACTAAACAGGGCGGCTTTGATCTATTCATACTCGACGGTATATACGCCGATGGGCGCGGCGCTGATTTGTGTGAGCAGATTCGCAGATTCGATTCTCATACTCCTATTTTATTCTTATCAGGTCTGGCTCGTGAATCTGACATTGCAAAAGGCATGAATGCGGGAGCGCAGGCCTACCTTACCAAGCCAGTGGATATGGACGTACTTGAGGAGACCATAGCGGGGCTGACCTGATCGGTCGACCTCGGCTTCACGCCCTGGAGCCTCATCGGACTTAACGTCGCCAACAAAGTAATAATCAGCCGGAAGAAAAGAAAATTATGCCTGTTAAGAAAGCTCTGTCGTTAGCAGTAATTCTCATGGCGCTGATTGGCGTGGCTTTAATGCTTGTCATCGGGAGCCGCGCTGAGGATGCTTCGGCGCCCGAAGCACAGTTACAGAGCAAGAAAGCCAAAGGGTTTGATATTCAGATCAACGCCAGTGTGGAGCAGATGATGCACGAAGGGCGAGACATCTTCCGCAACGACACGTTCGGCGACGAGGCATTCTGGGGCGATATGCTTCAGCTTCACAAGGCGATAGAGGGTACTCAGTTTGGAGGAGTTGGTCCTGGAGTGAGCCCTAAAACGGCGCTGGCTGTCGGGCTGAAACTCGACTCGGAAGCTCTGCCCAATTCGCTTGTGAAGGACCTTAGAAAAGGGCGCGTGAATTTAGATGACCCCGCAACGACGCTCGCCCTGATAAAACTCGATGCGGTCATTGGCATCAAAGGCTTTTTCAACCACGATGGCAGCCTGCGCTCAATGGGGATTTCTTGTGCCCTGTGTCATTCGACCGTTGATGACTCGTTCGCGCCCGGCATCGGCAAGCGGTTGGATGGATGGTCTAATCAGGATTTGGATGTCGGCGCGATAATCGCGCTTGCCCCCAACCTTGAACCCGTAGCCGACCTCCTGGGGGGGGATGAGGCGACGGTGCGCGCCGTGGTCGAAAGCTGGGGGCCGGGCAAGTTCGACGCGGAGTTATTTCTGGATGGCAAGGCCTTTAACCCGCAGCAAATCTCGAACGGGGTTGTTACGGGCACAAACGTTCCGGGCGCAACGCTCATTCCTCCCGCCTACGGGCTTGCAGGGGTGAACCTCCACACCTGGACCGGGTGGGGCGGCGTAACACACTGGAACGCTTTTGTGGCTAACCTGGAGATGCACGGGCAAGGCACGTTTTATGATCCGAGGTTGAATGACCCGGTTAAGTTCCCCATCGCCGCCAGGAATGGGTTCGGAAATGTCCGGGCAACTCCCGATCTAATCACTTCAAAACTAGCTCCGCTTCATTTCTATCAACTGGCGATCCCCGCGCCAACGCCCCCCGATGGCAGCTTCGACCAGCAGGCGGCCACGCGCGGCGAGGCGGTCTTTAATAACAAAGCGAAATGCGCGACCTGTCATGTCCCGCCAATATTCACAGAGCCCGGTTGGAATATGCACAAAGCCTCCGAAATCGGCATCGATGATTTCCAGGCTAAACGCGCGCCTGATGAAGCATACCGTACAGCACCGCTCAAAGGGCTGTGGGCACATCAGAAGCGAGGGTTCTATCACGACGGGCGCTTTGCGACCCTGCGCGATGTCATCGAGCACTACGATGGCTTTTTCAGATTATCACTGACCGAGCAAGAGAAAAGCGATCTCTCAGAGTATCTGAAGTCGCTTTAGAAGTGCCGGATAGCTTTTGCTAATATGAAAGCATGATCTGGTGGCTTATCAAGAAGCTGCGCGGTCGCGTGATAGAAGTTCAAGGCTCGCCCGACGGCGATGAGCCTGCCGACCCGCTCGACCCGTTTCCAGACCCCGTGGTGATCGAGTTCCGCGATATTATCGACCTGCACTCGATACCGCCCAGGCAGGTTCGCGCGGTGGTCGAGGATTACCTTGAGGAGGCGCACCGCACGCGCGTTCGATGTGTGCGGATCATTCACGGGAAAGGGAAGGGCGTTCAACGCGAGGTTATACGGTCGATCCTTTCCGAGAAGCCTTACGTCGTCGATTTCAGAGACGCGCCGCCCGAAGCGGGCGGATGGGGCGCAACGGTAGTTACGCTCACCGGTTCGCCCCCGGATGAAAATGAGCCTGAAAGCTCGGCCTCGTGACATCTGCGGGTGCTTTTGTGGTAAATTATCTGTGCCATGAAAAACCGATTCAAGACGCTTTATTTGATTCTGATTTTGATCGCGGGACTCGCGAGCGCGTGCTCTTCACCGCCCGCCGAGAACGCGGCCCCGGCCAATAGCAACACCGCTCAGCCGGCGATACCTGAAAACGGAACGCCTCCCGCAACCTCCGGCAGCAACCAGTCCCCGAACGTGGTCAGCGCGTCGGGCGAGGTTACGACCACGAAGGTCGAGGCCCAGCCCGCGCCCGCTCCTCAGGCGGCTGCGCCTACGGCCCCAATCGCCGAGCAGGTGCGGGCGGCGGGCGTGCCTAAGATCGTCGTCCCGGTCAAAATGATTAATTTCGGCAAACAGCCACAGGATAAACTCCTGACTCGGACATTCGTAGTCAAAAACAACGGCAAGTCCGAATTGAAGATCGAAGCCGTTGAGCCCAGCTGAGGATGCACCGCTGTGGACTTCCCGAAAGTCCTCTCGCCTGGTAAGGCGGGCACGATCAAAGTAGAAGTGAAGACGGGCAAGGCCCCCGGATCGCATACAAAGTCTGTGACCATAAAATCTAACGACCCGGTCGAGCCGAGGGTTAAAGTCGATCTTGTCTTCGACGTAAAAGCTAAGTGATCCGGGAACGGACGGCCCGAAGGATGATAAAGACGGAAATCGAATACCTCAGTCTGCTGTCGGAGATCGGGCGCGGGCTGAAACCGAACGCTATTCGCAAACTGACTCAGTTGCTCGGCCGAGGCGATGTCATATCGCTCTCTGCGGGCGCGCCGAGCTCTGAGACCTTTCCCATTGAAGAGCTGGCAGAGATTGCCGCGAGAGTCATACGAACTCGCGGCACGTTTGCGCTTCAGTACGGCCCTACGCGCGGGCAGGGCAAGCTGGTCGAGCAGGTCGTCGACATCATGCGCGTGCGCGGTGTCGAGGGGCTGTCGTCTTCGGAGATTGTTATGACAACGGGGTCGCAGCAAGGGCTCGACCTGGCTGCGCGCGTCTTGCTGGACCCCGGCGACGTCGCGATGGTCGAGCTGCCAAGTTATATCGGCGGGACTATTGCGATTCATAACACCCGCGCGCAGATGATAGGGGTGCGGCAGGATGATTCGGGGATTGACACCGCAGACTTGCGCGAGAAGATCGAAAGGGCGCGCGCGGAAGGTCGCCGCGTCAAATGCATTTACACTATCCCAAACTTTCAAAACCCGTCCGGCGTGACTCTCTCCCAGGAACGGCGGGCCGAGCTTGTCGAGATAGCCGATCAATACGACCTGCTCATAATCGAAGACGACCCCTACTGCGAGCTATATTTTTCGGATGACGCTGCGCGGCTCAAACCGCTTGCCGCGCTTCGGCCTGAGCGCGTCGTCTATCTGAGCAGCTTTTCAAAAGTGCTCACGCCGGGATTGCGCACCGCGTGGGTCGCGGCCCCCGAACCTGTCGCCACAAAGATCGAGCTTGCAAAAGAAGGGGCCGACCTCTCTTCGAGCGTGCTCGATCAAGCCATAGTCGTCGAGGCGCTCAGAACGGGTCTGGTCGAGCGCCGCCTGCCCGGCATCCGAAAGTTCTATGATCTGCGCTGCCGCGCGATGCTCGACGCCCTCAAAGCCAATGCTTCGACAGGCGCGCGATGGACTAGCCCGCTCGGCGGTTTCTTTATCTTCCTTGAGCTTCCTGAAGGCGTCGACACAGTAAAGCTCTTGCCCACGGCCATAGAGAACGGGGTGGCATACGTGCCGGGCCAGCCGTTTTTCGTCGACGACGGCGGCGCAAATACCATCCGCCTCGCCTTCTCAAAAGAGACGCCGGAGACTATCACCGAAGGCATAACCCGTTTGTGTAATGTCTTGAGGGGCGTGAACCGTAAACCGTGAACCGTGACAAGTCAGAGGCACTCGAACCACTCGCCTGCTCTCTCTTGTCACGGTTCACGCCCCCAGGATCGGTCAATCTGGAATAGATCATTCACTTTGCTTCTCTCATTTCGCACGACACCGCAGTTTGAAGGTCCAGGCCGTGATCCCCTCGGCTGCTAAACTCAATGATTACAGCAGAAATTTTCGGTCTGATTTCATGCCGGGTGTGGAACGGTGATTGATATGTTATAGCGTCGAAGCCGCGAGAACTGACGAAGCTTTTCTAGCGTCTCTACGAACTCTTTAAACTTGATAAATAGCCCTCGATGCCCCCACGGGGCTAGTACGCCCCCGCGCTAGCCCCACGGATTTAAGATAGCCCCCAGCCCCCGCTCATTGCTTGATCGTCGCGCGCGTGCCGTTTGGCGCAGGCTGCGTTGTGGTTGCTACAACCAGCCCTTTATCGGTTGCGAGCAGCAGCGTGTTGCCCGAAAAGACCGGGTCGGCGACGATCTCAAACCCCTTGTCGAGCTGATAAAGATTTACGCGGCGACCATCTGAAATCAGAAAGACCGCAATATGGTCCCCGCGCAAAGGCGCGATCATAGCGGCATCCCCCACGACTACAGGCTCGGCGCTGATGCGGCTCTCAAGCCGCCGTTTCCAGATGCGATCCCCGTTCGCGAGCGCCAGCGCATAAACAAAATTGTCAAACGAAGCTACAAGCAATCGGTCACCCGCGATGACGGGCGACGCTTCGACGGCAGCGCCTGTGCGCGAGCGCCACTTCAACTTGCCTGTCGCCAGCTCCGCCGAATAGACGTAACCGTCATTGGAGCCGAAGTAGACGAATCGCTCGTCTATGGCCGGGCGGCCTACAACCTTGCCGTCGGTCTGGAACTTCCAGATCGGTGTGCCCTTGTTTGGCTCGACCGCCCGGAGCGAGCCGTCGTCGCTGCCAAAATAGATTGCCTGCTCGGTTACGAGCGCGCGCCCGCGAACCACGTCCTGTGTCTCAACCTTCCACACAACTTCGCCTTTGGCTGCGTCAAGTGCATAAAACGCGCCGTCTGCGCTCCCAACGTAGATGCGGTCTTTCGCAAGCGCAAGCGGCGAGCTGAACGGGCGGTCGTAATCGCGCACCCACAACGTCAGCCCTGTCGCTACATCGACCGCGCGCAAGGATGCCCCGGACTCGGAGCCGTCTTCGGCTATACGGCGTGTGGCGATATAGACCGCGGATTGAGCGACCGCGATTGGCGCGCTGATTATGCCTCCGGGGTCGCTCGACCACAGCATCATTCCTGTCTCGCGGTCGAGGCAGACGGCACGGCCTCCAGCCAGTGCCAGGTAGATTCGCTCCTCATCAATCGAAGGCAACAAGGACAGCGCGCTATCGGTCAGCATTTGCCAGGATCGCTTGAAGGGGAAAGCAAGGGGCGAGCTCGAAGTAGCGCCGGGCTCTGCCGCCGCCACGCGCCCCGACTCTTTACTCTTTGTTTTGCGGTCGGCTTGAGCGAGCGCAAAACCTGACGCGCACGGCAGGTATGCGAGCATCAATATGAAATTTATGAAAACAAGTTTCCGCACCAGAAATACCCCGCCGAGAAATGACCCAGACCTATTCTATTGCGCGTAATTGTAAGCCGTCAAAGTATAAGACTCGCCGCGCGAAGAAAAGGTGCGCTGCAAGAAAGGCTGAATTATCCGTAGTGCGGGGAAGATGGCTGTTGCAGCCACAGGCGGGGTCTGATTTCAAAACCCGCCCGTGGCTTGCTCACTCAGACGGGCCTAGGCCTTAAACCTTTCTCTCATGCCGCGATGGTATGTTTGACCGCGCTCGTACCCGCGCCGAAATGCCTCGTCCGTGTAAATATCTGCGTGGCGCTGGCGAAGCTTATCTTCGGCCTCTGTGTATGCCCGCTCTCTCAGGTCCGGGTGCAGAGCGCACTCGAACCCGCAGCGATAATTTGATTCGCTCGCGCGGAAATCACCGCCCTGCTCCGCGTAATACTCCTGCTCGGCATCGCGCAGGCCGAGCCACCATTTCTCGCGCGCCGCATCGAGACTTTCCGCGCCGCCACGGTCAAGTATCTTTCTTGCCGCTTCAGCCTGCTCGTCGCTCTCGGCAAGCGCGATCACAACCGTGTGACCCTGGCGGAGCGCGTCTTCGTAGACATAAAGCTCGTCCCTGGGCAGCCCGTCGGCCATGCCTTCTTCAAGCTTATCGCCCGCCGCCGCGCCGCCTACCGCGCCGCCAACCCCGAGCAATGCGGCTCCTAAAATCCCCGTGGCCATGATCGGCCCGACTCCAGGCACTAAGAGACTGGCCGCCGCCGCGCCAAGACTCATACCGCTGGCCGCGCCCAGCGCGCCGCCAACTACGCCCCCAATCGCAGCGCCCATACCGGGCTGCTCTGTCTCTGTGGTTGGCACGTCCTCGATTGATTCTCCGCCAGCGCCGGGCGCCAGGACGTTTATACGGTCATCGCTTATTCCTATTGAGCGCAGATTTTCGGCGCTCCTTTGCGCCTCTGCGCGCGAGCTAAAGATTCCAACGACATTTTGCATTCCTGCTCTCCTTCCAGCCCGGTCTCGATCCTGACAAATCAGGTCGTTCTATTTATGTAGGTTTTCCGAACGCCTATCTAGCCGGGATCGTGATTAAGCGCTCGCTTTTCATTCATTCGATTAGTAGAAAACTGCTCACATATAAACCGGGCAAGAGCGATGCCACAACCGATTGTCTGACCTTATCTGGCATTATTTTCTATCGGGCCATTTTTAGATTTTTAGTAGCCGGGCCGACCGGGGCGGGGTACCACCCGGCGAAAGATGAATAAGAAGATAATCTGAAAAATGATATGAATTAGCCGAATCGAAAATAATAAAAATCAATCTGTTAAATGGTTAGCGAGTCAGCAGGTAGAACCAGCCGGGAGCAGTCTCTTTATCGACTTTGAGAAGGTCTTCAACGAGAAAGCCTTTTTCGAGCGCGGCCAGGAAGGCGGCCCGTGTCGCCTCGCGCCAGCGGACGGCTGCACTAGGGTCGCGCTCCTTCAAAGCGTTAATGTCGTGCGGGATCTCGATCAGACACGTGTTTCCTGTAAGGGTGTCTTTAGGGTCTGCGCTCAGTGGATAATCGCCTTCGCGGCGAACCAGGAGCGCGGGATTGGCAGACGTCAGCTCCGAATCATCGGCACGCGGACCGGTCGCTCGGCGGTCGATTGAGCGCTTTACGCGGTCGCTCGTAAGCAGCCAGCTCACCCACAATCTGTCTGTGCCAAAGCCCTGGTGAAGGGGGCTTGATGAGGCTTCGCCGTAGAAATTGACTATATAGCGGCGCGAGACGACGCCGAGCTTGTTAAAGTTCAGGTGCGCATTCAAGCTCTGAAGCGGGTCGAAGGTCCAGGTGATCTCGTCTATCCCTCTTTCAAGCGCAACCTGGCGCTGGGCCAGCTTGAGAAAGAACCCCGCTTGAAGATTTCGGCTGTTGCGGCGGACCGCCAGCATGTGCGAGTGGATGGAGGCGCGCCCTCGGTCGTAACCGGGAAAGCCGTGGGCGAAGCCTATCATGCGTTCGCCTTCGAAAGCGCACAAAGAGATGCCGCCTGCCCACCCTGCGGCGACCATATTCGCCATCGGCACTATGTCGAGGTCGCTAAAGCCCCAGGCCTCTCTTTGTATCTCTTCGATTTCATGAAAGTCCGCCTCCGATTGCGCTTCGCGGACCTGAAATCTTCTCTCGTTTATTGTCCATTCGAGCATGAGATTAAGCCGGGCAAGAGTGTAGCCCTGCGCGCGCGGTTTGCCAAGCCGAGCATATACGTTTCAAAGCAGTTGCCGCTTGCCGCCCGATTCATATAAAATCAAAGACGCTCGTGCTGCCTCTGGAGCCGATCCCTGAGAGGGTATGTTCCAGGGACTTCTGCCAAATCAGTTGTGGGCTGAATCGATTCTATATTCCCGCTGTTAAATTCAATATTGAGGACTGGGATTATGGCTATTAGAACTCACTCTCCGGAGGTTGTTGACGCCGTAACGGGTGATCTGTCTAAGCACCCGAAGGGACTCTATGTCCTGTTTGCTACGGAAATGTGGGAGCGCTTCAGCTTCTACTCGATGCTGGCGCTTTTCACGCTTTACCTCCGCGATCCGAATGAAGGGTTCGGATGGACGGCGGCGCAGGCTACGAGCCTGTATGCGAACTACCTGATGTTCGTATATGCCAGCCCGCTCGTCGGCGGCTGGCTGGCGGATAAGAAGCTCGGTTACCGCAAAGCCGTTATGATCGGCGGGTTCTTCTTTATGGCGGGCCACCTACTGCTGTCGTTCCGCTCGCTGCCCGTAGTTTACGCCGCGCTCACCTGTCTGGTAATCGGCAACGGGCTCTTCAAGCCTAACGTCTCGACGATGGTCGGCAACCTCTACCCCGAAGGCAGCCACCTGAAGGACCGCGCTTACAACATCTTCTACATGGGCATCAACATCGGCGCGTTTCTCGCGCCGGTCGTGATGGAGATAGTCAAACAGCAGTGGGGGTACCATCCGGCGTTTGCGGTGGCCGCGTTCGGCATGGCCATCTCCGTCGGCATCCTCTGGAAGTTCAGGAGCTATGTCGAAGACCCGAAACCCGGCCAGCTGGAATCGCTGCCGCCAGCCCAGGCGACAAACGTCGCGGCAGTGGCGGTCGATGCTCCGCCAAAGGGCGTGAGCCAGCAGCACGCTGGAAACGCGGGCCGGCAAAGCGCGATGGACGCGGTTCCCGAATGGAGGCGCATCACCGCGCTGATCGTCATATTCCTGATCGTGATCGTATTCTGGATGGTCTTCCATCAAAACGGCTCGACGCTAACCTACTGGGCCGATGAGAATACGGACTGGAACGTGTCGGGCACGATTTCAAACGCGATCAACCCGTTCTGGGTAGTCTTTCTGACATTCCCGCTCGTATGGTTCTGGAAGAAGCTCGACCAGCAGGGACGCGAGCCTTCGACGCCGACCAAGATGGCCATAGGCATGTTCTTGACCGGCCTGTCGTTTTTCGTTCTCTACTTCGCGGCCAAGATGGGTGAAGCGACCGTCACGGGCGGCGACCCTTACGCTTTCAAGGTGTCAGCCGCGTGGCTCATCAGCTCTTACGGGATAGTGACGCTTGGCGAGTTGATGCTGTCGCCGATGGGTCTTTCGCTGGTTTCAAAGGTCGCCCCGATACGAATGCGCGGGCTTATGATGGGCGGCTGGTTCGTCGCCACGGCCATCGGCAACAAGCTGACGATGATCGGCGTTTACTGGGAGCGCTGGCTCCACTCAAGTTTCTTCGCGGTGCTCGGCCTGATGGCGCTGTTTATGTCTGTAGTGCTTTTCTTGCTGCTGAAGCCTTTGAAGAAAGCGATGCCCGGAGTCTAACCGGGAAGTGTGAGCTGACAGCAGGCTCTAAGCCGTGAGCCACAGCCATGTCAAACGCGGAATGTTGGGCGGTCGAGAGCGATCTCTACCGCTCAGCCTTCCGCGTTATTAGTTAATCAAGCTATCGAACAACCGGAAATTATTAAACTCGGAGGATTCATGCGCAGGTTAAAGTCCGTCAAAAAGCAGGCCGTCATATTATCTTTGACCGTCGTCATGCTCGCGGGGCAGGCCGCTCCCGCTTTCGCTCAATCGGGCAATCAGAAATTCAACCTCACCATAGATAACATTATGCGAGGGCCGGGGCTGGTTGGCTATGAGCCGCGCGCGGTGCGCTGGTCGGGCGACAGCCAGCGACTCTACTTTGACTGGAAGCAGGCGAGCGAGCCGCGCGAGAAAGATTTCGACACATACGTAGTCAACCGCGACGGAAGCGGCCTCCGTAAGCTCACCGAGGAAGAAGCGAAGAACGCGCCGCCCACGAACGGCGACCTGACAAAAGACAAAAGGCAGAGGGTCTTTATAGATGGCGGCGACATATTCATCTACGACTATGCGGCGGGAAAACGGCGGCAGGTCACTGATACGACGGACATCGAGTCGAACGTCAATTTTACCTCCGACCAGCGGCGGATATATTTCACGCGGTTGAATAATCTCTATGTGATGTCGCTCGACACAGGGTCGCTCGTGCAGGTGACGGACATTCGCGCGACAGGCCAGGGCGGGCCGCCTGCACGCCCGACCGGCGCGCAGCGCGGCACAGACAGCCAGGAGTTCCTCAAGCGCGAAGAGCGCGAGCTGCTCGACTCTGTAAAGCGCCGCGCGGAGAAGCGCGAACAGGATGAAGAGAAACGCAAGCGCGAGAACCCGCGAAAGCCGTTTCAGCTTCAGCCTCGCCAATCAATCACGGTTCTTCAGCTCTCGCCGGATGATAAATACGTGATCGCCACCGTCAACGAAGCGGCCGACGGGTCCAAGAGCACGATTGTTCCCAACTATGTCACCGAGGCCGCTTACACCGAAGACATACCCAGCCGCACCAAAGTAGGCGATGCGCAGTCGCGGTCGCGGCTTGCTGTTCTCAGCGCGGAGACGGGCGAAGTGAAGTGGGTCGACCACGGGCAGAAGCAGGTCGCGCCTCGCACGGAGACGCGGACCGAAAAGACCACACAAGATCGCGTCGAGCGCACGGAGTCTCAGCAGGTTCAGCAGCAGACAGGCGCTCGCCAAACCGAGGCCGAGCGCAAGACCGGCGAGACAGAGCAGGCGCGCACGTCGTCAGAGCAGCGCGACCGCGACGTGCAGTTGTTTCAACCGCTCTGGTCAGAAGACGGCGCGAAGGCCCTCATACTCGCTCGCTCAGCCGACAACAAAGACCGCTGGATACTCGCGCTCGACCCTGCGACCGCGAAGACTCGCGTGATAGTCACGGACCACGACGACGCGTGGGTAAACGGGCCCGGCGCGTTTACGCTCGGCTGGATGAAAGACAACCGCCATATCTATTTTCAATCCGAGCGCGACGGCTACTCGCACCTCTACGCCGTCGCATACGAAGGCGGGCAGCCGCGCCAGCTCACCTCCGGCAAGTGGGAAGTGACGGGCGTTTCTCTGTCCGACGACAAGACGCGGTTCTTTCTCACAACAAGCGAGGTCCATCCCGGCGAGCGCCACTTTTACGTCATGCCTTCGGAAGGGGGCGAACGCACGAAGATAACATCGGCTCCGGGCAACAATCAGGCGTTCGTGTCGCCCGACGAGAGGTCGCTCGCGCTCATATATTCGTTCAGCAACAAGCCGCCTGAGGTCTACATACAGGAGAACCGCGCCGCCGCGCAGGCGATAAAAGTCACATCGTCGCCCGCGCCGGAGTTTTGGACTTACAACTGGATCGAGCCGCCGATTGTCACATTCAAGGCGCGCGACGGCGCGACCGTCTACGCGCGGCTTTACAAGCCTGCCGCCTTCAAGCGAGGCGGCCCCGCGGTCGTCTTCGTGCACGGCGCGGGCTATCTGCAAAACGTCCATCGCTGGTGGTCGAACTACTTTCGCGAGTACATGTTTCATCACCTGCTGATGGAGCAGGGGTATACCGTGATCGATATAGACTACCGCGCGTCGAGCGGTTACGGTCGAGATTGGCGCACGGGCATCTACCGCCACATGGGCGGCAAAGACCTTGACGATCACGTAGACGCGGCGCGATGGCTTGTTCAGGAGCACGGGGTTGACGCGCGGCGCATAGGGCTTTACGGCGGCAGCTACGGCGGGTTCATAACGCTGATGGCTATGTTCACACAGCCCGACGTGTTCGCGGCTGGTGCAGCGCTCAGACCCGTGACCGACTGGGCCCATTACAACAACGGGTATACGTCGAACATACTCAACATCCCGCAAGCGGATGCAGAGGCTTACAAGCGCTCGTCGCCGATATACTTTGCTCAGGGGTTGAAAGGCGCGCTGTTGATCTGTCACGGCATGGTCGATACGAACGTACATTTTCAAGATACGGTCAGGCTCGTCCAGCGTTTGATCGAGCTCAGAAAAGAGAACTGGGAGCTGGCCGTCTACCCCGTAGAGGATCACGGCTTCGTCGAGCCGACAAGCTGGGCCGACGAGTACAAGCGCATACTCAAGCTCTTTGCGGACAATCTACAGGCTAATGCTAAACCCGCGCCCAAACCGGTGTCGGGAAGACCGGCAGCCTCAACACAAAACAGGTAGGCAACCCCTGAGGAGGTGAGATGGAAGAGCAAGCAATCAGTGTCAAAGACCTGTTCTCAATCGCGGGAAAGGTCGCGCTCGTCACGGGCGGGTCGCGCGGCATCGGATTGATGATAGCGCGCGGGTTTGTCGAAGCGGGCGCGAAGGTCTATATCTCTTCGCGCAAGAAAGAGGTCTGCGACCAGGTGGCGTCGGAGCTTTCCGAGACTGGCCCGTGCTTTTCGATCCCCGCCGACCTGTCGACCGTCGAAGGCTGCAAGCATCTGGCCGCAGAGCTTCAGGCGCGCGAGCCGAAGCTGGACATACTTGTCAATAACGCGGGCGCTGCGTGGGGCGCGCCTTTCGAAGAGTACCCCGAGTCCGGGTTTGACAAGGTTATGGACACAAACGTCAAAGGGGTCTTCTTTCTTACACAGGCCCTGGCCGGGCTTCTTGAAAAGGCGGCGCGGCCCGGCGACCCCGCGCGCGTAATCAACATCGGCTCGATAGACGGCATCAAGGTACCGTTGATAATCGACAACTACGCCTACTCGCCAAGCAAAGCGGCTGTCCATCATATGACGCGCGTTCTGGCGATAAAGCTGGGCGAGCGCGGCATAACCGTCAACGCCGTAGCGCCCGGCCCTTTTGAAAGCCAGATGACGAAATGGATGCTCGACAATCACAAGGAGAAGATCGAAGCCGCCTGCCCGCTTGGCCGCATCGGAGCGCCCGGAGATATGGCGGGCGTGGCCATCTACCTCGCTTCGCGGGCCGGTTCTTATATCAACGGGGTGGTGATCCCCGTTGACGGCGGCATATCTATTAAATGAGGAGAGGCGGCATATCATGAAAGCCTGGCGAGTCAGCGAGTGGTGCGAGCCCGAACAGATGACGCTCGACGAGATCGCGGAGCCTGAGCCGGGACCCGGCCAGGTGCGAATCAAAAACGCGGCGGCGGCGCTCAATTTCTACGACATCCTTATGATACAGGGTAAGTATCAGGTCAAGCCGCCGTTGCCGTTCACTCCGGGCTCTGAAGTCGCAGGCGTTATAGATGCGGTCGGCGAGGGCGTCGAAGGGCTTTCAATCGGGGACCGCGCTCAGGCGATCACTTCGACGGGCGGGTTTGCCGAGTACTCGGTCGCGCCCGCTGGCCAGACCTTTCGCGTCCCCGCGAGTATGAGCTTCGAAGAAGCGGCCGCGATGATCGTCATCTACCAAACATCTTATTTCGCGCTCAACAATCGCACGCGGATTCGCGAAGGCGAGTGGCTGCTCGTTCACGCTGCGGCAGGCGGGGTAGGGAGTTCGGCCGTGCAGATAGGCAAAGCGTTGGGCGCGCGAATTATCGCCACCGCCGGGAGCGCCGAGAAACTCAGTTTTTGCCTGTCGCAGGGGGCCGACCACGCGCTCAACTACCGCGATCAGGCGTGGGTCGATCAGGTCAAACAGATCACCGGCGGGCGAGGCGCTGATGTCGTCTATGACCCCGTGGGCGGCGACATATTCGATCTCTCGACCAAATGCATCGCTTCGGAGGGTCGGTTGCTCGTCATAGGTTTTGCGGGCGGGCGCATCCCGTCGATTGCCGCCAATCGCATCCTGCTCAAGAACATCTCTGTCATAGGATGTTACTGGGGCGGCTACCTGGAACACCACCCTGAGTTCATGGCCGAGGCTCAAGCGAAACTGTTTGGGATGTACGAAGCGGGGCAGATCAAGCCTGTGGTCTCGCGCGCGTTTTCGCTCGCTTCGGCGGCAGAGGCGCTAAGGGCGCTGGCCGAACGAAACAGTTACGGCAAGGTGGTGCTGAGCGTTCCGGGATGAGCGAGCGGCGACCGCCTCCGAGGGCCGGTTTAGGACCGTGGCCACACCTTCCATCACACGCTATTGAATTGACACCGCAAGGGTGATATAAAACACACCGCTCGAATCAGGCCGCCAGATAAAACAGACAACGCGATTTATCGATAACTCATTAGCTCGGAGTTGAATCTGCCCGCCGCCTTGCGAGAAGGCGGGCAGAGAAAGTCGTGTCTCATGCCTAAAAGAAGGGAGAACCGAGATGCCGTTTTACTACAATCTTCACAAACACGACAGGACCTTTACCGCGACGCACGCAAAGCGCACAGCCGAGGGCTTGCTGCGCTTGAAGGAGGCGTTTAAGACTGAAAAAGTGCCGGAGCGCACTCGCGCCAGCCGACTGTTGCTGGCGACCTGGAACATTCGCGAGTTTGAATCGGCCAAGTATGGGCCGCGCCAGCGCGAGGCGCTCTACTATATCGCAGAGATCATCGACCACTTCGACATCGTAGCCGTCCAGGAAGTACGCGACGATCTGTCGTCGCTCGAAAAGGTGATGGATATACTGGGCGGGGCGTGGGAGTACCTGTTGACAGACGTTACGGAAGGGCGGCAGGGGAACTCCGAGCGGATGGCCTTCATCTATGACACGCGCAAGGTGCGCTTCGGAGGGCTTGCGGGCGAGATAGTGATTCCGCCTGTCGACAAAGAGAATCCGGCGGGCCAGTACGCGCGAACGCCGTTCATGGTAGGGTTTCGCACAGGCTGGTTCAAGTTCACGATCTGCACTACGCACATTTACTACGGCCAGAGCGTAGCGGAAGACCCGCAGCGCGTGAAGGAGATCGAGCTGCTCGCAACGCATCTGGCTGCAATAGTGACGGGAAAGAACCCGTGGGCGAAGAACATGATCGTGCTCGGCGATTTCAACATCTTTCAGGAGAAGGACAAGACCTTCAAGGCGCTGACAGCGCCGGGATTCCAGGTACATCCGGGGCTGCTTAAGATCGGCTCGAACGTCGATCAATCGAAACATTTCGACCAGATCGCCTTTATCGCCCCCGATCTCAAGGACCGCCTAGAAGAGTGCAACGCGGGCGTATTCAACTTCTACAATTATGTCTATCGCGACGGCGACGCGCAGAAATACGCTCCCGACGTGCCGAAGACTTCTAAGGGCAAAGAGGGCAAGTATAGAGACTGGCGAACGTACCAGATGTCGGACCACCTGCCGGTGTGGATCGAGCTTCGCGTCGATTTCAGCCGCGAGTATATCGACCGCATCGCTCGCGGCAAGGAAGCCGTAGTCCCCGTAAGCGCGCCGGTCGAGCCGCAATCTTAGGGCGTGACGGCTAATTCAATCTGCGCGCTGGTCACGGCCTGTATCCACGGAGTTTCGGCCCAAGCTCCGAGGGCAGCAGGTCGTATGCGGTATTGACCCACTCGCAAAGCAGAGGGCGGGTATCGCGCGGGTCTATTATCTCTTCGATGCCGAAGCCTTCGGCTGTTCTAAACGGCGAGCGCAACTCGTTAAGCATATCTTCGATCTCGCGCCGCCGCGCTTCGGGGTCGGGCGCGGCTTCGATCTCGCGTCGATAAGCCGCCATGACGCCTCCCTCGATTGGCAGCGAGCCCCAGTCGCCGCTCGGCCAGGCATAGCGCAGGTTCAATCCCTGCGCGTTGCCGTGCGCGGCCCCCGCTACGCCAAACACGCGCCTGAGGATCACAGAGACCCACGGCACGCTGGCTTGATAGACCGCCGCCATAGCACGCGCGCCGTAGCGCACTGTGCCCGCGCGCTCGGCGGCGGTCCCGATCAGGAAGCCCGGCTGGTCCACGAAATTTACCACCGGCAGATGAAACGTGTCGCAAAGATCGACGAAGCGCGTCATCTTCTCGCTCCCCGGCGCATCGAGCCCGCCGCCGCCTTGCTGCGGGTCGTTCGCCATAACGCCGACAGGGTAGCCGTCGAGCCGCGCAAGCCCTACGACCAGCGGGCGGCCATAGAATTTGCCGATCTCAAAGAAAGAGTCTCGATCAAGCACAAGGTTGATGATCCTGCGCACGTCGTAACCAACGCGGCGGTCGTGCGGGATTATCGAGATCAACTCTTGTTCGGTTCGATTGGGATCGTCGAAGCTGTCACCGCGCGGAGGGACCTGCCAGACGTTAGAAGGCATGTAGGAGAGGAAACGTCGTATCTGGGCGAACGCCTCTTCTTCGCTTTCGACTTCGTTATCGACCGCGCCGCTGCCGTGAGCGTGGATGTGAGAGCCGCCGAGCTGTTCTTTAGTGACCTTCTGACCGACTCCGCGCTCGACTACGGGCGGGCCTGCCACAAAGAGCTGGCTCGTCCCTTTGACCATCAGCGAGAAGTGCGAGTTGACCACGCGCACCGCTCCAAGCCCCGCGACAGAACCCATACAAGCGCCCACAACGGGAACTTCGGACAACAGCGCCACCACCGTGTCCCACGACGGGTTCGCGGGCACGTAGGTCCGCTGGTATGTCTCAAGCATCTTAACGCTGCCGCCGCCGCCCGTTCCGTCGACGAGCCTCACAACCGGTAGCCTCAGCTCGCGCGCGAGCTTTTCCGCATAGCCCGCTTTGTTGCCGACAGCGGCGTCGGCCGCGCCGCCTCGCACGGTAAAGTCGTCACCGCCGACGACCACGCGCCGCCCGTCGATGCGCCCTGTTCCCATCACGTAGTTTGACGGCACGAACGAAGCAAGGCTGCCGTCTTCGTAAGTCGCCTTGCCGGCGAGCGCGCCGATCTCGTGAAATGAGCCGTAATCGAGCAACTGCTCGATGCGCTCGCGGACGGTCAGCTTTCCGCTCGCATGCTGGCGCTCTACATTCGCCTCCCCGCCCATCTGCCGCGCAAGCTCGACGCGCCGCTTTATCTCGTCAACTTCGGATTCCCAGCTCAAAACGCCCCCTCCTGCTCGACCGGTTCAGTTTCTAATCACGGTACGAAGGATCGACCCGGTCTAGCTTGCGCAAAAGGCCCGGCCAGGCAAGCTCGCCCCCCATCCCTTTTGTCACAACCTTGGCCTGCGCCGCTATGCCGTCAAGTATGGGCCTGGGGATCGGCACAAGCTCCGCGCCGCCCGATTGCGCGAGAATCTGAATCTCACACGAGCGCTGAAGAATGTACATCGCCAGGAATGCGTCGGCAGCCGTGCGCCCTACGGTCAGCAGCCCGTGATTTCTCAGCATCAAGGATGTCTTGTCTCCGAGGTCCGCCACGAGCCGGGGCTTTTCGTCTTCGTTTAAGGCTAACCCTTCGTAGTCGTGATAGCCCATCGACGCCAATGGAAAGAGCGACTGCTGTGATATTGGAAGCAGCCCCTGTTTTTGAGCCGAGACGGCCACTCCTTGCGGTGTGTGCAGGTGCATCACGCACAGAGCGTCTTCGCGCGCGGCGTGCACGGCGCTGTGAATCGTAAATCCCGCGGGGTTTATCTGGTACGGCGTCTCCATCATGATCTGGCCGTCGAGATCGACTTTCACAAGGCTCGAAGCGGTGATCTCTTCAAACATCATCCCGTAAGGGTTGATAAGGAAGTGGTGCTCAGGGCCGGGCACACGCGCCGAGATATGTGTGAAGATGAGATCGTCCCACCCGTAGTGAGCTACGAGGCGGTATGCGGCGGCGAGGTCTACGCGAGCCTGCCACTCCTCGGCCGAAACCTGTTCGCGAACCGAAGCCGTTTTTGCTTGCGACATAGTATTCATCACTCCTTCGATAATATTGAGAGAAGCCGGACGTTCCTGCATTCTAAAACAGGCGACACAAAGATTAAAACCTGTATAGACAAGATCGGCCCTGTGAGCGTAATTTTTCTGAGGCCGTAGTAATAGACCGTGGAGGGTCGAATGGAACGAATCAGGATCGAAAATAACGACGGCTTGCTCGTCGTGACCATGTCTCGCCCGAAAGCCAACGCGCTCGACGAGGCGATGGTCGAAGAGTTGATCGCGGCGGCAGACAGGGCGGCAACCGACGAAAGTGTGCGCGGGGTTGTGCTGGCAAGCTCCAGCGAAAAGTTCTTCTCAGGCGGGTTTGATGTTAAGGAAGTTTTCGAATACGACCGCGAGCGGATGACCGCATTTTTCGGAAGGTTCATCGACCTCTATGAAAGCCTGATCGATCTGCCGAAACCCGTTGTCGCTGCCGTAAACGGCCACGCGTTCGCGGGCGGCGCGGTGCTGGCCCTCGCCTCGGATGCGCGCGTTATGGCTGAAGGCAATTTCGGGTTCGCGCTGAACGAAATTCACCTTGGGATAGCGCTGCCGCCCGGCATCGTGCGCATGGCCATATGCGCAGTCGGTATTACCCACGCTCGCGCGGTTGTGGTCGAAGGCAAGACGCTCACACCCGCCGACGCGCTTGAGATGGGGCTCGCAAGCTCGCTTGTGGGAGCGGAATCTGTGCTTGACCGAGCGTGCGTGCATGCGCGCGAGCTGTGCGCGAAACCTCCTTTGACCTACGGGGCCGTCAAACGCCAATTCAACAGAATCGCGGGAAAGGTCGGCGCCGAAAGCGACCGCCAGTCGCTCGGCGCATTTATCGACCACTGGTTTTCCGACGAATCGAAGAAGCACCGCCGCGCGCTGGTCGAATCTCTGAGGCAGTAGGAGCGTGAACCGTGAACCGTAAACCGTGACAAGAAGGGAGAGGAGCGGCGCGGCTGCTTTTCTCTTTCTTGTCACTTGTCACTTGTCACTCTCTTCTGACTTATCACGGTTTACGGTTCGCGGTTTACGCCGTATCATGAAAGCGTTATGAAATGTCCAATTTGCAACAAGCCGACGGTGTGGAAAGATAATCCTGATCGCCCTTTTTGCTCCGAGAGGTGCCGCATCATCGACCTGGCCAACTGGTCTTCGGAAGAGTACCGCGTCACGGTTCCTCTTAAAGATATTGACGCAGAAGATGTGGTCGACCAGCAGAGAGATTGAGGGGTAAATGGCAGAGGATAAATTCTGGACTCCGGGACGTGTGATCGCGACAGTGGTCGTGGCTGTGCTCGTAGCTACGACGGGCTACCTGCTCTTTTCGGGCGGCTCTCACGTCGATACCGATTCCCGTTTAGCGTTGCCGGGCACGCCCGTCTCTGACGCGGCGACCGTGACGCCTTCGGATTACGACGTGCCTACGATTGACGGCGGCGCGATACGGCTTTCTGCCTATCGCGGCAAGGTGCTGGTGGTCGACTTCTGGGCGACGTGGTGCCCGCCCTGCCGCCAGGAAGTCCCCCAGCTTACACGGCTCGCAAATGAGAACCGCCAGCGCGGGCTCGAAGTAGTCGGACTTCACATCGACGATCAGGGCCGCTCCACTCCCGAAGATATTCGCAAATTCATCGACCAGTACGGGATCAACTACACCGTCGGGCTTGCGAGCAACGAGATGTTTATCGCGTACCTCGGCGAGAAGGAGACGACCATCCCGCAGACGCTTGTCTTTGACCGAAAGGGTCGGCTCGTCGCGCACCTTATAGGCTACGGCCCGGCTGATGCCCGCAGGCTCGACGAAGCGGTCAATAGCGCAATCGCGGACTCTTAACCCTCTATGCGCAGAGCAAAGATAGTAGCGACAATCGGACCGGCGACCAGCTCAGTTGAGCAACTGCGGCAGTTGATGCTCGCAGGGATGGACGTCGCGCGCATAAATATGTCCCACGGCGAGCGGAATACTCACGGCGAGGTCATCGACCGCATACGCAAGCTGTCGGATGAGCTTGAAAAGCCTGTTGCGATCATGCTCGACCTTTCCGGTCCGAAGATTCGCACAGGCAAGCTCAAGGGAGGCGAGGTCGAAGTCCACGAAGGCCAGGAGCTTCGTCTCACCTCCGAAGAAATAGAGGGCGACAACACACGCGTTTACGCCAACTACCCGCTGCTTGCGCGGGAAGTGCGACCCGGCGACCGGATACTGCTCAGTGACGGCGAGCTAGAGCTACAGGTGATCTCGACGACCGACACCGATGTCGTCACGCGCGTCATTCACGGCGGGGTGCTAGGCGAGCACAAAGGGATAAACCTGCCGGGTGCGCAAATCTCTATACCCTCGGTCACCGAAAAAGACGTGGCCGATCTGAGGTTCGGCATAGAGCGCGGCGTCGACATAGTGGCGCAGTCTTTTGTGCGTAACGCCTCGGACTGCGTGCGCGCCCGCGAGCTGATAAAAGAGTTCGGCGGCAAAGCGCGGTTGATAGCCAAGATCGAAAAGCCTGAAGCCGTCGACGACATCTGCAACATACTTGAGGTGGCCGACGGCATTATGGTTGCGCGCGGGGACCTGGCCGTCGAGACGTCGACCGAGCGCGTGCCGGTGATTCAAAAACGGATCATACGCGACGCGCTGACGAGCGAAAAACGGATCATAACCGCCACGCAGATGCTACAGTCGATGATCGAAAACCCTCGACCCACGCGCGCCGAAGCGTCAGACGTTTCAAACGCAGTGCTCGACGGGTCGGACGCGGTTATGCTGTCGGCTGAAACCGCTGTGGGCCGCTTCCCCATTGAGTCTGTGGTTATGATGGACCGGATCATCCGCTCGACCGAAGAGATGGTATCGCCGTCGAACCAGATGATGAGAGAGACGATATACGGTCGCAGGTCGGGCTCTTACGGCCGCGCCATCGCAGAGGCGGCGGTGCTGGCCGCCGAAGAGATAGGATGCCGCATGATCGTGGTCATAACCGAAAGCGGCCACATGGCGCGACGAGTTGCGGCGTTGCGGCCCCGCCAGCGGATCATCGCGCTAACACGGGTGGTGGGAACATATCGCCACCTATCTGCGTTGTGGGGAGTGGAACCTTGCATGCTCACGGCGTGCTCCCCGTCGTCGGACGACCTGCTTGTATGCAGCGACCGCACGCTGCTCGACAGGAAGCTGGCCGAGCGCGGCGAAGGCGTGGTGGTGATGGCAGGGCGGATGAGCGACGTTACCATATCGCTTTCGATGAAGCTGCACCGCGTGGGCGAATTTACCGCGTGATCTCATCGCCTGACGCGAGCATCCAGGCTCCACACAAAAAACTAATCCTGTACTTACGTGCGCGAATAAGGGTGAAATTATGAAAAGAGCTATGCTTTCTTTCCTGTTCGTTTTAATGCTAGGGCTCCCGTTTGCGATTAGAGCCATCGGGCAGCAACCCGCGCCCGGCGCGAAAAAGATGAGCGACGCGGAGGTGGTCGCGGACCTGAAGAAGTATATCGACGAGCTGGTTGCTCAGGACAGATTCTCAGGCACTGTGCTTGTGGCGCGTGACGGCAAGCCCCTCTTCCAGCAGGCTTACGGGCTGGCCAGCAAGAGCTTTAACGTTCCGAACCGCCTCGATACCAAGTTCAACCTCGGCTCGATGAACAAGATGTTCACCGCCGTGGCCGTGCTCCAGCTGGTCGAGCAGGGCAAGCTCTCGCTCGAAGACAAGGTCGGCAAGCACATCCCCGACTACCCGAACAAGGACGTGGCCGAGAAGGTGACCATACATCACCTGCTTACGCACACGTCGGGGATGGGCAGCTACTTCAACAAAGATTACATGGACGCATCGAAGGCCCGTTTCAAAAAGGTCCGGGATTACTTCCCGCTCATGGCGAACGAGAAACTTGCTTTCGAGCCGGGCGCGCGATGGCAATACAGCAACTCCGGCTTCATGCTTTTGGGCGCGATCATCGAAGCCGCGTCGGGCAAGGACTACTTCGACTATGTTCGCGAGCACATATATAAGCCCGCGGGGATGACCAACACAGATGCTTACGAGATGGATCAGGACACGCCAAACCTCGCAATCGGGTACACAAATCCGGGGCGCGGCGGCGCTCCCGCGCAGAACAATCTTTACATGCATGTGGTCAAAGGCGGCCCGGCGGGCGGCGGGTTCTCTACCGTCGAAGACCTGCTCAAATTCGACATAGCGCTCAGGCAGCACAAGCTGCTCAGCCAGAAAAACACCGAGCTTCTCTACACAGGAAAGGTCGAATCCGGGGGGCCGAACAGCAAGTACGCCTACGGGTTCAGTGATAGCCGAGCGAGCGGCACTCGCATCGTAGGTCACAGCGGCGGCTTTCCCGGCATCAACTCGCAGCTAGACATCTATCTCGATCTCGGCTACACGGTAGCGGTGATGTCAAATTACAGCCCGCCCGCCGCCAGTCGCATCAATGAGCGCGTGCGCAAGCGCCTCACGGGCGAGCCTGTGATGGCTGCGATCAACCTTTCTCCCGAAGCGTTGAAAGGATACACGGGCAAGTATGAAGGCAAAGAGCGCGAGCGGACGATAGCCTTTACCGTCGAAGCAGAAGGCAACGGTTTGTGGTTAATAGTCGGGCGCGAACGCCACAAATTCTTGCCGGTTTCGGAGACGGAGTTCTTTGACGAAGACTATGAGAACGTCCGCGCGACTTTTATAAAGGACGCGGGCGGTAATTTTTCAAGCTTCAAGCTCGTAGGCGCTGCGCCTACAGAGATCATCGCGGTCAAACAGAAGTGACGAGGCTTCCCCGATCCATAAGCAGGCGGGTGGAGCGCATAAAACATCTTGCGGTCAGGACTCGCGTCAAGATAGCTGTAGTCGTTTTCGCAATCTTGCTCGCGGTGCTTCCAATCCCGCCGCAGTGGATCGAAAAGGGTTACTCGACGACTCTTTATCCACGGCTGCAATCAATCTTCACGTCGGTTACGAACTTCTTCCCCTTCGCTGTCTTCGACCTGCTGCTCGTGTCGGCAGCGGCGGGCGGCCTGACTCTCTGGGTCTACCGCATCAGCAAAGCCGCGCGGGGTACGAGGTTGAGGGCGGCCGGGGTTCTTTTTGCCAACACGATTGTCTTTGCCGCCGCCGCGTTCCTTCTGTTCGAGGCGATGTGGGGATTCAACTATATGCGCGTGCCGCTCGCGAGCAAGCTCGATTTCAGTGAAGAGCGTTTCAGCCCGCAATCGCTCTCAAGTCTGAAACGAGCTACGGTCGAGCGGCTCAACCAGGAGGCGGCCCAGGCGCGCACTGGGAACTGGCCCGGCGAATATGAATGGCGTGATGAGCTGAGATCATCGCTTGATGAAGTCATCGTGGAGCTTGGACATCCGGGCGGGATGAAGACCGCCCGGCCCAAGCGGTCTCTGGTCGATTTTTATATGGCGGCTTCAGGCGTGAACGGGTTTCTAAACCCGTTTGGGCACGAGGTGATCTTGAACGCGGAGGCGCTGCCGGTTGAAAAGCCTTTTCTGCTTGCGCACGAGTGGGCGCACCTCGCAGGGTTCGCGGATGAGTCGGAAGCGAACTTTGTCGGCTTGCTCGCCTGCCTCCGTTCTCCTCAAAGCGCATTGCGGTATTCCGGCTGGCTGTCGCTTTACGGGTACCTGCCGTGGCAGGTAGCAAGCGACCCGCTCAACGTCGGAGCGCCTCAGATGCCCGGCCTCTCTGCGGAGGTCTTGAGCGATTTGAAGGCAATCGACGAGCGGGTAGCAAGAAGCCGGAGCGCGACCGTCAGCTTGATCCAGGGCGAGGTTTACGATCAATTCCTAAAAGCCAACCGCGTCGAGGAAGGCATAGCAAGCTACGGCTTGCTCGTCCGCTTGATGTTAGGGACGCGGTTTGAGCCGGATTGGGTTCCGGCTCAAAGACGTTAGAGTTTACTTTCGGCCACGACAAACCACGCGCCCTCGCTCGTGCGAAGCAGCTCTAATCTGGTCCCGTCTTCCGTGAGCACGGTGTAACGGTAGCTCTGTTCGCCTCGGGTAACAGACGCTTCAACTGAAGAGGCGAGCAGCCTGTTTACCATGTGCTCTTGCCCGTCGAAACGGACGCGGCGAGGCCGCTCGTCTGCGCGGACGGCTGCGTAACACTCCACCTCTGCGGGAATCAATCGCGGCATATGCTTATCACGCTCGAAGAAGATGGGCGGCGCGCTCCTAATAGATGCGTCGCTCGGCAAGCCTGAACTGTAGCTCTATCACCACCCAGTAAGGTACAGGCTTGCCGTCTTTCATAGCGGGCTTGAATCTTATCTGGTAAACGGCGTTGAATGCTTCTTCGTTCAAGCCTTCGGGCAGCCCCCTCGTTATCCTTGCTTGCCTGACCGTGCCGTCCTCGCCGACCAGCACTCTCACCTGTATATCGCCTTCGATCTTTTTATCGATTGCCCTTGACGTATAGTTTGGGCGCGGCCTGTTGAGTGGGACAGGCTTTGTGTCCACTTCCACCTTCGGCGGAAAACTCCCCCAGGCCTTGCCGTCTTCAAACCGCACTCCCACGACCGTGACCATCAGGTCGTCAGGGCTTGTAGGA
This sequence comes from uncultured Clostridia bacterium, assembly GCA_964615905.1. Lineage (GTDB taxonomy): Bacteria > Acidobacteriota > Blastocatellia > UBA7656 > UBA7656 > DATLMR01. The sequence continues at coordinate 410,778 of CAZTUB010000002.1, forward strand.
GAAGGGAAGAACGGAAAGTCGCTTGTGACGCGTTCGCCGACTTGGCCCGACAAGCGAGGCTTGATCTCCACATCGAAAGACTCGTAGAGCACTTTTGTCTTATCCGCGAGGCTTGCGAAAGCGAGCCTTACGCGCTTGACGCGATGGTCCGTGTTGTTGGCGATAGTGATGCGAGCGTCGATTGCATAATCACCGTGCGCAACCGTCTGATTGTCGCCCTGCTTCTTGCGCAAAGCCGCTTTGATTTTGGCATCGCTGATGATAACTGGCGCGCCTTGCGCGTTCTCGAATCGTATCGATATATCAGAAGCTTTTTTTAACTCATCGGCCAGCCGCTTCGCCTCGTCTTTCGACATCTTGAGAACAGGCTTTGAATCGTCTTGCGCTTGTAACGCCTGAGCGGGATAGATAAGTAAGACTGCCGCTATCAAAAACGGCTTTAATGACAGACGCAACCCAACCATTTGCTCGCTCCCTGAGATCTTTTTGGAATAGGACAATCTAACCGAGTGACCGGTAATATTATCGCACAGCGCGGCGCGGGCTGTCTCTTATTATTTCAAAAGCGGCTGCGGTCGATGCTAAACCTTGACGATAAGCTTACCGGCGTTCGATCCGTCAAAGAGCCGGTTGAGCGCATCGGGCGCTTGCTCAAGGCCGTCAACGACATCGACCCGGTACTTAATTTTGCCATCGGCCAGCCAGCTGCCCAGATCGGCGAAGGCTTCTGCTGCCCGGTCCATGTAGTCGAGTACGATAAACCCTTCGAGCCGCGCGCGACGGATGAGTATGTTCGGCAGGTTGTAAGGGCCCGGCACGGGCTCTGTGGCATTGTACTGAGAGATCAAGCCGCACAGGACTATACGCGCCCTGAGGTTGATCTGCCCCAGCACCGCATCGAGTATCTTGCCGCCCACGTTCTCAAAATATACGTCAACGCCGCTTGGACAGGCCCGCTTCAACCCATCTGTGACGGACTCCGTCTTATAGTTTATGGCCGCGTCGAAGCCAAGCTCGTCGGTAAGCCAGCGGCATTTTTCGTCCGAGCCGGCGATGCCGACTACGCGACAGCCTTTAATCTTTCCGATCTGCCCGACGATGGAGCCTGTCGCCCCCGCCGCCGCCGAGATGACGAGCGTCTCGCCGGGCCGCGGCTTGCCGATGTCGAGCAGGCCGAAGTAGGCCGTCAGCCCTATGTGGCCGAATAGAGCGAAGTATGCGGTAAGCGGTATCGAAGGGTTGTTCGGAAGAACCGTAAGTCCCGCTCCGTCAGAGACGGCGTACTCCTGCCAGCCGAGCAGCCCTTGAACAGTATCGCCCGGCCGAAAGGCCGGGTTGCGTGACTCTTCAACCGTGCCGATTGTGATGCCTCGCATCACGTCGCCTATGCCGACCGGCGGTAGATATGTGTCCACGTCGTTGACCCAGCCTCTGTTCGTGGGGTCGAGCGAGAGATAGAGATTGCGTACTAGCAGCTGACCTTCATCGAGGGCAGGGACCGGCTCCTCGCGCCATTCGAAATCCGACCTCTTGAGCAACCCGACGGGGCGCGCCCCGAGTCGCCACTGACGATTTGTCCTTGTGACCATCTGTAATCTCTCCTTTGTCTCCGCACGGCGGCAAGGTGTTGCTCATTCGAGCCGAGTCAATATAATCGAAAGCCAGGCTCGCCAGCCAGACGAAACCTTCCGCCTCCGGGACTTTCGCTCCCGTTCCTCGTTTATGCTTGACTCGTCAATCTGAGTGGCATACTATCCGGCTGCTCAATTTACTGACCTCGGCTCGCTCGACAAAGCTACGTCAAAGATACTTACGGCTTAAGTAAAGCAATCTATCCGGAACCACTCTCTTTTTCGCTTACCAGGGCAACCATCACTAGACGAAGGAGGATTAACCTATGAAGCGAGTATCTTTGAGATTACCCCGCATGGCTTTGTTGGGAGTTCTGTGCGTGATTGCTATAAATATCCCTCAAGCCGGTTTCTCCCAGGACACGAGTCAGCCAAAAGCCGGTGTTGAGAAAAGCGCCGAGAAAACGCCGGAGAAAGCTGCGACTGCGATGCAAGCCTCCGCCCCGCAATGGATGAGCCTTATCATCGTGCGCGTAAAGCCGGACAAGGGCGAGGAGTACGTAAACTTCATGAAGAATGAGCGAATCCCCGCGCTCAAGAAAGCGGGCGTGCAGTTACGCGAAGCCTGGGCCACAGGGAATTTCGGAGAAGCCTTTGAGTTCGCTTTTGTAACTCCCATCACTAGCTTTGCTCAGTATGATAACCCGCAAGGCCCTGTTATGAGGGCTCTTGGCGAAGAGGCCGCCAGGGCGCAGAACCTGAAGATGGCCGGCTATGTGACCGCGACCCACCACTACGCGCTCAGGGCGCGGCCCGATCTGAGTTACGAGGGGAAGATGGACGGTCCGCCAAATATCGGCGTTGTGACCTGGGTCCGAGTAGCGCCGGGACGTAACGAGGAGTGGGAGAACTATCTCAAGAACGAGTTTGTGCCTGTTATCAAGAAGTCTAACGTACAAGGCTACTTTGTATCGCAAGTCATGTTCGGGGGAAACGCCAACGAGTACATTACCGTGACCCTGCACAAGAACTACGCGGAGATAGACCAGGGGCCGCCCGCCGTGCGAGTCCTGGGCGCGGACGGGGCGGCGAAGCTGTATCGAAAGCTGCCCGCAGGCGTGGTGGTAAACCAGGAGCGGAACGTCTCTCGGTTCAGGGCTGACCTGAGCATCCTGCCGACTCAGACGTCCGCGAAATAGGCGGCATCTCGAAAAGAAACGGGGCAGTCGCTTTAACGCTGCCCCGCTGGATTCATACGGATCGACTCTGCTCACGGCTTAAGCCGCCTCTGCTTATCTGGGCGCTACTGCTCCGCAGTTGCACTGGTTGTCTCTTATGTCTCTATCGGTGATGGTGCACTTGAGACTGCCGGGCGGCATCTGAATCGACGCGTTACCTCTCTTCACAGTGAAATCGACCTTTATCAATACCCGCCGGGTCGAGGTGTTGTGCTGAATCGTGTAGACGCAGCCCTGCTTCGTGAGGGTGCCCGTGCCCGTGGCGACGACCGCCCCGTTACAGCAGAAGATGTACTCTCCGGTAAAGGTGTTGAACAGCACCTGGTTGCCCTGGTTGGTGTCATCCTGAAGGCAGCCGTTGAAGACCGTAACCGTGAACGAGCACATAGACTTGTTACCGGCCGCGTCGGAAGCCATGCAGGTGACAGTCGTAGTGCCTACGGGGAAGGACGAGCCGGAAGGCGGCGAGCACATAATTGATGCCATGACGCAGTCGTCAGAGGTTTGTGGATCGGCGAAGGTCACAACCGTTCCGGTGGCGGGAGGGCAGGAGGGAGCGGCGACGGCGATGACGTTAGCAGGGCAGGTGATCTCGCACTCCGCGCAGGTTCTTACGAATATGTAGGCCGAGCCCGCGTTCGAGCCGGCCGCGTTGTCATCGAATGGAGAGCCTACTATGACGGTCTCGCCGTCTATCGCTACTGCGCTGCCGAAGAAATCACTGGCGCCGGCGTCAGAAGCAGTCAACTTCTGCTGCTGCGAGAAGGTCGGGTCTATCACCACAGGGTAGAGGGCACCCGCGTCGTCCACCTCTAGCATCACCCGCTCGCCTTCTACCCTCATCCTCGCCCCTAGCTCGCGCCCCGTCGCGTCCATCGCCACAAGCTTTTCATACCTCAGCACGCTTGCGCCGCCTCGCTTGCTCAAGGTCACGGCCTGCCCCTCGGCGTTCACCTTCGCTCGCAGATTTCCCGTCAAGTCCAGCGCCACGACCAGCGGCTCGCCTTCTCGCTTCTCCATCGGCGGCGCAGCCAGCGTGAAGCCCTGCTCGACGCCTTCGGCCCGGTTGACGTACCACTCGACTATCCCCGCGGCCAACCCGTTTGCGGCTTGGCGGTGGTACTCAACGCGCGTGGTCGTCGCTTTCATCTCGGCCTTGCCCGCCGGCCTGATCCTGTGGCCGTAACCATAACCTGCGAGCCTCATCCCAGCCTGCCACTCTTTTGCCCCGCCGCCGGGCACTATCTGCACGTCGTCGGGCGTGAAGATAGCCTGGTATTGCTGAGTCGGGTTATTGGCGTAATGCGAGCCCGGCGCGACCCCGAGCTTTTCGGGGCGCTCGACGGGGTTGAACGAGTAGCGGGCGGCCCGCATCGCTTCGCCGAGCGAGTCGTAAAGCCCTTGCTGTTTGAGGTGATCGATTGCCTTCTGGCCTTCGAGGGCGGGCAGGGCGAGGCGCGACGTGCTCGTCGCAGGCGCGGCTTCGCTCGCGGAAATCGGGCGCAGGTCAAGCGCGCCAATGAGCGGCAGCATCACCGCCGCAATCGCTACGGCCGCGGCAAGATAGAACGGTCTGTTTCTATATTTGAGGTGGGATGAGCAAGAAGCGAGTCTTGGTGATATTGACATAATCATCTCCTGTTGACGCGGGCTCACAGCTTGGATTGATCGAGCAAAGCAGGGCTCATGAAGCGAAGAGTTAACCTGAATCGTCCTTTCCCAAGTTCGTTGCTGGCCCTCAGGTCAGGACGTTGCGCACAGAGAGAGCGTAAAGGAGTTATCTCTGCGCGCTTAATAGTGGCTCGCGGCAGGAGTTGATGATCCGGCTTAAAGCCAAGGGCCTGATTGGTACTTGTTACAATAATGGAGCTGAAGAGATCAGAGGCGACCACGGAAAGCAGTGGTTAATCCCTCCAACTGGGCCGGATACTATATAATGTCGTTTTGATGTCAAGAAGTCTTTTGGTGGTAAAAAAATACAAGCCGAGCGAGTAAGCTTGCGGGACTCTTGCCGGGCTTCAACGCTGAGGCGCAAAGGTTATCATCGAGCCTTGCAATAGGCTTGGAAGGCCATCCTAAAGCCTGCGCACGCCATCTTATGACGTAAGCAGCCCATCCTAAAGCCTTAGCATGTCATCCTAAAGCATAGGACGGTCATCCTATGTCATAAGATCGCCGTCCTACCTAACCAGACGGCCATCCTATGACGTGAGCACCGCCTGCGACAGCCTTGCGCTGAAATCCCCGGCGGTGGTCACTCGTCGCGCGCGTATGCTACTATCACTTTTAAGTGATGAGCGAATTGAAGCTAAAGCAAAAGCTTTTGAGAGGCGTCGGGACGGTCATCGAGGACTTCCGGATGATCGAAGACGGCGACAGGGTGATGGTCTGCCTGAGCGGCGGCAAAGACAGCTACACGCTGCTCACGCTCTTGATGGACCTTCAACGCCGCGCGCCCGTCAGGTTCAACCTTCTGGCCGTCAATTTAGACCAGAAACAACCCGGCTTCCCCGAGCACGTTCTGCCCGAATATCTCAGAGCGTCGGGCGTCCCTTTTCGCATCATCGAGCAGGATACGTACTCGATAGTCAAAGCCATAGTGCCGGAAGGAAAGACTACCTGCGCCGTCTGCTCGCGGCTTCGGCGCGGCATCCTGTATAACGCGGCGGTCGAAGAGGGGTGCAACAAGATCGCGCTCGGCCACCACGCCGACGACATTCTCGAAACCTTCCTGCTAAACCTCTTTTTCAGCGGGTCGCTCAAAGCGATGCCGCCCGCGCTCCGCAGCGACGACGGGCGCAACATGGTCATACGCCCACTCTCCTACTGCTGGGAGTCGGACATAGCCGCTTTCGCCCAAACGCAAAACTATCCGATCATACCGTGCGACCTGTGCGGGTCGCAGGAGAACCTGAAGCGCAAGCGTGTCAAGCGGCTGATTGCCGAGCTTCAATCAGAGATTCCCGCCCTAAGAAGCTCTATGCTGAAAGCCCTGAGCAATGTCGCGCCGTCTCAGTTGATGGACCGCCGTCTCTTCGATTTTGAATCTCTGTCGAACGCCTCCGCGAACCTTGCAGATGAACTGGACGCGGCCTTAGGCGTTCACGCGGACGCGCCTCGCCCAAGCTTGGTTCCCGTCACGATCAATACTACAATCTAACGCCGTGCGCCCGAACCTACGAGAAAGCGGCGAAGACCACCACGCGATCACGCGCAAGACGGTGGCGACGGTCTTTGCCGTGCTTCTGGCGATCAGCTTTCTGCTGCGCATATTCTATGCGGGCCACCTCTACCAGGATGACGGGTTGTGGTTCACCGCAGCCGAAGAGGTCTTGCGAGGCAAGGCGCTCTACAGCGAAGTCTATTTTGACAAGCCGCCCGCGCTCCCGCTCCTTTACGCGCTGCTTTTCAAGCTCTTTGGCGTCAAGCTAATCACCATACGTCTTTTTACAATCGTCTATGCGGTCGCGGTCTCGTGGGTGCTGTACCTGTTCGGATCGAGGCTCTACGACAAAAAGACGGGGCTTTTGGCGGCTGCGGTCTTCACCGTCTTTAGCACGACCTACACCACGGGTCACTTTCAGGGTCTCAACACAGACTTCCTGATGGTGCTGCCTTACGCCGCTTCGGCTTACCTTCTGGCCTGCTCTCACATCGCGCGGAACGCCACGCTCGCCTTTTCAGGCGGCGTGCTGGCGGGACTCGCGGCCGGGATCAACCCGAAAGCCGTCTTTAACCTGCTCTTCTTTGCTGTACTGTTGATCGTGATGAGCCCGACTGGCTCGACAGGCTGGCGGTTAAATCGAGAAACATTCAAGCCGTCTTTCACGCTCTTTGCAATCGCGGTCGCGGGCTTTGTGGTAGGTACGCTGCCGTTTCTCCTGTACGTCGCGGCGACCGGGTCGCTCGCCGCCTACTGGCTATACGTCTGGGATTGGGGTAGCCGCTATACGGCTTATTACTCCGCGACCAGAGCCGTAGAGACTGCGCTCAGCCAGACGATAAACTATTTCGTTTTGAACAACACGCTCCTGATCTCGCTTATCGTAGTCATTGCATCGGCCTTCAGGTCTCGACGCGAAACCGGGAAGCCGGAAACCGAGCTTCGTATGAAAGCAGACCTCGCGCTCCTCATCTGGCTTGCCGTTTCATACGCGGGCGTGGCCACGGGCGGCAGGTTCTTTGGCCACTACTTCTTTCAAATCCTCCCGGCGCTCTCGCTTCTGGGCGCGCGCGGCCTGCTTGCTATCGCTTCCGCGCTCAAGGCCGCTCGACCCGCGAGCAGGCTGTGGAAGATCAGAAAGCCCGTCGTCGCTCTCGTCTGTTTAGGCTTCATTATAACCATCGCGCGGTTTCACGGGCGGACGGTTGTGCTTGCGGCAGATTGGATCAGCGGGCGAAAGAGCGATTCAACCGCCGAGTGGTTTCACGACCGTCTGAACAGCGAAGAGAGACGCGCGGCGGCGGCGGTCAAAGAAGGGTCGAACGCATCGGATCACCTTTTTGTCTGGGGCTACCGGCCGGAGATTTACTACTGGTCGGGCCTCGCTCCCGCCTCGCGGTATTTGAGCACGCAGCCGCTCACAGGGGTCCCTGCCGACGTTCATTACTTTGGCGACGACCACCGCTATCTGCTCGACGAAGCGACGACGGCCAGCGCGCGCGCAGAACTTCTTGCCGACCTCAACCGGACGCGGCCTCGTTACATCATAGACGAGCTGGGATTTTTCAACGCCTCGCTCGCCATCAAGAGTTACCCTGAGCTTGAGCTGTTTTTGAATGAGTATGAGCGGCCCGAACTGACAGGGCGATTTTTTATCTATCGCAGAAAAGACGGCGAGCGCGAATAGATCAGAAGCTGTGCCGGTAAAAGTTGTCGGGGAAAGTCAGGACAAAAAACAACAGCCGCCGGTAACTTTCGCCACCGACGGCTTCGTGAATCAGAGTGTAGAGCCGAGCCCCCGTTCGCCTCTACATCCTGAAAACTGTCTTGGTCTGTCGCTTCTCTCAGTATTGCTATTATCGTTGCTTTATCCGATAGGGCCTGCTCGCCTCTCGTGATATGGTTTTGAATGGAAGGCAGGGCCCCCATCCTCCCCTCCATTCTCAACCCTTAGTTCTGCATCCCGCAGTTGCTCTGAGCAGAAGAGGTTTTATCAAAACTGTCGAACTGCTAGAACCACGCGTAGACTAGGCAATGGTTGTGCCATTACTTTAAGTGTTGTGGCGGTTAAACCAAAATTGGCTTTCTCAGGTCAAGCTTAGAAGATAAGCCTTAAAGAATAACTTTCAGTGTATACGGCGCGGAAAGCCCTCTTTTTGACAAATTACGTTAGCCGAATCTGACAATTTGCGTCACATTACATTTTTGGCTCTCCCCTAAAGCCGGGAGTGCTCTGGGGGAAAACGTCTGTATAAGATCGGCGTTTTTTAAACCTCCGCGATTTTGTTACTGCCGTGTGACAAAATGGGGTGCGGCATCATCCTTTGCAAACCGGGTGGGATTGAGATTGAGCGTAGCCGTAGCTGGCCACGCGCGCCGCGCGCTGCTAATATCGGATTGGCCCTGAGAAGCAATCGTGAATTTTGGAAGGAGCAGAAGCTATGAGCAGTCGTGAAACTGACCGGCTTATCAGCACGTGGAACCGCGTCCACAAGCAATCGCTAAGAGTTATGAGCGTCGTACCGGCGGACCGTATGGATTGGCGGCCATCGGAAGGGATGTTCACAATGCGCGAGCTTGTCTGGCACCTGCCCGAATCCGAGCTGGGCTTCGTGCGAACGGCAATGGCCGGATCGACCGAGAAGGTCGCGCTCGATCTTTCTACGAGCAGCCCTGAAGAGATCGTCTCGGTCTTTGAAGATCAGCACAAGCGGCTCGTCGAAGAGGTGGCAACGCTCGATGAAGAGAAGATGAACGAAGAGATAGAGGTTTTTAACAGGCGCATGCGGCGCAAAATCCTGCTCTGGAGCATGACGGAGCACGAGATACATCATCGCGGCCAGCTCTACACATACCTGAGGCTTGTTGGAGTAGCGCCGCCGGGGCTCTTTAGCTGAAACCGAGTTATGTCAAAAACCGAAAAGGCTTCGGCAAAAAAGACGGCCGGCTATGAGAAGGTATTCGAGAAGATATACAAGCTGGTTTTGAAGATACCGCGCGGCCGGGTTATGACATACGGGCAGATCGCGCGCCTGCTCGATGACCGCTACAGCCCGCGACTGGTCGGCTGGGCAATGCACGTCACGCCACAGGACGGGCGCGAGATACCCTGGCACCGCGTCATAAACTCGCAGGGAAGCATCTCTACGGGCCGCATCATCCTGCACGAGCCGAACCTCCAGCGGTATCTGCTCGAAGCCGAAGGCGTGGTGTTCGACGAGCGCGGGCGTTGCGACCTGAGCGTTTACCAGTGGTCGCCCGGAAAGACCGCGAGCCCCGCAGATAGTAAGAGAGTGAGAAAGACGAGATAATGGAAATCACACGCGAGCGCGAACAGGCGATACGAGAGAAGTTCAAGACGAACAACTACAGCCGGTTTATCGGGATCGAGCTTGACTCTATGGAGCCGGGCCGCGCCGTGCTGGGGCTCGAAATCAGGGACGAGCTGTTGCAGCTTCAAGGCGTCCTGCACGGGGGCGCGATGGCAAGCCTTATCGACACGGCGGTCGCTTTCGCCATCGTCAGCGTGTCGGAGCCCGAAGACCGTTTCACGACGGTCGAGATGAAGATCAACTATCTGTCGGCGGTCCGCGACGGGCGCGTCACCGCCGACGCGCGCATCGTTCGCGACGGGCGGCGCATAATCGTGGCCGAGTGTGACGCTTTTGACTCGAAAGGCCGCCTGGCGGCAAAGGGGCTGCTGACATACATCAGGCTTAACGAAAGATGACGCTTTCGGGCGGTATTTGCCCGGAACCTTTCCAGATGCCGGTGCTCTCGCTACAATTATCAATTGGTCGGTTATAGGCGTTATGACTCCGCTTCGAAAGCTAATTAGCTATTTAGCATCCTACCGGCGCATCCTGATCTTCGGGGTTTCGTGCGTCTTTGCGACGAACCTGGTCAGGCTCACCGCGCCCGTCGTTTTAGGGCGAGCCATCGACGACCTCACGGCAGGGATAGCTTACGACAGGCTTTTTAATTACGGCGGGTTGCTCATCCTGATCGCGCTCGCGCAGGGAGTCTTCCTGTTTATGCAGCGGCGCGCGCTCATAAACATGTCGCGCCACATAGAGTACGACCTGCGCAACGACTTTTACGAGCACCTTCAAAGGCTTCCGTTCGCATTCTACCAGACGCACCGCACGGGCGATTTGATGGCGCGGGCGACAAACGATCTGTCGGCGGTGCGCATGATCGTCGGGCCCGCGCTTATGTACTCGATGAACACGGTCTTCGCCATGGCGCTGATCGTCCCCAAGATGGCATCGATAAGCTGGCGGCTGACCTTCGCGGCGTTTTTGCCTATGCCGCTGGTCGTCGTCGCCACGCACTTTTTCGGCAAGCGGATTCACGAGAGGTTCCAGTCGGTCCAGGACTATTTCGGAGAAGTCTCGAACCGCGCGCAGGAATCGCTCGCGGGGGTGCGCGTCATCCGCGCATACACGCAGGAGCGGTCGGAGATCGAAAGGTTCAAAGAGGTGAACCGCGAGTTCGTCAACCGCAACATGAAGCTGATAAGGCTTTCGGGAATCTTTCACCCGATCCTCCAATTCTTTATCGGGCTGGGGTTCGTGGCGGTCCTGTGGTTCGGCGGCAGCCTCGTCATCAGCAAAGTAATAACCGTAGGCCAGTTTGTCGAGTTCACTCTCTACCTCGGCTACCTCGTCTGGCCGATGATCGCGCTCGGCTGGGTGATAAACATATTCCAGCGGGGCATGGCTTCAATGGGGCGCATGCACCAGATCATGTCTATCGAACCCGCCATACGCGACACCGTCGAGACGGCAGACATGCGCGAGATCGAAGGCGAGATAGAATTTCGCAACCTGACTTTCAAATATGACGGCGCGACCGAGCCCGCGCTGAAAGATATAAACCTGCGTATAGCGCCCGGCCAGACCATAGCCTTTGTCGGCGCAGTAGGTTCGGGCAAGTCTACATTGATGAACCTGGTCGCGCGGCTCCTGGATGCGGAGCCCGGTCAGGTCTTGATCGACAACAGGCCCATCCGCCAGATACCGCTCGACGTGCTCAGGTCATCAATTGGGTACGTGCCGCAAGAGACGTTCCTCTTTAGCGAGACGGTCGGGGAGAACATCGCTTTCGGAGTCGAAAACTCTACAAAAGAGCAGATCGAGCAGGCGGCGCTTGAGGCAGGAATAAGCGAAGACATAGCGGAGTTCCCGAACGGCTATGACACCATAGTGGGCGAGCGCGGCATCACGCTTTCGGGCGGGCAGAAACAGCGCAGCGCAATCGCCCGCGCGCTCATACGCCGCCCTAAGGTCCTCATACTCGACGACGCGCTGTCGTCCGTTGACACTTATACGGAGGAGAAGATACTCGCGCACCTGCGGCGCATCATGCGCGGGCGCACGAGCCTTATCGTCTCGCACCGCGTCTCTACTGTGAAAGAGGCCGATCTGGTAGTCGTGCTCGAAGAAGGGCGGATCGCCGAGCGCGGCACTCACGAAGAGCTGATCGAGCGCGGCGGGCTCTACGCAGAGTTATACACAAAACAGTTGCTCGAAGAAGAGCTGGCGGCAAGCTGAGAGGGCGTGAACCGTGAACCGTAAACCGTGACAAGAATCTCATTCCTTCTCGTCACGGTTTACGGTTCACGGTTCACGAATTCAACATATGAGCGCATCGCATCACGAAGAAGAGGTACTTGGCAAAGCTTATGACTCGCGGCTTATGCGGCGGCTGCTCAAGTACCTGTGGCCGTACAAGTGGTACGCGCTGACAGCGCTCGTGCTCACGGTCTTGAGCGCGCCGCTCGTTTTGGCCGGGCCGCCGCTGACGAAGGCCGCAATAGACCTCTTCATCGCTCCCGATCCGTCAAAGCCTGTCACCGGGTTCGCCCTCTTTTTAAAGCAGACCGCAGACCGGCTGGGGCTTGGCGACACCCCGTACGAAGGCATATTTTTTATCTCAATCATCTTTCTGCTCGCAAGCCTCGCCGCCTTCGCGGTCCAGTACACGCAGGCCATAGTGATGCAGGCCATGGGCCAGTACATCATGTACGACCTGCGCAAAGAGATCTTTGCGCACCTTCAACGGCTGTCGGTCCAGTTCTATGATCGCAACCCCGTAGGGCGTTTGATGACGCGGCTCACTGGCGATGTCGACGCGCTCAACGAGATGTTTACGGCGGGCGTAATCGCGATATTCGGCGACATCGCGATGATCTTCTACATCGTTATCTGGATGTTTCAGGTCAACTGGAAACTCGCGCTCGTATCGTTCGCCATACTTCCGTTGCTGGCGATCTTGACGACCTGGTTCAGGCTCGGCGCGCGGTCGGCTTTCCGCGAAGTGCGGACACGCATAGCGCGGATAAGCGCTTTTCTACAGGAGCACATCACAGGCATGCCCGTGGTGCAGTTGTTCAACCGCGAGCAGAAGGAGATGCGCAAGTTTAACGAGATCAACGACGCGCACCGCCAGGCCAACATCGACACGATATTCTTCTACGCGGTCTTTTACCCGGCGGTCGAGATAATAGGCGCGCTCGGCATCGCGCTCATCATATGGTACGGCGGCGGGCAGGTCATACAGGGCGCGGCCACCATCGGGACGCTCGTTGCCTTCATTCAACTCGCCCGCTCGTTTTACGAGCCCATATCGGACATAAGCGAGAAATACAACATCCTGCAATCGGCCATGGCCTCGTCGGAAAGAATATTCAAGCTGCTGGACGAGCCCGTAACGATCAAGTCGCCCGAAACCCCCGTTCGCCTGGAGCGCGCACGCGGGCATATAGAATTTCGCAACGTGTGGTTCGCTTACAAGAACGAAGACTGGATATTGAAAGACATCTCGTTTACCGTGAGCCCCGGCGAGCGCGTGGCGTTTGTTGGTCATACGGGGGCAGGGAAGACGACCATCACAAACCTGCTGCTCCGCTTCTATGACGTACAGCGCGGCCAGATTCTGCTCGATGGCGTAGACATTCGCGAATTGGACCTCAAAGAGCTGCGCGCAAACTTCAGCATAGTGCTTCAGGACGTCTTTCTCTTTTCGGGCGACATCGCAAGCAACATCCGGCTAGGCGGCCAGATCAGAGACGAGCAGCTTCAGTCGGCGGCGCGCGAAGTCCACGCCGACGACTTCATACGCCGGTTGCCCGAAGGCTACCGAACGGAAGTGCGCGAGCGCGGCGCAGGTCTTTCGGTAGGCCAGAAGCAGTTGATAAGCTTTGCGCGAGCGCTGGCCTATGACCCGCGAGTGCTGATACTTGACGAGGCGACAAGCTCGATAGACACCGAAACCGAGCTGCTTATCCGCGACGCGGTCGAGCGATTGATGGCGGGCCGCACGGCTATCGTCATCGCCCACCGGCTCTCTACGATTCAATCGGTCGATAAGATTGTCGTGATGCACAAGGGCGAGATACGCGAGATGGGCACGCATCAGGACTTGCTCGCCGAGCGCGGGTTCTACTGGCGGCTTTACCAGTTGCAGTTTTATCAGGATTTCAAGAACACCTACGCCGAAAGCCTCGCCGACGATTGATCAACCGATGTTTGTAAAATGGACAACCTGCGTATTGACCACGCGCTGCTGCAAGATCTGCGAGCGAATGATGATTTGAAAGCATTGAGAGTCGATTACCTTGCGCATCTCGCGGAGTTTTTCGACCGAGATCAGGTGCTGGATAACGCCTAAAGTCCCTATCCCGTAATTTCCGGCGATCACGTATATAAACTGGTTCGTGTTTTTAAGGCTCTTTATCCTCGCTACAAAGCCGATATCGGTGGCTATCTGCTTTTTAGAATCGAATGCCGATTGATACACTTCCGACCTGTTTTTCGTTCCGAATTTTCGCACAGAGTTTTTGTCATAAGGCAGGTCGAGAAACCATATCGGCAGCAAATCTTTATCGCCGATCTCCCGCGCTATCAGGTTGGGGACAGGGCCTCCGAGGCTCACTACGGGGTAAGCCCAATCTATCTCATCTTTGTCGGTTGTGACGACCACGTCCGAAAAAAACGGGAGCAGGAAGCTTCTAAGCTCCCCCCAGATGATGGCGTCCTGCTTGTTGATTACGGGCTCGATCTCGCCATATTCCGAGAGCGATGTCTCCCACTCGCCGGAGTATAGGTATATCTTTTTTGTCGCCTGCGGGACCCAGAACCACTTTACCGCTTTTATAGACCTCTCGTGTTTGTAGTAGGTGTAGAGTCGTACCAGTAGGGCTCCGATTGCGGCAGCGGCCAGGTTTACAAGCAGATCGCCTATCACAGAGTCGCTCATTTGCGACAAAGATTACTCTATGAGTTTATTGCAGTCAAACCCTGGCCAGGCGTAAAAATATCGAGGTCGGGCACTGCGTTTGCAAGAAAGATAATGTGACGCTCAGGACGCTTTAATCCAGCTAATAGAAACCAGGGGTCAGCTTATGGACATCGATCTTGATATGAACGTGCTGGGGCTTGACGACGAAAGACAGCAACAGCTGAATCACGCGCAGGTCAAAATGAATTGCCCGAACAACCACGAAGTCTCTGTGAGATTGGAAAGAGGCGCGGGGTCGAGCACAATCTATTGCTCGCAGTGCGGCGAGATGGTCGAGCCGCGATTGCCGCAATCTTTCGAGCAATCGGCCAGCCAGCAGAGCTGATAAATAAAGAAGAGGCCGCGAATGAATGCGCGGCCTCTTCCAAGCTCAAACAGGGTTTTAGAGCCGGACAGGTTAAAGGGTGGCGGCAGAACGGGCTGCGTCCGTGCTCACCTCAACCAGTTCATTCTCGCCCAGGAGCTCTGACACGGTGAGGCTAAGCTCCGCAAGCGATATTGGTTTTCCGAGCACCGCCGCGCAGCCGATTGAAGCCGCGCATTCTTCGACCTCTTGAGTCTTCCAACCCGTTAGCAGTATGACGCAGATGCGGCCTTTCTTGATCTCGTTGAAGCGGTGTATCAACCCGAACCCGTCCATAGAGGGCATGACCAGATCGAGTATGATCAGGTCGGGCTGATGCGTCTGGACAAGCTCCATGGCTTCGCTCGGATGGGTTGCGACCTCAACCTCGTAGTTATCCGAGAAGTGCGCCTTCAACAACGAGGCCCAGTCGTGATCGTCGTCGATGATGAGAATCGTCGGTCTGTTGTCTAGTCCGGTATCTTCGTTCGCAATACTGCTAACGGTTTTTTTCATCCTGCCTCCCGTCCAAATATTTTCCGAGCAAGGCGGTTAGCCGCTTGCGCCTTAAGATACCTTGACCTGTCTGTTAACGCTTCTGCGGCTGAAAGGCGACTCGTATCTATTGGAAAAGATACTGGTCACATTCTGCTTCATGAAGACCAGACTGCGTTCATCCTTGGCGAGATCGACGAGTACGACGTTTCCTTCGCCTATCTGTCGTGTAGCAATAAGGTTCGAAAGCGGTAGCACCATGTTGCGCTCAATCGTCCGCTTGAGAGGGCGCGCACCGTACTTGGCATTGGTCCCTTCATCAAGCAGAAATTGCTTGGCGCGATCCGTATACCGGAGAATAAATCTCCCGCCGCCTACTGTCAAGACGCGGCGTTGTACGGCCTGCAATTCGAGTTCGAGTATCTGACGCATGGACTCGTCGGTCAGTTGCCTGAAGACGACAACCTTATCAATGCGGTTCATGAATTCGGGCGAGAATTTCTTTCGCGCGGCCTCCAGTCCGAGGCGATAAAGGTGATTGTCGATCACCTGAGCGGGCTGGTTCGACGAGACTGCGAAACCCAGTCTGGCTTCGGTGAGCTTCTCCATATCCCTCGCGCCGAGGTTCGATGTCATAACGACTATCGTGCGAGAGAAGTCTACGCGCCGATTATCGCCGAGCGTGAGCGTCGCCTTGTCGAGCACTCCCAGAAGCAGTTGCCACAGCGCGTCCGACGCCTTTTCGATCTCGTCGAATAGAACCAGTGTAAGTTTTACCCGGTCCGTGTGGTAGCTGTTTATGTGCTCCTGCGTGAGGATCGGCGGCGTCTCGCGGTGGCCGAGATAACCGGGAGGCGAGCCGATCAGCTTGGCGATCTCGTGCGAGTGCTGAAACTCCGCGCAGTCGATTCTAATAAACGCGTTCGGGCTGCCGAACAGGACTTCGGCGGCGGCTTCGACCGAGCGAGTCTTGCCCGTGCCGGTCGGCCCGAGAAAAAGAAGCGTTCCAATCGGTCGGCCTTGCAGGTTAAGCCCCGCTTGATAAACCTGATAGAGCTGAGCGAGCGACCGGACCGCTTTGTCCTGCCCTACGACGCGCGACATCAAATGCTGTTCAAAGTTGAGTGCCTCTTCGGACTTTGTAGTGTGATCGAGCATCGTGTACTCTGCCTCGTCGGGCGAGCTTGGATTCGATGCGAAGTAATTTATTTGCGCAACCATTGCCCCTTCTCCCTGGCCCGCCTCCACATTGACGGGAAAAACTCCACCGATTTATTAGCAATCCATGGCCGAGTTCTCGGCAAGAAGTGTGCCAGTAAAAAATTATCTATGCGGGCGAAAACTACTGACAGAGTTGGCCTTTCGCCGGACAAGGCTTGCTGCCAGCCTGCCACATGACCGTTTCCATTTTCTACAAAGGTCGTGAGCGTCGTAGCCATACTTCACAAGTCATGGCTGATTCAGATGAGCGGGTCGAAGTGAAGCTTTGTACTTTTAGAATTCAGATCGTATGTTATCAATCCAGGAAAGCGGTCTGCCGGAGAGATCAACTCACTGCTGGCTATCAAGATAGGTCTTCACCTCAAGCGCATGCCCGTCGGTCTCAACCGTAACTGTGCCGTCCCGGCCTGTTTGAAAGATGCGGGCCGAGCGATTCAAGTAACGCTCGATGACGATTGGGTGAGGATGGCCGAAGCGGCTGCGCTTGCCGACCTGTATGACGGCAATTCGAGGATCGACGGCGGAGAGGAAAGCATCGGTCGAAGACGTCTTCGACCCGTGGTGCGGGACTTTCAAAACATCCGAGCGCAACATCACGCCCGACCGTGCGAGCGCGTCTTCGGTCTCGCGCTCTATGTCGCCCGTGAGCAGCACAGAGACCTGACCGTATACTATGCGAAGGACAATCGAATCATTATTGGCCGACCTCTTTTTGTCAGGCGAGTCCGAACGAGGCCAGAGAACTTCGACCGTCGCCCCGTCGATGTCAAACTCCTGGTTTGAGTTGACGAGCCCGACCGGGATAGAGCGCGCCAATAATTCGCGAGCGAACCCGGCGTATTGAGAGTTCTCGGCGTCCACGCGCCCAATGACGGCCTGGCCGATCTCGAAGTTTTTAGCCACATCCGAAAGCCCGCCCATATGATCCGCGTCCGAGTGAGTCGCGAGTAGATAATCTACGCTCGTCAGCGCTTTTGACCATAGAAAGCGCGAGACGACAATCTCTCCGATGGGCAGGGCGTTATCGCGAGCTGGCTTTTGCCTCTCTTCTGCGCTCTCTTCTGCGCTCTCTTCTGCGCCCTCGTCGCGCATGGAAGCCTCCTGCGCGACGAAGTTGATCTCGCCTCCCCCGTCAACCAGCATGGTCGTGCCTTTAGGAAATACTATAAGCGTCGAGTCGCCTTGCCCCACGTCGAGGAAGTGAATCGCAAGCCTGCCGGTTGCGCGCGCTTTCGGCGGATGCGCGACCGCGACCATAGAGACGAGCAGGGCGAGCGAGACGCCTGCCCAGGCCGCGCCCGTTCGTGATGCGAGCTTCTTTTTGAATAAAGCGACGGGCCTCCACCTGTCTATCAACAAGACGGCGAGCGCGAGCGGAATAAAGTAGATTGAATAGACAGCCGCTCGCCAGTCTTCATAATGTGCGACGCGAAATGTGGCTCCTGAGAGGTCAGAGAAAGGGCTGACGGAGTTGACGAGCATATAGTGAGCGGTTTCGGTTATCCAGGCAAGTTGTGAAGCCGCCCACGTGCTGATCGAAGCGGCAATCATCGTAAGCACTGCGGCAAGCATCATCACGGCCGTGAGAAGCCCTGTCGCGATGTTCAGCAACACGCCCGCCGCCGTCGCTCTATTGAAGTAGAGCGCCGAGAGCGGAAACGTCGCGGCTTGAATCGCGAGCGAAGTGATGAAGAGAACGACAAGGCTTCTCAAGAGCGCCTGCGCCCTGACGCGCCCAAGCAGTAGGGCCGCGCGCGATTTATCGAGGCGATAGCGGACGGGCGCTCGCCTGATCTCCTGGCGGAACCTGCGCTCGTTCCAGAAGAGCGATTCCGCGATTATTCTTATAGCATCCGGGCAGGAAGGCGGGTGTGGCAGATGCGCCGACGGACGCCACTCGCCTATCGCCTTCAACTTGGCCGTGACCGGCAAAGCGATTGTAACTATGGCGGCAACGGCTATGAAGCTCAGTTGAAATCCGGGGTCGGCAATCAGCGACGTGTCCATCGCGAGCATAAGAAAAGCCGCTCCTGCGACCGTGTTGATCGACGCCGCGCGCCTGAACAGCACGGGACCGATCAACCCGATTGTGATCATCAAGGTCGCTCGCGTGACAGGCGGCGCGAGGCCGACCATGACCGCATAGCCCCAGAGAATCACTAAAGCCGCGACTACGTGCAACGAGCGGCGTCTTCGGCTGCCGAATGAAGCCGTGGAACCGCCTAGCAGAACCCACGCTATCAAACCGACATGCATCCCTGAGATCGAAAGAATGTGAAACGTGCCGCCCTCGCGCAGTCGCTCGGCGTCGGCCCGGCTCAAGTAGTGGCGGTTGTCCACCATCATCGCTTTTAAGGTGCCTGAGACTTCATCCTCAAAGCTCGAATCAATCGCAGCCAGCACGCGCAGGCGCACGCGGTAGAGCGCGGCGAGCAGAGAGCGGGAATCAGCCGCGCCATGATTTTCGATCAACAGGGGACTCTTGATCGTCCCTTTCAGGTCATAGCCTTGCCGCTCAAGGTATTCATTGAAGTCTGGAGAGCCGGGATTTGAGAAGCTCTTGGCGCGGTCGAGCTTCACAAGAAGATTGATACGAGTACCGTGATCGAGAGCCAGCTGCTCGAAGTCGGCGGCCGCCAGCCTATCCGCGACCGGGACAATCAATCGCGCGCGACCGCTCGCGCGAATTAGCTGGCCTCGCACTTCGACCGATTCGGCTTCCAGATCGAGGTAGAAAGCCTGCGGGGCAGGTTCGGGCGGGCGGGCGAGACGACCTGCGAGTCTTACAGGGTCGTCTTCGGTAATCGTGCGGCTATCGAACAAAGACTTGAGCCTTGCGGGGCTCGTGCTTGTCCTATCGGTTAAAGAGGCGAGCGCGCCCGCGGATGCGAAACCGAGCAGCAGGGCCAGCGTTGCCCGGAGGCTCCTTTGACCGAGAACGAACCTTATCGAGAGAGCGAAACCGGTCACAAACGTGGCCGTCCAGACAGCTTGCGGCAAAAACGCGAGACGGTCTGCGAGAATGCCGGCGGCGAAGGCGGCAAGCAGGTAAAGCAAGGGCTGGCGGCGCGGCAGGAGCGAAGACGAGCCGTCGAGGCCGAAGGGAAAGGTTAGAGTCCTGTCGCCTTCGGGTGGTTCGGATCTATAAGCGGCATCTTCGGCGTTGCGGTTCATTCCCGGTCCTTGATCCTTCCAGAGCACGGTTGACAATCACCAGTACAAGGTTTAATCATCTAGCTATCATGAGTGATAGCCCTTTCGATGATCTGCAACAGCGAGTTATTGATTTTGCGAAGTCCACAGAAGCGCCGGCGGAGTCTTTTTTACTGAGGCGATTTTCCCTCGAAGACCTCGACCGCGTGCAGTCGGTTCTGGACGGCCTAACTTTGTCGTTAATAAGCTACTGCTACCACAGGCACCCGCGCGGCGAGAATGTCCACGAGGTAATGGAGCTGCTCGACAAGGTCGAGCCGGACTCGGAAGACGCCCGGCAGCTTGAGCAAAGGGCCGACGACGCAGCGGCGCTTCAGATACCTTTTATTGTGGGTTTGAACAGGCTTCTAGAAGAGTACCACGACCTGCGTTCGAGGCTCGAAGCTCTGTTACGACCTGGGAAATAAATCCGTTAAACTCAGCACTTCTTATCCGAGAGGATAGTTATCGTAAAATTGCTGCGGCCTGATTGCCACATCGACTATGGCCCAGATATGAAGACCTATGTTCGGAAGAAACAACAGCAGCCAGCTCCATAGCGGGTTGAACAGGGTGAGGTTCAAACCGAGCGTGAGCCAGAACTTCCACGCGTCCCGCCTGTATGTGTACACCCAGGTCCAGCCTCCCAGAAAGATCGCCAGCAACAGCGCGGCTGTTCTGTCTTTCCGCTCCACATAGACGGGCGCGAGCGCGGGCGCTTGGCCGTAGGCTTGCTGCGGAAAGGGCGGTTGCTGATACCCCTGCTGGTTGTAACCGTATTGCTGGTAAGGTTGTCCCTGTTGATAAGGCGGCGGCTGGTAAGATTGCGGATAAGGTGATTGCTGGTACGGCTGCGACTGATCGACAGCGGTCGGCGGAGCCCACTGAATAGTGTTTCCGCAACGCGTGCAGAACCTTGCCGTATCGAGCACGGCGGTTCCGCAAGAGGGGCAGATTATCTGTGACATAATGTACCTCTAAAACTCAACGGCTATTCATCATTGTCCGAGTCGTCGTCGGGCTCGCTTGCCCCGGCATTGCCTGAAAGCTTTTTCACCTCGTCAGAGATTTCAGCGCGGCGCTCTTTGGCCAGCTTCATAATCAACGAAAGATGTTTTCGGGCGCGCCGGGCGGCGGCCTTGTTGCTCTTCTGCCGGAAGACCATGTTCTCGGCGGCGAAGCGACCGACTTCGACAAGCAACTGGCCGGTCGTCGTGCCCTGCGAGCGCCTGTCAAACAGGCGGCGGTCCTCGCCGTTGCGCCGGTCGGGCACTCCAGGAGGCGGACCGAGATTCTGCTTTCGCCGGTCTTCCTTTCGCCGGTCATCGGCCGAGCGGCGCTCCGGTCCACCAAAGTTAGAAGCATTGTCGTCTGCCATCTCTCTCTCCACAGCCAACGGTTTAGTACTGCTTATTACTTCGAGGGCGAGGCCGCGCGGGCTCCCACAGGGAGACTAGCACGATGCGGCACGCGCTAGTCTAACACAACCATTACAGGTTTCAACTCTTTACGGCGGTGGCCGCTACTTCAGCAGCTCGCGGGCGTGGCGGCGGGCGGTCTCCGTAATCTCTGCGCCCGTGAGCATTCGCGCTATCTCTTCGACCCGACCGCGCCGGTCGAGCTTATCCAGGTTGACTTCGGTGCTGTTGCCGACAACCTCTTTTCGCACGAGCAGGTGCGAGTCGGCGAACCGCGCGATCTGCGGTTGATGTGTGACGCAAAGGACTTGATTGGTCTCTGACAGCTTCTTGAGCTTGGCCCCGACGGCCTCGCTCACGCGCCCGCCGATCCCTGTGTCTATCTCGTCGAAGACGATTGTGCGCGGGAACTCCGACGCGCTCGCTACGGTCTTTAGCACGAGCATCAAGCGCGAGGCCTCACCGCCCGACGCGACTTTCGCAAGCGGGCGCACCGCCTCGCCGACGTTTGCTGAAAAGTAGAACTCGACGCGGTCTATCCCCTTGGCCGTGCCGACGTGTGCAGACTCTTCGTCGGCCAGCTCCGCGTCCGGCGGCGCGGTGACCTGAATCTGAAAACGGGCGTTCTCCATAGCGACCTCGGCCAGATCGCCTACGACTTCGCGCTCGAACTCTTTGCTCGCGCTCAAGCGCTCGCGGTGCAAACGTCGCGCGGCCTTGAGGTAATCCGCGCGCGCGGTTTTAAGCTCCGCGCGCAACTCGCTCTCGCGCTCGTCAGACCGCTCGATGCGCCGCAACCGGTCCTCGGCCCGCGCGTGGTGTTCAAGCGCGCTTTCGATAGACCCGCCGTACTTGCGCGTGAGGCGAGAGATTTCCGCAAGGCGACTGTCAACAACCGACAGCCTGTCGGGCGAGTATTCGAGTTTGTCCGCGAAGTCGCGCAGCGAATATGCAAGGTCCTCTAAAAGCGCGCGCGCCGATTCCAACCCTTCGAGGAAGGGGCGGAAGCTCGACTCATACTCGGCAAGCTCTTCAACGCGCTTCGCCGCCTGGCGTATTCGCGCCAGCGCCGAGTCGCTGTCTTCGTACGTGAGCCCGAAGCTTTCCGAGCAAAGCGTCGTCAGCTTTTCGACGTTCGTAAGCCGCCGCCGCTCCTCTTCGAGCGCTTCATCTTCGCCCGGTCTTAGGCCCGCCCGCTCAAGCTCGTCTATTTGAAAACGGAGTATGTCAATCAACTGAAACTTCTCGCCTTCGTCACGCAGGTGCTCGTCAAGCTCGCGGCGGAGAGCGGCCCATCGCTTGTAAAGCCCGCCCGTCTCCTGCCGCAGGGGGGCGAGCCCCGCGTATGCGTCCAGCAATTCGAGGTGTGTCTCAGGGTTGAACAGAGTCTGCTGCTCTCCCTGCCCGTGAATGTCTACGAGGAAGGGGCGCAGGTCGCGCAAGAGCGATTGCGTGGCGAGCTGGTGGTTTATGAAAATCTTGTTGCGCCCGGAGGTCGAAAGCTCGCGGCGAATCAAGATTTCGCTCCCGTCTTTTTTGTTGATCTCGATACCGGCGGCTTCGAGCATGGCTTCCATGTCGGAGTTTGGCTCGACGGAGAAGAACCCTTCGATGAAGGCGCGGGCCGCGCCAGCCTTTATCAGGTCCGTCGTAAATCGCCCGCCTATGAGGACGCCGAGCGCGTCAACTATGATCGACTTGCCCGACCCTGTCTCGCCCGTCAGCAGGTTCAGCCCCGGCTCGAACTCGACATGCAGCTCATCGATGAGCGCGATGTTTGATATGTTGAGTAGTGTCAGCATTGTGAACCGTAAACCGTGAACCGTAAACCGTGACAAGTCAGAGGGACCCAGAAGTCTGGCCTGCTCTCTCTTGTCACGGTTTACGGTTCACGGTTTACGTCCTCTTGTAATATCTGTTTCACCGCGTCGAGCAGGTTATCCGCGACAATCCGGGGCTCGCAGGGCCACTCGTCGCGCGCTCTAAGCGTCTCCTCGCCGTAGCCTGTCAGGACCAGAACGCCTTTCGCGCCCGCGTTGGTTGCTAGGTTGATGTCGCTCGCCTTGTCTCCTACGACAAACGATTGAGCGAGGTCGAGGTCGTGCTCGCGCGCCGCTTGTTTGAGCATCCCCGGACTCGCCTTGCGGCACTCGCACTCGATCTTGTACCTGACATCGCCGATCCTGGGGTGGTGCGGGCAATAGTATACAGCGTCGATCCGCGCGCCTTCTCTCGCAAGCTCCGTGATAAGCTTCCGGTGAATCTCTTCAAGCGTCTCTTCGGTATACATGCCGCGCGCGACGCCGGATTGATTCGTCACCACGATAGTCTTGAGGCCCGCGTCGTTTATAAGTCTTATCGCTTCGGCTGCCCACGGATAGATAATCAACTCTTCGGGTTTCGATACATACCCGATGTCTTCGTTTATAGTGCCGTCTCTATCGAGAAACACGGCTCCCTTACGCATCATCTCACCTGCCGGTAATTGGAATTTACAGGTGAAACGTTACAAGAGGAGGGTAAACAGTGACAAGTGGTTGGGGAAAGTAAACAGTGACAAGTGACAAGTGACAAGAAAGAGGGAGGCTGGGCTGACCTTCTCCCCTTCTTGTCACTTGTCACTTGTCACTGTTTACTTATTCCCGGCGTCAGGGTGCGAGCCGTGCAAATAGAATCACAGTGCCCGACTGGTTTCTTATCTCGACGCGGCGTATGTTTGCCAGGGGCATTATCTGCGGAGGCAGCGGCATCTCGCCGGAGCCCCATCTTAGCCTGAGCTCGCCGTCGTCATCCGTGCTGAACTGGCCGAGCGATACACCGTCAACGACTACCTCGTATTCGGTGGTGGAATCGAGGTCTTCGACTCTGATCTCCATCTCTTCGTTGCTCGCGCTGGATTTTATCCTGACCTCGCCGCTGGCATTGGGGTCTACGCCCGTGCGGGTAAACCTCGCGTCTTTGTCTATCCCCTGGCCGCCGCTACCGCCGCCGCCGCCATCGCCGTCATCGCCCCCGTCATCATCGCCGCCGCCGTTATCGCCGTCATCGTCGCCGCTACTGCCGCCCGGCTGGAAATCTCCCGTCAGCACGACCTGGTTTGCCTGGTTGCGCACCTCTATGCGGTTAATGGATGTGACCGGCCTGAGCGCGGCTGGCAGCACGCGGTTGCCCGAACCGTCTGTCGTAAACTCTAACTCGAAAAATCCAGAGCTGCCTTGAGTAGTCGCGGACCCTATGTTCGTGCCGTCTACGACTATTTGATAAACCGCGCCCGGCACGAGCTTCTCGGCCCTCACTCTCAACTCTTCACGTTCGGAGTCGATCTCGACGCGCGCATCTCCGCGAGCGTCGGCCACGATGCCTGTGGAATTGAGCTTCGCCTCCTTCTCAAGCGACTCGCCGCCGCTGCCGCCGCCCGTCGGTTGACCGAAATCGCCCTGTAGAATTATTCGATCTTGCGAATCGCGCAGCTCGACGTGGCGTATATTCCTGACCGGGTTGAGCGAGCCGGGAAGCTGTTCGTGATTGCTGCTCGGCGTCGTAGAGAACTCTATCTTTAGCCCGCCGAAGTTGTTCGATGTGGCGCGCCCCCCGTGTATGATCTGGGTGCCGTCAACGATGATTCTGTAGGGATGATTCACCGTGAGCCCTATAGCCTCAAGCTCAAACTCTTGCTCGGTCCCGTTTATCTCGAATTCGGCTTTGCCGTTTGCGAGCGGCTCGACATGTGTCGATTGCAAATCGATCTCCGCATGGATGTTCGATACGGGCTCAAGGCTTTGAAGCGCGCCGAGCGGGTTTATTCGACCCCTGCCCAGTCTTCCTGAAAACCCCGGATTGACACCGTCAACGCTCACGGCGGTTGCTTCGATAGTCCCGCGCGTGTCCGGGTGGCGCGGCACAGCGCCCAGTATCAACGCGGCCTCGCCCGAAGCAAGCGGCGCGGCGAAAGATGTGCCGCTCCACAGCGCGTAGTCGCCGCTTGCGCCGCCGGGGAATGTGCTGATGAGCCCGACGCCGGGAGCCGACACGGCTACGTTCGCGCCAAAGTTAGAAAAGACGGCCTTCTTGTCGCTAACGTCTACCGCCGCTACGCCCATGGCCTCTGTCGGCCAGCTTGCAGGGAACTGCGGGCTGTTGTCTATGTTTTCGTTGTTGTTGCCCGCAGCGGCTATGACTACTGCGCCCTGCTGCCGCGCATAAACTATCGCGTCGTGCAGAACGCTTGAGTTTTCAGGCGAGCCGAGGCTCAGGTTGATAACATTAGCGCCGTGATCTGCCGCATATTTTATGCTCGCGGCAACGGTGAAAGCGTCGCTTATACCCTCGTGGTTAAAAGCGCGCACGGGCATGATTTGAGCTTCAGGCGCGACCAGCAATATCAGCCCGCTGATGAAAGTCCCGTGGCCTGCGACGGTCGTCTGCGGGTCGGCAAAACCTTCGTCCGGGTCGTTGTCGTTATCGACAAAGTCCCAGCCGCGAGCGTCGTCAACAAGCCCGTCCGCGTCGTCGTCTACACCGTCGTTTTCGCTGTCGTTAGGATTTAGATAAAGCCTCGCCGCGAGGGCCGCGTGGTTGCGGTCCACGCCCGTGTCGATCACCGCGACGACCACTCCGCGACCTCGCGAGCGGAGCTGCGCCTCGCTCAAGTTCAGCATCTCTAGCTGCGACGTGTAGCGGTTGGGCAACTGCCCGGGCGTGGCGTGGTCATCGGGAAAGTTTATGATCGACCGCGCGAATACGTTGACGGGGTTAGTCACAACCGGGTTGAGCATCGCCGTCAATATGTCCGAATCCTTCGCGAGCCGCTTGCGCCACTTCTTCTCTTTCTTTCCCTCGGGGATCGCGAGCCTGTAAAAGTTCGTGCCGTAAATTTTCAGTATAACGCTTGTGCGGTGGCGCGCGTTGACCGCTTCAATCGAAGCCTCCGGTCTTAACTCCACTATCACTTCGCCTTTGCGATTGGTCGGCGCGCCCTGAGCCCGCGCGGGCGTGGCCGCCGAAGAAAAGAGAGAGACAAGGAGCGCAAATAAAAACGCTGTCTTAAAAAGACTTTTTATAATTATACTTCTTTGATTCATCACCAAAATCCTTGAGGTCGTCTTAGGGAGAGCGCAAGCGCTGGCGCTGTCTTTCTCCAGACGGTCATTCTGACCATATATTATACCAATTGCCCCGGCTTGCGCGCGCGTTTGAGCGTCTCGTGAAAAGTTGTTTATTAGTTGCGGCTTTTTCATCTCGGATCTCCCATCAAGACGAAAGGGGCCCAGTAATAAGGGTGGCCGTATGCGTCTTTGATAGCCAGTTGCGCCTGATTGAGCGCCGCGCGTTTGTTTTCGCCAGCGCGCAGGTGCTTGTACATCTCGCCCATAAGCTCTGCCGTCGAGCGGTCGCTTACGGCCCACAAGGAGGTGACGAGCGAGGGCGCGCCCGCGTAGAGGAATCCGCGCATCAGACCGTGAAGCTCGTCGCCCGGAAAGACCATGTTGACGCCCGTGTGGCAGGCCGACAGCGTTACAAGCTCCGCGTTTATCTTCAGGTCGAGCAGGCTGTAGAAGTTCAACCGCGAATCGGCGAGCTTCAAAAACGAAAACATCGGGTTATCGCGCCTGAAATACCCGTGTGAAGCCAGATGGAGAAACCTTGCTTCGGGCGCGACTTTGAGCAGGTTGTCGCGGGTTGCTTCCCGTCCGGTGAGCCGTAAAGCGTCCGGAAAGATCGCGCCGAGCGCCCGTATCTCGTCTTCGATGTTTGGAGTCCCGCTTTCGGCCACGCCGAGCGCTACCATACGGCCTGTCGAGCCGTATCCGTCTAGCGACTGGCGTCTGGCGCGGCACAGCCTCAGCACCGCTGCGCTCGGAGCGTAAGAGATTTCGAAGCGGTCAACCAGGTAACCCGACTCGTCGCGCAGCGCGTGAAACGGCACGTAATGGAGCGCGCCGTGCGGTATGATGACAAGCCGCTTGCCTTCGATCATCTCGGCCAGGGGCGCGAAGATCGCTTCGTAAAGACGCGACAGATGCTCGTCCGCGGCTCGGCGCAACTGGCTGAAATGAGCGTCGACGTAGCGCGAGCCGTAGTTGAACTTTTCGATTTGAAACCTGAGCGACTGCAAGCTGTGCTCAAAGTCGCGCCGAGCGGCGATCCCGCGCGCTACTTTGACGCCGCGAGTTGTGGCTACAAAGGCGGAGACCTGATTGCCGGTTATGAAATA
This sequence comes from uncultured Clostridia bacterium, assembly GCA_964615905.1. Classification (GTDB taxonomy): domain Bacteria; phylum Acidobacteriota; class Blastocatellia; order UBA7656; family UBA7656; genus DATLMR01. The sequence continues at coordinate 437,937 of CAZTUB010000002.1, forward strand.
CTCGATTGCGGTTTCGTCCGTGTCGAGCGAGCCGCTGAGGTCCGTAGCGCTTGCGGTCTTTGTCCGGTGAATCTCGGCAAAGCTGGAGCCTGAAACTTCAAGCCGCCTGAAAAGCTGCGCGATCTGCCGCTCGCATTTGACTGCCGCGCGACGATAACGGTCGGCGGTTGTCGCCGTGCGCTGGTCCCCTTTCTCATCCTCAAGGCTGGCGTGAGAGCTGTACCAGTTCAAATCCTCGATCAGCTTCGATAGCCGCGCGCGCGTTGAAGATTCGAAGTCGTCGGGCCTTTCAGGTGCGGCGCTTTCGTCCCGCACATAGCGGGCCAATAAATCTGCGAGCGCGCGCGACTTGCTCGATTCGACAAGCCGGAAGGCGTCTTCTAAAGCCCTGTCTCCGCCTTCGTCAAGGCAGGCAGAGATAGCGTCTTCATAAGCTTCCGTCTTGTCGCGCAGGAAAGTGGTCTTCAACTCGTCCGCGCCGATGCCGCCGCGCATCCTCTCGATTGTATCGACCGATTGGCGGAAATAATCGAGAGCCGTGGCGTGCCGCTTGCGATCACGCTCGATGCGGCCAAGCAGGTTGTAGCACTGGAAGGCGACCGACGGCGCAAATATCCCTTCGATCCGCGCGAGCGCGGCCCTTGCCTGTCGCCGCGACACGGCGCGGTCGCCCGCAAGGTAAGACGCGCGCGCGGCCAGAAGTCTCGCGTGCGCGGAGCGGAGCGGGAGCCCCTGCCGCGCGAATACGCGGAGCGCGGCCGAGGCTCGCTTCGCCGCTTCGATTGCGTCGCCGCGACGGAGCGCGATCTCTGCAAGGTAAGAATCGGTGAGGGCCGTAAAGGTCGAGTTTGAATTCTCGGCGAACTTCCGGCGGGCTTCGAGCAGGCCGGTTTCTGCCTGGTCGAGGTGGCCCGCCCCGGCTAACGCGAGCGCGTGCATAACGGTTGCCTTCGCTGAATCGTACGGCATGCCGATACGGTCGAAGGTTGCGCGAGCGTTGGCAGCGCTCTCGGCCGCGTCGTCAAAGGCGTTGAGCGCGAGCAGTATCTCAGCAATCTCAAGATTACACCACGCTATAAGCTCAAGGCTGCCAAGCCCGGTCAACTGGTCGCGCGTCTGGTAGTAACTTGTTAGAGCGGTGTTGTAATGGCCGCGCAGAAAATGTATGTATGCGACATGAAAACGGGCCTGCGCCGCCCGCGCTCTTAAACCGGTCTGGTCCCAGGTCGTCGCCGCGCGCTCAAGCAGATCAATAGCTTCATCGGGACGGTCCAGCTCGGTCAGTATGTTCGAGCGACCGAAATCGACGATTGCGCGCATGTTGTCGTCGCCCGCTTCCGCGAAAAGCGCGCGCGCGCGGTCGTAATGCTCAAGCGCTTTCTTGTAGCGATCAAGCCTGTAGTAGATATTGCCCACGTTGGTTTCGAGCTGCGCAAGCTGCAAAGGCTCTGACCGGGCAAGGACGCGCCGGGCCTGGCGAGCGGTTTGAAGCGCTTCCTGGTAACGCCCCATGTGGTTGAACACGCCGACCTGCTGTTTCTGTATAATCGCGGCCTGCACCTTGAACCCGGCTTCGCTGATACAGGCGAAAGCCGTCTCGTATAACGCTTCGGCCTCTTTATAGAGCCCCTTGTGGTTGAGCACGCTTGCGCGGCTGGCCTCCGCGAACGCTTTTGAAACCCTGTCGGCCAGCACCTCTGCAAGCTGTTCGAGCCGCGTGGCCAGGCTCTCTGCCTTATCCAGGTCGTGGACCACCAGCCGGTCAACCTCTGCTTTGAGCGAGGCAAGCAGGTCTGGCCCCGCCGCGTCGTGCTCGCGCACAAACGATTCGGGGCTTTCGGCGTTTATCAACTTGTTGGCAAGCTCGCTCGTCACTTAATCACTGCCGCCTGGAATTGACCGGGTAAAGTTCTACATGAAAGGCGATATGCGCAGGTCGGATACGGTAATGCTCGAACCATACATCTCTACCTGCAAGTCATACGCGCCGGGCTCGACCTCGCTAAACGCAAAGCCGCCCATCTCGTCTGTAGTAGTGTGGCTGACAGACTTGCCGCCCGCTTTACGGTCGACAAGCTCAAGCCGGAGCCCCCGGACCGACTCGAATCTCGTTTCGCCTTCGCGCAAGATCTGGCCGAGCAGGTCCACCGCCGTCACCCCGGCTCCGGTCGAAGGGGCGATCTGAAGATCGATGTGGTAATCGCCCGCGCGGTATAGCAACTGCCGGTTGGCGGTTTCGGTCGAGCGCACGCCGGCCGTCTGCGGCTCGGCAAAGCTATCGAAAATGAGAGAGGCGACGGCGCGTCCGAGCCTCTCGATAAACGGCGCTTGCTCGCGCGGGCCGTCGAAAATCTTTAGCGCGCGGCGCAAGACCCACGGCGGCGGCTCTTTCGATTCGTCGCTCGATGCGAGCGCGTAAACGTTCTCGTACCAGTCGCGGTTAGCCAGACAAGCTTCGCAACCTGAATCGAGGTGCGCCGCTATCCGGCTCGCCTCAAGGTCGGTTAGCTGGCCGTTGAGGTGCATAACCAGCCTGTCAATATCCGGGCATTTCATACGATTTAGCTCCTGGGCCTTCCCTGTTCATTACATTAGAGCCGCGAGGTTTGCGGAAAATACATAGATTCGGGGTTAAATTTTATCGTTTAACGACTTCTTGAGCTTTTCGAGACACCTGGCGCGGGTCGGGCCGATTGAAGCCACGGGCATGCCCATTCGCGCGGCTATATCGGCATAGCTCAGATCGTCTTTCTCATAAAAAAGCATGGTGACGAGGTCGCGGCACCTATCGGGGAGCGCCTCGACCGCTTCGCGGACTATCTGCTGGCGCTCGATAAGCTCGCTCTGTTCGTCGGCGAGCAATCCCCCGTCCGGTATCTCTTTGTGAGATTCAAACTCGTCTTCCGTGTCGCCTGCGGGAGCGCTTTCGCGTCGGCGGCGTGCCGACGCGCGCCAGCATTCGCGCGAGGTGGTCGTGATAAGCCACGAGCTTATCTTCTGGTGATCGCGCAGGGTGTCGAGCTTTTCGTAAAGTTTCAGGCAGACCGATTGAAAGATGTCGGCCGCGTCGTCGGCAGTCAGCCCGGCCTTAAACGGTATCGAATAGATCAATCGCTGGTAGCGTTTGATAAGCGCTTCCCACGCTTCGTGGCTGCCTTCGAGGCAAGCGGCGATAAGCTCGGGATCGGCACGCTCTTTAATTTCGGCAGTCGCTTCGCTGCTGGCCCGGCTCTTCATAAACACCCAGTTTGCTCGATCACAAGAGATTGACTCCGCCACAGGTAAAAAAATTCTAGCATACCAGCGGGTTTGTTAGTAGCAGGGCTTTCGGCCGGTAGCGTCCGAGGGTCGCGCCAAAAAGCAAAAGGCTGCCCGCGCGGGCAGCCCCAGAGAGGTGTGATCTACTGTGTAGAAGTCATGCGGCTTCCGCGCGCTGCTGTAGCAGGCGGCGGAGCTTAAGCCTTGCCTTGTGCAGTTGCGACTTCGACGTGCCTGCGCTGCAACCAAGTATCTTCGCGATCTCTTCGTGCTCGAACCCTTCCACGTCGTGCAGCACGAAGACCGTGCGGTATCCCGGAGGAAGCTGAGCAATCGCCGTCTCAAGCCCTATGCGGTCAACAATCGGCATCTGTTCGGGGTTTATCGTCTCAGGGTCGACGGACTCAGGCATCTCGCCGTCTTCCGTCGTCAGCTCTGATCGCACGGACCGCTTGCGAAAGTGCATAAGCACCTGATTGACGGTCAAACGATGCAGCCAGGTGGTGAATGCCGCTTCGCCTCGGAAAGAGCCGAGCTTGCGATGCAACTGGATAAAAACCTCTTGCGTCAAATCTTCCGCCTCGGCAACGTTGCCGGTCATTCGCAGGCATATAGAATAGACCCTGCGATAATGCTGGCGGTACAGGTCTTCAAACCCGCTCATTTGATCGCCCGCAAGCGCTGTGCTTACTCCGACATCAGACTTCACTGTGATCACGTTGGTAGCCATCCTTTAAACTCCTCCAATCTCTTACGCACGGCCAACTCGTCTTACGCATGAGTCGGGATTAGATAGTGCTAGTGGCGTGCCATCCGCCGGGGAGAAGGCCATTGTCCTGTAAACGCATAAATAATTAGGCTTAGGGCGAGCTTTGTGATTAGAGCTACCGGCGTGCTTTGTTGTTGTAACACTTGTTTTGGGATGAGGTTATACGAAATAGTGTAGGGAGTTGCGGCTAAATCAAAGGCCGGTTGACGCGCCGGAAGTCTGCTCACTAAAATATCAGTGGACGCGAGGTTTGCCGGGCTCGATCTTTTGCAGGAGAGGTACACACGATATGTCTCAATTGACAGACAAATATGGCGATGTCTATATACACGCGCAGACGCTTGGCGTAAAGAACCTTCAGGCCAACGAAGAGAACGGCCGCATGACTATAAGCGGCACGGCTCCGACCCGGCACGTTGCCGACCAGGTCTGGGACAAGGTAAAAGCCATCGACCCGAATTTGAGCCATGGCGATCTCACCCTCAATATCAACGTTGAGCGGCAGGACATTTATGGGGAGTACGAGGTGCAATCCGGCGACACGCTCTCGGAGATCGCAAAGAGAGTGAGCGGAGGCAAGCTGAACTACCAGCAGATATTCGAAGCGAACAGAGATGTGCTGAGCGACCCTGATAAGATTCAAGCGGGGCAGAAGCTAAAGATTCCAAACTTCACTTCGGGTAAGACCGCTTAGCCAAACTTTGGGGGGGTCGCAAGGCCCCCCTGCGCACGCCCTCAAGAAGGCCCTTTCCATCAACTAGAGATGATCGAGACTACAGGCATTGTCGAAAACAACGACGAGCTTGCGCCCGGTTACAGGCTCCTCACGCTCCGCTTCGACCGCGATGTACGCGCTCGCGCGGGCCAGTTCGCCATGCTTCGCGCGAGCGCCTCGTTCGAGCCGCTGTTGCGCCGCGCGCTTGCCGTTTATCGCCAGGAAGACGCGCGTGCGTTGAGCTTTCTCTATCAAGTCCTGGGGCGCGGGACCGAAGCCCTCTCTCAAGTAAGACCGGGCGGGATGATTGACGCGCTCGTGCCGCTCGGCAATAGCTGGCGTGACGATGAAGCGTTGGGCGCGACCGGTCCTGATACGCTGACCAGCCCTGATACGGTTTCGTCTCGCTCGATAATTGTCGCTGGCGGCATCGGCTCTGCTTCGATCTTGATGCTCGCGCAAGAGCTTGCCGGGTCAAACGTCGAATCTCAAATCCTTTTTGGCGCGGCCAGCGCCCGCGTGGCCGAAGGGTGCGGGCTCAGAGACATCCAAGCGACGGGGCTTCCTCTGACAATCACAACCGACGACGGCAGTCTTGGGCTACGCGGGTTTGTCACGCTCCCGCTCGAACGGCTGCTCGAAGAAGGCGGGGGCGCGGGCGCTACGATCTATGCCTGCGGGCCGTGGGCGATGATGAAAAGCGTGGCGCGGATTGCCGAGCGCCGGGCCGTGCGGTGTCTTGTATCTCTTGAAGCGCCGATGGGCTGCGGGTTCGGCGTGTGCGTCGGTTGTGTTGTCGCAGTAAAGACAGGGGAGCCCATCGGTTACGGCTCCTATAAACGTGTTTGTGTGGACGGCTCAATCTTTCCGGCCGACAAGATCGACTGGGAAGTGAACGCCATGGCGCATTGAGCCTGTTGGGTGTTTTATGATGTTTAAACGATTCGAGCACTGGTTTGTCTTGTTCATCACTTTTTCACTTCTGTCGCCGTCGATTGGTATGGCGGCGGTGGCCCCGAAGGTCAAGCAGGATGCGCAAACGCTGAAACTGAATGAGCCGGTTGAGCGACAGCTTGCCGGAGGCCAGGTCCATCTCTACGCGATTGCGCTTGAGGCGGGGCAGCTTTTTCGCGCAAGCGTCGATCAGCGCGGCATAGATGTGGTCGTAACCGTGACGGGCCCCGACGGCAAGACCGTCGTCGAGATAGACAGCCCGAACGGGATTCAAGGGCCTGAGCCTGTCTCGATTGTTTCCGAGTCGGCGGGCGCTTACAGGCTTCAAGTCCGCTCGCTCGAACAGGCAGCGCCCGCCGGGCGATATGAAATCCGCGTGACGGAGTTGCGCGCGGCAACGACTCAGGACCGCAGCCGCGTGACCGCCGAAAGGCTCATGAACGAAGCGACGGCGCTCATGTCTAAAGCAGACGCGGCCGGGATTGCAAAAGCGCTTGAGAATTACCAGACGATCATCGCGCTGTGGCGTGAAGCGGGCGACCGCAAGCAAGAGGCCAACGCTTTAAACATCGCCGGGCGTCTCTATCAGGCGACAGGGCAGGCCAAAAAAGCGCTCGAATATTACGAGCAGGCGCTGCCGATCATGCGCGAAGTCGGCGACCGCGCGGGCGAGGCTCAGGCGCTCGCCAATCGCGGGATGGCCCAATATGTCCTGACCGATCACGAAAGCGCCGTCAAATCTTTTAACGAAGCGCTGCCCATCTGGCGCTCGCTCGCCAACAAGCAGGGCGAGGCGCAATCGCTTGCCGGGCTCGGCGAGATATACGCCGTCACTGGGCAGATGCAAAGATCGCAAGAGCATTTCAACCAGGCGCTTCCGCTCTTTCGTGAGATCGGCGACAAGCGCGGCGAGGCCGAGACGATAACGAACCTCGGTTACGTCTACGACCAGACGGGCGAGAAGCAGAAGTCTATAGAGTTTTATACGCAAGCCATCGCGGCCTTTCGAGCTATCGGGGACCGCTCAGGCGAAGCCTACGCGCTGACAAACATGGGCGCGCTCTACCAATCGCTTGGCGAAAACCGTAAGGCGCTTGAGTATTACGAGCAGGCGATCCCGCTCCGTAAAGCTGTGGGTGACCGCATAGGCGAAGCCTACACCTACAACAACATGGGCACGGTCCTTGTCGCTCTTGGCGAGCGGCAGAGGGCTGTCGACGCATACAACCTCGCGCTCCCGCTCTTTCGTGAGATCGGCGACAAGCGCGGCGAGGGAACCACGCTTCATAACATCAGCTTCATCTATAACCAGATGGGCCAGCGCGAGCGCGCGCTCGAATTCTACGCGCAGGCGCTGGCCGTGCGCAGAGCGAGCGGCGACCGCGTGGGCGAAGCGCGCACCCTGACGAATATGGGCGAGGTCCACGAGCTTTTAGGCGAGAAGGCCAAGGCGCTCGATTATTTCGAGCAGGCGCTTGCCTTCAGCCGAAGCGTCACCGATAGAAATAATCAAGCGAACCTGCTCCACAAGATCGCTCGCGTCGAGCGCGACCGTGGTAACCTCGTCGAAGCCCGCAAGCGCATCGAAGACGCTTTAGAGATCGTCGAATCGCTCCGCTCCGTAGTCGTCGACGAGCAATTGCGCGCCACATACTTCGGCACGATGCGCGGCGCTTACGAGCTTTACATAGACATACTGATGCGGCTCGACCGGAGCCGTCCCAACGAAGGCTTCAGCGCAGCCGCGCTTGAAGCGTCCGAAAGCGCGATTGCCCGGAGCCTGCTCGAAACGCTTGCAGAGGCGCGCGCAGGCATACGCGAAGGCGCGGACCCCGCGCTTGTCGAGCGCGAGCGCACGTTGGAAAAACAACTGACCTTGAAGGCCCAGAGCCAAATCAAGATGCTCACAGGCCAGCACTCAAAAGAACAGGCCGAAGCGCTGTCGAAAGAGATAACCGAGCTGACAAACGAGCTAAAGAGCGTTCAGTCGCAGATACGCTCGCAAAGCCCGCGATACGCAGCACTCACGCAGCCCGTTCCCCTGAAGGTCGAAGAGATACAGCGACAGATTCTCGACCCCAACACTATGCTCCTCGAATATTCGCTCGGCGATGACCGCAGCTACATGTGGGCCGTCACTCAGACCTCTATCACCGCTTACGAGCTGCCCAAACGCGAGGAGGTCGAAGCGGTTGCGCGCAGCTTCTACAGATTACTGACCGCGCCCAACGAGCAGCAAAGAAGCGCGCAGAGCCGTGGCTTGCGCATCGTCAAAGCGAGATCGAGTGACGCGAATCTCGAACAGACCGCCGAGAAGTTGTCTCGGTTGCTGCTTGCGCCGGTGGCCGCGCAGCTCGGAGGCAAGCGATTGCTGATAGTGGCCGACGGAGCGTTGCAGTACATCCCTTTCGCCGCTCTACCGGCTCCCGCCAGGGCGGGGTCTGCCGCGAACGGGCTGAAACCGCTCGTCGTTGATCACGAGATTATCAACCTGCCGTCGGCTTCGACGCTCGCGGTGCTGCGTCGAGAGACGGCCGGGCGCGCGCCCGCTCCGAAAACGCTCGCGGTGCTGGCCGACCCCGTCTTCGATAGACACGACGAAAGGGTAAAGGTGAAGGCTGCCGACACCAAAACCGATCCGGTCAAAGATGCAGAGCGCGGGCTAAAGCTAAAGCTTGAAAAGTCCGCCGCAGATATTGGGGTGGACAGCGAAGGTCTTGGACTTGTCAGGTTGCCCGGCACGCGGCGCGAAGCAGAAAAGATCCTCGCGCTTGCGCCGCCAGCGAACCGCAAAGGGGTGCTCGACTTCGCCGCCAGCCGCGCCGTTGCTACGAGCGCGGAGCTTGGCGATTACCGGCTGGTCCATTTTGCCACGCACGGCTTTCTCAACAGCCTGCACCCTGAGCTATCGGGGATAATTCTTTCGATGGTCGATCCGCAGGGCGCGCCCCAGGACGGGTTCCTGCTCGCGCACGAAATCTATAACATGAAACTCGGCGCTGAGATGGTCGTGCTGAGCGCGTGCCAGACAGGGCTCGGCAAGGAGATTAAAGGCGAGGGACTTGTGGGGCTGACGCGAGGCTTTATGTACGCGGGCGCGCGCCGTGTCGTCGTAAGCCTCTGGAGCGTGGACGACGACGCGACCGCGCAATTGATGGCGAACCTCTACCGTGGGATGTTAAAAGAGGGGCTTCGCCCCGCGGCGGCGCTTCGAGCCGCGCAGATAGAGATGTGGAAGCAGAAGCGCTGGCAGGCTCCCTACTACTGGGCGGCTTTCATCCTTCAAGGCGAGTGGAGCTGATCGACAGGTGACCGGATGAGCGAACAGGCCAGACACGACCCGCGACTTGCGGTTGAGATCGCGGGCATCCGCTTCAATAACCCTGTCATGGGCGCGTCGGGGACGTTCGGCTACGGGCTTGAGTTCGCAGAGCTTATAGACCTGAACTTGCTCGGCGGCTTTTCGACCAAAGGGCTTTCGCGTCGGCCTCTGGCAGGCAACCCGCCGCCTCGCATAGTCGAGACGCACGGCGGGATGCTCAACGCCATCGGGCTTCAGAACATTGGCGCACGCGCCTTTGTCGAAGAGAAACTGCCGCAGCTCCGCAGCTTCGACACGCGCGTGGTGGCGAACGTCTTCGGCTATTCGGACGAAGATTACATCGAAGCCATTCACATGCTCAACGACGGGGAAGGCATCAGCGCATACGAGCTGAATATCTCCTGCCCGAACGTAAAAGAGGGGGGAGTCGTTATCGGCAACTCGCCAGTGGCTGCCGCAAGGCTCACGCGAAAGGCGAAGCTCGCCGCTAAACGCCCGCTCATTGTGAAGCTCTCGCCCAACGTCACAGACGTAGCGGAGCTTGCGCGCGCGATCTGCGGCGAAGGCGCAGACGCCCTCTCGCTTATAAACACGCTCGTCGGTATGGCCGTCGACGTAAATACGAGGCGGCCAAGATTGAATTACGGGACCGGCGGGCTTTCCGGCCCCGCGATTCGCCCAATCGCCGTTCGCATGGTTCACGAAGTGCGGCGAGCCGTAAACGTGCCGCTCATAGGCATGGGTGGGATCGGTTCCGCAATGGACGCGCTCGAATTCATAATCGCCGGGGCAACCGCCATCCAGATAGGCACGGCCAACTACTACGACCCGCAAGTCACTATCAAGGTCATCCGTGGGCTCTCCGAATACTGCGACCGTCACGGGCTGGAGAGTATCGGCTCACTGACAGGCTCTCTTATACGAGATTAGACCTCATTACTCCTTTAAACCTGACCGCTTAGCCCTCACCACCAAGTCTGCTCCCGTGTGCAAAAAAAAATACTTGACAGGTAAACACTCAGATTTTATTATGTAATCGTCATACGAAAATAGGAGTTGCGATGGATAGATCCATCGGGTTTTGGGTGTTAAAGAGGGCAACTCCGCAAAGCTACTTTTTAAGGAGGTGTTTGAAAATGGCACGAACTGGATCACAGATGGCTCCGGCGAGAGCTTTTCGTTCATTGATGGGTGCGGACCCGTTCCGCGAGCTTTTCGAATTGCAGCGCAACATCAACCAGCTTTTTGAGAGCAGGGTCGGCGAGGCAGGGCGCGAAGACGTGGCGTTAAACGCGTGGACTCCGAGGGTGGACATATTCGAGGACGAGAATTCGTACCTGATAAAGATGGAGCTGCCCGAGGTTGCGCGCGACGACGTGAAGGTGAATCTCAATGATAATACGCTCTCCGTCAGCGGCGAGCGGAGGCTCGAAAACGAAGAGAAGCGCGACGGGTATCACCGTGTCGAGCGCAGCTACGGCCAGTTTTATCGCTCGTTCACGCTGCCGCCCAACGCCAACCCCGAAGCGATAGACGCGCAGTTCAAAGACGGCATGCTTCGCCTCAGCATCCCGAAGAGGGAAGAAGCAAAGCCGAAACAGATCGAAGTCAAGCTGAGCTAATGGCCCGGCAGTTACAAGTAAACAGTGACAAGTGACAAGAAGGAGGAAAACCGGCTGACCTTTTCTCCTTCTTGTCACTGTCTACTTGTCACCTGTCACTGCCTTCAAGGCATCTGTCACCCCTCACCGCTTACCTTATTCTTGACTTCCGGCCGACGCGCAGGTATAAACCTGCTGCCCCGCAGCAATATAAAAAACGAAAAGAGAATCAGACCGCTCATTTCTTGCCTAACATCTCCCCTAAACGGGCGACGGCGGGCTTGCTCACGTGGGTTCCTGATTAAATATGGGGAGATTTTCTATGAAACTGGTTAAGAACGAGGGCCACAGCGCCGACTTCGGTTTTATTGGACGCGGCATCGAAATATCAGGCGACATTATTTTTAATGACCGGCTCAACGTCGACGGCAAGGTGGCTGGCTCGCTAACAAGCGAGAGCGGGACTCTGATAATCGGGGAGTCGGGACACCTGGAGGCGCGCATCGACGTGGGCGTGTGCGTAATCCACGGCTCGCTTCACGGCGACCTTGCCGCAAAATCGAGAGTCGAGATTCGCAAAGGCGGGCGCGTCAACGGCGATGTCATATCGCCTGTGCTGATCGTCGAAGAAGGGGCGATCTTTAACGGCGCTATCAAGATGACACAGGACGCCGGAAATCGAACGGCAACCGACTACCCCGTCGAAGATATAGACAGCGACGGCAAGCGCAAAGCTCGCGGGGCATAACCGCCTTCGGCGCAGGACCGAGGACTGGGCAGGCAAGCCGGTCCTCGGTCCTTCTCTTTATTCCGTTCGGAGCGCGATCATCGGGTCTACCTTTGTGGCCCTGCGCGCGGGGAGATATGTAGCCGCGAGCGCTACGCCCGCGAGCAGAAGAGAGATGACGATAAAAGTTGTGGGGTCATTCGCGCCGACTTCAAAAAGCAAGCTCGTCATCACGCGAGTCAAGGCAAGCGCAGAGAGCACGCCCGTAGCGAGTCCCGCCAGAGTCAACAAAAGCCCCTGTCCTACGATAAGTTTCAAGACATCTTTCGGCTGCGCGCCAACCGCCATGCGAATACCGATCTCGTGCGTGCGCTGCGCGACCGTGTAAGAGATTACGGCGTATATGCCTACGGCTGCGAGCCCGACCGCGACAAGGGCGAATATTCCTAAAAGAAGTGTGTAGAGCCGTGGTTCGGCCACCTGATTGTCGAGCCTCTGCTCTATGGTTTCGGCTTTCGAGACGGGCAGGTTTTTGTTTACATCCCAGATCGCCTGTTGCACTGCGCTCTGCACTGTCAGCGGGTTCGGGCTGGCGCTTCGGACCACGAGCGCTGCAAAGAACCACGGTTCCTGCTCGAAGGGCACAAATATCTCCGGTCTTGTCGGCTTGTCCGGCTCGTCCTGTTTGATGTCGCTCACGACGCCGACAATCTCGCGCGACTTACGCGCTCCGAGATAACTGATTACGACCTTCTTTCCGAGCGGGTCTTCGCCTCCGAAATATTGGCTCGCCATCGTCTCGTTGATAATCGCGACGCCCGGCGTATCTGGCCTGTCGCGGTCATCAAATTCGCGCCCGGCGAGTAGCCCTGCTTTCAGCGTCCGGAAATATTCCGGGCTGATAGCGCTGTAACTCGCGTTTTGATCTCCGGTATCGAACGGGCGGTCTTCGATGTTGAAAGGGAAGACGAGCCCGCCAAAGGTCCAGAAACTCATAAACGAAACGGATTCGACACCGGGAGTTTGGGCGATCCTGTCTTGCACCTGCCGCGCAAAGAGCGCCCTGTTTTGTCGAGGCAGCGTCAGGCCCATCGTCATCAAGCCCTGCGGGTCATATCCATAATCGACTTTCTGCATTCTGATAAAGCTCTGTATAAGCAACCCTGACCCCGCGAGCAGAACCAGGGCAAGCGCGATCTCTGCGACCACAAGCGCGCTGCGCGTTCGCTGATGGCGCAGCCCTTCTGTGCCGCGACTGCCTTCTTTGAGCCATTCGCCAAAGGCGGCGCGGCTCGCCTGCCAGCCGGGGATGAGTCCGAAGATTATCCCTGTCAGAACCGAGATTCCGACGGTGAAGGCGAGCGCCGCTCCGTCAATTCGCACGTCGTCGCGCGCGTTGGTCAATGCGCTGTAGCTCCATTCGAACGCGGGCAGCAGATTGAGCAGCGCCTTGAGCCCCCACCATGCCAACAACAGCCCGGCAGCGCCGCCCGCTATCGAAAGCATGACGCTTTCGACGAGCTGTTGTTGAAGCAACTGTAACCGGCTCGCGCCGAGCGCAGCGCGTATGGCCATCTCCTTGCGCCGTGAGGTCGCGCGCGCGAGCAACAGGTTCGCGATGTTTGCACAGGCGATAAGCAGCACAAAGACGACCGCGCCCATAAGGACCAGCAGGGCCAGCCTCCCGCCGCGAACAAGGTACTCGCGCCATGGCGTAAGCTTGACAGTCCAGTTCGTGTTGTCTTTCGGATGCGCGGCTTCAAGCTGCGCGGATATGGCTTTCATCTCGGCCTCGGCCGCTTCGCGCGGCTGGCCTTCTTTCAAACGCCCGACGGCGGAAAAATAGCGATTGGCGCGCAGCGTCATCTCGCCGCCGTCGCGCGCCAGGGGAACCCACGCTTCTGCGTGAGCGGGGAATTTGAAATCCGGCGGCATAACTCCGATGACCGTCATCGCGCCGTCATCGGCTCTGATCGTCTGGCCGACGATAGCGGGGTCGCCTGAGAATCTGCGCTGCCATAGCTTGTGGCTGAGCATAATCGCACGCGGCCCGTTCTGATACTGCTCCTCTGCGACGAACGAGCGGCCGAGCAGCGGATCGACGCCGAGCGTCTCAAAGAAGTTTATCGTCACTCGCGTGGCAGGGACCGATTCGGGCGGCTCTGTCGGAAAGCTTACGCCTGTGCCGGAGTATGTAGCGAGGTTCTCAAAAGATTGGCTCTGCTGCTGCCAGTCCCAGAAATCGGCCGGCGAGACTCCGCTGGTTTGTCCCTTTCCGCTCGATGGGTTTATCGATTCGATTGCGACAAGGCGCGCGGGGTCTTTATAGGCGAGCGGGCGAAGCAGAACCGTATTGACCACGCTGAAAATCGCCGTATTTGCGCCGATTCCCAGGGCAAGCGTTATCACGGCGACCACGGTGAAACCGGGCCGCTTCACAAGCATGCGAAAGCTGTACTGGATGTCTTGTGGCAGGGTTCTTAACACGGTGGCTCCCTTCGTTTATAGCGGTACGTTCTTTTAAGAGCTGGTGCCGGTATGACGCGAGAAGCGGAAAAGGTGTTAACAGACTGGCCATACGAAGCCGGGAACTGGTTGAATAAGAGTATGACTTTTTCACCCACAAGACTGAGCGTAAAAGACCGGCTCGTCGTCGCGCTCGACGTGGCTGATCGCGCGAGCGCGTTGCGGTTGATCGAGCGATTGAGCGGGGCGGTCGGGATGTTTAAGATCGGGCTGCAGCTTTTTACCGCCGAAGGCGCGAGCTTTGTGCGCGAAGTGACGGCGTCAGGCGAGCGCGTCTTTCTGGACCTCAAGTATCACGACATACCGAACACGGTGGCGGGCGCTGCGGGCTCGGCTCTCTCGCTCGGAGTTTCTATCTTCAACGTTCACACGCTCGGCGGCGTGGAGATGATGCGCGCTGCCGCACGCAGCGTGCGCGGAGACAAGACCGGGTCGGGCATATCTACTTCCGGGTTTTTGGGCTCGCGCCCGCTCGTGCTCGGAGTGACGGTGCTGACAAGCATGGATGAAACCGATCTGGCCGAGGTTGGAATAAATTCCGGCGTGGGTGATGCGGTCATCGCGCTTGCGCGGCTTGCGCGCGAGGCAGGGCTTGACGGCGTGGTCGCGTCCCCGCGAGAGATTCGGTTGATTCGCGAGCGGGTGGCGGAGCGAGAATTTGTGATCCTGACGCCGGGCATCCGTCCCGCCTGGTCTACGACAGACGACCAGAAACGGATAGCGACCCCTGAGCGGGCTATCCGCGACGGCGCGGATTTTCTGGTCATTGGCCGGGCCATCACCTCAAACGACGACCCGCGCGCAGCCGCCGAGCGCATACTGGAAGAGATCGACCGGGCGGTTTGAAGGATTGATTGATGACGGCTGACTCGTTGCACTACAAGGTCGAAGGCTCAGGGCCGCTGCTTTTATACATCGCAGGCATGGACGGAACGGGCGAGCTGTTCTTCAAGCAATCGAGTGGGCTAGCATCATCTTACCGCGTGGTGACGTATCGCCAGCGCGACAGGGGCCGGTTCACTTACAGCGATCTTGCGGACGACTGCGCCGCCATAGTGCGCAATCTGGGCGAGCGGCAGGCGACAGTTGTCGCGGAGTCTTTTGGCGGCGCGGTGGCATTCACGTTCGCGCTCCGACACCCTGAGATGGTCGAGCGGCTGGTGATAATCAATTCGTTCGCCCGCTTTCGCAACCGCTTGCTTATTAGGGCCGCCACGCGAATCGCTCCCGTGATGCCTTTAAAGCTCTCCTTGTCTTTGCGACTGGCGGCCAACGCTTTGGGTCTATTCGTTGACGGAGTAAAGGGCGAGGACCGTCGCCGCTTCTTTGAGGTGATACGCACGGTGGACCGCGAAGGCTACGCGCAAAGGCTGCGGTTGATTGCCGACCTCGACCTTGAAGAGAGGCTGACCGAGATTCAAGCTCCGACGCTTTTCGTCGCCGGGGACAAAGACTTGCTCATACGCTCGGTTAAAGAAGCTAACAGCATGGCCGCACGTATGCCGAACGCTTCAATCAAAGTCGTCGCGGGCGCGGGCCACGCTTGCCTGCTTGGCGACAAACTGAGGCTGGCAGAACTTCTTGGGGAAGTGACAAGTGACAAGTGACAAGAGGGAGGAACCGATCAAACTCCGCTCCCGTCTTTCTTGTCACTTGTCACTGTTTACTTTCCCCGCCGCGTTGCCAAACGGTGCCGTCCGCGTACTCCACTTTTAGAATGCTTATCGCGTTGAGCCGGAAGTTTTCTATCAAGGCTTTTAGGTATTTGTCCGCTCGGCTTGTAAGCTTTCGCTTTTCGCCGGGCTTGATCTTTGCGTCGTCGTTGCGAAAGGTCAGGCGAATATCTTTGCTGTACGCCGGGGCAACTTTCGACGGAACGTAGTCCCACTCGATTGCGGCAATCTCTTTGCTGCCCGTGTTCTCGACGTTGATCGTATAAGAAGCCGCCCCTTTCTTGTCAGGGCCAAAAGCCGACAACCCCGACACAAAGAGGTCGGGCGCATTTCTTGCCGCCATCTGCTCCGGCGTGTAGTTGGGCGTCGCCTGCTGATCGGCCTGAGTACGGGCAGGCAGGCCGACCGCTAAAATCATTATTAAGATTACTACCGCTTTCATCACTTCCTCCGCAACCACTCTCAAAGCAACTTCCACACGGTTAATTTACAACGAAGGTGTGGCAGGTTGCCATAGCCGCCGACGTAGCCGAGGGCCGTTACCTTGACACTGCCAGGGGCGGGTTATATGCTCAAACGTTGGAATGTTGCACTCTTTTCCAAGACATTGAACGTAATAAAAAGGGAGGGATTAGCCTTAATGGACCCTAAGACAGTGCTGCGATTTGCAGTTGACGAGCAGGTTAAATTCGTTGACCTGAGATTCACCGACCTGCCTGGTGCGGGGCATCACCTGACGATACCGATAAACCAGCTCAAGGAAGATTCGTTCGAGTCAGGCATAGGCTTTGACGCTTCGAGCCTTCGCGGATGGGCCACGATAAACGAGTCGGACATGCTGCTAATCCCTGAAGCCGACCGGTTCTGGATCGACCCTTTTTATGAAGAGCCGACGCTTTGCATGTTTGCAAACGCCGTCGACCCCATGACGAAAGAAGGCTACGAGCTTGACCCGCGCTCTGTCGCTGCTCGCGCAGAAAGCTACCTGCGCTTTACAGGCATAGCCGATTACTGTTACTTCGGGCCGGAGGCCGAGTTCTTTGTCTTCGATTCGGTCAGCTATCACAACGAAATCAACAGCGCAGGTTACACATTCGATTCGGGCGAGGGGCTCTGGAACAGCGGGCGCACGGGCGATAACCTGGGCTACCGCATACGCACCAAGGAAGGGTACGTGCCGCTGCCGCCCGTCGATTCGCTTCACGATCTGCGCTCAGACATCGTGCAGAATCTACAGGCGGTCGGCATAGAGCCTGAGATGCACCACCACGAAGTTGCGAGCGGCGGCCAGTGCGAGATAGATTTCAGGTTTTCGACTCTGCTCGGAACAGCCGACAACGTCCAGTTGTTCAAGTACGTCGTCAAGAACACCGCTTTTTATTACGGCAAGGCGGCGACCTTCATGCCAAAGCCTATGTTCGGCGACAACGGCAGCGGCATGCACTGTCACCAGAGCCTGTGGAAAGGCGAAAAGCCCCTGTTTGCGGGCGACAAGTACGCGGGACTCTCCGAGATGGCGCTCCACTACGCGGGCGGCATACTCAAACACGCCGCCGCCATCGCAGCCTTCGCCGCCCCGACCACCAACAGCTACAAGCGGCTCGTGCCCGGTTATGAAGCGCCCGTCAACCTCGCATACTCGCGGCGCAACCGGTCGGCCGCGATTCGCATACCGATGTACTCGCAGTCGGCGGGCGCGAAGCGGCTTGAGATTCGTTTCCCGGACCCTTCGTGCAACCCGTACATAGCCTTTGCGGCGATGCTGATGGCGGGCCTCGACGGCATACAAAACAGGATCGATCCGGGCGAGCCGCTCGATAAAGACATCTACGACCTTTCGCCTGAAGAACTCAAAGATGTGCCGACGTTGCCGGGCTCGCTCGACCGCGCGCTCGACGCGCTCGAAGCAGACCGCGAGTTCCTGCTCAAAGGCGATGTCTTTACGGAGCGGTTGATTGAGCGGTGGATCAGCTACAAACGCGAAAAAGAGGTCGACCCGATTCGCATGCGGCCTCACCCGCTCGAATTTCAGATGTACTTTGACGTGTGACACGGAGAGCGCAGGCTTGCCGTGGCGGGAGCGAATGTGATGTATAAAAGCTCGCGTTTCCCGGTTCTTCAATCACTGTTCGTTTTGCTGTTTATAGCGGCGATCTCGTCATCGGCTCGCGCGGCTGATGATAAGAAACCGAAAGTGACCCTGAAGCGCGTCACGGTCAACCGAGTTGACCTGCCAAAGCAGACCGCCGAAGCAACCGTCTCTGTCGAGGTAGACAACCCCGGTTCGGCTTTCAAGATCAAGGACGTTCATTACCGGCTGAAACTCAATGACCGGCAGGTCGCTGAAGGGAGACATAAAAACGAGATCAAGGTGGCCGCCGCCTCTCGAACGCAGATTGACGTTCCCATAACGGTAGACCTGCGGGCAATCCCCGGAGTGACCTGGGCGACGATCTCCGAAGGGTTCGTCATCAGCTACGTGCTCGATACGGAATTCACAGTGCCTGTCTTCGCCTTCTTCAATCACAAGGTGAAGACATCGTTCGCGGGGGACCTGCCTCTTAGCTCGTTGATGTCCACGCTGCCCGGAAGTATAAAAGATTTCCTGAAGTAACACGCCATAAGTATGACGCTTGCCGCGCTCATCCTCGAAAAGCTGTGCCAACAGGTTGAACTGACGGACCGTCTCGTCTCGCTCGTGCCTGAAGAGAGGCTGGAGTGGCGGCCCGTTGCCGACTCGTTTCGCGTCTGTGACCTGCTCGGCCACCTGCTCGAATCTCTCGCGGGGTTTGCGGCGGTGCTTTACGCGCTCTACCCTGACAGGCTGGCTCATCTCTTAGCATTGCGCGACAGGGAGGTAAACCATTGCTGTCAAGCGGAAGAGGCGCGAGCGGCAATGAGCGACTATCTTGAGCATATCGAGCAGGGCTTCGCACACCTTTCCGACGAAGACCTCTCGCGGCGGCTGCCGACGGTCTTTGCTCCCGAAGGCGAAGCGTGCCTGACCTTGCTGCTCAACAACCTCGAACACTTCATAAACCACAAACACCAGTTGTTCTTTTACCTCAAGCTGCTCGCCGTCCCTGTCGCCACCCCCGACCTCTACCGGATAAGGACAGGGCTGAGCGATGAGAAGTGAGCGGCTGCCGGTAGCCTATTTTTTTGTGGCGTTGACTATCGCGTCGCGCGTCACCTCTGCGCTGAAACCCCAGATGAACAGCGCGAGGTAGTCGTAGAAGCCGTCGTCGCCGAATGTCGCCCCGCTCGTCACATACAGAGTCTCGAACCCGAGCAGGATCAGTAAAACCAGCAGGAGAAAAAAGACTAATGGGCGCAAGAACCTGAATCGGTCCGAAGGGCTGACAAATTTTACGCCCGACAGCACCGAGACAAGGGCCGAGGTGCGGACCTGTTTGGGAGCGGGTCTCTCGATATCGAGTCGTGTCAGCTCATCGCCGCTCTTCTTCATCCACTTTATCACGTTGCTGAAAACATCAGTCACGCCGCCTCCCATCGAGGCGTCTTGCAGGAAAGCCAATATCCTGGTCTCGACCTCATCGCGCAGGGCGAGCGCTTCAGCCGTCTTGTCCTTGAGGGCGTTCTGGCGCGATTCATCTATCTTTGGCATCATCTCCCGTTTAAGGCCGTCCAGTTTTGGGTTTTCAAGCGCGGCTTCGAGAGTCTCCAGGCTTGCAAGAAAGTCTATGAGCGTATCGACCTTTTGTATCTCCTTCGCGACATCTTCCTCAGTATCGGTAGGAGACTCGATGGCTGTTTGGATGGACTTCAACCGGTTTCGGGTGCCGACCTGAGCAGAAATGTTCTTTAAGTTTTCGGCCTTTCGCGCCAACTGTTGGAGGCGAGGCAACAGGCGCGCTTCCTTTACCGCCTGCGGCGTATCGGTCTTCCGCAAAATCATGCCTGCGAATATGCCCGCTATGATCGTCAGCAGCACGAAGAAGGGGCCGGACCTAACGCTCAGGTTGATAGGGGTTTCCAGTGCGGTGGTCGCCAACTCGTTCGTCGGGTCTTTTGCTTTTAGCTGCAACTTGCCTTTGTAGCTGTCAGGCGAAAGTTGATTCAGGTCTGTCACCTTCAGGCTCAAGGTGGCCCCAGGCCCGGTCGGCAGCTTGTCTCCTCCTTGAACCTGAATCTGGCCGGAGCCTAAAGCGTCGCCTCGCTTATCACCGAACAGGAAAACGCTCTTTGAAACTACAGCCGCCTCAAAAGGCGACTGGTTGTCAATCGGTACGGGCCACTCGTCGTGGGTCATCTCATACGGCAGCAGAAGCTTCGCCAGCAATCTGTCGATGCCGGGCACCTGATAATGTACCGCCTTTAAATTCATAGGGGTGACTGTATAGGCGATCAGCGGCTTTTGACTTACGTTCACTTCAAGCGGGATAGGAGTTTGGTCACTGTCAACAAGGAATATAAGCTCGCCCTCGTAAGTTCCCGGCTGTGGGATGGCTTTTACGGTGATCGTCACTTGCTGCTTGCGCTCGGTATTTACGGCGATAGAGGTAACTTCGATATTGGTCGGTTGAATCTTTATCTGATTATTGCCCTTGAGCGTAAGCTCTTTCGGCAAGACGCTCGCTTCTGCCACCGCCTTGCTCAAAGTAAAGCGGGCCAGGCCTGCGACCGAATTTGTCTGCGCGTCGATCACGCCATGTATAACTATCTTCGGCGCTTCAAAGATGATTTTTGAAGCTGTGGCGGGCTTGTTGCGAGTGGGGGGCTTATTCGCTGCGGCGGCTGTGAGAGTAGCAGCCGCAAAGCATGCGCATAATACAATCAGCGCCGTGGCGCGTATCCTATAGTGCATGGCGTTCTCCTATTCTATTATTTTTTCAGCCAGTCGCACGTCGGCTGAGGCAAAGAGACTGTAGACCAGACCGCGAGGGTCCCCCTTTCTCAACAACTCCTGCCGCATGGTAAAGAGCGCCTCTCCTGCGGGCACTGTTCTCAGAAAAGAGGCGAAGAAGCCGAGCATGCAACTGTCGGCCAGCACCTCTTTTACG
The DNA here is from genome assembly GCA_964615905.1 of uncultured Clostridia bacterium. Taxonomy (GTDB): domain Bacteria; phylum Acidobacteriota; class Blastocatellia; order UBA7656; family UBA7656; genus DATLMR01. The sequence goes on from CAZTUB010000002.1 coordinate 458,506, forward strand.
TCGCATTGCGTGCCGATCACTCCTGCCGCCCCACTCTGGCAGAAGAAGCTCAACAGACTTTCAAAACTGGCCGGAGAATATGACGCGCTCTCACAGGCGTTGAGCACGATGAGCGGCTGGTGGTTTAACTTGAGCTTCCACGCATCAAGGTCGATGATCTTGATCCTGTCTTTTCGCCCGACCTCCAGGTAAGGCGCGCCGGAGTCTTCTTCGCCGCCGTGCGCGTAGAAGTAGATCACGTCCGCAGGCGGTTGAGCGTCAACCATAGCCTCGCGCACGGCCGAATAGGTCTCTGCTCGCGCGAGGGTGAGTCTCGATTCATTCGCCAGCTTGCGCAGAGATTCGATATGCGAGTCTGTTCGGTTGAGGGTTGTGGCTACGTTGACGCTGAGCCTGAGCGGCAAGCCGTTCTTTATTTCAAGAGGCAGCCTGAGCGGCGGCCCCTGTTCAGACGGCGGCTTGTGAGGATCGATCCACAGCGGAAGCTGCTCGATGATATAGCTATATCCCCAGAACCCGTAAGGGCAGACGACCGAAACGTCGCCATAGCTTTTGCAATCTTCGGCCCTCGGGCCGTGAGTCTCGTAGTCCGGGCAAAGTCGCGTGCGGTCTTCGTGAAACGACCCGAAGGGCCGCTCGTACAGCAACTCCCACGGAACTCCGAGTTGAGTCGATAGCGGCGCAACCTGTATCACCGTCCCCGGATCGAGCTTTATTTGAGATAAGGGTTCAGTTGACCCCTGCCCGTCCGAATTGACAGCCTCAGGCATGAGCGCCAGATAAAAGTGGCGGCCGATGTCTGCCAGCATTCCCAGGTAAATCGTGAGCTTGTCGCGCGAGCCGCCTATGTTCCCGGCATAAGCTCCCATAACCGCGAGGAGCTGTTTGCGAATCGCGTCTAGAAGCTTTGTGAGGTTTGTGTCGTTGAGGTTCGACCGTCGAAACCCCAGGTCGGTCCTGGAATGGTCGTAAAAGCGCAGACCTATGCTGTTGTAGTTTATGGCGCGCTCGGCCACTATCGTCAGAAGGCGCGGGCTCTCTTCGAGCGGTTTCAGGTTGGCGGCAGTCAGCTTCTCTGTCCGGGTGAAGACTATATAGCCATCCTGCACGGGCCAGGCTGAACGCGCTACCTCGTCGCCCGCCCGGCTGACGACTTCAAATTCCAGCCTGCGCGATTGAAGAAGATGGCCTCTGAACTGGAGGTCTATGCTTACGGACTGTCTGCCGGTTTCAAATAGCTCAACGTCGAAAAATTGCAACGGCGAGTCGTCAGCCTGTGTGAGCTTGAGCTTACTGGTTTGCGGCGTGATCTTTATACTGGGTGACGAGATCGCCACGTCAAGCTCGATAACAGGGGTGTCTCTGAAAAACGGTTGGAGCAGCATGTCGGGAAAGGCATTCCCCGGCTGCCCCGGCCCCCAGAACTTGCCGATGTTAACGCCGAGCTTGTATGGCCCGCCGTCGAGCGCAATCGGCAGGTCCGTTGACAGAGCTTCGCCGCCGGAAGTAAAGAAGCCCGCATTGAGATAACGATTTCCCGATGGTTCTTCCGTGGCCCTCGACGCAAAAACAATCTCGACCTTGCGGGTGGTGTAGGCACATATCTTGTCGGCTTTGATGTAGTCCAGGTTCAGCCTGACGTGGTCCAGGTGGTTCTTATCTAAAGACCAGCTTGTCGGTATCTTGACGCTGCCCGGCTCAATCATCCTGATGCGAATTTCTCTATCGGCCTTTGGGATTTCAGAGCGGGACGATCCCCTTTTCCTTGATCCTCCTATTGCCGTAATCGTGTGCCAGAGACTGCGCGCCAGTTCTGGAATCAAGGACAATAACCCAACAATCTCTTTCAGGAATGACAAAATTGATGAACGGTCGATCATCCGCATTGCCTCGTTGAATGCCTTACGGCGATAAGCGACACGAAAGATAAAAGGGTTATTGGCGGCCTGATGAAACTGCTTCCCTGAGATGTTGGCGGGGGTATTATGTCAGATTTTTGTTCTGACGCAACATCTCTTTTGAGGCGAGACTTACAAATTTTTTACCCGACAATAGCAGGGGCCGGGTTACGAATTGACCTGTGCCTGAGACCGCGCCGGTCTCAGGCACAGGGGTTGCTCTTGCTTGCATGTCGGCAGAGAAGGGTAGATTTGCGTGTTTTATCGGTACGTCGGACAGTGCGTTTGCCACTGTTTAATACATTAACCGGAAGCAGCGTTTGAATATGAAAGATAATTTAAGACCCAGTTTAAGGCTCAGAGCCGCGCGGCTGCTTGCAGCGCTGGCGTTATTGCTTTCAGCGTCTCAAGTATCGCTCGGCTACTCTGTGTTGACGCATCAGGCGATCATCGACTCGACCTGGGAAACCTCGATAAAGCCACTGCTCGTCGCGCGGTTTCCGAACGCGACAGCGGAGGACCTGCGCATGGCCAGGGCCCATGCCTACGGCGGGTCGATCATCCAGGACATGGGGTATTACCCGTTTTCGAGCAAGTTTTTTAGCGACCTGACCCACTATGTTCGGAGCGGCGACTTTGTCGAAAACCTTATTCGCGAAGCGCGAACGCTCGACGAGCTTGCGTTTGCGCTTGGGGCGTTGTCGCATTACGCCGCCGACAACAGCGGCCACTCTGTCGGGACGAACCGCGCCGTCCCTATGGTCTATCCCGAATTGAAGGCCCGTTACGGCGACGAGGTGACGTATGAAGAGAGCCCTTCGGCACACATCAAGACCGAATTCGGTTTCGATGTCGTTCAGATAGCGCGGGGCAATTACGCTCCTGAGGCCTATCACGATTTCATAGGCTTCAAGGTAGAAAAAGACCTTCTCAGCCGCGCTTTCAAGCGAACCTACAACCTTGAGTTGAAAGAGGTCTTCGCGAGTCTTGACCTGGCCATCGGCACTTACCGACGCACCGTGAGCGGCTTGATACCGGAGATGACGAAGGTGGCGTGGGAGACGAAAAAGGACGAGATAGAAAAGCTGACGCCGGGCATCACGCGCAGCAGGTTCGTCTATACGCTCTCTCGCGCAAGCTATGAGAAGGAGTTCGGCAAGGAGTACGAAAAGCCGAGCTTCTGGGCAAAGGCTACTGCGACGGTCTTTCGCATCATGCCAAAGGTTGGGCCGTTCAAGGCGCTGGCCTTCAAGATGCCGACGCCCGAAGCCGAGGCCGTATTTCTGAAGAGTTTTGAAGAGACCATAAACCGGTTCAATTCGCTGTCGGGTGACGTTCGGGCCAACCGGTTACAACTGTCAAACAGGAACATAGACACAGGGCGGCCAACGCGCGCGGGCGATTACAAGCTCGCCGACAAGGCTTACGCGGAGCTTGTCGATGAATTGTCCGATGACAATTTCCAGAACGTCAGCCAGGACCTTCGCCTTCACATACTTGAGTTTTATAGCGACCTGGGCGCGCCTATCGAAACGAGGAAGGATAAAAGCGACTGGCAAAAACTTGTCTCCGCTCTCGATAGGCTCAAGCGCAGTCAGGCGCGTCCCGCCGAGGTATCGAATCGCTGAGCTTACACCGGTCGGGGTTTAACCCGCCGCACGACCGGAACGTCCTTGAGTGGGGCTAGCAACTCGGCGACGGTCTTTCTCTCTACCGGGTGAACCACGCGCGGAGCGATCTCGCACATCGGCTCAAGCACGAAGCGGCGAAGGTGCATTCGCGGGTGGGGCAGGTGGAGACTTATTGCCCCTGTCTTCATCCGGGTGGCGTCGACCGGCAGAGGCTCTGTTACGTTGACCGTGAGGCTGCCGAACATAAGCAGGTCCAGGTCGATCACACGCGGGCCGTTCAAGATTTCCCGCTCTCGCCCCATGCGGCTTTCGATCTGAAGCAGCCCGTCGAGCAGGATGACCGCCGACCTGTATGGCTCGACTGCCCGATCTTCTTCAAACTCGGCTTCGATAACTTGATTATAGAACCACGGCTGATCGCTATAACCTACAGGCTCTGTCTCATAGATCGATGAAGCGCGGGTAATCCTCAGACCGAGGCCCTCGATCAATGCGCGGGCCCGGCGGAGATTCGCTTCGCGGTCGCCCAGGTTTGTGCCGAGCGCGATATAAACGGTCGTAACGTTGCTCGCCTCTTTGTTTGTCATTTCAAGCTGAGGTTAGCATAATTGATGGCGAATATGGCTACAGCCGCTACAGTTATAAAGATAAACAGGCGAGCGGTGGACCGTGTGCGGGCGCGCAACCTCTGGGTTTATCGCAGCGACATCATCGATGCCAGCACCGCAAAAGAGGGCGAGCTTGTGACCGTAGCAGGCCCGCGCGGGCAAGTGGTCGGGCAGGCGCTCTACAGCACAAGATCGCAGATAGCCCTCAGGATCGTCGCCTTCGATCATCGGCAGATTGACCGCGAGTTCTGGCTCGCGCGGCTCGTGGCAGCCGAGCGGTTGCGCGAGCAGGTAGTCGAAAATGCGACGGCCTTTCGTCTCGTCTACGGCGAAAGCGACTTGCTGCCCTCGCTAATCATCGACCGCTTCAACGACTGTTTTGTGATACAGACGCTCTCGCAAGGCATGGAGTCGCTCAAGCAGATGTGGATAGAGATTCTGGCCGAGCGTTACAGCCCGCGCGCGATCATCGAGCGTAACGAAGCGCGCGTGCGCGACCTCGAAGGGCTGCCGCGATTGTCAGGTGTTGTCTACGGCGCGGACCCCCGCGAGATCGTTATCGAAGAAGACGGCGTCAGATTCGCGGTCAATCTCGTCGAAGGGCAAAAGACAGGGGCCTTTCTAGACCAGCGCGAGAACCGCCGCGCCGTCGAAAAGTACGCGCGCGGGCGCGCGCTCGATTGCTTCACCTTTCAGGGCGGGTTCGCGCTACACCTTGCTCGCCGCGCCGAGCACGTTACGGCTGTCGATATTTCGTCCGCCGCAATCGAGCAGGGAATCCGCAACCGCGCGCTGAACGATGCGACAAACGTCGAGTTTGTAGAGGCCAACGTCTTTGACTGGCTTCACGAGCGCGAGCAGGCAGGCGAGCGGTTCGATGTTATAAACCTCGACCCCCCGGCCTTCGCCAAAAACCGCGCCTCAATCGAAGGCGCTTCGCGCGGGTACAAAGAGATCAATCTGCGCGCGATGAAGATGCTCGCGCCGGGCGGCACGCTCATAACCTCGACCTGCTCGTATCATATGAGCGAAGACGCGTTTCTAAACGTGCTGGCACAGGCCGCCGCCGACGCGGGGCGGTCGGCGCGCATCGTCGAAAAACGCACACAGTCGCGCGACCACCCGGTTCTCGTCTCTATGCCGGAGACATATTATCTCAAGTGCATCATCTTGAATGTCGAATGAAAGGGCGATCTGTTAAAGGTTCCGTTATGACACCAGATGCAACTGCTACGGCTGATCGACAGGCCGAAAGCGCGAAAGCGCAACGTGAGGAGCGGTACTTTCTTGAAGGGCCAAAGTCTCGCAAGTTCGAGACGTGGTCCATCATTCAGATCATGCGCGAGTTTATCAAAGGCTTTCGCGCGCTCCATTTCGTCGGCCCCTGCGTGACCGTGTTCGGCTCGGCCCGATTCAAAGAAGACCATATCTACTATGACCTGGCTCGGCAGATGGGGAATCAGATTAGCCAGATAGGGTTCACGGTTATGACCGGCGGCGGCCCCGGCATTATGGAAGCTGCAAACCGTGGCGCGAGGGAGGCGGGAGGCCCGTCCATCGGCTGCAACATAGAGTTGCCGCACGAGCAGATGCCCAACCCTTACCTCGACCGATGGGTCACGTTCAAATATTTCTTCGTCCGAAAGACGATGCTCATAAAGTACTCATACGCGTTCGTGGTCTTGCCCGGCGGCGTCGGGACGATGGACGAGCTGTTTGAAGCGGTGACGCTGATACAGACAAAGAAGATTCTCGATTTCCCCGTGGTCATTATGGGGAAGCAGTATTACGAGCCGCTGCTCGAATTCTTCAACCGCATGGTCTCGGCAAAGACGATTGCCCCGGAGGACCTGGACCTGTTGCTCGTGACAGACTCGGTCACGGAAGCCATTTCGCATATCCAAAAGCACTCGGTCGAAAAATTCGGGTTGCGACGGGTGCCGCGCCCCTCGAAGATTCTGGGCGAGTGAAGCCGCGCGAAGCTAAGACCTCGACCGTCGTACGGGCCTGCCTACCTGGAAGCGGGGTCGTCTCTGTCGATTGTGCGCGCGGGTGCGCCGTCGTAAACGATCACCCACGTGCCGACGGGGACCATCTCGCTAAACTCTATCGCGGCAAACATCGGTATGCGCACGCAGCCGTGGCTTGCGGCGCGCGTGGGAACAGACGGGTAGCCATGAATCGCCACCCCGTCGAGGAAGTAGTTCGGGTAGTAGATTCTGCCGAGCGGGGCCTTGCGCCACCCCTCTACCTTGCGATGTACCTTGAAGCGGCCCGTCGGCGTAATAGCGCGCCGCGTCCAGCCTTCAGAGGTGAACTCCTGGCCGTTTCCAGACGAGACGGGCAGGACGCGCGATACCTGGCCGCTTGCGTCAACCATAAATAAGACCTGACGGCGCAAATCAACTTCTACGTGCGAGAAGCCCTTTTCACGGGCGGCCGGGCGGCCAGCTTCTCTGATGGCCGCCAGCTCTTCGTCGGTCAGCCTTCCGGTCGGCGTGCGCCGCTCGACCTTTTGAAACGCGATCAGCGCGTGGCGCGAAGCCTCGTCCATCTTGCCGTCCACAGGCCCCGTCCAGTAGCCGAGGTCCGCGAGCATCTGCTCTGCTTCCTGGACCGCCGCAACCGGCAAAGCTCTGGCCTTTGTCGCGGCCTTGCGCGTTTTGGACGTAACTTTTTTACGAGTCGCCGCTTTTTCTAAAGCCAGCGCTTCGGTCGAAGCGATTGCCCCGACCAGGACGACGACGGTGAAAAGACGCTTTGCAAGCGTCAAAAATTGCGTGGATGAGATTCGCGTTCTGGTTTGCATAGCAACACCCCTTAATGCAATCAAAAGGCCAGCTTTCGGGCTCTTGTAAGCCCTGTTTTCAAGCCGGTTGCCCGCTTAGATGCGCAAAATAATACAGGGGGCGAAAAAAAATCAGACAGCCTGCCGGGTGAGTGTGAGGGGTGCGTGTGAGATCAGAGGCGGCGGCCGGCGCGAGCATTGTCCGCAAGCGTGCGCGCCTGGTCTAAAGATTCAAGCGCTTTGCGCAATTGAACATCCTGCACCAGATAAGACTGCTCGCCCGCTTCGGCCCCGTAGGCGGCGGTGATGATCTCGCGGCGCATCTGTGTGACGATGTAATCGCGGCTCGCTTTGAACTGTTCTTCCGAGATGTCGAAGCGCGGCTTGCCGGCTATGTGCTGGCGAAAAGCGGCTAAAAGCTCATCTGTGATCGGGTATCGCTCTATGTCTTCGTCAGTGACTTTGTTGCGGGCCTGAGTCTCTGTCAGGCGGTAATGGCGGAACCCGGAAACCTGGCCCGCCACAAGGTTGCGGACGAAATCGAAGACCCCATAAAAGAGCCGGTTGCGCACGGGCCCGGCTTCGGGCGATTTGACCTCGATGTCGGGGGTGATTCCGCCGCCGCCGTAAACCGTGCGGCCCATATCTGTCTTGAGCGCATCGCCTCGCGGGGCGCCCGTGATGCCCTCTTTGTCCTCGTTGCGGTTAAGGTAGTAGTCGTAGAAGCTTACGTTCGAGTAATCGCGCTGGATCGACCGTCCCGTCGGCGTGTAATACTTGGCTATGGTAAGCGTAAGCCCCGTGCCTCCCCACAGCCGGTTGACGCTTTGTACGAGCCCTTTGCCAAAGCTGTTTTCGCCGACGATAATCGCGCGGTCGTGGTCTTGGAGCGCGCCCGCCACGACTTCCGAAGCCGAAGCGGTCGTCCGGTTTATCAGCAGCACCATCGGCATAAGCTCCGGCGTGTTGTTCTGTTCTACTTCGTAAACGCGGGCGGCGAATCGCTCGCCGCGCCCTCGCACCTCAAGTATCTTCTGTCCCGGCAGCAGGAACTTTTTCGAGACATCGATGGCCTGATCGAGCAGCCCGCCGGGGTTCCCGCGAAGGTCGAGGATCATCTGCCGCATGCCTTCCTGCTTGAGCTTTGCTATGGCCGCCGTAAGCTCTTCGTCGGTCTTGGACGAAAACCCGCCCGTGAGCGCTATGTAGCCCGTCCCCGCCTGATCGAGCATGAAAGCGTTGCGGACCGAGGGCAGTTTAACCTCGTCGCGTCTTATCGTGGCGGCGACAGGGGTCGCCGCGCCGGGGCGCTCGACGGTTATCTGAACCGGCTCGCCTCGTTCCCCGCGCACGCGGTGCATGACCTGTTCGCTCGACCACTCCTCGACGTTCTGGCCGTCGATTGACAGCAGCGCGTCGCCGTAACGAAGCCCCGCGCGGTGAGCGGGCCCCGTGGGTATGACGGAGGTAATGTAGACGCGGTCGAGCCGCCGCGCAATCGTCACGCCTATTCCGTAGATGCGGCTCTTTTGTTCCGTCTGTAAATCGTCAAACTCCGACTTGGTGAAGAATGCCGAGTGCGGGTCGAGCTGGTGGAGCATGCCCTGAATGGAAGACTTGCCGAGCAGCTCAAGGTCGACGGGCCCCGCGTAGCTCTCCTGAATCGTGTTGAAGGCTTCCTTGAAATCTTCCGCGAGATAATCCGTAGCCGTCGAGCTATCGGCGATTGGATAAGTGGTGCGGGACTTCTCATAATAACCGCCCGCAATCGATGCTACCGCCACGACAACGACCCCGACCAGCAGCAGCACCTTCCGTTTCATACCCTGTTACTCCTTGCAATCAGGATAATACAAAAACCTCCAAGCGTCAAAATAGAGAGGCCGCTGTTCCCGGCTTGCAATGATTACGGGGGCGGTAAATACTATCGCAGTTCGGGAAGAGTCGATTATGGAAAAGAGCGCGGAAGTAGTGATAATAGGCGGCGGGATTGTCGGCGCAAGCATAGCTTATCACCTCACGGAAGCCGGTTGCAGGGACGTCCTGATAATCGAGCGCGAGGCGCAACAGGGGCTTGGCTCGACCGGCAAGAGCGCGGGCGGTGTGCGCGCGCAGTTTGCAACCCCTGTCAACATTCAGATGTCGCTTTACTCGATAGATTTCTTTGCCAATTTTGAAGAGGCGACAGGCCACGACCCGCTCTATCGCGCTCACGGCTACCTGTTCGTGGCCACAAGCGAGCGCCACCTCGATTACCTCAAGGCCAACCGCGAAAAGCAACGCGCGCTTGGGCTTACGAACGTCAAAATCGTCACCCGCGAAGAGATTCAAGCGATCATCCCGCAACTGCGCTCGGACGATGTGGTCGGCGGGAGCTTCTGTCCGACCGACGGGTTCGTCGACCCTTACAGCGTTATGCGCGGCTTTACACAGCGCGCTCGCGAGCGCGGGGCGCGCGTCTGGCTCGATACAGAGGTCAGCGCGATAGAGGTCGAACAAGGGCGCGTGGCAGGGTGCGATACCACGCGCGGGCGCGTGGCCACGCGAGTGGTCGTAAACGCTGCGGGCGCGTGGGCCGCGCGCGTGGGCGGGCTTGCGGGCGTGGATATACCCGTCAGGCCGCTACGCCGCCAGATCGTGAACACGGAAGAGTTTGACCAGTTGCCCAGGCAACTGCCGATGGTCATAGACATGACGAACGGCTTCCATTTTCGCCGCGAAGGCGCGGGCGTGATGATGGCGTGGCCTGAGCCCGAACAGTCCTACGAGTTCAACACCAGGTTCGACGACGAGTTTATCGAGAAGATACTTACGCGCGCGGTTTCGCGTGTGCCGTGCCTTGCGGAAGCCGAGGTGAACCCGCGCCGCTGCTGGGCGGGGCTTTACGAAGTGACGCCGGACCACCACGCCATAATCGGCCCCGCGCCCGGCGTTGAAGGCTTCTACCTGGCTAACGGGTTCAGCGGCCACGGCGTCATGCACTCGCCCGCCACCGGGCGCATAATCTCCGACCTGATACTGCGCGCGGGCGCTCCCTTGATCGACGCCGCGCCGCTCGGCCTGTCGCGGTTTGCCGAAAACCGGTTGCTGCACGAAACAGCCGTCCTTTAGCCGGTACCGAAGCAAGATTGCATATTGATGCCGTTCTCCAGTCAGTCCTTATGAAGGAGTTGACTTGTAATCACAAAAAACATAACCTTTTGGGGCTCAAATTCTCTAGTTGTAAGCTTTTTGCCACAGGAGTGTCAGGCTATGAAAATCACAAAAAAAATGCTTGTGATGATGATAATCGTGCTCGTCGCGAGAGTGGATGTCGCCTTCCCTCAAGCCTCTGTCTCGACGGCGGAACTGCGCGGCCAGGTCACAGACCAGGCGGGCGCGGCTGTCGCAGGCGCGACGATCACAATCACCGACGTCAGTAAAGGCACTACACGCACCGTCACCAGTGACGACAACGGTAACTACGTAATTCTCGCTTTGCAGCCGAGCACGTACACAGTGAAAGTCGAAGCGCAGGGATTTGCCGCGCGGACTTTGAACGACGTGAAGCTCGAAGTGGGACAGGTCGCAAACATCCCGCTTGAGCTTGGCGTCGGCGGCGTTGATGCCGTCGTCGATGTCTCTGCGACCAGCGACGTTATCGAAGTCGAGCGCACGCAGCAGTCTTCGGTCATCAACGAGGTCCAGATCGATAACCTCCCGATCAACAGGCGCAACTACCTCGACTTTGCGCTGCTGACGCCGGGCGTGACGGACTCGGACAACATCATCGACTCGTCCGATTTCCGCGTCGCCCAGACGCCGCAGTCGGGCCTTTCGTTCGGCGGCAACAACGGGCGCGGCAACTCTATCCTTGTCGACGGCGCGAGCGTTGACACGAATTCCGGCGGCGCTCGCCCCGTGGTCGGCCAGGAAGCCGTGCAGGAGTTCCAGGTCAACCGCAACAGCTATAATGCGGAATTCGGCGGCGCTTCGGGCGGCATCGTCAACATCGTCTCCAAGACCGGCTCGAACGATTTCCGGGGCAGCATCTTCGGTTACTTCCGCGACGACGCCTTTGACGCGCACAACGCGTTCGACTTCAACCCCGAAGGCCAGTCGCCTTTCAGCCGCCAGCAGTACGGCGGGTCGCTCGGCGGGCCTATCGTCAGAGACAAGACGTTCTTCTTTACTTCGCTCGAACGACTCGATCAAGACCTGACGACCTTCGTGAACCTTTTGAACGACCCTTCAATCTTCGACATCACCCCGTCGCAGGGCGCGCTCTTGAACTTCCTGGGCGCGACGCCGTTTGCGCCGCTCGCCGCCGGGCTCAGGGGAGCATTGACGACGACAAACTTCCCCGGCACCGTCGGGCTGTTTGAAGAAGCGAGCGGCCAGTTCCCGTTCAACACGGCCGACACGGTCTTCTCTGCGCGCGTCGATCACACTTTCAGCTCGAAAGACAACGGTTACATCCGCTTTAACCTGGCGGACAATCATTTCGAGAACAGCGCGGCAGGGGCCTTGAACGCCACCTCGCGCGGGCGCACGATTGACGCCTTCACGGGCGGCGTGCTGCTGTCGGAGACGCACTTCTTCAGCCCGCTCACCATCAACGAAGCGAAGTTCCAGTACGCTTACCTCGACAACGACGTGATTCCGAACGACTTGATCGGGCCTGAGTTCAACATCGAAGGGTTCGGCAACTTCGGGCGCGACATCTTCCTGCCTTCGGAGACCATCGAGCGCCGCTACGAGATCAGCGACAACCTCTCGATGGTGCGCGGGTCGCACACGTTGAAGTTTGGCGGCCAGTGGCAGGCGATTGACAACTCAAGCAACTCTCAGACGTTCTTTGGCGGTCGATTCAATTTCGGCGCGGCCATACCGCTTGCGAACATCATAGCCGGAGCAGCCGGGCCGGCGACCCTGAACGCGCTTAATAACTTCCTCCGCAGCCCCGCGGGCGGCCAGTTCGCCGTCGACGCCAACGGCAACTTGCGGGCCGACATACTCGACCAGCCGATCACCGCGTTGCAGTCGTTTAACCTCAACCTCCCGATAGTCTACCAGCAGGGCTTCGGCGATTCGTCTTCCAACGCCTTCACGTATCGCAACGCCGCGTACGTGCAGGACACCTGGAAGGTCCGCCCGAACTTTACGCTCAACCTCGGCCTGCGGTACTTCTACGAAGACGGGCCGTTCTTCCAGCCGCACGACACCGACAACTGGCAGCCGCGCGTCGGCTTCTCGTGGAACCCGGACAACAACGGCCGGTTCGTCATTCGCGGCGGCTACGGCATATTCACGGGTCAGGTGGACAACCAGATCGTAAACGTCACGAGCGAGCTTGGCGGCTTTGGCGACCCGAGCAACATCAACATCGTCCTTGCCACCGCGACTTCCAACGCGCTGGGCTTGCCCACTTCTTTTGCGATCTACCAGACGCTTCTTGCGCAAGGGGTAATCGGAAACCGCACGATCACCGCCGCCGACCTTGTGCAGTTCGGCGTGGTTCCGGGACCGGGCGCGCCGCTCGAAGTCCGGTTCCGCATGACGCCCGACTTCGAGAACCCTTACACGCAGCAGGCGAGCCTCGCCGTGCAGACGGACCTCGGTAAAGGGTTCGCCGTCGAGACGAGCTACCTGTTCAGCCGTGGCGCGCACATCACGCGCAACCGCGACGTGAACCCGTTCAAGATGACCGGCGTCAGCACGATCACCGGCGGGCCCTGCTTTGTCCGCTTCCCCGTGCCCGGTCAGACCTGTGTAGGAACAAGCTCCGATTTCAGAAACCCGTTGATCCTCCAAGACAACGTTTATGAATCGACCGCAAACTCGTTCTATCACGCGGGGACGATCCAGGTGACGAAGCGGTTCTCGAACAGCTTCAGCATCAACTCGAACTACACCTTCTCGAAGACGATTGACGAAGTGACAGATTTCAACAGCGATTTTTCGGCTCAGAACCCGCTGAACGTGAGATTGGATCGCGCGTTGTCTGCCTTCGACCAGCGTCACCGGTTCGTATTCAGCGGCGTCTTCCAGAGCCCCGTCAAGGGCGACGGGTTCGCCAACCGCCTCTTTGGCGACTGGGTCTTCTCGCCCATCTTCATCGCGGGGAGCGGGCGGCCGTTCAACGTCCTGCTCGGTTTTGACGCCAACAACGACGGGCGCTCGCAAAGCGACCGGCCCGGAACGCTCGGCCGCAACGCGGGCAGAGGGCCAGATTTCCAGAGCTTCGATATGAGGCTTGGGCGGCGCTTCTCGTTTGCGGAGACAAGGTATCTTGAGTTCACATTCGAGGCGTTCAATCTCTTCAACCGCACAAACTACACGGGGGTTAACAACGTGCTGACAAGCATCAACAGCGCGGCGTGTCCCCCAATCAGCCTGACGGGCGAGATTAAAGGCATCCGTGGGCCTGCGCCCACCTGCCCGCTCGCGTTCACCTCTGCGGGCCCCGCGCGCCAGCTCCAATTCGGCGCACGGTTCAACTTCTAAGCCGTAGCGAGCAACGCGGTCTGTCTGCGGGAGGGCTTTCGCAAGAAGGCTCTCCCGTTTTTATTGTGCCGCCTGTAATCTTAAAGAGGGGAGTTATGAGCATAGATGATGCGATAGATCAACAGTTGCGAGTGGAGCTTCTGGAAATGAAAGAAGAAGACCTGCGCGTGCGGGCCGAGCTAGCACGCGACGGGTCGCTTTTCGACGGCTATCATCCCCGGATGGAGGCCGTCCATCGTCGAAACGCCGCCAGGCTCAGAGAGATCATCGACGCGCGCGGGTGGCCGGGCAAAGGGGTCGCAGGAGAAGACGGCGCGAAAGCCGCCTGGCTGATCGCTCAGCACGCCATCGGCGAGCCCGATTTCCAGCGGCGGTCGCTTGAGTCGTTGCGGGCAGCGACCGAAACGGGCGATGTTGACCCCTGGCAGGTTGCCTTTCTTGAGGACCGAATAAGAATGTTTGAAGGACGACCGCAGAGGTACGGCACTCAGTATGACATAGGCGACGACGGGCGGCCTGTGCCTTACGAGATCGAAGCGCCGGAGCAGGTAGACGAGCTGAGGCTCAGCGTAGGGCTTGAGCCGCTCGCCGACAGGCTTAACCGCGCCGAGTGGGAAGAGCCGCCCTCTGCCGAGACGAAAGCCCGGCGGGCGCGAGAGTACGACGATTGGTTAAAGCGCGTCGGCTGGCGCAAGTAGCGCAAGTTGCCTGCGCCGCACTCTCTCGCCTAATATCTATTATTCAACAAAGGGAGCCGAAGAGATCATGCAAGAGAGATCAGGCTTGAAGACATGGCAAGTGCCCGGTTACCTCGAAACGCGCCAGTCGCGTCTCTTTATCGACGGCGCGGATGCTGCGCAGCTTGCCGACCAGTACGGCACGCCGCTTTATGTCTTCTCCGAGCGGCGCATCGCGTCAAACACTCGCGGGCTTCGCCGCGCGCTTGAATCCATCTACCCTCGCATCAAGCTCTGTTACGCATCGAAAGCCAACTCGAACATGGCCGTCCTCGACACGGTTCGCCGCGCGGGCGGTGACATAGAGGTAAACTCCGGCGGCGAGCTGTTCAAGGCGCGGCGAGTGGGATTTGACGCCGACCAGGTGGTCTTCAACGGCGTCTCTAAGACCGATCAGGAGATTCGCGACGCTATCGAGTTCGGGATTCTTGCCATAAACATCGACTCGCTTTACGAGCTGGATCAGGTCGCGCGCGTGGCCCGGTCCGCGGGCAAGCGCGCAAACATCGCCGTTCGTATAGTGCCTGAGATCGTCACGCGCTCGCACATAGGGCTTCAAACCGGGCTGCTCTCGTCAAAATTCGGGCTGTCGCCTTCGCAAATCCTCGAAGCCTTCAACCGCGCGCTCAGCTACCCCGAATGGATCAACCTCGCGGGCGTTCACATACACGTAGGCTCGCAGACGCCCGACCCTTACCCGTTCGCGCGCGCCTTCGCCGAGATGTGGCTCTTTCTCGTCGATCTTTACAAGAAGACAGGTCACCGCCTTTCGCACATAAACATAGGCGGCGGGCTGCCCGTCGATTACCTCCCCGACACGCCCATGGCGAGCGAGATAGGCGAGACCGAACGCGACATGCTCTCTGCGCATCTCGATCCGGCGGAGGTCTTGAAATCTGCGCTCGATGAAGCCCGTGTCAACGATGAAGCGAACCTGCTTGAAGGCTTGACGATAATCGTCGAGCCCGGTCGAAGGATAATCGGAGACACGGGGCTTCTGCTGACGCGTGTCTGTAATATCAAGGACCGCCCGGAAACCGGCGACGTATGGCTGCTTACGGACGCGGGCTATTCGCTTATGCTCTCGATAAACACGTATAAGTGGTACTACCACCTCGTATCGGCATCGCGCGCAGACGAGCCGCACTCGGCTCTTTTCAAAGTGGCCGGGCCGCTTTGTGATTCGGGCGATGTCTATTTTGATATAGAGCGCGGGACTCGCCTGCCTAACTACCGTATGCTTCCCGAAGCAACAGGTGTCGGAGACGTGCTTGCGTTGTTGAACACCGGCGCGTACGCGTTAGACCAGGCTTCGCAGTACAACGGTCGCCCTCGCCCGGCGGTCGTCATGATAAAAGAGTCGGGCGGCGTGGCAATCGCCCGCCGCGCCGAAACGTACGAAGATTTATACTCGCTCGACCGGTGGTAATTAGCCCTGCAACCGGAAGCGAATTCCGATTACTGAGGGTCGATGATCGACCCCATAAACAGGACCGCGCCCGACTCGTTGTCCCTGATCGCGCAGAAGAACGGTCGGTCGACCACCATGCGAAACGGCTCGCGCGGCATCCTCGCCGATGTCGTCTGCACCTCGACGGATGTGATGGCGGCGGCTTCGGTCCCTTCTTCGTTAACCTCGACGAACGTCTTGTGCTTGACCTTGCTGATGTGCGCGTCCCGCTGGTTCTGGAACATGCCGGAAAAGTTTGCGCGGTCGGGGTCAAAGGCCAACCCCATCCCCATCGCCTTCAACGCGTCGTTGAGCGATATGTCGTACTCCAGCTTAAAGCGCGGCAGCGCAATCTCGCCCGGCGTCTTCTGGAACTCTGTCATCCATGAATCCCAGTTCGAGGCGGTCAACTGATTGTGGAACTGGTCGAGGCTCGTCCCTTCTCTCGGCAGAAAGACGTACAGGCTCACGCGCCTGTCGCCGTAGGGGAGGCTCACGGCCTGAAACCCTTCGCCTTCGAAGTAGCTGTAATTGCCCGACTGCGTCATCATCGGATGCGGCTTCTGGCGGCCGTCGGCCAGTTTGAAGGGCTGATCCTTCGTTCTCGCCTTGTCGAACTGTTCAGACCACTTGCCTTTGAAATAGATCGCGTTGATTAGAAACATGAGCGAGTTGCGCTCAATCTGGTCCACGATCTTTTCGATCTTGCCGTTGGTGTTGCTGCTCACCCATCTGTTTATGATCGAAGCCGACGCGGGGTCGTCAAAGTCCAGCTCGCTCACCTCGGCGTTGAACGATTCGCGCGTGCGATTGACGAAGTCGGGTTTAAGCGCAAGCCCCTGCCTCGCCCAGATAGAGTTTGCGATCTGAAGCTGGACCTTCGGGTCAGCCGATTCGAGCGCGGCGCGCAAATCCTTATAAGCTCGGTTCACGTCCTCAAGCTTCTGCCCGTCGATCTCCATGGCGCGGGCCATAGCCTGGCGCGTCTCTGCCTCGGCTCCGTTATAGGCCATGGCGAGCGCAAGCGCCACGCTCGACGGCGAGACGAAAACGTTTTTTGCGGCGGCCTGTTTATCTTTTAAGACTTCCGCGTAGAGCTTGAAACCGAACCTTGTGTTGGCCGCGACCATCGCCGGGTCAACTTTGATCGCGGGCGCGCGAGGTTGCTCTTTCATGCCGCCTCCATTGTGGTTCGCGAGTTTATTGGCGTTGATCGCGTCGGAGCTTGTCACGCTTGAGCAGCCAGAAAACCATGCCGAAGCCAGGACAAGCAGGACAAAGGCGATCATATTCAGGTCGGAGTTGCGTTTGCTCATTTCAGTTGCTTCCTTTTTGCTCCCCGCCTTTTTGCTCGACAATCCACAGATCGAGGCGACGTTCGAGCACGTCGAGCGGCAGCGGGCCGTCGTCAAGAACGGCGTTGTGGAACCGGCGAACATCAAAGCGCGCCGCAAGCTCTTTTTGCGCGCGGGCGCGAAGCTCTTTGATCTTCAACTCGCCGATCTTGTAGGCGAGCGCCTGTCCGGGCCAGACGATGTAGCGGTCAATCTCGACTATGATGTCGTTTTCGGTCTTGGCGCAGTTGTCCTTCATAAAGTCAATCGCCTGCTGCCGCGTCCAGCCGAGCGAGTGCATGCCCGTGTCAACGACAAGCCTTGTCGCTCGCCACATCTCGTAAGTCAGCTGCCCGAATTTAGAGTAAGGGTCCGTATAAAAGCCGAGGTCCGGGCCGAGGCTTTCCGCGTACAGCGCCCAGCCTTCGACGTAAGCAGTGTACCCGCCGTTGCGGCGAAAGTCGGGCAGCCCCTTTAGCTCTTGCGCTCGCGATATCTGCAAGTGATGGCCGGGAACCGATTCGTGAAGCGACAGCGCCTCCATCTCGTACTTGGGCCGCGTCTCAAGCTTGTATGTGTTCACCCAGTAATCACCGGCGCGCGACCCGTCAGACGCGCCTTGCAGATAATAGGCGGTAGTCTGCGCGGGCGCTTCATAGGCAGGTATCTCGCGCACTCCGTAGGGCGTGCGCGGAAGCTCCGCGAAAAGCTCAGGCAGCCGCCCGTCCGCGCGCTTGCATATGTCGCGGTATCCAAGAACCAGGTCTTCGGGCCTCGTGTAGTAGAAACGCGGGTCCGAGCGAAGGTATGTCAAGAAATCCCCAAACGATCCCTTGAAATTGACCTGCTTGATTATCGCGTCCATCTCCTTGCGAATTCGCGCGACCTCTTTCTGTCCTATATCATGAATCTCTTTTGGCGACAGGTTGGTCGTCGTCTGAACGCGCGCCGAGTACGCGTAGTAAGCCGCGCCTTCGGGCAAGGCCGACGCGCCTATCTCTGTCCGCGCGGCAGGCAGGTACTGGTCTTTCAGAAAGGCGAGCAGCTTCTTCAACGCGGGTGTAACGTCTGACGCGATGCGTTGCCGGGCCGTCTCGCTCAAGCGAGCGCGGTCGGCCTGAGCAACCTCTTCCGTGAACTGTTCGAGCGGCTTGTAGAGCGGGCTCTTTGTCGCATCGCTCACGATCTGGCCTTCGATCTGCGAAGGCACGCTTCTGAGCGGCACGGCTGCCGGAATCCATTTCGTCTCGATCCCGCGCTTCATAAGCGCGATGAGCTGGTCGACCTGGCGAGGGAACGCGGCGAGCCGCGCGAGATAGTTCTCATAGTCTTTCGCGCTGCGGAAGGGGCTGGTCGTCGCCAGTTGTGTAAAGCCGAGATGCGGGCCGCCCATCTGGTTTATAGGCATAAGCTCTGTCGGGTATCGCTGCCCTTCGACGCTCAGTTGCTTGTCGCGCAGGAAGAGGTCGTAAGAGATCACGTCCTGCCCGGTGAGGCGCGAGCGGTCGATTTTCTGAATACGGTCGAGCATATTCCGCTCGTGCGCTTTGCGCCGCTCGATTGCTTCGGCTGAGTAATCGGTCAGCCGGTTGTTGTAGCGATGGTCGCCGAGAAGCGTGGCGGCTTCCGGGAACTCTTCAAGCACGCGCTCCCAGTCTTCCTTAAACAGCGCGTGAAGCTTTTTCGCCTCGTCGTTAGAAACCGACTGGCCAAGGACCAGACCGGCCAGGATGAGGGCAAAGGAAAAGAGAGCGATGTTGAAAGTCACAACTGCCTCCTGTCAGGGGTTCACATACTGGATAAGAAAATTCTATGGTTGAGGCCCTTCGAAGTCAAAGCCAAGTCAGGCAGGCATCCGCGATCTCAGATTCATTTGGGGTCTTCGATTTCTCGCGGCTTCTTTTTAAAGACCCGCGCCTGGACTTCTTTGGTCTTTACCATCGCTTCGTCAAACTTGCGACTGACGGCAGGGAATCGCTCGCGCAGTCTTAAGAGCAGCCTTGCCGCCCACGGCGAGGAATTGGACAAGAGCGCTAGCCCGATAATCAAAAATAGTATCCCCTGCAAAATTGGGAGGAATAACCCTAGAATGCCAAGGATGATAAACCCCCAACCCAGCAGCCAGATCGATAACCGTTTTAGCTTCGCTCTCATCGGCATGGATATTCTAACAGTGACAAGTGACAAGTGACGAGTGACAAGAAGGAAGAGATGCGCCTTTCGGTTTCTCCTCTTTCTTGTCACTCGTCACTTGTCACTTGTCACATCTCCCCAAGTCCTGCCTGTATACGACGGACGCCTTCTTCTATCTCTTCGGGGCCGGTCGAAAATGAAAGCCTCAGATAGCCTTCGCCTTCGCGGCCGAATGCAGAGCCGGGGACGGTGATTACTCGCTTGTCGAGCAAGGCAGTTGCGACCGCTTCCGATGCGCCGTACCGCGACACGTCTAGCATCACATAGAACGCGCCTTCGCCTGATATGACCGGGAGCCCAAGTTGGGATTCGATTGAGTCGAGCATCGTCTTGCGACGCTTGCGAAGCTCGCCGCGCATCCAGGCGGTCGCCTCGCGGCCTTCCTCCGTGAACGCGTGGATCGCTGCCTTCTGCGAGATGGCCGACGCACAGGTCGAGATGTACTGGTGCATCACTGTTACTTGCGCTATCACCTCTTCAGGGCCAGCCGTCCAGCCCAGCCGCCACCCGGTCATACTCATCATCTTTGACAGGCCGGAAATTATTATGGTCTTGTCATAGAACGCGGAGATAGAAGCAGGCCGCTCGTCGAAATAAAGCTCGCGGTAAATCTCATCCGATACGACAAGGGCGTTCGAGCCAGCCAGAGAGTCGGCTATAAACTTCAAATCCGCCGCCTGAATAACTCGCCCCGTCGGATTAGACGGCGAAAGCACAAAGACGAGCTTCGTCCGCTCGCTTATCGAACGCACAAAAAGCTCGCGGTCGAACCTGAACCCGTTTGCGGCAGGCATCGGGTAGTAGACGGCCCGCGCGCCCGCCATCTCTATGATCGCAGGGTAAGCGAGGTAACCGGGGTCGGGCAGCAGCACTTCATCGCCAGGCCCTGCGGCCGCCATAATCAAGGCGAACAGCGCTTCTTCCGAGCCGTTGGTGACGCAGATTGAGTTGATGCCTAAGGCCAGTGCGCTATCCTGACTGTGATAGTCGGCGATGCGCTCGCGCAGCTCTACGAGCCCCGCGTTTGACGTGTAGCCGTTGTGTCCCTGCTCGATTGCGCGAACCCCCGCGCGGCGAACCACTTCGGGCGTCTGAAAATTCGGCTCGCCAAGCCCCAGGTTTATCGAGCCAGACGGCGCGCGCTCATAAAGCCTGCGAATCGCGCTCTTTCTTATATTCTTGAATCGTTCGGCCGGTATGAACATATTGGCAGGCTGCGCGGTCAGCTTATCGCAGAAAGTCTTCGAGTTGAACGGAGGCGTCGGTCTTCTCGTCCCTGTACTTGACTATGATAGGGGTATAGATCGACAGTCCGAGTTCCGCGCCGCGCCCCCGCGTGATGGCGCGTGACCCCGGCACGACGACCGCGCCTTCGGGGATCTCAAGCGGCGTGTCCCCGGTCTTGCGATAGACCTCGTCGCGCACCAGATCATAAACAGGCGTGCCGCCGGTCAGGATCGTCCCCGACGCCAGCACCGCCCCTCGCCGGACAATCGCGCCTTCATAGATGCCGCAGTTGCCGCCGACAAGCACGTCGTCTTCGACGATGACGGGGAGCTGGCCTACGGGTTCAAGCACGCCGCCGATCTGAGCAGCGGCGGACAGGTGAACACGCTTGCCGACCTGCGCGCACGAGCCGACGAGCGCGTGCGAATCTATCATCGTGTTATCGTCGACGTATGCCCCGACGTTGACATACATCGGCGGCATGCAGGTGACGCCTTTGCCGATGTAGCAGCCGTCGCGCAAGGCCGACCCGCCCGGCACGATTCGCACCCCGTCTTCGATAGTCACATGCTTTGGCGGGTACGTGTGTTTATCGAAGAAGCGAAAATGGTGGCCGGTTGAAAAGTTCTCGATCCGTCCGAGCCGGAAGCCGAGCAGGATGCCGCGCTTGACCCAGTGATTGACTCTCCATCTCCCGTCTTCGCCGCGCTCTGCCGCGCGGACCTCGCCCCGGTTGAGCTTCTGTTTGAACTGGTCGAACAGGTCGTAATGTTCGTCTGTAAATTCTGTAGGCGGCTCGTTGAAAAGCCGCTCGATCTTTTCTGCTAGTTCCATATCGACTAAATCAGTTTCAAGTCTACGAGCACCCGGCGCAATCTCTCCTTCGTCTCGGCAGAGACGGGGACCATCGGCAGGCGGTAGACCTCTTTGACCTTGCCCATCAAAGCGAGCGCGGCCTTTACGGGGCCGGGGCTTGTCTCTATAAAGTTCGCTTTCATCAAGGGAAAAAGCTCGCGGTTGAGCCGTCGCGCCTCGTCCCAGTCGCTTTCAATCGCCGCGCGGGTCATCTCCGTCATAAGTCGCGGCGCTTCGTTTGAAGCGACGGAGATAATGCCTGAGCCGCCGAGCGCCACTACGGGCAGCGTCATCGCGTCGTCGCCGGAAAAGACTTTGAAGCCGTCAGGCACCCGCGTGATTATCTCCGCGATCTGCGAGATGTCGCCCGACGCTTCCTTGACGCCGATGATGTTGGCTATCTCCGCAAGCCTTACGATGGTGTCGGGCAGTATGTTGACCGATGTGCGGGGCGGCACGTTATAAACTATGATGGGAAGGCTGGTCGATTCCGCGATGGCGCGGAAATGCTGGTAGAGCCCTTCCTGCGTCGGCTTGTTGTAGTAAGGCGTGACCGACAGCAGGCCGCGCACGCCCACGCGCTCGTATTCGCGGATAAGCTCGATTACGCTCGCGGTGTTGTTGCCGCCCGCGCCCGCTATCACCTCGACACGACCCTGCGCGGTTTTCAATACCGTCTCGACCACGCGAAGCTGTTCGTCGCGGCCGAGCGTCACGCTCTCGCCTGTCGTGCCGCATGGTACGAGGAAGTCAATACCTTCCGAGATTTGAAACTCTACAAACTGCCGGAGCGCGTCTTCGTCAACCGAGAGGTCCTCTTTAAACGGTGTGACGATAGCCGTGCCGCAGCCTCGCAAATTGTTAAGCTCTAACATGGCGCTCCTTCTTCAAGACTCGGCCTTAAAGATTATATCCGAGAACTCGTAAAACCCTTTGCGGGTGTGAATCCACCTGGCGGCTACGAGCGCGCCGTCTGCGAAGCCTGCGCGGCTGCGCGCCGTGTGGGTGATTGTGAGCGTGTCGGCTTCGGAGTCGAACCCCAGCGTGTGAGTGCCTGGCACGTAGCCTGCGCGCGCGCTCGTCGTCGACACTTCGCGGTTGTACGCGGCCTCGACCTTGCGCTTTAGGAAGACGGCGGTGCCGGACGGCGCGTCTTTCTTGAACTTGTGATGCATCTCTTCGATAAACGCGTCATAGGCCGCAAACCGGCCGAAAAGCTCCGAGGCGTACTCGGCGATCTTGAACATCAGGTTGACGCCTATGCTGAAGTTCGAGCCGTAGACGAACCCGATGCCGCTCGATTCGACAAGGCTGCGCGCCTCGTCGATATGCTCGTACCATCCGGTCGTCCCGACGACGAGCGGCACACCGGCTTCGGCGGCTCTCTTGATATTTCCCAAAACGGCCGTCGGCTCGGAAAAATCTATGCAGACGTCCGCGTCATCGACGCGCCCGCGCGACTCACTCGCAGGGTCGATCACACAGACGACCTCCAGCCCATCGCGCAGGGCGGCTTGCTCGACCATCTGCCCCATCTTTCCGTATCCGAAGAGTGCTATCTTCATAACTCAAAACCCGCGCTTCAAAATGCGCAAGAGGCGCTCACGGCCAGCCGCCTCACTTCCGCCTGCGTCGGCTGGTAGATGATCGTCTCTACCTCTTCGCTTTTTCGCCGAAGCTGGTAGACGAGTCCCGCGTCGCTTACAAGATAGTAGTAGCCTTTGTCCATATCTTCCGAGCACCGCCTAAAGCCTGCCGGTTTCAGATCGGCCACCGGCACAGGCCGCGTCGGCGTGAAGTATATGGTGAATACCTTGCCGACAAGCGAGCGCGGCGCGCGGTAAATCTTCGCGAGGCTCTCGGTCAGGTACGAAAAAGTCACCTCGCCGCCTTCAACCTGAAACGGCCCGCTGACCATGCCTGTCGATGAGGCGGCCTCGACGCCGAGCAGCTTTCCAACGTCATCGGCCGAAGATTTGAGCGGCGTGATCCCGCGCCACGAATTTTTCGGTGCGGGTGAAACGGGTTTGCTTATTGAACGCTGGCTGCCCGCGCTCGCTCCCGAGCCCAGGCCAGCAAGGATTATGAATGCGGCGAAAAGGCGAAGCAGCCTTTTTTGATATAAAACACGAATCAATTCTAATACGCCTCCGTCGTTTGGTCTGTGCGAAACATTTATAATAACAGGATTACTCGAAGATTTGGGGGTCGAGACGCTCAAAAAATACTTTGTGCAGACGGGCTATGACCTCTTCGACATCACGCTCGGCCACCACGAGGCTCATCGCTATGGGCGACGACCCGCGCATTATCATTCCGGCCTCGGTCTCGGCAATCGCCGCAAAGACGCGCGCCATAAAGGCCGAGTTCTTTCTCAACTCTTCGCCGACGAACGAGATTATCGCCTGGCCCGGCTCGATTGTAGCGGTTGAAAACTTCGACAGGTCTTCGACGGTGTCGCGCCCCACGCCGTCGCCTACCGCGTCGGAGTCCACGGCAATCGCGATGTTTGAAGCGGAGACGGCGGTCAGCAGCGGCACGATTCTGCGACGCGCAAGCGTGTCGAGCGTCAATCGCAGAAACTCTTCGGAAGAGATAGCGCGGTGGCCGCCGCCCATATCGGCAGTGACGTTTATGACGGCGACCGGCCGTTTATAGGCTATCGACTTTATCAGGTTCTGGCACGCGGGGGCGGTCGCGGTTATCTCGGTGCCGGTTGCCGACGGGCGCTTCGAGTTGTAAATGTGCACGGGTATATTCTTCTGCGCCGCCGGGTGAATCGCTTTCGGGTGGAGCACCTTTGCGCCGAAGTAAGTCAGCTCGGCCGCTTCAGCAAAGGTGCAGAGCTTGACCGTGCGAGCCTCTGCAAAAAGTGCGGGGTCGGCTGTCATAAGCCCTGAAACGTCCTTCCATATCTGTATGTCGTCGGCTCCGACAGCCGCGCCTATAATGGCCGCCGTGTAGTCGGACCCTTCAAACCCCAGCGTGGTCGTGGCGTTCTCCCTTGTCGAGCCTATGAACCCTTGAATGACAGGGACTTCATCTCGATTGGAAGCATTCACCACCGCTTCGCGTATGTTGCGGTTTGTGATCTCAAAGATGGGCGAGGCCGCGCCGTAGCGGTCATCCGTCTTGATGAGCGCGCGCGCGTCGAGCAGGCGCGAGGGGACCCCGCGCACAAAGAGCGCGTCGGCGACTATTGCCGACGAGAGCAGTTCCCCGTATGACAAAATCTTGTCGAGCGCGCGCGGCGTCACCTCGCCAAGTATCGCGAGCCCTTCGAGCAGCTTCTTCAACTCGTCGAAGTGTTGCTCGATAAGCTGAAACGCCTGGCGTCCCGAATCGTTCTTCACAAGCTGCCGCGCCTCGCTCAGGTGGCGCGTCTTCAGCTCGGCTATGATTGCAAGCGTCGTGCGCGTGTCGCCGGCGGCCGAGCTTTCAACCGACTGAAGCAGCTTGCGCGTGGTCTTCCCCATGGCCGAGACGACGACCACGGGCTTGAGTGAAAGCCGCGCTCTTATTATCTCGGCCACGCGCTCGATTGACGCGGCGTCTTCAACGGAAGTGCCGCCGAACTTCATCACTATCATCGTATTTTAATCGTGGCTCAATCCAGAAAGCCCTGAGCCTTCATAATCTCCGCGTTCAAGATCGCCGCGCCCGCCGCGCCTCTTATCGTGTTGTGCGAAAGGACGACAAACCTTATGTCAAAGACGGGGCACTCGCGCAGCCTGCCTACAACGGCGCTCATCCCGCGACCGGCTTCACGGTCGAGTCGCGGCTGCGGGCGGTCGCGCTCCGCCGAGACGATGACGGGTCTTTCGGGAGCCATAGGCAGTTTAAGCTCCTGCGGCAGCGATCTGAAACCGGCCAGGACTCGCGCCACCTCTTCAAGCGAAGGCTTTTGCTCCATCTCTACAGAGACGCATTCCATGTGACCGTCTTCGACCGAAACGCGGTTGGTGTGCGCGCTTATGGCCATATCGTTGAAGCGTATATGATCGCGGTCGAGCGAGCCCAGGATCTTGCAAGGCTCTGTTTCGAGCTTATCTTCTTCGCTGCTGATAAAAGGAATGACGTTGCCGAGCATGTCCACCGCCGACGGGCCGGGGTAGCCCGCGCCCGAAAGCGACTGCATGGTCGTAACGATGACTCGCCGGATTTTGAACGCGCGGTCAATCGGCGCAAGCGCCATCACGAGCCCCACGGTCGAGCAGTTGGGATTTGTGACGAGCGCGCCCGACCACCCTCGCCGCTCGCGCTGTATAGGGATCAGGCCGAGGTGTTCGGGGTTGATTTCGGGCACGAGCAAAGGCACGTCCTCGTCCATGCGGTGGTTTTTCGAGTTGCTGACCACTATGTAACCCGCGCGGGCAAAGTTCTCCTCGACCTCGCCCGCGACCGAAGCATCAAGCCCCGAAAAGACGACGCGACACGCAAGCCCCGGCTCGCACGGCTTGACGCGCAGGTCTTTGACGCTATCAGGGATAGGCGTGTACTGCCGCCAGTTGGCCGCCTCCTTGTACGGCTTGCCGCTCGAACGGTCCGACGCGGCAAGCTCTGTCAGCTCGAACCACGGGTGATCCTCAAGCAGCGCGACGAACTTCTGCCCGACCGCGCCTGTCGCTCCCAGCACTCCGACTTTTATCTTGTTCGTCATCGATTTCACTCCGGTAGTTTCTGCAACCGCACAACCATATCCGCGTACGTGTCAACCGCGCTCAACAGCTCCCGCTTATCTATTTTCTCTCCAGCAGTGTGCGCGTCAAGTATCGAGCCCGGCCCGAAAAGCAGGGGCTTGCCCCAGCTGGTCAAAAGCGGTATGTCCGTCGTGAAAGAGACTACCGCGGTTTCAAACCCGTCGAGCTTTTCGGTGAAGACGGGCTCGCAGGCAAACGTGTAATCGATGCTCGCGCGGCTGCCTGCCGCGTCTTCGATAACTCGTTTGAGCGATGGCGTATCGCCGACAACTCGAAACATCAACTCGGCTTCGGCCTCGGCCGGTATGACGTTTGCCGCCACGCCGCCCGCGATACGGCCGACGTTCATCGTCGTTTGGCCGAGCGTCTCGTCTTCGGGAAGGCGTGCGCGGCGAAGATCGGCAAGGATGTCGAGCAGCTTATCTATGGCCGATTCTCCCATCTCAGGGTAAGCCGAATGGGCCGCCCGCCCGCTCGTCTTGATTACTGTGCGCAAAGCGCCTTTCGACCCGACCACCAGTTTTGATTCGGTAGGCTCGCCGTTTATGAGATAGCGCGAGCGGTTCGGTATCGAATTGGCCTGCCGCGCGCCGGGGCTACCCGCCTCTTCGCCTCCGACAAACAACAGGCCGAAATCCGAAACGTTCGATTCTTTCAGCCTCTCGGCGGCTTTGACCATAGCCGCGATAATGCCCTTGGCGTCGCACGCGCCGCGACCGTAGATAAACCGGTCGTCCTCTTTGAACTCGATAAAAGGCGGCACGGTGTCCGTGTGCGTAGACAGCACGACGCGCGGGTCGCCTGCGCGAGCGTAGATGTTCGGCCCGTTGCCTGCGACTTCGTGCATCTCGACCGCGAAACCGGCTTTCGTCAGATAGTCGGCGACAAACGCGGCGACTTTGTCTTCGTCGCCGCTTATCGAGGGGATTGTGATCAGCTCTTTGACCAGCTCGAATAAGTTCATAAGGCAAGACGGATGCGCGAGGTCATGTCTCGAAAGGTTCCGCCTCTACTCAGTGGCCGTCTTTATCGAAGCCACATTCGCGTCCGGCGCGGCCGATGCGCGATACGGCTCGAAACACTGGCGGCATCGCGCCTCATAAGAGATGTCGCCCACTTCTATTTGAGAGTTGCCGCCGGCGACGCGCTGCGAGTAATGCGCGGGGCCGCCGCACCGGACGCAGACCGCGTGCATCTTCGAGACGTACTCGGCCACGGCCAGCAGCGCGGGCATGGGCCCGAACGGGCGGCGCATGTAGTCTTGATCGAGCCCGGCTGCGATCACACGCACGCCCGCGTCGGCAAGCTCCATGCAGACATCGACTATCCCGTTGTCAAAAAACTGTATCTCGTCGATGCCGACAACTTTGACGCCGAATTTGAGGTTGGCCCGAAACTCCGTAGAGTTATCGACCGCCGTTGCGTCGAGCCCACGGTTGTCGCGCGATATGATTCGCTTTACGTCAAAGCGGTTGTCCATCGCAGGCTTGAAAATCTGCGTGCGCTGGCGAGCGATCTCTGCGCGGCGTATTCGGCGAATCAACTCCTCGCTCTTGCCGCTGAACATGCCGCCCGTTATCACCTCTATCCACCCGCCCCTCGGGTTCAATCCGTCCATGTTACTTCTCCTGCTCTAATTAAGAATGGCTTGCAGCTTGCGAAAAGCTCGAACGGCAAGCGTATAACCTGGGTTCAGATCAATCGCCGCTTTGTATTCGTTGAGCGCCTCGAAAAACATCCGCTTCGCTTCGTAGACGCGGCCCAGGTTGAAGTGAGGGTAAAAATAGGCTTCGTACCGCACGGCCCGCTTTGCGTGCTCAAGCCAGGGGATGGCCGCGTCCAGCTCGTTCTTCTCGATCAGGTAAGCGCCGATGTCGTTATAAGGGTTGCCGAAATCCGGGTCTATCTCAATCGCCCGCAGGCACTCTTGTATGGCCTCGTCAGCCAGCCCCATGAAGCTATAGGTCCATCCGAGGAAGGTGTGAGCTTCCGCCGTGGGGTAAGCGTCGATAGATTGCTTGTACAGCTCGACCGCTTCGTCAAACTCTGTTCGCATCTGCGCATCGTATGCGCCCTGAAAAAGGCGCAGCGCTTTGGTCTTGAGCGCGGTCCGCTCAGGGGTGAGCCACTCGTTTCGGCCGAACGGCATGCCGCCGATGCCGGTTTCAAGCTCGATCCATTCGGGCGGGTTCACAAGCTCTTCTGGAATGTCTTTGGTCATCTCTTCAACCTGGCGGGCGCGATTGCCCGCGATGGCATGTGTAGCAAGTCATCTTAGCCCCGCCGCCGAGCCGCTTGTTGTTCTCGCGCGTCAGCACGATGTGCTCGCGCGCCTTGATCTTCATCGGCGTGTCTTTCTCTTCCTCGCCCTGTATGTGGCAGAAGGTGCAATCGACGCCGAGGGCGAACTTGAATGAGTTCATAATCGGGGTCAGTCCGTCGGCGGAAACCCCGCGAAGCTGTTTGATATTTTTGTACTGCTGCTCGGCGCGTTTTTCACGGCTGCTTGCGGGCAGCGGCTCAAGCGACGGCATCTCCGACGAATCGGTCGGTGTGGCGGCCTGCTGTGCACCGCCGGTCGTGCCGCCTCCGGCGAGCGGCGGCGCGGGAACGGTCTGCCCAGGCACGACCGGAGGGTGCCCTTCGGGCAGCTCATTTCCGCCGCTGCTGCTGTTGACAGACGCTTGCGGCGCGGTGTCGCGCGCTCGCTGGCCCGTAGCGACCGGGCCTGTCCACATCATATTCGCCACTATAAAGCCAAAGACCAGGCCGAGTATTATCCCGAGAAGTGCATAGGTTATATCTTGTCTGTTCATTAAGAAGCCTCGCGCCTCGTAACACGAACCGTTTGCGGTCGCACAATTCTAGCACAGCGAATCTCTCAGATCGAACTAGAACCATGTAAGCATGAGGGCGAGTGTCGCAGGTAAGCGACTATGATTGCTGGTGCGCTTCGACAAGCTCTTTCGGGCAGCGGGCGGATGAAGCTTTGCGTTCCCTGCTCTGTGTCAATACCCGTTTGAAGTAGACGACCGCGAGCGTGGCCGCGAGTATCACGATGCTCAGCCAGCCGGGAAGCTCGAAAAATTGCCAGCAGTAGACCGTCAGCAGGTACCTGGGCAAGCGGCCCGCCCCTACCGCGAGGCCAAACAGCGCGGCGTGCGGGCGGTGCTTTAGCATCGCGAGGCGTATTAGCGAAAACGGGAGCGGCAAAAAGGCGAACAGAAGCGTCAAAACGTAGAACCTCTTGCCCGTCCACCGGGGAAGCACCCGCGCTCGCTTTGAAGAGATGAGCTTGCCCACTACGCCGAGCAATTTGACATCGACCACCCCCGCTACGGCCGCGCACAGGCTGCCGCATACCGCGTAGATGATCGACTCTTTCAACGTGTGGTTGGCCGCGAAGTTTATCAACACCGGGTCGAACGACACCGGGAAAGCGGTGTTCGTCAGTATTGCGAGCGGCAGAAACAAGAGCAGGTCACGCCACATCGTCTTTTACCACGAAGCAGAAAGTATGACCGCAATACCGGCAAAGGTATTCGCCGTAGCCGTTTCGCCTCTCTACAAAATGGACGAAGTGCCCGGCAACGAAGCAGACGAGTGTGTGCGTGACCCGCGCGCGGTGCCGCTCGGCTTTCAGAAACGAGTGGCCGCAAAAGCAGGCGTATTCCACAAGCCCGTGACGCTCGGTCACTGTGTGGACGCTGTGGCCTGACAGGTTGCACAGGTATCGGACCCTCTTTTTGAAGCCTCCTTTCCTCGCGTACGGACTCTCCTCGGATTTGAACAAGAGCGGGTGGCCGCACCTTGAGCAGACGTATTCGTGGTGACAGTCTCTTTCACAGGCTTTCAAATAAGTGTGGCCGAGAAAGAAGCACGACAGGACATGAGCGATGCGCGTCACGGCCCGGTCTTCGCGGAGAAACTCTTCGCCGCAACGGCACCGCCTGTGCGCCTCGCGGTTTTCTCCGAAGGCGCGGTTGTTTACATGATGCCCGAATAAAATGCAGTGAAGCCGCCACGCGGTATTAAACGACGATGACCTGCCCGCAGTCTCAAGCCCGCCTGCTTTTATTGCTTCGGTCCTTATCAATCCAATCTCCTCCCGAACCTGCAAGGGCAACGGGCGTGCCAGCCGGTTTCTCGTGAAAACAGGCTAAAAAGAAGGCTTTTCAGCCCGCAATGCTCGACGGGGCTGCAAGAATTTTTCTGCTATTGGATAGGTTCGATTGCGGAGGCGTGTCGATAGAGAAAGATTGTCGATAGAGAAAGATTAAGGAGGCGCACTCGCGCGCCTCCTTGATTGGGGTGAAGCGTCAGGCCGCGCCGTGTTTTTTGAACCACTCGCGCAGCCGGTTCCAGCCGTCTTCCGCTTGCTCTTTGCGATAGGTAGGCCGGTAGTCCGCGTGGAAGCCGTGCGGCGCGTCGGGGTAAAGGATGATCTCGGATTTGCTGTTAGCTTTCTTTAGAGCTTCGCGCATGCGTTCGACCGTCTCGTTTGGTATGCCCGGGTCTTTGCCGCCGTAAAGCCCAAGCACCGGCGCTTTGATCTGCGCGGCGAGATCAATCGGGTGTTTCGGCTGCAATTCGTTCGGCTGTCCCACAAGCCGCCCGTACCAGGCCACGCCCGCGTCGAGGTTCGGGTTATGCGCGGCGTAAAGCCAGACGATTCGCCCGCCCCAGCAGAAACCCGTGATGCCGAGTTTTGAGGTATTGCCGCCCCCCGATTTCTTGGCCCACGCGACCGCCGCATCCAGATCGCTCATGACCTGCGCATCCGGGACTTTTGAAACTACGTTCGAGATGATCTCGTTGATGTTGGTCATCTTCGACACGTCGCCCTGCCGGGCGTATAGCTCGGGGGCTACGGCCAGATGACCGAGCTTCGCGAAGCGGCGGCAGATGTCCTTGATGTGCTCGTGCACGCCGAATATCTCCTGGACCACGAGCACTGTGGGGAAAGATTTGCCTTTGGCCGGCATCGCGCGGTAAGCAGGTATCTCGCCGTCTGCTACGGGAATCTTTACCTCGCCCGCTACAAGCCCCGTCGTGTCGGTTGTTATGGTCTGTGCCGATACAGGCTGGACTGCGGCCGCGAACCCGGCGGCAAGCGTGGTCACGACGAACTCCCTGCGAGTCAGCTGCGTCTTTGGCGTCAAGCGCGTCAAATCTTCATGCACTTTTATCTTCCTCCTTCAACGAACACAGGTTTTATCGAGGCAGCGGCTCAGGCAGGCTCGCAATCGCGTAAGCGAGCACTGCCAGCACCGCAGAGTTTTCCGCCAGCTCACGTTTGCCCACTTTATCAAACGTGTCGGCGGCGGTGTGGTGATAATTGAAATACGTCCGCTCGTCCTGTAACGGGGCGAAGCCCGGCACTCCCTGATTCTCAAGCGGCGATATGTCAGCGCCCACGGCCGTTTCGACGCGGCGTATTATGCCTGCGCCCTGGTCGCGGAGCACATCCGCCAGCGGCTGAAGCATGCGCAATGCGGCGGGCGTGACGTGGGCGTTAAAACCGAGCGCGTGGCC
Organism: uncultured Clostridia bacterium; assembly: GCA_964615905.1. Lineage (GTDB taxonomy): Bacteria > Acidobacteriota > Blastocatellia > UBA7656 > UBA7656 > DATLMR01. The sequence goes on from CAZTUB010000002.1 coordinate 489,948, forward strand.
TACGCCGATGTCGCTTTCTATTGCCGCGATGTGATTGGCTATCTGGTCTTTGTGGTTCTCGGCATAGGTTCGCCCGCCGCGCAGCCCGTTCTCTTCGTTCATCCAGGCGATTACCCGTATGGTCCGCCTGGGGCGCAGGTTCAATTGCTTTATCAGGTTTGCGACCTGCATGGCTTCGGCAACGCCCACGGCATCGTCGAGCGCGCCGGTCCCAAGGTCCCACGAATCGAGATGGCCCGACACGATGATGATCTGTTCGGGGTGCTCTGTTCCCTTGATGTCAGCGATGACGTTGTAGCTTTCAACTTCAGGGAGCGTCTGCGGCGTCAGCACAAGCCGCATGCGCACGCGCCCCTGAGGCGCGAGATAGGCGATGAGGTCAGCGTCTTCGGCAGCCACGGCCGCGCTTGGTATCTTAGGGACATCGTCGGCGTAGGCAAGCGAGCCCGTGTGGGGCAGTCGGTATTCGGCCCCGCCTACGGACCGCACGAGCGCCGCAGAAGCTCCCAGCCGCGCCGCTGCAATCGCGCCGCCGCCTCGATAAGCTACGGCCTGGCCGTAAGCCGGACCTGCGTGCCCCATCTCGGCCATGCGCTGGTCGAACCTGACGTTGAATAGAACGATCTTACCGGCCACACGCTCGCGGCCGAGCGCCGCGAGTTGATCGAAGCTCTCGACGACGACCACATCGGCGTTAAGGCCTTCGGGCGGTGTGGCGACGCTCCCGCCCAGCGCCGTCAGCACGATCTTTTGCGTGGTGCCCGGAGCCTGACCGGGGAACTCTAAAAGCGCGCCCGTCTCCTGGCCGCGTACCCAGTGAGGTACCATCATCTTTTCAAGCTGAACGTCGAGCCCGAGCTTTCGCATCTCGGCTGCGACATATTCGACGGCGCGCGCCGCCTGCGGCGAGCCGCTCAGACGCGGGCCTATATTGTTCGACAGATAGCCGACCTGTTTGTAATCGTAGTCGCTTGCGAGCGCGGCCTGCTGTAACCGCTCCAGGTCCTCGATGAGCGCCCGGTCATAGCGGTAAGGCTCTTGTCTTTGAGCCTGCCCCTGCGTAATGACCGAAGCCGGGACCAGCGAGAACAAGACCATCAGGCTTATGGTTCGATAAAGTGTGAGAGTTAGCATGGCCCGTTATTATACGCGACCACGCCTTGAAAGAAACAGGGACAAGTGACGAGTGACAGGTGACAAGACAGGCTGGAAGCATAGCTGCTCGTCTCCCCTGTCTTGTCACCTGTCACCCGTCACTTGTCACTATCGCTACTTTCCCCCAAATTGACTTAGTGAAGCAGCAAAATGACCGAACCGGTTTTGGCGCGAGTTGAGGCTTGTCTTATAAATGCGAGAATAGTTAAGGTTTCGTGGCGGCAGGACTGGAATACGTTTTGCAATGACGGTTACGGGATTGCTTTACACGGATTCAAGTGAGAGGGAACTGGCGGTAAGTGATGATAGAGACTCCTGGATATGAGCGTAGCAAAACCCCCGCACACGGATACTCTTCTGATCAGATCAGCTCTTATCTTAAAGAGATAGAAAACTGTCTTGAGCGTGTAGAGCGAGCGCTCACGCACTACCAGGTTCTGGGCGCTGATCGCAGGTCTACGAGCCGCGAGATCACGCTCGCCTATCGAAAGACGGTCACGCTGCTCAACCCTTCCTACTACGGTGTAGACCTCACTCTTTCCGAAGAGACTATGACCAGAATCGACCTGGTCTTCAGCCGCGTATCGCACGCCTACTCTGTGCTGGCCAACGTCGCAAAGCGCCTTGAGTACGACACCTTGCTCGACCCGACCGCGAGCAGTTTTTCGGCGATTGATCGAGACGAGCCTCTGCGCCATTTCGAGTCGGCGTCGATGGCCGCGCAGACGAGAGAAGAGAGCCGCTCGCAAGACAAGGATAGCGAGCGGAATACGGAGCGCGTCATACAGACGACGATGGAGCTGCCTAACTTTGAAACCGCCGAGGCGCAGATCATCGAGACCGCCGAGGAAGCGGCCGACAACCGCCGCAAGTATGAGCGATACCCGCTTTCGATCCCTGTCTACGTGACGGGCCACGACCGCATATCGGGCGAGTGGCACGAGATGACGAATACGGTCGACGTCAGCCGAACGGGCGTCACGATTGCTATGACACGAAAAGTGCGACACCGCCAGATGCTCCACCTCGCGCTGCCGCTCCCGATGAAACTCAGGTGTCACCGTCACGCCGACCCGAGCTATAGCATTTACGGGCTTGTCCGCCGAATTGAGCGTCCCAAAAACGGGACTCGCATTGTGGCCATTGAGTTTGTGGGAGAGCATCCGCCCGCAGGGTTTATACATAAGCCCTGGGTGACATACAACACAAGATGGGGCGGCGACGAGCGCAGGCGCGAGCAGAGAGCGGAGCGTGCCGAGACGCTGACGATTGAATGTCTCGACGAGAGCCTCAACCCTGTAAGGCAAGAGGTCGTCGTGACTGAAAACATCAGCGCGGGCGGCGCGCGCGTCTACCTGAAATCGGCGCCGCCTCAGGTCGACCTGGTCAGGGTCACGAATCTGGAACGCAGCTTTGAATCGCTGGCCACGCTTTGCAACAGGTATATTGGCCGAGACGGCTTCGAGCGGCTCTGCCTGCGGTTTATCGAGAACAAGTGGCCGCTTGAATAGAGGGCGATCCCAAGCAGGCAGAGAAGAAACCTGGAGGTCAATTGAGCGATCACGGCAGTCGGAAAAAGATATTGCTTGCCGAAGACCACCCGCCGCTCAGGAAAGTGATCGGCGATATGCTGCGCTCGGCAGGGTATGAAGTCGTGCTGGCCGAAGACGGCCAGGTCGCGGTCGAAAAGGCCACGATTGAGCGGCCCGACCTCGTCATCACTGACCGCGTCATGCCGGGCATGCACGGTTTTCAGGTATGCAAGGCGGTCAAAGAACTCGACCCGCCGCCACGCGTAATCGTCTTGACCGCCGCTTACAGCGACCCGGATCACGAGACGGAGGCCCGCTCGGTTTATGGCGCGGACGATTTTCTAACCAAGCCCTTCAAGAGGGCTGATCTGCTCGGGTGCATAGAGCGACAGCTTGCAGAAAGGCTCGTCGCGTGAGCTGAAGCTAGGGAGTATTATGGGCAACTTCAAAATGGGCAATTTCAAAGTGGTCGATTTCTACAGCGACCACGCCGACTGGTTCCCTCACAGGTATTACAAAGTGCTCGACAAGTACACGCGCGCCGCCGAAGCTCTCGGCTTGCCGCCTGCCGAACACGTGCAGGGGGAAGTAGAAGACCTGGCGACCGACTCGGTCGAGGGGTGGAATATCCCCGTCCGGCGCTACAAGGTCCTGGTGACCACGGATGTGATAGAAGGGTTGGATATAACCGCGCTCGATTGCGTGCGGATCGTGCAGAGCGCCGGTTGAAAATCCTATCGACCGAGGGCGGGACGGAATTGATCCGCCCCACGCTGGAGTTGAAACAGCCGCGCGACTCTTATGAGTCGTCTTCTTTTTACTCGTCGTCTTCCGCGTCCCAATCCGAAGCGCTGCTTGCGAAGTTATCGCCTTCAAACGCCTCGTCCTGAAGATCGGACTCGTCCTCTTCGCCGAATATCTGGCCGCCCGACCGCTCGCGTATAGGCCCCTTGGGGCCGCGCTCGGATTTAAAGCCTCGGCCCGCTTGCTTGCCTTTGCGGCGAGGCGCGGCGTCGGGGCCGAAATTCCGCGTTGGCTTCTCGTTCGGTCCTAGCGAGTTGACCATGTCGGGCGCGTTAAAGCTCGGCATAGAGCTGGGTCGCGATTGATAAGGCGCGCGCGGCGGGCCGCCCGCCGGACGGTCTTCTTTAGCGCGCGCCTCGTTGACCGCCATCGGTCTGCCTTTGAAGGGCTGATTATTAAACCTGCGAACGGCCTCGTCGGCCTGCGCCTGCTCGGCGAACTCGACAAAAGCGAACCCGCGCGGCTTGCCCGTCTCCCTATCGACAGGTATGTAGACATAGGAGAGGGGGCCGACTGACGAAAAGTGCTCTCTCAATTCTGCTTCAGTTGCATTGTAGGGAAGGTTCCCGACAAAAAGGCGAATGGCCATTGCTACCTCTTCTAGATTGTAGTTTAAGACCTGCCAACCATAGCAGATCAGGTTAACGCGAGGCCCTGCGCGGACTGAACGAACGCGACGACGACCCTCGCAGCTGGGCAATCTCGCTCGCGATGCGGACCTGTTGCTCGCTCCTTCCATCCGAGAAGCCTTTAAGACGCGACCTCTCAAGTCTCAACCCTGTTGACCGCTCGATCAACGATAATACCGATTCTTCTTCCGGGCTAACAAGCGTAAGCGCCGAGCCTGCGCGGCCCGCGCGCGCCGTCCGCCCGACGCGGTGTATATAGTCTTCGGCAGTTGCCGGAACCTCATAATTGACCACGTATGAGATGTTGTCAACATCGAGGCCGCGCGCGGCAACGTCTGTCGCTACGAGCACGCGGGCGTGCCCGTCACGAAAGTCCGTGATGGCCGCGTTGCGCTCTCGCTGCGTCCTGTCGGCGTGCAGCGTGGCTACGCGGTGGTTGTTTGCCGCGAGCACTCGCGACAGCCGGTCCGCGCCGCTTCGAGTCCGCGTGAAGACGATGAATGACGACTCGGCGTGCTGCTTTAAAAGCGCGAGCAGCAGCGGCGTCTTCGCGTGCGACAATACCGGAAACGCCTTTTGAGTCAGCGTGGCAACCGTCACTTCCTTTTGCGCCGCGTCGACCCTTACGGGCTTCACCAGCAGCTCGCGGGCAAGCCGCTCGACGGCCCTTGAAACAGTGGCAGATAATAGCACCGTTTGCCGTTTGCTTGGAAGATGCTCTGTGATCCGCTTTACCTGCGGGAGAAACCCCATATCGAGCATGCGGTCGGCTTCATCCAGCACGAGCGTCGTTATCGCTTTTAGCGAAACCGCGCGGCGCTCTATAAGATCGTTCAAACGACCCGGCGTTGCGATGATAATATCGGCCCCCGAATCGAGCGCCCTGATCTGTTTGGAGATGCTTGCGCCGCCTACGACCACGACCGTGCGTATGCGCGTGCCCCGGCAGAAGCTCCGGGCGTTCTCCTCGATTTGAGCCGCAAGCTCGCGGGTCGGGGCGAGCACAAGCGCATGCCCGTCGCGCGAAGACCTGAGCTTCTCTATGATCGGCAGCAAGAAAGCAGCCGTCTTGCCCGAACCCGTCTCGGCCGAGGCTATGATGTCGCGCCCGGCTAAGACGTGCGGGATCGTTTTCGTCTGTATCTCTGTAGGCTCTGTGATGTTGAGCCCTTCTAAAACCTGTACCGTCTGCGCACCAAGGCCCAGATGGCTAAAACCTGTAATATTCATCTATATCTCTTTCTTTACACTTAACCTGCGGGGATCGACTTATTATCAGGAGATGCTTATCAGAGGGGGTGGACTTGTAAGACTTAATCGTACGCAGCTCTGTTGGCTTTTGATAGAAGCAGATTCCAGCAATGTAGGAATCTGGAGCGGCAGGCCTCAGGCTTGCCGCTCCTATTGTTATCGCTTAGTAGCGGTTGTAGCCGCCGCGACCGCCGCCGCCGCCGCCGCCACGGTTGCCGCCACGGCCTCCGCCGTAGCCACCGCGACCGCCGCCGCCGCCGCCGCTACGCTCTTCGCGCGGGCGTGCTTCGTTAACCGTCAGGTTGCGACCGTTGAACTCCTGGCCATTGAACTGCGCAATCGCTTTGTCGGCAGCTTCATTGTCCATCTCGACAAACCCGAAACCCTTGGAACGTCCGGTGTCTCGATCCGTGATGATGGAGACCGACTCAACCTCTCCCGCCTGTTCGAATAGCGAAGCAAGATCATTCTCTGTCGTCTGATATGACAGGTTCCCTACGTAAATTCTTTTGCTCATGATTCTCCTGAATACTCTTGTTAGAAGGAACTTCCGAGGCATTGCGGAAAAGAGGATGAGACAAACAGGGTCAAACGCTCTCCGAACACTAGCCAGACGCTCCTAAGACCAAACCATCAGCAGCACTCGCGCTGCCAAAACCTCAGAACTATAGTAACAGGCTAGACATTTATAGTCTATCTTAATTATGTTGCGCTTTTATTAAGAAATCTTGAGGCGGAATTCAAGATTTTAGCCCTGCTCCGGCTCCAGAAGATCAAGGAAACGGGCCGCCGCGAGAACAGATTGTTCGTAAACCGAGTCGCGGCCTGATAACTCAAGCTCGCGGCCGATGAGCGCGCTCTCGGTCCAGCTTTCGTAGCTGAGCACGCGGCGGCTGCACCGCTCGGCGCCCGTGACCTCGGCTTCGATTCGCTGCGCGTCCTGGCTTCTTCTTACGCTGAATGAAGGCGCGGGGTCGGCCGCGCTTTCGAGCTTTACAAGGGCGAGGTGGCCCGGCTCTATCTCTCTGGGCGTCGGCGAAAACTCTATACGCATCGGTTGATCGCCCGATAAAAACTCAAAGCTCAGCGCGCCGCCCGCCCGCGCCACCGTGGCCGCCTCTAACTGCCAGCCGAGACGGCTCGCAAGCCATCCGGCGAGCAGCAAGGGGCGAGCGGCTATCTCCTGCCCATCGCCTAAGCCGGGAGCGTACTCGATCACGACGCGCTTCAAACGGGAGATGAGGGGGCGATACTCGGTGACGTCGTAAAAACTCGCAAGCAGCCCGCGCCATGCTCCCAGCCGCGCCCAGTTCAGGTCGCTAAAGGCTGTCCGGCGCGGCCTCTGGCCGATTATTCGCGCGAGGCTTTTCAGATCGCCGCGCGGGTCCGCGAAATCCGACGAGTCGATAATCACGCGGTCCGAAAGCTCTGCGAGCCGCTTGAACAGGCGGTCTTCGAGCTTCGGGACGGCGCGCCACCACAGGTAGACAGGCAGGTCCGCAAGCAGCAGCGGGGAGACGGCGCTCGGTATCTCGCCCGCAAGCGCCGCGCTTGCCAGAATAGAGATCTCTTCGCAGCAGACCTGCTTGTTCGAGAAAGAGGGAAGCGTGCAGTGAGAGTTGACCTCGGCAGTGACCGATCTGCTCGTCGAGTCGCTGTCTACGAGCAGCAGGATCACCCTGGCCGGGTGAGCAAGCGTGATGTCGGAGACTACTTCGTCTACTTCGCGCGTCTTTCTTGAGCCGGGGATGTACACGAGCAGGTTGACTGTCGAAGTCCGCAGCACGCCGTTGTGCTCGCCCTCCTGCTGCCATAGCGCCATCAACTGTTGCTCTATGCTCTTAACGTCCAATCCTGTTCCGCTCATGACCGCCTCCATCGCCGCCCGTCGCTTTCGATAAGCTCCGTAGCCGCGTCGGGCCCCCAGGTGCCCGCTTCATAGTTGGGAAAGTCCGCCTTCTGGTCGGCCCACGCCTCAAGGATCGGCATGACTATCTCCCACCCTCGCTCCGTCATGTCGCGCCGGGCGTAGAGCGTTGAGTCTCCGAGTATACAGTCGAGCAGCAGCCGCTCGTATGCTTCGGGCGGGGGCACGCCGAAAGAGGCCCCGTAGCGAAAGTCCATGTTTACCCAGCGTATGCGTGTCTGCTGGCCGGGAATCTTCGCCCCTATGCGAAGAGTTATGCCTTCGTTCGGCTGGACGCGAACCACGAGCACGTTCGGCTCTAGCTGCTGGTCGGGAATCTTGCTGAAGAGAAGGTGCGGCGCTTCTTTGAACTGTATGGCTATCTCGGTCACGCGCTTTGGCAACCGCTTGCCGGACCTTATGTAAAACGGCACGCCCGCCCATCGCCAGTTGTCAAAGTAGAGCTTGAGCGCGGCAAAGGTTTCGGTTGTCGATTCCGGGCTGACGCCCGGCTCTTGCCTGTAGCCGGGGACCTGTTTGCCTTCGATTGAGCCGGGCCCGTACTGACCGCGAACGGCGTACTGGTCTACGGAGCCGGCGGCGATATCGCGGACGGCCCGCATGGCTTTCACCTTCTCGTCGCGCACGCTGTTTGCGGAGAGGCTCACGGGCGGTTCCATAGCGACCAGTGATAAGACCTGAAAGACGTGGCTTTGAATCATGTCTCGGACCACCCCCGCGCTTTCATAATACGAGCCGCGACCCTCGACTCCGAGAATCTCGGCATTCGTAAGCTGGACGTGGTCTATGTAGCGGCGGTTCCAGACGGGCTCGAATATACCGTTGGCGAACCGGAAGACCAGGAGGTTTTGGACAGTCTCTTTGCCGAGGTAATGGTCTATGCGATAAATCTGGTCTTCGTCAAAGACCGACGCCGCCTGTTTGTTCAACTCCCTTGCCGATTCGAGATCGGTCCCGAAGGGTTTCTCGATAATCACCCGGACCCAGCTTGCGTCGGTCTCGCGAGACAGACCTGCGCTGCCGATCTGGCTTATGGCCTCGCCGTAAAGCTTTGGCGCGATTGAAAGATAAAAGAGGCGGTTGCCGGACGTGCCGCGCTCGCCGTCGATCTTTTCAAGCATCTGTTTCAACCGGCCGTAAGCCTCGGCGTCGGTTATGTCGCCTGCGAGATAGAACAGACCTTCGGCGAAGCTCTGCCATACTTTTTCGTCTACGCTCTTGGCCTCGGAGTTAGTGACGACGGTCTCTTTCATCTTCTCTCGAAACTCGTCATCCGTCATTGGCGTGCGCGCAAAGCCGACTATTGCGAACTCCGCCGGCAGCAGCCTCTCCTGGGTCAGGCGGTAGAGCGCGGGCACGAGCTTTCGCTGCGTCAGGTCGCCGCTCGCGCCGAAGATGACGACGATTGAGGGGTCCGCGACGCGTTCTATACGCGCCCCTTCGCGAAGCGGATTGTCTCGCTCTTCAGGGTCCATCCGTGCTCCTCTCGGCTCTCAGGATTTACTGCGCAGCTTTACCGTTTCAAACAAATAGGTCATTACGTATAATAACCGACAGGGGAAATAATCCAAGGAGCGCATGAGCATATGGTGAGTTGTCCGAATTGTGGGGCCAGGAACGACGAGACCGTTACGCACTGCCGTCTATGCGGCAACCCTCTGGAAGCGAACTCGCCCCGGTCCGAGGAGATCGATTCGATCTCGCCGACGGTCATCGTAAACGTTCAGCCTCACGCGCAGAAGCGGACAGACCCCGCGGGGTCGCGGTCTTCGGTCTGTCCGAGCTGCGGAACGATCAATGATCCGGGGTGGTCTTTTTGCCAGCACTGCGGCAGCAAGATCAAAGCCGAAGCCGGGGATTTCGCTTCGCATCCGAACGCGCAGAAGATGCCGCAGGATTTGATAACGGTTGTGGCCGAGCCCGTGAGAGTCGAGCCGATGGAGCAGGGCACGCCTATCGAGCCCGACCTCTCGCAGCAAAGACACGATTACCCGGCGACGGAGCTTGTCAATTCGGGCTCGCTTTTAGACCAGGCCTCGGAAGCGCTCCACTGCCCGCAATGCGGCCACCCTAACAGTTCCGGCAGCGCATTCTGCTCGCAGTGTGGCGCGCCCATACCTGTTAATGAGACGATTGCCATGTCGTCGGTCCCCGCGCCGCCGCGAGGCCGCTTGCGGCTCATCATGGAAGGCGGGCAGCAGGGCGATGTATACGAGCTTAAAGACGAGACGGTCGTGGGGCGCACGAGCGGCGACATCTCGTTCCCGCACGACGGCTTTATGTCGAGCCGCCACGCGCGGGTCGTTCGTCGCGGGTCGAGCTTTGTGCTCGTAGACGAAGGCAGCCGAAACGGCACTTTCATAAAGATCAGAAACGAAGTCGAGCTTAAACCCGGCGACACTGTGTTAATAGGCAAGCAGCTTTTTAGATTCGAAGTTTAAATTCTTGAAACGGAGCGGGTGTTATAAACTACATCCGAAAGGCCGCCTGATGAAAGAAGTCTTTGTCTCAGTCTATGCACAGACAGACGTGGGCATGCTCCGCAGCGGGAACGAGGATGCGTTCCTTGTCGCGGACCTCTCGACAGGCAAAGCAGGGCTTGGGCCTGAAATAAGAGACCATAAGATCGGAGAGCGGGGCACCGTGCTCGTAGTCTCTGACGGCATGGGCGGGGCCGCCGCCGGCGAGATCGCAAGCGAGCTTGCGGTAACCTCAATCGAAGACGCGCTGCTGAACCTGCCGCTCGAAATGGAGACGGCCGAACGGCTGTCGCTCGCAACACAGATGGCGAACGAGCGCATCTGGGAGCACGCGCAGCAGAACCCTGAGCTTTCCGGCATGGGCGCGACCATCACGGCTGTGCTCGTCCACGACGAGATCGCCTACATCGGGCAGGTCGGAGACTCCCGCGCATACCTTATGCGAGGCGAGCAGGCCAAACAGCTCACAAAAGACCAGTCGCTCGCCCAGATGCTTCTCGACGCAGGCGCGATCACGCCCGAACAGGCGGCCGCCGTCCCGCAAAACGTCATCATGCAGGCGCTCGGCACCCAGCCCGCAGTCACGGTCGTTTTGACCTCGGTCGAGCTTTGCCGGAGCGATTACCTTGTGGTGTGCAGCGACGGCCTTTCAAACAAGATCGACGCATACGAGATGCGCGAGGTGGTGCAGCAGGCAAACGATCTTGAGAGCGCGTGCCGCCGTTTGATAGAGATCGCAAACGAGCGGGGCGGCGAAGATAACATCACGGTGATCGTCGCGCGTTTCGACGGCTCGGCCCTGTGCGAGGCCACGGTCAACTCTTCAATCAGCGACAGTTTCAAGAGCCTGAACGACGACTATATAAACGAGAACGCCGCGGGGATCAGCCGCAGGTTCGCGCCGCCCTCGCCCAAAGCCGAAGACAGTCTTGGAATAACGCAAGCCCTGACCCTCCCTCAAACCGATATGGAGACAGGCGAGTTTGTTATCGACGCGGCTGAGATCGAAGCGGCTCAGGTAGGCGCGGCCGAGCTTCACGCGGTTGAAGTTGATACGGGAGCGGACGAGGACGCGGAACTGGCCGATACGCTGCGCGAGCAGGAACCTGACACCCCTGCGCGCTCGCCACGGCGGCAAAATTACACCTGGATATTTATCCTCGGCCTGATCTCGCTGCTGCTTCTGGCCGCCGCGGGGTTTTTCTTCTACAGCTATTATACGCGCGCGCGGGCACAGGAGCAGGCCCCTGTCGGGGCTTTAGGGCTGAGCTTTAGAGCCGAGCAGCCGTTCGATTGATATTCAACCTCTCTTTCTAACAACTGAAAACTGAACAAAGAAAACCGGTGGTCGAGCCAGTCGCCAAAGATTTCGCGCGTCGCGGCCGTTTGCTGCGTATTCTCGGAGTCGGCTTTGGGCTGGCGGTGATAATAGGCAACACGATTGGCGCGGGGATACTCAGAACCCCGGGCGTCGTGGCCGAGCACCTGCCCGACCCCGCGCTCTTTATAGGCGTGTGGGTCGCGGGCGGGATTTACGCCTTGCTCGGCGCGGTCTCTATCGCGGAGCTTGGGACGATGATTCCGAAATCCGGCGGCCAGTATGTATTTGCGCACCGCGCCCTTGGCCCGTACGCAGGGTTCGTCGTAGGGTGGAGCGATTGGATTTCGACATGCGGGACCGTGGCCGCGCTTGCGATAGTCGTCGCGGAATATTCGGGCACCCTGCTTCCGCCGCTTGCGGGCAAGACCGTCCCGGTTGCGCTCGCTACAGCCGTGGCTTTCGCTCTTTTGCAATGGCGCGGCGTAAGGTGGGGGAGTCTCGCGCAGCAGATCACGAGCCTGGTAAAGGCAGCGGCTTTCATCTTGCTGATCGGGGCGGCATTTCTGCTTGGGAGCAACCAGGCGACGCTCGATCCGGCGACCGCGCCTGCCGCCGCGAGCGGTCCTGTGAGCGGCATGACGCTGCTTGCGGTCATACTCGCGCTGCAATCTGTTATCTACACGTACGACGGGTGGACAGGGGTCATATACTTTTCGGAAGAGGTGCGCGACCCCGGGCGCGACATCCCGCGCTCCATGTTCGGCGGCGTGCTTTCGGTAATCGCAATCTACCTGCTCGTAAACCTCGCACTCCTGTACGTGCTGCCTGTGTCAAAGATCGCGGGTGATACGCTTGCGGTCGGCGCGCTCGCCAAAGCGGTATTCGGAGCAGTCGGCGACACCGTTATACGCGTTGTCATGATCGTCTCGCTTTTGAGCGCGATCAATGCCTGTCACCTTATGGCTTCGCGCGTGCTGTTTGCGATGAGCCGCGACGGGCTGTTTTCAGACCGGGCGGTCAGGGTAAACGAAGGCGGCACGCCGACCGTCGCTTTGCTTGTCGGCACGCTGGTCGCGGCGTTTTTCATTCTGAGCGGGACATTCAACCAGGTCATCGCGGTGCTCGCGTTCTTCTTCGTTGCGAGTTACACAATCTCTTTTATATCGCTCTTCGTCTTGAGGAAACGCGAGCCGGACTTGCCAAGACCTTATAAGGCGTGGGGCTATCCTGTTACTACCGCGCTCGCGCTCGCGGGCTCCGTAGCTTTTCTCGTAGGCGCTGTGCTGAGCGACACCGAAAACAGCATATATTGCGCGCTGGTGCTCGCGGCAAGCCTGCCTGTTTATCTTCTCTTTAAGAGGATGAGCGCCGCCACTCGTCATAAGCAGCTATAAATTGCGGGTCGCGCTTGCGCAGTTTCTCGTAATCAATACGCTTGCTCCGCGTCATGAGCTTGTAGGCGAGAGCCATCGGGGCCTGATGCATTTCGTCCTTCGCGTTCTCAAAAAGCAGCAGGCTCGACTCGGCGGCTTCCTGAATACGGTCGACCACCGGTTTGCGGGTTCTCTCAAACTCCGAAAGCGCGCGCGCAACGTCGTCTCCCGCTTCAAAACAGGCGGCCAGCGCGATTGCGTCTTCAAGCGCGAGCTTTGTCCCTGAGCCGATTGAAAAATGGGCCGTGTGCAGCGCGTCGCCTAACAGCACGACGTTCTGATGATGCCATCTCTGGTTCTTGACCAGCAGAAAGTTCAGCCACTTGACATAGTTGTTCGACAAAAGCTCGTGGCCTCCGAGGTCGGCCGCAAAGACCCTGGCGAGATAGCGACAGGTCTCGTCATCGCTCTTGCGGTCGAGGCCTGCGCGGAGCCAGGTCTGCTCGTCCGTCTCGACGATGAAGGTGCTGGTGCTCTTGTTGAACTTGTAAGAGTGCGCGATGAATACGCCGTCTTCGTTCTCTCTGAACGTGAGTGTGAGGCCGTGAAATAACTGGCGTGTGCCGAGCCAGATGTACTTATTATGGCGCGTGTCGAGTTGCGGCTGGAACTTTGCGGCGTATGTCCGCCTGACCAGGCTGTTGGCCCCGTCAGCGCCGACGAGAAGATCGCACGACTCAAGCTCCGAAAGTTCGTTGATCGTCGTCCGAAATCTTATATCGACGCCGAGATCGAGACACCGTTTTTGCAGAATGTTCAGGAAAGCGATTCGAGCAATTCCCGAAAACTTGTTGCCACGGATAGTGACCCTCTGGTCTTTGTGAACCACGTCGACGTTGTCCCATATTTCGCAATTGGCAACTATCTTTGCGAACGACTCCTCGTCGTTCTCTTTCAGGTATGAAAAGGTCTGGTCGGAGAAGACTATGCCCCAGCCGAAGGTGTCGTTTGGCCCGTCGCGCTCGATTATCTTTATCTCGCGCGACGGGTCGCGCTTCTTCATCAGTATCGCGAAGTAGAGCCCCGCCGGTCCGCCGCCGATGATCGTTATCTTCATAATCGGGTTGATGTAATAACATAAGCGAATTCAAAGTCAAGCGGCGCTACCCTGCGGGCTTTATCGCCTGCGCGCGCCGCGTTATATTTGAGCAAAGGGGATAAGGATGCGGCGAGCCTTAACGAGTCTGGTAATCTTTGTCGGGATATTTCCGGCGCTGTCTTGCGCCTCGCGCGGGCCGAATGATCCGAGCCGGAACAGCACGAACGCCGCCGAGACACAAAAATCTGCCGCGTCAGGCAACGCGAATCGCCCGCGCCCTCCGGCAAACGCTACGCCTGCTCGCATCTCTGCTTTCATAAACAAGAAGGAGATCACGCTCGAATACGGCGAAGCGTTCCGGCGGACCGACCTGTCGAAGCTTCGCATCGAGATGAAGCTGACATCGAAAGGGAACCTCTACGTCGCCAACAAGGGTTTGTATGCCGGGGACTACTCTGTGCTTGCGAGGAATATCGACGGGAGCTGGGCGCTCGCCTTCTTTCCGGGCGAGCTGTCGGGTCCATACCTGGCCAAGATGACGCTTGAACAGCACCAGGCCCCCGAATTCATCGACCAGTTGAAAGTGACGCTGACGAACGTCGATAACAGAGCGGTGCTCAGAATCTATTTTGACGATCAGATGCTTATCGGCTCGTTCGGCGTCGAATAATCATTCCAAAAAAAGGCGAGGAGGATGACACACATCTCTCCTCGCTTCGGCTCCCGCGTTTCGCCTGTCGCTATTTCTTAGCTATTTCTTATCTTCCCACTTCACGACCTCATCCAGAGTGGCCACAGCTATGGGGTGATAAGCGGGTCTTGCCTTGCGGTAGATGGCGAGCGCACGCTCGCGCCCCGCTTCGGTCTTCACCAGCTCGTCGTAAAGCGGCTTTATCAGCTTTCGCCTGCCTATCGTGGTCAGATACTGTTCGAGCCTCGCGTTTGCGGGCTCATAGCCGCTGCGTATGGCCATCAAGAGCCACTGGTGCGCTATCTCAGAGTTGCCCGACGCGGTCAGGTTGAACCGTTTATCAAGCTCCGCCATCTTCGCTTTGTCGATGTCGGCCGGGAGATGTCTAAGAAAGTGCAGCCACTCCTGTGTGGTCCAGCTTGCGGCGTCAAGGTTTGCCACGGTCGTTTCGCCTTTGAGCCACTGATCGGCCTGCCGCTCGACTTTGGCGAACGCGTCGCTTACGGCCTTCGGGGCGGAGGCGGGTATGCCGGGCTTGTAAATCCATTCCTCGACCGGCACGCGCGCCGCCAGCTCAGGGTTCTTGTCGAGCAGGTTCTTCTTCAGATAAGCGACGAAGTCCGCAGTCGTTATGCTCTGAAAAGCGAAGTGGTCGAAGTAGCCGCGCACGAAGCGGTCGAACCGCTCGCGCCCGAACGTCTCTTCGAGATGGCGCAAAAAGAGCGCGCCTTTCTCGTAGGGCACGTTTGTAAACCCCTCGTCCGGGTCGCGCCCTTTCAGGTCGACGTGGAGAATCTCGTCGCGCTCTTCAAGCGCCGCCATCTCGCGCTCAACATCCTGGCGGCCAAGCACCGCTTCCATCTCTTCGCGCGTCCGCCCGTAGACCGCTTCTTGAATCCTTCGTTCGAGGTAGACCGTGAATCCTTCGTTCAGCCAGAAATCCCTCCACGTCGCGTTCGTCACAAGGTTGCCCGACCACGAGTGCGCAAGCTCGTGCGCGATAAGCGAGACGAGGCTCTTGTCACCCGCGATTATCGTGGGCGTGGCAAACGTGAGGCGCGGGTTTTCCATGCCGCCGAAAGGGAAGCTCGGCGGGAGCACGAGCAGGTCATACCGCTCCCAGCGATACGGGCCGTAGAGCTTCTCTGTGGCCTCGACCATCTTTTCCGTATCGGCAAATTCGGTCGCAGCTTTATCGACCACGAGCGGCTCGGCGTAAACGCCCGTCCGCTTGCCAATCGGACGGAAGGCAATGTCGCCCACGCCTATCGCTATCAGGTATGAAGAGATGGGTTGAACCATCTTGAAGCTGTAGTCGCCGTCGCGCGGCGTGTCGATCTCGTTGGCCGCGCTCATCACCGCCAGCAGTTCCTTAGGCGTGCGCACGCGCGCGTTATAGGTCAGCCGGACTTTCGGCGTGTCCTGCAACGGTATCCAGCTTCGAGCGTGTATAGCTTGCGACTGCGAGAACATGAAGGGGTGCTTCTTACCCGCGGTCTGTTCGGGCGAGAGCCATTGCAGGCCCGACGCCTTCGGGCTCGTCGAGTAAGAGACGCGGACCCTTGTCGCCTTCGTCGGGAGCTTTATCGTGAGCGGCGCGCCGAGTATCGGGTCTGCCTTGCCGACGGTAAAAGTCGTCGGTTCGAACCTCTTGCCGTCAACGGAGGTTTCGGCCTTTGTGATCGTCAGGTCTCTCGTGTCGAGAATCAGCGGGTAAGTGCCTTTCGCTTTACGCTCAAGCGTCAGCACGACGGTCCCTTTCAAAACCTTCTGGTCAAACAGCACGTCCCAGTCAAGATCGGCGTGCTTGACCACGACCTGCTCAGGGTTAGAGTAGGAGTGAAAGTCCTTCGCTTCATCCGATTGGGTCTGTGCCGTCATAGATTTCGGTATCGAGACTAAAAGTAGAATGGAGAACAGCAGAGCATATATTCGCATAATCAAAAACTCCTCAGGGAAGGTGAACAGTGACAAGTGACAAGTGACAAGAAAGAGAAGAGGCGAGGTAACAGTCTATCCTGTCTTGTCACTTGTCACTGTTTACTTGTCACCTTCCTTTTGATGCTGCCGGCAGTGGCAGGCGCTGCCTTCATGCGCCCATCATTTCCTTTAGCACGCTTGCGCCCCGGCTCGCAAGGCTCGAAGCCGGAAGGAGTTTTGCTCTACTCGTACTTTTTTACCTCAGGCCATACTTCTTTAAGCGAGAGCTTCGGCTTACGACAGACGTAAACAGGCAGGTTGCTTTCATACGGCATGGCGTATTCGTTTACGACCAGCGCGGCCTGCTCGATCTGGTCGAACGTCTCCTGCAAGTCTTCCAGCCTCTCGCCGACGCTGATGATTATCTCGCCGGTGTACTCGCGCGGGCCCCACAGAAAATATGTCTGGTGACCGCTGATCGCTTTGGGCAGCCCGTAGGCTTTGCCGAAAAAATCTATGGCCGCCGCCTCGCCATAGTTGCTCGCGTAAATAGCGCACGCGGCCCGCTCAGAGTCAGGCAACCCGTTATAGACACCCGCGACCGTGGCGGTCAGGTTCTCCCAGCCGAACATGTCCGCGTAGTTCTGCGGAAGCCTGCCCATCTTTTTGTTTTCGGTCTTTGGCGGCTCTATACCGATTGTCTTTGAATAGCTTATGAAAGTCTCGACCGGCAATACGGGGACGGTGAACGGAGCCAGTATCGCTCCCCCGATAAGCAGGAGCGCGGTGATCGCCGGTTTAAGCCAGCTCCGCCGGTCGGCCCATTGAGCTGTGAGCACCGCCCCCGCCGCTAGCAGCATCGGGTAGGCGGGTGCCAGGTAGTAGTTTTTGCCTTTCAAGATTATGAAAGTCGCAAGCATAACCACATAGCACCATCCGAGCGGCCCGTACTTCTTGCCTTCGGGCGAAAAGAAGTAGAAGTAAAGCCCCGCCATCCAGACAGGGAACGTCAGCGGGTGCAGAAGCAGGATTTGCTGGAGGAAGAAATCGAGCGGGGACAACACGACGTTTTTCGAGACCGTGACGTTTTGCAAAAGCTCCACCATAGGCCAGTCGTGGTTGACCTGCCAGACGAGGTGCGGCAGAAAGATTATGAAAGCAATCGCGCCGCCGAGCCACATCCACGGGCTCAGCAAATGCTTTCGCTCACGCGTAAGCGCGAGCCCCGCTACCAGCCCGAACCCGAAAAAGATCATCGAGTGTTTGTTCAAAAGACCGACACCGGCCACCACGCCGAAAAGCGGCCACAGCCGAGGCTGATCTCTTTTGATGGCGAGCAGGGCGATGTATGCGCCCGCTGTCCAGAAGAGCGGCTCGAATGCGTTCATCGAAAGGAAGGAGGAGAAGGCCAGGTAGATCGGCGCGATTATGATCGAGATGGCGGCGAGCGCCTGCGCGAAACGGCTGCCGCCAAGCTCGCGGGCCATCAATCCTGTCAAGAAGACGAGCAGCCCGCCCGCCACCGCCGGAAGAAAGCGAACAGCGAAGAGCGAATCTCCCAGAACCGCGCGCACCGCCCACGCGATGACGCCGATCAACGGCGACTGGTCGACGTAGCCCCAGTCGAGGTGCTCGCCGCAGATAAGGTAATAAAGCTCGTCACGGAAATAGCCGTACCGGTGACTTGTGAGAAAGTGCAGCGCCACCTTTACCAGCGCGAGCAGAGCGAGAATCAGCAAATCGCCCGTCATAAACCGGCGAGCAATAGACTCTCGCTCTGTCGAAGCCCTTCCATCTGAGGCGTGTCCGGTCACTTTGCCCTCCATCGAGGTTCGTTTATAGAGCCTCCGCCCGGTAAAAGCAACCGGGCTCGCGCCCGTGTAATTTTAAAAACAATACTCGAATTGGGGCGATTCGCCCCCGCTCCAGGCCATACTGTCACAAGCTACAGCCTGCTCGTCACGTCTTGCTTTTCTGTTGGATATGGTTTAATAGAATTGCGGGTTGGCACCGAACCTTCAGTCTTCCGGCAGCTTCTTCGTTCTTCCGCTGGCTCGACGCACCGAACGAAGATCAGGCGACTTCACTTGAGGACATACGCCCGTCGGCGGTTTGTCTTGAGTTGAACAGGTAACTCCGTCTGTCTGCCGAATTGGCTGGAGCAATTCAAAGAAGATCAAGATTAGTGGTCAAATCCGGATGGCGTGAGCCTGCGCGGTTTGGCCTGGACGCGGGCGTCTCAGTTCTTACAGGGCAAAGATCGCAGAGCCGAGGTCAAGATGGACTTAGAAAAAATTTGGCAGCGCCGATGGTTCCGATTCGGGCTCATCCTGGGGGTCTGGACAATTCTTGGGCTGCTTTTTTCCAGCCAACTGTATCTGGCGACGTACTTTACGAGCCAGCCCATACCTCTGTACCGCGTGATGTTGCTTGAGATGTCTTATGCCTACCTCTGGGCGTTTTTGACCCCGTTCATGCTCTGGCTCGCGCGGAGGTTTCGCTTCGACCGGCAGCGGTGGGTGCGCCGCCTGCTCGTGCATGTGGCGATAGGCCCTGTGATAGGTTTTTCGATGGTCGCCATACACGACCTGATGTTTGTGCTCTCTTTAGCGCCGCCGGGCAGGGATTTCTCTTTTGCGCGGCTGTTGCAGCTAGCCTATTCCTACTTCGATTACGGGATGATGACCTACTGGGTAATCGTCGTCGTCAGCAACGCGTTCGATTATTACAGCCGTTACCGCGAAGGCGAGCTTCGCGCCTCGCAGCTTGAAGCAAAACTCGCGCAGGCGCAGTTGCAGGCGCTCAAGATGCAGCTTCAACCGCATTTCCTGTTCAACACGCTCCACTCGATCTCGGCCTTGCTTTATAAGAACGTCGATACGGCCGACACCATGATCGCCAGGTTGGGAGACTTTCTCCGGCTGACGCTTGAGAATTCCGGCAACCAGGAGGTGTCGCTTCAAGAGGAGCTTGAGTTTTTGAAGTGCTATCTTGAGATCGAGCAGATAAGGTTTCAAGACCGGCTGACGGTTCACATGGATATCGAGCCCGATGCGCTCGAAGCCAGATTGCCGAACCTGATTCTTCAGCCGCTCGTCGAAAACGCCATACGCCACGGGATAAGCGCGCACACGGGGCCGGGGCGTATAGAGATACAGGCCGCCCGCCATAAAGACATCCTTCAGGTCGAGGTGACGGATAACGGTCCGGGGATGCAAAGAGGGCCGGGGCAGTCGTTCAAAGAGGGAGTGGGGCTGGCAAACACGCAGGCTCGCCTCGAGCAGCTTTACGGCAAGGCGCACAGGCTCGACCTTACCGACGCTCCCACAGGCGGGCTGACCGTCACGCTTGAGATCCCATTCAAAATCGAACCTGGCATACCAGTTGATCGTTTAAGACGCTACAGGGGGGGATCAAATGGTCGGAACGGCGCGCATAAGAGCATTAATCGTGGATGACGAGCCGCTTGCTCGCGAGAGAGTCCGCGAGATGCTCTCTGCCTACGCCGACATTGAACTCATAAAAGATTGCGCAAACGGACAGGAGGCCATCAAGGCCGTCCGTGAACACCGACCGGACCTTGTCTTCTTAGACGTACAGATGCCCGGCACTGACGGGTTCGAAGTCCTCGAAGCGCTCGACCCCGACCTCATCCCCACGGTCATCTTTATAACCGCCTATGACCAGTACGCTGTCCGGGCCTTTGAAGTCTACGCGCTCGATTACCTGCTAAAGCCTTTTGACCGCGAGAGGTTTGAAAAAGCGCTGGAAAGGGCCAAAAAACATATACTTGAGTCGCGAAACGGCGATCTGACCGAACGGGTGCTTCAGGCCTTAAACGAGATAAAGACCAAGCCTGAATACCTTGAGCGGCTGGTGATCCGCGCAAACGGTCACATCTTCTTTCTCAAGACAGAGGAGGTCGATTGGCTCGAAGCCGAAGGCAATTATGTCCGCCTGCACTCCGGCAAAGAGTCTTACCTGCTCAGGGAAGCCCTGAGCGCGCTTGAAACGCAGCTCGACCCGAAGAAGTTCCTCCGCATACACCGGTCGGCCATCGTCAACATAGAGCGCATACAGGAGCTTCAGCCCTGGTTCCACGGCGAGTACAGGATCATCCTTCAAGACGGCGTTCAGTTGACGCTCTCGCGCAGCTACAGAGACAAGCTGAACGAGCTTGTCGGCAAATCGCTTTAACCGGCCTTCGTTTATCGCCGTCAAGCAGCTTTCAAGACCGTTCTACGAAATTTCGTAGATTTTACACCTGCCGAAGCGACAGGCTGCGCCTGCGCCGCCAGATTGAAGCCGCCGCTGTTGCCACCGGCGCGGCTGTGGCTCCCGGTTTAAACGTCACAACTCCTACACTTAGACAGCCCGGAATAGAGCCGGGAGGGTAATGTTTTTAGACAATTGAGCCCGCGCGGTTTGCGATTCATCACAGAACTGGGCCAACTCATACCGCTATGAAGTCAGTTCATCCCAAAAGAATTCAAATTATTGGATTTCGTGTATAGACTTCACGAGACCCAAAAATGCGGGGTCATGGCTAAGGGCACTCCAAGATTTATTGCCCGGTCGGTCGAGCAGAGGGGGCGTCTTCAGCGCCGGGCAAGTAGAGGGGACTGGTTATGCAGGTATTTAAGGAAAATTTGATGAGCGGCGATCCTCGCACGTGGTATTGGGGGGAGACGGAAGTTGACCCGCAGCAGTTAATCGAGCGCCAGCTGGTGGGGATAAGCCAGTGGGCCGAAGAGGCCCGCGCCGCGATTGCGGCTCACGCGAGCCACGACAACCCTATAATCCTTGAGGGCGAGCAGGGGACGGGCAAGCGGTTTCTAGCGCGATTGATTCACAGGTGCAGCGCGCGGGCGACGGGGCCGTTTGTGGCCATCTCGTGCCAGCACGTTTCGAGCGAATCTATCGAAGCGGCGTTGTTCGGCTCGATACGTTCGCAGCAGTCGGGCCGCCTCTACGTTCAAAACGGGATGGTAGAGTCTGCGCAGGGCGGCACGATCTACATCGACGGGTTGACGAGCTTCGCGCCGTCGCTTCAAGTGAAGATCGCGCGATTGATCAACCACGGTGAGTTTCGCCGTCTCGGCGGCGACTCGTTCGAGCCGGTCGACACTCGCATAATTCTAGGCTCGGAGCAGCCGATTGCTGCGCCCGTCGGCGAGCGGTCTGCGCTTGAGAGGTTCTCGATCTGCGTGAGCGACAAGCTGACCTTGCTCCCGTTGCGTCGGCGGACCGCCGACATAGACCCGCTGAGCCGTCACTTTATGAAGATGTTCTGCGGTCAGCTCGGCAAAGAAGAGCGCGAGCTCGCGCCTGAAACCATCGCGGCGTTGCAGCGACAGGAATGGGCCGGTAACGTGGGCGAGCTGAAGCGGGTCATCAACCACATGGTTCAGCAATCCCGCCCGCCGCGTCTGGATTGCTCATTCCTGCCCGCGCACATGCTTGACACGCCGCCTGCGGCCACAGAGTCGATGCCCGACGCGGGGATCGACCTGAACAAAGAGGTGAGAGAGTACGAGATTGCGCTGCTTACGTCCGCCCTGAAACAATCGCAGGGCGTACAGTTCAAAGCCGCGCGTATGTTAAATATTAAGCCGACTACGCTCAACACGAAACTGAAGCAGTACGGGATAGATTCGAGGTCGTTCAAGCGGTAGCCAGGTATATAGCGACACAGATTAGGGGCAATGGCGCAAGAGGTGCTGCGCGCGGCGCGGGCTTGTTCCTGCCCCTATAACTTTTCCCACTGGCCGCCAGTCCTAAAAGAATTGAGCTATAATAAGACCGATCCTATAAGAGTTAATTTAAGAATGGCGGAGGATAGATGCGAAGATTACTTTTAGCGGCCCTCGTGCTGACCGGCCTCGTGGCGAGCCCTGTCGGTCCCGCTTATGCTCAAAGAAGCGCGGGCCGGGTCGTCTCGCTTGTCTCGAACGGCAACAACGGGGCTGACGATATAACCGCTGCTCGTTTGAAAGAGTACCTCCATTTCATAGCGTCGGACGAGATGGAAGGCCGCGACACCCCCTCGCGCGGGCTCGACCTTGCGGCCAAGTTTATAGCCATGAACCTGGCGCTGTGGGGGGTGAAACCTGCGGGCGAAAACGGCACATACTTTCAGCCGATACGGCTGCGGCGCGAGCAGATCAACGCCGCGACGACCCGCGTAGAGCTTAACGGCAAGGCGCTCGCCCTCGGCGAGAGCTTTATAGCCATGCCGCGAGGCGGGAGCGCGAGCGCGCCGCTCGTTTATGCAGGGAACGGGTGGGTCATCAAGGCCAGAAACATCAACCCGTACTCCGGCATCGATATTAAAGACAAAATATTGGTCGTGCTGGGAACGGGCTTGCCGAAGGGGGTCTTCTACCACGACCTGCAAAACGGGAAGCATGGCGAGGACTGGATCGACCCTTTGACCTACGCTCATAAAAACGGCGCGCTCGCGGTGATCGCGATACCGCAGCCGAAGATTGCCTCGAACTGGCAGCAGGCAATAGCGAGCGCGCCGAAGACCTCGGAGTGGGAGGTAGAGAAATTTCAGGAAGAAGAGGGCGGCGGGCGGTTCAAGCTTCCGGTCATAACCGCTTCGCCCGACACGGTCAACCTGCTGTTTGAAGGCGAGCAGGTCGCGGGCGCGGAGATGCTCAAGCGGAAAGCCGAGAACAACCCCGGCAGCTCTTTCGCGTTAAACCCGCAAAAGAGCGTTACGATAAACGTCGCGACCACGCCTGAGACGGCGACGACAAGCAATGTGATCGGCGTTGTCGAAGGCTCGGACGCGACGCTCAAACAGGAGTATGTCGCCATAGGCTCGCATTACGACCACGTCGGCATAGGCAACCCTGTAAACGGCGACGCGATCTATAACGGCGCGGACGACGACGGTTCGGGCACGGTCGCCATGCTCGATATGGCCAGAGTCTTTGCGTCGAACCAGCGGCCCAAACGGTCGATACTTTTCGTCTGGCACACGGCCGAGGAGAAGGGGTTGTGGGGCGCGAAGTATTACAACATGTTCCCCACAGTGCCGACCGACAAGATAGTCGCGCAGCTCAACATTGACATGATCGGGCGGAGCAAAAAGCCCGGCGACAGCAACCCTGCTAACAAGGATTTGAACGGGCCGCACGAGATCTACATCGTCGGCTCGAAGATGATGAGCACAGAGCTTGGCGAGTTGAACGAACAGGTCAACAACTCTTATCTCAAGCTGAAATTCAACTACAAATACGACGACCCTAACGACTCGGAGAAGCTCTTCTACCGGAGCGATCATTACTACTACGCGCTCAAAGGCATCCCGATAATCTTTTACACGGACGGCCCGCACGAGGATTATCACAAGCCTTCGGACACGGCCGATAAGATCGATTACCAGTTGATGGAGAAGGTAACGCGCACTATCTACAAGACCGCATGGGAGCTTGCCGTGCGTCCCAACCGTCCGCGCGTCGATAAGAAGCTGCCTACGGCCAATGCCGGTTAATCGAGCAAACCGATAGTTGAAGCGCCTGGCCAGCAGTCTCAACTGTCGCGGTTTACCAGTTACACAGTGGATAAAAATTTAAGAAGAGGTGTAAGCCTTATGAAGGCGAGACTGTGCGTGCTTATACTGGCGGCGCTATGCGCGGGCGTGGTTTCGCCCGCGCGTAGCGAAGGCAGGCAAAGCGCCGCCAAGCAGAGCGAGCAAGCAATCGGCGTTGTGGCGTTTGAGAATGTGAACATAGTGCCGATGGACCGCGAGCGCATCATCGAAAAACAGACTGTGATCGTTGAGGACGGTCGCATCAAAAAGATCGGCCCGGCCGATAAGACTGCCATCCCGGCCAACGCGCGCCGCGTGGACGGGCGCGGCAAGTACCTCATGCCGGGGCTCGCGGAGATGCACGGCCACCTGCCGCCCGCGCAGGCCGGGGAAAAAGAGATAGACACGGTGCTCGCGCTCTTTGTCATAAACGGTGTGACGACCGTGCGCGGGATGTACGGCTTCCCGAATCACGTGGCGGTGCGCGACCGCGTGGCGAGAGGCGAGGCGCTCGGCCCGCGAATCTATGCCGCGAGCCCCGCGCTCGGCGGCCAGAACGTGACGAGCGCAGACGCGGGTGAAAAACTCGTTCGCGATTATAAGGCCGCGGGGTTCGATCTGCTCAAGATACACGAGGGGCTTTCAGTCGAAGCCTACGACCGCATAGTCAAAACCGCGCGCGAAGTCGGCATCCCGTTTGCCGGTCACATCCCGAACGCGGTCGGGTTGACGGGCGCGCTCAAAGCGAAGCAATCGACAATCGAGCACCTCGACGGTTACATCGAATTGCTCGAAGCCGACGACTCGCCCGTAAAGAGCGCCGACCCGCAGACGCGCGCGAAAGAACTGCACAAGTATCTCGACGAGCGAAAGATCGCCGCGCTTGCCACGGCGACTCGCGACGCGGGGGTGTGGACCGTGCCGACCATGGTCTTGTACGCAAACATCTTTTCGCGAGAAACGGCCGAGGCGCTTCGCAGCCGCGAGGAGATGAAGTACATCCCGCCGCAGATGCTCAACCAGTGGAGCGAGAACCGAAAGGGCCAGCTTGCCAACATGGACCCGGAGATCGGGCGGCGGCTGGCCGAAATTCGCAAGAAGATTTTAAAAGGGCTGCAAGACGCGGGGGCAAAGATCATGCTCGGCACGGATGCGCCGCAGTTGTGGAACGTGCCAGGCTTTTCGATTCACCGCGAGATGCAGGTGATGAGCGAAGCGGGGCTCACGCCTTTCCAGATACTCGAATCAGGGACGCGAAACGTCGCCGTCTACCTCAACACGCTCGCTGAATCAGGGACGGTCGAGGTCGGCAAATGGGCCGACCTGATCTTGCTCGAAGCAAACCCGCTTGAGTCATTATCGAACGTTTCGCGTCGCGCCGGCGTAATGGTACGAGGGCGGTGGCTTGCCGAAAGCGAGCTTCGCCGCATGCTCGACGAGATAGCAACCCGGTACAAAGGCAGTGAAAGTAAACAGTGACAAGTGACAAGTGACAAGAAAGAGAAGACCGGGCTCGGCCTGTTTGCTCGCCCCTTCCTTGTCACTTGTCACTGTTTACTTGTCACTATTTTAAAAAGGAGTGGAGCGCTGTGATTAAAAACTTGATCTTTATTCTATTGTTTCTCGCGGGGGGCGCGACAGGCTTTGCCCAGACGGCAGAGCCGACGCTTTTGCAAAAGCCTACCGTGAGCCAGACTCAGATCGCATTTGTTTATGCGGGCGATATATGGGTAGTGGGCCGCCAGGGCGGCGACGCGAAGCGGTTGACGGCGGGCGTCGGTATCGAGACGGACCCGCTCTTTTCACCCGACGGCAAATGGATCGCCTTCACGGGCGAATATGACGGCAATATAGATGTCTACGTCGTCGGGTCGGAGGGCGGAGTGCCGCGTCGTTTGACTTATCACCCGCTCGCAGACTTCGCATCGGGGTGGACGCGAGACTCTGCCCGCGTGCTCTTCCGTTCGGGCCGCAAGAGCAACTCGCTCAAATTCAACCGGCTCTTTACGATCTCGCTCGAAGGCGGCTTTCCGGCGGAGGTCCCGCTTCCGAGAGCCGAAGAGGGCTCGTTTTCGCCGGACGGCTCGCGGCTCGCATATTCGCCGACCACACGCGCTTTCACAGTGTGGAAACGCTATCGCGGCGGGCGCACGACAAAGGTGTGGATAGCCAATCTCGCGGATTCGAGCGTCGAGCAGATACCGCGCGACAATTCGAACGATTACACGCCGATGTGGATCGAAGGCAAGGTCTACTTCCTTTCAGACTGCAATGGGCCTGTGACGCTGTTCGCTTACGACACCGCGTCAAAGAAGGTCTCGCAGGTAGTCCAGAATAACGGCCTCGACATCAAGTCGGCGTCGGCAGGGCCGGGCGTTATAGTCTACGAGCAGTTCGGAACCATCTACTTGCTCGATACCAGATCGAGCAAAGCCGAGCGCGTCAGCATTCGTGTGAGCGGCGACATGCCCTACGCGCGCCCTCGGTACGACAAAGTAGCAGACCGCATAAGCACGATCAGCCTCTCGCCAACAGGGGTTCGGGCGATTGTCGAAGCACGCGGCGAGATTCTCTCGGTCCCCGCAGACAAGGGGAACGCGCGCAACCTTACGAATACGCCGGGCACCGCCGAGCGCGACCCCGCCTGGTCGCCCGACGGGAAGTGGATCGCATACTTTTCGGATGAGTCGGGCGAGTACGCCTTGCACCTTCGCGACCAGACCGGCATGGGCGAAGTCAAGAAGATAAACCTCGGCAACCCGCCCTCGTTTTACTACTCGCCGACGTGGTCGCCAGACAGCAAGAAGATTCTCTACACGGACAAGCGGCTCAACATATGGTACGTCGATCTTGCGAAGGCTACGCCCGTCCGCATAGACACGAACCCTTATGAAAGCCCCGCGCAATCGTTCGACCCCGCGTGGTCGCCCGACAGCCGCTGGGTCGCCTACACGCGCCAGTTGAGAAGCCACATGCACGCGGTCTTTATCTACTCAATCGAGACGGGCAAGTCGACCCAGGCGACAGACGGACTCTCCGACGCGCGCTATGCGGTGTTTGATAAGAACGGCAAGTACCTCTACTTCGCCGCGAGCACGAACACGGGGCCGACCACCGGGTGGATAGACATGTCGAGCTACCCGCACGCGGTGACGCGCAACCTTTATGCGATAGTGCTGTCGAAGAACCTGCCTTCGCCGCTCGCGCCTGAAAGCGATGAAGAGAAGATTCAAGACGCGCAGAAAGCCCCGGAAGGCATGAAGCCGCCCGACAAGAAAGAGCCTGTCACGGTAACGATAGATTTCGATCAGATAACGCAGCGCACGCTCGCGCTGCCCGTCCCTGCGCGCGATTATCAGGCCGTCTCGACCGGCAAGTCGGGCGTCGTCTACCTGCTTGAGAACCCGCCTATAAGCGGCGCTCCGTTCGCTTTCGCCGGGTTCGCGCTTCACAAATTCGACCTCGAAAAACGGAAGACCGACAAGGTGCTTGACGGCATAAACTTCTTCGATCTTTCCGACAACGGCGAGAAGATGCTCTACGCCCTCGGCAACCGCTTCTTTATCGCATCGACAGGCCCGCAGCCCGTGAAGCCGGGCGAGGGCGCTATCCGCCTCGATGAGATGGAAGTCTATGTCGACCCTCGCGCGGAATGGAATCAGATGTACCGCGAAGTGTGGAGGATCGAGCGCGACTTCTTCTACGATCCACAGCATCACGGGCTGGACCTGAAAGCGACAGAGAAACGCTATGAGCCTTACCTGCGCGCGGTCGCGCACCGCGCGGACCTGACGTACCTCATGCAGGAGATGCTTGGCGAGATGACGGTCGGCCACCTCAATGTCGGTGCGGGCGATCTGCCTGACGTGAAGCGCGTGCCCGGCGGCTTGCTCGGCACGGACTACGACATAGCGAACGGCCGCTACCGCTTCGCCAGGGTTTATAACGGCGAGAGCTGGAACCCGCAGCTCCGCGCGCCGCTCACGCAGCCCGGCGTCAACGTAAAAGAGGGCGAGTACCTGCTTGCGGTAAACGGGCGCGAGCTGCGCTCGACCGACAACGTCTACGGCTTCTTTGAATCGACCGCCAACAAGTCTGTGCTGATAAAAGTAGGCCCGGACCCAACGGGCGCAAACTCGCGTGAAGTCACGGTTGTTCCTACGAATAACGAAGTGGGTTTAAGGTCGCTCGCGTGGGTCGAAGACAACCGCCGCAAGGTCGAGCAGTTGAGCGGGGGGCGGCTGGCCTACGTCTACCTGCCCGACACGAACATCGGCGGGTATACATACTTCAACCGCTACTTCTTCGCGCAGGTTGATAAAGAAGGGGCCGTGATCGACGAGCGGTTTAACAGCGGCGGCTCGGTTCCCGACTACATCATCGATTACCTGCGTCGCCCTTTCTTGAGCTACATGGTCACGCGTGAAGGCGAGGAGATCACCACTCCTACGGGGGCGATCTTCGGGCCCAAGGCGATGATAATCGACGAGTACGCAGGGTCGGGCGGCGATGCGATAGCGATGTACTTCCGAAGCACAGGCATCGGCCCGCTGATCGGCAAGCGGACGTGGGGCGGGCTCGTCGGCATCTATAGCGAGCCGCTTCTCGTTGACGGCACTCGCGTCAACGCGCCGCGCATTGCCTTTTACGGGAAAGACGGCAAGTGGGAGGCCGAAAACATCGGCATCGCGCCCGACATAGAGGTCGAGTTCGATCCGCAAGCGTGGCGCGCGGGCCGCGACCCTCAGCTTGAAAAGGCTGTCGAAGTGGTTATGGATTCGCTGAAGAAGAATCCGCAGCAGAAGCACACGCGCCCCGCATACCCGAATTACCATAACGGTCGCGACCGCGCCGGTCGAGGCCGCTAAAGTTTCAGGCCGGGCCACGGGTTTTACCGGAAACCAGACGGGCGCAAGCCTCGCCTGGCAATGCCGGATAGAGCTGGAACCCGTGCCCGGCCTGAAATCGTGAACCGTGGCAGCGGTAAACAGTGACAAGTGACGAGTGACAAGAAAGAGGGGGGAAGAACCAACGCGGCTTCTGCTCTATCTTGTCACTCGTCACTTGTCACTTGTCACCTTTTAAGAAGTGGGCTTTTCGGGAAGCGGCTGCGTCGCGTAGAAGTCCTCGTAGAACCGCTCCGTGTATCCGTCGAGCAACCGCTCGACTCGCTTCGGGTCTTTTGAAGCGACTATCAGCCCCGCGTGGTATCGCTTGTTCAAGCGCCAGACGATCTCAGGGTCGTTGTACCCGGACGTGTCTGGGTGCTCCTGCCTGGCGAGCGACAGTATTATCCCCGCGTAGTCGTTTTTGTAAGGCGGCAGCTCGTAAGGCCGCTCGCCGCGCCCTATCTCTATCGTGGCCCATTCGGCCCACAGGTTGATTCCCGTAGAGGCTTCCACGACATCGGCAATGTTTGCCCCGCCCACGCGCGACGCGGTCTCAAGGAAGTAGAACCGCCCGTCGTCGCGCCCCTTGATGAACTCTGTGTGAGTCACGCCGCGCACGAGGTTGAGCGCGGCAAGCAACTCCCTGTTCAGCGATTCGAGAGCCTGCGCGTCGGCGGATTCTTCGGGGATTCGTCGAGTGGTGAATATCCCGCCTTCGTGCGCTACGTTCATAGGTGGGTGGCCGTACTTGTGCGGCACGGCAAAGACGACTTCACGCTCTGAGACAATCGAGTCGATATGATATATGTCGCCCGGTATGAACTGCTCAAGAACATAAAACGACTGGCGGTCGCCTAGCTGGTCGAGCAGCGGCCATAGCTCGTCGGCCCGCTTCACTTTCTTTATGCCGACGGCCGAGGCTTCTGAACGCGGCTTGAGGACCCAGGGCGGCTCCACGCGCCGCATGAAGTCCGCGAGCGCATCGTAATTCAGGACGTGTATGAACTCGGGAACGAGAATGCCTTCGCCCTTAGCCTTGACCCTCATCGCCAGCTTGTCGCGGAAGTGCCGCGCCGTGGTGTCGCCCATGCCGGGGATGCGCAGGTGCTCGCGAAGAACGGCGGCCGTCTCCACATCAAAATCGTCGAGCGGGACTATCCGGTCGATCCTCTGGTGACGCGCCAGGTAGCTGACGCCTTTGATAATATCGTCGCGGTCAGAGATCGATGGCATGTAGAATATGTCGTCGATTGAATCGCGGGGCCAGTCGGCTTCCGAGAGCTTTTCAATCGTAAGTAAAAAGACGCGACAGCCCTGTCGCTTACACTCGCGGATAAACTCCGCGCCCTTCTCGTAGCTGGCAAGACACAGGACTGTGATAGGGGTCTGGTCCGACACTATTTAGGCTCCTTTCTGAAACGGCGAAATTATACAGCCAACCCGCGCAGATTGGCGAGCACGCGCCCCGTGAGGCGCGATAGTTGCCAAGTCGTCGGGCCAGCCTGTAGCATTGAAGTTTGGTTCAGAGCGAAGGTCGCGCGCCTGTGCGGCGGTCAGGGAGGATTTATGATTGGATTTGGAAAACGATTATCTTATGCGTTCCGGTCTTTTTTCGCGCTGGCGGGGCGCGGCGAGATACCCGAAGACATCGCCCGCGAAGTGGTGACGGTTGCGCCTCTGCCGTTGCCTCAATCGACTGCCGCGCCGGGACCGGAGCCGAGGCCCGCCCCCGCGCAGCCAAAGACGGTTGAATCCCCTGATCGCGCCGTGCAGATACTCGCCTTGCTCCAACGCGACGGCAGGCTGATAGATTTCTTTACCGAAGACATAAGCCCGTACTCGGATGCGCAGATAGGCGCGGCTGTGCGCGACCTACAGCAGAGCTGCCGGCAATCGCTTGAGCGTTACATAAAACTTGAGCCCGTGCTGGCTTCAGAAGAGGGCAAGCCCGTTACAGTCGAGCCGGGGTTCAGCCCTGCCGCCATCAAGCTCATCGGCAACGTCACGGGCCAGCCGCCGCTCAACGCAACGCTTCGGCATAAAGGCTGGCGCGTAACCTCAATCACCCTGCCGCCCCTGCCCGAAGGCGATGCGCGATCAATCATCGCCCCGGCTGAGGTGGAAGTTTGAATCGTAAACCGTGAACCGTAAACCGTGACAAGTCAGAGGAGAGTAAACAGTGACAAGTGACAAGTGACAAGAAAGAGGAAACCGCTAGCTTGGCGACAGCTCTTTCTTGTCACTTGTCACTTGTCACTTGTCACTCTCTTCTTTCTTGTCACGGTTCACGATTTACGATTCACGATTAGGAGAACAGTTTGGAAACGCAGTATATCATCGGCATTGATCTCGGAACTACGAACACGGCTCTCGCATTCTTCGACACGGCGACGGCCGAAGACGGGGACTCGATTCAAGTGCAGCCCATACCGCAGCTGACCAACCCGGGCGAAGTGGCGGAGCAATCGCTTCTGCCTTCGTTTCTTTACGTGCCCGGCGAGCTAGATTTTGCCAAGGGGTCGCTCGCGCTTCCCTGGGACGGGGCACCGCAGATAGTAACCGGAGAGCTTGCGCGCAAGCGCGGCGCGGAGAACCCTGTGCGGCTTGTCGCTTCGGCAAAATCATGGCTGTCTTACGCGGCGGTCAATCGCGCGGCCCCGATACTGCCGTGGCGCTCGCCCGACGAAGTCCAGAAGCTTTCTCCCGTCGAAGCCTCTTCGCGCTACCTCTCGTACCTGCGCGCGGCATGGAACAGCCAGATCACAGGGAAGAAGAAAGGCCTGGCGCTTGAAGACCAGGAGATATTCCTTACGGTTCCCGCGTCGTTCGATGAAGAAGCGCGCGAGCTTACGCTTCGCGCGGCCGAAGAGGCCGGGTTGAAACAGGTGACGCTTCTCGAAGAACCGCAGGCGGCGTTCTATTCCTGGATAGAGCGACAGGGTGATCGATGGCGCAAGCGCGTGAAAGTCGGTGACCTGATTCTGGTCTGCGACGTGGGCGGCGGCACGACCGATTTCAGCCTCATCACGGTTTCAGAAGAAGACGGCGAGCTGGTGTTGAAGCGCGTGGCCGTGGGCGACCACATACTGCTTGGCGGCGATAATATGGACCTCGCGCTTGCGCGGCTGCTCGCACAGCGGCTCGAAGAGCAGGGCCACAAGATAGATACCTGGCAGTTGCAGACGCTCTGGCATCAGTGCCGCATCGCTAAAGAGAAGCTTTTCTCCGACCCTAAGAGCCAGAAGCAGCCTGTCACCATCCTGGGCAAAGGGACAAAGCTCGTCGGCGGCACGATCAAGACGGAGCTTACTCGCGAAGATTTGAATCAGGTACTGGTCGAAGGGTTCTTCCCGCGCGTGGCGAGCGACGCCAGCCCCTCTCGCCAGCGTCGCATAGGGTTTCAAGAGCTTGGGCTGCCCTACGCCGCAGACCCTGCCGTGAGCAAGCACCTCGCGCGGTTCCTCGCGGAGCAATCGCGTGTAGGGCCGGAAGCCGAGGGCATACGGCGCGGCGCGACAGGGGTGGCCGCGCCGACACACGTGCTCTTTAACGGCGGCGTGATGAAGGCCGCCGCGCTTCAAGATCGCGTGGTCGAGATTCTGAACGGCTGGCTCGGCGAAGAAGGGTTCGAGCCGGTAGAGGTGCTTGAAGCGCCCGACCTCGATCACGCGGTTGCGCGCGGCGCGGTCTATTACGGGCAGGCGCGGCGCGGTCGCGGCGTCCGCATACGCAGCGGCGCTCCCCGAACTTATTACATAGGCATAGAGAGCGCCATGCCCGCAGTGCCCGGCATGCCCGCGCCGCTAAAGGCGCTGTGTGTGGTCCCGTTCGGCATGGAAGAAGGGACCGAAGCCGACATTGCCGACAGGGAATTCGGGCTTGTCGTGGGCGAGCCTGCCGAGTTCCGGTTCCTCAGCTCGACCGTTCGCAAAGACGACCAGATCGGCGGGATAATCGAAAACTGGGGCGACGAGATTCAAGAGCTGAGCCCGCTTGAAGTAACCCTGAAGCTCGACGGTCAGGAAGACGCCGTGCTGCCGGTAAGGCTCGAAAGCCGTGTGACCGAGATGGGCACGCTTGAACTCTGGTGCGTCTCGCGCGAAGGCGACCACCGCTGGAAGCTCGAATTCAACATCCGCGACAAAGAGTAAACAGTGACAAGTGACGAGTGACAAGAAAGAGCGGGCTTGACATTGATCGGTTCGCTCCATCTTGTCACTTGTCACTGTTTACTTGTCACTCTCCCCGTTTAGTATGAGTCGTTTTTTTATCGGCATCGACCTGGGCACTACGAATTCAGCGGTCGCTTATATCGACACCGCTGAGGCTGCGCGCACAGACGCCCCGGAGATTCATATCTTCGGCGTGCCGCAACTCGTGGCCGAAGGCGAGATCGTAGAGCTTCCGACGCTGCCGTCATTTCTCTTTATAGCGCGTGAAGGCGAACACGGCGATGATCGCCTTCGCATGCCATGGCAAGATCGCGCGGAGGCTGTCGCGGGCGTCTTTGCGCGCGAGCAGGGCGCGCTCCGTCCCGGTCAACAGATCGCTTCGGCAAAGTCCTGGCTCTGTCACGACGCGGTTGATCGCACGGCGAAGATACTGCCCTGGAACTCAGACCGGCCCGAACAGGCTTACTCTCCTGTTGAAGCTTCGACACAGTATTTAGCTCACCTCAGAGACGCCTGGAACCATGCTTTCGCATCGAGCATCGACGAGGCGAGATTCGAGCAGCAGGAGATCGTGCTGACCGTTCCCGCGTCGTTCGACGAGGAGGCGCGCGAGCTGACCGTCCGGGCCGCAAGAGACGCGGGGCTTGAAAACCTTACCCTGCTTGAAGAACCGCTTGCCGCTTTTTATGCATGGATGGTTGCTCATCAGGGCACGCTCAAACGGAGTCTGAAAGACGGCCAGCTTATCCTGATCTGCGACGTGGGCGGCGGCACGACCGATTTCAGCTTGATCCGCGCGTCTATAATCGAGGGCAAGGTGCAGTTTGAGCGCACGGCAATCGGCGAGCACCTGCTGCTCGGAGGCGACAACGTAGACCTCGCGCTCCGCCAGCTCGCCGAAGAAAAACTCGCCCGCCCGCGACTCTCGCTCCGCCAGCGAAACGCGCTTACACGCCAGTGCTGCCTGGCAAAAGAGATGTTGCTGGCCGACCCCGACCGCGAAAGCGCGACCGTGCAGGTAATGGGCGAAGGCCGCTCTGTCATCGGCGGCTCGCTCGCTACAGAGCTGACGCGCGATGAAGTCGAGCAGGTCTTGCTCGAAGGCTTTTTGCCGCTCACCTCCGCAGACGACTTGCCCGCGAAGGCTGCGCGCACAGGTTTGCGCGAGCTGGGGCTTCCATACGCGACCGAAGCGGCGATCACCCGACACCTGGCCGAGTTCTTGAAAAGAAGCGCGACCGCAGACGCCGATCTCGATTCAGAAGATCAGGCCCGCTCGATTGCGAGACCGGACGCGATTCTCTTCAACGGCGGTTTTTTTACGCCAGAGATAACCCGGCAGCGTATCGTCAAAGCGATAGCCGGGTGGTTCGCAGAGCGCGGCAAGCGGTGGCGGCCGCGCGTGTTGAGCAACGAAGCCCCTGAAGCCGCTGTGGCCGTTGGCGCGGCTTACTACGGCATTGTCAGGCGCGGCGGCGGCCTGCGCGTGCGGGGCGGCAGCGCGCGCTCTTACTACATCGGCGTCCAGTCGGCGGCGGAAGCGAGCGACCGCGTTCAAGCCGTGTGCGTGATGCCTCGCGGGACCGAAGAAGGGACGAGCCTTGAGCTAGGCGAACGCGCTTTCGCGGTGCTTGCAAACCGGCCTGTCTCTTTCACGCTTTATAGCTCGACCACGCGGCACGACAATCACGGTGATGTAGTCACGCTCGATCAAGGAGAGATTCACCGCCACGCGCCGCTCATCACTGTGCTGCGGTTCGGCAAGAAGTCGAGGCAGGCGGAGCTTGCCGTGCAACTGAGGGTGAATTTTACAGAGGTCGGCACGCTCGAACTTTGGTGCGAGTCGCTAAAGACGGAGCATCGCTGGCGACTCCAGTTTCAGTTGAGGGGCGAGGCGGCAGAACCCGAAACTATTGATGACGGCGGCGAGGAACAGTCACAGACAGTCATCGCGGACGAAACGATTGGGCTTGCCGCTGACGCGATTCGCGCGGTCTTTGGTGACACGCGCCACCTGGCGAGAGGCGAGCAGCTTCAGCCCGAATCGCTCACGGGAAAGCTGGAGTCTATCATCGGGTACGGCAAAGACGGATGGCCAATGGGCGCGATACGAAAGCTGTGCGACGTGCTGGCGGAGACGGCAAAGGGGCGCAAACAGAGCGCGCGTCACGAAGCGCGATGGCTGAATCTATTCGGCTTCTGTTTGCGGCCGGGCTTTGGCGCTCCGGTCGACGACTGGCGGATCAGCGAGGCGCGAAAGGTCTATCTCGCGGGGCTCGTCTTTCCGAAAGATATTCAATGCCAGGTCGAGTGGTTCGTGCTGTGGCGGCGAGTTGCGGGAGGGCTCAACGCGGGGCAACAGCAAGAGCTTTACCAGCGACACATGGCCGCGCTCGGCATCGGCGGAAGAAAGAGCGGCAATCGCATAAACACACAGATCGAGCGCGAAGGATGGCGCATGCTCGCGAGCCTCGAACACCTGGCGGCGGGGGCGCGAGTCGCGCTCGGAAACCAGTTGCTCGCCAAAATAAAAGCCGAGCCGTTGAACAAAAGCTTCCTGTGGTCGCTCGGAAGGCTGGGCGCGCGAATCCCGCTCTACGGCCCGCTCAATTGCGTTGTGCCTGTCGAAGTCGCGTCGCGGTGGATCAAAGCGCTGCTTGAGCTTGGGCCGACAAACCCGGACGTGGCCTCGGCGATTGTCCAACTCGGGGCGCGGACGCTTGATCGCGAGCGCGACATAACGGACGATTTGCGAGCGCGCTTGATCAAGCGACTGGAGGCCGCACAGGCCTCCGAAGACCTCCTTCACGCCCTGCGCGAACACGCGCCGCCCGCGCAGGCGGACGCCCTGCGCATCTTTGGCGAGTCCCTGCCCGAAGGCTTGCGCCTTATTTGATCTATCAGGGCGGAACTTATTTATCTTTTCTCTTCGCTCACGACCCGGCCTTCGATGATGACGGCGGTTACGTGCGAGGTGTACTCGAAAGGGTCGCCGTCGTACAAGACAAGGTCGCCGTCTTTGCCTCGCTCAAGCGAGCCTACGCGGTTGGCTATGCCGAGTATGCGGGCCGCGTCAATCGTTATTGTGGCGAGCGCGTCATTGAAAGATAAGCCGTTGGCTGCCGCGACCGCCGCCTCGAACAACACGACGCGCGTCTTAGGGACGTAAGGCTCAAACCCGCTTTGAAGCGCTACGCTGATTCCTGCCTTCCGCAGTATCGAAGCCGCTTCCATCGTAAGGTTCTCGCCTTCGCCCGTCGCGCGAAACATCGTCGCGTGAAGGATGACGGGAACACCCGCGGCTTTGATCTGATCCGTGACCATGTGCGCTTCGCTCGCGCCGTCGAGGATGACCCTGATGTTGAACTCTTTTGCTACCCGAAGCGCGGTCAGGATGTCGTTGGCGCGGTGCGCGGTGACAAGCAGCGGTATCTCTCCTTTTATCACGCGAGCGAGCGACTCCATTCTCAAATCGCGCGCAGGCTTTTTGTCGTCGGCTGCGGCGGACCACCTGGAATCATAATCTCTTGCCTTTAACAGCTCTGCGCGAAGCATGGCTACGGCCTTCGACCTTGTGCCCGGCGCGCGTCCGGCAGGGGCGACGCCGCCCTGGCCGAGCGTCGAGGCGATCATCGCCGTCGGCACTATGACGGCCTGATCGACTTCGTCGCCGCGCGTCTTTACGATCATGGTCTGGCCCGAAATCAGCGAGCCCGGCCCGTGACCTGTATGCAGTGTGGTGACGCCAAAGCTCCTGAGCCACGCGACCAGCCTCTCCCGCGCGTTGTATGCATCGACCGCGCGCAAATCAGGCTGAACCGGTGACGAAGTCTCAAGCTGGTCTTGATCGTGCGGCTGGTTCAGGTGGCCCGAAAGCCCTACGACCGAGTGCGCGTCGATAAGACCGGGCGTGACGACCTTTGCCGTAAGCGTTCTGTACCCGGCCGGTATCTGGACCCGCGAGGCGGGACCGACCTGCTCGATCTTACCGTCGCGGATCAAGACCACGCCGTCTTTGATCGCCGCCCCGTTCATCGTATGAACGGTCTCGCCGCGCACGGCTACTTGCGCAGAGGCTTCTGCCGTCATAAGTGACGCGATAAAGCAGAACGCCAGGATGATATTTCGTCTGGTAAGCATTAGCGGTCGTCCTCCTGTTCGTAATGGAGGTGGACGACCTGATCGCGGCTCGCTCCGTAGCCGCCGACCGCAAACAGCCTGTCTTCGGGGTTGCTCCGGTCGAATACTTTGACGCCTTCGATGTGAGTCTCTAAAACGTGCGTGTAGACGCTCAGCGGGTCGCCCGAAAGGATGATGAAGTCGGCATCCTTTCCGCGTTCGAGCGAGCCGATGCGGTCCTCCAACTTCAGTATCCGGGCGTTTGCCATTGTCAGGCCGTAGAGAGCCTTGTCGCGAGACATGCCTGCGCGGACGGCGAGCGCCGCCGAGCGTAGGAAGAAGCGCGAGTCCGTTATGTAATCGTCGGTGTGAAAGGCGACCATCACCCCCGCGCGTTCGAGCGCCGCGCCGGTTTCGAAAGAAGCGTCCAGGGCTTCGATCTTGCCGCCGGGGCTGTCGACCACGGTCAAAGAAGCGGCAAGCCCCGAGCGGGCTATCTCGTCCGCGACCTTCCATCCGTCAGACAGGTGATGAAGCACGGGGCGGAATCCGAACTCTTTGGCGGTGCGGATAGCCGTAAGTATGTCGTCGTGGCGGTGCGTGTGGTAATGGACGGTTCGGCGGCCGTCAAGAACTTCGACGAGCGCCTCCATGGCCAGGTCGCGCGGCGGCATCTTCGCTGGATCGTTGTTCGCCCGGCGCACCCTTTCGCGGTAGTCCATCGCCTTTAAGAACTGCTCGCGCACGAGCGCTGCGGATTTTGACCGCGTGCCCGGCAGCGGGCCCGACGGGCGAATCGAGTTGGTCCCGTTGGCCATCTTCAACCCGCCGAGGATGTTGCCCTGGGCGTCCTTGATCGCTATGTCGTCGAGAACGCGGCCGTCCTTGTACTTGACGTAGATGGTCTGCCCGCTCAAAAGCAGGCTCGATCCCGGCATGACGTTGGCGGTAGTGATGCCCCCGGCCTGCGCCCTTTGAAAACCCGTGTCGCGCGCGTTTATCGAGTCCAACACGCGCACGTCGGGTTGGAGCGCGGCGGTCGAATCGCCGCCGGACCCGCCGCCGATGTGGCTGTGCGAATCTATGAGCCCCGGCATAATCACCTTGCCCGCGACATCGTGCCGCTCGGCGTCCGAAGGTATCGCGGTTGAGCCGACGGGGCCGACCGCTACGATCTTTCCTCGATGAACGACCAGCACGCCGTTTGAAATAACCGGCCCGTTTATGGGTATGATCTGAGCGCCTACGTATGCCTGCGGCCTGGACTGGGCCAGGCCTGTCGCGGCGGAGCACAGCAAAAAGAGGACAGCAAGAGTTGATCTCATTCACGTCTCCTGATAGATAGTTGAAAACCTTAAGGTCGTCATAATATACACCCCGGCTCGGCGGGCGCAAAACCGGTGGCTTCGACAGGGTTGTAAAGTTCGCCTGGAGAAGTTAAAAAGTGACAACCCGAAATTATAGAAGTCCCGAAATTGGAGAAGGCTATGAAACGACTCGTAATGGCTGCCCTGGCTATCGCCGCCTGCGCATTCGCCTCCACCGCTCAAACGAGCGAGCCGCAGGTGAACCGCGACCCGGAGAAAGCCCGCCTCGT
This sequence comes from uncultured Clostridia bacterium, assembly GCA_964615905.1. Taxonomy (GTDB): domain Bacteria; phylum Acidobacteriota; class Blastocatellia; order UBA7656; family UBA7656; genus DATLMR01. The sequence continues at coordinate 528,450 of CAZTUB010000002.1, forward strand.
CACATCCGACATCGATAATTTCTGGCGGGCTTTCGATCTGGCGAGTAAGGAGACGGACCGCCAGAAAAGGATCGCAGTCTTTCAAACAGAGTATCTCGACAAAGGCAGCACGGGGTTGAAGGACTTTGTGCAGTTGAGAATCAGGAGCGCCAAAGTTCTGGTCGAAACAATCGACAGGCTGCCGAAGTATTATGCCTCGATCCGCCCTAGCACTCTGCGGGTCAGGGAGATGGAGAAGCAGATGCGCAAGAGCTTTCGCAGTCTCAAGAAGCTCTACCCCGGCGCTCGCTTCCCTGATGTCTATTTCGTCATCGGCATCTCGAACACGGGCGGGACGGCATCGAGAAACGGTCTGCTTATAGGCACAGAGATGTACGGCTTGACGCCTGAGACGCCGCGCGAAGAGTTGCCCGACTGGATGAAATCGGTCCTCAAACCGATTGAGAAACTGCCCCCCATCGTCGCTCACGAGCTGGTTCATTTCACGCAAGTTTACCCTGAGCCGAAAACGGTGCTCGGCAAGTCGATTCAAGAGGGCAGCGCGGATTTTATAAGCGAGCTGATTGCCGGGGAGACGATCAACCCCGTACAGAAGGCTTACGGCGACAAGAACGAAGCGGTGTTGTGGCGAGAGTTCCAGGCCGATATGGAGACGACCAATATCAGGAACTGGATGTACAACGGCGCAACCGTCAAAGACAGGCCGGGCGACCTCGGTTACTACGTTGGTTATAAGATTTGCCGGTCGTATTACGAGAACGCAAAGGACAAACGCCAGGCCATCCGCGACATACTTGAGATAAAAGACTTCAAGGCTTTTTTAGAGCGGAGCCGCTACCCGGAAAAATTTGCGAAATAGATTCGCGCTTAAACGGCGCGGGCATGCGCCGCTTTTACGGGGGTGACAAATGCGAAGAGTTTTATTACTGGGGCTGGCCTTCAGCCTGTTTACGATTGTACCTGCAAGAGGAAGAGACGGGCTTCAGGATCAGAGAGCTCTTCCTCCGCAGGTAACTCACGAAGAAGCCGTTTTGATCGCGGAGTCGTACAACCTCTGGAAAACGCTCGGCGACAAGCTGTGGCCGGGCTGGACCCGGACCCCTGCCCCTATGCTTTATATAACTCAGGATTATGAGTATGCGATTGATTTCCCTGAGTCGACCGCCGGGTTCCAGCCAATTGAAAGCGGCGTCTGGCCGGGTAAGCGTGTACAGGCCCGCAAGAGAGTCCTCGAACCGAACCTCTCGGCCTCGTTCGACATCGAAGGCATTAACGCGGTCGTCATAGGTCGCCCTTCAGCCATCGGAAAACGGGACGCCGAATGGGCTCTGACGGCTATCCACGAGATGTTTCATGTCTGGCAGATGTCTAAAGACGCCAGCCGTAAAATAGCCGCGCTGAAAATTGGCCCCGACCGGGACGCGTCATGGCAGCTCAATTTTCCTTTCCCTTACACTGATGCAGATGTGTTGAGGCTCATTCATCTACAGAGCTATCTCGTCTACCTTGCCGCCACGAGCGAAGATAAAGATGACGCGAAATACAGCGCAGGCACGGCGCGGGAGGGCATAGAAGTTTACCGGCGGTTTTTGAAGTCGCAGGATGCGACCGAAAAACTTTACAGCTATTCAAAGTTTCAAGAATGGGTAGAAGGGATCGCGTTCTACACCGAGTATAAGATGGCCGAGCTGGCCGCGAGCGCGAGCTACCAGCCGACGGAAGCCTTTCGCAAGCTTTACGGCGCTGCGGCTTACCGGCAATTGTGGGATAAGACTTATAAGAACCGGCTGTTCCTTGTTAAGCACGCGGGCCGGACGGCACGCAGCCGAACGGTCTTCTATCACCTGGGGATGGGTAAAGGTTTACTGCTCGACCGGTTGATGCCTGATTGGAAGGCCCGGTACTTTGACCTTGATACCTGGCTAGATGACCTGATAGTCCTGGCGTTGAGCAAATCGGATTGACGCCGGTCTAAGTCACTTCTCCCGTTTTGGCGTTCGGTCGAACTCGGCCATTACGTGCGGCACTTCGGCTAAAAGCTCGCGCGCGAGGTACCCCATCCTCCCCATGCGCTCGGCCAGCCGGTCGCCCGCGCGGGCGTGCAGGTAGACGCCCCACGCGGTTGCCTGAAGTGCCGGGGCTCCGCGCGCCGCGAGCCCCGCGATTATCCCTGCGAGCGTGTCGCCCGACCCGGAAGTGCCAAGCCCGACGTTGCCGACCTTGTTGCAGTAGACCTTTCCATCGGGCGAGGCGATGAAAGTCTCCCGGCCTTTCAGCGCGACCACAGTTTGAAACTTCGCGGCAGCGCGCAGTGCGGCCTCGGCCGGTTCGCGTTTGATAGCTTCTTTGTCTTCGCCCAAAAGCTCGGCCATCTCGCCCGCGTGAGGCGTGATGATGGCCGCGCCTTCGAGGTTGTGAAGGCTTTCGGGCTCGTCGGCCAGAAAAGTCATGGCCTCCGCGTCAAGCACGAGGGTCGCGCCGCTCAAGCGCGAAGCGAGGCGCTTCATCAGCCGCGTCACAGCTTTAGGGTCGATCATCCCCGGCCCTACAAGCGCCGCGCTGACCTGCGAGATGCGGCGAGCAATATCGTTTGCGGCCGAGGGCCGAATGCCGCCGCTTTTCGATTCGGGCAGCGCAAAAACGCGTGCCTCTGGAATCTCCGACGCTACGGACCGCGCCACACGCCGCGCGGTCGCTATACGCAGCTTTCCCGCCCCTGCGCGGAGCGCGGCGACTCCCGCAAGCACCACCGCCCCCGGCATCTCAATCGAGCCGCCGACGACCAGCACGCGGCCTCGCTCCTCTTTGTCTCCCCCTTCAGCGGGTTGAGGCAGAGCCCATCTGCTCATCACCCGCGTGGTCAATGTCACAGGTCTAGCTTTTCGACTCATACTGATAAAAAGTCTGCACTCTCGTCTTGTGCAAAAGCAACCGGCTTGCTACCTTGCTTGCGAAAAATCGAAAGGATCAAAGACTACTCTATGATTACTACCCGGTTGTGCCGGAGCACACACATTGCGGTATTGACAATGATAGCGGTCGTCGCGGCCGCTCAATTCGCGGGGGCGCAAACTTCACAAGGCCCCGCGAGCGGAAAGCGGTACGGGCGACTGGCCATTCGCAACGCGATGGTTGTTGACGGCAACGGCACGCCCGCCTCCGGGTTGAAGGACATAATAATCGAGGGCAACACGATTGCCGAGATCGTGCCGCTCGACCCCGTGGCCCTGAAGGCGGGCAACGTAAAAAGGCCGGCGGCTGAAGTCGAGATAGACGCGGCGGGCAAGTACGTCTTGCCGGGGTTGATAAACGCGCACGGCCACGTTCAGGAAGAGCGCGGCGGCGTTGCTCAACCGCTCGACTACGAGTTGAAGCTGTGGCTCGCCTGCGGGATAACGACAGTCCGCGACGTGGGCAGCAACACCAAACGGACGCTTGAGCTGAGGCGAATGAGCAACGAGGGCCAGCTGGCCGCGCCGCGACTGTTCGTCTACCCGTTCTTTTTTTCAGCGCCGCGCCCGCGAAACGGCGAAGAGGCTCGCGCCCGCGTTCGCCAGTTAAAACAGATGGGCGTAGACGGGCTGAAGCTGATAGGCGGCGACCGCGACATCTATGCCGCGACCGCCGACGAAGCCCACAAAGCGGGACTCAGGATCGCGCATCACATCGGCGTCGAAGAGATAACGGCGTGGGACGCGATAAAAAACCGCGCGACCACGATAGAGCACTGGTACGGCATACCGGACGCGGCTATCGAAGGCGGCGTTCAGAATTTTCCGCCGAGCTACAACTACAACGACGAAGTAGACCGCTTCCGTTACGCGGGGCGGTTGTGGCGCGAGGCAAACCCGGACAAGCTGATGAAGGTGCTCGACGGTATGATCGAAGCGGGCGTGGCCTGGGTCCCCACGCTCGATATATACGAAGCGAGCCGCGACCTGCAGCGAGCGCAGTCGCAGCCGTGGTTTGCCGAGTACCTGCACCCGACGCTTGAAGAATACTTCCGGCCCAACCCTGCAAACCACGGGTCGTATTTCATCGGCTGGACCTCGACCGACGAGACATTCTGGAAAGAGAACTACCGAATTTGGATGGCCGCGCTCAGAGAGTTCGAGCGGCGCGGCGGGCTGATAGGCGTGGGCGAAGACGCGGGATTTATCTACCAGATGTACGGCTTCGGGTTGATACGCGAGATGGAGCTGCATCAGGAAGCCGGGTTCCACACGATAAAGGTCATACAGCACGCCACCGGCAACAACGCAAAGATACTGGGGCAGGAAGGCAGGCTCGGCCGCGTGCGCGTCGGTTTCCTGGCCGATTTGATAGTCGTAAACGGCAACCCGCTTGAAAACCTCAAGGTGCTTTACCCGACCGGCGTCGATCAGATCAAAGACGGGAAGACCGTGCGCACGGGCGGGATTGAGTGGACCATAAAAGACGGCATCCCCTATCACGGCCCGACCCTGCTGGCCGAAGTGAAACAGATCGTCTCGAAAGCCAGAGCCGGTCGCGCCAAGCAGTAGGATAGACCGCTGGCCACGCGGCGACCAAATGGCTAAGCTTTCATTATGAGTCGCTCACGCGGTCGAAGACCTCTCGGCAAGGATGACGAACTGCTCACCTGGCCGATTTGATAGTCGTAAACGGCAACCCGCTTGAAAACCTCAAGGTGCTT